>NZ_CP102288.1:67500-1450000 GCF_025151535.1 Segatella copri DSM 18205
CGATTGTTCTGAAAAAGAGCAATCGGGCTTGCTTTTTACTCGTTTTCGCCTCTTTTATGTACGTTTTGTTGCTATTCTGTTTAATAACTGTTAAATATATGCAGATTTCTGACAAAATGTTTGGTAGGGTCGGAAAAAAGTCGTACCTTTGCACTCGCAATTCAGAAATGAGTTGATTATATCGCGGTGTGGAGCAGTTGGTAGCTCGCCAGGCTCATAACCTGGAGGTCGCATGTTCGAGTCCTGCCGCCGCAACAATGATCGGGTAAGAAGTTGGTCAACAACATCTTATCCGATTTTTTTGTGCCCTAATTTATTAATTTAACATTAAATATTTGTTTAATTCGAATTAAAGTGCTACTTTTGCACAATAATATTTTATGTGCAATTAATAAAAAAGGAAGGGCTTCAATATGTCAGTATCCAAAACAAGACAAAAACTGGTAGATGTCGCACGACAACTCTTTGCCAAGAATGGTATAGCAAATACTACAATGAATGATATTGCTGTAGCTTCTGGTAAGGGAAGACGTACGCTTTATACTTATTTCAGTAGGAAGGAGGATGTCTATTACGCGGTGATAGAATCAGAGTTGGAGCGTCTTTCGGACAAGTTGGACGAGGTTGCTAATTGCAAGATGCGTCCACAGGATAAAATCATCGAGCTTATCTATACTCACCTCAGTATGATCAAGGAAACGGTTGTAAGAAACGGTAACCTCCGTGCTGAGTTCTTCCGTAACATCTGGATGGTTGAGAAGGCGAGAAAAAACTTCGATGAAGACGAAATAGAGATTCTCAGAAGGATTTATGCCGAAGGAAGAGAAGACGGTGAGTTTGATATTGATAACATCGATCTGGTGGCCGATATTACTCACTATTGTATCAAAGGTCTCGAGGTTCCATTTATCTATGGACGTTTGGGCCATGGCATGAATGTGGAGTCGAGCAAACCTCTGGTTGCCAAGGTGGTTTATGGTGCCTTGGGAAAGTCGGGCTTGAAACTCTAGATAAAAGATAGAAAAAACGTAACTAATTGATAATTAATTAAATAAGAAAGAAATGGGATTATTAAGTGGTAAAACAGCCCTTGTAACAGGTGCTGCTCGCGGCATCGGTAAGGCTGTCGCTATGAAGTTCGCCTCTGAAGGCGCTAACATCGCATTTACAGACCTCGTACTCAACGACGATATGGCTGCCGGTTTGGAAGCTACTCGTAAGGAGATTGAGGCTCTTGGTGTAACCTGTCGTGCTTATGCTGGTAATGCAGCAGATTTCGAGGAGACACAGAAGACAGTTAAGCAGATTCATGAGGACTTCGGTTCTATCGATATCCTGGTTAACAATGCAGGTATCACCAAGGACGGTTTGATGCTCCGTATGAGCGAGGCTCAGTGGGATGCTGTTCTGAATGTAAACTTGAAGTCAGCCTTCAACTTCATTCATGCTTGCTCTCCAATCATGCTTCGTCAGCGTGGTGGTTCTATCATCAACATGGCTTCTGTAGTAGGTGTTCATGGTAATGCAGGTCAGTGCAACTATGCAGCTTCTAAGGCTGGTATGATTGCTTTGGCTAAGTCTATCGCTCAGGAGTTGGGTCCTAAGGGCGTACGCGCTAATGCGGTAGCTCCTGGTTTCATCGAGACTGCAATGACTGCACAGTTGCCTGAGGAAATCCGCAAGGATTGGATGCAGAAGATTCCATTGCGTCGTGGTGGTCAGACTGAGGATATCGCAAATGTTTGTCTCTTCCTCGCTTCCGACTTGTCTAGCTATGTAAGCGGTCAGGTTATTCAGATCGACGGTGGTATGAACATGTAATCTCTCGGCAACGTTTTGTTGATAAAACATGCAGGTAGTTTACGAAGACAACCATATAATCATAGTCTCTAAGAGAAGTGGCGAAATCGTACAGGGCGACAAGACCGGCGACGAACCTCTCTCGGAGACTGTGAAACAGTACATCAAGGAGAAGTATCACAAGCCGGGAAATGTATTCCTCGGGGTGGTGCATCGCCTTGACCGTCCTGTTTCGGGTTTGGTCGTATTTGCCAAGACTTCTAAGGCATTGAGCCGTCTGAACAATATGTTCCGGGATGGCGAAGTTCACAAAACCTATTGGGCAATCGTGAAGAACATGCCAAAGGAACCTGAGGCTACGCTCACCCATTGGATTGTAAGAAATGAAAAGCAGAATAAGAGCTATGCTTACGACCATGAGGTGAAGAACTCGAAGAAAGCGATATTGAAGTATAAGGTGATAGGTCATACAGACCATTATACACTTCTGGAGGTGAACTTGATGACGGGTCGTCATCATCAGATAAGATGCCAGCTTGCCAAGATGGGATGTCCTATCAAGGGAGATCTGAAATACGGTTCTCCACGTAGCAATGCAGATGGCAGTATTTCTCTCCTTTCACACAGAGTAGAATTTGTTCATCCTGTGTCTAAAGAAACAATAGTAGCAGAGGCTCCGCTGCCGGATGATAATCTTTGGCGGGCTATTGCACACTAACTCAAAAATCCATGCTTATGAAGAGGTATGCGAAATGGGCAGGAATCACGGTGTTGACTCCATTGGTGCTCATCTTGTTGTTATCCATTCTGCTTTATCTGCCACCTGTTCAGAATTGGGCGGTAAAGCAAGTGGCTGCTTATGCCTCAGAGTCGACGGGTATGGATATTTCGGTAAAGCAAGTACGCCTCGTCTTCCCTCTGAAACTGGGAGTGGAAGGCGTAAAGGTACTTCAGCCAATCGACTCACTCAAGAATTCCCCAAACTTGGCTTTAAGAAATAAGAGAGATACCGTTGCCGACATCCAGAAGATAGTGGTAGACGTACAGTTGTTGCCTCTTTTCGAAAGTCAAGTCATGGTGGATGAACTCAATTTCACCCAGATGAAGGTGAATACCACTAATTTTATTCACGAAGCCAGAATCAAGGGCAATGTAGGTAATCTGCGCCTGAAGGCTCATGGCATTGACCTCGGAAAGGAGAAGGTGAGGGTGAATCATGCCCTGTTGGCTGATGCCCGACTCTCGGTAGAACTGAGCGATACTGTGCCGCCGGATACTACGCCTAGTACCAATTTCTGGAAGGTGAATATCGAAAAACTGAAACTGAAGAACACTGATTTCGTATTACACATGCCTGGAGATACCCTCCAGGTGAATGCTTATTTTGGAGATGCGGTGGCGCAGACTACCTATCTCGACCTTTATAAAGGACTTTATCAGATAGGTCATCTTGACTGGAAGAAGGGCAAGGTGAACTATGACCAGAACTATATCCGTCCGGTATCGGGCATGGACTTTAACCATATCGCCCTGGCGGCCCTGACTTTAAAGGCAGACTCTTTCTATTATTGCGATTCGAAGATAGATGTCAAGATTCGTGAAGCTCAGTTTAAGGAGAAAAGCGGTTTGCAGGTAGACCAGCTCTATGGCAGATTTGTGATGGATTCCGTGAAACTGCAGTTGCCTGATATCTGTCTCCGTACCCCATACTCCCAGTTGCAGGCAACGGTGGATATGGATATGAATGCCTTTGATGAGGTGAAACCTGGCAAGTTGATGGCACAGCTGAAGGGAGCTTTGGGCCGTTCAGACCTGTTCCTCTTTGCAGGCGATGCCTTCCCAAGCGCCATGAAGAAGAAATGGCCATTCTATCCGATGAAGATAGAAGGTTCGTTCAAGGGAAATATGCAGCAGGCATCTTTCTCGGGCTTGAAACTGTCGCTGCCTACAGCCTTCGAACTGAGTGCTGATGGAAAATTGGGTAACCTGACGGATATGAACCGTCTGAAGGCAAATGTAGATCTGAACGCCCGTACCTATCATCTGGATTTCATTACCGCCATGCTTGACCCTTCTCTGATGCAGGAGATACGTGTGCCTAGCGGTATCGGAATCCGTGGTAACATTCAGGCAGACGGCTCCAGATATGCTACCCGACTCGCCATTACCGAAGGTCGTGGCAGGATGAGGGTAGATGCCAAGATAGATGTGAAGACCCGGAAAGACGGCAGTATCGATATGAACCGTCTGGCTTATCAGGCTAAGATTCAGGCGCACAACATCCTGGCAAAGCATTTCCTGCCAAAACAGGATTTGCATTCTTTCACCGGCTCATTGGAGGCGAAGGGTGTGGGAACTGATGTCCTCTCTCCTCGTACCCGATTGCAGGCTAAGGCACAGGTAAACCGGATTCAGTATGGCAAATACAAACTGGATCATGTATTGGCAGTGGCTCACGTTGCTAATGGTAAGGTGCATGCCGATATCGACAGCAAGAACCAGTATCTTACGGGACTCGTCAGCCTTGATGCACTTACGAATTCCAAGAAACTGGAGGCTACCCTGGTGGCAGATGTCCGCGATGTGAATCTTTATTCGTTAGAGGTAACGAAGGCACCGATGCGCCTGTCGCTCTGCGGTCACATGGATATCAGGTCCGACCTGAAGGACAGTCACGACATCATGGCTTCGATGAGTGATATTACGGTTCGTACGGCAGAAAAGAATTACCGTCCGGTGGATGTTGACGCTGATGTCTTTACCCGCAGAGATACCACGCACGCAGTCATCGATTGCGGCGACTTCCATCTCAACATGGATGTACACGGAGGCTATAAGCAGTTGGTGAGCCGTTTTTCCGGATTGCAGAAAGAATTGGCTCATCAGCTTAGGAACCATCATATCGACCAGGTGAAGATTCGCAGTCAGTTCCCTTTCGGTCATGTTTATCTTACCACAGGAAAGGACAATTTCATTTCCCGTTTCATCGCTTACTGCGGTTATGATTTCAAGGCGGTGGATATGAAGATGACCATGTCGCCTGTAAC
The DNA here is from genome assembly GCF_025151535.1 of Segatella copri DSM 18205. Taxonomy (NCBI): domain Bacteria; kingdom Pseudomonadati; phylum Bacteroidota; class Bacteroidia; order Bacteroidales; family Prevotellaceae; genus Segatella; species Segatella copri. Next base: position 72,348 of record NZ_CP102288.1, read on the forward strand.
AGGTGTCAATGGTTATCTCAACATCGATTCACTGGTAGCGAGTGGCATGCAGTTGGATACGATCCGTGCCTTGGTGAAGACTGAGGGCGATACCATCCGCTATGCAGCACGTGTTCAGAACAACAAGCATAATCCTCAGTATGTGTTCCGTGCACAGGTAGAGGGCGAACTGCAGGAGAAGGGTTCCAATATCGATGCCCGCATCTATGATGCCAAAAACAGATTGGGTGTAGATGTGGGTCTGGAGGCGCTGTTGCTGGAAAACGGCGTGAAGATTTCGCTCATCGATACCCATCCTGTCCTGGGGTACAAGAAGTTTACTGCCAACGATGACAACTATCTGATGTTGGGCAATGACGACCGTGTTTCAGCCAATCTGATTCTGAAGGCAGCCAATGGCATGGGTATCCGCATATACAGCAATGATGAAAACGAAGAAGCGCTGCAGGATCTTACGGTGAGCATGAGCCAGTTTAATCTGGATAAAGTGCTCAGCGTGATTCCTTATATGCCTGACATCTCGGGTATTCTTGACGGCGACTTCCATATTATCCAGACCAAGGATGAACTCTCGGTTTCTTCTAATCTGAACATCGACAATATGGTTTACGAAAAGTGTCCGATGGGAGATGTCGGTACTGAATTCGTTTACATGCCAAAGAGCGACGGTTCTCATTATGTAGATGGTTTCCTCAATTATGATGGCGAAGAAGTAGCTACCGTAAAGGGTACTTACAAGTCGGAAGGAAACGGTTATCTCGATGCCGAAGTGGGTATGGAGAAGTTGCCTCTGCATTTTGTCAACGGTTTTGTTCCTGACCAGATTATGGGGCTGAAGGGATATGGCGAAGGAAAACTGAGTTTGAAGGGAGCCTTGAGCCAGTTGGATGTAGAGGGCGAAGTATATCTGGATTCGGCTTATCTCGTCAGTGTGCCGTATGGCATCACGATGCGTTTTGCCAACGATCCTGTCCGTATCATAGACAGCAAGTTGCTCTTCGAAAACTTCATGATGTATGCCAACAATGAGAGTCCGCTCAATATCCAGGGCAGTCTCGACTTTACGAATATAGAGAAAATGATGCTCGATATCCGGATGAGAGCACAGAACTTCCTGCTGATTGATGCCAAGGAGAATGCCCGTTCCGAGGCTTTCGGCAAGGCGTATGTCAACTTCTTTGGAGCGATGCGCGGACCGGTAAGCAATCTGAAGATGCAGGGTAAGCTGGATGTCCTCGGCAATACGGATATGACGTATGTGCTGAAAGAATCGGAACTGACTACTGATACGCAGCTCGATGAGCTGGTGAAGTTTACGAATTTCAAGAGTGGCAAGCCTGTCGTTGTCGAGCGTCCGGCACTGGAAGGATTGAACATGATGTTGGGCATGTCGATAGACGAGTCGGCTCATATCCTCTGTGCTTTGAATGCCGACCAGACCAACTACATCGACCTGATGGGCGGTGGTGATCTGACGATGACTTACAATTCGGTTGATGGCATCGGCATCACGGGCAAGTATACCCTGAACAATGGCAAGATGAAATATTCGCTGCCTATCATTCCGCTCAAGACGTTTGATATCCAGGACGGCAGCTACATAGAGTTTAACGGCGATCCGTTCAACCCGACCCTGAACATCACGGCAACAGAGAATGTCAGGACAACGGTAAACGAGGGACAGGGAACCGGCCGCTCGGTGGATTTCATTTGTGGCGTAAAACTCTCGCAGACATTGAATAAGCCAGGCATCCAGTTTATCGTTTCCTCACCAAACGATGCCACCTTGCAGGATGAACTGAACACGATGAGTATTGAAGAGCGGGGTAAGATAGCCATTACGATGCTGGCTTCAGGCATGTATCTTGCCAACGGAAATACCAATTCGTTCTCCATGAACAGTGCCTTGACCTCATTCCTCAACTCAGAGATCAATAATATTGCAGGTTCAGCGATGCGTTCTGTGGGTGTGGATGTCGGTATGTCGGTAGATAACTCCACCAATGCAGCAGGTGGCATGCACACCGATTACAACTTTAAGTTTGCCAAACGGTTCTTCAACAACCGCTTGAGTTTCAGTGTGGGCGGCAAGGTTTCTACCGGTGCAGAAATGGAGAATGCAGCCAACAATGATGATGTATTCTTCAACAATATCGAATTGCAGTACCGGCTCAACGAAGGTGCGAGCCAATATATCCGTGCCTTCTACAACAACAATACCTACGATTGGCTCGAAGGTTTGATAGGTGAGTATGGTGTCGGTTTCAAATGGCAGAGAAAGTTGCAGCATTTCAAGGACATCTTCCGTTTCAAGACCGATAAGCAGCAGATTCCTGCAGCCCCAATGGAGAAGAATCCTGCGGTGAAGAAGAGTACGAACGAAAAGAAGGATACGATGGAGAAATCCAGAACAAAGGACTTTGACCCATTGAAACTTAACGAAAAGTAATGAGCGATATGAAACAGCAGAACAGGTTATACCTTATTATATATGTGGCAGCATTGCTGATGTTGTCGGGGCAGCTCATAACGGGTTGCTCTTCAACCAGTGCACTGAAAGAAGACGAGCAGCTGTTTACGGGTCTGGTACCTATCGAGTATAAGAACTACGAGAAGGGAGCTTATGCTGATTCTACCATCACCGAGATGGAGTATGCCCTGGCTTCGGCTCCGAACGGTGCCTTGTTCGGGAGCAGCTATTACCGCACGCCGTTCCCTGTGCGCCTGTGGATATGGAATGCTTTCTCTCAGTCGGATGGAGCACTGGCTAAGTGGATAACCAAGGTATTCGGTTCCAAACCTAAGCTGATGGCGAATGTGAATCCGCAGCTCCGTGCCCAGGTAGCCGAGCATCAGCTCGATAAATATGGGTATTTTAACGGTAAGGTGACTTATGATGTGCTGACACAGAGCAATCCGAAGAAGGCGAAGGTTGCCTATCAGGTAGACTTCGGTCATCTCTGGACGCTTGATTCTATGGCTTATCTCAACTTCCCAGCCAAGAGCAAGCAGTTTATAGATGCTTCCATGAACAAGGCGCTCATACGGAAGGGGAGTCCTTTCAATGTCTCCAACATGGAATCGGAACGTCAGCGTATCACCCGTCTGTTCCGCAACAGGGGCTATTATTTCTATCAGAATAGTTATGCTTCTTATCTTGCCGATACCGTGAATGTGCCCGGCAAGGTGCAGTTGCGGCTGATGATGGCAGACAGCGTGGACGATAGGGCTACCCGACAGTGGTATATCGGAAAGATTCATGTTAATTTCAGAAAGCAGTATATGGAGGAGTTGAAGGATTCCTTTATGCGCAGCTATCTGAGTTTCCATTATAATGGAAGAAAGATGCCGATACGTCCGGGCATCGTTTTGCAGAGTCTGCGCCTGCGTCCCCGTGAACTGTATCGGGTACGTACCGAGGAACGTGCCAAGACCGGACTCCAGGAGATGGGACTCTTCAGCTATTCCAGCATCCAGTTCACTCCCCGTTCGGTGCAGACCTTAGATAGTCTGGGCAATGTAGTATATCGTGATACCTTGGATGCCAATATCGATCTGGTATTCGACAAGCCATACGATTTCTATGTCGAGGCAAATGCCCGCGGTAAAACGACCGGTAGAGTAGGACCGGAGTTGGTAGTGGGTCTTACCAAGCGCAATGCTTTTCATGGAGGCGAGAAACTTACTGTCAACCTGCATGGTTCGCATGAGTGGCAAACCATCAGTCAGGCTGGTGGAGGTTCTACCCGCATCAATTCCTATGAATACGGATCGGATGTTTCCGTAGAGTTCCCTCGCATCATCACGCCTTGGAATATGTTCAGAACGATGGAGCAGAATGAGCGCAGATACCGTGCCGGGCATATGCCTACCAAATATCGGGGTGTGCCAACTACTACCATCAAGGCTTCGATGAATGTGCTGAACAGAGCCAGCTATTTCCGACGTCATGTGGCAGCGGGCGAGTTAACCTATGCGTGGTCTACCTCTTACCAGCATCAGCATTCTTTCAGTCCGCTGATTCTCTCTTATGAGTTTATGAACAGCCGCACTGCCGCATTCGATAGCATCCTCGCCCTGCATCCTTATCTTCAGATATCGATGCGCGACCAGTTTGTGCCTAAGATGAGTTACACCTATACTTATCGCAGTCCGCGCCGTTACCGCCATCCTATCACCTGGTCAACCACCATCAGCGAGGCAGCCAATATCCTTTCGCTCGGTTACATGGCGGCCGGAAAGGGATGGAATGAGAAAGACAAGAAGATGTTCAAGAATCCGTTTGCTCAGTTTCTGAAACTGGAGACTGATTTCGTGAAATATTGGCGTATCACCCAGGATGGTACGCTGGTGGGACATGTCAATGCCGGCATTATCTGGAGTTATGGCAATGCCGAGAATGCTCCTTATTATGAGCAGTTCTATATCGGTGGTGCCAACAGTGTGCGAGCCTTTAATGTGCGGAGTATCGGACCGGGCAGATACCAGCCTACCAACAGCAAGTATTCGTATATCGACCAGACGGGCGACATCAAGTATCTGATGAATCTGGAATACCGTCAGAAGGTATGGGGCGATCTCTATGGAGCTCTTTTCCTGGATGCAGGTAATGTGTGGACCTTACGCAACCATGAGTACAGTCCGCTCGGCAAGTTTGATGTAGACAAGTTTTTCCGGCAGTTGGCGGTAGGCACCGGTGTCGGTGTGCGTTATGACATGGGTATGTTTGTGATACGTGTCGACTGGGGTATCGGTCTGCACGTTCCTTACGATACCGGCAAGAATGGCATCTATAACATCCGACGGTTCAAGGATGCCCAGAGTCTGCATTTCGCTGTGGGTTATCCTTTCTAGGTTTAGACTGGGAGATGTGTCCGGAAATAAGTCTGATATGTGTTACAGATAGTGCATAAAAGAACAAAAATTGATATTAATCAAAAAAAAAGTAGGAAAACTTGCGGTTAACTGCATTTTTTTTGTTACTTTTGCATCGTTATTTTTTAAATAACTATATCAACTATTAATAAATAAAAGTATAGACAAAATGAAACCTACGTTATTGCTTCTGGCTGCCGGTATGGGTAGCCGTTATGGTGGTTTGAAACAGCTTGATGGTCTGGGTCCTAATGGTGAGACTATCATGGACTACAGCATCTATGATGCTATTCAGGCTGGTTTCGGAAAGATCGTATTCGTTATCCGCAAGGACTTCGAAGATCAGTTCCGTGAGAAGATTCTTTCAAAGTATGAGGGCCATATTCCTGCAGAACTTTGCTTCCAGGCATTGGATGCTCTCCCAGAGGGATTCTCAGTTCCAGAAGGTCGTGAGAAACCATGGGGTACAAACCATGCTGTCCTGATGGCAAAGGATATCATCAAGGAACCTTTCTGCGTAATCAACTGCGATGACTTCTACAACCGCGATTGCTTCATGGTAATCGGCAAGTTCCTCTCTGAACTTCCAGAGGGCAGCAAGAACCGTTACGCCATGGTAGGTTTCCGTGTAGGTAATACCTTGAGTGAGAATGGTACCGTAGCTCGCGGCATCTGCTCTAAGGATGCTGATGAGAACTTGACAACCTGTGTAGAGCGTACCGAGATCATGCGTATCGACGGTAAGGTATCTTACAAGGACGAGCAGGGCGAGTGGGTTGCTGTAGGCGACAATACTCCTGTTTCCATGAACGTTTGGGGCTTCACACCTGATTACTTCCAGCATAGTGAGGAGTACTTCAAGGAGTTCTTGAGTGATCCTAAGAATATGGAAAACAAGAAGGCTGAGTTCTTCATCCCATTGATGGTCAACAAGCTCATCAATGAGGGTACAGCTACTGTTAAGGTGCTCGATACTACCAGCAAGTGGTTTGGTGTAACTTATGCAGCCGACCGCCAGAGTGTTGTTGATAAGATCCAGTATCTTATCGATGAGGGTGTTTATCCAAACAAGCTCTTCTAATTTAATGTGATGGATATAAACATTAATATATTGACAGATCAGGAAGCCGCTATTCTCCGAGAGACGATAGCGGCTTCTCATCGTATTGTCGTCTGTGCACATAAGTCGCCAGACGGTGATGCCATCGGCTCTTCTTTGGGATGGGCTGGTTATCTTCGCTCTTTGGGCAAGAAAGTTGACATTTGTGTGCCGGATATGATACCGGATTCTATTTCCTGGTTGCCTGGAGCTGCAGGTATCCTGCGATATGACAGACAGCCTGAACTGGTGCAGCGAGCTTTCGATGAAGCCGACCTGGTATGCTGTGTTGACTTTAGCAGTGAGGGACGTCTTGATGAGATGGACCATGTATTGTTGGGTTGCAAGACTCAGCGTGTCATCATCGACCACCATCTGGCTCCTAATCTTGAGGCTAAGCTGCTGGTTTCGCAGCCACATGCCAGCAGTGCCAGCGACCTGATATTCCGTGTTGTCTGGCAGTTGGGAGGTTTCCCACAGATGGATCAGACCTGGGCTACCTGCATCTATTGCGGCATGATGACCGATACGGGCGGTTTCACCTATAATTCTACCCAGCCTTATATCTATTACATCATCTGCTTGCTGCTTACCAAGAACATCGACAAGGATAAGATTTACCGCAATGTCTTCAATAATGCCCGCATTCCGGCAGTCCGGTTCCGTGGCTATCTGATGAATGAAAAGTTGCAGGTAGTAGAGGGACTTCATGCCAGTTTCTATACCGTGACCCGTAAAGAGTTGAAGAAGTATGACTTTATCAAGGGCGACCTGGAAGGACTGGTGAACGTACCTCTTACCATCAAGGGTCACAAACTCTCCATTTCTCTTCGTGAAGATACAGATATAGACAATCGCATATTGGTAAGTCTCCGTTCGGTAGACGATTTCCCATGCAATAAGATGGCAGCCGAGTTCTTCAATGGTGGCGGTCATCGCAATGCTTCTGGCGGCAAATTGCATTGCAGCATACAGGAGGCGGAGCAGATAGCACTGAAGGCTATCCTGGCATACGCCGATATGCTGAAGTAGCCGATTTTTTCCTGAGAAATGACGAAAAAGGCAGAAAACAACCCCGTTTTGAGGCAATAGGATGATAATAAGTGATAAATAATAATAAAATCAACCTATTCCTCTCGGTGTTGTCTTATCTTTTTTGTACCTTTGCCCAATAAATCAGATTTTAAAAAGAAGAATGAAGAAATTTTTGTTTGCAATGATTGCTTTCGCGGCTGTTTTATCGTTTGCCGCATGCAATGATAGTGAGACTTATAAGGACATGCGCGACAGAGAGCTCGATTCTATCAGCTCTTTCTTGCGTAAGGAAAATATTAAGGTCATCTCCGAGGATGAGTTCAACAGACGTTGGAAAAATAATGAAAAACTGACAGATACAGCAAAGAACAACAACGAATGGGTACTTTTCAACAGTAACGGTATCTACATGCAGGTGATTGACCAGGGATGTGGCGACTATATCAAGAAAGGTACATCGGTAGATGTATTGGTCCGCTTTGATGAGTATAACCTTTCGTATGCTGCAGAAATGAGTGATAAGTGTCTCACGCTTTCAAACAAAGTTCCTGCTTATTCCTATTATATAGATAAGATGAGAGTTACCAATACTTCCGGTACTTTCACCGGTACTTTCGTTGATCCTAAAGCCAGTCTGATGGCCAATACATATAATTCATCCAATTATGGCAGTGTAAGTTCTACCGTGCCTAGCGGTTGGCTCATACCATTCACCTGGATTAAGATTGGCAGACCGAAGACTGATGATGAACGCATCGCTCATGTCCGCCTGCTCGTACCTCACTCTTACGGTACCACATCGGCATCGGGCAGTGTGCAGGCATGTGTCTACGACATGACTCTGCAGAAAGGAAGATAAACATTAAAAGAGAAAGATATATTTATGACACTGATTAAGTCAATTTCTGGTATCCGCGGTACTATCGGCGGTCCAGCGGGCGATACTTTGAATCCGCTCGATATCGTAAAGTTCACTTCAGCATACGCTACCTTCATTCGCCGTAGCGGTGCTTCTGAGAGTAATACCATCGTTGTAGGCCGTGATGCGCGCATCTCTGGCGAGATGGTAAAGAATGTGGTTTGTGGAACCCTCATGGGTATGGGCTACGATGTGCTGAACATCGGTCTGGCTACTACTCCTACCACTGAACTTGCTGTTACCATGAGTGGTGCCGCCGGCGGTATCATCATCACAGCTTCTCACAACCCACGCCAGTGGAATGCCCTCAAGCTCCTCAACGAGAAGGGTGAGTTCCTCACAGCAGCTAATGGTAACGAGGTGCTGGGTATCGCAGAGAAGGAAGACTTCGACTATGCGGATGTGGATCATCTCGGAAAATATACTGAAGACAATACCTTCAACAAGCGCCATATCGACTCCGTACTTGCTTTGAAGCTCGTAGATGTAGAAGCAATCAAGAATGCCCACTTCAAGGTTTGTGTAGATTCCATCAACTCAGTTGGTGGCGTTATACTTCCAGAGTTGCTGGATGCGCTCGGTGTAGCATATACTTTCCTCAATGGTGAGCCTACAGGCGACTTCGCTCATAATCCGGAGCCATTGGAGAAGAACCTCGGTGGTATCATGGATGAGTTGAAGAAGGGTGGCTACGATATGGGTATCGTTGTAGACCCTGATGTTGACCGTCTGGCTTTCATCTGCGAAGATGGCAAGATGTTTGGCGAAGAGTATACCTTGGTAAGTGTGGCAGATTACGTGTTGAGCAAGACTCCAGGCAATACCGTCAGCAACCTTTCATCTACCCGTGCCCTCCGTGATGTTACAGAGAAGCATGGTGGCAAGTACACCGCAGCTGCTGTAGGCGAGGTGAATGTAACTACCAAGATGAAGGATGTTCACGCTGTTATCGGTGGTGAAGGCAATGGTGGAGTTATCTATCCAGAGAGCCATTACGGTCGTGATGCCCTCGTTGGTATCGCCCTCTTCCTGAGCAGTCTGGCTCACAAGGGCTGCAAGGTGAGCGAGCTCCGTGCCAGCTTCCCTAACTATTTCATCGCCAAGAACCGCATCGACCTGACTCTATCTACCGATGTAGATGCTATCCTCGTGAAGGTTAAGGAGATGTATGGTAAGGAGAAGGATGTCACCGTAACAGATATCGATGGCGTCAAGCTCGATTTCCCTGACAAGTGGGTTCACCTCCGCAAGAGTAATACCGAGCCTATCATCCGCGTATATAGCGAGGCCTCTACCATGGAGCAGGCTGATGAACTGGGCAAGAAACTCATGCAGGTGGTTTACGATATGCAGTAAGATACTGAATATGAGATCATATAAAAAGAGATGAAGCAACGTAGATTTTGCTTCATCTCTTTTTTTGTGCGCCGATTTCCATCTGCAAAACTTCAGTAATTTGAAGAAAGATAGAGAAAGATTTGGCTTTCTCAGATAAAAATCGTATTTTTGTTGCGAAATTGCAGACAATGAGGCCTCTGAGCCTTTGTTGCAGTAATGAAAAACTTGAACCGTTCCTTATAGGGAGCATAAATGAAATTACAGAATAATGGAATCTATTATAAAGCATTATCAGGTAGCCCATGTCGGGTTCAGCCTTTCTTATCCTGATTCCTCTCAGGATATGATGGCAGTTTTACTGGAGGCTTATCAGGCGTTTGAATGCGAAGAGCAGGTTGCATCTGCTGCCCGAACCTCCTTCACGCTTACCTTGTCAGAAAGCGGGGAAGAGATGAGGAAACCTGCCGGTTTCAAGGAGGAATGCAGACAGGATGAGGAGGGACAGCTCATTATCAGTGGTAGTCTGGGAGAGAAGCAGAAGGCGTTCCTGATGGCAATGACTGATATGAAATCGATACTGGTTACAGGTTATGATTATCAGCATTCCAGTCTTCTGGTTCCTGCTGGCACCTTCAGCCAGAAGTCGGCTTTCGGATCCCTCAAGGCAACCGTTGACACCTCGCTGATGCTGCTCTATGCCATGCGTTCGGCAACCGGAGATACACTCCTGTTTCATTCTTCTACCATAGTAAAGGATGGAAAGGCTTATCTCTTCCTGGGCAAGAGCGGAACGGGCAAGAGTACGCATTCCGGACTGTGGCTCAAACATATCGAGGGCACCCGACTGCTCAATGATGATAACCCGGTGGTACATATATCGCACGAAGGAACGCCCATGGTGAGTGGCTCGCCTTGGAGCGGAAAGACACCTTGCTATAAGAACGAGGAATATCCGATAGGGGCAATTGTCCAATTGCGCCAGGCACCAGAGAATAAAATCAGAAAACAGACCGTCATAGAGTCTTATGTGTCTATCAAGACTTCTGTCTCCGGCAAGGCATGGGAGAAGGAAATTGCAGATGGCCAGCATCAAACGATAGAGAAGCTGATCGGGGCTACCCGGCTTTATCAGCTCGACTGTCTGCCTGATGCCGATGCAGCTCTCCTTTGCAGTCAGACCATCAGTCAGTAAAACCAACCGTCGGGTAAAAAACAATCGTACAATAGAAAGATGAATACATCCGATTCAAAATATAAGGCAATAGCCGCGCTCGAGCAATTCATCCGTGAAGGTCGTCCTGTCAAGTTTCCGGTCAAAGGAACCAGCATGCTTCCCTTTATCGTAGGTGATAGAGATTGCGTAGAATTCTATCCGGTAGAAGGCGAGTTGAAGGTGGGCGATATTGTGATGGCGAGGGTAGAAGAAGGCTATCCGGTGGTGCATCGCATCATCGGGATAGAGCCTGTTGCAGGAGCAGCTTCCCCCGCATCCTTTTCTGCAGATGATTGCCGTATCGTGCTGACGGGTGATGGAAATCTCGGTTTTAAGGAGCATTGCCTGCGCAAGGATGTCATTGCGAAGGCGCATGCTGTCATCTGTCCCGACGGCAGCCGTAAGAGTCTCATCTCGCAGAAAGCGCTCAGAAACTGGTACAGATGGCAGAGGTTGAGGCCTGTGCGTAGGGTCTTGCTTAAAATAATCAAGCTCTATATCCGTTTATCATATAAAAACTAAAAAACAAGATACAATGAAGATCAAGAAAGATTTCAAGCTCCGCGAAATTTGCGGTGAGTATGTGGTAACAGCCGAAGGTATGCAGGCTGTAGACTTTACCAAGTTGATCAGTCTCAATGAAACTGCCGCCTTTCTCTGGAAGACGGCTGAAAAACAGGGCGAATTTACGGCAGCTTCGTTGGCTCAGGCTCTGTGCGATGAGTATGATGTCGTCATGGCTCAGGCAGAAAAAGACTGCGAGGCGATTATTGCCCAGTGGCAGAAAGAGGGACTGGTATGAGGAAGTATGCACTATGGTTTTTTCGCCAGATGTCTGCTGTCCGGGGACGTTTGCTGTTGCGCATCATCGCCGGTCTTCTGCAGGTAGCATTAGGTTTGTGGCTCGTCTGGCTGTGTCGCCGGTTCATCGATGTGGTGATCTGGCGTGGCAATGTGCTGCGCGAAACCATCGTGCTTTTTTCAGTCATCGCCCTGCTGATAGCCCTTCGCCAGCTGGTATTCTATCTTTCCGGCATCACCGAGGTTATCCTCCAGAATGATATGCGTAGCCGCCTCTTCCGGTTTGTGCTGGGCAGGAAACTCTATGCCGTTAAGCATCAGGCTGAGGCTGGTTCCGGAAAGCCTGCTTCTGATATGCTTTCCGGCGACATCAGCCAGCGTTTGGAGCGCGATCTCTCATCAGCCTCTTCGGTAGTTACGGATATCCTGCCCACAATCGTAGTCACCCTGGTGCAGCTCTTCGGTGCCTTCTTCCTGATGCGTTCTATCGATTCCATTCTGGCATGGAGCCTTCTGGTACTGACACCGGTGGTTGCAGTCTGTGCCAAGTATCTCGGCAGCCGACTCAAGAAGATGACGCTGGCGATACGCGAGGAGGAGAGCAGCATACAAATGATGATTCAGGAGACGGTAGAACATGAACTCACCATCAAGACCTTGCAGGCAGAGAGCACGGTTTCCGGTAGGGTAGGCAGCATGCAGCAGCGTTTGCATCATCTGGTCCGCCGTCGTATCCGTTTTACGTTGATATCCCGTCTGCTCCTGGCTTTCACCTTCAGTTACGGCTATTTCGGAGCCTTTGTCTATGGCGCCATCCAACTCAAGAACGGGTTGATAACCTTTGGTGTGATGACCGCCTTTCTGCAGTTGGTGGGTCAGATACAGAGTCCTATCATGTCGCTCTTGGGCATGATTCCCCAGCTGATTCATGCATCAGCGAGTGTAGACCGGTTGGTAGAGATTGAAAATACCGAACAGGAGGAATCTCTGTCGCAGGCAGATGCTTCTATACCTTTGCAGCGTGCTTGCGGCATCCGTCTTCAGGATGTGAGTTATTCATATCCCGATGAGCGAAAGAAAGTTGTTGTCAGTCATTTCTCTTATGATTTCCGTCCCGCCACATCTGTGGCGATAGTAGGAGAAACCGGTTGTGGCAAGACCACTATCCTGCGTCTCTTGTCGAGTATCATCCAGCCCGATAGCGGAAGGATTGTATTGTATGATGCCCTGGGCAAAGAGACAGAAGGAACTGGCATGCGTTCGCATATCGTGTATATAGAGCAGGGTAATACGCTGATGAGCGGAACCATTCGCGATAATCTTCTTCTTGCCAATCCCGTGGCTACCGATGAGCAGCTTACCGAAGCCCTTCATGTAGCCTGTGCCGATTTCGTATTCAGTTTGCCGGCTGGTATGGATACGAAGATAGGAGAGCATGCCACCCGTTTGAGTGGCGGTCAGGCACAGCGCATCGCCATAGCCCGCAGTCTTTTGCGCGAAGGTAACATTCTGTTGTTGGATGAAATCAGCTCATCGCTGGATGCCGAAACCGAGAAGCTTCTTTTCGACCGCCTCTTTGCTTCGTATGCCGATAAGACAATTATCTGTGTTACGCATAGGAAGGAGGTGGCAGACAGATGCCAGGAGCAGATACGGCTGTGATGATGTGTTTTTATAGCAGTCCGGTTTACAAGGCTTTAAACGGATGTCCTCTGTTTCGGAAACAGAACAGCGTTATCCGTAGTAAGTATAGTAAGTATAAAAAGAAAGCTCAGGGTTATCTGACCTGAGCTTTTTGCATATCATGATTTCTGTATCATTTACTTCTGGCATTCCTTGCAAGGAGTCCAAGGCTTCAACTGCTTGAAGAAGTCGTTGCCCTTATCATCTACGAGGATGAATGCAGGGAAGTCCTCTACGGTAATCTTCCAGATAGCCTCCATACCGAGCTCTGGGTACTCTACGCACTCAATGCTCTTGATAGAACTCTTAGAGAGAACGGCAGCTACACCACCGATAGTACCGAGGTAGAAACCACCATGCTTCTTGCAAGCCTCTGTAACAACATCGCCACGGTTACCCTTGGCAATCATTACAAGGCTAGCGCCATGATCCTGGAACTCATCTACGTATGGGTCCATACGGTTGGCTGTGGTAGGTCCCATAGAGCCACATGGATAACCCTCTGGAGTCTTGGCTGGTCCTGCATAGAGGATAGGGTGGTTCTTGAAGTACTCAGGCATCTCCTCGCCTGCATCCAGACGAGCCTTGAGCTTAGCGTGAGCGATGTCACGAGCCACGATGATGGTACCCTTCAAGTTAACACGGGTGCTTACAGGATACTTGGTCAACTCAGCACGAACTGCGTCGATACCCTTGTCAAGGTCAATCTCGATACCCTTGGTACCCTCACCTGGGTTACGGAGCTCCTCAGGAATCAACTCTGTTGGATTCTCATCCATCTTCTCCAACCAGATACCGTCCTTGTTGATCTTAGCCTTGATGTTACGGTCGGCAGAGCAGCTTACACCCATACCGATAGGGCAGCTTGCACCGTGGCGAGGCAGACGGATGACACGGATATCGTGAGCAAGATACTTACCACCGAACTGTGCACCCAAGCCAATCTTGTGAGCCTCTTTGAGAAGCTTATTCTCCAAGTCGATGTCACGGAAAGCACGGCCCGTCTCATCACCTGTTGTAGGCAACTCGTCGTAGTACTTGATAGAAGCCAACTTCACGGTAAGGAGGTTCTTCTCTGCTGAAGTACCACCGATAACGAAGGCGATGTGGTAAGGAGGACATGCTGCTGTACCCAGACTCTTCATCTTCTCTACGAGGAATGGGAGCAATGTGCCCTCGTTCTGGATAGTAGCCTTGGTCATTGGGTAGAAGTAGGTCTTGTTGGCAGAGCCACCACCCTTGGCAACCATCACGAAGCGGTACTCGTCGCCCTCTGTAGCCTCGATATCAATCTGGGCAGGCAGGTTACAACGGGTGTTCACCTCATCATACATATTGAGAGGAGCGTTCTGAGAATAGCGGAGGTTGTCCTGTGTAAAGGTGTTGTAAACACCCAGACTCAGTGCCTCTTCGTCCTCGAAATCGGTCCATACACGCTGGCCCTTCTCACCGTGGATGATAGCAGTACCTGTATCCTGGCAGAATGGGAGGATGCCCTTAACGGCAGTTTCTGCATTGCGGAGGAACTGGAGAGCTACGTACTTGTCGTTCTCTGAAGCCTCTGGGTCGCTGAGAATCTTAGCCACCTGGAGGTTGTGCTCACGACGGAGCTTGAACTCTACGTCGTGGAAACCCTGCTGTGCCAGCAAAGTAAGAGCTTCCTTAGAAACCTTGAGGATAGTCTTACCCTCGAACTCTGCTGTGCTTACGCCTTCCTTAGAGATAAGGCGATACTCTGTCTTGTCCTCTCCAATCTGAAACATTGGAGCATACTTAAAATCTGGAGTTTTTGCCATAATGTTTTTTGTTATTTTAAACTGTTGAAATATTCAAGTCTAATTAATTCTCGTATTCTATTTCCTGGTCGAGGCTGTCGACGAAGTTGCGGAAAACCTCTTCCTCCACATCGCCCATGGCAAATTCTTTCTCAGCATCCTTTCGGATTTCTGCTATCCATGAGCGGCGTGCCTTGATATAATCTTCGTGTATGCGGTTGGCATCTTCGAGTGTAATGTCACTGATGCCGTAGTAATCGCAGATCATCTGGTAGGTCCATGCCCACTGGTAGTCGCGATAGTTGGCATTGATTTCTTCAAACCGGTCGAGCAACTGTTCTATATTCTCGATAGTTCCTTCCTTCACATCCCTAACGATGCCTTCTTCTTCAGAAACCGGGAGTAGGAGTCCCGAAAGATCATCCCAATCGCCCACGCCGACATGGGTGGCTGGAGGGGTGATGGCTGGGTCGCGCTTCAGTACACGCTTCAATACGGCACCCATGTAGATGCGGAGGGCGATATCATAATATTTGATGCCCTTGTGGAGCGATGAAGCCGGTATGATATATTCGTGATAGAGATACTGCGAAACATTATCGCCCGTTACCTCGCGCAGGTTTTCAAGAATCTTCTTACCCTTCAGAATCTCGCCAACAGAATAAGGTGAAAGCCAGTCGAAGTTGACGATGCTCTTGCGGTTCTCCATAGCACGGAGATCACGCTTAGGCCATTTCTTGATGTCGCGGTACAGACCTACGGTAGTGATGTTTCTGCCCGGGATGAGGAACATCTTGTCGCCATCGGCAATGAGGTAGGCGAAAGGCAGGTTGCGGGTGTTAGGGTGGTGCATCAGCTTGCCGAAGCATACTGAGAAGGAACCCAGAGTGGCTGGCATCAGGAGATAAGCACCGCTGGCTGTCTTGGAACCGCGCTCCAGAATGCCCCAGTGCATAGGGCCCATCTTGTAGGCATGGTTGCTGAAGTTGGTGGCAGAACCGGCGTTATAGAAAGAGAACATGCCTCCGATAAGCAGACTGCTCTTATGATGAGAAGCGGTGAAAGGACCGCAGAAGGCTGCACAAGCCTCGCCATTGCTCATATAGGAGTTGGCGAAGAATACGGAGGCTGATGCGGTAAAGCCGTTAGACAGCTGGCAGGCTTCGCCTACGAAGCAATCCTGTATCTTCACACTGTTGATGACGCTGGCGCCTTCAGCGATGATACTGTTTTCTGTAATAACGCCTGTGCCGATATATACGTTGCCATGAACAGAGCCCAATAGCGTACAGTCGCTCAGACGGGAAGCACCGTTCACTTCGCAGTAATCATTGATTACGCAGTTGGTAATCTCCTTGGTATTGATGATCTTCACATTATTGCCAATCTGGCCCCGATCCGGCATCTTGTTGTCGATGTCGGTCTTGATGAGCTGGCGAATCTTCTCCTTCATTTCCTTGTCAGGGAAATGCTTCACCATGAAGGCTGCCAGCTGGCTGTTCAGGTCGCTGAAGAGGATTACGTTGCCTTCACCCACCTCGTTGAGTACGCTCACAAGATTTCCTTCGCCGTAAGTAGCTCCCTCGGTGGTTTCCATGGTCGAGATGTTTGAGATGTAGCAATCATCGCCAATGGTATAGTTGTTGATGAAATTGCCTACGTTTTCTATCAGACAGTCGTCGCCTATGGTTACATTGCGCAATGTGGCATTGTTGATGCCCGAATGCTTTACGAAGCCCTGGCTCACCTCCACGTTCTTGTTGAAGGATCCGATGTTTATTTCGCCATAGAGCATCACGCGGTGCATGAAGTTGGGCTTAAAATCTTCTGATACATTGACTGAGGTCCAGTCTTCGGCCCAGCAGTCGTTATGTTTAAGCACCTCGATTTCCTCGGTGGTTAAAGGTCTGTAATCATTCATAGCTTACTTGTTATTGATATTTATGTTCTTACTCATAATCCTGGTACAGGAAGTCGTTGTATGGATACTTCTGTACGTGCAACTCTCTTACTTTCTTGTAGAGTATCTCGCGGAATTCGTCGATGTTCTCCTTGTTCTTTGCCGAGATGAAGAGGCAGTCCTCATTGAGTTTTGCCATCCAGGTCTTCTTCAGGTCTTCCAGCGGGATGTTCTCTTTCTCCATCGGTGTGAGGTCGTCTTCCTCTTTTTCTACCCATGAGTAGTTGTCTATCTTGTTGAAGATAATCATCGATGGCTTATCGGCGCAATCCAGTTCCTTGAGCGTATTCTCTACTACCTGGATCTGCTCTTCGAAGTCGGGATGTGAGATGTCTACTACGTGCAGAAGGAGGTCGGCCTCGCGTGTCTCGTCAAGGGTACTCTTGAATGAGTCGACCAGGTCGGTTGGCAATTTGCGGATGAATCCTACGGTATCGGCAAGGAGGAACGGCAGGTTGTCTACAACCACCTTGCGTACGGTGGTGTCGAGGGTGGCAAAGAGTTTGTTCTCTGCAAACACCTCGCTCTTGCTGAGTAGATTCATGATGGTAGATTTACCTACGTTGGTATAGCCCACCAGTGCCACGCGCACCATTCTGCCTCTGTTTTTTCGCTGTGTAGTCTTCTGCTTGTCGATTTCTGCCAGTCGCTCTTTGAGGAGACTCATTCTGCCGAGGATGATACGGCGGTCCATCTCGAGCTGGGTCTCACCCGGTCCACGCAGACCAACAGATCCCTTACCGCCACCAGATCCTGAACCGCCACCCTGTCGTTCCAGGTGAGTCCAGAGTCTTTGCAGACGAGGGAGCATATAGCGGTATTGCGCCAACTCTACCTGGGTTTTAGCCGCAGCGGTTTGCGCACGCATGGCGAAGATATCGAGGATGAGTGAGGTGCGGTCCAGAATCTTCACCTGCAGTTCCTGTTCGATGTTACGGATCTGTTTGGCAGAAAGCTCATCATCAAAGATGACCATACCTACTTCTCTATCTTCCTCTTCCTCGTCCTTGATGTATTGCTTGATTTCCTCCAGCTTACCCTTTCCCACGTAGGTGGTCTGGTTAGGCGACACCACCTTCTGCGTGAATCGCTTCACGGTGACGGCGCCTGCGGTATCTGCAAGAAATTCCAACTCGTCGAGATATTCCTTGGTCTTGGCTTCGTCCTGTGTCTTGGTAATAAGACCCACCAGCACAGCGGTTTCCGCCTTGACTTCTGATATTACAAATTCTTTCATCTATTTTCTTTATCTATATAATAATGTGAAAAGATAGTGCAAAGATAGTGTAAAATACAGAGAAAACAAAATATAGCATCAATATTTTAACTTTTTTATTAATGTGGCAGAAAATATTCAAAAGACACAAAATGCATAGCTGTATTTTAGCCACAACAGCTCACAAATGGTCTTTTTGATGCGCAAAAATTGTAAACGTTTACGTGGTTTTTTGCATAAAAAATCGAGATTTATTTGATTTATATCAATATTTGTCTTAATTTTGCACCCAGAAAAAGAATTGATTTTCAAAAACGATAAAATCATAACTACATAAAAAACACAAACTGCTGAAACATTCAAAAACTTCAAAGGCCTCGACGCGATGTCGGGGCTTTTTGTTTTCTTCTCATCTAAAGGCTTTTCTTACCATTTATTTTTCCTCGTTTTTGTCTCTTTTTCGTTAGATTTTACGAAAATGGATGCTTTTTGAACAAAAAGTATACTCTTTTCTCTGCAAAATAACTTATCTTTGCATGCGGTTTTGTTGTATGCAGCAGTAACTGGAGTAGTATGCCGGCTATACTGCTGTAGCATCATAGAGAAGATTATAAATCAACCTAACAATAAAATGAAAATGAAGCAAAAAGTTTGTATTGCTAGTATTTTGTTGCTCGGCACGGTTTGTGCGAAAGCCAACAATTATAAAGTAAGTTCACCTGACGGCAGATTGGCGGTCAAGGTGGAATGTGTAGACGGAAAGGCTTTCTATTCGGTAGAGCTGAATGGCAAGCAGATGCTTAAACCTTCTGCCTTGGGACTGGTAGCCAACTATGGCGACTTCTCCCAGCATCTTACCATGGGTGCGATGAAAGGAACAGAGAAGCATCTTTCTTACGACATGACCCGTATCAAGAAAAGCCACATCGAAAAGGATGTTTATGAGGCTACCATCGGATTCCTCAATGCCAAGAAGGATTCCATGACCTTGCATCTCCATGTAAGCAACAACGATGTTGCCTACAAATATGAGATGATCCGTCCGAAGAAGAATAACCCTAAGTCGGTGATTATATATAATGAGGTGAGCGGTTTCAATTTCCCTGAGCAGACCACCACTTTCCTCTGCCCTCAAATCGGTCCGATGACTGGTTGGGAACGAACCAAACCATCTTACGAAGAAGAATATACTCCGAATGCTCCGATGACAAAGAAGTCGCAGTTTGGTGTGGGCTATACCTTCCCTTGTCTCTTCAAGGTGGGTAATGACGGTTGGGCATTGGTCAGCGAAACAGGAGTATCGAGTGCATATCCAGCCAGCAGACTTTCTGATTATGATGCAGCGAAGGGATATACGGTAGCTTTCCCTCAGAAAGGTGAAAACAACGGAATCGGTTCAGAATATGCCGGTATACCTTTGCCGGGCGAAACACCATGGCGTACCATCACCGTTGGCACCACATTGGCTCCTATAGTAGAAACTACCATCCCTTACGATGTGGTAGAACCTCTGTATGAGCCAACTCAGCAGTATAAGCCTTCACGCTATACCTGGAGCTGGCTGATCTGGCAGGATGAGAGTATCAACTATGATGACCAGGTTAAGATGATAGATGTTGCTGCGGCTCAGGGCTATGAGGCTATCCTCGTAGACAACTGGTGGGACCAGCGCATCGGTCGTGACAAGATTGAGAAATTGGCTCAGTATGCCAAGAGCAAGCAGGTTAGTCTGATGCTCTGGTATAATTCGAATGGTTTCGAGAATGATGCTCCACAGACTCCACGTCAGATTATGAACAATTCCATCGCCCGCAAGAAGGAGATGGCTTGGATGAAGAAGATAGGTATTGTGGGAATCAAAGTTGATTTCTTCGGTGGTGACAAGCAGGAGACGATGAAACTCTACGAAGATATTCTGAGCGATGCCAACGATTATGGTCTGGAGGTGATCTTCCACGGTTGTACCATGCCTAGAGGTTGGGAGCGCATGTATCCTAACTATGTTTCCAGCGAGGCAGCATTGGCTTCTGAGAATGTATATTTCACCGATTATCATGCCAAAAAGGAGGCTTTCGAGATGACGATGCATCCGTTCTCAAGAAATGCTGTAGCCAGCTTCGACTGGGGTGGCGTGATGATGAACAAATATCTTTCAAGAGATAACAAGAGCCGCCATCAGCGCTATACAAGTGATGTCTTCGAGATGGCAACCGCTATCACCAATCAGAGCAGCGTAAACTGTGTTTGTCTCTATCCTAACAATCTTCAGGATGTTCCTCAATGGGAATTGGACTGGTTGAAGGGCTTGCCTACAGCATGGGACGATGTGAAGTTTATCGCAGGATATCCTACGAAGTATGCGGTTGTAGCCCGTAAGGCGTCTCAAGAGAACGGCTCTGGTGCAGCAATCAATAACGGAAAATGGATTGTCGGTGGTTTGAATGCTACAGACAAGCCGCTCACCCTGACCCTCAATCTGCCTATGTTCGCTGGCAAGACTGTGGAATATCTTACCGACCAGCCAAAGAAACAGGGTGAGAAGTTCTACACTTCGGTAAAGAAGACCTTGAAAGTAGGCAAGAATGGTAAGGCAAAGGTTGTGATTCAGCCAAATGGCGGTATTATCATCAATTAGAATGCTGTTCATCGCCGGTAATGAATCCGCAGAAACAATACATAATAAATAAAAAGGGGTGATTACAAAATCATCCCTTTTTTCGTCTTAAAACTAAATTAAAAACTAAACGAATAACAATAATGATGACAGCAAACTACAGCAGAAAGTGGATGATGGCAGGTCTTCTTGCTTTTTCTGCCTTTACCTCCCCAGTCATGGCACAGCACAATGGACTGGTAGATATGAGCCACAGCAAGGAAGCCCGAATGGTAAATATGCCTTTGGGAAGTACCCGTTGGACAGGCGGTTTTTGGGGTGGCCGATTCAAGGTCTTTTCAGAAACCTCGCTTTGGGATATGTGGAAAACCTGGGATACACCCGAGGTATCGCACGGCTTCCGTAATTTCGAGATTGCGGCGGGCGATGCTGAAGGCGAACATTGGGGACCTCCTTTTCATGATGGCGATATGTATAAATGGCTTGAGGCATGTGCTTCGGTTTATGCAGTAACCCATGATCAGAAACTAGATGCCCTGATGGATCGCTTTATTGCCGAAGTAGCTAAGGCACAGCGTACCGATGGTTATATCCATACCCCTGTGGTGATAGATGAGCGCCATAAGGGCATCGATACGCATGCTCTCAAAGACCGGAAAGATGAAGCCGAAATCGGTATCACAGTAGGAGGAAAAGATGAGAAAGGAGCCTTTGCCAGCCGTCTCAACTTCGAAACCTATAATCTGGGACATCTGATGACTGCCGGTATCGTACATTGGCGTGCCACAGGCAAGAAGACACTCTTCAACTGTGCACTCAAGGCAGCCGATTTTCTCTATGATTTTCTGAAGAACCAGCGCGATGAGTTGGCGCGCAATGCAATCTGTCCTTCTCATTATATGGCAGCTTCAGAGATGTATCGTGCTACCGGTGACAAGCGTTATCTGGAACTGGCAGAGGGATTGATAGCCATTCGTGATGAAGTGAAGAATGGTGAAGATCACAATCAGGATCGCCATCCTTTCCGTGAGCAATATGAGGCGATGGGGCATGCGGTGAGAGCCAACTATCTCTATGCGGGTGTAGCTGATCTCTATGCCGAAACAGGGGAGAAGCAACTCATGAAGAATCTGTCCAGTATCTGGGATGATATCACCTATCGCAAGATTTATATCACAGGTGGATGCGGTGCCCTCTATGATGGTGTGTCACCTGATGGAACCACTTACGATCAGCCTAGCATTCAGCAGATTCATCAGGCATACGGCAGAGCATATCAGTTGCCAAACGAGACTTCGCATAATGAAACCTGTGCGCAGATTGGTAATATCTTCTTATCCTGGCGTATGCTCGAAACCACAGCTGATGCCCGCTATATGGATATGGTAGAAAACGAACTCCTGAATGGAGTCTTGCCGGGCATTTCGCTCGATGGTACCCGATATTTCTATACTCAGGCCCTGCGCCGTACGGGCGATTTTCCTTATGTGATGCGCTGGCCGAAAACCCGCCAGAAGTATATCAGTTGCTTCTGCTGTCCACCTAACACCCTTCGTGCACTTTGCGAAGCGCAGGAGTATGCTTATGCCGTGAAAGGGGATACTTTGTGGGTGAACATGTATGGTGATAATCATCTGAAAACAAAGGATGTTGATATGGAGATGACTTCAGGTTATCCTTATGATGGCAAGGTTTCCATTCGCATCAACAAGGCTAAGAATATCAGAACCTTGATGCTCCGCGTGCCGGGAGAGGGTAGATATGAGGCGATTTCTGCTACTGATTCAAAAGGCAGACAGACTGGTTGGAAGAAGGGAACCCTCGTAGAACGAACATTTGATATGAAACCTCGTCTGGTGGAGGCTAACCCTTTGGTTGAAGAGAATAAGAACCAGATAGCCGTGATGCGCGGACCTATTGTCTATTGTTTGGAAAATGTGGATATCGATGCTTCTTCTGTTCCTGCTTCCTGCAAAGATAAGTATGGTAGGGTAAGCGTGAATGATATCGTGATTCCTGCTGATATCCAATGGACTGAAGTAAAAAAGACGATCGACGGTCACGAGTTTGTTGCGCTCCAGGGGGAGGCGCTGCTTGCTGAAAAGGGAACTGCAGCATCCTGGCAGAAGAACCAGCTTTACCGTACACTTGCTCCTGCCCAGAAAAAAGTAAATGTTACGCTCATTCCTTATTATGCCTGGGATAATCGGGGTAGTGATGTGGAAATGTCGGTTTGGCTTTCAGTTAGAAAATAATTTTTTTTAGTTATGAAATTAAGAAGAATCCTATTGCTGGGAATGCTGGGCTTCAGCCTCGCTCTCTCTGCAGAAAATAAGAAGATAGGCTATGTGCAAGTATCACCAGATTCTTCTCTCGCTGATGCGGTTCGCAAGGCTCGCGAGATGAGAAGATTGGGACAGGCAGATTCGGTAGTAGTTAAAATGCAGGCGGGGCAATACCGACTCTATGAACCTCTGGTGCTCCGTCCGGAAGACAGTCATCTCTGTTTTGAGGGAACGCCTTCGGTAAAGCATTCGGCAGGTACGGTACTTACAGGAGCCGTACCTGTTACCGGATGGAAGAAACAGGGCAGATATTTGGTGGCTGATGTGCCTGATTTCAATGGATGTCCTATGAATTTCCGACATCTCTGGGTGAATCACTCGCGGGCTGATAGGGCACGTGGCGTGAGTGATTTCAATCAGATGCCGCGCATCAGATGGGTAGACAAGAAGAAACGCGTCATCTGGGTTCCGGCTTCTGCTGTTCGTCAGCTTCTGACGGGTGCTAAGGATAAGGCGGGTAACAGCATCATCCGACCGGATGCAAGATATGCAGAGATGACGCTGCATCAGATGTGGGAGGTAAGTTATCTGCGCATCAGAAACATCCGTATTCAGGGCGATTCTGCTGCCATATCTTTCCACGATCCTGAGGCTAAGATTCAGTTTGAACGTCCTTGGCCTTCACCTATGTATAATTGTGAGCACAATTCTCCTTTCTTTATCTCGAATGCGCTGCCTCTTCTGGATAAATCGGGCGAATGGTATCATGATATCCGTACGCATAAACTGTATTATATGCCTAGGAAAGGGGAGCGTATGGATGTTGCGGCGCCGGCTTTGGAAACGTTGGTGAAATTCGAGGGAACCAGAGAAAAAATGGTGGATGCTGTTACTTTCAGAAATGTAAACTTTGAAGTTACAACATGGAACCGCCCTTCTTACAAGGGACATGTACCTTTGCAGGCGGGAATGTTCATTACCGAAGGTTACAAACTGCGCCCTAGTATCGACCGTGTGAACAACCATAAACTAGATAATCAGGATTGGCTTGGCAGACCCGCTGCTGCTGTTGAATTGCGCTATGCAAGCAGAGCGGTTTTCGATTCATGCTCTTTTGGACATCTGGGTGGCGATGGTCTCGATTTTGTTGAGGGTTGCCGGGATGGAGCAGTACTTAGCAGCACCTTCGAAGATATAGCGATGAATGGATTGGTATGTGGCAGCTTTTCGCCTGCCGGTCTGGAGACGCATCTGCCTTATCGTCCGCAGGATTTGCGTGAGGTGTGCAGCGGACTGCATGTCAGGAACTGCGAGTTCTCTGATGTTACAAACGAGGAGTGGGGTACCTGTGCTATCGCTTTGGGTTACGTCAGCCGCATGAACATCGAACATAATTATATTCATGATGTCAGTTATTCGGCTATCAGTATGGGATGGGGTTGGAATCGCGATTTGGTTGTGATGCATGATAATCGCATTCATGCCAATCTTATCGAGCGCTATGCTGCCCATATGTACGATTGCGCTGGCATCTACACACTTGGCAACCAGCCAAACACGGTTATTTCAGAGAATGTAGTGCGGGATATCTTCCATCCTTCCTACGTACACGATCCTCATCATTATTTCTATCTCTATACTGATGAGGGTTCTTCTAATATTCTCCTGAAAGATAACTGGACGCCAGAAGAGAAATTCCTGAAAAACGCCTGCGGTCCTAATAATGTCTGGCAGAATAATGGTCCGCAGGTGGCTGATGAAATTGTGAAGAAGGCAGGGAAAATAAAGGAGTAGGGATGAAGTGAAAAATAAAAACAGCTGTCTTTGCTAATTAGAAAGTTCAAGGTTCAAAGTAAAAAGCGTATGAAATTTAGGGTCACCAGTAAAAGTGTGTGGATTAGGCATAGATCTTCATTAGTCTGAAGAGAAAGAACTTACGGTCAATAATACCTCTGAGTTGTGCTCTGAAATGCTTGATCTTTGCATTGAGGGATTCTGCTGATGCATTGGTAGAGCGATTGACAAAATAGTTAAGGATCTCATCCTCACGGTCGTACATGGCGGCAGCAATATCATTGAACGATTTGTTGCCGAAATCACCGACCTTCGAGTACCATGAATGCAGGCTGACAGCACCTTGCTCCTTAGTACACCTCTGCGAGAATATCATTCGAAGAGAGTGGGTAAGCGAGAAAGCCGTCTTTATGTCCGGAAACTCACGGAACAGTATTTCTGCACGTTCCTTCTGTGTGTCTGTCCATTTCTCGGGTGACATCATAAGTAGCCCCTTACTGCGTGCAAGGAGTTCTGCACGAGTCTCTCCGTTCTCAAGTCTTTCGGGATAGTACCTTGCATTGCGCCTTATGGCATTGCCCTCCTCATCCACAAATGGACCATCGTTCTCCTGCAGCTGGCGCATCATCAGACGGTGCTCTTCCCTAGCATTGGCATCAAGTGTCATCTGCTCACGCCTATACTCTCTGCGTACCTCTTGCAAGGCTTCAAGACAAAACTGCTGATGATGGAACCGGTCGAGCGTACGCATAGCCTTCGGAAAGCATGTCTCTACTATGTTGTGCATACTCTCAGAGAAGTCGAGAGTAACCTCTTCCACGCTCATTCTCAACGCTTCTGGTATCTTCATCAATGCCTTTATGACATCCTTTGCCTTAGTGCCCTTGACTACAGCAATAAGGCATCCCTTGCGACCATGTGCATCCTTGTTCGAGGCTATTGTGTATACCTCTCCCGTGGACAAGCATGTCTCATCTATGCTGACGTGAGGACTTATGTTCTCTGGGAAGATGAGCCACTCGTCAGCATGGCCTAGTTCAGACCATTCACGATAGCCGCTTAGGTGGTCCTTGTAGGCTCTGCCATACTCATCACCGTCTATGTGATAGTCATCCTCAAACGAACGGGCCGTTATAGGGCGCGTCTCCAAACGCTTCTTTTAAAAAATCCGCCAACTCGGTTGAGCAGCGGGTGGACTCCTGAATGAGATTGCATTCGGTCATCACGTTGTGACCATCTGCATCAAGCCATCTGCGACGGCGCACGTGAAGCAGTACTTCCTGACCTCTAATCGGAAAGTCGTGAAACACACTTTCGCGTGTAAATCCATTGGGGCGCAGGTCTTCTCCGTCGTCAGGTTTCTGCTCGTTCTCATCGAGATAAAGGTGAATCACCTGTGT
Source organism: Segatella copri DSM 18205 (assembly GCF_025151535.1). Taxonomy (NCBI): domain Bacteria; kingdom Pseudomonadati; phylum Bacteroidota; class Bacteroidia; order Bacteroidales; family Prevotellaceae; genus Segatella; species Segatella copri. The sequence continues at coordinate 98,355 of NZ_CP102288.1, forward strand.
GTCACCTTTCTTCTCGACACGTACAGTCTTCAAGTCAAACCAGTCAAGCATGCGGGCTGGCAATAGGCATTCCGCTAAGAGTCTATACTGTTCCATTTTCTTCTAACGTTTACTCTATAAACGTACACCTGCTTGCTTTTATTGTGCTATGCTATCCACACGCTTTTGCAAGTGACCCGATAAAAATCTATCTTTTAGAGATTCTTGAACTCGATGCCGTTTGCCTCTGAGTAGTCAATGGTGATTGGCTTCTCGCGACTTACTTCCTCGGCAAGAATCTTCTTGCTCAAATCGTTCTGAACGTAATCCTGAATGGCACGCTTTACCGGGCGGGCACCAAACTCTGGGTCGTAACCTACCTTTGCCAGATACTGGATAGCTGCAGGAGTCCAGAGAAGTTCAAAACCCTGAGGCTCCAACATCTTCTTTACTCGCTTCATCTGAAGTTCTACAACCTCGGCAATCTGCTCCTGGGTCAACGGCTTGAAGGTAATGATATCATCAATACGGTTCAGGAACTCAGGGCGGAAGGTCTTCTTCAACATCTCACGGCTTGCGTTGGAAGTCATGATGATGATGGTGTTCTTGAAGTTGACTACACGGCCCTTGTTGTCTGTCAGACGACCATCGTCCAATACCTGCAACAGGGTATTGAATACATCAGGATGCGCCTTCTCAATCTCATCGAAGAGAACCACACTGTATGGTTTGCGGCGTACAGCCTCGGTCAACTGACCACCTTCATCGTAGCCGACATACCCTGGAGGCGCACCGATCAGACGGGTTACGCTGAACTTCTCCTGATATTCACTCATATCAATTCGGGTCATCATCGACTCGTCATTGAACAGATACTCAGCCAGCGCCTTGGCAAGCTCGGTCTTACCTACACCGGTGGTACCGAGGAAGATGAAGCTGGCGATAGGACGCTTAGGATCCTGCAAACCGGCACGGCTGCGGCGAACGGCATCACTTACAGCGGTGATAGCCTCGTCCTGTCCGATGACTCTCTTGTGGAGTTCTTCCTCCAGGTGGAGCAGTTTCTCACGCTCGCTCTGCATCATGCGGCTTACTGGTATTCCGGTCCAGCGGCTTACAACCTCAGCGATATCATCAGCAGTAACTTCCTCTCTGACCATCGCTGCGCCACCCTGTGTACTCTTCAGCTGCTCCTGGATTTTCTTGATGTCATCCTCGAGCGCCTTCAGTTTAGAATAGCGGATTTCAGCTACGCGCTCGTAATTGCCTTCGCGCTCCATGCGTTCAGCCTCAAACTTCAGGTTTTCTATCTCCTGCTTATCCTGCTGAATCTTGTTGACGAGCGCTTTTTCGCCTTCCCATTTAGCACGGAAGTCATGCTCCTGATCCTTCAATTCTGCAATTTCCTTATCCAACTGCTGAATCTTAGGCTGGTCATTCTCGCGCTTGATGGCCTCACGCTCAATCTCCAACTGCTTCAAGTGGCGGGTAATCTCATCCAGTTCTTCTGGTACAGAGTCACGCTCCATTCTCAGTTTGGCTGCTGCCTCATCCATCAGGTCGATAGCCTTATCAGGGAGAAATCTGTCAGAGATGTATCTCTCTGATAACTTGACGGCTGCGATGCAGGCATCATCCTGAATACGTACCTTATGATGGTTCTCGTAGCGCTCCTTGATACCACGGAGGATACTGATGGCGTCTACCTCGTCAGGCTCATTAACCATGACGGTCTGGAAACGGCGTTCCAGCGCCTTATCCTTCTCGAAGTACTTCTGATACTCGTTGAGGGTAGTAGCACCGATAGCTCTCAGTTCACCACGAGCCAGGGCTGGCTTCAGAATGTTGGCTGCATCCATGGCGCCTTCGCCACCGCCTGCACCTACCAAAGTGTGAATCTCATCGATGAAGAGGATAATCTGGCCGTTGGCGTTGGTTACCTCTTTGATGACGCTCTTCAGACGCTCTTCGAACTCACCCTTATATTTGGCACCGGCTACCAGCGCACCCATATCGAGAGAATAGAGTTGCTTGTTCTTCAGATTCTCCGGTACATCGCCACGTACGATACGCTCTGCAAGACCTTCTACGATGGCGGTCTTACCTGTACCAGGCTCACCTATCAGAATAGGGTTGTTCTTGGTTCTTCGTGACAGAATCTGGAGCACTCTTCTTATTTCCTCATCACGTCCGATAACTGGGTCCAGCTTGCCGCTTCTTGCCTGTTCTACAAGGTTTTTCGCATATTTCTCCAAACTCTGATAGTTGTCATCAGCGCTTTGTGATTTTACGTTCTGTCCCTGTCTCAGTGTCTGGATGGCAGCGAGCATATCTTTGACATTTGCACCAGCATCCTTCAGAATACGTGCAGCAGTAGAGTTGCCCTGTACGATAGCCAACAGGATAGGTTCTACGCTAACGAACTCGTCGCCCATTTTCTTGGCGGTATCCTCGGCATTCATCAGTATCTGGTTAGTCTCGTTGCTGAGGTACGGCTGACCGCCGCCCTGCACACGAGGCAGATGTTGCATCTCCTGACGCAAAAGCATGGCGATTTGCTGTCCGTTCATGCCCAACTTCTGGAAGATGTAGTTGGTCACATCGGTAGCCTTTTCAAGAATACCGCTAAGCAGATGCACCGGTTCGATGGTTTGCTGACCATTTCGCTGCGCAATGTTTACGGCTTCCTGTACCGCCTCCTGCGCCTTGATAGTAAATTTGTCGAATGTCATATTAATATCTCCTTTCTTATATTATATATTCATATTTCTGTTATTTGGATGAGCACCGGAATCTCCTCTTCGGAAACCTCCCGGTGCGTTCCTCCCATCCTTTAGCGAAACTTATGCCTATTCGTTGAAAATCAATGGTTTACTGACAATCTGTCTTGTTTTGGGTAGATAAAAGATAGAAATAAGAGATATTTCCGGACAGAATGACAGAAAAAGGCGGTTTGAGTACGGGCTTATTGAACTTTCGCATGTCAGGAAGTTACAGGAGTTAAAGGAGTTAAGGAGTCAAGACATATGTCTTGCTGCTTAAAAACTACGCCCAAAAGACTATTGTCTTAACTCCTCAGCGACCGTAGGGAGCGATAACTTCTTTAACTCCTTTAACTCCTGAACTTGCGAAACTTGAGATTGCTTATTTCTTGATTTCTCTCAATTATCTTTTAAATATCCTTTAAATAATGCTATTTTATGGGGGGAAATGTTGTGTAATCAAAATAATCTTCGTACCTTTGCACCATCATAAATTATAATTTATAAGTTCAATGGCTGAAACAAAGAAAATCAAGACAGCGTTGGTGTCTGTCTTCCACAAGGATGGCTTGGACGAATTGCTCGCCAAGTTGAATGAAGAGGGTGTAAAATTCCTGAGTACTGGTGGTACCCAGAAGTTTATCGAATCTTTGGGTTATGAATGCGAGAAAGTTGAGGAGGTCACTACCTATCCATCTATCTTGGGTGGTCGCGTAAAGACTCTTCATCCTAAAATATTTGGAGGTATCTTGGCTCGCCGTGACAACGAGGGTGACCAGGAGCAGATGAAGGAATACGAAATCCCTTCTATCGATCTCGTTATCGTAGACTTGTATCCTTTCGAACAGACTGTAGCTAGCGGTGCTAGCGATGCTGATATCATCGAGAAAATCGATATTGGCGGTATCTCTTTGATTCGTGCAGGTGCCAAAAACTTCAAGGACGTGGTAATCGTTCCTAGCAAGGCAGAATACGGCGTATTGCTCGATATCCTGAAGAAGAAGGGTGCTGAGACTGATATCGAAGACCGCAAGATGTTTGCAGAGCGTGCATTCGGTGTAAGCTCTCACTACGATACTGCAATCCATGCATGGTTTGCTAAGTAAACTCTCGGAAAAATAAAGTAGTTAAGGAGTTAAGAAGTGGAAGAAGTCAGGACAAGTGTCTGCGGGGATTCCATCCCCGGTATATGACAGACTGTTGCCGTGGCTTCTATGCTCCTTTAACTCCTTAACTCCTTAAATAAAAAGAAAATTTTAAGCTTAAAATAATTTAGAAACGAAATGGGATTTTTTTCATTTATTCAGGAAATCGCAATGGACTTGGGTACAGCCAATACCATCATTATCAGTGATGATAAGATTGTAGTGGATGAACCTTCTGTTGTAGCCCTTGACCGCCGCACCGACAAGATGATTGCTGTGGGCGAGAAGGCTAAGATGATGTACGAGAAGACTCATGATAATATCCGTACTATCAGACCATTGCGTGATGGCGTGATTGCCGACTTTACTGCCTGTGAGCAGATGATGCGTGGATTGATTAAGATGGTTCATACTGGTAGCCGTCTCTTCTCTCCTTCACTCCGTATGGTTATCGGTGTACCTTCTGGTTCTACCGAGGTTGAGCTTCGTGCAGTGCGCGACTCTGCCGAGCATGCCGACGGACGTGATGTATATTTGATTTTTGAGCCAATGGCTGCCGCTATTGGTATCGGTATCGATGTTGAGGCTCCAGAGGGTAATATGATTGTTGATATAGGTGGTGGTTCTACCGAAATTGCTGTCATCTCATTGGGTGGTATTGTATCGAACAACTCAATCCGTACAGCCGGTGACGACCTTACTGCCGATATCCAGGAATATATGAGCCGTCAGCACAACGTGAAGGTTTCTGAGCGTATGGCTGAGCGTATCAAGATTCATGTGGGTTCAGCTCTGACCGATCTGGGTGATGAGGCTCCAGAAGATTTCATCGTACATGGTCCTAATCGTATTACAGCGTTGCCTATGGAGGTACCTGTATGCTACCAGGAGATTGCTCACTGCTTGGATAAGACCGTGGCAAAGATTGAGAACGCTGTGCTCTCAGCATTGGAGAACACACCTCCTGAGCTCTATGCCGATATCGTGAAGAATGGTATCTGGCTCTCTGGTGGTGGTGCTTTGCTCCGCGGTCTCGACAAGCGTTTGCAGGATAAGATCAATATCCCATTCCACATCGCAGAAGATCCATTGCACAGTGTTGCCAAGGGTGCTGGTATTGCGTTGAAGAATGTAGACCGTTTCTCTTTCTTGATGAGATAATCAGAACTTATTCTAATAGTAAGAATAAAGTATGCGCAACCTTTTAGAGTTTTTAGCGAAATACAACCATTGGTTTGTCTTCCTGATTCTTGAGGTGGTGAGTATGGTGCTGTTGTTTCAGTATAACAGCTATCAGGGCAGTGCCTGGTTCTCCTCGGCTAATGCCGTAACGGGTAAGTTGTATGAATGGGATGCGAATGTAGAAACATTCTTCTCGCTTACCAAGGTGAACCAGGAACTGACACAGCGAAATGCGTATCTCGAACAGGAGGTGCAGAAACTTTCCGACAGTCTCGTGAGCGTGACCAAGGATAGCAGCATCTACCATCGTGACCAGTTTGCATTGCTGAGAAACTATCGTCTGATTCCGGCTAAGGTAGTGGCGAATAGTGTCGATAAACCCGGCAACCTGATGACAATTGACAAGGGTAGCGCGGATGGCATCCACAAGGATATGGGTGTAATCAGTGGTGCGGGTGTTGTGGGTATCGTGTATCTGGTGGCAGAACATTACGCTATCGTGATTCCGGTATTGAACACGAAGTCGAACATCAGTTGTATGATTCAGAATAGAGGCTATTTTGGCTATCTGCGCTGGAAGGGTGGTGTGTCTGACCTTGCCTATCTGGAAGAGGTGCCACGTCATGCTCACTTTAAATTGGGTGACTATGTGGTAACGAGTGGCTATTCTGCTGTATTCCCTCCTGGAGTGAGAGTAGGCAGGATATTGCACGTGTTCAACTCCGCCGATGGACTGTCGTATCGCGTACAACTTCGCCTCTCTACCGATTTTGCCCGTCTGCGTGATGTATGTGTAATTGATGATGCCGCCATGAAAGAGCGGTTGGAGATTATGCGTGCAGCACAGGATAGCATCGAAACAAATGGAGACAATAATCAATAATGACGTATAGTAAGAGGATATAAAAAGCAATGAGTATAGATTTAGTGAAAAGACTAGCTACCTTTGTGGTGCTCGTGCTGGTACAGGGATTGGTGTTTAATCATATTCATCTATTCAATTGTGCCACCCCCTTGCTGTATATCATTATGGTACTGCATTTCCGCCGCAACCATCCTAAATGGGCGGTGTTATTGTGGTGCTTTATGATGGGGCTTTGTGTGGACGTATTTGCCAATACGCCAGGTGTTGCAGCAGCTTCGATGACTGCCGTAGGACTGCTACAACCTTATTTGTTTGAACTTTTCGTACCGCGTGACAGCGCCGACGATCTGGAACCGTCCATGCGTTCTATCGGCGTGGGTGCATATTGCTGGTACGTATTCTTCATCATTCTCGTTTATAATCTATTGTTCTTTACACTCGAAACATTCCATTTCTTTAATTGGGTTCACTGGTTGGAATGTATAGGCGGAAGTACGGTTATCACTTATATATTGGTGATGGCGACAGAAAGTTTCAGAAAGTAAGATTCCGGATAAGTGATGAGAGAGAATAGAACACGATTTTTAGTTTGCTATATATAATAAGGTATGTTGGATTACAATCTTGAAAAACGTAGATTCGTTATCGGTGGAGTGGCCATAGCTATTGTGGTCATTTACATGATTCGTCTGTTTACGCTTCAGATTATGAGCGACGACTACAAGAAGAATGCCGACAGTAATGCCTTCTTGAAGCATATTGAGTTTCCCGCCCGTGGTGCCATTTACGACCGTAATGGTAAGCTGCTGGTGTATAATCAGCCGTCTTACGATCTGATGGTGGTCATGAACGAGGAGAGCGGCCGACTTGATACGATGGATTTCTGTAATTCGCTGGGTATCACGAAAGAGTTTTTTATCAAGCGAATGAACGATATCAAGGACCGCTCTAAGAACCCGGGCTATTCGCGCTATACCCAGCAGCTTTTTATGGGACAGCTGAGCGACCGGGATTTCAGTGTGTTCCAGGAGAAGATGTTCCGGTTCCCCGGTTTCTATGTCCAGAAACGTACCGTCAGAGAATATACCTACCCTTATGCAGCCCATGTGCTGGGTGATGTGGGTGAGGTTTCGCAAAGCGATATTGAAGATGATGACTACTATCAGGCTGGTGACTATATCGGAAAACTGGGTATCGAGAAGTTTTATGAGAAGCAGCTGCGTGGTGAGAAGGGTGTGAAGATCATGCTGAGAGATGCCCACGGAAGAATACAGGGTAGCTATCAGAATGGTAAACTCGACCGGAAACCTGTGGCTGGAAAGGACTTGACGCTGGGATTGGATGTCAAGTTGCAAGCCTTGGGCGAACGTCTGCTCCAGGGTAAAATCGGCAGTATCGTTGCCATCGATCCTAGAACGGGCGATGTGCTGGCTATGGTTTCTTCTCCTTCTTACGATCCAAGACGTCTGGTGGGTAGAAACCGCGGCAAGATGCACAAGTGGCTCTCGCGTAATCCTTGGAAACCGCTCCTGAACCGTAGTATTCAGGGTCAGTATCCTCCGGGTTCTACCTTTAAGACCAGCCAGGCGCTGACCTATCTTACTGAAGGTATCATCACACCGGGAACAGCATTCCCATGTAATCATGGTTTCTCTTATAAGGGTCTGCATGTGGGCTGTCATGGTCACCCGTCGCCTATTTCGCTGGTTGATGCCATCAGTACCTCTTGTAACGGTTACTTCTGCTGGGGTCTTTACTATATGATAGGTAACCGCAAGAAGTATGGCAGCGTACAGAATGCGATGACTGTATGGAAAGATTATATGGTGAGCATGGGGTTCGGATATAAGTTGGGCATCGACTTGCCTGGCGAGAAACGCGGTCTCATTCCGAATGCACAGTTCTATGATAAGGCTTACAATGGTTCATGGAACGGACTGACGGTAATCAGTATTTCTATCGGTCAGGGTGAGGTTAACCTTACGCCGTTGCAGATAGCCAACCTGGGTGCTACCATTGCCAACAGGGGATACTATTATGTGCCTCATGTAGTGAGAAAGGTGAAGGGTGAACCGCTTGATACGCTCTATACCCGGCGCCATTATACCAAGGCTTCCCGACGGGCTTACAACTATGTGGTAGCCGGTATGAGAAGTTCGGCGCTGAAGGGAACCTGTAAGCTGCTCGGCCGCTACGATTTCGAAGCTTGCGGCAAGACGGGTACGGCACAGAACCGTGGCCATGACCACTCTGTATTCATGGGCTTTGCTCCGATGAACAACCCGAAGATTGCCATTGCCGTGTATGTAGAGAATGGTGGTTGGGGTGCTGACTATGGTGTGCCTATCGGTGGTCTGATGATGGAACAGTATCTCAAGGGTAAGTTATCTCCTGATTCTGAGCGCAGGGCTGCAGAGATGCAGGCCCGTAGAATCGCCTACGGATTAAGCAGTAGATAGTTTTCAGTTAACAGTTTATAGTTGATAGTTTATAGATTATGATCGATAATAAACAACCTAGTGTGCTTGCTTCACTTGACTGGTGGACGATAGGTATTTATCTGGCACTCCTCATCTTCGGATGGGTGAGCGTCTGTGGAGCCAGCTATAACTATGGTGACAACGAGATATTCAGTCTGGGTGCCCGCTCGGGTATGCAGATTATATGGATTGGCACATCCATAGCACTGGGATTGGTAATCCTGCTGCTTGATGACCGGTTTTACGATACCTTCTCGTATGTCATCTATGGCGTCCTGATACTCTTGCTCTTTGCTACGATATTCAATCCGCATAGCATCAAGGGTTCCCACTCCTGGCTGGTGTTGGGACCGCTCCGACTGCAACCGGCTGAGTTTGGTAAGTTTGCTACGGCTCTGGCGGTAGCCAAGTTTATGTCAAGCTATGGTTTCAGTATGCAGAACCTGAAGCATTTCATGGCAGCCGTAGGCATTATCGTTCTGCCGATGCTCTGTATCGTAGGTCAGCGCGAAACGGGTTCTGCCTTGGTTTATCTTTCATTCTTCCTCATGCTTTACCGCGAAGGAATGCCGGGTGCCATTCTCTTTACCGGCGTGTCGATGGTGGCTTACTTCGTAGTGGGTGTGAAGTATGAGAACGTGATGATGTGGGATACCTATACTTCTGTGGGTAAGTTTGTCGTGCTTCTGCTGGTGCAGATTTTTACGGCTGGCATGGTGAACTCCTATACGGGCGACAGGAAACAGGCACTGATGATCCTTGCCTATTCGGTAGGCATTACGCTGCTCTTCGTGCTCTTTTCTACCTATGTCATTCCGTTCGACATTGTGTGGATCCAGCTCTTCCTATGTGCTATGCTCATCGGATTCCTGGTTTATCAGGGACTGAGAACCCGGTTCCGGAATTACTTCCTCATCTCAATCTTTTCGTTGGGAAGTATCGCTTTCTTCTATTCTGCCGATTATGTGTTGAATCATGTGATGGAACCTCATCAGAGAGTGCGTATCAACGTACTGCTGGGACTGGATGAAGATTTGGCTGGTGCGGGATATAACGTGCATCAGAGTGAGATTGCCATTGGTTCCGGCGGACTTCAGGGAAAAGGTTTCCTCAATGGAACGCAGACCAAGCTGAAGTTCGTGCCTGAGCAGGATACAGACTTTATCTTCTGTACGGTAGGCGAGGAGGAAGGTTTCCTCGGTTCGGCAGGCGTGCTGCTGCTTTTCCTGGCTTTGATATTGCGGTTGATGCATCTGGCTGAGCGGCAACCTTATAAATTCGGGCGTATCTACGGCTATTGTGTCCTGTCGGTATTCCTCTTCCACCTGTTTATTAATGTGGGAATGGTGCTGGGTTTAACACCGGTTATAGGTATTCCGCTGCCGTTCTTCAGTTATGGTGGCAGTTCGTTATGGGGATTTACCATCCTTCTTTTCATCTTCTTGAGAATTGATGCGGGAAGGAACTTAGTGAGAAGTTAAAAAAAAGAGTGAACAGATTGTTATGCATCTGTTCACTCTTTTTTTTATTGTATCTTTGAAATCTTGATGCCGATGTCACTCACACCGGGCAGGATTTCTCTTTTCATATCATGTCTGATGGCTACGTGTATGGAATCGCCCTGATGCATCTGATAGATGTTGATAGGGAAGTTATACTGATAGTAGCTGATACCCTGTCCTCTGCTCACGCCGTTTTTGTCAATCAGCTGGCAGTTTACCGTATCTATCTTGCATTCGCCAGGTATCTTTCTGGTTCGGTGATAAACCGTCTGTTCTACGATGAGCGTAAGTCCCATGAATGGGTAGGCACCTGTAATGCGAAGTCCTAAGCTTTGTTTGTAATGCCCGGGCTCGAGTAGAGGTGATACTTCGAATGATAGGGTGTCGTTCTTCTCCCATCCTGCAATCGGTGTATGGGCATACTCATCGTATACGGTCGAACCGCTGCAGGCAAAGAGAATGTGAACGATCGCTGTCAAAACGATGAAATAAACAGTCTTTTTCATCTTTTTCTAGCTCCTATTCTTTATTCTTGTGAGGCGTTATTGCCTTGTGGCTTGTTACCATTCTGAGGGGCGTTGTTGCCATTCTGCGGCTTGTTGCCCTTGTTAGGTCGTCTGTCGTTTCTTGGCTGGCGGTTGTCACCCTTAGGATGATTGCCCTGATTACGGTTGTCGCGGCGCTGGTTGTTTGGCTTGCCTTCATTCTTCTGAGGTTTGTTGTCGCCGTTCTGCGCGCGGTTCTCGTTCTTCTGAGGCTTGTTGTCTCCCTCCTGCTGGCGAGGTCCCTTGTTCTTATTGTTCTTCTTCTTCTTTTTCTTAGCCTTGTCAAAGCGGCTCAAATCAGCTTCGGCGAGCAGGTCGACTGGTTTGGCTACAGGTTTTGCCTTACCGTCTTCCAGCAGACTCAATGGCTTCTCGCCCTGACGGTTCATTTCGATGATAGCCTTGGCACGCTCGATGCTGATGGTTTCGAGGTTGGAAGCAAGGTTCTTGTCAGAAGAGTAGGTGATAAGACCAGCCAGGATATCCACCTTGAACTGATGGAAATCACCGTCGGCTGTCTGCAGTACGGCATCCTTAGGCGGCAACTTTCTGCTAGCCTCTACATAGCTGTCTACCTCGTAGTTGAGACAGCACTTCAGTTTGGCGCACATACCGGCAAGTTTCTGAGGATTCAGAGAGATGTCCTGGTAGCGTGCTGCATTGGTGCTAACGCTGATGAAGTTCTTCATCCAGGTAGCGCAGCAGAGTTCTCTGCCGCAAGGACCCGTTCCACCGATGCGGCCTGCTTCCTGTCGTGCACCGATCTGTTTCATCTCAATGCGCACATGGAAGGTATCGGCAAGAACCTTGATGAGCTGGCGGAAGTCCACACGTTCGTCAGCGATGTAATAGAAGATAGCCTTGTTGCCGTCTCCCTGATATTCTACATCACCTATTTTCATCTTCAGTCCGAGATCTTTGGCTATCTGGCGGCTCTGGATCATGGTGCCGTGTTCACGGCTCTTAGCCTCCTTGCATTTGTCAAGATCCACCTGCTTGGCGATACGGTAGATACGCTTGATATCATCCTGCGACTTGAGGTTTGCCTTCTTAATCTGGAGTTTTACCAGTCTTCCGGTCAGCGTAACCACACCGATGTCGTGCCCCGGGTTAGCCTCTACCGCCACTATATCGCCCTTCTTCAGGTCGAGGTTATTCACATTGTGGTAATATCCCTTACGGGTATTCTTGAACTGTACCTCCACGAGGTCAGTACTTTCAGCATTGCCGGGTACATCGGCAAGCCAGTCGTATGTGTTGAGCTGTCTGTCCTGTCTTCCTACGCCCTTAGCGCACAGACCACGGTCGCAGCCGTTCCACATCCTGAATTTCATATTTTTGTAATCCACGATCGTCTAATTTATAATGTATAATTTATAATGTCTAATTTATAATGAACAATGAACAGAACTTTCGCAAGTTTTGCCCCATACGCCCTTTTAGGGCGTGCTGCTTCCACTTTTCACTTCCTAAGCAGGAGTACGATGATTTTGAGCGCCATATCGAAGAAAACGATTTTGGCATTGGCATTTTGCGAAATCATGCGCTTGCTGTCTTCGAAGAGGTTGGAGATGTCAATGATGTTTGCCTCGTTGATGAAGCGGGCAAAGTTCTTGGCAAAGTTCTCCTCATCCTGCGTCATGTAGCTCAGTTCCGGATTCCGGAAGTTGTACATGAAACTTTCTCTGAGCATGTGCATAAAGTAGTCGAGCATGCGTTTCTGCTTTTCTCTTCCGAAGGTTGCAATCACATCGGTCCACTTCTTGAGGTCACCTATCTTGCGCATGTAAGCCAGTCGCATCAGCATGATGAACATGTCGAGATGCTGCCGGTTTTCGTTTCCTGCATCCAGTTCTTCGAGTGCGAGGTTCCAGTTGCCGTTGGCGATACGGGCTATGCGGTGTGCCATGTCTGGCTCCAGCGCTCTCCGTTCCGTCAGCGCTTTTTCCATCTCAGCGGTTTCTATCTTCTTGAAGTCGATACGCTGTGTACGGCTTCTGATGGTTTCCAGCAGCAGTTCCGGATTCTCGCTTACCAGCAGGAATAGCGTCTGGCGAGGCGGCTCCTCCAGCAGTTTCAGTATCTTGTTAGCACTCTGGATGTTCATACGTTCCGGGAGCCATATCAGACTTATCTTATATCCGCCCTGACTCGACATCATCATCAGTTCGTGAGAGATGGCATCGGTTTCTTCGGCAGTGATGATAGCCTGTTTGTTATAGTCGGCATCCGTCTTGCCCATCTTCAGCATCCAGTCGCTAATCTGGATGTAGGGACCTTTAGAAAGCAGCAGCTCTCTCCATTCCTTGATGAAGTCGAGGCTCACCGGTTTGTGTTCGCTGCCCATATTGGCGGTCTTGATGGTAGGAAAGGTGAAGTGGAGGTCCGGATGTTCCCATTTCCTGAGCATCGGTGAATCGCCCAGAAGATAGCTGGCAAAAGCCAGTGCCATCGCCAGTTTGCCGCAACCCTGCGGGCCGCAGAACATCAGCGCATGGGGCAAACGGTTCTCCTGAACCATCTCCATGAGACGGTTCCATACTTCTTGCTGACCTATAACTTCATTTCTTTGCATTTAAAACAGAATTTTTGCTATTTGCTTGACGCTGTCTACAGCCGATACAGTGAAGAAGTGAACATTGTTGTAACCATGTTCGAAGAGATCTTGCACCTGAGCGGTGGTCCACTCGATACCGAGCTGCTTGGCATCATCGTCAGTTTTACATTTCAATACTTCTTGTGCGAGTTCTTCAGGAATATCGCAGTGGAAGGTTTTCGGCACTACAGTGAGCTGGCTCAACTTGGCGAAAGGCTTGATGGCAGGAATGATAGGAATGGTTACGCCTATCTGCCGAGCCTTTTCAACAAAAGCATAGAACTTCTCGTTGTCGTAGAAGAGCTGGGTAACGGCATACGCTGCGCCCAACTGTTGTTTCTCCAGCAGATGATGCATATCCATTTCGAGGTTTGGCGCCTCTTCATGCTTCTCCGGATAGCAGGCTACACCGCAGCAGAACTTGTCGCCCGGGTGTTTGATGGGTGTGCCATCAAAGAAGAAACCATCATTAAACTGATTCACCTGCTTCAGAAGGTCGGTGGCATGGGCATGACCGTTCTCGGTTGGTGTAAACTGCCGGTCTTCTTTCGCCTTGTCTCCTCGCAGAACGAGAATGTTGCTGATGCCCAGAAACTGGAGGTCGAGCAGTTCGTACTCGATGTCTTCCTTCGTAGCACCGCTGCAGATAATATGAGGGATGACAGGTATGTCGTACTTATTCTGTATAGCGCCTGCGATGGCTACGGTGCCCGGGCGGCGGCGTACACGCTGGCGAGTGAGGAGACCGTTTTCCAGTTCCTTGTATACATACTCGCTATGGTGCGTAGTGATGTTGATAAAGCGAGGACCAAACTCGCTCAGCGCATCGATGGTACGGAAGAGTGCTGCTGTTCCGTTACCTTTCAGCGGAGGTAAAACCTCAAACGAAAAGCCTCGCTTATCGCCCTGCTGATGTAGAAAATCTGCTATGTTCATATTACCTAAATTCTATGTTTCTTCTTATTTTGGTGCAAATTTACAAAAAAAATAGGGGAAAACCGCATGTTGAACGTAATATTTATAAAGAAAAAACGTATATTATTAGGTGGAGATTGATTTTTGGCATGAAAAAAGAAGATTTCCTGCCGGTAAATGCTACGCTATTCTACAGAAAAGTGATTAAAATTTAAACCTAAAAAATAATGGAACAAAAACAAACAGGCTCTAGAGCCTATCTTATTTCAATTGTGATGGTAGCCGTTTTGGGCGGCTTGCTTTTCGGTTATGATACCGCGGTAATCTCGGGAGCCGAGAAGGGTTTGCAGGCATTCTTCATGGGTGCTGAGGATTTCACCTATACCGATTTCTGGCATGGATTCACTTCTTCCAGCGCCCTGATTGGTTGTATCATCGGTTCGGCGCTTTCGGGTGTGCTGGCTTCTAACTGGGGACGTAAGCGTTCGCTGATCTTTGCGGGTGTGATGTTCTTCATCTCTGCATGGGGATCTATGTGTCCTGAGTCTTTGGTGTTGCCAAAGGGCGAACCTAATCTTACGCTTCTCATCGTGTTCAACCTCTACCGTGTGATTGGCGGTATCGGTGTGGGTCTGGCATCTGCTGTATGCCCGATGTATATCGGTGAGATTGCGCCTAGCAACATCCGTGGTATGTTGGTCAGCTGGAACCAGTTTGCCATCATCTTCGGTCAGCTGGTGGTTTATTTCGTCAACTTCTTCATTCTTGGCGATCATATTGCTCCTGCTATCCAGAGTGTGGGCAATGGTATGAACCAGATTCTGAATGGTGGCGAGGCTGCCTGGGCTATTGAAACCGGATGGCGCTATATGTTTGGTTCTGAGATGGTTCCTTCGGGTTTGTTTGCTCTGCTTATCTGCTTTGTTCCTGAGACTCCCCGTTATCTTGCCATGGTTGGTCAGGATGCGAAGGCTGAGCGTATCCTGGCTCGCATCAATGGTGCTGAGGAGGCTAAGAAGATTTTGGATGACATCAAGAATACGGTTACTGAGAAGAAGGAGAAACTGCTTACTTACGGTGTGCTCTGTATCTTCGTAGGTGTGATGCTCTCTGTATTCCAGCAGGCTGTAGGTATCAATGCCGTGCTCTATTATGCTCCTCGTATCTATGATGCTATGGGCTTTGACAATCCGATGGTATTGACCGTATTCAATGGTATCGTGAACCTCGGTTTCACCTGTGTAGCCATCTTTACGGTAGAGAAGTTGGGACGTAAGCCTTTGCTCATTACCGGTTCTCTGGGCATGGCATTGGGTGCCATCGGTGTAGCCATCACCTTCGGTAATCCTAATCTGCAGTTGTTGTGCATGGTATCCATCATGGTTTATTCTGCATCATTCATGTTCTCTTGGGGACCAATCTGCTGGGTACTTATCGCCGAGGTATTCCCTAATACGATTCGTGGTGCTGCCGTAGCGATTGCCGTAGCCTTCCAGTGGATTTTCAACTGGATTGTTTCTACCTCTTTCGTTCCGATGGCTAACAGCCTGGGCTATTGGTTCACCTATGGCCTGTATGGTGTTATCTGTATCCTCGCTGCCATCTTTGTATGGAAGCTCGTTCCTGAGACCAAGGGTAAGACGCTGGAGGATATGACCAAGCTTTGGAAGAAAGACTAAGTACTTATTCTGTGAAATATCAAGACCGCCAGGTGTAGAAAGAAACGCCTGGCGGTTTTCCTTGTATGCTCGGCATGAGCTTATTCTAATGGGTGCAAGTCCCTAACGAACCCTAATAGCGGGAATCGTATAGCCAAGAGTAAGGGTGTCCACAGCGAGGTGGAATCTGAAAGAAGCTGGCGGCAAACATCTGACCTAACGTACAGAAACTTCATATAAGGCATTTGACCATGGATGAGATTGCAAGACACATCAAAGTCCCATAGCTATTCGGAATGGTTGGTGTAAATGAAGTGGGTATAAGATGGAAAGAATAAGCCCTTATCCGAGGAGGTCTCACGGACGCATGGGTGAAGATGAATAATTCGATGTACAATGACGGAGTAAAGCTTGCCGTGAGAAGTCAGCAGAGGTCATAGTACCCAAGGCACGTGTGCTTATAGGGAAGGACTGAATCGTGCAGTGCAATAGTAAATGAATGTTACCTTGTGAGACACCTCATCAGATGTCCGAAAGGAACTCTCTATCCAAGACGATAGGACGGAATCCGACAATAGGATAGAAGTGATGCTACTCATAGGGATAGCTGAAAACAACTTGCCACACATCGCAAGATGAGAAAGCACGAAACCGCCGTATGCGGAACCGCACGTACGGTGGTGTGGGAGGTCGGTAAATGTGAAAATAGGAGGCAAATGCCTTTTATGATTAGCATTTACCTCCTACCCGATTGTCGTCATATTTCTTTCAGTCAACACTCAACATTCAACATTCAACACTCACCAAGTCTATACGCCACCTGTTCATCGTGGCATATAGACCCTTGGCGTTTTTTATTCATTTTATCCATCGTATTGAATAAAATCAGTACTTTTTTATTCAATACGAATGATATATTGAATATTTTTTGTATCTTTGCCCCGGTTTAATCAATTCATCTGAAGAGAAATGAGAACAATTATCAATAACCAGAAAAAGGAACGGGATATTCTGCTTTCCCGTCCTTATCTTACACGTCATACCCAATATGATGTGGATGAACTGTTGGCAAGCAAGCAAATCAAGTTGATAACGGGGCCTAGAAGAACCGGTAAATCGACAGAGGCTTTGCTGATGCTGAAAGGCAGGAACTTTGCCTATCTGAATTTTGATGACGGCAAACTCCTGAGTGCATGGGACGATGATTTGGTTTGGGAAACGCTACGTGCCGTTTATCCCGACTTCGAGTATCTTCTGCTCGATGAGGTTCAAAATCTGGATGGTTGGGATTTGTGGGTCTCCAAACTTTACCGCATGGGAATTAACATGGTCATTACGGGAAGCAACGCCAAATTGCTGAGTAGCGAAATGGCAACATTGCTAACAGGCAGATATATACAGATAGAGATGCTGCCTTTCAGTCTTTCAGAATTCTTTATCTGGAACCACAGGAATCTTTCGGAGGTATCAGAGATGAAAGATAGCGTATCCGACCTCTCGCTTATAGCTGACTATCTGCACCATGGTGGTTATCCTGAGACTGTAGCAGCAAGAAGCCTGACCCAAAACTATCTCTCCACACTCTTCGATTCCATCATTTGGAAAGACATTGCCAAGCGCCATAAAGTACGCAATGTGGAGGATTTGAACAACCTGGCCATGTATCTGGTTTCTAACTTCTGCAATCCTTTCAGTGCCAACGAACTGGCAGAAGCGCTGGGATTTTCGAGCGTTGCAACCACCAAGAAGTTCATGGGATTTTTAAGAGAACCCTATCTCCTGTATTATCTGCCACGTTACAACAACAAGTTGAAAATGATGAAGAAAGCTCCACAGAAAGTATATGTGGTTGATAATGGTTTTGTAGAAGCCAAGGCTTTTAGTGTGAGTGAGAACTTAGGCAGGTTGTTGGAGAATCAGGTTTTTATAGAGTTGGTTCGCAGGGGATATCATGCAGAAACATCGCTTTTCTATTATCGCTCCCGTAATGACAAGGAGACTGATTTTGTTACAAGGCAGGGTGCTCATGTAGAAAGTCTGATACAAGTATGTTATGACCTCTCTTCCGAACGGACACTCAAGCGGGAGATAGATAGCATAATAGAATGTGCGGGAGAACTCAAATGCTCCAATCTGATCATTGTCACGATGAATGAGGAAAGGGTAATTGAGAAAAATGGATATAAGGTCAAGGTTTTGCCTATATATAAGTTTTAAGGAGCGTCTGATCTTTGTATATATGCAACAAGGCGCAACCTTCTCACGAAGACTGCGCCTCTAATAGTTTTCTTTTTTTGTTTAATTTTTAAGAGAGTATTAACATATATATATTTGTAAGTGTAAGTTTCTTACTTCTTTATTTCTTTTGCTCTGAACTTACCTCAGTTCGGGATAAGAAATAGTGCCTAAAAAAGTTGGTAATCTCCGATATTTTTTGTATCTTTGTAGTTGAAATCCAATTAGTTACAAACATAAAAAGATATCATTATGGAGATTACCAAGGACAAAGTTACAGAATTATTTTGTATTATTGATGAATTTTACAAAGTTTTTGATGCTGAAAATGCAGGAAAATTGTTTTTGAGTGAAGATGGAGTAAAGCGCAGACGACGTAAAGCCTCTTTATCTGATAGTGAAATCATGACGATTTTGCTGTATTTCCATTTCGGCTCATTCCGAAACTTCAAGCATTATTACCTATTCTTTATTAGAGGAACATTGAAGTTATATTTTCCAAATGCAGTGTCTTATAACCGTTTTGTAGAACTTGAAAGTCGCGTATTCTTCCCTCTCATGTTCTTCCTGAATCTCCGTGCTTTTGGCAGATGTAATGATAGAGGTGAGATAATTGCTTTTGTTCTCACTGGTGCAAACGTTAGCGACAAAGATCCAGCGGTATTCGATGTATTGGCTAAACGTCTGTATGGCAAGCTGTTTGCAGATAAAGGCTATATCTCGCAAAAACTCTTCGATTCGCTTTTTGAGGAAGGCATCCAGTTGGTTACAGGACTGAGAGTGAACATGAAGAACAAACTAATGCCGTTCTATGACAAGATGATGCTACGCAAAAGATACATCATTGAAACGATTAATGACCTGTTGAAAAATACGGCTCAGATAGTACATTCACGTCACAGGTCTGTTTCGAATTTCATCATAAATATTATTTCTGCATTAGGGGCATACTGTTTCTTTGACAACAAGCCCAAGGCACTTACTGGATACGTTATCGAAGATACGAAACAGCTTAGTCTTTTCTAACATTGCATATTTTACAGGAGGATTTTGTCTCAGCAACCATCCAAGATATATAGATGGTTGCCAAGCCTCTGTGTCCCTTATATAAAAACATTATAAAGCCTTTAGATAGAGCTCGTTATCCCGAACTGAGGTATTATCTGCACAAGGACTGCCCACATATCCCAACATGGTCAATGATTGAGTCTGCACCATAAGGCAATATTCAATCTTTTATAGGGTTTAAGAGAATAGATTCAACCATGATTAAGGTTAATAGAAATTATTCAACCCTTAACAGGGTTTAAGTTAAAATCCATTCAACTTTTTTAGGGTACTACATCATGATTATGCAAGGTGGTTCTCTTGATCTTGCTGAAAAGGCTGATGCAGGTTATCACACAACTTTCATCATAGGATTTGAACTCGGATAGGGACCTAATCGCAGCTGAGGCGAGCGATCTTGCGCTCGCCTCAGTGGCTTATATGAACAGATTGACGTTTGAGTTTTCGGCTCGTTCCATATAGCTTGCTACGCCGCCTACGTTGACGTTGTCGAGGAGTTCGTCGCGGCTTATCCCCATCACGTCCATAGACATCTGGCAGGCTATGAATTCCACGCCGTTGTCGATGGCTTGCTGACGCAGGGATTCGAGCGAGTCGACTCCTTTCTTGGCCATGAGGAAACGCATCATCTTGGAGCCTATGCCCATCATGTTCATCTTGGAGAGTGAGAGGCTGGTAGAGTCTGAGGGGAGCATCCATGAGAACATTCGCCCCCAGAGGTCTTTGGCGACGTGTGGCTTGTGGGTCTTCTTGATGGCGTTAAGCCCCCAGAATGTAAAGAAGATGCTGACTTTCTTGCCCGTGGCGGCTGCTCCGTTGGCGAGGACGAAGGTGGCGAGGGCTTTGTCGAGGTCGTCGCTGAAGAGGATAAAGGTCTTGCCTTGGGCATTCGTCGTGGGGAGTGGGGCCCCTACGGGGCATGGTGTCGCCTTTTCTATTTCTACAGTGTGTATGCCGCCCTCTGAGTGTCTGCTGACGAACTTGTTGCCTGTGGTGCGGCACCATGCCTCAGCATCGCGTGGGAAGCCTGCGTCTGTGGCCTTTACCACCAGAGTCTGACCTGCACTAAGTCTGTCCATGGCCTGTTTCATCTTGAGAATGGGTCCTGGGCATTGTATGCCG
Source organism: Segatella copri DSM 18205 (assembly GCF_025151535.1). Lineage (NCBI taxonomy): Bacteria > Pseudomonadati > Bacteroidota > Bacteroidia > Bacteroidales > Prevotellaceae > Segatella > Segatella copri. The sequence goes on from NZ_CP102288.1 coordinate 118,409, forward strand.
CAGGCGTCGACCGTGATTGTCACCTTGCCTTGTGGGCTGGGGCGGCATTCGCTTGCGACGTGCGTCTCGTTTTTGTCGTCAAAGCCTTGGGGGGTCTCTATGCTTGCGGTGGCGGCCTTGTATGTGCGCAGTCCTCCGATGAGGTTGCTCACTTGGCTATATCCGTTTGCCTTGAGTATGTTGGAGGCGAGGTAGCCGCGCAGGCCTACTCCGCAGAAGAGCCATACGGGGCGTGTTGTGGGTATCTCGCCAAGGCGTTGCCTCATGTCGTCCAGAGGAATGTTGATCGCACCGGGTATGCTGCCCAATGCGTATTCGTCGGGGGTACGCACATCGACGAGGGTGACTGCGGACGTGTCGGCGTCGCGCATCTCACGCCAGTACAGAGGCTGCATCTTTCCGCTGAGTATATTGCAGGCGACGTAGCCCGAAATGGCAACGGGGTCTTTGGCTGACGAAAACGGGGGTGCATAGGCGTGTTCGAGTCGGGTGAGTTGCTCTGCAGTAGCTCCCTGCTTGATGGCGAGTGCGTACTGGTCGATGCGTGTGTCCACTCCGTCGCAGCCTACGATCTGCGCTCCGTAGAGGCGTCCGTCTGTGGGGGAGAAGGTTATCTTGATAGCCATCTGGGTGCTGCCGGGATAGTAGCCTGCATGGGAGCCGTTGTGTATGGTGGCTGAGAGGTATGGTATGTTCATCTGCTTGAGCCGCTTGGCTGGCAGACCTGTGGAGGCTACCGTGATGTCGAAAACTTTTGCTATGGCTGTGCCTATCGAGCCTTCGTATCTGACGCTGTTGCCCAGCACCATATTGTCTGCCACGATGCGTGCCTGACGATTGGCTGGGCCTGCGAGGAAGTTGAGCCACGGTTTGCCTGTGATGGGGTGTGGGAATTCGATGGCATCACCTACGGCATAAATGTTTTCGTCTGATGTCTGCAGATATTCGTTTACCCAAATGCCACGCATCTCGCCCAACTTCAAATGTGCGTCTTGGGCTAGGCGTGTCTCGGCTCTCACTCCGATGCTCAGCAGGACCATATCAGCGTCAAGCTTTATGCCTGACTTGAAGTGTACGGAGAGTGCTTCGCCTTGACGCGAAAAGCTCTCTACGGCTTGTTCGAGGTATAGCCTGACTCCCTGCTCCTGCAGATGCTCGTGTACGAGGGCTGCCATGGAGTAGTCTATGGGGCCCATCACCTGTGGGGCCATCTCGACGACGGCGACTTCCGCGCCTGCGTGTCTGAGGTTTTCGGCCATCTCAAGACCGATGAAGCCTCCACCCACGATGACTGCGCGGCGTACTTTGTGGCAACTCAGGTATGACTTGATACGGTCGGTGTCGTTCACGTTTCTCAGCGTAAAGATGCCTTCGCTCTGTATGCCAGGGAGTGGGGGCACGACCGGTGAGGCTCCGGGTGAGAGCAGGAGCTTGTCGTAGCGTTCTGTATAGGTCTTTCCGTCGATGGTCTTGACCGTCACCTGTCGCTGCTCTGTATCGATGGCTGTGACCTCGCTGTTGGTGCGGACATCGATGTTGAAGCGTTTGCCGAATGCCTCGGGTGTCTGGACGAAGAGCTTGTCGCGCTCTTCTATCACGCCGCCTATGTAATAGGGTAGGCCGCAGTTGGCATACGATATGTATTCCCCTTTCTCAAAAAGGACAATCTCTGCTTCTTCGGAGAGCCTCCTCATTCGGGCTGCCGCGGTAGCTCCTCCGGCGACGCCTCCCACTATGACGAATTTTGTTTTGGCCATTTTCTCTTTGTTTAATGTGTAAGTTTGTCGTAATAGTACGGTTCTTCCCCGTATAAGTAAGTCAGTTTCCACGCTCATACCTAAGCGCCAACAGCAGGTAGGGGCCTCCCATTACGTAGCTATCGCCACCTTTTACCCATTGCCTAACCTGTTTGTCTCGAGTACAAAGGTAGGTATTTTTTTCCATATTGCCAAATATTTTGAAGAAAAAATGCTTCATCATGCAACATAATTGCCCAAAATGGTGTCTGTATTGCCCTGAAAATATTGAATGAAAAAAAATCTGGTGCCAAACAGTAAAAGAGCTGGCAAGCCTATTATCTGCACACGAACTGCCCACATATCCCAACATGGTCAATGATTGAGTCTGCACCATAAGGCATTATTCAATCTTTTATAGGGTTTAAGAGAATAGATTCAACCTTGATTAGGGTTAATAGAAATTATTCAACCCATAATAGGGTTTAAGTTAAAATCCATTCAACTTTTTTTAGGGACAACACTACACGGCAAGGGTCTGTTGTCATTATGTCATTAGGTCATTATGTCATTAAGGATTCGGGATTGTCATTTAGCCCCTAATATAATTATATTTTAAATCACTAGTGTCCTGTTAAAACGAGACGATTATCAAATAAGTTATTAATACTCAAAAGTTTACGGACTTTTTATAGTGTATTCGATTTGATTTTGTATCTTTGCACGCATATTTAAAATACGTGTGCGATGAACAAAGGCAAAACTATATTCTCTCAGATTATGTCACATATACCAGAACGTGATTTCAAAACTTGTGTAGACCGTTATAAGGGAAACTACAGAGCAAGAAACTTCTCTTGCAAAGACCAATTCCTAGTAATGAGCTATGCTCAATTAACAGGTCGTGAATGCATTCTTTGTTACTAGGGCAAAAGATAACATGCTTTTTGAAGTTGTAGCAGAAGCCGAAGTTGACAAGAGTACTGGTATCATTTCTGATGAACGTATCAAATTAACAGGACTACATACTGCCAAATGGTATCCTGAAGAACTTAGAATGGTAACCTATGAGGACTATGCAACAAGTAAGGTGTATAGGTTTCTCACAAACAACATGGAATATGAAGCGCTTACCATATCTGAATTATATAGGGAAAGATGGAACGTGGAACTTTACTTTAAATGGATTAAGCAACACCTTCACATCAAATCCTTTTATGGAACTTCCGAGAATGCCATATATCTGCAAATCTGGATTGCCATATGCACATACTTGCTTTTAGCTTATGCAAAGAAAGTGATGCACATAGAACAATCGCTACACACTATTTCAAAGAACGTGGGTCTATTCCTTACGGACAAGACTCCTTTAAATGAATTGTTTAACAAAGCTGTTCCAACAGAAGAGACGGAGGATTGGCTATATCCTAGCCTTTTCAGGCCCGATGATTTCTAAACGGGACAGCAGTGACCTTGAAAACCACTTTGTTTGGCTGGCAAAGTATGATTTCAAGGTTTGATTTAACATTATCAAACATAAATATGTCAAAGAATTCCACTTTTGTGTGATTTTTCTTTCTAAAAAGTTTGTATTATCAATGATTATTCGTATCTTTGCAGCACGAGAACCCGCCAAGCCTCTCAACGATGCTCAAATGTGCGGGTCGTTTTTGTTTTTATAGGTATATGGCAACAAAAATTCCGTTCATAAAAACATACTCCACACCCCAAGAGTTAGTACAACTACTCAAAACAAGAGGTATGGAGATAACCGATGAAGAAAAGGCTCAGCATTATCTTTCCCACATCGGTTACTATCGTTTGTCTGCCTATATGTACCCATTGCTTTCCATTCCCAAGGAGCAACATCTATTCAAGCGAGGAGTATCTTTCGGTAAGGTTATGATGTTGTATCGCTTTGACAAGAAGCTACGACTACTTTTATTCAATGAAATTGAAAAGATAGAGGTCGCAGTGCGTTGTGCAATCGTGAACTTTGGAACGGAAATGACAGGCAACCCTTTTTGGATGACTGATGCCAACAATTTCTCAAATCCGTCCAAGTTCAATCGCTCTATACGTCTTATAGAAGATGAACTGAACCATACAAAAGAGGATTTCATCAACCATTTCAAAGAGACATATACCAATCAGTACCCACCTTCATGGATGCTGACAGAGATATTGCCATTTGGTGTAATCACCAATGTTTATTCTAACATCAAGAATAAGAAGATAAAGAAGCGTATTGCACAGTCATTTGGCTTGCAAGTTGCACCTTTTGAATCTTGGCTTACCATTATCACTGTAACAAGAAACTCATGTTGTCATCATGCACGTGTATGGAATAGGGTATTCTCTATTCGTGCTACCATGCCAATTAGAATGTCACGTCCTTGGATTACCTTGCCGACAGATCCATTGAAAGTGTACTTTGATATGTGCATCATCAAGTACTTTCTTGACATCATATCTCCAAATAACGATATGCTTGATAAGATGAACAGACTTTTTGCTACGTTTCCAGAAGTAGATAAGGCTGCCCTTGGTTTTCCTTCTGGTTGGGATAACGAACCACTGTGGCAATAAAAGGCATATGGAGTGACTACTAACCACCTTACATCACCCAAATTTTTTGTAATTTCGGTGTGACAGAAGGTTAAAAACGTTAAATCTTCTATTTTTCGTATCTAAACAGAATCCACATCGCCACTTTTCTACCGTTTAGAGTGTATAATACTGATAATCAGCCAATAATAGATACTTTATCTGGAACCACAGGAATCTTTCGGAAGTATCAGAGATGAAAGATAGCGTATCCGACCTCTCGCTTATAGCAGACTATCTGCACCATGGTGGTTATCCTGAGACTGTAGCAGCAAGAAGCCTGACCCAAAACTATCTCTCCACACTCTTCGATTCCATCATTTGGAAAGACATTGCCAAGCGCCATAAAGTACGCAATGTGGAGGATTTGAACAACCTGGCCATGTATCTGGTTTCTAACTTCTGCAATCCTTTCAGTGCCAACGAACTGGCAGAAGCGCTGGGATTTTCGAGCGTAGCAACCACCAAGAAGTTCATGGGATTTTTAAGAGAACCCTATCTCCTGTATTATCTGCCACGTTACAACAACAAGTTGAAAATGATGAAGAAAGCTCCACAGAAAGTATATGTGGTTGACAATGGTTTTGTAGAAGCCAAGGCTTTTAGTGTGAGTGAGAACTTAGGCAGGTTATTGGAGAATCAGGTTTTTATAGAGTTGGTTCGCAGGGGATATCATGCAGAAACATCGCTTTTCTATTATCGCTCCCGTAATGACAAGGAGACTGATTTTGTTACAAGGCAGGGTGCTCATGTAGAAAGTCTGATACAAGTATGTTATGACCTCTCTTCCGAACGAACACTCAAGCGGGAGATAGATAGCATCATAGAATGTGCGGGAGAACTCAAATGCTCCAATCTGATCATTGTCACGATGAATGAGGAAAGGGTAATTGAGAAAAATGGATATAAGGTCAAGGTTTTGCCTATATATAAGTTTTAAGGAGCGTCTGATCTTTGTATATATGCAACAAGGCGCAACCTTCTCACGAAGACTGCGCCTCTAATAGTTTTCTTTTTTTGTTTAATTTTTAAGAGAGTATTAACATATATATATTTGTAAGTGTAAGTTTCTAACTTCTTTATTTCTTTTGCTCTGAACTTTATGGTTGGAAGAACTTAATCTGTGCTCCAGTATATGGTTTTTCTGCTATCTTATATCTGAAAGCTGTAGGCTTTGGATTCTTCTCATCCTTTGGATCAACTTCGTAACCATAAAGAGCAAAATAAGCTTCCAGCTTGCTGGTAGTATTGTCAACCAGTCCTGCATTGTAAATACTATAATATGGATATGGTTGATTTGCATAACAATAGAACTTAACCTTATGAGTTGCACCACCATACTCCAGGTTTACAGTTATTGCCTCTGGAGTGAGGAAAAATTGAAGGACTGGTGTAAGTGTATAGTAGGTTACAACACTCTTGAAGCTAACCTGCATCTCACATTTCTTCAATGCTTCCTTCAGTTCTTTCTTGTCATCGCCTTCAATGTAACGGGCGAAGATCTTAACAGGGAAGTTGTTAACAGTCATTACAGTATCTTTGCCATTTCCATAGATATCTGTAGCAACGTCTAAGGTGTCGATGTATTCCTTTTGTTTGACTTTATCTGTTGTAACATATTCTGTAACATGCTCATCGCTTATATAAGCGAGTTTGCTCATGCGGCTACCAGATGTCTTGAGATAGCAGGTCTGCTTTTCTGCTTGTGTGAGCGGCTTTGTATAGTTGTTATCATCGCCTGTATTACAAGAAGTGAATGCGAAAGCTGCAATGAAGGCAGCTGCAATTGAGAATAATTTGATTTTTTTCATTTTGCTATTATGTTTTGATTCTTATTTTCTCATATTTCTCAGCCTAAATGTACCCCGATATGGTTGTTCGAGGCTCTTCAGTCCTTGTATAAAACAAGAAAAGGCGGGAAACTTGCATCACTTTTAGTTAATCTCTGTTAATGCTCTTCACTTGTCCATTTCATAGAGCACTTTTGCCAATGTATTGTAACCTCTGACTTTCAGTTCTTAGTTGTTTGAGCTTTTTACTGTGTTATGTCTAGGTTTGTCCTACATAGCGATGCAAAGTTAGTGTTTTATTTTGAAATGCGCAAGAAATTTATGATTTTCTTTCTCTTTTTCGCATAAAAATACTACTTTTGTGGAGATTTTAGGGATTATTCACCTAAAAGCGGAATGAATAGTGTAGACTCTGAGTCTCATGGAAAATGAATTAATGATGAATATGATATGAAAAAGAAAGTAGGTACATTTAAGATTTGGCTGTTGGCGATAGCCGCAGTAGTGGCGTTTTCTGTCTTGCCGAAGGTTTCTTCGCTGGCAACAGAAGATCAGGCACTTGTTGTAAAGGAGAGTAAGCAGGAGGCTGCTGATGCTGCGGGCGATGAATCGTCTGCAGAGAATAAGCAGGAAACTGCTGGAGAGAACAAGCAGGAAACTGCTGGAGAGGGTGCGAATCTGGAGGCGCAGGGGCTGGAGATTCCGGTATCTAAGGTAAAGGTATCTGAAACCATCAAGCATCGGTTGGCTTATACGGTATCTTATAATCATGATACGCGACAGCCGAATTGGGTAGCCTGGGTGCTGACGGGTGAGCATGCATCTGGTAAATTGCCGCGCGGTAAGTTTGCTGATGATGAGGAGATGCCGGCACCCGTGGGTACTTTGGCGGATTATTACAACAGTGGTTTGGACAGGGGACACATGTGTCCGGCTGGTGACAACAAATGGAGTCAGCAGGCGATGGATGAATGTTTCCTGATGACCAATATGTGTCCGCAGAACCACAGTCTGAATGCGGGGGTATGGAACACGATAGAGCAGCAGTGCCGTAACTGGGCGAAGCAGTATGGCAAGGTTTATATTGTCTGCGGACCGATATTTCTGAATAAGCAGCATCGCAAGTTGGGTAAAAACAAGGTGGTAGTGCCTGATGCCTTCTTCAAGGTGGTTCTTCATACGGGCAAGAATCCGCAAGCCATCGGCTTTATCTGCCGTAACCAGTCGCAGAAAGGCAGGAAGAAGACGGAATTCGTAAATTCAGTAGATGAAGTGGAGCGTATCACCGGCTATGATTTCTTCCCTCAGCTTCCGGATGATGTTGAGAAGAGGGTAGAGGCTAAGGCTGAAATGTTTTAATAATTCAAGTTTCAAAAGTGAGGGAATTGACAGAAGTTAAAGAAGTTATCACTCCCTACGGTCGTTCGGGAAGTGAAGAGACAATAGTTATTTTACGTAAAACGTAGGACATTTGTCCCTTAACTTCCCTCTAACTTCCCTTAACTTCCCCACTTGCGAAAGTTCAGTTTTAATAACAAAAAAAGGCTTTCCGTAATGGAAAGCCTTTTTCTTGAAGATCTGTGACTCGCATGGGGCTCGAACCCATGACCCCAACATTAAAAGTGTTGTGCTCTACCAGCTGAGCTAGCGAGTCAATCTTCTGCTTTATGTTTCAAAAGCGAGTGCAAAGGTACGGCAAAAATCTGAAATAACCAAATATTTTGCCATATTTTTACTGATTTTCTTCATTTTTATCCGAAATTGGGACATTTTCGCCCGTTTCTTCATGATATTGCGGCTTCTCTTTCGTTACATACCGCTGCCAATAGGCTATGATGAGCGTTGTGAGCGGAAGGGCTACAATCAATCCCAGGAAACCCAGAAGTGCACCCCAAACCGAGAGACTCAAGAGGAGAATGGCTGGGTTCAATCCCATCGCTTTACCCATGATCTTCGGGGTAACTACCATGTCGGTGATGACCTGCACCACACAGAACACCAGAACAGCCAGACCGAATACCAGCCAGAAATTCTGACCTGTGTCGGCTGCCTTCAGCATGGCAAGGAATGCCGTAGGGATGAGGGCGAAGGTATGGAGGTATGGAACCAGGTCCATGATGCCGATGAGAATGCCCAGACCTATCGCCATCGGGAAACCGATGATGGTAAAACCGATGCAGAACATGATGCCCATACAGAGCGCTACCAGTCCCTGACCACGGATATAGTTGTTGAGCTCGCGCTCCACATCCTTCATCAGCGCACTCCAGAACGGACGGTTCTTCTTAGGGAAGATTCTCACCCAGTTGGCTGTCAGTGTCTCATAATCGAGCAGGATGAAGAACATATATAATAAGGTAATCATCGATGCTACGATACTCATCAGTACCGTTGCCGTCTGGCTGACTACCGAGAAGACCTTAGGCATGGTGGTCTTGATGGCATCGCTGAAGTCCTTGCTTTTCAGAAAATGCTCTATCTGTTCCTGGTTGGCCTGCAACCAGTCTTTGATCAGCGCCGTCAGGTTGTTGGTATGAGTCGTCTGATGCAGCCATCGTGTCAACACCTCACCGAGTTTGTCAAACTGGTCAATCATCGGAGGGATGATGAGCCACAGCACGCCTCCTATAACAGCGATAGCCGTTCCCATGGCGATGAGGATAGACAGCGCACGTATTCTGACGTGGAGTTTGTTTTCGATAAACTTCACGACCGGATAGAGCAAGTAAGCGAAAAACCATGCAATGAAGAATGGCAGCAGTACGCTGCTCAGATAATTGGTCATGTAGAGCACGGCCAGTACGATGAGGGTAACACCCGCCCATCTTATAAATTTATCAAATGTAATCTCCTTTCCCATAACTGTTCCTTTTGTTATAATTTTTCGTTAAGAATCGCCTTCTGGTAGCATTCCCTGCAGAGTGGCTCGTATTCATCTTTCTCGCCCAGAAGCACCCGTTTGTCGTTATTGACCAACCGGTGGCTCACATAGGCAACCGATCCGCACTTTACGCAGATGGCATGAACCTTGGTCACCTCGTCGGCGATGGCACAGAGAGCAGGAATCGGACCGAAGGGAACTCCCTTGAAGTCCATATCCAGTCCTGCCACGATGACTCTCACGCCACGGTTGGCGAGTTCGTTGCATACCTCCACGAGCCCATTGTCCAGGAACTGGGCTTCATCGATACCCACCACGTCGATATCAGAAGCCAATAGCAGTATCGATCCAGAGGACTCAATAGGAGTAGACCGGATAGAGTTCTGATCATGGCTCACTACATCTTCCTCGGAGTAACGAGTGTCAAGCGCCGGCTTAAAGATTTCCACCTTCTGCTTGGCGAACTTCGCACGCTTCATTCTTCGGATCAATTCCTCTGTTTTTCCGGAGAACATCGATCCGCACACCACTTCAATTCTTCCGGGACGGTGTGCCTCCCCAATTAGATTTTCTGTCATTTCGGGGGCAAAATTAATAATAAGGTTTTAAAAAATGCAAAGAAACGCGTTTTTTTTTTGCTATGAAAGATTAATTAACTACATTTGCGGTCAGTATGGGCACATTATACATCGTTCCGACTCCAGTTGGTAACATGGAGGACATGACAATGCGAGCTATTCGCATACTGAAAGAAGCGGATTTGGTACTCGCTGAGGACACTCGAACATCGAGTGTCCTGATGAAGCATTTCGATATCAGAAATCGATTAGTGGCTCACCATAAGTTTAACGAACATGGCACATCTTCTGCCATCGTAGAGCGACTGAAGGGTGGCGAAACCATTGCCTTGATCAGCGATGCCGGAACACCGGGTATCAGCGATCCTGGTTTTTACCTCGCCCGCGAGGCAGCCAAGGCAGGCATCACGGTGCAGACTTTGCCTGGACCTACGGCATGCATACCGGCCATCGTTTCATCGGGTTTGCCATGCGACCGTTTCTGCTTCGAAGGATTCATTCCGCAGAAAAAGGGCAGACAGACCTATCTTGAGTCATTGAAGGATGAGGTGCGCACCATGATTTTCTATGAGTCGCCTTATCGTGTGGTGAAAACCTTGCAGCAGTTTGCCGAGGTTTTCGGGGATGACAGACAGGTGAGCTGTTGTCGTGAAATATCCAAACTCCACGAGGAGAGTGTGAGGGGTACGCTTGCCGAGGTTATCGCTCATTTTGAGGAGACAGAACCAAGGGGCGAATTTGTCATCGTATTGGCAGGAAAAGATCCTAAACAGCTCAAGGAGGAGATGAAGGAAAAGAAGCGTGAAGAGCGCAGGCAGAAGAAAAACGGGGCTCGCAGGGATGAAGAAAGTAATGAATAAAGTTTAGGAAGCGACGCGTTATACGCGAAAAGATAATTTTTTAAATCAAATATTAAAAAGGAAAATGATTATGAAAAAGCTATTATTTGCGGCATGTTTAGCTGCTTTTTGCTTGACCAGTTGCAACAACGGCAAGAACAACACCCAGGATTTGGCAAATCAGCAGAATGATTCGCTAAACAGTATCATCGCTCAGAAGGATAGCGAAATTAACGATATGATGGGTACATTGAATGAAATCCAGGATGGTCTGAACCAGATCAGTGAGGCTGAGCACAGGGTAACTCTCCTGAAGAACGGTGAGGGTGTCAGCAAGAGACAGCAGCTCAAGGAGAATGTTCAGTTCATCGCTACCCGTATGCAGCAGAACCGCGAACTCCTGGCTAAACTGCAGAAGCAGATGGCTAACAGCTCTTTGCAGGCTGACCAGTTGAAGAAGACCATCGCAAACCTTCAGGAGCAGATTGCACAGAAGGATAAGGAACTTCAGGCGCTTCGCGAGGAGTTGGATAAGAAGGATATTCATATTGCAGCGCTCGACGAGACTATCAACAATCTGAATACCAAGACCGCTCGTCTTACTACTGAAAGCAACCAGAAGACAGAGACAATCAATGCACAGGACAAGCAGCTCAACACTGCCTGGTACGTATTCGGTACCAAGAAGGAGTTGAAGGAGCAGCATATCATGGAAAAGGGTAAGGTAATGACCGGCAATTTCAACAAGAGTTATTTCACCAAGGTTGATATCCGCAACATTTCTGAAATCAAGTTGATGTCAAAGTCGGCTAAGTTGCTCACTACCCACCCATCCAGCTCTTATGCATTGGTACGTGATGCTAACAAGCAGTATACACTCCGCATCACCAATCCACAGATTTTCTGGAGCACCAGCAAGTATCTTGTAGTGCTCGTTAAGTAATTATCTCTTTCTCTGAAAGAAATCCTGCATGAGTGCGCGGCACTCATCTTCCAATACGCCCGATGTCACTGTCGTCTTAGGATGCAGTGCATCGGGCGCATATTTTGTATACCCCCTTTTCTCGTCGCTGGCACCATATACCACGCGGCTGATCTGTGCCCATCCCAGCGCTCCGGCGCACATCACGCAGGGTTCTACCGTAACGTATAGGGTACAGTCTTTCAGGTATTTTCCTCCCAGCATGTTGGCTCCCGAAGTGATGGCCTGCATTTCGGCATGAGCCGTAACATCTGTCAGCATCTCCGTAAGATTGTGGGCACGCGATATGATCCGGTCTTTACAAACGATGATGGCGCCTACCGGAATCTCGTCTTCATCGAATGCCGCCTGAGCCTCCATCAGGGCACGGCGCATGTATGCTTCGTCTTTTTTCTTGATATCTTCCATTGTTTTTCGTGCAAAATTACATAAAAAAGTTTGAAGTGTGGACTTTTTTTGTTATTTTTGCAAGGTAAAAGCATCTTTTGGTGCAAAATAAAGAAAATAGACTATGGCAGAGCATAATGAATTAGGCAAATGGGGAGAAGACGAGGCTACGCTCTATCTCGAGAATGAAGGCTATGTCGTCATCGACAGAGACTGGAAAGCCGGCAAGCGGGATCTGGATATCCTTGCCGTTTCGCCGGATGGTAAGACGCTGGTTGTGGTAGAGGTCAAGACCCGTTCGGGTGAAGAATACCAGCAGCCCGAGGAAGCCGTAGATGTCAGGAAGATGCGTAATCTGGCAATAGCCGCCAATACTTATGTCAAGGAACAGAAGGTGGAAAAAGAACTTCGCTTTGATATTGTTACCGTGGTAGGGGTAGGGCATCAGGTGAAACGCATCGAGCATCTTGTGGATGCCTTCAACCCGTTGCTGATTGGATAACCCGTTGTGATTCGCTATACATTATTATATAGACATGGAAAAGAAGATTATACGATTAAAGGAAGTGGATTCCACGAATACCTTCCTGAAGAATTTGGATACTTACGATGAAGATGCGCTGACCATTGCCATTGCTGATTATCAGACAGCAGGCAGGGGACAGGGCGTGCATACCTGGGAGAGTGAGCCGGGCAAGAACCTCCTCTTCAGTATGATGATGTGTCCTAAGTGGGTACCTTTGCGCCAGCAGTTCCTACTTTCCGAGGCTGGTGCGCTCGCCGTGAAGGACGCTCTTGATTCCTATACGGACGGCATTACGCTGAAATGGCCGAATGATGTGTACTGGTATGACAAGAAAATCAGTGGCACGCTGATAGAGACTGCCATCGACTCCAAGGGCATCAAGCGCTGCATCTTCGGTATCGGTATTGATGTCAATCAGACTGAGTTCCACAGCGATGCGCCCAACCCTGTATCTCTGGCTCAGATTCTGGGTCATGAGGTGGATAGGGAAGAGGTGCTTCAGAAGGTGATTGAGGCTTTCTGCAGATACTACGAACTTCTGCGTCGTGCCGACTATATGGATGTGTCGGGCATCTATCATCTTTCTCTCTACCGTCGCAAGGGCTATCACTGGTATGAGGATAAGGACGGTAAGTTCGAGGGCGCCTTCGTAGAGGTGGAGGACGATGGTCATCTCATCCTTCATGACAAGAAGGGAGTGATACGCTCGTATGCGTTCGGAGAAATCAAGTTCCTGATTAATAGTTTATAGTTAATAGTTAAGAGTTAATAGTTTATAGGAGGCTACGCCCTATAAACTGTTAACTGTAAATTGTAAATTAAAATAAAATGGCAAAGTTTAAAAGAATTCTTTTGAAATTGAGCGGCGAGAGTCTGATGGGCAAGCAGAGCTTCGGCATCGACCCAGAGCGCCTGAGTGATTATGCTAAGCAGATAAAGGAGGTCCATGAGATGGGCGTTCAGATAGGCATTGTGATTGGTGGTGGTAACATCTTCCGCGGTTTGAGCGGAAGCCAGAAGGGTTTCGACCGTGTCAAGGGCGACCAGATGGGTATGTGTGCTACCGTTATCAATTCCCTGGCATTGAGCAGCGCACTCGGAGCCTTGGGTGTTAAGAACAAGGTGCTTACTGCCATCCGCATGGAGCCTATCGGCGAATTCTACACCAAGTGGAAGGCGATTGAGGCGATGGAGGCAGGCTATATCTGCATCTTCTCTGCAGGTACAGGTAGTCCATACTTCACTACCGATACCGGTTCTTCTCTCCGTGGTATCGAAATCGAGGCTGACGTGATGCTCAAGGGTACCCGTGTAGACGGCATCTATACCGCCGACCCAGAGAAGGATCCTACAGCTACCAAGTTCAAGGACATTACCTATGATGAGATTTACACCAAGGGCTTGAAGGTAATGGATTTGACTGCTACCACCATGTGTAAGGAAAACAACCTTCCTATCTACGTGTTCAATATGGATGTTGTAGGTAACCTCAAGAAGGTGATGGATGGTGAGGAGATTGGTACGCTCGTACACAACTAAACTTCTCTCAACAGGAAGAAAAAAGCAAATGCGACTGGATTCACATCTAGCCGCATTTTTCAATTAACAATCTTACTAAAACTGTATATCCCAATAAAGGGAATTTCTTCTATTTCGTCTTCTTCAGATAAATAATCGCCGAGATGATGACGTATGCCACGATGACAAGCCACCAGCCGGTGAGGAAACCGATCAGACCATCAAGTGCTACCGATGTAGCGAGGATGATGATGGTGAGCGCGGCAAAGCCATATTTCACCTCATTGCCCTTGAAGCCCCACTGCTTGAACTTCAAGGCGAAAAGAGGCATCTCGCAAACCAGCAGATAGCTGGTGATGAGAATCAGAGCCAGAATGATGAATACCGACCATGAATATCCTTCGAGCCAGCTTGGATTGAACACAATCAGCGAACCCCAAAACAGGGCGTTGGCTGGTGTAGGAACACCGATGAAAGAGGTAGTCTGACGCTCATCAAGATTAAACTTAGCCAGTCGCAATGCCGAGAAGGCTGCGATGATGAAGGCTGCGTAAGGCAGCCATGGGCGCAAAGGCTCCAGAAAACCCGGATATTCCATTACAAAGAGTTGTGAGAATACGATGGTGGCAGGAGCCACACCGAAGGTTACGTCATCTGCCAGCGAATCCAGCTCCTTGCCTATTGGCGATGAAACGTGCAGCAGGCGGGCGCTCATGCCGTCAAAGAAGTCGAATACGGCTCCGATGATAATCCATAACAATGCCATCCTTGGGTTCCCGCCGAAGGCAAACGATGTTGCAATGCAGCCCGAAACCAGGTTGCAGCAGGTTATCGTGTTTGGAATATGTTTTTTGATACTCATTTCTTTACACTATATTATGATAGAGTGAAAGCCGGAAGTATGTTCCGGCTTGCCCTCTATCTGTCAATATGTTATTTCAATTTAGCGATGATGGTCTGGTCGCCAGTAGTTGACTGTCCCATCTTTACGCATACTTCTGAACCTACAGGCAGGTAGACATCCACGCGTGAACCCAGCTTGATGAATCCCAGGTGCTCGTCGATGAAGCATTCTTCCCCTTCCTTGGCATAGGTTACGATGCGGCGTGCCACTGCACCGGCAATCTGTCGGCAGAGTACATCCACTCCCTCAGGTGTGGTAATCATCACGTCGGCATGCTCGTTTTCCTCGCTAGCCTTAGGCAGCCATGCCTTGTGGTAGTTGCCGTCCACATGCTTCACGAATTTTACCTTACCATCCACCGGGAACCAGTTGGCATGAACATTCCAGAGGCTCATGAAGATGGAAATCATCAGGCGGCGGTCACCGAAGTAAGGAGCATTCTCCACCTCTTCTATCACCACAATCTTTCCGTCGGCAGGTGCTACTACCAGTTTCGAAGTATCCTCTACGTTGAGGTATCTGATAGGACAACGGTAGAAGTTGAGCACGATACCATATACCGTACCGAACACAACAACAAAAGCCCAGAACGGAATCTTGTTGTCTAAGGTTGTCCACAATATAGCCGCAATGGCTACTAACGCTATCGCTCCGGTTACCAGCTGATCGGTACCTTCGCGGTGCAATCTTATCTTCTTTAATTTCTTTATTTTCTGTCCCATATAGTAGGATTAAGTTTTTATTGGTGCAAAGGTACGTCATTTTTATCACTTTTGCAAATTTTTTATGGGTTTCTTTTACCTTTTTCAATATTTTCGCATATTTCTTTTGGCTTTTTCAATATTTCGCCGTAACTTTGTTGTCAAAATTTGAATTTTAAACAGATAATGGAAGATTTTGTTCATTTGCATGTACACACCCAATACTCCATCCTCGACGGCCAGTCGAAGATACCGCATCTGGTAGATAAGGCCATCAAGGACGGCATGAAGGGTATGGCGGTAACCGACCACGGTGTGATGTTCGGCATCAAGGAACTCACCG
Organism: Segatella copri DSM 18205; assembly: GCF_025151535.1. NCBI lineage: Bacteria > Pseudomonadati > Bacteroidota > Bacteroidia > Bacteroidales > Prevotellaceae > Segatella > Segatella copri. Next base: position 134,201 of record NZ_CP102288.1, read on the forward strand.
ACTATTGCGGCAAGATTAATAAAGACCGCAAGAAGGAGGGACTCGAACCTTTCAAGCCTATCATAGGCTGCGAGATGTATGTGGCACGCCGAACCAAAGCCGACCGAGAGAAGGATAAGGGCGATATGAGCGGTTATCACCTCATTGTACTTGCCAAGAATTATAATGGATACAAGAACCTCATCAAGCTGGTGAGCAATTCGTGGGTGGATGGTTACTACATGCGCCCACGAACCGACCGTGCCGATCTGGAGAAGTATCACGAAGACCTCATCGTCTGTTCGGCATGTATTGCAGGCGAGGTGCCATCCAAGATTCTGCATGGTGACCTGGAAGGAGCCCGCGAGGCTTGCCAGTGGTACCACAACCTCTTTGGCGATGATTACTATCTCGAGCTCCAGCGCCATAAAGTGCCCGATGATCCCAGTCTGCTTGCCAACCGAGAGGCTTACGAGTTGCAGCAGCGTGCCAACAAGGAACTCATCAAGATGGCAAGGGAGTTTAACATCAAACTGGTGTGCACCAACGACTGCCACTTCGAGGATAAGGAGACTGCCGAGGCTCACGACCATCTGCTCTGTATCGCTACCGGCAAGGATCTCGACGACCCTAACCGTATGCGCTATTCCAAGCAGGAATGGTTCAAGACCCGCCAGGAGATGAACGAGGTGTTCTCGGATATCCCCGAAGCGCTTTCCAATACCCTCGAAGTATTGGATAAGGTGGAGATTTACAGCATCGATCATGGTCCTATCATGCCTTTCTTCCCGATTCCGGAGAGTTTCGGTACCGAGGAGCAGTTGCGGCAGAAGGTATCAGAAGAAGACCTCTACAAGGAGTTTACCTCTGATGAGAACGGCAAGAACCCGCTGCCACCAGAGGAAGGTCAGAAGGTAATCGACCGATTGGGCGGTTACGATAAGATATACCGTATCAAGTTTGAGGCAGAATATCTGCGCCACCTTGCCTACGAGGGAGCCAAAAAGCTTTATGGCGACCCGCTGCCCGAGGATGTAGACGAGCATGTAAACTTCGAGCTCCATGTGATGAAGACCATGGGTTTCCCGGGCTACTTCCTCATCGTGTCAGACTTCATCAGGGCGGCGCGCGAGGAACTCGGCGTGATGGTGGGCCCGGGACGTGGATCTGCGGCAGGTTCGGTGGTGGCTTACTGCTTGGGCATTACCAAGATTGACCCATTGAAGTACGACCTCCTGTTTGAGCGTTTCCTGAACCCAGACCGTGTGAACCTTCCGGATATTGATACCGACTTTGATGATGACGGCCGAGGCAAGGTGCTGAGATGGGTAATGGATAAGTATGGTCATGAGAACTGTGCCCATATCATTACCTACGGTTCCATGGCGACGAAGAACTCCATCAAGGATGTGGCGCGTGTAGAGAAGTTGCCGTTGGATAAGGCGAATGCACTCTGCAAGGCTATCCCAGACCGATTGCCTGACGGTGCCAAGATGAACCTGACCAATGCCATCAAATATACCCCAGAGCTGCGCGAGGCAGAGTTCTCCAACGATCCCCGCGAGAGCAATACCATCAAGTATGCCAAGATGCTCGAAGGAACCATCCGAGGCACGGGTATCCATGCCTGCGGATTCATCATCTGCCGCGACCCTATCAGCAACTGGGTGCCTGTATCTACTGCCGATGACCCTGATTTCCCGGGACTGAAGACGGCGGTAACGCAGTACGACGGCCATGTCATCGAGACCACCGGTCTGATTAAGATGGACTTCCTGGGCTTGAAGACCCTCTCCGAGATGAAGGAGGCATGCAAGGTTATCAAGCAGACTACGGGCGATGTCGTTGACCTCGATACCATCCCTATCGATGACGAGCTGACCTATCAGCTCTATCAGCGCGGTCAGACCATCGGAACCTTCCAGTTCGAGTCGCCGGGTATGCAGAAGTATCTCCGTGAGCTGAAGCCTACGGTGTTCGAGGACCTCATCGCCATGAACGCCCTCTACCGTCCGGGACCTATGGATTACATCCCTGACTTCATTGCCCGCAAGAACGGCAAGCAGGCGATTACCTACGATATCCCGTGTATGGAGAAGTATCTGAAGGATACCTACGGCATCACGGTCTATCAGGAGCAGGTGATGCTTCTTTCCCGTCAGTTGGCGAGCTTCACCCGAGGCGAGTCTGATGCGCTGCGTAAGGCGATGGGTAAGAAGAAAAAGGCCATCGTAGATGCGATGAAGCCTAAGTTTATCAAGCAGGGACAGGAGAACGGCCACGACCCGAAGGTGCTGGAGAAGATATGGGGCGACTGGGAGAAGTTTGCTTCCTACGCCTTCAACAAGTCTCATGCCACCTGTTATTCGTGGGTAGCCTACCAGACTGCCTATCTCAAGGCGCACTATCCTGCCGAATACATGGCGGCGCTGATGACCCGACGCTTTGCACAGATTACCGAAATCACCAAGCTGATGGAGGAGTGCCAGTCGATGGGCATCAAGACCTTGGGACCGGATGTGAACGAGAGTTACCGCGTGTTCGGTGTGAACGAGCATGGAGAGATACGTTTCGGTCTTTCAGCCATCAAGGGTATGGGTGCTCCGGCAGCCGATGCCATCGTGGCAGAGCGACTGAAGAACGGACCTTATAAGAGCATCTTCGATTTTGCCGAGCGTGTAGATTACTCCAGCGTGAACCGCAAGGCTTTCGAAACCTTGGCGCTGAGTGGCGGTTTCGACAGCTTCGGCATCCGTCGCGAGCAGTTCTTCGGCAAGAACAACAAGGGCGAAACCTTCCTCGATACGCTGGTGCGCTACGGTCAGCTCTTCCAGCAGGAACAGCACGAGGCTGCCAACTCACTCTTTGGCGGTACCGAGGCGATAGAAATAGCTACGCCGCCTATTCCTGATGCAGAGAGCTGGAGCACCATCGAACGTCTGAACCGTGAGCGCGAGCTTGTGGGCATCTATCTTTCTGCCCATCCGCTCGATGAGTACAGCATTATCCTCAACTCCCTCTGCAATACCCATTGCTCTGAACTGGGCGACAAGCAGGAGCTGGCAAAGAAGGAGGATGTGGTGCTGGGCGGCATCATCACGGGTGTGAAGTCGAAGTTTACCAAGACGGGCAAGCCGTGCGGTTTCGTTACGCTCGAAGACTTTGAGGGCTCAGGCGAGCTGGCTCTCTTTGGCGAGGACTGGGGCAAGTGGCGCGGCATCATGGTTGAAGGCAGCACCATCTACATCACCGCCAAGTGCGTTTCCCGTTACGGCAATGCCAACTATCTCGATTTCCAGATAGGCAATGTGGAGTATCTGCAGACGGTCAAGGAGAACCGCATCGACCGCTTCACCATCAATGTGGAGAGCGATGCGATAGATGAAACGATGGTTAGCGACCTGCAGACCATTCTGGAGAATGACGAGGGCAAGGCGCAGCTCTTTTTCCAGATACATGATGTAGACAGCAATACCTATTTGCTGATGCGTGCCCGTGAGCATACGGTGGGTGTGGGCCATGCCCTCATCCAGTATATCGAGCAGCATCCTAAGATGAGCTATCAGATCAATTAGAGATAATTTTGTTTAATATTTAAAAGTTTAGAAAAATGGAAGTAACAATTACAACCGAGAATTTCGAGAGCTACAAGAATGGCGAACTGCCATTGGTAGTAGATTTGTGGGCAACATGGTGCGGTCCTTGCCGCCAGATTGCTCCTATCGTATCAGAACTTGCTGAGGAGTTTGACGGCAAGTTGGTAGTAGGCAAGTGTGATGTAGAGGAGAACGACGACATCGCTATGGAGTTTGGTGTCCGTAATATCCCTACCATCCTCTTCTTCAAGGGGGGCCAGCTGGTAGACAAGTTTGTTGGCGCAACCTCTAAGGCAACCCTCACCGAGAAGTTCCAGGCTCTCCTGTAATCAGCCTGGATAGGAAATGATAAAAGCATCTGGCTTGAGAAAACATATTCTCAGCCAGATGCTTTTTTTGTTCGGGGCTGTCGGAGACTTACCATTCTACGCTTCTGGTTCCGTCTTCTTCGGCGGTGATAGTCACTTTGGTGCAGTCTTCCGGCAGCAGGTCTTCTATCAGTTCCGGCCACTCCAGGAAACAGAGGTTGCCGCTGTAGAAATAATCTTCGTAGCCCATATCGTATACCTCATCGAGTTTCTTGATGCGGTAGAAATCGAAGTGGTAGACAGGTGAGCCGTCGCCCGCTGTATATTCGTTTACGAGGGCGAAGGTAGGAGATGTGATGACATCTTCTACGCCCAGTTCTTCGCAAATGGCTTTTACAAATGTTGTCTTTCCGGCTCCCATCTTGCCATAGAAGGCAAAGACCTTGCCGTCGCCCATGTTCTGCAGAAATTCCTTGGCTGCTTCATGGATCGTGTCTAATGAGTCAATTTTTATCTTCATATATTTACTTTGAATTAATTTATTCTAGCTAGGAGTTAAGGAGTTAAGAAGTTAAAGGAGTTAAGACGTATGTCTTGTTGCCTAAGAACAACGCCTGAAGACTATTGTCTTAACTCCTTTAACTCCTTTAACTCCTTTAACTCCTTTAATTCCTTTAACTCCTTTTTCTCGGTGTCAGCGTGATGAGCGGTATGAGCATTTCCTCCATCGAGATGCCGCCGTGCTGGAAGGTATCCTTGTAGTATTGCACATAATAGTTGTAATTATTCGGATAGGCGAAGAAACTGTCGCCCGTGGCAAATACATACGAGGTACTCAGGTTAGGTGCCGGCAACTGGGCACGCTGAGGCTCCTTGATGGTGAAAACTTCCTTGCTCTGGTAAGCCAGATTCTTGCCCAGTTTGTAACGCAGGTTGGTGTTCGTATTGCGGTCGCCTACAATCTTGATTGGTTTCGATGCCCTGATGCTGCCGTGGTCGGTGGTGAGCACTACCTGGTAATCGCTCTGCGAAAGGAGCTTGAAGAGCTCGGAGAGAACCGAATGGCGGAGCCAGCTCTGCGTGATGCTGCGGTAGGCACTCTCGTTGTTGGCAAGCTCGCGCACCATCTTAGATTCGGTACGCGCGTGAGAGAGCATGTCGATGAAGTTAATCACCAGCACGTTCAAATCGTAGTTGCGGCACTCGTTGTAATGCTCCAGGAAGCGGTCGGCACCCTGCGAATCGTTCACCTTGTGATAACTGAAGGTATAGTGCTTTCTGAATCGCTCTATCTGGGTCTGTATCAGCGGCGCCTCGTTGAGGTTCTTGCCTTCCTCCTCGTCCTCATCTACCCAGAGGTCAGGGAACATTTCGGCTATCTTGTTCGGCATCAGGCCGCTGAAGATGGCGTTGCGCGCATATTGCGTGGCGGTAGGAAGGATGCTCATGTAGAGCTGCTCGTCGATGTCGAACAGGTCGCCGATGTCTTCAGCCAGCATGCGCCACTGGTCATAGCGGAAGTTATCTATCACAATCATGAACACCTTCTTGCCCTCATCGAGCAGCGGGAATATCTTGCGCTTGAAGATGTCGGGACTCATCAGATGGCGGTCTCTGTTGTCGGGACTCACCCAGTCGAGATAGTTCTTGGCTATGTATTTGGCGAAACCCTGGTTAGCCTCTTCCTTCTGCATGCCCAGCATCTCTGCCATCGGACTTGCCGTATCGCTCAGCTTCAGTTCCCAGCTTACCAGTCGCCTGTAAATCTCCATCCAGTCTTCCGCCGTTCTGCATTCCATCATCTGCATGGCTATCTGCTGGTAGTCTTGCTGGTATCCGCTCTGCGTCACCTCCGCCACGATGTCTTTGCGGTGGATGTTCTTCTTGAGCGAGAGCAGAATCTGGTTCGGGTTTACGGGTTTGATCAGATAGTCGGCTATCTTTGAACCGATTGCCTGGTCCATGATGTTTTCTTCTTCGCTCTTGGTGCACATCACTACCGGTGTAGCAGGCTGGATGTCCTTGATGCGTAGCAGGGTTTCCAGTCCGCTGAGTCCCGGCATCATCTCATCGAGCAGGATGAGGTCGAAGGTCTGCTGGCGGCAAAGTTCAATGGCATCAGGGCCGTTGCTTACCGTCTGCACCTCGTATCCTTTCTTTTCCAGAAAGATGATGTGTGCCTTGAGAAGTTCTATCTCGTCGTCTATCCAAAGTAATAATCCGTTGCTCATATTTTATATCCTTTTTCTTTTCGGGGTGCTAAAGTACAAAGAAAAATGGAATGAGGAACACGACTTCGTGTTAAAGAGAGTTAATGATAAAGATTCTTTGGTACTTTTTATGAAAACGTTTGTATTACCTTGTGACAAAACCTAAAGACATAGGTTATTTGAAACTTATTTGTATAACTAAACATAAGCATTATGATCAGACGCAATTACTTGAAAAATTTGTCTATTTAGCAATAATACGACCGGGAATCCGTTTTTTATGGTAAGGTAATTCATAAAAACGAACAATATAAAGAAGAAAAACAAGAAACAATGCTCAAGATAGTAATGATTATGTTATGCGGAATAGGTACCGGCTATCTGCTCCGCAACAAGAAAATGAGTTTTATCGGCCGTATCATCACGGTGCTGATATGGGTACTCCTGTTCCTGCTCGGTATCGAGGTAGGTTCTAACCCTCGTATCATCAGCGGTCTTCAGACCCTGGGACTTGAGGCGATAGCCCTGACCTTGGGAGGCAGTCTGGGTAGTGCACTCTTTGCTTGGGCATTGTGGAAGTATGTTACAGCAAAGCAGGCTAAATCGTCGGCTCACGCTGAAACCGGGAAAGGAGGCAAGGCATGAAAGGCAGTTTGATTATCGTAAGCTTCTTTGTTCTGGGTATCATCGTAGGCTTGTGTGATGTGATTCCGGCAGGTCTTCTGGACAGCGACGTGAGCTATTGTGCACTCTGCTGCCTGATGTTCTGCGTAGGTATCAGCATCGGTTGCGATACCTCAGTGCTGAAGAGTTTCAAGAAGGTGAATCCCCGTCTGATGATGCTCCCTGTGATGACCATTCTGGGTACGCTGGCAGGTTGTGCCGCCGTATCTCTCATCTTGAGCCACCGCCAGCTTACCGATTGTCTGGCTATAGGTTCAGGATTCGGATATTACTCACTTTCTAGTATCTTCATCACCGAATACAGGGGCGCCGAACTGGGAACTATCGCCCTTCTTGCCAACATCTTCCGCGAGATTCTCACCCTGCTGTGTGCTCCGCTGCTGGCAAAATACTTCGGCAAACTGGCACCTATCAGTGTAGGTGGAGCCACGACCATGGATACAACGTTGCCTATCATCACCCGATATTCGGGCGAGAGTTTCATCATCGTTTCCATCTTCCATGGCTTCTGTGTCGACTTTTCTGTACCCTTCCTGGTTACTTTCTTCTGTTCTTTGTAGAAATAGCTAAAAGCAGTTCTTAAGACCTAAATAAAAAAGCCCCCGATGCGTTATGCACCGAGGGCTTTGCTATGTCGAATCAAAATTTAAAAAACATCTTTTTTTTACCTTTTTACCTTTAAAGAGCAGCCTTGCTGGCTTAACATCCCGCTAGGCTTTTTTACCTTTTTACTTTTTTACCTTTAAAGAGTGCAGCTGGTAACTCCGAGCGTAGTAGCGATGGCTGTAAGGACGGAGATTGCAATCTGCAAAATCGTTTTCCAAGTATTTGCTTTCATAATCTTTATTTTAATGTTTAATGTTGAATGTTGAGTGTTGAGTGTTGACTTTTTGAATGTTGAATGTTAACTTGGTGGGGGGATGCGCTGGCTTCCGTCAGGCGTTAGGGAGAGACGCACCCCCGTTAGGCACTCCTGCGGGTTTTGCCCTCAGGCGAGGGCTTTATTCAAGCCCGTCGCCGCTATCCTGAGAGCCGCCTCCGCCGCCTTCTTGGGTTCCGCCACCGGTAGTACCTGAGCCGCCCTGGCTGGTGTCAGAGCCACCGCCCTGAGTTGTGTCACCACCGCCTGTGGTGCCCTCCTCGTCGGTGCCGATATAGCCGCCGTACTCCTGAATCTTGCACTTCTTGCGCAGCTCGGCATTGCTCCAGCTCTTCGTGTTTCTCACAATCAGGTGCACGCCCTCCACGCTGGCAGCCGTCACCTTCTCCTTGGTATCCTCCGCCTTGGAGCTCATACCGATGGAGAACAATCCGAGGTCAGAGAGACGCACGCTCTTGCCGTCGAGAATCAGCTCCTGCAGATGGTCGAGTGCATCCATCAGCACACCGTGGATGGTACCACGAGAGTATGGCGAGCCGTGGTCGGAGATATGCGATACGAATCCCTCGAAGTCCACTTCGCGGTCGGTTACCGAAGTAGCATACCACTTCTTCTTACCTGCGTTTTCACCAGTCTGAGGTGTGCGCTGTACTTTACGATATTTCAATGTTCCTTTTACTTCCATAATCTTTAGTTTTAATGTTGAATGTTAAATTAATAGTGTTGAATGTTGAATGTTGAATGTTGACTTGGCGGGGTGCACAAGCCTTTCTTGAACGACAGTGCAAAGATACGCCAATTTCCCGATACCACCAAATTTCAGCGTGTGATAAGGCGCGATTTTCAGCACGCTTTCAATCCGAAACCTGTTAAACAATCTAACTCGCCGTTTTGCGCCCCGCAACTCATACTTTTTCAGAAGAGAAACCATAGAGTTAAAGAGAAGAAAACACAGCACCTTATTCAGTATTCAGTTATTCAGTTTTTTTTAAGGGTTTACTTTTTACCCCCTTAAAAAGTAAAGTTTATATACTATCTATATATCTATATATATAAATATATATATAATATAATATAATAATAAAAAATACATTACAAAATAACCAATCCCTTTCTTCTGGGTTTTCAAACCCTTTATCTATGTAAGGGTTTAAAAAAAAACTGAATAACTGAATACTGAATACGGAACAAGGCAATTGCAGAAAGGATTGTTCTTATATTTTTCGCGCACTTATAAACATTTTCTCAATTTTTATCAGAAAACTCTTGCAGATATGAAAATAAAATCGTAACTTTGCTGATGCAATAGAAATATTAATAACATTGGGATTATGAAGCAGGTAGAAGAAAGATATATCAGTTTTGAAGCCAGCAAGATGGCATATCGTGATATCAAGAATTCAATTGATACCGCCAAGCGAGAAGGTAAAGAAGAGGGCCTGGCTGAAGGCTGGGAGAAGGGCCTGGCTGAAGGCATGGAAAAGGGCTTGGCTGAAGGCATGGAAAAGGGCTTGGCTGAAGGCATGGAAATGGGCTTGGTAAAAGGCTTGGCTGAAGGCATGGAGAAGGGCATGAACAAGCGAAGCCTTGAGATTGCCAGAAAGATGCTGGCGAATGGTATGGATGCTGCCACGGTGATGGAAATAACAGGATTGTCGGAGAGTCAGTTACAGCAGCTGAAAGGATAAGGAACTGCCTGGAGAAACGAATGATCTCCGAGGCTGCATCTTTGACATCTATTGTGTTACCGACGATGATAAACATTTCATCGTTGAGATGCAGAACAGATGGGTACCTTTCTTTGCGGCTGCACCCTTTCGGCTAGCCCCACACGCCCTGAAGGGGCAGAAGCTCCTAGCCCAGGGCAACACCCTGGGTATTAATGAAATATAAACTAACGCCCTGTAAGGGCAAAAGCTTTAAAAATATTCGAATTTTAATCTATAGGCTTATGGTACATGTAAATGAAACAATAGTTATATATTCACTTTTGCGTGATTTTTCTTGCTGAAAAGTTTGTTTTATCAAAGATTATTCGTATCTTTGCAGCGTCAGTCCTCGCCAAGCCTCTTAACAATGCTCAAATCGTGCGAGGCGTTTTTTATTTATACACATTTGAATATGGCAAATCTTATACCTTTTACAAAACGATTTGAATCTTCAGAAAATCTCGTTAATTTGCTTGAATCACGAGGTTTACAGATTTATGATAGGAACAAAGCCATACAGTACCTTGACAATATTGGTTATTACAGATTGTCTGCTTATATGTATCCTTTGTTGAAGATGCCCAAGACTGCACATTTATACAAGGAAGGTTCATCCTTCAAGAAAGTGATGATGCTTTATCGTTTTGATAAGAAACTGAGACTACTCATGTTCAATGAGATAGAAAAGATTGAAATTGCTATCCCAAAATAACATGGTTGTTCATTCTGTTTCCCGAAATTGACTTAAAAGCTCTCGGCTTTCCGCAGGGATGGCGAATGGAACCATTATGGAGGTAATTTCAAGTGAAACTGCTATTTTGTGCAAATCTATGTGATTCTGTATTCAGTTCCATCGGTTGTAGGTAGTTCGCAAAACGAAAATAGCTTACAGAATGAAGAAATTTTATAGCATCTTCTTCATCTTCGATTGTCAGCCCGCGTTCTTTCAGAATGTCAAGTTGACAATAAAAATCCATTGCTTGTTTTGTGTACTGCATATTACTTCAGTATAATATAAAACACGAAGTCCTGCCGTGGTACGCTTTCAAGAAGAGGCGTGGCAGGAACTGTTGCTGCAAAATTACTAATTTCATTCCAAAATGCCAACTTTTTTTTAAAGAATATGCATTCTAAATATGCTATTTAACATTGTATAACGGAATTTCGGTCAACGAACCATCTCATGTCATTTGATACTTTCTTCATACTTCTTTTCTTTTGATTCTATTTTGCGAAGATACAAAAGAATCCGAATAACCGGAAACCATTTCATCTTTCTTATATTTTTCGCGCACTAATAAACATTCTCCCTTTGCCAGTAACTTTTTCTAAAACTTTTCCCCGATTTTCTTGCGTGTTTCGAAATAAAAGTTTATCTTTGCGGCAGATTTACAGAATCTAAACTGATAATTTATGGGTAGATACATCAACCCCTTTACCGACTGGGGCTTCAAGCGTCTCTTCGGTCAAGAGTTCAGCAAGGACTTGCTGATTAATTTTTTGAACGACTTGTTTGAAGGTGAGTTTCAAATCAAGGACGTAACATTCAAGGATAAGGAACAGCTTGGAGATACTAATGATCTCCGTGGCTGCATCTTTGATATCTATTGTGTTACCGACGATGACAAGCATTTCATCGTTGAGATGCAGAACAGATGGGTACCTTTCTTTGTGAACCGTTCCATCTATTATGCTAGTAAGGCTTTTGTTGCCCAACGCAAGAAATTTGATGAAGCTGGTGTCCGCACAGCTATTTTATACCAGTTTGTACCGGTTTATGTGGTTTGCATCATGAATTTTATGCCAAGGGAGCATGAGGTGACAAAGTTTAGGACAGACGTTGCTTTGAGGGAGAAGTCTAGTGACTCGATGTTTTCTGACAAGCTTCGTTTCATCTATCTTTCTCTTCCTTTCTTTGATAAGAGTGAGGAAGAATGCGAGACAGGTTTTGAAAAATGGATTTATGTTTTGAAGTATATGGAAGTATTGGAAAGATTGCCTTTTACGGCACAGAAGAAGATATTCGATCATCTTGCTAAATTGGCGGATGTTCGTTGCTTGAGTAGTGAGGAGCAGGAAAAATACGATGAAAGTATTAAGGCCGCCGATGATTACTACTCCGGCCTTTATGGCTCTTATGTTGAAGGAGAGGAAAAGGGAATGGCTAAAGGTAGAGCAGAAGGAATGGCTAAAGGGATGGCTAAAGGAATGGCTAAAGGGATGGCTAAAGAAAAGTTAGACACAGCTTACCGCCTTTTGTCAATGGGTCTTTCTGAAGCGCAAGTATCAACGGCCACCGAGCTTCCGCTGGAGGAAATTCAGAAAATGAGGAAATAAGAACTGGCATTGAAAAATTGATTTCTGTATTGAAGTATATGGAAATGGATGAAGTATTTAAGAATTTGCCTTTAGCGGAACAAAAGAAGATGCTCGATCATCTTGCAAAATTGCCAGATGTTCGTTTCTTGAGTAGTGAGGAGCGGGAAAAATACGATGAAAGTATTAAGGCTGTTGATGATTACTACTCCGGCCTTTATGGCTCTTATGTTGAAGGCGAGGAAAAGGGAATAGCTAAAGGTAGAGCAGAAGCTCGTGCAGAAGGTGAATTATCTAAAGGTTTGACAATAGCCCGTAACTTGTTGTCAATGGGTATGTCTTGGTCGCAAATCATGCAGGCTACCGGATTGACAGAAGAAGAATTGAAGCCGCTTCTGGCGTAGTGTATATCTCGGCTGCACCCTTTCGGCTTGCCCCACACGCCCTGAAGGGGCAGAAGCTCCTAGCCCAGGGCAACACCCTGGGTATTAAGGAAATATGAACCAACGCCCTGTAAGGGCAAAAGCTTTAAAAATATTCGAATTTTAATCTATAGGCTTATGGTGCATGTAAATGAAACAATAATTATACAGAGCTCTTCTCCCAAGATGGCAGAATGGGTGAAGAGACTGAAGGCTCATAAAGCTGAGCAACTGGAGAAGTTGCGCAACGTAGAGAAGTGTGACTTTGAATTTCAGTTCTGATGCGAGCCAATATATGATACCAGCCTCCCCTAATACTTTCTGATAACTTTTTCTAAAACTTTTCCCCGATTTTCTTGCATGTTTCGAAATAATGATGTACCTTTGCTCTAATAAAAAGAAGTATTTATGACAGGAGAAGAGATGAAAATATATCTAAAGCAAAGTGGAATTCCTCTTGCAACAATTGCAGAAGGTCTTGGAATCAGTCCTCAGAACCTGAATGGTAGGTTGAAGGCTAAAAGTCTGAAGACGGACTTTGTAGCGCAAATTAGGGCTGTCATTGATAGCTACGCATCCTCTCTGTCGACAGAAATGGAAGGGGACGTGATGGATTCGAATGTTAACGGCTCGAATAATATGGCAGGTCAGTCATCTGTAGATTTGGCCTTGCAGCGAGAGACTGAGGTTTTGCGCAAGCAGAATGAGTTTCAACAGAAACTGATTGAAGCACAGCAGAAACAGATTGCAACCCTGCTCGCTCTCGCAAGTAAGAACATTATAAATAATTGATATGAAAAAAATATTTTTATTCTTAGTTCTAGCTTTGTCCAGTATGAGTATTTGGGCACAGCATACAGTATATTGTGAAATAATGCAGTTTAATCCGGCAGGACTGGGGGCTTCGGTTATATCCGTAGACTTCGGGAATAAAGGGGCTGATGAGTTGGTAGACGAGAATGGTAAGAAGATTAAATTCAATTCCTCTATTGATGTACTCATGTATATGGAGAAAAGAGGATGGAATGTCGTGTCTGCATTCTCGGTAATACATGACCCCGGCATTTCCAAGGCTGTTCCTGTCGTTCACTATCTCATGAAGAAGATTGTCTCAGATTATTCTGAGATAATGAATGGTATCCATACGAAGAAAGCTACCACGCAACAAAAGCAGAAGAAAACTCTTGGGGATGATGGATACTTTAATTAATCCTGTAATGTGCAAGGAGTAACCTCGCTGCTGACGGCAAGTATCTCGGCTCTACGGTTGCAGCCAACGGTGCAGCCTCTTATGCTGTATCTGAGTCTTTGGTTATCGCCAAAGTGGGTAAGAATTCTATCAAGATTGCGATGAAATAATGATTGTGCAGAGCGTGCATCTAGCATAAAATCATATAAGTCGGGAAGATGCAGTAGCTTATAAGGAACTTCTTAAAGGTATGACATGGGAAGAACTTATTGTCTATTATCAACCAATTAAAAATATAACGAATATGGTAGAAGATTATACAGCAGAAGAGTTGAATAAACTCATCAATGAGTGTCGGAAGAAGTACGAAAAACTTGAAAAAGAGACCGTCATGAAGGCTCTGACTGGCGAGATTGGTACGAACTCCGCAATGGTGGAAGAGTTGGAGATTCTCAACATCCACTATCACGATGAAATGGATGAGTACGATATCACTGCACCTGACCTGAATCCAGATCTTATCGAGAACTTCAAGATGGCAGAGCGTGATGGCAAGAACGTCATCTTCGAGGCACAGGAATATCTTAAAATCCTGGGAATGTGCGAAGAGATGTTCAACCAGAAGCTATGGGTCAACGAAGATGGCCACATATGCGATGAGGAAGGTAATAGACTATCTGCCGACGGAGAACATCGTGTATTTGAGGTCATTAAAGGCAGAAAATGATATATTTCTAGTTTTTCATAGCTAGATTTGTTTAAATGATTGTCCTCTCTTGCCCGTGAGGGTAGGAGGGGATTTTTAAAATGGCTCCGATTAGCCAAAACTGGGAACTTCGGCTCCTATAGTAATAATAAAAGCCCTACGCAACACGGTTAAGCGAGAACGATATGAGTGATAAATTAGTAGTAAAGATTCTTATGATAGCTGGGCATATTGCCACAGTCATATCAATACTGATTGTACTAGGCAATCTGTATACAGCTTTATTTGGTTCTGACTTCAGGGTCGGGGCTGCAATGGAAAGAGTACTCATTGGTATTGCCTCTTTCGTGTCATCTGTTGCACTCATTGGTTTTGCATACATAGTAAAACACGTGTGTGGAATAAAAGATTAGTAATATTATAGTCGTTTGTCACATTACTGATAGAAGGTTATTATATGTGTATTTATTAGGACAACATCAATGTGCTCAAATTGTCCTTGCAAAGGAAGAATAATAGTTTTGAGTGTCATGAATGAAAAATTATACATAGAATTATTATTGACTTTATTTTTATATATTAAAATAATGAGATTATGAAGAAGTTATGTTTTGCAATAATGATACTCGCTGGAGCATCCGTTGTTTCTTGTAGTAGCGGTGATGATGATTATACACCTAGTTGGTTTGTGCATAAGAATCTAACTAAGGCTGATGGTGCAGATCATTATAATGCTGATCGCAAAATAAATATTCATGTAACAGCTGATGGCTCTTGCATGTAAGTATGGAGGAAAGATAATTTTAGAGGAAATTCACATTGTTACGATAGTTTGCTCAAATAGTTTTAAGGTAATTAATGTCTGTATAAATATCAGTTTTAGCTAAAAAGAAACACTATGAGTAAAGAAAAGTCTTTTAGTGGTATATATAAGGATGTTACATACGAAGATATTCTGTCGTATAAGAGATTCAAGAAGCTGTCTTTCCTGAAAGGCTATAGCCCAGAAGAGATAGCTAGGCATCTTTATGCCCAAGAAAATATATCGAAAGATAAATGGAAAGTTCTGAATATATTAAGCAAAGAGCTTTTCAATAAGAAAAGAGCTGAAGCTTATAAGCTGAAAATTCATAGTAATTATGATTATCTGTTAAACGAATTTGATAATAGAAGATTACCGGATGGTGTGTTCTCGGAGTCATTTGATAAAGGAGTTATTGCATGTGTAAAGGCAAAATCTGAAATCCCCTTCTATCAACAGTTTATCTGTGATTATTTTTTTGAATTCAATATTGACAGCATCATAGATTATGCCTATACATTACCAGAAGAACAAAAAGATATGTGTAAGACGTTGATTTATGCAGCTATACAATATTACAGAGATACCAATGACTCTAGAAAAATAATGTTGAATAATGCTCGACATAAAGAATATTCTAGTGATAAGGTTGATGACAGAGCCCAAAAAGACAAACTTATTTCAAAAATAAGTGAATCTGAAAATCATAGTGATGTTCCTGCCAAAGAAGTGCATCTTGACATGGTTTCCAAGCCAGAAGATCCTATTGATGCTAAGGAGAGAAAAGATAGAATCCGCTCTAAAGATGGTATTGATTATAGTGACCAACAGAAGAGAAAACAGGAAACAGGAGATATTGGCGAGAAATTAGTTCTTGCAAATGAAATCGAAAAAGCCAGAAAATGGGGGCTGTCAGAAGATTTGGTCTCTCAAATAAGAAGAGTCTCGTTGGAAAGCGATGATTATGGTTTTGATATACTCTCCTTTGACCAAAATGGAAGGGAACATTATATAGAGGTAAAGACAACCAAGGCTTCAAGCAACAGTTTGTCGTTTGTTCTCACGCAAAACGAATTAGACCATGCTAGAAAATATGGTAGTGCTTATTCTATAGTTATGGTATTTGACGTTGCGCAAAACCCTCGTATATGGGATATGGGAAATCCTTTTGTTAGTGAACCATGTAAAGTGAACATCAAACCGATTAAGTATTTGGTGGAAGTTAATGTAGATACGAAAGAATAATTATCTCTTATGCGAGGTAGTGAAGTTCTTCGCTGCTGATGGCAAGTATCTCGGCTCTACGGTTGCAGCCAATGGTGCTGCCTCTTATGCCGTTTCCGAGTCTTTGGTTATCGCCAAAGTGGGTAAGGATTCTATCAAGATTGCAATGAAATAAGGATTGTGAAGAGCGATGCACCTACCGTAAAATCATAAAAAGTAAGGGGAAGAAGGCGAGTAACGTAAATTGCTCACTTTTTTCCCTTTTTTCTTGTTATTCTATAGTAAAATATAGTTTAAATATTAATGTTTTTGAAAAATATATCCGGCTATTCATGGTAGCTGGGGAGTCGGCTTTGCTGTTCAAATAATTAGTTGTAAATTCGCATAAATTTACACAATTATGTTGGATATTGCAGAACATAGACAAAAGTTGATTCTGAAGAACTTAGCTCAGCTAGACGACAGAATCAATGAGATACAAGAAGAGTGCATCATCTTGTATCTAAAGTCTTTTATAGGTGATGGAGCTGAACTGCTATCTCCATATCAGTTCTCTAATATTACGCATATCAAGTATGATACAGTAATAAATGTGTTGAAAAGAAAAGTGAAGTTCAAGTCTTACCAGCAGCGGCGGTGGTGTTATTGCATCCTTTATCATTGGGATACTATCATTGATACGCTGAATAAGAAACATGTTGCGGAGAGTAAAAATTTTGAAAAAGATAAGTTCGAAAAGAACTTCAATGAGGCTTTTTGGCACTGGGCTACGATAGGGAGAGACTTGAAACAACTTGACAAGTTGAAAGAGAAAGTAGAAGAAATGCAAAGCAATTTTTCACCTCGCAATAAATAATTGAGCAACAACATTAAAAAAATATCATGAGATTTAGCCGTGCATCAGTGTTTGCGCAGCTATTATAGAGAAACAATAACAATTAATAACTTAAAATCAGAGTAAAAATGAAAAATTCAACATGAAATCGGGGGAGACATTCCTCATACTGCTCTGCAGCTCAATGTCTCCGAAGTAAGGATTCACCCTGGAAAACTTTCAGGGGCCACCTCTTCTTCCAAGATTGAGGAAGTAAATTTAGTCTATCTTAAAAGGTGAAGATATATGATTAAACTTATCGTAAAACTGAAGATTGCCCTGGCTGTGTTGGGAATCATCAGTATGAGTGTTGATATCGTAGTTAACCTGAAAGGCGTTCGCGTGTTTGAGGGTACTACAAGTATTGATAACCTTATAAGTCTTTTTGAATCATGAAAGTCAGTTGCATACTAAATTTTAATGGCGATATTCATGTGGGAGGTGTAAATCTTGGCAATGTCGTGAACTTCAATCCTTCGCATGATGCCGCAAGAGAGAGGTATAAGGGAGATGATTTTTCTAATTCCGATGTAACGGAAGCTGACTTTGAAGATGATGATGAAGAGGACAAAAGGAATAATAAGAAAGCATCTGGCATAACCAGGTTGTTCTTACCTCATAGACCTACAGTTCCTAAAGAATTGAAAGGAGAAAAAGCACAACAGATTCTGAAAAGTTTGTATGAGTATGGGATTTTGGATGAAAACTACCAGCCTGTCAATCTTTCTGGCTACCAGAAAGGTTATCTTGCCTATAAGTTATCCATCAAACTGAATATTACCAAACAATGGAAAGTATTCTCACAGTTATGGGATATGAACCCTGCTGTGCTCAGAACCCGCTACAATGAAGCTATCTCAATGCCTTCTATGGGTGAATTTGGAGATAAAATCAATAAATATATAGGTTAAATGACCGTTTTTTGCAAGTAGTACTAGTACGACAGTACTGGTACGTACTAGTTTTTTGTCGCAGAATCGCCGTACATTTGCCCCCGGAATTCAGAACCGATATGGTCTGGGTTTCGGGGGCTTTTGTGTATAGGCACATCAACCGTTGTGGGAGCGCCCAACTGTTTAAAAAGGAATTTATAAGATGAAAGCAATGAAACCTTTTTATTTTACTCATCCGCAGTACGGAAAACTGAGGGTGGTGGTGATTGGAGGCAAAATCTATTACTGCCTGATGGACGTGAAGAACATCTTCAAGAAGTCGGTACAGAAACTCTATGAGACGATTGCTGACTCGGAGGGGGAACTGAAAAATCTGAACATCGTGATGATGAAGGATATGAAAATCAAGTATAACCTCTTCTTCGAGAACCAGGAAATGGGGAAGGAAGAAACGGAGGCTGAGAACGTGAATGCGGATATCAACTTCTGCGATGAACAGCTGGTGAAAGACCTCGTTGACAAGGATGTTGCTGCCGAGAAGATTGCGGCAAAATGGGTAATAGGGTTCGTCAAGAGCAGACTGAATGATGCCGAGAATGCTTCGCTCTTCGAGGCGAACGGGGTTGACGAAATTTCTGATAACTCGCTGATTCTGCCTATCAATGTATGTTATGGTAGCGGGTATATCATGATTAACAGCGAAGTGTTCGATTAATAAAAATATGGAGGTAAAATGGAGACAGTACATGTAGTGGCAATTAATCCTTATCGCAAAGGTAATAAGGGGAAAGTTTTTTCTTACAATATCGATACTTATGATAAGGTCATCGGGTCGGAGGAAATCAAGAAGATGATTCAGCAGATTCGGGGTGAATTGCCGATTGACGGAGTGGATTTGAACGATGCGCAGGCGGTGAAGAAGGCGCAGGAGAGGCTGAAGAGCGAGCTGCCTTTCTTCTGCCCGCACTACGGCATGTTCAAGAATAATGTGCGCAGACAGGAGAATGCGATGCCGGAAAGCTTTCTCTTCCAGACGATTATCGATGTGGATGATATGGAGTATGTGGAGAGGGCGATTGAGAAGGCGCGCGAGCTGAACTGCTCTTCGGGGATATGGAACGGCTCGTTGCTGCATCTCTGTTATAGCGCTCGCAAGAAGCTGCATATCGGGATTAGAATGCCGGTGGGGATGACCATCGAGGAGACGCAGAAGGCGTATTGTGAGGCACTGGGCGTGCCTTATGATGAAAGCTGCATCACACCTGAGAGAATGATTTTCCTGACGGATAAGGACTCGGAAATCTACCGGTCTAAAATGTGGTGCGCAGTGATGCCGGAGAGCGAGATACAGGCTCGCAGACAGGCTTTTCTGGACCGTGGGCTGACGGTGGACGGAAGAGGAGTTGCAAAAGTTAATAGTTTACAGTTTACAGTTAATAGCAATAGTAATGACAAAGTTCAAAACAATAGACTTCCGGGCAATCATGGCACTGGTGAACTGGGAGAGGCCAGCGAGAAGAATCTGATAGCCTTTGATCTGTTCGTGCAGTCGGCTGGGCTTGAAGGAATGGCGATTGATACCGTCGGGTCTCGGCACTCTTCGCTGCTCGCTATCATGAGCGCAGGCGCTTCGAGGGTGATGAGCGAGGAGGAACTGATGAAGGTGGTGAGAACGAAAATGCCGAGCTACTATCAGGAGGATGACTGCCATCAGCTGATACATGATTTCTATGCGAAATATGCTGACAGCTGCAAACCGATGTCGAGGGATGTGATAAGGGTGAATGCGCTGGCGGAAAAACAGGCCAGCCAACAAGTTAATAGTTTACAGTTAACAGTTAATAGCCCTAACGCAAATCATGCAGTTCAAGGTTCAATGCTCCAAGTTCAAAGTACCGAGGAGGATTATCCTGACCCGCCAGCGATGCCGGAGAAACTGCCGAAACTGGTGGAACTGCTGATATCTCGGACACCGGAGATTTATAAGCCGGCTGTGGCGCACGCTATCTTCCCACCGCTCGCTACGCACCTCTGGCAGACGAGCTTCCGATATATTGATAATGTAGTGCATGAGGCTACATTGTCTACGTGCTTGCTGGCTGGTACGGGCGCAGGTAAATCGTCTGTAAACAAGCCGATTAGCTATATTATGGAGGATATCCGGAAACGGGATGCAGAGAATCTGAAACGTGAGAAGGAATGGAAGGAGGAGATGACGCGTAAGGGCGCCAACAAGGACAAGCGTAAGCGACCGGACAACCTCGTTATACAGGAGATTGATGCCGATATGACCAATCCGGCATTCGTGATGCGAACCGCTGAGGCGCAGGGACGATTTCTTTACACTTCGCTCAATGAGCTGGATCAGTTTGATGCTCTGAAGGGTACCGGAAACCAGCATTTCCGTATCATGTGTCTTGCCTCAGATAGCGACAACCAGTACGGCCAGACTCGCGTGGGCATATCGAGCGTTACGGAGCGTGTAACCATCCGATTCAACTGGAACGCATCTACCACTATCCAGAAAGGACAGCGTTACTTCTCAAAAGTTTTGACAGATGGTCCGATAAGCCGCATCAATTTCTGTACCATTCCGGAGCGTGAAATCGGTGATGAAATGCCTGTCTTTGGTGATTACGATGATGCTTACCGAGAGGGGCTGAAGCCTTATATCGAGAATCTGAACAACGCCAGGGGGCTGATTGACTGTCCTGAGGCATTCCAGCTTGCCCTCCGGCTGAAGGATGAGAATGCTGAGTTTTCACGTCTGTCGCAGGACAGGGTTTACGAGAATCTTTCCTTCCGTGCCAACGTCATCGCCTACCTGAAGGCGTGTGTGCTGTATGTGGCGAACGGCTGTAAATGGGAGCCGGAGATAGATGAGTTCATCCGCTGGAGCGAGCGTTACGACCTCTACTGCAAGATGCGATTCTTTGGTGATGCCATCAAGAGGGCGAACTTTTCGAACGAGAAATCGAGCAAGCGTGGACCGGCAAATCTGTTGCAGCAGTTGCCTGATGTCTTTAATTTCCAGCAGGCAGAATATCTCCGCTCGCAGTTGGGCATGGACAAGAAGGGCACTCCTTCGATGTTGCGTAATTGGGTGAACCGAAACTATATCCGGAAGATTCCGCCTAAGGGTGCAACGGGTGACGTAATCAGTATTCAGTTATTCAGTTTTGAAAAGCTACGTAACCGCAAGGATGGTAAAGAGGTAAAAATATTAGAATCTTAATGGAGTTTGAGTTATGGAAATAGTAGTAAAAAGAATAGCAAAAAAGAAGACTTATACGATAGGTCATCTTTATATCCTGAGCGATAAGGATGTGAAACGTACTTGGCGCTCGGGGGTAAAAATAGGCGACAAGCGTATCTTTGAGCACAGCTTCGATAAGACGAAGTTGGACAAGGAGCATTACTTCTGTGATACCCTGGAGCCTACGTGGAGAAACCTCCTGGGTGTCGAACTGAAACCGGAAGAGGAGGATGGACGGTACAGCAGGGTATCGGGCAAGAAAGCCCGCAAGATACCGGGTCATACGGCGATACCGGAAGGCTCGTATCCTGTGGTTATCTCGAAATCGCCAAGGTTCAAGAAGTGGCTTCCGCTGGTGCAGGGTGTTCCTGATTTTGAGGGCATCCGCATTCATGCCGGTAATTATCCCGATGATACGCAGGGGTGCATTCTGGTAGGTGAAAATAAATTACAGGGTGCCGTCTTTAATTCCCGCATCTGGCTGCACAGGCTCATGAATGCCATTACCGCAGCGAGAGAACGGGAGGAGAGCGTTTGGATTACGATTTTGTAATGTTAAATGTTGAGTGTTGAATGTTGATTTTTGAATGTTAAGTTATTAATTTTTAAAAACAAATTATTATGGTAAAGTCAGTTAATACAAATAAAGTAGAAATGGATAAGAAGGCAGCAATTGCTGTTGTGTTTGAAAACCCTGAATTCGGTAAGATTCGTACCTTGACCGATGAAAATGGGGAGCCTTTGTTCTGCGCAAAGGATCTCTGTGATATACTGGGGTATAAAAAATCAAGAAACGCTGTAAATCAGTTGGTTAACCACCTTGACGCCCTAAAACAGGGCGTCAAGGTATCGGGAAGCCTTCGTAAGGATGGAAGCCGAACAGTACGAACTCAGCAGATGATCTTCGTCAACGAGAGCGGTTTCTATGCTTTGGTGCTCGGCTCCAAGCTTTCTACTGCCGTGAAGTTCAAGAACTGGGTTACGGCTGATGTGCTGCCACAGATTCGCAAGACGGGCGGTTATATTCCGGTTCAGCCGGGCGAGAGCGATGAGGAGACAATCCGACATGCGGAAGAAATTCTCCGTGCTACGCTCAAGGAGAAGGAGAATCTGCTGAAGAAACAGCGCCTGCAGATTGAGCAGCAGAAGAAGCTTATCGGCGAACAGGATACAGAAATCCGCCGCTTGAATGATGTGGTGGATGAGCAGGTGGTTCGCATCGCCAAGAGTGGTGATAACATCATCCAGTTGGAGAATCAGGTGGGTAATCTTTTGCCGAAAGCGCTCTATAGCGATAACGTGCTCGATTCCGTTTCTTGCTTCACCACCACGCAGATTGCGAAGGAGCTCGGCATCACAGCGCAGGAACTGAACCGCTCGCTCTGCGCCCTGCATATCCAGTATTACCAGAGCGGTCAGTATCTCCTCTATGCCGATTATGCCCACATGGTGACAGTATCGGCGAATCGGTACCACTGTAGCGCATGAATCGGTACCATCATAGCACTGCATTCGGTACCATCGTATCACTTGAATCGGTACCATCATAGCGCACCAATCGGTATCAAAAAGATGTAAAGTTCTGCTCATGTATAATAATCACCGCCTATCTTTGCAGAAGAATTTTAAAATCTGTATAGATATGGCACAAAGTAATGTAAACATGAGCAAATTAAAACGTTCATTTCAAATGCTAGCGGCAAAAATACCGCAACGCACCATTTGCGAGCAACTACACATGGGACGTGGCGTACTGAATCGTTACAAGACCCTGGCGGATTCCCAAGGTTTGTCCTATGGCGTGATAGGCCGCATGAGTGACGGGGAAATAGAATCTTTCCTCCAGTTGTCCAAACCCACAGCAGCCCCATCCTCCCAACGTCAGGTGCTGGACGGGCTGTTGCCTGAATATGTGTCAGACTTGTCGCATAACCGCTACCTCACCATTCAAGCCCTGCACGAGTCATACAAGAAGGAGCATCCCGACGGATATGGATACACCCAGTTCAAGAAGTCAATCCGTGAGTATCAGTACTCACACAACCTCAGCTTCCATAACACCTATATTCCTTGGGGAAGAGATGCAGATTGACTTCGCCGGCGATGCCCTGTGGCTTACCGACCCGAAGACAGGTGAGCTAACCAAGGTTGTCGTCCTGGTCTGTATCCTGCCATACAGCGGTTTGGGATTTGCCAAGGCTATGTACAACGCTTCCATGGAGAACTTCTTCGGCGGTATATCCGATGCCTTCTCTTACTTCGGCGGAACAACTCGCATAGCCAAGAGTGACAACATGAAGCAGTGGGTGAAGAAATACGACCGCTACGAGCCAGCGTTCAATGATGCAGCCGTGGAATGGGCCGCCTACTACGATACAACCCTCCAAACCTGCAGGGTTCGCACTCCCAGGACAAAGGTCCAGTCGAGGGACTCGTCCAAAAGACATACAATGCCGTCTACGCTCTGCTACATGACGAGGTGTTTTACAATCTACCGAGTATGAATGCCCGTATCTATGAGTTGATGGACGGCTTCAATGAAAAGCCGTCCGAACGACAGGGAGAAGCAGACGTGACATCTTCGAGGCGGAAGAGCAACCAACGTTGGGTAAACTGCCCATGGCTCCATACCGCTTCAGATATCGCAAGGAGGTGAAACTGTCCGGTACCTATCACGTCATGGTTGACAAGCACAACTATAGCGTGCCATACCAGTATGTCGGGCAAAAGGTGAGCGTACTGTGGGACTTGGATACCGTGGAGGTTTACTCCGGGAGTTCTCGCATAGCCATCCATCAGCGTCGCCAAGGATCCGGATACAGCACGCTTGACGAGCATATGCCGGACAAACATCTTGCCTACAAGCACGGACAGGGATATAATGCCGCCTATTTCCTGGAGGAGGCGGCATTGGTCGGCAGCAACACCACTGCCGCAGTCCAATCCATCCTCAATCGCACGAAGCATGTCGAGCAGTCGTACAAGTCCTGCCAAGGAGTCCTGTCTCTCAAGCGCAAGTATGGCAAGGAGCGCCTGGAGAAGGCCTGCAAGCGTCCTGCAGGTTGTTCATCCATCACCTACACGACCATCCGCAATGTGTTGGAGAAGAACCTTGACCAAGTTGACGGGGAAGAAACAGTCTCAAATGTGCCACAGAACGACTATGTGAGAGGCGCGGAGGCATTTATGAACATTTAAACATATATAGTAACATGAACTTACAAGAAACCATCATACAACTCAACGAGTTGAAGCTCAGAGGTATGTCATCCTCCTTCGAGGCCATGACCAGCCTTCCTGTACAGAACCGCCCATCCCTTAAGTCGCCATCTCCAAGATGGTGGATGCAGAGGTGCAGGACAGACGAGATCGAAAGACCGCCATGTATCTAAAAATCAGCAAGCTTAGATATACGGCACTCTTAGAGGATGTCATCTGTGGAACAGACCGCAACTTCACCAAGGATGACCTTGCCGCCATTGCCGACTGTGCCTTTATACGCAGGCATGAGAACTTGCTCATACAAGGAAAGTGCGGCTGCGGAAAATCCTTCCTTGCCTGTGCCCTTGGAAGACAGGCTTGCATGCTAGGCTACAGAACTCTCTATCTCAATATGAACAGCTTTGTGGAGAAAGTTGCACTCAGCAAGCTGGATGGGTCGTACCTGAGGATGATAACCAATCTGGAAAAGTATGACTTGCTCATATGGGATGACTTCGGGTTGCAGCCAATGGATGACAAGACCAGACTCGCAATGCTCCAAATCCTAGAAGAGAGATACGAGAGAAAGTCCGTCATTATCGCCTCACAGCTTCCCATTGCCAAATGGTATGATTACATAGGTGATCCTACCTTGGCAGATGCCATTATGGACCGTTTGGTGGCAAATGCAAGTAAAATAGAGTTAAAAGGCGAATCTATGCGCCAGAAATTGAAAAAATAAATTACCTTTGCAAATTGAAAAGCAGAACTGAAATCTTGGTACCGCTTGCAGCGATACAAGCGGTACCGATTGCAGTGATAGCATGGTACCGATTACACCGCTACGCGTGGTACCGATACAGCGCTATCGTCAACATGGGTTTAGCCAAGAGCCGCACCCGCTACAGCGCCTTCCTAGACCCGAAGAGCGATGGCAGACAGGAGAAGATGGGCAGAGCCTACACCCATACCTATCTCGTATGGACCGAGCGAGGACGGAAGTTCATCCATGACCTTGCTCAGCGATACTGGGAACTCATTGAAAAGTAAAAAGGTAAAAAAGTAAAAAGGTAAAAAGAGCCTAGCGGAATGTATAGCTAGGTTCTTTTTACCTTTTTTTAGGGGGGAAAGGGGCTAAGGCTCCTTGAAGCAGCACGCCCTGAAAGGGCAGAAGCTCCTAGCCCAGGGCATCGCCCTGGGTATAATAGCAATCAGCAAGGCGCCCTGTAAGGGCAAAAGCTTTATGTATTGCCTGGAGTTTTAAAGCTTTTGCCCTTACAGGGCGACAGGTTCGCGTCCGTAATTACCCAGGGCGATGCCCTGGGCTAGGGGCTTCTGCCCTTTCAGGGCGTGTGGCTAGGAGCTTCTGCCCTTTACCTTTCCCTTCGGCCGGTGATCGTTGGTTCAGGGCGTGTGGGGCAAGACTTGTGAAACTTCAGTTATCTCAAAATATACTGACGAAATCATCATACTCCAGCTGACTGTCCACTAAAATCCATCTAAATCATATTCTTCGCTGTCCAAATCCAGACTGTCGTCGTTGTCGTAAGTTGTCTTTGGCGCTTTTTCTTCCTTTATATCCGCATCGGTTCCCTGGGTTCCGGTAGTTTCGTTGCTGAGAGTTCCGGTTGTACCATTATCGAATGTTCCGGTAGTTCCGGTTTCTATTTCACCGGTAGTTCCGTTTTCTTCTTCATTTTCTTCTGAATCATCCGTCTTTTTCTGCTGGATGATTTCCTCCGGTTCTTCAAGCAGTGGGTCCTTGCTGATTTTCAGCGGTGCCAGATGCTGGGTATAGAAGAGGGTATAATCGTCGTAGCTCAGACTGGTGCCCAGTAGCAGGAGGTTTGGTTCGCTGATAACGATGCCTCGGGCTCCCTTTGAGAGGAGCTGGGTGATGGCCTGATGCTGGTAGATGTCGTTGGCATACTGGCGTGCTTCATCGTAATTGCGGAAGCCCTTTACCTGCATGCGGTGCAGACCATTCTGCTCGTCAATGACGAGGTCGAAATTGCGAACGAGATAGGAGGTGAAATTATATTTCGCCATCTCGAAGAGCAACTGGTTCTCGTTTACAGAATCGGGAACGTAGGCGAGCATGAAGACGAACGGCTCGTTGCGCTCAATGCTGAATACCTTTGCTTTGGATTTGACGTCATCATTGAGTACGGCGTTGCGGCGCGACCATACATTGCTCAGATCGAATGTGCCGCCCTTGAGCTGTCTGCCGGCTTTCACTCCGTTGAGAATCATTCCTGCCATTTCGCTGAGTCGGCTGTTCGGATATTTCTCTACCACCTGCTGCATATCATCGAGACAAGCCTGGATATTACCCTCGTGGAGCTGGGTGAGTCCGCCGATAAAGAGGAACTTGTCGCGGTTGGCTCCTTCAGGATAGCGCTTGTCAGAGATAGCCCTGTTGTGTACCACCTTATTATATAGGTTAGCCTTGAAGGCATCGTAGGTGGCAGCATAGAGCGAATCTTCGAGATGAATGCCCATCTTCGCATCTTCCTCATAATAAGGAGAGGTGAGCAGGGCGGTCCATTGGCTCTCCGGATAATTCGCTTTCAACAGGTCGAGATAGCGGCTGGCGATGGCTGGCTGCTTCCTGATGTTGTAGAGCAGGTAGAGGTGATAGTAGGCATCATCGAGATGTTCGTATGCTGCGTTCTTCTTCACCAGTCGCTGCAGCATGCGTTCGCTTTCGTCCAGATCATTGAGTTTGTCTTTCAGGATGATGCCGGCATGCAGCAGTCCGTCGTCCAGAATCTGATTGCTTTCTGCCATCTTCTCTTCGGTGAGCGGAATCTGAGCGAGATAGTAGGCGCGCTGATGCGGATCTTCTTCTGCACTCAGGTTCTTCTCTTTCTCCTTCTCAAGGGCTTTCTTCTGTGCCTCGTTGAGGAGTGAATCGCGCTGTTCATCAGTCATTTCTTCTACACCTTTGGTATCGGCTACTACGGTCTGGTTACTCCGCTGCCAGTTGTCTATGTTCTTTCGTTTGCCCCAGAGGCGTTCAAACTGCTGTTTGCCTTGGGCTACGGCAGATTGGGAGTAGAAATACCAGGTATTGGCGTTGCCGAAACCGCCGTTGCCCATGGCTCCGTTTCCGAAGCCGGATGAGGCATTGCTGTTTCCCTGATTCCTGTTATTTCTGCTGTTATAACCATTGCCGTTGTTTCTTCCGAAGTCAGAGTTGCCCTGCTGTTCTGCCAATTCCTGGTCGGCAAGTCTTCTCTTTTCTTCTTTTTCCTGCTTTTTCAGGGCATCTATCACCTTGTCAATGGCGACATTCCGTTCTGTTTCGCTCATGCGGGCGAGTGATTGCAGGGAGTCCTGCAGATGGATGGCGTCGGTATAAGGCACCAGTTCATCGAGAACCTTCGAACGGTCGGAGAGCTGTTTGTAGTCTTTGCGGTCCTGGTCTAGGAGTCCGATGGCAGCATCATAGCATCGCTTGGCATCGCCATAACGGTGGCATTGCCAGTATACATTGCCCAGATGCAGCAGCAATACACCTTTCTCTACTCCGTTTCGGCTTGATTTCGCGGCACCCTTTTCGTATGCAGCAATAGCCTGAAGGGTATCGCCCTGGTTGAGATGTATGTTGCCGATGGCATAATAAACCTGGTCGAGATATTCCTGGTTCTTGTCGCTCGCTGCCATTCGCTTCAATTTAGATACCATCTTCCGGGAGTTGTTGGTTGCCAGTACCTCGGTCATGGAGATGCGGGCATTGAACTCCAGTTCGTAAGGCGGATTGAGACGGATGACATGCTTGAAGGCACGGTAGGCATTCTGGGCATGTCCCTGTAGTGCTTCTACCTGTCCCATCAGATACCAGAGGCGGGCTTTCTGCTTGCGTCGCATCTCATAGCCGATGGCTTTGCGGAGATACGGAACGGCCTCCTGATAGCGTCCGGTCTTCAGATAGTAGAGGGCATAGGTCTTGTCCCATTCCTTCTGGGCACGCCAGTGGATGGAATCGCGCTCGATATTACGGATTACATCTTCGGCATCGTATATCCATCCCGATTCGAGATAACTCTTGGCGAGCCAGGCACGTGCCTTGCCGTAAATGCCGGGTTGGGTAGCGTAGAGGCGGCTCATATAGGCGAATGTAGCTGCTGCCGACTGGAAATCGCCTTCAAAAAATTGGGAACGCCCCATCAGCATCCATGCCTTCCAGAGGAACGGATTATATTCACGGCGTTGCAGCCATTCCAGGTCTTTGGCTGTCTTGCGGCGTTTCTTGTCCCATACCGGGCGGCGCTTGATGCTATGCTGGTGAATGGCTTTCTCGCATTTCTCGATGGCGCGGTCGTAGTTCGACTTGCCCAGTTCGCGGCTGTTCTTGTTGCCAACCGTATAATAAGGAATCATTTCAGAGTAATTGTCCTTATTTCCGTTTTCCTTTTCGAGCGAGCCTTCAATATAGGCTACGGTCCCATTATAATAGGTGTTGTATCGGGCGTTGAAGGCATGCCACCATCTGCTCTTCGCCGTATTCTTCTGCGTAGAACATCCTGCTATGGTCACTGCAAAGGCAAGGATAACCATAGCTGGCAAGAAGTTTCTGAATGGGAAATGCTTCAACATAAATTGCTTCTTTATTTTAAAATTTTTCTTTCGGAGCGTGTGAAAGCCTTAGTGCTTTCTGGCTGCCAGTATCCTTGCTGCTGCAAACAGGATGATGCTGACGAAGATGATGGTTGCACCTGATGGCACATAGAGCAGATAACTGGCATAGAGGCCTACGATGCAGTCGATGCAGCCTATCACGATGCTGGCTCCTATCATGCGTTTGTAGCTGTAGGTGAAGAGGTTGGCAGTCATCTGTGGTATGGTGAGCAGACTGATGGCAAGTACGATGCCCACCATCTTGATGGTTGCCACGATGGTCATGGCGATGAGCGTCATCATCATATATTCTATCGCAGTAACCGGCAGATGTTGCGATTTGGCAAAGGTGCTGTCGAATGCGATGGTCTGGATAGGACGCAGCAGAAAGGTGAACAGCAATGCTACAAACAGGGTAAGACCTGCCAGAAGCCAGAGGTCTGTGCTGTCGATGGCAAGTATACTTCCGAAGAGGAAAGAGGGCAGGTCGGGCATGAATCCCGGAGTAAGGAAGCAGCAGATGATGCCCACGCTCATGCCAAGGGTCCAGAACATGGCGATGGCTGAGTCTTTGCGCACATCTTTCTTCCGTGATACCCATTGCACGCCGAAGGCACTCAAAATGGCGAATACCATGGCAGAGAGTATGGGGTTGATGCCTGCAAATACGCCGATACCGATGCCGCCAAAAGAGGCATGCGTAATGCCACCGCTGATGAAGACCAGCCGGCGGGTGACGATGTAGGTGCCTACAAAGCCACACAGGATGCTTGCCAGTAGGGCGCCAATCAGCGCGTTCTGAAAAAATGTATATTGCAGTATATCCATGTCTTTACTTTAAACTTAATACTTTGAACTTTGCGCATTGCATGTTGCGCATTGCGTATTGCACGTTTAACTTAAAAAACTGATGACTTCGTCCTTAATCTGGTTAGGCAGGTTGATGCCTCTCAGTATCAGACTTCGGTTCCATCCCGCCACCTCTTCCGGCTGCATCGTATAGAGCACTTCCGAGAATTCCTCTACCTCCTCATCGGTATAGTCGTCGGCAGCTCTTCCTGCAAACCGGTCGAGTTCCTCGTCATCGTAGTATTCTATTTCCTTGGTGGCGGCTTCCATCATGCATTCCTGTTCGCATTTGGAGTTCTCTCCGTTGCAGGTATTGCACGAAACTCCTTCCTGCAAAGGCTCTTCATCCTCTCCCTTGCGATGAGAAATGATGCCGAAAATGGCGCTTATCAAGCCTAGGACCACCAGGGCAAAAATCAGGTACAACATTTACTTTGATCTTTGAATATTGAACTTTATGATTGGTAAAGCTGTTGAACAATTAACTATCAACTACTGAAGTTTCGCAAGTAAGCCCCACACGCCCTGAAAGGGCAGAAGCTCCTAGCCCAGGGCATCGCCCTGGGTTATTATGGGCGCTAGCCTTTCGCCCTGTAAGGGCAAAAGCTTTCAAATACCAAGCAATTAACAAAGCTTTTGCCCTTACAGGGCGCCTTGCTGATTGCTATTATACCCAGGGCGCTGCCCTGGGCTAGGAGCTTCTGCCCTTTCAGGGCGTGCTGCTTCCAGGAGCTTTTGAGCTTTCAGCCCGTACTTGAATCACATGCGAAACTTCAGTCAACTATTAACTGTCAACTATTAACTGTTAACTATCAACTATTAACTTTCAACTATTTCAAATCCCACTTTCTTCAGGTCTTCCCAATAATGAGGATAGGATTTGCTTACCACCTCAGGATTGTTGATTTCAATCTGAGGGAACTTGAAGGCAAGTGGGGCGAAGGCAAGTGCCATGCGATGGTCCTCGTAGGTGTCGATAGGCTCGAAACTAGGCTCGCAGGTCTCGCCATCCCAAATCAGCGTGTTATCGTTCTCGTCATAAATCACGTAACCTACCTTCTTCAGCTCCTTCTTCAATGCCTCGATGCGGTCGGTCTCCTTGATCTTGAGACTGGCAAGGCCGGTGAACTTAAACTTTACGCCCAGGGCACAGCAGGCTACAACGATGGTCTGTGCTAGGTCTGGAGAACCGCTGAAATCGTAGTCAAAACGAGGCAAGAGACAGCGCTGGACTTTCAACTTGACAGGAGAAAGAACATCTCGGTTCTCAAATTCTGATTTCACGCCCAGCAGACTGAAGATGTATTTTACGACAGAATCGCCCTGCTTGGAACTGTCGAACAAGCCTTCGAGTCTTACCTCAGAATCAGGGTTTCCGTTCAGCGCCATCATTTCATACCAGTAAGAAGAAGCGCTCCAGTCATTCTCGATGGTGTAGTCGGCTACGCAGCTGTAAGGTTGTGGCTTTACGGTGATGGTATCCACATCGGTCCATTCTGCGCTGGCTCCGAAGTTCTGCATCGTCCACAGCGTGAGGTCGATGTAAGGACGTGATGCTATCTCGCCCGTCAGTTTCAGTTCCAGACCGTTTTTCAGGATAGGACCAATCATCAGCAGTGCCGAGATATACTGCGAACTGATGTTTCCCACCACTTCGAGATGTCCGCCTTCCAGTGGCTTACCAACGATGTGGAGTGGAGGATAGCCCTCTTTCTTTTCATACTGTATATCAGCTCCGAGGTAGCGCAGGGCATCTACCAGAATAGCAATAGGGCGGTTCTGCATGCGCTCGGTACCTGTGATGGTATGCTCGCCCGGTGTAGCAGAAAGATAGGCGGTCATAAAGCGCATGGCGGTACCGGCAGCCTTGATGTTGATGACATCAGGCATATCGCGCAGTGCCGCAATGATGACTTCTGTATCATCGCAATCGCTCAGGTTGCGGGGCTGCAACTTGCATCCCGCCATGGCATTGATTACCAATGCACGGTTGCTGATACTCTTGGAAGCTGGCAAGTTGATACTTGCATTGAGTTGGCGTGGAGCCTTGATTGTATATTTCATTTTCTTCTTGTTTCTATTTCTTTTAATACTCTTTTTTCTGATTTTGCTATTTCTCAGCCTTCAGTATCCGGATGTCCTTGATGCTGACAGCCTTTTCCTTGGCATATCGGATTGGGAGGTCATCTTCTGTTTCCGGCATCTCATCCCATGCACGGGTTCTCGGACGAATCTTCTTCGGACCCGGTATCAGGGGCGAATAATACAGAACCTGACGGATGCGGTTTGCCTGTTCTGGGGTGAATCGCATGCTGTAACAGATGCTGTAGTCCATCAGATTGTCTGACTGCCATTCCTCATCCTTGCTGTTGGTGCGTTTGGCAAGCTCTCGCATGCTGAGCGTGGTATCCTTCTTGATGGCTTGTGCCTTGCTGACATATTCTGTCAGCCATTTGCCGTATGCTATTCGGTTGTAGCTCGGCGTATCATCGCAATAGTCTGAGTCGTCATCATCATCGGCAGCCTCTGAACTTTCTTTTGTAGTCTTTTCCGAGAAGCAGTGGAAGAGACCCAGATAATGACCCAGTTCGTGGGCCAGCGTAGCATTCGGGTCGGCTGTATTGTAGGTATATCCTTTATGATTCTTATCTGTAGTATACCGGGTCCCTTCATACTCCCTTCCCACATAGATTGAGTTAAGCGAAACGCAATAAGGTTTCCCTAGCTTACTCAGCGGATAATTCTTGCCATCGCCCAAACCATCTATCTGCGGATAGCCGCCTACCTGATAAGGCAGATGACTGATGCCCAGCGTGGTGCTGTTTTCATCGGTCTTCTTGAAGGCATATACCATCACATTGATGTAGTTGTTCTGGTCCCAGCAGTACTTAGCATTCTTTTTGTCCTTCATGAAGCTCTCGCAGTCGAACTCCGATTCTGGAACCTTGATATATTCTACACCCGGTGTACTGAGTCTCTTGCCGCTCTCATTCTTCTCAGCCAGTTCGAACAGGATATGCAGGTTCTCGCTCGGGATGGTATCCATCTGATAGTTGTAGACATCACCCTGATAAAGTTCGTTCACATTGGAGAGAATCTCCTTGAGGCGGGTATATTCAATGTATTGCGTGGAGTCCCTGTAGAAGACATGAAAGATGACAGGCAGATGATAAACATAATCATCGCCTGTAATGATATCTGTGTCACGGTCTTGTCCGTGGGATATGATAGGGTCGCCGATAGAGCCTTCGGTATCCTTGCATGATGCAAAGCTGAGGACGGTGAGGGCGATCATGAAATAAAGAATTTTTCTCATGTGCGTACCTTATATTATATATTTTCGTGCAAAAATACAAAAATAAAAGAAGATAGGCGAGAAATATCCTGAAAAAGTTTCTCGAAATGCCAAAAAACTTGTGCTTCCATCTTCTTGATGTATATCAATTCAGTTACATTTTGTAAACTTGGCTCCATGAAAATAGCGTTTTATAAGGTATACCTTCGTGTAATATGCAATTTTTTAGGCTATGAAATTGCAAATTGTAAGCTTGTGTGCGTTCAAAATCAAAAAGTATTACTTGCTCAAAAAATAAGATAAAATAGCGTTAAGGAATTATGATTTTTTCGGAAATCGTTGTATCTTTGCACCAGAAAAAGAAACAAAGACAATTACAATAACATCCTAAAAATAAACAATATGAAACGAATGATATTATTCTCATTGATGGCTTTGATGACCATAGCAGCTTTCGGTCGTAAGCACGTAGAGAATGCAACAGTTGTAGCTGACACTATTTTCTATGCAGAAAATATGAGCAATGTAGCCAGTGCAGATCAGGCTAGTTATTACAGACTGCTGATGACTACTGGTTCTGGCCTTAACAAGAAGGACGTTTTCCAGGACTTCTATATGAACGGTAATCTCCGTGCTGAAGGTGGTTATAGTTTTATCGACCTCGGCAACGATCGCAATACTATCTTTGATGGTGAGGTTACTACCTATTATAAGAATGGTAAGGAGAAGTGGCATGGCAACTATGTCAATGGTAAGCGCGAAGGCTACTTCACCCTCCAGCTCCGTGAAGGCGGTGTAGCTGTCGTTCAGTTCAAGAATGGCAAGTCTGTTCACGATTACTTCATGGTAACTTACAAGGACGGTTCTTCTGAGAAGAGAAATCTCTCTGAGTTGAAGCAGTTCATGTAATCAGAAATAAGCAACTATGTAGTTTTGTTACTTCATTGAATTAGAAGAAAATCTCTCTTATATAAATTAAAATTTTATGTTGATATGACCAATATGGGGATGGCTTCCGTGAGGAAGGTGCATCCCCTTTTTTTATAACCTATATTTACCAACAACAAGAAGAGGGTGAATCATAAACTTATGACACACCCTCTTCTGATTATTCTTGTTGATGTTGGATGAAAGGTAGGATTAGAACGTTAAATCTACTTCTACCGGACAATGGTCGCTGCCCATGATTTCTGTATGGATCTTAGCTTCTGTAATCTGTTCCTTGATACGGTCGGAGACAAGGAAGTAGTCAATACGCCAACCGGCATTCTTCTCGCGCGCCTTGAAACGGTATGACCACCACGAATAGGTTACCTCATCAGGATGGAGATAACGGAAGCTGTCGGTGAAACCATCATTCAGAAGAACGGTCATCTTTTCGCGCTCTTCATCGGTGAAACCGGCATTACGGCGGTTGGTCTTCGGATTCTTGATATCTATCTCTTCATGTGCTACATTCAGATCGCCGCAGATGATAACAGGTTTCTTGGCGTCAAGAGATTTCAGGAACTTTCGGAAATCGTCTTCCCAAGTCATGCGATAATCCAGGCGCTTGAGCTCTGTCTGCGAATTTGGGGTGTAGCAGGTAACGAGATAGAACTGGTCATATTCCAGCGTGATGATTCTGCCTTCATGATCATGTTCCTCTACGCCCATACCATAACTTACGTTCAATGGCTTGTGCTTGGTATAGATAGCTGTACCGGAGTATCCTTTTTTCTCAGCGTAGTTCCAATAACTCTCGTAGCCCTCAAACTGAAGGTCTAGCTGTCCCTCCTGCATCTTTGTTTCCTGCAGGCAGAAGAAGTCGGCATCGAGTTCCTTAAACTGGTTCTCGAAGTCCTTGCCCACGCAAGCGCGCAGGCCATTTACATTCCAAGATATAAACTTCATTTTTTTATAGTTTATAGTTAAGAGTTAATAGTTTACTGTTGATGGCAAGAATGCTCTATAAACTATCAACTGTAGACTATTAACTATATATTAGATTCTTTTACTTTCTCCTCTCAGCAGACTCATAAACTCCTGGCGGGTGTTCAGTGAATTGAAGACTCCGCTGTAGTCGCTGGTGGTGGTAATGGAATTCTGTTTCTCTACACCTCGCATCTGCATGCACATGTGCTTGGCTTCTATCACTACCATCACGCCCTGCGGATTCAATGTTTCCTGAATACAGTCTTTAATCTGCTGGGTAAGACGCTCCTGTACCTGGAGACGGTGGCTGTAGATATCAACCACACGGGCAATCTTGCTCAGACCTGTAATCTTGCCGTTCGGGATATAGGCTACATGCACCTTGCCATAGAAAGGAAGCATGTGGTGCTCGCACATCGAGAAGAAATCAATATCTTTCACGATGACCATCTGGTTGTATTTCTCTTCAAAGAGGGCATCGGTCAATACCTTGTGTGCATCCTGTGTATAGCCACGGGTCAGTATCTGCATAGCCTTGGCTACTCGCATCGGTGTTTTTACAAGTCCTTCACGTTCAGGGTCTTCTCCCAAGAGCTTTAATACTTCAGTATAGTGTTCTGCGAGTTCGTCCAATCCCTCGCGAAATTCTGTTTCTGGATTCATCTTATTTAATTTATAATTCTTAATTAATAGTCAATAATTTACAATTAATAGTTTATAGTTAGGCCTACGGCATAAAAGTTTATAATTTATAATTAATAGTTTATAGTTAGACCTACGGCATAAATGCTGTAAACTATCAACTGTAAACTATCAGCTGTTAACTATCAACTATAAACTATTAACTAGTACTGTACCGTAATCTGTCCCTTTACAAGGCATGCCTGTCTGTATCCCAGGGAACGAACCTTGGCAAGCATCTTCTGGGCTTCAGCTAAACTGCGGAAGTTGCCCATTCGGCAAATCCATCTTGGAGAGTAGAAATGAACATAAACCGGCTGCTCAGGGAAATGAACTTTCAGCTGATTGCCAGTCTGTTCTGCTTTCAGGCGGTCGTTACGCGAATTGCCGCCTGCAAAAGCCTGTACTCTATATCCTGTAACCTTATAGCTCTTGCGCATCACTTTCTTGCGCATATCCACTACAGGTGTCTCTGTTTCTTCTTTTTTGTTCTCTGCCTTTTGGGCATTGTTCACATGGGCATTCTCTCGGTTTGCCTCATGATGCTGTGGCTCAGTCTTCTTCAGGGAATCAGGCTCCTGCTTGTGCTGAGTTTCAGGCTCTTTTTCTTTTTTCTGTGGGGTAGTCTTAGTCTTGTCGTCTTGTGGAATCACTTGTTTGCCGTTTACCAGTTCATCAATCGCCTTACTTTGGTTCACGGTTACAACACCCTTTCCCGGTTCCTTCTTTTTGAGATGGTCCAGGTAGTTCTGCGCATTAGCTGTGAATGTTGAGCAGAGGATCATAATCAATAATGTGACGAATTGTTTCATGACTATTCCTTTTATGTTTGTCGTCTTGTTTTTTTAACAGCACCTTATTTTTAGTTCTCTCAATATATAATAAGGTGTAATGAAGAATGAAGGGATGCGCTTCACGAAGAAGGCATCCCTTCGGGAAATGTAATATCCTTGTGAGATTACTTCTTCCAAGCGTCGATGATACCCTTGAAGTCAGCAGCCTTCAAAGAAGCACCACCGATCAAACCACCGTCGATGTTTGGCTTAGCGAAGAGCTCAGGAGCGTTGCTAGCCTTGCAGCTACCACCGTAGAGGATTGATGTCTCCTCAGCAGCCTCGTTGCCATACTTCTCTGCTACGATAGAGCGGATGTATGCCAACATCTCTTCAGCCTGGTCAGAAGTAGCAGTCTTACCTGTACCGATAGCCCAGATTGGCTCGTAAGCAAGGATGATGTTCTTCCAATCGTCAGCGCTCAAGTGGAATACTGAACCTTCCAACTCAGCCTTTACTACCTCGTTCTGCTTCTCAGCCTCACGCTCCTCGAGAGTCTCACCGCAGCAGAAGATAACCTTCAAACCGTTAGCCAAAGCCAACTCTACCTTCTCCTTCAGGATCTCAGCTGTTTCGCCATAGTACTGACGACGCTCTGAGTGACCGAGGATAACATACTGAGCACCTGTGCTCTTTACCATCTCTGCTGAAACCTCACCAGTGAAAGCACCCTTAGCCTTGTCTGCGCAGTTCTCTGCACCAAGACCTACAATCTCTGAATCCAAAACCTGAGCTACAGAAGCCAAGTGGATGAATGGAGTACAGATTACTACGTCGCAGTTTGGTTTGTCTGCTACCAATGCCTCGTTGATCTCCTTAGCGAGAGCAACACCGTCCTGCAGGTTCATGTTCATTTTCCAGTTACCTGCTACAATTTTCTTTCTCATTTTTCTTTTCTTTTTAAAAGTTGATAATATTCTGTTCGAATTCTCTTTCTTTCTAATCCAGGCGCCCCAAGCCCAGAGCCGGTCGGCAATGGTGAGGAGTACCAGCGGAATGATGAACCAGGAGATGATGCCGGCTATCTTCTTGGCGGCACTTACTTCCGGCATCTTGCCTATCTCGGTCTTCTCCAATGGCTTGTCACCAATCTCTGCCATGTCAGGCAAATCGTTGTGGCTCCATTTCTGGATGATGGTTCCGTTCTTCAGCAGAAGAAGACCTGGGTTGCTGCGGATTACCGTCTTCAGCGTAGTCTCGTCTGTGACATAGAAGGGATATTCCGCTCCTGTTATGTCCTGCCAGTGCTTGATGGCTTTCTCCGTACTAGCCGTGAGGCAGAGAAAACGGTAGCCATGGTCGTTGGCATATTCGTAAATCTCATCGATATTGCCGAAGTTGCTGTCGTCGGCAAATTCAAGATGTGGCGAAACCAGGAGGAAGGTGTAGCCTTTATCGTGAATCACTTCCTGGGTAATGTCTTCTCCCGTCTTGGCATCAGCTATGCTGAAGTCGTGGATTGGAGGTACGTAACCTTCTTCGGTCTGAACCGTCTTGCTGTCGATGAAAGTCCAGGTGGAGTCGGGATAGTTGTCTATCGTAAACTCCTTCCGTTCTCCGTTCTTCTCCAGGATGAAGGTGGTATCAAACTTGGGTTGCTTGGCTCCC
This sequence comes from Segatella copri DSM 18205, assembly GCF_025151535.1. Lineage (NCBI taxonomy): Bacteria > Pseudomonadati > Bacteroidota > Bacteroidia > Bacteroidales > Prevotellaceae > Segatella > Segatella copri. Next base: position 172,253 of record NZ_CP102288.1, read on the forward strand.
TTCGGAATCTCCATGCCCTTGGCGATGTTGACACCTATATGATAAGGACGGAAGTCGAATTGCGGCAGATACCACAGACTCCAGATACTCATCACGATGGAGAAGAGAAAGGTGTAGTTGATGGCAATCCACTGGGTTGGTTTAGATACCAACTGTGGCATTTCCATCGGTTTCTTCCATAGCAGGATAGCGATGGCAAGGAGGATGAGGTTCTTGACGAACGTCTCCATGTTGGTGAGTACGACGGCATCACCGAAACAGCCGCAATCTTTCACCGGGTCTGCGATGACAATCCACAGGGTAATCAGCGTCATCACGCTCATTAAGAGCAGCGCAATCTTGCTGACCAGTTTTCTGCGGATGGCAAGAAGCAGGAAGATACCGATGGCAAACTCGCACATAGCCAGCACGATAGACATCAGCAATGTGCTCCATGAAGGGAACATCCAGTCGATGTGCAGCGCCTCCAGATAGTCGGTTATCTTGTATTGCGTGCCTAATGGGTCAATTCCCTTCACAAATCCTGAGAAAATGAAGGTTATTGCCATCAGAAGTCGCCCAATATTGACCGCTATCTTTGTTAATATGTGAGTTGCCATATTCTTCATCATTTTATATTTTTACTTCTCGCTCATTTTGATGACACCGAAGACGGCATAGTTGATGATGTCCATATAGTTGGCATCAATACCTTCAGAAACGAGGGTAGCGCCTGCGATGTCTTCAATTTCCTTTACGCGCTGAATCTTGGTCAGGATGAAGTCTGTATAACTGCTGACTCTCATCGAGCGCCATGCTTCATCATAGTCATGGTTTTTCCTGAGCATCAGTTCCAGTGCCTCCTTTGCATGGAGGTCGTATAGTTTTATAGCCTCTTCGGGTGTCATATCCACCTCATCCACAAAAGGCTTTTCGAGCTGGATGAGTCCTATGATACCATAATTGATAAGGGCAATGAATTCCGGACGGATACCTTCGCCAACCAAAGATTCTTTCTTGATTTCGAGCGAGCGGATGCGCTTCGCCTTGATATAGAGCTGGTCTGTCAGAGAAGAAGGGCGCAAGATTCTCCAAGAGGCTCCATAATCATGAAGCTTCTTCTCAAATAATGTCCTGCATTCACTCATGACATCCTTAAACTGCTGTTCTGTTTTCAATAAATCTGCCATAATAATTTCGAAATTCGGTGCAAATTTACGCATTTATTATGAAATAGCCAAATAATTATTTTGTTTTTCGCTTAATTTGCTGTAACTTTAAATAAGTTACGCTGCATCTCAACAATAAAAACAAAAAAAAAACTTTTTTTATTATGTATTGTCTTCGATTTGCTGTAACTTTTGATAAGTTACGCTGCACTCGGAAGAAAAAATAAATCGCGATTTATTTTGTTTTTCGCTCGATTTGCTGTAACTTTGCACCCCGAAAGTAAAAAGAGTATGAGAAATTTGACCAATGCCGAACTGGCACAGATACTGGATAAGGATATATTTCATAAGATTTCAGAGGCAGCAGATGGGCTGTCTGTGGAGTGTTATGTAGTAGGTGGATATGTGCGTGATCTCTTCCTGGAGCGACCTTCCAATGATATTGATGTCGTTGTGGTTGGTAGCGGTATAGAGGTTGCTTCTGCCTTGAAGAAGATGCTCGGAAGAAAGGCGCATCTCTCTGTGTTCCGTAATTTCGGAACAGCACAAGTGAAATATCAGGATACAGAAGTGGAGTTTGTGGGCGCCCGTAAGGAGAGCTATCAGCACGATTCCAGAAAGCCTATTGTGGAAGATGGAACGCTGGAGGATGACCAGAACCGCCGCGACTTTACCATCAATGCGATGGCTATCTGCCTGAACAAAGACCGTTTTGGAGAACTCGTAGATCCTTTTGATGGCGTCTACGATATGGAAGATGGCATTATTGCCACTCCGCTCGACCCGGATATCACTTTTTCTGATGACCCGCTGCGTATGATGCGTTGCGTGCGTTTCGCTACCCAACTCAATTTCCAGATAGAGGAGGAGACCTATGATGCGCTCTCCCGCAATGCCGAGCGCCTGAAGATTATCAGTGCTGAGCGAATCTGCGACGAGATGAACAAGATTATGCTCTCCAAGCACCCAAGCAGCGGTTTCTATTACCTGAAAGATACAGGTCTGCTCGATCTCATTCTTCCGGAACTGATTGCGATGGACAAGGTGGAAACCCGTAACGGCAGGGCACATAAGAATAATTACGACCATACGATGGAGGTGCTCGAGAATGTGTGCAAGCATTCAGATAACCTCTGGCTCCGCTGGGCTGCTCTCTTCCACGACATCGGTAAACCGAAGAGCAAGCGCTGGGACAATAATATCGGCTGGACATTCCACAGTCATAATATAATAGGTGCAAAGATGATTCCGGGTATCTTCCGCCGTATGAAACTTCCGATGGATGCGAAGATGAAGTATGTGCAGAAGCTGGTAGAACTCCACATGCGTCCGATTGTGATTGCTGATGAGGAGGTTACCGACAGTGCCGTTCGCCGCCTGCTGAATGATGCCGGTGATGACATCAACGACCTGATGACGCTCTGCGAGGCTGATATCACCAGCAAGAACCAGGTGCGCAAGCAGCGTTTTCTGGATAATTTCAAGATGGTGCGCGAGAAACTGGTTGATCTGCAGGAACGTGATTATAAGCGACTTCTCCAGCCATGCATCGATGGTAATGAGATTATGGAGATGTTCCATCTTACCCCTTGCCGCGAGGTAGGCACCCTGAAGCAGTATCTCAAGGATGCTGTATTGGATAATAAGGTGGCTAATGAGCGTGAACCGTTGATGGAACTTCTGATGAAGAAGGCTCAGGAGATGGGATTGGTAAATGCAGAAAACTCAAAATAGAGAATAATTTTTGTTAAATAACGGCTCCTTGCGAGCCGTTATTCATTTATTATTAGTACTTTTGCAGTGCTTTTAAAACTTAAAGGTGCATAAAAGTTTTCGCTAGAGGACGAAAAGACTTTTGGATAAGAGAAGATAAAAGATTAAATAATAAATTTATAATATAAAAATAGGTATGAAAATTAAAAGCGTTTTGTTTGTTGCAGCAGTTTGTGTTCTTGCTGCGTTGACATCATGTGGTGGAAGTAAGAAGGGCGGTCTGCCTGACTTCAGCGATGATGAGTTCGCTGTAGCTACTATCGGTACTTCCAGCGCCGCATTGCAGACTACCTATCCTGCTACCATCAAGGGTATCCAGGATGTAGAGGTACGTCCTAAGGTTTCTGGTTTTATCACTAAGGTTTTTGTACACGAGGGACAGACTGTATCAGCAGGTCAGGCTTTGTTCTCTATTGATAGCGAGACCTATCAGGCTGCTGTCCGTTCTGCAGCTGCCGCTGTAAACACAGCTAAGGCACAGGCTAATACAGCCAAGTTGACCTATCAGAACAATAAGAAATTGTATGATAGCAAGATTATCGGTGAATATGAACTCTCTACAGCAGCTAACAGCTATGCAACAGCTAAGGCTCAGGTAGCTCAGGCAGAGGCAGCTTTGGCTTCAGCCCGCGAGCAGTTGGCTTGGTGTACCGTTACCAGTCCTTCTGCTGGTGTAGTAGGTAGTCTTCCTTTCAAGGTAGGTGCTCTGGTAAGTGCTTCTGGTCAGGCTCTTACTACCGTTTCCAATATCAGCACTATGGAGGTATTCTTCTCACTCTCTGAGTCTCAGATCTTGAGCATGTCTAAGACCAATGGTAGCATTCAGGCAGCCATCGCAGCGTTCCCAGCTGTTAAGTTGCAGTTGGCAGACGGTTCTATCTATAATCACCCGGGTAAGGTGGTTAAGATGAGTGGTGTCATCGATGCTACTTCCGGTTCTATCTCTCTCATCGCTCACTTCGCTAACCCAGAGAAGTTGCTGAAGAGTGGTGGTGCAGGTTCTATCGTCGTTCCTAACGATCATAACAGCGCTATCGTTATCCCTCAGGAGGCTTGCTCTCAGGTTCAGGATAAGATTTTCGTTTACATCGTAACCAAGGATAACAAGGTGAAGTATTCTGAGATCAAGGTCAATCCACAGGATGATGGCAAGAACTATATCGTAACTGCAGGTCTTCATGTAGGCGATCGTATTGTTTTGAAGGGTATTACCAAGTTGACCGATGGTCAGCAGATCAAGCCTATCACTCTGGAGCGCTACAATCAGAAGATTGCTGAGGCTGCCAAGTTGGCTGAGTCTCAGGATAACGCTCATGCCTTCGCTACTGCTATGGGCGGAAAGAAGTAATATATAATAAGGTATAAAGAAAAATAGTAAATTATGTCATTTACAAACTTTATAAAACGCCCGGTACTTTCGACGGTGGTTTCCATCTTCTTCGTCTTGCTGGGTATTATCGGCTTGGTATCGCTGCCTATCGAGCAGTATCCGAATATCGCGCCGCCTACCATCACGGTAAATGCTGACTATACGGGTGCAGATGCCCAGACGGTGTTGAACTCTGTCGTTGCTCCGCTGGAGGAGAGTATCAACGGTGTGGAGAACATGACTTATATGACCTCTTCCGCGTCTAACTCTGGTGATGCTGAGATCACCGTTTACTTCAAGCAGGGTTCCGACCCAGATATGGCTGCGGTCAACGTACAGAACCGTGTATCTCAGGCGCAGTCTCTGCTGCCTGCCGAGGTTACCAGGGTGGGTGTCACTGTAACCAAGCGTCAGAGTTCTAACGTCATCATGTTCGCTCTGACTACAGACGATGGCCGTTATGACGACCAGTTTGTTACCAACTACGCCCTGATCAACGTCATTCCTCAGTTGAAGCGTATCAATGGTGTGGGTGATGTGCAGAGCCCTTCTGCCCGTAACTACTCTATGCGTATCTGGTTGAAGCCAGAGAAGATGAAGGAGTTCGGACTGGTTCCTTCTGATGTTTCTCAGGCTTTGGCAGAGCAGAATATCGAGGCTGCCCCTGGTAGCTTTGGTGAAAGCTCTGATATGCAGTATGAATATACCTTGCGCTACAAGGGTCGTTTGAAGACTCCAATGGAGTATGAGAACATCCTTATCAAGAGCAATACTTCCGGTCAGACGCTCCGTTTGGGCGAAATTGCCAAGGTTGAGTTGGGTGGTTTGCAGTATAACGTAAACCTGCTCAATGATGGTCAGCCTGCCGTGCTGGGTATGGTTCAGCAGATTGCCGGTTCCAACGCTACCCAGATTGCCAGCGACGTAAAGAAAACGCTTGATGAACTGGAGAAGAGTTATCCTCCTGGGTTGAAGAATGTTATCCTGATGGATGTTACTGAGTTCTTGTTCGCATCTATCGAGGAAGTTATCTTCACCTTGATCATCACCCTGGTACTGGTGTTTATCGTAGTGTATATCTTCTTGCAGGACTTCCGTTCTACGCTGATTCCTATGATTGCCGTGCCTGTGGCTTTGGTCGGTACCTTCCTCTTCCTCTGGATCTTCGGATTCTCCATCAACCTGCTTACGCTGTCAGCCCTGCTGCTGGCTATTGCGATTGTGGTCGATGATGCCATTGTGGTGGTCGAGGCGGTTCACGCCAAGCTCGACCAGGGTTACAAGAGTGCCCTTACTGCAGCTATCGATGCGATGAACGAAATTTCCAGCGCCATCATCTCTATTACATTGGTGATGTCTGCCGTGTTCGTTCCTGTATCGTTCATCGGTGGTACTTCCGGTTACTTCTACCGTGAGTTCGGTGTAACCATGGCGGTATCTATCGTTATTTCGGCTATCAATGCGTTGACGCTGTCTCCTGCACTCTGTGCCGTGTTACTGAAGCCACACGAGGAGGGTCACGAGAAGAAAATGTCTTTCATCGACCGATTCCATGCTGGATTCAACTATCAGTTTGATAAGATTACCAATAAATATAAAGGTGGTGTCAAGTGGGTTATCAATCATGGCATCATCGCTGGTAGCCTCGTGGCTGTCAGCATCGTAGGTCTGGTTGCCCTGATGGGTACAACCAAGACGGGTCTGGTGCCTGATGAGGATACCGGTACTATCTTCGCTTGTATCTCTACAGCTCCTGGTACTTCTCAGGAACGTACAGCAGAGGTGGTTAAGCAGGTAGATAAGATGCTGGCTAGCAACCCAGCCATCGCAACCCGTAACGCCATCATGGGTTATAGCTTTATCGGTGGTGCCGGTTCTAACCAGGGTACCATCATCGTGAAGCTGAAGCCATTCGAGGAGCGTCCGGGTGGATTCTTCCACCGTATCAAGGAGGCTTGTACCGGTGGCGGTATCGAGGCGCTGTTTGTCAACCCTATGGAGTATACCTCTGTATTGGGTATGATCTACAAGCAGACTGCTACAATCAAGGATGCACAGGTGCTTGCCTTTGCTCCACCTATGATTTCCGGTTTCTCTATGCAGAATGGTATTACCATGACTATGCAGGATAAGACTGGTGGCGACTTGAATAAGTTCTTTGATAATGTGAAGAAGTTCCTGGCTGAGTTGAACAAGCGTCCTGAGATTCAGACCGCCCAGACTCAGTATAACCCTAACTATCCACAGTATATGGTAGATGTAGATGTTGCCAAGACCAAGCAGGCTGGCATCTCTCCATCAACAGTATTGTCTGTCATGCAGGGTTATCTTGGTGGTCTCTACGCATCTAACTTCAATGCCTACGGTAAGCTCTACCGTGTCATGATTCAGGCTGGACCTGAGAGTCGTATGCGTCCAGACGATCTGAGCAAGATTTATGTACGTTGTGCTGATGGCACCATGTCTCCTGTAAGCGAGTTCGTGAACTTGAAGAAGGTTTATGGTCCAGCAAACATCACCCGATTCAACCTGTTTACCTCTATGGATGTATCTGTAACTCCTAACAGCGGTTACTCTACCGGTGACGGTATGAAGGCGATTGCTGAGGTTGCCAAGGAGACATTGCCAGAGGGTTACGGCTATGAGTACTCTGGTTTGACCCGTTCTGAGGCTGAGTCCAGCAACTCTACAGGTTTGATTTTCGCACTCTGTATCGTATTCGTTTACCTCATCTTGAGTGCCCAGTACGAGAGTTACATCTTGCCTCTGTCAGTAGTATTGTCTATCCCATTCGGTTTGGCAGGTGCGTTCATCTTCACCAACCTCTTCGGTCACTCTAACGATATCTACATGCAGATTTCGTTGATTATGTTGATCGGTCTGTTGGCTAAGAACGCCATCCTTATCGTACAGTTCGCCCTCGAGCGTCGTCGTACGGGTATGGCTATCAAGTACTCAGCTATCCTGGGTGCCGGTGCCCGTCTCCGTCCTATCCTGATGACCTCTCTGGCGATGGTTATCGGTCTGTTGCCTCTGATGTTCGCATCAGGTGTAGGTAAGAATGGTAACCAGACCCTGGGTGCTGCCGCCGTAGGTGGTATGTTGCTCGGTACAATCTGCCAGATCTTCGTGGTTCCTGCTCTCTTCGCAGTCTTCCAGTGGTTGCAGGAGAAGTTGACCCCAATGAAGTTCGAGGATGAGTTGAACGAGGAGGTAGCTGCCGAGTTGGAGCAGTATGCCAACGCAGCTCATCAGAAGAAGGGTATCGATAAGAAGTAATAACGCAATGTAACTTCAAAGGAAACAATGAAAAAGAATTTAAATATCATCATATTGGGTCTCGCAGCGCTCTCCCTGAGCAGCTGCAAGACTCTCTACGGAAAATATGAGCGTCCGGATGTGAAGACCAGCGGTATCGTTCGCGATGTAGCTTCTGATACAGATACTTTGGCTGTAAAGGATACTACTACCTTCGCCAATATCCCTTGGCGCAGTGTCTTTACCGACCCTCAGCTTCAGTCGCTCATCGAGAAGGGATTGAACAACAATGTCAACCTCCTCAATGCGGCTTTGAACGTGAAGATAGCAGAAGAGCAGCTGAAGTGTGCTAAGTTGGCATTCCTGCCTGCCTTGTCTTTCACTCCTCAGGGAACCATCGCTTCCTGGGATGGTCAGGCTGCAACCAAGACTTACACGATGCCTGTTACAGCCAGCTGGATGGTAGACCTCTTCGGCAATCTGCTATCTCAGAAGCGCAGTGCCCAGATGGCGCTGCTCCAGTTGCAGGATTATCAGGTATCTGTCAAGACCAACCTCATCGCCAACATCGCCAACATGTATTATACTCTGTTGATGCTCGACAAGCAGGTGGAGTTGGTTAACAATATGGAAGGATTGACCAAGGATACTTGGGAGACTATGCAGAAGATGCACGATCTCAGATTGGGTTACCGTACACCAGCCATCCAGTCAGCTGAGTCTAACTACTATTCTGTGTTGACCCAGAAGACCGATCTGTTGCGCCAGATTCGTGAGACAGAGAACTCTCTGAGTCTGCTCATCGGCGATCAGGCACATAGCATCGCCCGTGGCAAGTTGGATAACCAGAGTCTTCCATCTAATTTCTCAACCGGTGTAGGCATCCAGTTGCTCAACAACCGTGCTGATGTCCACGCAGCCGAGATGAATCTTGCCCAGTGCTTCTATGGTGTAGAGACCGCCCGCAGCAAGTTCTATCCATCTATCACTATTTCCGGTACAGGTGCCTTCACCAATTCAGCTGGTATGGGCATCGTGAACCCTGGTAAGTGGTTGCTCTCAGCTGTAGGTTCTCTTACCCAGCCAATTTTCCAGAACGGCCGTATCATTGCCGGTTTGAAGGTGGCTAAAATGCAGTATGAGCAGGCTTACAACACCTGGCAGAATACCGTGCTGAAGGCTGGTAGCGAGGTGAGCAATGCGCTTGTTCTCTACAACTACTCTGATGAGAAGAGCAAGATAGAGCAGAAGCGAATAGAAGTACTCGAGAAGAATGTAGAATCTACCAAGGAATTGATGGGTATTGCAGGCAGCTCTTACCTTGAAATCATCCAGGCACAGTCTTCACTCCTCAACGTACAGCTTTCTAAGGTAGCTGATGACTTCAACAAGATGCAGGCAGTAGTAAATCTCTACTATGCATTGGGTGGAGGAGCTAAGTAGTTTATAGTTAATAATTAATAGTTTATAGTTATGGCTAGTATAATAAGTCCAAAGGCAGAGGTTTCTCCAAAGGCTAAGATTGGAGACAACTGCAAGATATATCCATTCGTCTATATCGAGGACGATGTGGTCATCGGCGACAACTGTACCATCTATCCATTCGTGAGCATCATGAACGGTACTCGCATGGGTAATAATAATAAGGTGTTCCAGGCAGCCGTTATCGCTGCCCTCCCACAGGACTTCCACTTTACAGGTGAGGAGAGTGAGGTAGTAATCGGCGATAACAATACCATCCGTGAGAACGTGGTTATCAACCGTGGTACCCATAAGGGCGGCAAGACCGTTCTGGGCAACAACAACTTCCTGATGGAAGGTGCCCATATCTCTCACGATACCGTAATCGGCAACGGTAGCGTATTCGGTTATGGTACCAAGATTGCGGGCGACTGCGTGATTGGTAACGGTGTCATCTACTCAACATCTGTAGTAGAGAACGCCAAGACTAGAGTAGGCGACCTGGCGATGATTCAGGCAGGTACTACCTTCTCTAAGGACATTCCTCCTTATATCATTGCCGGTGGAAAGCCTGTGAAGTATGCAGGTCCTAACACCATCATCATGGAAGCAGCCGAGCTTACCGAGAAGGTTCGCAAGCATATTGCTAATGCCTACCGACTGGTATTCCATGGTCAGACATCCCTCTTCGATGCCATCAACCAGATCAAGGATCAGGTGCCAGATGGACCGGAGATTCAGAACATCATCCAGTTCCTGGAGAGTTCAGAGAAGGGTGTCATCACTAAGATGTAATGAATGTACATAAAGGGATTTACCATCCCGAATAATAAATTTTCATTTAGTAAATTCAAGTCATACCTATTTGAATTTTACTTATTATGTGAAGGGCTGGCCGTGAGGTTGGCCCTTTTCCTTTTTCAATTGAACTTAACTTTTGCCTGTGGTTCGATTAATTAATTGAATAAATGTAAATAAATGCTATTTTATTTTGTAATCTCTTCGTTTATGCGTATCTTTGCAGACAATTTGGGTCATTGTGCCCTTTTGGTTTTAAGTTAGTAAAGGTTTTTAAAAATGAGAAAGAAACAATATAAGCCTAGCAATCATCGTGGATTGCAGGTCATTACTTTGTGTATCAGTACCGCTATGGTGCTCATTTTGTTGGGATTAGTTATCTTCTCTGTCCTCATGGGACGTAATCTCTCTTCCTATGTGAAGGAGAATCTCGTGGTACAGGTGATGCTCGAACAGGATATGACTAACCCGGAGGGATTGCAGATGTGTAAACGCCTGAATGCAAGATCTTATGTCAATACGCTGACTTATATCACCAAGGAAGAGGCACTGAAAGAAGCTACCCGCGATTTGGGTACCAACCCGAGCGAGTTTGCCGGTGTCAATCCTTTCCAGCCTTCCATAGAGATTACGACGAAGGCAGATTACGCGAACAATGATTCATTGAAGTGGATTGCCAAGGAACTGAAGGCATATCCGCGTGTTACCGAGGTTACTTATCAGCACGACCTGATAGAACAGGTGAACAATTCGTTGGCAAAGATCAGTATCGGATTGCTGATTGTAGCAGCCCTGCTCACCTTCATCTCGTTCTCGCTGATTAACAATACGGTGCGTCTGGGCATCTATGCCCGCCGTTTCTCCATCCATACGATGAAGCTGGTAGGTGCATCCTGGGGCTTTATCCGCCGTCCGTTCCTGCGCAAAGCTGTGCTTGTGGGTGTTGTTTCAGCCCTGCTGGCAGATGGTTTTCTGGGCGGTTGTCTCTATGCATGGTCGCTCCACGAACCGGAACTGATGAATGTTTTGGGCTGGCAGGAACTTGCCATCACCGGCGGCTCCGTCTTCCTCTTCGGTATCATCATCACCGCCTTCTGCGCCTGCATCTCAGTCAATAAGTTCCTGAAGATGAAGGCGGGAGACCTTTATAAGATTTAGTTGATAGTTGATAGTTAAAAGTTAATAGTTAAAAGTTAATAGCAGCTTTGCCGTATAGCAAGTTTGCTATAAACTGTAAATTGTAAATTATATAAAATAATGGATAAGAAGAATTTAGCATTCGACAAGATGAACTTTATCTTGTTAGGCATCGGAATGGCGATTATTATCATCGGTTTTCTGCTGATGAGTGGCGCCGGTTCTAACGAGCATACCTTCGATACTGATATTTTCAGTACCCGTCGCATCGTTGTAGCACCAACTGTAACATTGATAGGTTTCCTTTCAATCATCTATGCGGTGATACATAAACCGAAAGACAATGAATAATTTATAATTAATATACATATTATTATTAGATGGATTTTATTCAGACTATCATTATCTCTATCGTAGAGGGACTGACCGAGTTCTTGCCTGTATCCAGTACGGGCCACATGATTATAGCAGAAAATTTGCTGGGTGTAGATATCCAGGATAAGTTTGTCAACGCCTTTACTGTCATCATCCAGTTTGGCGCCATCCTTTCTGTCATCTGTCTGTATTGGAAGAGATTCTTCTATCCAGAGGCTGTGAAGACCGGTGAGAAGACCTATTTGAAGGCGATGTTCGATTTCTATGCCCGTCTGGTTGTAGGTACCGTGCCTGCCGTGATATTGGGCCTTGCCTTCAATGATTTCATCGAGTCAAACCTTGGCAATGTACAACTGGTGGGCTGGATGCTTGTCATCGGCGGTATTTTCATGCTCTTCTGCGATAAGATATTCAATAAAGGCAGCGAACAGACCAAGCTTACTTACAAGCGTGCCCTGATTATCGGTTTCATCCAGTGTATAGCGATGATTCCTGGTGTATCGCGCTCCATGTCAACCATCGTAGGTGGTATGTCCCAGCGTCTTACCCGCAAGGCAGCAGCCGAGTTCTCATTCTTCCTGGCTGTGCCAACCATGTTTGGCGCCACCTGTCTCGAGGTTTATAAGCTCATCAGCCATGGCGGCGGCTCATTGCTCACCCAGGGCAACAACCTGTTCACATTGATATTAGGCTCAGTGGTAGCATTCATCGTTGCCATTCTCGCCATCAAGTTTTTCATCAATTATGTCACCAAGTACGGTTTTGCAGCTTTCGGCTGGTACCGTATCGTAGTAGGACTTATCATTATCATCTGCGGCCTTTGTGGTGTAGATATGCAGATGGTTGACTAAACATAAAATATGGATTTCAGAAAAGGAGAAATTATTGCCATCGACAAGCCTTATCGAATGTCGAGTTTCGGAGCCCTGGCACATGTTCGCTATCTGCTCAGCAAGAAGCTCGGTTTTAAGGTGAAGATAGGACATGCCGGTACGCTCGATCCCCTTGCCACTGGCGTGCTGGTGCTCTGCACCGGTAAATGTACCAAGCAGATAGAACAGCTGCAGACCCATACTAAGGAGTATACAGCTACCCTGCAGCTCGGTGCTACTACCGCCAGCTACGATAAGGAACACAGCGTGAATCACACCTATCCTACGGAGCATATCACCCGCCAGCTGGTGGAGGAAACGCTCAAGCAGTTTGTGGGCGAGATTCAGCAGGTTCCGCCTACCTACAGCGCCGTAAAGGTGAATGGCGACCGCTCTTATGCCTTGCGCCGGGCAGGCGAAGAGGTTCAGCTCAAGCCGAAGACCGTGCGTGTAGACGAGATAGAACTCACCGATTATAACGATGAGGAGAAGACCGCCAGCATCCGTGTGGTTTGCGGCAAAGGCACTTACATCCGCTCCCTCGCCCGTGATATCGGCAGGGCTCTCGATAGTGGCGCATACCTTACCGCCCTCCGCCGTACCAAGGCAGGAAGTTTTGCAGTAGAAAACTGCATCAGTTTTGATCATTTCCAGGAATGGCTTGATGAGCAGCCTCTCGAAGACAGCCTTCAGCCATCCAAGTAATAAAAAATATAACATGAAGCTATCACAATTTAACTTTAAGTTGCCAAAAGATCAGGTGGCACTTTATCCACATAAGGCAAAGCACGTGGTAAAAACGGCTAGTGGTGAACGTACATTCGAGATTACTCGCCGCGATGAGTCCCGACTCATGGTTCTCCACAAGAAGTCAGAAACCATCGAGATGTACAAGAAAGATGAAAACGGCAAGGATATGGTTGATGCCGATGGCAATCCAGTATTCCTGCAGTTCAAGGATATCGTGAATTACTTCGAAGAGGGCGATACCTTCATCTTCAACAATACCAAGGTTTTCCCAGCCCGTCTTTATGGTACCAAGGAGAAGACCGATGCCAAGATTGAGGTGTTCCTGCTCCGTGAGCTCAATCCTGAGATGCGCCTTTGGGACGTATTGGTAGAGCCTGCCCGCAAGATCCGTATCGGCAACAAGCTTTTCTTCGATGATGTCAACGAGATGGTTGCCGAGGTTATCGACAATACCACCAGCCGTGGACGTACCCTCCGTTTCCTCTATGATGAGGACGGCAATCATGATGTCTTCAAGCGTTCGCTCTTCGCTCTGGGCGAGGCTCCGCTTCCTCGCTACGTTATCGATGCACGTGAGGATCATCACGCTACAGAGGATGATATGGACGATTTCCAGTGTGTTTTCGCTGAGGTAGAGGGTGCTGTTACTGCACCTGCTACCGGTCTTCACTTCTCACGCGAGCTGATGAAGCGTATGGAAATCAACGGTATCAACGAGGCTTATATCACCCTGCATTGCGGTTTGGGCAACTTCCACGATATTGAGGTGGAGGACCTTACCAAGCACAAGATGGATTCTGAGCAGATGATGATCAGTCAGGAGGCATGCGATCTGGTTAACAAGACCAAGCTTGCCGGCCATCGCGTCTGCGCTATCGGTACCAGTGTGATGAAGGCAACAGAAACGGCTGTAGGCACCGATGGTATGATGAAGGCATTCGACGGATGGACCAACAAGTTCATCTTCCCTCCATACGATTTCGGTCTTGCTGACTGTGCCGTAGCCAATTTCTATCATCCGGAGTCAACCCTGATGATGAGTACTGCAGCCTTTGGCGGTTACGACCTGGTTTACGAGGCATACAAGATGGCTGTGAAGAATGGCTATATGTTTGGCTGCTATGGTGATTCTTTGTTGATGCTTCCAGATTAACTGTGGTATAAACAGTTTATATACACATAGAAGTTATTGATATTTTGGGTTTTAGCTTAGTTATCCACAATTTTATAAAAGTGTGAATAAGTATGTATCAGGTATATTTAAGTCTCGGTACGAATTTGGGCAACCGAAAGCGCAACATTCGCGAGGTAATTGAAAAGATAGGAGAGCAGATTGGTGTGGTAGAGCGCCAGTCTGCTCTTTACGAAACCAAGCCTTGGGGCTATTCATCGCCCAACGACTATATCAATGCCTGTGTGCTGGTTCTCACCACGATGGCTCCGCGCCAGGTGCTGGAGGCTACGCAGCGCATAGAGAGCGAAATGGGGCGCACTATGAAGTCGGTGGATGGCGAATACCAGGACCGCATCATCGACATTGATATCCTGATGATAGATGACTTGGTGATAGATGAGCCCGATTTCAAGGTTCCCCATCCGTTGATGGAGGAGCGTGAATTCGTGATGAAACCGCTGAAGGAGATACTAAAATAGAGATTTTAAAAAAGAAATTATGCAGTTGTTCGAAAGTTATCACTTCATTTCCTGGGCGGTTATGGCATTGGTCCTACTAGCCCTTTTGATATTTTATATAATTAGCTTGCGCTTAACAGTGAAGAGACAGGTTTGTATCATCAAGTCTCTGCGCCAGCAATTGCAGAATCTTTTAGATCCTTCGGCTTCGGTTGAAGCCGTTCGTACAGATCATCTCTTTTCCGAAGTACAGGGTAAGAATTTGGGCGATGAGGCACTTGAGGCATTGACTACGGAGCAGGAATTATTTGTCAAGGCAACATTATATATGAAGGAGAAAACTCCTTTTACCAATCCTGATTTTCATATAGATGATTTGGCAAAGGCTTTGTGTTCTAATCGTACTACCTTGGCAAATTGCATCAGGAAATATACTTTCGGTGATATGACCTTATTGCAGTTTATCAATCGTTATCGTCTGAATTATGCCGTTCAGTTATTGTCTTCTCCAGATAATAAGCTAAATATTTCGCAGATTGCAGAAGCTGCGGGCTTTCGTTCTCGCAGCGTCTTCAATCGGCAGTTTTTCTTGCGGTTTCATTGTTCACCTTCTGAATTTCGAGAGAATCCTCTTAACCAGGCAGAGGGTGAGATGCCTTCTGACTTGACAAATACACTTGAAAAATAGGCCAGTGAAGAGAATCCTGCCTTGTAAGCTACGTCAATGAGCTTTTGTTGGGGATCATTTGCCATGATTCTCTTGGCTTCTTCTATTCGCAGGCTCGAAATCCAGGAACTGAAACTCATGCCATATTCTTCATTGATAAAGGTTGATAGATATGTTTTGTTGGTGTGTAGTCGGCTTGCCAGTTCTTCTATGGTGAATTGTTCTTGCGTATAAGCCTTTTCTTTCAACCACAATGCCAATCTTGGGCGCAATATATTCCTGAAGTCTTCTTTCCTTTTGTTTTTATAGCTGTTGCCGGCAGCTATGGCGTTTTCTTCCTTTTTTGTATCAAGAGCACTTGGGCACTTGTTTTCATCTGTATGGATGCCCCGCTCGCTAGCCAATTGTAGGTTTCCGTATTCTCTGGCATGGTTTATAAAGTTGATGGTGATATAGATATTCACTGCTACAATATAAAACTGCAAGAGCCAGTTGATGATTGCTCCTGATGTGGTGGAAATAACTGCAAAGGCAAAAAGGATATAGAGCAGCCAATGAGTGATGTTCAGCCATTTCAGGAAAGATCTTTGGTCGCTGGAGAAATAGTTGGCCAGTTCTATGTTGTACTGAAGATAGGTTCTATGGAAATAGAACACATGTTGGAAGCATAGTTCCACAATGCCTAACAGGGCGATGATCTGCAGTATGGGGCTGTACTCTTGTAATGCGTCGAGCATAGCAAAAAGGGCAAAGCAAGATGTTGCGCCAAACTTGATTGCTGTGATTTTGCAGCGTCGCTTGGAAATGTATTGATGGTTTATCAGATTACTGAAGGAAAAGGAGAAGCAGATGCCGATGAGATAGAATAGGATGGTATCTAAACTCACCTCCCAATCGTATGAGTATGTCCACACTCCGTTGAAGCTGGCAAGCCAGATCCATATATCTATACTCATTATGAACATGCCAGTAGCCAGTAATCTCTTTGACTTTCGATAGGGCGCATAGATGCTGGTTTGGGGTGTGTTGATGAATATAAGGAAAAATCCCAGCATGCAATAAATGATGCTGGTCATCGTTACTAAATACGAAAAGTTTTCTTCTAAGAACTCATTCATAATCTTTTTCTTTCAAGTAAATTCTATATATTTAGTTGACTGATAACTACTGATAGGCGCAATGAAAAAATGTTTTGTTTGTATCTCCTGCAGTTATACTCCTGCAAAGTTACAAATTATTTTCCTAAAAATGAAATTTTTATGTTCTAAAAATGCAATTCTTTGATATTTAGTTGGTTTTACACACAATTTTCCCCTCCCATTATGTTCGTTTTTTCTTTTTTCTATCATCTTTTCCTTGCTTTTTTTTTCTGTTTTCTAAAATTGCAAATCGTGTTTTTGCGGTTTTTGATAATATATTTTCCTCTTTTTTTTTAATTTTGCGGCCAAAAATAAGTACATTATAAGAAATTGTATTCTAAGATAATAATATATGAAATTTAGTGGATTTATATCAGTTGCTATATTGTTGTGTTTTTGCATCTTACCTATGCAAGCCCGCCAAGCCGAGCAAACCAAGCCATCTCAGCAGACCTGGCAGACTAAGCAGGTTGGCTTGAAGACCAATATGCTTTATTGGGCTACTGCTACCCCTAACTTGGGATTAGAGATGGCTGTAGGCAAAAAGCATACAACTCAGGTTTTCTTCGGCTTGAATCCTTGGAAGCAAAGTGGCGGCAACCATTCCAGTCTTCGTCATTGGATGGTGATGCCTGAGTATCGCTACTGGTTCAATCAGAACTTCGATGGTTGGTTCCTCGGTGCTCATGCTTTAGGAGGACTGTATAATGTAGGTGGCGTGAAGTTTCCTTTCGGGTTATTGAAAGGATTGCGCAACCATCGCTATGAAGGATGGTATGCCGGAGGCGGTATCACAGCCGGTAAGCAATGGAATCTTTCTAAGCACTGGAACTTCGAGGCTTCGCTCGGATTGGGCTATATCCATACCAAATACGATAAATTCGAATGTGGTACCTGTGGTGAAAAACTCAACTCTGCCCATAAGAATTATGTGGGACCCACCAAGGTGGCTCTTTCCCTCATTTATTTGATTCCGGGTAGGGCAGATGAAAAATGCTCAACAGGTGCTCCTCAGATCATCGAGACCATTCAGCAGCCTAAGCAGAACGTATTGAAGCCGGTGCTCCAGTTGCAGGCAGTAGTAGCCGAAGCTCCGAAGATTCGCCATTTGGATAAGCGTGCCTATATCGACTTCCCGGTCAACAGGATAGAATTGCGTGCCGATTATCGCCGTAATCCGGCACAGTTGGATAGCATCATCACCACCATCAAGGCATTGAAGGCGGATAATAACCTGCAGGTGATGGGCATCAATATCCATGGTTTTGCTTCGCCGGAAGGTTCGTATAAGCATAATGAGTATCTGGCAAAGAATCGTGCCATCACCCTGACAGAATATGTCCGCAAGATGGTAGAGTTGCCTGACAGCATCTTTGCGGTATCATCTACCGCTGAGGATTGGGACGGTTTGCGTGAGTATATCCGGGCAAGCAACTTGGAGAAAAAGGAGCAGCTTCTTGCCATAGCCCAGGATGAAAATCTGGATCCAGATGCTCGTGATGCGAAGCTGAAGCAACAATATCCTGCACAGTATCGCACCCTGCTCACCCTCTGCTATCCAGCTCTCCGCCATAGCGACTACCACATTACTTATAAGGTTAAGCCTTTCGATGTGGAAGAGGCAAAGCAGATCATGAAGACCAGGCCGCAGCTGTTGTCGCTCAACGAGTTGTTCATGGTAGCCCAGACCTATGAGGTAGGTTCCATGGAGTTCAATGAGGTGATGGAGCTGGCTGTGCGCATGTATCCGGAGGATGAAACGGCAAACCTGAATGCTGCCATTATCCGTCTGAACAACGGAGATGCCGATGCTGCCAAGCCATATTTGGATAGAGCCGGCGATTCAAAGGAAGCCAATGCCGCAAGAAAGGCGTATGAAATGATGATGATGCAATAGAACGAAAAAGAAATTATAAGTAAAATTAAAACTATAGGATTATGAAGAAATTTACGATGCTTTCATCTGTGCTAGTTTCTGCACTGATGCTGGTGGTTGCATCCTGCTCTAGCGAAGATGTTGCTGGCGACGATGCACAGAATGGTAAGGGGACTACTTCTTTCCTTGCCGTGAATATCGAGAACGTGGGTTCTGCTCCTGCATACGTGGGTTCTGCTCCTGCATCTCGTAGTTATGAACAGGGTGATGGTACTTATGAGAATGGCACTGAGGCTGAGAGTAAGATTAACAAGGTGCGTTTCTATTTCTTCAATGGTGATGGTACTCCATACCTGTTGGTGAAAAAAGATCCATCTCAGGCAGAATCCGTAAATTATTTGGATAAGTCTGTTGTACAACATGGTGGTAATAATGACCAAACAGTTGAAACCAAGACTGATGCGGTGCTTGTGATAGAAGGTGATACGAAGACTGTACCAGCCTCTGTTATCGCTGTGATCAATCCAGATGTGTTGGAGAATACAACCCTGCATAATGGTAAAAGTATGACTATTTCTGAACTCCGAACATCTGCAACAGGTTCGAAGTTTTATGATACTACCAATGGCTTTGTTATGTCTAATTCTGTGTATGAAAGTGCTGGTCAGGACATTTGCTCAACACCTGTTGCAAACAACGTTTTCTCTACATCTGATAAGGCCTTGAGGAACCCTGTGGATATTTATGTGGAGCGAGTTAATGCCAAGGTTAATGCAAAGATTGATAAAGACTATAAACGCACTGGAGAGACCGAGAATGCATGGAGTCAAAATGCAGAGGGTAAGTACCAGATAAAGGTTGGCAGTATTGATGTTACCACTTATGAAGAGAATACCAATTCAACTCCAACAACACACCAATATCCTGTATATGCAGTAGTTCAGGGATGGCAGGTGGCTGATGCCAATGGTAAGGCTGAAGTTTGCAAGCAGATTAAGACTTCATGGTTTGCAGGAGAATTAGGTATTAATCCTTGGACAACTCGTGATTACCATCGTAGTTTCTGGTCTGAGTCAGTACCTTTCAATTCGGGTGCTGTGACAGGAGCTAATCGCCCAGTCAATCCTTCTTTTAATGACATCAATATGCCATTGTCAGACGGTTTCGCGGCAACACCTGTCTATACATTGCCAAATACGCCAGATGCGGTAGTTAAAAATCCAAAAACAAGTGACAATGACTTGACAAAACTGATTGTCGCAGCCAAACTGGTATACAAGGATGCTGATGATAGCTATAAGGCAGCGCAGGTATGTCAGTATAGAGGTTTGACCTATCTCGGCGAGGATGCTGTTAAAAAGCAGATTGCAGGTAGCTTTACACAATATTTCAAAAAGACATCAGATGCATCAGGTGCTACAGTCTATAAATCCCTTGAGGCTTCTGATATTGCATTCAAGACTTCTTCTTCTGTAAAGAATTATGAGGTTGTTGCAACTCTGGCAAGCACCGTAGGTGATATTTATGTCAAGAATGGAGAAACATGGACAATAGCACCTAAAGACGATGTTAATGCAGCCCTTGCCAAGGAGGACGCTCTGATTCGTACTGCTGATGGTTCTACCTATTATTATACACCAATCAAGCATCTCGGTTCTGAAGGCAAGTTGGGCGAGTATGGTATCGTGCGCAATCATTCTTATCAGGTAACTATTCAGAATATCCAGGGATATGGAACTCCAGTCTATGATCCAGACAAGGTTATCGATCCAATGATTCCAAGCGATGATAATACCTATCTTGCTGCACGTATCAATGTTCTTTCTTGGCGCGTGGTATCCTCAACTGTAGATTTGGATCAGACAAAGTAAATAATTCATAAACTGTATAAATGAAGAAGATTATAAATGATATCAAAGAGAAGGGAAGGCTGATGATGCTCTCTTGCTGCGCCATCCTCGGTTTGCTGCTCGCATCCTGTGATTATTGGCACGATAGCTACGAGGGATGTGAGGAACTGCTGAAGACTCATCTGAAGGTGCAGTTCATCTACGATATGAACATGAAGTTTGCCGACGCTTTCCCTCATGAGGTAAAGAACGTCACACTTTATGCTTTCGACCAGCAGGGAAAATTGGCTTATGTCAAGACCGAGGCTGCCGAGAAGATTATCGCCGAAGAGGGGATGAACATCGACGACCTGACTCCTGGTGTCTATGATCTTCTCGTTTGGGCACAGGGCGAAGAGCGTTATGCTGGCTCCTATACTTTTGGGCAGGCACGCATAGGCTCTTCAGCCTGTGATGTACTCAAGGCTACGGTGAACCGTGCCGATAAGGGAATCGTCGACCATGATTTGACTCCGCTCTTCCATGGACAGTTGGCAAAAGCCAATCTCACAAAGATGGAGAAGGGGGGAACGAGAACCGTCAAGGTTTCGCTTACCAAGAACACCAATCATTTCAAGGTGGTTTTGCAAAACCTGTCGGGAGTGAATCTCAGTGCCGATGACTTCATCTTCCAGATTACCGATAACAATGGTAAGATGGATTACGACAACAGTCTGATGGAGGATGAAATGCTTACCTACAACGCCTGGTCTGCTTACTCCGCTTCTGCCGGTGTCAGTTCAGGTAGCAGCGAGCAGACATCAGTGGCATGCGCCATCGCCGAGTTGACCACCAACCGGCTGGTGAAAGGCCACGATATGCGACTGCGCGTATACAATAAGTCAACGGGTGCAAGCATCATCAATATTCCATTGATAGATTATGCCTTGATGGTAAAAGGTAATTATAACAAGAGTATGAGCGATCAGGAATATCTGGATAGACAGGATTCCTACGACCTTGTATTCTTCATTGACGAAAACCACAAATGGCAGGCAGCTTCCGTCATCATCAATTCATGGAGAGTGGTACTGAGCAAGACAGATATGTAATCTATAATTATTGTATTTAATCATGATGTATGAGATAAAAGGAATAAGATATGCTGGGGGACTGCTTAGGTTCTTCGTATCAATAGCGATGGCTTGGCTAGGCTGTATTGCTTTGGTCTCATGCGACCAGAGAGAAATAGACGGAGTGGAGGCTGAAGCGGAAGCTAATATTACGTTAACCCTCTGTTTGAAAGGAACGGATGAGAATAGCACAAGAGCAGGTGCCTCATCTAACAGACTGCTTTCTTCGAGAGGAGATGCCGGAACGGAAAATCCCGATTCGGAGATGGAAAACAGTATCGACTTTAGCAGATTCCACGTCGTTTTCTATGATGCAAATCATCGTATGGCTGGAATCCTGCAAAACATGGTGCTCATTCATGTGGGCGGTAATATCTACCGGTTGACAGGCTCTTTGCCTGTGAGCAACAAGGTGCTTGTTGGTAACCATTTTGAAGGAAAAATGGTGGTTTATGCCAATTTCAATATGAGTGAGGCTGACTTGCAGAAAGACTACAACGATACGGATATCGCCCAGAAGTCGTTTAATTACGAAGAAAATCCTAAGTATCTGCCGATGTGGGGTGTCAAGAAAGTTGTCTTTACACTTGCTGCCGGCAAGCTTCAGGATTTCTCGGATATCAATCTGCTGAGGGCGGTAGCCAAGGTAAAGGTGAATCTGAGTAACGATATGAAGAAAAATGGATGGCGCATACATAGTATGCAACTCTTCAACTATAATAATAAGGGCTATTGTATGCCTGGTAAATATACAGATTGTGAACGGACTGCATCGCTTACCCATAAGGAGTTTTCGCACTTCTATGATACAAAGCAAAGCGGTGGCATCACCCTGACAGATAATGTGCCCATCTATCTGCCTGAATATCAGAATACGGTCAGAAATGATGCGGATAAATGTGTCATCAAGTTGAAACTGGTTAGAAATGGAACCGTTGAACAGGATGCATCAGGCAAAGATAAGGAATATACCCTGCGTTTCATTGATTATACAGACCAAGGAACGGAAGGTACAACCATCAATGATATCGTACGCGACCATTATTATATCTTCGAGGTGTATAAGAGCAGCAATGGTCAGAATCTCGTGAAGTTGACGGTGAGGAAATGGAATGTACGTAATCACGAAGATATCGTGATGTAACTTCTATGAATAATAAATAAAGAATTAATAAGAAAATATAAATCAAGCAATTGATTGTTGGCTTTTCAAAACATGGCAAAGATATACTATTATATATGTATTTGGGCAGTATGCTTGCTGGCGGCTTGTTCTGCCGGTGATGATGCAACTTCCTTTCCCGGTCAGGCTGATGCCGAGAACCGGGTAGGGGTGACGTTGCAGCTGTCTGCCTTATCTTCCCAGACTTCGCAGTCTTCCCGGTCTTCTCTGACCAGGGCGGGTTGGGAGACGGATACCGAAGCTTGGCCTGGAGAAATGATGAAAAGCTGGTTTGTGGTGGTGGTACAGAATGGACAGATAGAGAAGATTATCACTTCCGATTTGAAATCTGGTGTTACTGAGGTAGAGAAAGACCAGGCCTTTGTGGAGCTGAATAAGGGCGAGACAACCTTCTATTCTTTTGCCAATATCAAGCCTGAAGATATCGAGTTGGATGCCATTACATCTGTTGGGCAACAGCTGCGTACTGGTTTTGATCAAAAGACTTATCAGATGGATGGCAACAGTAAACTCTTCCATCAGTCGATGGCGCCTGACTTGCAGAACGGTTATCCGATGAGTAATAAGCAGATTGTGAATATAACTGATAATCAGCAAGTCATCAATCTGGAGGTTATCCGTATGGTGGCTAAGGTACAGCTCTCTATTACCAATGCCACCGATCATGCCATTGTCTTGAAGACCATCACCCTTTCAGATGTTACCCAGAATGGTAATCAGAATATCAAGCTTTTGCCAAATGTGGATTCGGCAAATGAATTGAAGGGTGTGAATTTACCTGATGGTGTGGCAAAGGGAACCATCACGCTGACGGCTGCCGAAAACAATGGTATGACCATAGAGGCTAGAGCTAAGCAAACGGCTTGTTTCTATATGAACGAGAGTTTGGTAGATAAGGGCGCAGATGGTGGCAACCGGTATTTTATCCTTTCGCTTACTACGGTAGATGCGACTACGGGCACTACCAGTAACCATCGTTATGCCATGCTATCATGGAATGAAATCCGGCGCAATGATTATCTGAAGATTCCTATCAAGCTGGAGGATTACCAGATTAGATGGACGGTGGAGGCATTCTCGCCAATCGGTGTGTTGCCGAAGGTAAAGGATGATGGGGAAAACCTTTCGCTTGACTTCGGTTATTATGGAGAGTTTCATATCAAGCCTGAGGTCATCAAGTTGAGCCGTACTGGTTCTCAGACCCTGCCAGTGAGTGAATGGCAAATGGGAACGGATGCGGCAGGTTCTGATGGCTGGAAGCTGCAAGAGCAGAATCCGGAGGGAGCTGATGGCGTAAACATCTTCGATAGCTCGCCAGCCTGGGTTCCATCCGCTTACCGCCTGGAAGGAGAAATGGGCAACCGCACGGGTTCTTCCATTTACACAATGAAGATCAAGGTGAAGGAACAGAATGGCTTGGGTATGTATCCTATCATCTCCCGCAAGGTTCGCTTTACGATGAAGCAAATAAACCTGACCCGTGCAGGAAAGAATACTGAAAAAATAGTATTAAATACAAAGACTTTTGGCTATGAAAGTAAATAGTTTATTTTCTAAATACATCTTGTTTATCCTGGGCATCATCTCTTTGATGCCTGGTATGGCTTATTCCCAGACCTTTAAGCATTACGAAGGTCTCGCCAATAAAACTGGCGATTACGAGGTGATAGATGCCGCCTATGACTGTCTCCGACAGAAAACGCATGTGGTTCATTATTATATCGCCCTGCCTAGCGGCGGTAGCAAGGAATTGTCGTTGCCATTTACCGGCTATTCGGGCAATGGTGAAAATTTGGAACCCAGAGGATATTTCAGATGGTATAATTACGATACTGATAAGGCTTCTGATCAGTTGGAGAAATATTCTGCCGGCGGCAGTTTGCAGCGCATGAATGATGCTCATGGGATAAATAAAGGTTTGATAGCCTATGGGCTTTCATCCAAGCCAAATCGTAATTTGGTGGGCGTAAAATACACCCGTCCCTCTGATACTTCCTGGACTGGGGAGACCATCGCCTGCGATGTGAGCCGATACATGGACGGCTGCAATGGAACCTTCTATCATGAGCCGACTCTTTCTATCCGATACATCTTCCATATTATGCCGGCAGAAAAGATGGCGGATGATATCAAGCAGAAACTCCTGGAAACGGGAATAACCAGGGATTATTCTTATGAAGATGGAAAGGGTGTTTCGGCAGGATTGATGGATTTTAAAGCCACCATGACACTCCGTTTGAATCAGAATGATGTATCCAACTATTATTTCCATCCCATGAATAATAGCTATACGCATCATGTCTTTGCAGAGGATGAGGCGCATAAGATAAAGGAGTCGGATTTCTCTTCAGAGGTTGTTCAGGCAACTAAAGTGCAATGGCGTGTCTATAATTCCGATAAAACCCAGTTTGTCTGGTGGACATATACAGGTAGTTCTTCATCCCGTTTCTTTGATTTGAGTCTGGATTTGCTGAATAATAGAGCGGCCACTAGCGCATGGCGAAATCTGGATGGTGAAGGAGTCAGCAGCAAGCAGACCTTTAAGTATGGCGACCGTATCTATGTGGTGGCGCTAGCCGCTTCCAGCAGCGGACAGATGTGTCCTATCGCCAATTTCACCTGTCAGCTATTCAACCAGTATCCGATGACTGCGGACGAACTGAAGGCGAAAGGTCAGAATACCCGATTAAATTCTTATCTTGAAGATCATTATCGCTCTGTCAACACCGTTTCTTTTGATGACGATGATGAGGAGCAGACTCTTCTGGCTCCTACAAGCCCGGATGATAACCAGGCCCGCCTGCCTTCTAAATGGAGCAAGCGAAGCTATGGCTTTGTCTATCGTGAATTGATGAATTTCGCTCCGGCAGGCGATATGTATGTAAATCCTAAGCATTCACCGCTGCATGGAGAATACGGACTCTATAAGTCGGCAAATATAAAGGGAAAGTCAGGATGGGGAAACTCTGGTACAGATAGCTACCTGTGGTGGCCTACTGCCCAGCTCTACGACCGTACCTACGAAAATACGAATGGCACCCAATATGGACATTTCCTCTATATAGATGCTTCCGATGAAAGCCGACAGATTGCCGAAGCTGATTTCAAGGCCGACCTCTGTGTGGGTTCGCAGGTGATTTTCAGTGCTGCCATTGCCGATATGACCACCGGTTCGCAGCGCCCGCAGCTGATGTTCAAGCTCTATGGCGTGAATTACGATGGGAATAACCAGGAAACGGAGCGCAGGTTGCTGCACTCCTTCTCATCCGGCAATTTTTCGGGAAACCGTGAAGGAACAGATGCTGCCAATGTAGGAAAATGGTATCAGGTTTACGGAAAAATGGTGCTGCAGAAGGAGAGCGGCGTGAATAATTTCACCGATTTCAAACTTGTGGTGGATAACATGTGCAAATCTACCTCTGGTGCCGACTATGCCTTCGATGATCTTCGCATTTACACCAAATCATCCAAGGTGGATATCATCCAGAGCTCGCCTATCTGTCCTGATAAGAACACGGCAGAAGATTCCTCCGTTTCCAGCAATATCCTCACCAAACTGAGGGCCTTGCAGGAAACCATGGCGGCACTCATCGCCCCGGCTACAGAGAAGAAACTCTACTTCCGCTTCGTGGATGCCGAAGGAAATCCGGCAAAGAACGTGAACTATGGAACGGCAGAAAGCCCGAACTACAATTGGGGAACCACCACCATATATAATTATGTGGATGATAAGCAAACGGTGGATGGAAAGCCGATGTACGAGAAAATCAACGACGAGTGGAACGTGGTGCTTGCCAACAGATACTTCAATCTGCAGTCGAACCAGACTTACTATGTTAGTTTCGCCTTCGAGGATGATTCGGTGACGGATAAGACCCAGCTTGCGTGGGGAAAGCCTTCGGATGTGTGCTCGCTCTATAGCGCCAACTTCCAGATGGTGCAGCAGAAGGTGCTGGTTACCGATGCCAACGGAAGCATCACCACCACCGTCACCATTCCTTGCGATGACAACGATACCCCGAAATATAACATCAAGGCGCAGTTGCAGACCGTAGACCAGAACAATGGCGGCAGCATCCAGCTGAATGGTGTGCTCTACGATTGGTATGTAGACGATGCCACGACGCCGATTCTAAAAAACTGTGCCGAGTTCAAGGACGTGCCGCTGGATGTGGGCGACCATACCATTCGTGTGCTTCCTACCAATACATCTGGCACCATCAACCAGGGCGGCGTGGATTATCAGATCTGTCTCGGTGAGATGTCGTTCAAGCTTCGTGTCGTGAAGAACGGACCGCAGTTGGATCTGGGACGTCCCGGCGTGGCATATCCTAATAATTATGTTCGCACGGTTCGCATCGGTTTGCCGCAGGTAGCTCATCTGGCTCAGCAGGAAGCCAAGAAGGGCAAGGGTGGGTACTTCTGTGTACCGGTTAGCGGCAAGAACTTTGTGGCAGATAATTCCAATCGCCTCTACTTTGTTGTGGCTGGCGGAAAGGACCATCTGGATGAGTCGCAATATACCCAGGTGATGTATCTCTCGGATACCAACGACCCTGCCTACCAGAACAGGATAGGGGAGAGCCTGACGCTGGCTACGCTTCAGGATAATTACATCGAGCGTAATACCAGCCAGCTGAAGCTGAAGTTTACGCCGCAGTCGGGGACTGCATCTTCTGCTTCTTCCAAGAATGTGCAGTTGCACGAGGGATATTGGTACGAAGGCGTATTGATATTCCGTGAAGATGGCTCCCAGGGAACCACGGTACTCTGTTCGGGCGAGGTATACATCCGCTTTGCGGTGGTACCGGAATACGCTACCTGGAATCCTACTGCCAACAGCAGGATGAGTGCGGCATGGAACAATGATGAAAACTGGCGCCGCTCTGGCTGTGGCGAGCTCTATAAGGGGGCTGATAAATATACGGATTACAGCAGCGGCGGATACGTGCCGATGAAGTTTACCAAGGTAACGATTCCAAATTTGAGCGGACTGTATTTCCCTTCCCTGGGCTATATCGCCTATCAGAAATCCACGGGCATCGCCACCCGTCTGAGCAATGCCAAAGGCGATGCGGCTACTGCGAATATCCAGTATGACATGCTTGCCAAATGGGATGCTGATGCCGCAGATCACGGATTGAACGCCGACGGCAATCTGGAGTGTGAACCTTTCTATGGCAACACCTGCGACCAGATTTACTTCAAGCCGGGAGGCGAACTGCTCAACCAGTGCTATCTGATATACAACAAGGCGTGGGTGGAGAAGCAGATGAAGTCAAACACCTGGTATGCCCTCACTTCGCCTTTGCAGGATACCTATGCGGGCGACATCTATGTGCCGGCTGCATCGGGCAGACAGGAGACGGAGGCGTTCGAGCCAATCTCGTTCTCATCATCGGTAAACAATCGTGTAACCAGTCCTGTATATCAGCGAAGCTGGGATGATGCTTCTGCCAAAGAAGTAATCTTGGGCGGCAGCTACGATGCCTACGACTATGCAGGCACCGGCATCACATTCGAGAAACAGAATCTCAATGCGCTTTCAGCCCACTGGAGCCACGTATATAATCAGGTGGATAAGAAATATCAGCCGCTGGAGGGCGTGGCTATCAGGATGGGAGATAAATATACGATGGGTGCATCGGGCGAAGTATTGCTCCGTTTGCCGAAGGCAGATACGCAATATACTTATGTTTCGGCTTCTCAGCAGCAGAGTACGCTTTCGAAGAATGTGGATAAACAGAATGCTTATCGCCTGGTGGTGCATGCCGATGCCCAGGAGAATGCTTTGGGCACAATGAGCTATTCGCTGGTTAATAAGTTGTCGGAGGGCAACAATTATTATCTGGTGGGCAATCCTTATATGGCTACGCTCAGCATGCATAAGTTCCTGAAGGCAAATCCATCGCTACAGTCCAGCTTCTATGTCTATGAGAATGGTGTGTTGAAACTCTATGATAAGCTGGATATGTCAACCACCACGTATGAGTCGAAGAACGACGTGAAGATTTCGCCGATGCAGTCGTTCTTTGTCCGTCTGCAAGATGGACAGAGTGCATCGCAGCTCAACTTCACTTCTGCGATGACGGTAGATAGAGAAGTGTTTGGCGGTGTGAAGACGGCATCGGATGAGGAGCAGAATCTCATGACGCTTACCCTTACGGCATCTGCATCGGGTTATCGCAGCCGTTCGAGAATCGTTCTTGATGCATCAGCTTCGGAAGATTATGATGATGTCGAGGATGCCCAGCTGCTCTATGATGCCCAGCTGAAGGAAGTTCCGGTGGTCTATACGGTGGCAGGCGATGAGGCTGTGGCGCTGAATTCCTTGCCGGATGTAGATTGGCTGCCACTGGGTGTGGTAGGCAAATCCTCTTCTGTTGGATTGAAAATTGATGGCATCTCTCGTCTTTCTTCTCCTCTCTATCTCTATGATGCTGCCACCCGGAAGTATCAGGAGATAAAGGATGGCGAGGAAGTGAAGGTGCAGGCAAACGAGCACGGCAGATACTTCCTGACGCAGACTCGCAGTACTACAGGTATTGAAAATGCTGAGATGGGAGAGAGTGACGTGAAGATCTATTCTCCTGCCAGGGGATTGATAGTAGTATCCAAGGTTGGGGGGTCTCTATTAAATAAGGTGGAGGTTTATACCCTTGATGGAAGACTGGTGGCAGCGAAAAAGGCTGCAGGTGCTGTTTCTGTCAGCATCCCGGTTTCCTCTTCGTCCCAGACTGTCTATATTATCAGAGTATCCTTGATGGATACGCAGACTGTAATAACAAAAAAGCTTTCTCTCCGTTGAGAGAAAGCTTTTTTGTGTTAAACTGAGAAAAAAGAAAATCCCATCGTTCTTGTGAGCGATGGGATTTTTAATTCTGTTAAGCAATGTGTCTGCTTTCGCTGATTACTTACGAAGACCGAGGGCCTTGACGATAGCACGATAGCGATTGATGTCGCGATCATACAAGTAATCGAGCAATGCACGACGCTTTCCTACAAGCTGTGTCAACGCACGTGTTGTAGTATAATCTTTACGGTTCTTCTTAACATGTTCCGTCAAATGAGCAATACGGTATGAGAACAATGCTATCTGGCTCTCAGCTGAACCAGTATCAGAGTTAGACTTTCCGTACTTGCTAAAGATCTCTTCTTTTTTTGCTTTGTCTAAATACATAGCTGTAAAAACTTAATTTAATAAAATATGAATATGTTTAATTTTGTGCATCTGATGACCTTCCTCACGGTGGTTTCATTAAAAATGCGGTGCAAAGATACAACTTTTTGGTGAATTATGCAAACATTTCGGGATTTTTTTGTAATTTTGCACCCAAATTTAAGTATTTAAGGTAAAAATTAAAATGCAAGACATTAGAAACATTGCAGTTATTGCACACGTTGACCATGGTAAGACTACATTGGTCGACAAGATGATGCTCGCCGGTAAGCTGTTCCGCGACGGCCAGGATAACAGCGGCGAAGTGCTCGATTCCAACGACTTGGAGCGCGAGCGTGGTATAACCATTCTCTCAAAGAATGTATCTATCAATTGGAAAGGTACTAAGATTAATATCCTCGATACTCCTGGACACTCTGACTTCGGTGGTGAGGTTGAGCGCGTGCTCAACATGGCAGACGGATGCCTCCTCCTCGTCGATGCTTTCGAGGGTCCGATGCCCCAGACCCGTTTCGTGCTCCAGAAGGCATTGCAGCTCGGACTGAAGCCTATCGTCGTTGTTAATAAGGTAGATAAGCCTAACTGTCGCCCTGAAGAGGTGTACGAGATGGTGTTCGACCTGATGTGCGACCTCGATGCTACAGAAGACCAGCTCGACTTCCCTGTAGTTTACGGTTCTGCCAAGAACGGCTGGATGGGCGAGGACTATAATCATCCAACAGACAATATCGATTATCTGCTCGATAAGATAATTGAGGTTATCCCAGCTCCTAAGCAGCTCGAGGGTACTCCACAGCTCCTTATCACATCACTCGATTACAGCTCTTATACAGGTCGTATCGCCGTAGGTCGTGTACATCGCGGTACATTGAAGGACGGCATGAACGTTACTATCTGCCACCGCGACGGAACCCAGGAGAAGACCAAGATCAAGGAACTCCACACCTTCGAGGGTATGGGCCACAAGAAGACCGATCATGTAGATTCTGGCGATATCTGTGCTGTTATCGGCTTGGAGAAGTTCGAGATTGGTGATACCATCTGCGACTTCGAGAACCCAGAGCCACTGCCTCCAATCGCAGTCGATGAGCCTACCATGAGCATGCTCTTCACCATCAACGATTCACCATTCTTCGGTAAGGAAGGCAAGTTCTGTACATCACGCCATATCCAGGAGCGCTTGAACAAGGAGCTCGAGAAGAACCTCGCTCTCCGCGTACAGCCTTACGAGGATTCTACCGATAAGTGGATTGTATCAGGTCGTGGTGTGCTCCATCTCTCTGTCCTCATCGAGACCATGCGCCGCGAGGGCTATGAGCTCCAGGTCGGTCAGCCTCAGGTTATCTATAAGGAGATTGACGGTGTGAAGTGCGAGCCTGTAGAGGAGTTGACCATCAACGTACCAGAGGAGTTTGCTTCTAAGATGATTGATATGGTAACCCGCCGCAAGGGTGATATGACCTCTATGCTGAACATGGGCGAGCGTGTAGACATCGAGTTTGATATCCCATCACGTGGTATCATCGGTCTGCGTACCAACGTGCTTACCGCTTCTCAGGGCGAGGCTATCATGGCTCACCGCTTCAAGGAGTATCAGCCATACAAGGGTGAAATCAGCCGCCGTTCTAACGGTAGCATGATTGCGCTCGAAACCGGTACTGCCTTTGCTTACGCCATCGATAAGCTGCAGGATCGTGGTAAGTTCTTCATCGACCCGGGTGAGGAGGTTTACGGCGGCGAGGTTGTAGGTGAGCATGTTCACGACAACGACCTGGTAGTCAACGTAACCAAGGCTAAGCAACTTACCAACGTGCGTGCTTCCGGTTCTGACGATAAGGCTCGCGTCATTCCTAAGACCGTGATGAGTCTTGAGGAGTGTCTGGAGTATATCCGTGAGGACGAGTACGTAGAGGTAACTCCAAAGAACATGCGTATGCGCAAGATCGAACTCGATCACCTGAAGCGCAAGCGCAGCAACAAAGACTAAACAGAAATGTTTTTGTGGAGATTTTTTAGAAAGTTTTCATTGCCCTGCTCCCTGGTTATGGGAGCATTGGGCTACCTGTTATTCGCCAATGTGCCCTTTCTGGTGCCCATTGGCGATTATTGTGGTCCGAGGTTGGTAAGTCTGATGCCGGTGGTGCTGTTCTCCCTGCTCTATGTTACTTTCTGTAAGATAGAAATCAAGGAGATGAAGCCTAAGGCGTGGCATTTCATCCTCCAGCTCATCCGTACCTCGCTGGCATTGATGATGGTGGTGCTTATCTTCGAGTTCGGCTCCGATTACAGTACCAAACTGGTTCTAGAGGGTGCCTTCATCTGCTTCATCTGTCCTACGGCAGCCGCCGTGGCTGTGGTTACGGAGAAGTTGGGCGGCAGTATCGGTTCGCTAACCACCTATACGGTCATCGCCAACATTTTTACGATGGTCATCATTCCGAGTCTTTTCCCGATGGTAGAGAAGGGGGCAGATGTATCGTTCCTCATGATGAGTGCGATGGTGTTCCGCAATGTCACTACCGTGCTGGTGGTGCCTCTGCTGCTTGCCTTGCTGAGCCGCCGGTTCCTGCCAAAATGGGTGGATAAGGTGAAGAATGTAAAGGATTTGGGCTTTTATATGTGGTGTTTCAACCTCACGATACTGATGGGCGAAACGGTTCGCAACATGCTCCATGCCGAAGTATCGGGCGTAACGATGCTTCTGCTGCTCTTTGTACCGCTGCTGGTATGTCTCCTCCAGTTTGCCATCGGCAAGGCGGTAGGCAGGCATTTCGGTGCGAGTATCAGTGCCGGTCAGGCGTTGGGACAGAAGAATACGGTAGTGGGCATCTGGCTCACCCTCACCTTCCTGAATCCTCTTGCTGCCGTAGCACCGGGTGCCTATGTAGTATGGCAGAATCTGGTCAATGGCTGGCAACTTTGGTATAAAGAAAAATATGGCAAGCTTAAGTGGTAAGCTTGCCATATTTTTTTGTTTCTAATCCTGGGTAGGGTAGATGAGGTTTTCTTCCCTGATGCAGCAGAGCACCTCATCCAGATATTTTCTGGCTTCATATTTCGCCATAGGCAGGTCGTGGAGCAGGTAGTTGCCGCAGTCCTTTGCCGCCTGTCCCGGAATCTCACCCTCGAAATCAGCGATAAACTGAAAGGTGCGCTTCATCAGTTCCACGATGTCCTTGCTCTCCAGGTCGCCCTTGATGAGGAGATAGTTGCCCGTGAGGCATCCCATCGGTCCCCAGTAGATGATGCGGTCCTTCCACTCCTCGTCGTTGCGCAGATAGGTGGCAGCCAGGTGCTCAATGGTGTGGATGGCACCGTTGTGCAGACAAGGCTCTTGGTTAGGCACCTTCATGCGGATATCGAATGTTGTGATGACTTCTCCGCCTACTTCGTCCTTACGGCTCACGTAGATGCCGCGGAGCAGCTTATTGTGATTGATTGTAAAACTTGGAATCTTATTCATCTTGATAATTAATAATTTACAGTTTACAGACTTTCGAGGAAAGCCTTGGTAACATTGAAAGAGCCTTCAGCCATTTTAGCCCAGAAGTCGAAATACTGCTGTGCCTTGGTATCTTTCAGCGGTACATCGCTGATGATGCGGAAGGAGATGAAAGGCGTCTTGTAGATGTGGCAGGTCTGGGCGATAGAGCAGCTCTCCATATCCACCGCCATCACCTGAGGGAAGTGTTCCAGGATAGAGCGCATCTTCTCCTTGCTGTCTACAAACCATTCGCCGCTCACAATCTGTCCGGCGTGGATCTTCGGGTGCCTATTGCCCGGCAGGTTGTTTATGGCGAGTGCCTTCTCCACATATTCCTTAGGTGTTTTGAAGGAAGCAGGCATGCCCAGAATCTGTCCGAATTCGCATTCCTCGCCGCAGTAGGCATCGTGGTAAACGCAGTTGGTTGCCACCACCACCTCAGTCACGTTGAGGTTGATATCAGCTCCTCCAGCCACGCCTGAAGAGATGACGAGGTCAGGGTGATAGTTGTCAATCATTTCCACGGCACCTATGGTACTGTTCACCTTACCGATGCCGCATTGTTGCATCACCACCTCGTTATTGCCTATCTTTCCGATAACGAAGTCCTTATAGTTTTTTCTCTCAACCTGCGATTCGGTCAATAATGTTTTGAGTTGCGCGAACTCCTTGTCCATCGCAACGATAATTCCTATTTTCATCTTGTATACTAACTTTTGGGTGCAAAGTTACTAAAAATATTGCAGAGAGTAGCAAAGTTTAAGGAGTTTTTAAGGAAAAAGGCTTTTAAAGGTGAAAAAGTAAAAAAGCCCCCGATGCGTGATGCACCGGGGGCTTTGGTCGGTTACCGAAGTAGCATACCACTTCTTCTTACCTGCGTTTTCACCAGTCTGAGGTGTGCGCTGTACTTTACGATATTTCAATGTTCCTTTCTGTTCCATAATCTTAAATTTTTAAAGGGTTAATAAATTGTTAATTGTTAACTTTGTGGGTTGCGTTTTGTCGCGTGCAGCCTTTCTTCGAACGACAGTGCAAAGATACGCCAATTTCCCGATACCACCAAATTTCAGCGTGGGATAAGGCGCGATTTTCAGCACGCTTTCAATCCGAAACCTGTTAAACAATCTAACTCGCCGTTTTGCGCCCCGCAACTCATACTTTTTCAGAAGAGAAAACATAGAGTTAAAGAAAAGAAAACACAGCACCTTATTCAGTATTCAGTTATTCAGTTTTTTTTAAGGGGTTACTTTTTACCCCCTTAAAAAGTAAAGTTTATATACTATCTATATATCTATATATATAAATATATATATAATATAATATAATAATAAAAAATACATTACAAAATAACCAATCCCTTTCTTCCGGGTTTTCAACCCCTTTATCCATGTAAGGGTTTTAAAAAAAACTGAATAACTGAATACTGAATACGGATGGTGTCATTTGATACTTTCTTCATAATTCTTTTCTTTTGATTCTATGTTGCGAAGATACAAAAGAATCCGAATAATCGGATACCATTTCAGCTTTCTTATATTTTTCGCGCACTTATAAACATTTTCTCAATTTTTATCAGAAAACTCTTGCAGATATGAAAATAAAATCGTAACTATTGCTGATGCAATAGAAATATTAATAACATTGGGATTATGAAGCAGGTAGAAGAAAGATATATCAGTTTTGAAGCCAGCAAGATGGCATATCGTGATATCAAAAATTCGATTGATACCGCTAAGCGAGAAGGTAAAGAAGAGGGCCTGGCTGAAGGCATGGAGAAGGGGCTGGCTGAAGGAATGAAAAAGGGCTTTGCAGAAGGAGTGGACCCAGGAGCTGAACCGCTCGCTCTGTGCTCTGCATATCCTGTATTACCAGAGCGGTCAGTATCTCCTCTATGCTGATTATGCCCACATGGGTTTAGCCAAGAGCCGTACCCGCTACAGCGCCTTCCTAGACCCGAAGAGCGATGGCAGACAGGAGAAGATGGGTAGAGCCTACACCCATACCTATCTCGTATGGACCGAACGAGGGCGAAAGTTCATCCATGACCTCGCCCAGCGATACTGGGAACTCATTGAAAGGTAAAAAAGTAAAAAGGTAAAAAGAGCCTAGCGGAATGTTAAGCTAGGGTGCTCTTTTTACCTTTTTTAGGGGACCAGCGATGGAATCGCTGGGGACGGGGCGCGAAGGGGGTAAGGCTCTTTTTACCTTTTTACCTTTAAACGTTTCTAGAAGTTAACTCCGAAATTGAGCTGGAGGGCTCCATTGCGCGATTTGTCGAAACTGTCGTGGCAGATGTTGGCAAGACCGATATCGTAGGTGAGATCGGCATAGAACATGTCGTAGCCGATGCCGCAGCCGATGCGGATACCACCATCAAGGCGGCGGAAGTTTGCATCCTTGAATGAACTCTCTGCTTCATGCTTGGCAAAGTCCTTGATCTTGCCTCCTACACCAACGGCAAAATAGCCGCCTACCTGAGGCTGGATGGAGAAGTGGTCGTCTACTTCGTACTTGTACTTCAGTACGGCTGGAATCTCAAGATAGTTGAGATTGTAGGTCATCTTGCCTTCAGGAAGTTCCTTCTTGCCCCCTTTCTCTATATATGAAAGTCCGGTTTCGAGATAGAGTGGGGCGCTGTCGGTCAATGGAATGCCGGCTACTATGCCCACATTCAGGCCGGTCTGCCAGTCGTCACCATCCAGTCGGGAATTGTCGGAATTGACAAAGGTGAAGGCAGGACCGATGCGGAATCCGTAATACGGGCTGCCGTAGTTGTGGTTGTAACGGTAGTCGAGACGGTCTGTCTTGCTGTTGTAATATCTGCTGTCACGATAATTCTGTGCTGCTGCCGGCATCAGAGCCAGGAGCAATGCCAGCATGATGAATGCTAATCTTTTCATAATTCTTATTCTTTTATACATTAATATATACTGTTTGAAGAAACTTGTTTTACGGTGCAAAGGTAGGGATAAAAACCGAAACGGCAGCGAGTGTTTCCCTAAATGATAGAGGGGAACCCCTATTTCTGACCTAATACAACTTTCTCAACAAAAAAAATATAAATTTTTGCTATATTTTTTGTTTTGTCTCCAATTTGTGCTATCTTTGCCTTCAAATTATAAACGTTTATATAGAAATTATGAAATTTTTGAAGAAGTATCTACTGGATATTCTGGTAGTTATTGCATTTGCAATCATCTCCTTCGTCTACTTTATGCCTGCCGATATGGACGGACGAATCCTCTTCCGACATGATGCAGCGGCAGGAAAGGGACTGGGACATGAAAAGGAACTCTTCCAGCAGCAGACGGGAGAGACTACACGATGGACGAACTCGGTGTTTGGCGGTATGCCTACCTATCAGATGTCGCCTTCGTATGACAGTAATCAGGTGCTCAGCCAGATTGTGAAGGCATATCATCTGTGGTTGCCGGACTATGTTTGGTATGTCTTTGTATACCTCCTGGGCTTCTATATCATGCTGCGTGCCTTCAACTTCAGACAGTCGCTGGCGGTGCTGGGAAGTATCATCTGGGCATTCTCGTCCTACTTTTTCATCATTATCGCTGCCGGACATATCTGGAAGGTATGGGCGCTGGCTTATCTGCCTCCGATGATTGCGGGCGTGGTGCTTGCCTATCGGGGCAAGTATCTCAAGGGACTGCTCCTTACTGCCATCTTCTCGGCTTTCGAGGTGCAGGCTAACCACGTGCAGATGACTTATTACTACCTCTTTATCATCCTCTTCATGGTGATTGCCTTCCTGGCAGATGCCATCAAGAAAGGCGAACTCGCACGCTTCGGAAAGGCTACGGCAGTATGCGTGGTGGGTGCCCTCATCGGTATCTCGCTCAACCTCTCGAACCTTTATCATACCTGGCAGTATGGTCAGGAAACCATGCGAGGAAAGAGTGAACTTGTAAAGAAAAATGCGGCTAACCAGACCAGCAGCGGACTGGATAGAGACTATATCACACAGTGGAGCTACGGTATCGACGAAACCTGGACGCTGATGATTCCGGATGCCAAGGGCGGTGCCTCCGTTCCGCTGGCGCAGAACCAGCAGGCGATGGAGAAGGCTGATCCTAACTTCGTTCAGATTTACCAGCAGCTGGGACAGTACTGGGGCAACCAGCCGGGAACGAGCGGACCGGTATATGTAGGCGCCTTCGTCTGCATGCTCTTTATCCTGGGTCTGTTTATCGTGAAGGGTCCGATGAAGTGGGCGATGCTTGCTGCCACCATCCTGAGCATCCTGCTCGCCTGGGGTAGAAACTTCATGCCGTTTACCAATTTCTTCCTCGATTATGTGCCGATGTATGCCAAGTTCCGTACGGTGGCATCTATCCTGGTCATCGCAGAATTCACCATCCCGCTCCTGGCGATGATGGCGCTGAAGAAGATTGTGGATGAGCCAGAGATTCTGACAGAGAAGATAAAATATGTATATGCCAGTTTCGGTCTGACAGCAGGCTTCTGTCTGCTTTTTGCCATCATGCCGGGCGTATTCTTCCCTGATTTCGTATCGGTACAGGAGACACAGGCGCTGCAGCAGTTGCCTCAGGAGTATATCTCTCCAATCATGAGCAATCTGACAGATATCCGCAAGGGCATCTTCACATCCGACTGCTGGCGTTCGTTCTGGATCATCCTCATCGGTTCGGCACTGCTGATGCTCTTCAAGATGAAGAAGCTGGGCAAGGAATATATGATTGCCGGTATCGCCGTGCTCTGTCTGGTGGATATGTGGATGGTGAACAAGCGCTATCTCTACGATGATATGTTCGTAGACAAGGCGCAGCGCGATACACCGCAGCAGATGACCGAGACCGACAAGATTATCTGCCGTGACAAGGAACTCGACTATCGTGTGCTGAATCTGGCATCGAATACATTCAATGAGAACGAAACCTCTTACTACCACAAGAGCATCGGCGGTTATCATCCAGCCAAGCTCCGTCGCTACCAGGAGATGATTGAGGCACATATTGCTCCTGAGATGCAGAAGACGATGCAGGCGGTAGCTGCTGCGGGCGGCGATATGACCAAGGTGAACGGCGACAGTATCTATCCGGTATTGAACATGCTGAATACCAAATACTTCATCATGCCGCTGCAGGGCGGACAGACCGTTCCGGTTCAGAATCCGTATGCCTACGGCAATGCATGGTTCGTAGACGAGGTGAAGTATGTGAACAATGCCAACGAGGAAATCGATGGTGTGGGCAAGGTGAACCTCCGACATGTGGCTGTGGCTGATGCCAAATTCAAGGAACAGCTGGCGCAGAGCGTGAAGCAGGATGATACTTCGGTGGTGAAGATGACGCAGTATAAGCCGAACAACCTGACTTACGAGGTGAAGTCGAGCAAGGGCGGCGTGATCGTATTCTCTGAGATTTACTATCCGGGCTGGACGGCTACGGTTGATGGACAGCCGGCTGAACTGGGTAGGGTAAACTATATTCTGCGTGCGCTGAACGTGAAAGCAGGCAGCCATAAGGTAGTGCTCGATTTCCATCCTCAGTCGCTCAAGAATACCGAGACTGTGGCTTACATCG
Organism: Segatella copri DSM 18205; assembly: GCF_025151535.1. NCBI lineage: Bacteria > Pseudomonadati > Bacteroidota > Bacteroidia > Bacteroidales > Prevotellaceae > Segatella > Segatella copri. The sequence continues at coordinate 210,875 of NZ_CP102288.1, forward strand.
GTTATGGCGTTCTGGCTCTCCTTATTATAATAGGTGTAGTGGTTGAGGTGAGAAAACGCAAGAAGGAATAGCGGGGATTGCAAATCCCCTTAGACTGATAGACAGATTGCAAATTCTAATGATGCGATTTAGAACAGAAATAGATATTCCGAAGGCCGACTTCGAGATAGAGGCGGCAGAGCGGATGCTCTTTGTGGGCAGTTGCTTTGCCGACAATCTGGGTAGGAGGTTTGTGGAGAACCGCTTCCGGGCTACGGTGAATCCCTTCGGGGTGATGTATAATCCGGCAAGCATTCTCCATACGGTAGAGAAATGTTCCGAGGTCCGCCCTCGTGTGGCTGTCTTTACGCTGGGTACCAACCATGTGTATATCCTGAAGGAGACGGGCGAGATAGTGGACAACTGCCAGAAGCGCCCGCAGCGCCTCTTCGAAGAGCGGGAACTGAGCGTGGACGAATGTGCAGGCTATCTGCAGAAGGCTATCAGTCTGCTGAAATCGCAGACCGCAGCATCTGATGGCAGTGAAGGCACTCTGAAGGTAATCATCACGGTAAGTCCTATCCGCTATGCGAAATACGGCTATCACGGGAGTCAGCTTTCGAAGGCTACGCTCCTGCTGGCAGCCGATAAGCTGGTGAAGGAGAATCCCGGAGTGGTGAGCTATTTTCCGGCTTACGAGATCATGAACGATGAACTTCGTGACTACCGCTTCTACAAGGAAGACATGCTGCACCCGAGCGAACAGGCTGTGGAATATATCTGGGAGCGGTTCCGGGCAACTTACTTCGGCAAGGCAGCGGAGCTGTTTCTGGAAGACTGGAGGCCTATCCGCGAAGCACTCGGCCACAAGCCCTTCCATCCCGAGAGCGAGGAACACCAGAAGTTCATCGCCAGGACGGAAGAGAAAAACAGACAATTTGAGGAGAAATATCATCTCTTATAAAATAAAGAATATTTAAATAACAAGACAATGACATATACTATTGAAAAGGTAACCACACTGATAGGTGCGCGTCGCTATGGAGACAATGATACCAACATCGGTTTTATCCTGACCGATAGTCGTTCACTTTGTTTCCCAGAGGAAACTCTGTTCTTTGCGCTCAAGTCGGAGCGTAATGATGGTCATAACTACATCCCTGAGTTGTATCGCAGAGGTGTGAAAAACTTTGTTGTAACGAATGTGCCAAAGGGCTATGCTTCTGATTATCCGGGAGCCAACTTCCTGAAGGTAGTAAACACGCTCGAGGCTCTCCAGCGTCTGGCTGAGCGCCACCGTGACGAGTTTAACATCCCTATCGTAGGCATCACGGGCTCAAATGGCAAGACCATGGTCAAGGAGTGGCTCTACCAGCTGCTTTCGCCAAGCATGTTTGTTACCCGCAGTCCGCGCAGTTATAACTCTCAGATAGGTGTGCCATTGTCGGTATGGCTGATGAACGAGCAGACCCAGGTGGGCGTTTTCGAGGCAGGTATCAGTATGCCTGGCGAAATGCTTGCCCTGCGTGACATCATCCAGCCAACCATCGCTGTACTGACCAATCTGGGTGCTGCCCATCAGGAGAACTTCTCTTCCATGGAGGAGAAATGCCGGGAGAAACTCATCCTCTTCCATGACGCAGAGACCGTAATCTATGATGGCGATGACGAGGTTATCAACAAGGTGATAGCCGAATATCCCGACTATAAGGGCGAGAAACTCTTCTGGTCGCTCAAGAATGCGGAGGCTCCTTTCTATGTAAAGAACATCGAGAAGCAGCAGAGCGTGACCGTGATTACCTATATATATAAAGGTGAGGAAGACAGTTTCTCTATCCCGTTCATCGACAATGCATCTGTACAGAATGCCATCATCTCTGCCGTCGTGGCATCGAAACTCGGTCTTTCGGCTGAAGATATCGACAAGCGCATGACACAGCTCGAACCTGTGGCAATGAGACTGGAGGTGAAAGTAGGACAGCACGGATGTACGCTGATCAACGACAGCTACAACAGTGATATCAATTCGCTTGATATCGCCCTCGACTTCATGAACCGCCGTCCAGACCATCGCGGTCGTCGCCATACACTGATATTGAGCGACATCTACCAGAGCGGTCAGGCACCGGAGGCATTATATAAAGAGGTGAGCGATTTAGCCCGTAAGCGTGGCGTGGTAAAGTTCATCGGTATCGGTCCTGAGCTCTGCAAGCAGCACGACGTGATTCAGATTTCAGAGAAGTTCTTCTTCCCGAATGTAGAGGAATTCATCGCCAGCGAGGTGTTTGCTTCCCTGCGCGATGAGGTGATTCTGCTGAAGGGCGCCCGTCAGTTTGGCTTTGACCAGCTCACCGAACTACTGGTACAGAAGGTACACGAGACTACGCTGGAGGTGAATCTGAATGCCGTGGTAGCCAATCTGAACTACTACCGTGCGTTTATGAAGCCGGAAACCAAGCTGGTATGCATGATCAAGGCAGACGGCTACGGTGCAGGTGCCGTGGAGATAGCCAAGACCCTGCAGGATCATCGTGTAGACTATCTGGCTGTGGCTGTAGCCGATGAGGGCGTTACGCTGCGCAAGAACGGCATCACCAGCAACATCATGATCATGAATCCGGAGATGACCGCCTTCAAGACCATGTTCGATTACGACCTGGAGCCGGAGGTTTACTCTTTCCGTCTGCTCGATGCGCTCATCAAGGCAGCTGAGAAAGAGGGCGTAACCGGTTTCCCTGTCCATATCAAGCTGGATACCGGCATGCACCGCATGGGCTTCGACCCTGAGAACGATATGGAGGAACTCATCGGCAAGCTGAAGCACCAGAATGCCATCATCCCACGTTCTGTGTTCTCTCACTTCGTGGGCAGCGATGACGACAGCTTCGATGATTTCTCAGCTCATCAGTTTGAACTCTTCGACAAGGGCAGCAAGCAGTTGCAGGCAGCCTTCGACCATAAGATATTGCGCCATATCTGCAATTCGGCAGGTATCGAGCACTTCCCGGAGCGCCAGCTGGATATGTGCCGTCTGGGACTCGGGCTCTACGGTATCAATTCGCGCAACAACAAGACCATCAACTGCGTGAGCACCCTGAAGACAACCATTCTGCAGATGCACAACGTGAAGGCAGGCGACAGTGTGGGCTACAGCCGCAAGACGATTCTCGACAGAGACAGCGTCATCGCAGCCATCCCTATCGGATATGCTGACGGACTGAACCGCCGTCTGGGCAACCGTCATGCCTACTGTCTGGTGAACGGCCAGAAGGCAGAATATGTGGGCAACATCTGTATGGATGTGGCTATGATAGACGTGACTGACATCCCTTGCAAGGAAGGAGATTCGGTAGAAATCTTCGGCGAGCATCTGCCTGTCCAGACACTGAGCGACATCCTCGAGACCATCCCTTACGAGGTGCTGACCACCATCAGCAACCGTGTGAAGAGAGTTTACTTCCAGGACTAGGAAGTGAAGAGGGAAGAACGAAGAGGGAAGAATGAAGACCGATTCGGTAAAAAATCATTTAAAAACGTATAAAAATAGAGAAATCCTATCAGAAATGTTCTGATGGGATTTTTTTTGCGTAAATTTTTCCATCAAAACGTATTGTAATTGAAGAAAAAAGTGTATCTTTGCACACAACAAATCATAAAAAGACAAAAGAGGGTGCTCTTTGTCGTGTATTTTCTAACAATTAAACAATACTACAAATTAAAATGGAACAAGTATTTAGCTATATTATCAGTCTCGGTGCGAGCGTGATGATGCCTATCATCTTCACGGTCATCGGTCTGTGTATTGGCATGAAATTAGGAAAGGCTTTGAAGTCGGGACTCTTCGTAGGCGTGGGTTTCGTAGGCTTGGGCGTGGTAACAGCATTGCTTACTACCAACTTCAACGACCCATTGAAGGCTATTTCAGACATCTACCACTTACAGTTAAACGTTTTTGACATGGGATGGCCAGCAGCTGCAGCTGTAGCTTACAATACAGCAGTGGGCGCATTGATTATTCCAATCTGTCTGGGTGTCAACTTCCTGATGTTGATTACCAAGACAACACGTACAGTGAATATCGACCTCTGGAACTACTGGCACTTCGCCTTTATCGGTGCAGTGGCTTACTTCGTGATGGGTCAGAGTTTGCTCTGGGGCTATTTCGCAGCCATCGTCTGCTACATCAATACCTTGGTCTGTGCAGACCTGACAGCCGACAGATTCCAGAAATATTACGATTTGGATGGTATCTCTATTCCGCAGCCATTCTGCCAGAGTTTCATGCCATTCGCAATCGTTTTCAATAAACTCTTCGATATGATTCCGGGCTTCTCTAAGCTCGATATCGATGCAGAGGGACTGAAGAAGAAGTTTGGTGTGCTCGGCGAGCCACTGGTACTCGGTGTTATCGTAGGAGCCCTGATAGGTTGGGCAGCCCAGCTCGATATCAAGAAGATTCTCTTCCTGGGTGTAACGATGGGAGCCGTGATGGAGCTGATTCCTCGTATTACAGCCCTGTTTATCGACGGTTTGAAGCCTATCTCAGAGAAGACACAGGAGTTGGTGAAGACCAAGTTTAACGGCAAGAAGGTTCATATCGGTATGAGTCCTGCCCTGGTAATCGGCCATCCTACTACTCTGGTAGCATCTGTGATTCTGATTCCGGTTATCCTGGCTATCGCAGTCTTCCTGCCAGGCAACCAATTCTTGCCTTTAGCTTCGTTGGCAGGTATGTTCTACCTCTTCCCAATGATTCTGCCGTTTACAAGAGGTAATGTGGTGAAGACGCTTATCATCGGCCTGGTAACCCTCGTCATCGGTCTCTATTTTGTTACCGATATGGCACCAGACTTTACGCTGGCAGCCAACCAGGTTTATGCAGCAACAGGCGATAATGCCGCTCATATCCCTGACGGATTCTCAGGCGGTGCACTCGATTTCGCATCCTCTCTCTTCGGATGGGTTATCTATCGCGGTGTGAAGCTTTCATACGTAGGTATGGGTGTTCTCGCAGTCATCACGGTAGTCATGATGGTTATCAACCGTCAGCGCATCGTGAAGGAAGAAAAAAAGTAAAAAGGTAAAAAATAAAACAAGATAATTATGAAGAAATTAACATTAATATTAGCAGCAATGGTATTAACAGCAAGTCAGGCTTTTGGTCAGTGTGGAAAATGTGGTTATGAAGTGAAGGCAGAAAATGCCTACACTAACTACAACGTTCGTTATGCAAGCAATCCGATGGATGCAAAGCACTATACAACAGACCGCCTTCGCAGTGAATTCGCTATCGAGAAGGTGTTTGCTCCAGGCGAGGTAAACTGGACATACACCATGTTCGACCGCTTCCTCATTGGTGGTGCTGAGCCAACAACCGCTCCTCTGAAGCTGACTTCTATCGCTCCTCTCTATACAGACAAGCCAAACGATGAGAAGAATCTGCTCGACAACCGCGAGTTGGGTATCATCAACATCGGTGGCGAGGGTACTGTTACCGTTGACGGCAAGAAGTATACGCTCGGTTTCCAGGAGGCTCTCTATGTAGGTCGTGGTGCCAAGAACATCGAGGTAAGCAGCAAGGATGCAGCTAAGCCAGCTAAGTTCTATATGAACAGCGCTTGTGCTCATCAGACATATCCTACCAAGAAGGTTACCCTGAAGGATGCCAACAACATCAAGGCTGGTAGCCTGAAGGAGAGCAACGACCGTGTAATCCACCAGTTGATTATCGACGGTGTAGCCGGTGTTCGTACCTGCCAGTTGCAGATGGGTGTTACTGAGTTGAAGGAGGGTTCTGTATGGAACACCATGCCAGCTCATACTCACCTCCGCCGTATGGAGACTTACCTCTATTATAATGTACCAGAGGGTCAGAAGATTCTCCACGTAATGGGTGAACCACAGGAGACACGTCCTATCTGGTTGAACAACGAGCAGGCTGTGATTTCTCCAGAGTGGTCTATCCACTGTGCAGCAGGTACCAGCAACTATACCTTTATCTGGGGTATGGCAGGTGAGAATCTGATCTACAACGATATGCAGGTAGTGAAGATTCCTACATTGGAATAATAAGATACATGATATGGCAACCTGGTTTATGATTAATATGAGCCAGGCTTTGCCGTCTAAATAGTAATCTAAAATAAAAATAAGTATAACGCTTAAAAACTTTTTTATAAAATGAGCCCTATTACAACAAGTAAAATGTCCAACTTCCGTTGGGTAATCTGTGCGCTGCTCTTCATCGCAACTACAGTCAATTACATGGACCGTCAGGTTCTCTCTTTAACATGGAAAGACTTTATTGCTCCAGAATTCCACTGGACAGATGATCACTATGGTACCATCACTGGTCTTTTCTCAATCTTCTATGCCATCGCCAACCTCTTCGCAGGTAAGTTCGTTGACTGGATGGGCACCAAGAAAGGTTATCTCATCGCCATCTTCGTATGGTCAACAGGTGCTGTGATGCACGCCGGTTGCGGTTGGGTAGCTATGCAGATGGAAGGATATGATTCTATCGAGGCGCTCCGCATGGTACAGGCTGGTAGTGATGCAGCAGTAGCGATTGCTACAATCAGTGTATGGCTGTTCCTCTCTTGCCGCTTGATTCTTGCTGTGGGTGAGGCAGGTAACTTCCCTGCAGCCATCAAGGTAACAGCAGAGTATTTCCCTAAGAAAGACCGTGCTTTCTCTACCGCTATCTTCAACAGTGGTGCTTCTGTAGGCGCTTTGGCAGCTCCAGCTACCATTCCATTGTTGGCTCGCAGCATGGGCTGGGAGTGGGCTTTCATCATCATCGGTGTGCTCGGTTATGTATGGATGGGCCTCTGGGTATGGCTCTATGACAAACCATCTAAGAGCAAGCATGTAAACAAGGCTGAACTTACTTACATTGAGCAGGATGAAGACCTTGAAAAGGTTGAGGCTGAGAAAGAGACAGAAACTGTCGCTGAGGAGAAAACTATCGGCTTCCTGAAGTGCTTCAGCTACCGTCAGACCTGGTCATTTATCGTAGGTAAGTTAATGACTGATGGTGTTTGGTGGTTCTTCCTCTTCTGGGCACCTGCTTACTTCTCTGACCAGTATGGTTATTCTTCTGATTCAGGTATGGGTATTGCCCTCATCTTCACACTCTATGCTATTGTAACCGTATTGAGTATTGGTGGTGGTTACTTGCCAACTTACTTTGTTGACAAGAAGGGTATGAATCCATATATCGGTAGAATGCGTGCGATGTTGATTTTCGCTTGCTTCCCATTGCTCGGTTTGATAGCCCAGCCTATGGGTGAGTACAGTGCATGGTGGCCAGCTATCATCATCGGTTTGCTCGGTGCAGGTCATCAGGCATGGTCAGCTAACCTCTATTCTACCATCGGTGATATGTTCCCTAAGTCAACTGTAGCTACTATCACCGGTATTGGTGCGATGGCAGGTGGTATCGGTTCCTTCCTAATCAACAAGGGTTCCGGTATGCTCTTCACCTATGCAGATGGTCTGGGTTCAGACTTCAGCTTCATGGGCTTCGATGGCAAGCCAGGTGCCTACATGATTGTATTCTGCATCTGTAGTGTTGCTTACCTCGTAGGCTGGTGCATCATGAAGGCATTGGTTCCTAAGTACAAGCCAATCGTTGTAGAATAATGAAAAGGCACTTTTAAAGGTAAAAAAGCCTTAACCCTTTATAACCCCATTCCCTCGAAAATTTATATAGCCCCTGGTGTGTTATTACATCAGGGGCTTTTAATATTACGGGGGACCTGCGATGGAATCGCAGGGAACGGGGGGCAAAGAAGGAGAGGGGGCTTTTTACCTTTTTACTTTTAAATAAATCCTTGCTGCTTGAGGGCTTCGATAACCCCAACGCTCATCGCCTCGCAATCCTTCTTTGTGTATCGGATGTCGGTGAAAACCTGGGCTAGGGTCTCTACGTTGTTGATGCGAACGAACTCCTTGTTTTCTTCAAGAGCTTCCTTCTCTGCATAGAAGTCATCTATCTTTTCTGGGGTATAATCCTCGAAATGCTCGTGGTGGATGATGCTGCGCAGAGGGAGACGGTCGCTCAGGGCTGGATGTTCTGCCGGCCAGCCGATGGTCAATGTGGCTACTGGCATTACGAGCTTAGGGAGCTTCAGGGTGTCGATGATCATCTTTGGCATATAAACCGTAGTTCCCAGGAAACAGGTGCCTAAACCGGCTTCTTCTGCCAGGTTCGTAAAGGTCTGGGTGAAAAGAAGGGCATCGGTAGCTGCATTCATAAAAGAGAGAATGTTGTCATAGCCCGGGGTTCCCTTGCGGTTCTCTGCCCAGATGGTTGTGCGGCGATAATCAGCACAGATGGTGAGGACGACCGGGGCTTCTGTTACCATCGGCTGGTTGAAGTGGGCTGGCGCCAGCGCCTTCTTTCCTTCTTCACTTCTTGTTACCACAACGCTGTAAAGCTGCAGGTTTCCCATTGTCGGGGTGCGCTCTGCCTCTTCTAAAAGGCGGTTCAGGAGTTCTTCAGATACTTCCTTCTCTGCATATTTTCTGATGCTTGTTCTGTTCTTAATCGATTCCATATCTTTTTTATTTTATCATTATACCTTATTATATATATAGGAGTTCTGTTCCATTTCAGAACCCTATTTTGCTGCAAAGTTAGTGAAAGTTTCCCAAAAAGTTGTCTTTCTTTCGCTTTTTTAGTGAAATATATGGCAAAACGTTTCAGATTTTAGAAATAAAAGTTTAATTTTGCACCTAAATATGAAACGTTTGATATGAAATATACTGAAAATATGACTTTTGAAGAGGCTTCCAAGGCTCTTATAGATGAATTGAATGCTAATCTGGCTACACTTCATCAGAATTATCATGTAGAACAGTCTGATTGGAATAAACTCTATGATCAGATAGCCAATGTTGTTTCAGAGGAAACTCATCTTCCTGTTTTCTCTCCTGAAGTGATGGAGGTGCGACCTCGTGAACTGGAATGCGATGTGGTGCGATTCCAGAATAATAAGGAGAAATGGGTGGCTCTGGTAGGACTGCTCGATGGTCATCCATACGAAATCTTCACGGGTTTGCAGGATGAGGACGAGGGTATCATGCTGCCTAAATCTGTAAGCAAAGGCAAGATTGTGAAGACCATTCTGGATGGAGGATTGAAGCGATACGACTTCCAGTTTGTGAACAAGCGAGGCTATAAGATTACGGTTGAGGGATTGAGCGAGAAGTTTAATCCTGAATACTGGAACTATGCCAAGCTGATTTCCGGTGTGCTGCGCTACCGTATGCCTATCGAACATGTCATCAAACTCGTTTATCAGCTCCAGCTTACTTCAGATAACATCAATACCTGGAAGAAAGGTGTTGTGACAGCCCTGAAGAGATATCTGAAGGATGGTAGCTTGATGAAACTTTACGATGATAGCGATTCCGAATCCTAATCCCCAAGATAGAAACTGATATAAACTATGCTTTTCCGTAGTAAGATATACTTGAAGAATGTCCGTTTCCATGCATATCACGGCGTTCTGCCACAGGAAACCCAGGTGGGCAACGATTATGTGGTGAATCTGGATGTGAGCTATGATTTTTCCAAAGCCATGGAAACCGATGAACTGGCTGGAACCCTCAACTATGCAGAACTCTATGAACTCGTGAAACAGGAGATGGAGATACCTAGCAAACTGCTGGAACATGTAGCCGGAAGGATAGGAAAGCGACTCTTTGCAGAATATCCGACTATTCAGAAAATACAACTCGCCATTACCAAAGTTAATCCTCCTTTTGGAGCAGATTGTGACGGCGCAGGGGTAGAAGTTGTATTAACAAATGATAAAACTTTATAGTAGATTTAGGTTTTCTGATACAAAAGTAGTAATTTTGCAAAATCATCAGAAAGATATGTTGAAGAAAATAACACTCATATTGACCCTATTGTGTATGTTGGTGCTGACAGCGACAGGCGCCAACCGCCGTTTCACGCTCGTTATCGACCCAGGTCATGGCGGTCATGATGCGGGTGCACTTGGTGCTATTGCCAAAGAAAAGAATATCAATCTCTCTGTGGCATTGCAGTTTGGCAAATATGTTGAGCGCAATATGCCGGATGTGAGAGTTATCTATACCCGCAAGACGGATGTCTTTATTCCTCTGAAAGAGCGTGCCAACATTGCTAACCGCGCCAATGCCGACCTGTTTATCTCGGTACATACCAATGCGCTGCCAGCCGGTAAGATAGCCCGCGGTTTTGAAACCTATACGCTCGGTATGCACCGTGCCAAGGATAATCTCGATGTGGCTATGCGAGAGAACTCCGTTATCTCGATGGAGAAGGGCTATCAGCAGACCTATCAGGGTTTCGACCCGCGATCTTCTGAGAGTTACATCATCTTCGAGTTTATACAGGGTAAAAATATGGAGAGAAGCGTAGAACTGGCGCGCAATATCCAGCGAAAGGTATGTTCCGGTGCCAACCGTCCGGATAAGGGTGTGCATCAGGCAGGATTCCTGGTTCTCAGAGAAACCTCGATGCCTAGCTGTCTGATAGAGCTCGGTTTCATCACTACTGCCGATGAAGAAAGACTGCTCAACGATGCCAGCAGGGTGGATGATATCGCCCGAGGCATCTACGAAGGTTTTGCGCAATATCGCAATAAATACGATAAATCCATCTCGGTTCCTTATCGGGCTGCGGATACAGAATCGGTGCCGGTTGCCAAGATAGTTTCTGATACGAAGCAGGAGAAGGACGAGCGCCGTGCTGAGGAGGCGGATACTGCGCCGAGAAGAACGGTGAAGCAGGTGGAAACCAGAGCAACAAAGGCTAAAACGGTTCAGCAGAACAGAAGACAGAACCAGCAGGATAAGCCGGCTCAGCATAGCAGACAGACGCAGCAGAACAGACAGACGCAGCAGAACAGAACTGTAGCTCAGAACAAGCCGGCACAGCAGAAAGCCAATGTAGCCGATGCGCCTGTCTTCAAGCTTCAGATATTTGTCAGCAACCGCATGCTCCGCAAGGGCGATGCCCATTTTAAGGGCGAAACCGGTTATGACAGTTATCCGGAAGGTAATATGGTGAAATATACGATGGGAGCCTCTACCAACTACAATGAGATTTTCCGCTTGCGCAAGACGCTTGCCGAGAAGTTCCCGGAAGCTTTTATCATAGCTTTCAAGAATGGAAAGAAATATGATGTGAATCAGGCTATACGTGAGTTCAAACAGAACAGAAACCGCTGATTGACCTGAATAAGGATAAGATATAAGCACGAATATATAAAGAGATAAATATGAAGCTAACAAAAGAAATCAAGATAGCTCTTGTAGCTATTGTCGGTATTTTGGTTATGTATTTCGGAATCAATTTTCTGAAAGGCATGAATCTGTTCTCTACCAACAATACCTATTTTATAACGTTTGATGACATCCAGGGACTGGGTGCCTCTACGCCTATTTATGCGGATGGTTATAAGGTAGGTACCGTGGATGGTTTGGAATATGATTACAAGGAGAATGGTCCTATCAAAGTAAAGGTGGATATTATCAAGGATTTGAGAATCCCGCAGGGCAGTAAAGCCGAAATAGTAAAAGACTTGATGGGTAACCTGCAGGTGAATCTGCTTCTGGCAAACAATCCGCGCGAAAGAGTAGAACCGGGTGGTATCATTCCGGGTGCTGTAAACGGAGGCATGATGGATAAGGCTGCCAACCTGGTTCCGGTAGTGGAAAAGATGTTGCCTAAGTTGGATTCTATCCTTACCAGCGTGAATGCGCTGCTGGCTGACCCGGCTCTGGCTGCTTCGCTGCATAATGTGGAAACCATCACAAGCAACCTCACCGTTTCTACACGTGAACTGAATACCCTGATGGCAGGACTCAACAAGCAGGTTCCGGGTATGATAGGAAAGGCAAATGGCGTGCTGGATAATACCAACCGCCTCACAGCTAATCTGGCCAGTCTTGATGTGCAGGGCACTTTGAACAAGGTGAACCAGACTTTGGAGAGTGCTCATCAGTTTACTGAGAAGCTGAACAGCAACCAGGGAAGCCTCGGATTGCTGATGAACGATACCAAACTGTACGACAATCTGACGTCAACCATGGGTCATGCCGACTCCTTGGTTATCGACTTGAAGGCCCATCCGAAACGCTATGTTCATTTCTCTGTTTTCGGCAGAAAAGACAAGTAAAAAGAGTCCGAGCTAAATAAATTTAGTCTAAATAAGATTCGGTATGTTTCACGCCCCGAAATGACTCGCAAACTGTTTGTTTGTTAGCCGTTTCGGGGACGTTACATTATTGTTTCACTGAATTTCAGTCTGCTATATTTGTATTTTAGGCAAGTGTTTGGTATTCAGTAATTTAAAGATTATCTATTAAAATGTTTTAAATAAGGGGATTTGCATTTCTCCTATTTTTTTTGTAACTTTGCACGTGATTTCGCATCTTTTGGTGCGTCCCGTCATTTGTGAATTAAAATATTAATAATATAAGTAATCAATGTTAGCAAGTCCAAAAGCCCTCTGGGACAACAGTCTTTTGCTCATAAAGGACAGTGTAACAGAGCAGCAATATAACACATGGTTCAAGCCAATCGTCTTTGAATCGTACAAGCCGTCGACAAAGACTTTGTTGGTGCAGGTTCCGAGTCCGTTCGTATACGAGTACTTGGAACAGAACTTTGTTGACTTGTTAAGTAAGGTGCTGCATCGTAATTTTGGTGAAGGAATCCGTCTCACTTATCGTGTTGTAACCGATAAGGAGCATAAGCTTTCTCAAGATATAGAGGCAGATCCAGACGATGCTGATATGGCAAAGCAAACTCGTGAGCGTGCCCAGCAGACGGCTGCCCAGCCTGCCGCTCCCCAGCAGCAGGAAGACATTGATACACAGTTAGACCCGAAGCTTACTTTCAACAATTATATGGAGGGTGACAGCAATAAGCTGCCTCGTTCCGTAGGATTGTCTATTGCCGAACATCCCAACACCACCCAGTTTAACCCAATGTTCATTTACGGACCTTCGGGTAGCGGTAAGACGCATCTGGTGAATGCCATCGGTCTGAAAGCGAAGCAGATGTATCCTCAGAAGCGTGTGCTCTATGTGAGTGCCCGTCTTTTCCAGACCCAGTATACCGATGCCGTGCTCCATAATGCGAGCAATGATTTCATCAACTTCTATCAGTCTATCGATATGCTGATTGTGGATGATATCCAGGAGTGGGCTGGTAAGGCAAAGACGCTGAACACCTTCTTCCATATCTTCAACCACCTTTTCCGCAACGGAAAGCGTATTATCCTGGCGTGCGACCGCCCTCCGGTAGAGTTGAAGGATATGCCAGACCGTCTGCTCACCCGTTTCTCTTGCGGTCTGGTCTGCGAGTTGGAGAAGCCGAATATCCAGTTGTGTGTGGATATCCTGAGCAATAAGATCCGTCGTGACGGTTTGAAGATTCCGGCAGATGTCATCTCTTTCATCGCCCAGACCTGTAACGGAAGTGTGCGCGATTTGCAGGGAGCCGTCAATGGTCTTCTGGCTTACAGCATCGTTTATAACAGCAGCATTGATATCCGTCTTGCCGAGCGCGTCATCAAGCGTGCGGTGAAGGTGGATGATAAGCCGCTCACCATCGATGACATCGTAGAAACGGTTTGCCATCATTATAATGTAACGGTTACTGCCGTGAACAGCAAGAGCCGTAAGCGTGATTATGTCGTGGCTAGACAGGTAACGATGTATCTGGCACAGAAATATACCAAAATGCCTGCTTCGAGAATCGGCAAACTCGTTGGTAATCGTGATCATAGCACAGTTATCCACAGTTGTTCAAAAGTGGAAGAAAGACTGAAGATTGATGCTGGATTCAGCGATGAACTGGTTAGTATCGAAAACGGATTAAAGGTGAAAAGGGCATAAAGGATGTGCTTTTCGCTGATAGGATAAGTTTAAGCGCGGAACCTTGGTATAGTGGTTCTTGTTTATATAAATGAAATAAAGGAAGCCTGGCAAGTTTGTTTTTGCCTTGGCTTCCTTTTTCCGTCTATAAACTGTTAACTGTAAACTATCAACTCTTTTTCATCATCTTCTTCCATTTAAAGTATCCGGCTACGGCGATGATGACGTAGAGACCGTAAAGTCCTGCCTTGAATGGGATGCCTTTGACGATATAGAGATAGAAGCAAACGGCATCTACGATAATCCAGAAGAACCACTGCTCGATATATTTGCGTGCCAGCGCCCAGAGACCCACAAAGCTCAGGGCATTGGTGAAACTGTCTTGCAGAGGAACTGTAGAGTTGGTGAAAGTTATCAGTATATAATAGGTGATGCCCCAGGCTGCCAGGAAGAACAGAAGAGTAGGGAGATAGAGCGACTTCTTCATATAGGTAATCGGAAGTTCTTCTTTCTCCTTCTGGTTGTGCTTCTTGCCATATTTCCATACTGCATAACCATATATACCGGCTATCGTATAGTAGACCGCCATACCCGCATCGCCGTAAAGACCATGACTCCAATAGAGCCATACGTCCAGGGCAGGCATGATGATGCCTACCAGCCAGAGCCAGATACTGGCACGGTACTCCAACAGGATATAAACCAGTCCGAGTACCGTGGTAAAGATGTCTAAACCATGTGATGCAATATAATCCATCATGATGATTTCTGATTAGAACTTCAATGTAAGATGCGTCATCCAGGTGGTATCTGCCATCGGGATGTAGGCTATCTGCTTGAATCGTTTGTCCAATGTATATCCGTAACCGATAGCATTGCCCCAGGTGAATGCGCTGGCTGCATAGTGGCGGTTGAAGATATTGTTGATGTCCACACCGAAGCTTACCTCCTTGATGCCGAGTGCCTTGGTTACCTTAGCGCTGTAGTTCAGGCTCAGGTCGCTCTGTGAATAGCATGGCAGCGAGAAGTCGCGGTCTTCTGTGTTGGTAATATACTGGCGACTTACAAAGTTGGTGTGCCAGGTAGCAGAGAAACCGGCATAGTGGATGTCGATAAATCCGTTCAGGATGGCTGATGGAGAATAAGAGAGGGTTGAGTTGTCGTAATGTACTACGCCTGGCTTCGTATCATCTTCCCAGTTGCTTACATACTCATCAAAGTCCTTAATCTTGTTCTTGCTCAAAGCGGCATTTCCTTCTACAGACAACCATGACAATGGTGCCCAGCCGGCTGTCAGCTCTACGCCCATACGGTAAGAATCCTTGATGTTGGTGGTCAGCGCCTCGCCGATGTCACTCAACTGTCCGGTCTGAGCCAGCTGGTTGTCATAATCCATATAGTAGAAGTTGGCGCCTGCGTGCCAGTTGTCGCTCTGATACTGATAGCCGAACTCAACATCGAGCAGCTTCTCCTCTTTAGGGAATGGATAGTTGAAGTTGTCGGTAAAGTTGTTGCGCTCTGGCTCGCGGTTGCCGTAGGCTACAGATGCGTATGCCTTGTGGCCATCCCTGTTGAAGCTGATACCTGCCTTAGGATTGAAGAAGTTGTACTTCTCGTTGATGTTCAGCTCCTGGTTCTTGTAGCTGCCATCTGCCTGGGCGATAAATTTATCGTTGATACCGTCGGTCTTGTATTCTACACGGCGATACTGCAGGTCAGCGAAGGCATTCCAGTAGTCTGCAAAGCGATAGCTTGCCTTGACGAAAGCGCTGTAGTCATACTTGTGGGCATCAGAATCATAGTACTTATACTTTCCGTTGCTGCCGAAGAACTTCTTCTCGGCATCCTGGTTGGCGATATAAGTAAGGTATCCCCAGTGGTTGCCGCGGAACTGCTGCAGGTTCAATCCGCCGATAACATCCCAGTGCTCATCCTTGTAGTTGGTATTGTATACCATGCCGTAGGTATGCTGGGTGAGTCCCTTCTTGCGGATGAAGTCAGACTTCTTAACCTTCTTGCCTTCTGCATCCTTGTAGACGAGTCCGAACTTGGCAAACTTGGCGTTGTTCTTGAACTCCTTGTAGTAGCCGTAGCCATAGGTATAATGCAGTGAGAGGCTGTGGCTCCAGTGGCTGCTTGGTGTCCAGGTAGCCGAAAGGATGTTGTGGTTCTGATAGAAGTTATCAGTTGTCTTGTCCCATTTGCTTCCGTCGCGCAGGGTATAAGGAGTGATGGTATAATCGCCCTTGTCGTTGCGAACCAAATCACCTGTCAGCACATTAAACTTATCCAGACCTGCCTTATACATATCTTTATAAGTGCGGATGCCATCCTCAAGGAGGGTGAAGTTAGAGTTGTAATCTCCGCCCAGCACACCGTTCCAAGCCTGACCGGTCTTCTCGAAGTTGCCGATGTTCTTGTAGCTTACCTTGAAGTTATCGCCCAGCCAGGTCAGTCCGCCATAGTAAGAACCTGAGCGGCCTGCTGTGCCGTCTACATAACCGTCGGTAGCTGTCTCGTGATAAGCACCGTCAAAAATCAGATGCTTGCCGAGCAGACCTGTAGAGAAGCTGGCGCCTGTATGATAGGTATTGTAAGAACCGAAAGAACCGGTAACTTCTGCAGTAGGGGTGAGCGAAGGATCAGCTGTAGCCATAGAGATGCTTCCACCGAAGGCACCGTCGCCATTGGTAGAAGAGCCTACGCCGCGCTGTACCTGGATGCTGCCCAGGAGCGAAGAATAACTGTTCATGTTAGCCCAGAAAACGGTCTGGTCTTCCGGTGAGTTGAGAGCCACTCCGTCGAGTGTTACATTGATGCGGCTTCCGGCAGCGCCACGAATGCGCATATAGGTAGTACCGGTGCCGATACCGTTCTCACTCCAGGCGAGAATGCCCGGTGTACGAGAAAGGAGAAATGGCAATTCCTGACCTGAGCAAGAGAATTGTTTGAGTTCTGATTTCCTGATGTTAGCCACGGCGTATGGAGCTTCCTTTGCGGCACGTACGCCTTTTACAATCACTTCATTCAAATTCTGCACCTTCAAGGTGTCGATTTTTGTCTGTGCCAGTGCAGCCTGGCTTGCCAAAGAGCAAAACGCTACACTGAGTGCGATCCCGTTGAATCTTTTCATTTATTTAAATTAAAAACATCATATAAGGGGGGAATGTGCCTTATTTTCCTACGCCAGCATTACCTGGTTCAGGTCGATGGGTATATTCTCAGCATCCGCTTTTTTCTCTTTTCCGGCGGTAGCACCCCTTAGTTAGCTCTCTGCTAACCGGGTGCAAAGTTACAAATAAATTTTAATCCCGCAAAATTTACGTAGATTTTTACTATATTTGTGTCCTTTTATCATTCTTTTTTCTTATATTTGCAGTCGGATTACTGTTATTCGCAGTCTTGACAGTCTGCTTTCTCTTTCTCCTGATGATGAGCAGCTTTATTCTTCCTGGCAATATCTTTATCGGGCTATCGGTATGTGCAACAAGTCGCTGGATATGATTGATTTACAGTCAGTACGGCTTACCGATACCTCAGCGAAGTCTTGCCTTCAATGGCAAGTTGGTTCAGAATAAAGGATATGAGTAGGCAGATAGCCAAAAACTCTTCACTCTTCACCCGATAGCTCGAATCCCCTTTATATAAAGGTGTTGCGGAGGGTGAAGAGTTTTTCTTAACTCTTCACCTCTCTTCACCCACTCTTCACCTCTCGAATCCCCTTTATATAAAGGCATTCCCAGCGATTGGGTGAAGAGTGAAGAGTAAAATCAATTCGACCTGTACGGTTGAAATTACCCAATACGCCCTTTCAGGGCGTGTGGGGCAAAACTTGCGAAAGTTCTGTCGGTTATTTAAAAACCTGGCAAACCGCTTTTCATTCGCTGTTTGGACCAGACAGCCCACTGTTCTTCCTATCGCTAGTCTGCTGTTCTAGTTTCACTCGTCAGCTGTTCTTGTTTCACTCGTCAGCTGTTCCCGATAAATAAAACCATTTTTTTTCTTTTTAAAAATCACTTTTTTCCTTTTTCTACCCTCATTTCAAAATAAAATTTGTACTTTTGCACGCATATTAAGACGATAAAACAGTAATCTTGGCAGATGCCAAATACAAAAATAAGAACGAAATGGATACATTATATTTATTGCAGTTCGCCTGTTTTCTATTTATGCTCGTCAATATCCTCATCCTGGGTATTACCCGTCTGCACATGAAGTGGATGAACCGGCGATATGAAGTGTCACGATGGCTGATTATCGGAGCCATGGTAGGATTAGCCATACAATTTCTCATGCAGATGCTTCTGGGCTTCCGGGCTCAAGACGCTGCTGTGGGAGCCGTTTTCAACATTCTGGTCTATCCCCCTTGCTTTTCGCTCATCTCTATTGGCATTTACAATATCGAGGCAACGCATGCCAACCGCCGGAAGATGAGCATCGTTTGCGCCAGCATTTATGCCGCCATATTGGCTGCCTTTTGCATCGGCTTTATCCAGAGCGGAAACTTCCATATCGGCAGCTGGATTTATGTGATGATAGTCCTGTTCGCCTTCAGCGTAGCCTATTGCATCTATATGATAATAGTGGAAATCAGAAAGCGCAGAAGGATGCTGGAGGTGATGGCTGGTTATGATATCCTGCCTTATGTGAGATATGCGCGAGCCAGTGTGTTCATGGTCTTTTTCCCTGCAGTAGCCCTGCCTTTTGCAGTCCTTTCCACCAAATCTCTATATGTAATCGGACCTCTGGGACTGCTTGCTGTCTTTTTCTTCACGCTCAGTTTCATGGCTTTGGGCTATAATTACGTGCCTACCGAAAAACTCTTGGATAAGGAGGAAGAAGAGGAGGCTGCCATGGAAAGTGTGGAAGACAATGCCTGTTTAGAACTGCAGGATGAAGAACTTGAAAATAAGAAAGAAACTTTACAATCACAGCATTCAGAAAGACGGCAGAAGATCATCCGTGAGAAGTTGGATGAATGGTGTGCTACCAAGGGTTATAGGGATACGTCGCTGAATATGATTACCCTGGCACGTTCGTTGAATATCAACAGATACGAGTTGTCGCGCTACCTCTCATCCTGTCTCAATACCACCTTCCGCCTCTGGCTTGCCGAGGTGCGTTTTGAGGCTGCCAAGAAGATGATGTTGGATAACCCCGACTTCGGTAATGACATCATTTCTGCCGAGTGCGGCTTCTCTTCCCGTACCCATCTCTACCGTATGTTCAAAGAGAAAGAAGGCTGCTCTCCTACGGCTTGGAGGGAGAAAAACTGTTAAAAAGTATGTATTAGGTGTCTCCTTCCCCCACGAAGGAGACACCTTTTTTGTAGGAATGCGACACCAATGTGGGGGAATGCGACACCTTGTTTCAAAGAAAAACACTATCTTTGCACCATGAAAAGTATAATAGAATCATTAGCCAAAGAAGAACAGGCTATCCTGATAGTAGCTTTGTTTCTCCTCATTTATGTTGGCATCATGATTAATGTCATGGTGAGGGAATACAGGACCTATCTTGATGATCACCCGATGTATCATTTCAGTTTGGATGATTTCATCAGGAGAGGGCGTTTCTATATCTGCCTCATTCTCGGCGTAGTGTTTATCACGTTCGTGTGTCTGGTAGTCAGCCTGATGGCAATCAGTATTCAGTAATTTCTTGATAAAAAAATAATAACAAAATATGGTGTGAAATTATATCAAGCCAGTGGTTAGCGTCATGGAAATGGAAACCACTGCCATCCTCGCCGGCTCTGTTATCCAGAAGGCGGGAGAAGCGGATTACCGCGATGAAAATGTGAAGGATTTCTGGGATAATCCAACAGATAAGAGAATTTGGGCAGACTAGCCCAGATTCTCTATCGTACCCCCCGACAGGCAGCACATCTGATGCCTGGGGCAAAACAAACAGCCCTCGGAGCTATACGCATCGGGGGCTTTTTCATAACCGTATAGAATAAAAATCTGCGTGACCGATTCTTTATCACGCATGACTATAACAATTTAAAAATGAAAAAAAACAAAAAAGTTGCCTAAAAACTTGGAAGTTAAAGATATAAACCTTATCTTTGCAAAAATATCAAAAAAAAGAAAAGTTATGGCAACAGCAATAAGAATCATTCCAACTCTTCAAGGTGAAGAAGCTGAAAAATTTTTAGAAAATGCAGAATGGACAGAAGCCCATCCTGGAAGTATTAAAGTTGACAAGAAAAAAGTTGAACTCACAAGAAAATTCTTGCGCGAAATGAACTTGCTGTGACATATGAAGAATTATTAGAGATGTGCGTTCTTACTGTCGTAACACCTCAAAAGCTTGCTTCATGTGAGCCTTTTTGTTGTGACAATCAAGACTTAGACGAATTCTTTGCCAATGATTCCGTTATTTATTCCAAGCGTTTACTTGGAAAAACATATTTATTGTGTCTTCGTGACAATCCTAATATTGTTGTGGCTGCATTTACCCTATCCAATGATAGCATTAGGATCACCAATAAACTAAATGATGAATCAAAAAAATCATTTCTTGACTTTACAGATCTTCAAGGGAAAAGACTTCGTAGGTTCCCAGCTGTTCTGATAGGCAGACTTGCTACCAACTAAAAGTTTGCAGGCAAAGGAATCGGAACTGCTGTTATGGACTTGATAAAAAACTGGTTCAGATATAATAACAAAACCGGATGCCGTTTCATTATTGTTGATGCCTATAATAGTGATTCTACCATTCACTATTATCAAAAGAACGGTTTTAAATATCTTGTTGAAGATGAACGTTTCGAAGCTAAATACATGGAAATAGGTGTTGGCAGATTGCCACTAAATACACGCCTTATGTATTTCGATCTCCTAGGTATGGAAGACATTGATGATACCGTCTATATATCATAAAGTTCTCAGACTTCAATAGGAAATTTCGCCGAATCGCCTGTTTTCTTCCCATATTGCGTATAGTGTATTTCTATATGGGTGAAGAGTGGGTGAATAGATAAAGAAAACTCTTCACCTCCCGAAACCCCGATAAACAGAGGGGTTACGGGCGAGAAGGTGAAGAGTGAAGAGATAAATCGGGATTGCTTAAATAGACAGAGAATTAAAAATTGTATTTTTCTCCTAGCATTTTATGGATAGTCTGAATGAGAATGTGGAAGGCTGGCTGTGCCATGGCACCATGACCACATCCGCCCAATTCGTAAAGCTGGGTGTCTGGGCGTCCTATCAGATTCATCATGCGCCACATATATGCATTTTCTTCATAACGGCCAAATAGTTCTATGTTGCGATCGCCTGTTATCAACACCAAGGGAGCTGCATCCTTGCGAACATGATAGAGTGGGGCATACTTGTCGATAGTTGGTTGCAGATTATCGATGCCGTTCATCTTGCGATAAGCAAAATGGCTAATCATCTGACCGCTGAATGGAATCAGACCGGCAATGTTGTTGGCATCAACTCCATAACGTGAAAGCCAAGTCTTATCTAATCCTAACATGGTTGTAATATAGCCGCCGGCAGAATGTCCCGAAACAAATATTTTCTTTGCATCTCCACCATATTGACTGATATTTTGGAATACCCATGCCAATGCAGCTGCACAATCATCTAGGCATTCGTCTATTTTTACCTTGGGAAGTAAACGGTAGTTTACACTTACTACAACAAAGCCTTGTTTCTTCAGCAGTTCGGGAATCTCTTTTTGTCCACTGGTCAATCCGCCTCCGTGATACCACACTACTACAGGTGAGTTTTTTTTACTCTTGTCATAACAGATGTCGAGTTTGCAACGTTCTTTGATATAAGTATCTTTCCCATTCTTATATTGAATGTTGCTTGTTATCACTTCGTCAGAAGAAATGGACTTCTGCGCATTCACGTTCAAGACCATGAAAGTCATGAATATCATCCAAAAAACCTTTTTCATAAGTTGCTTTTGTTTAAATTATCTGGTATTTAAAAAGATATTTGCAAATGTATACATAAATAAAGTAAATAGCAAATTTTGAAGAAATAATGTGATAATATTAACACAAATTAAACAGGTAGTTTAGAATTCTCCTTAATAATTGTATCTTTTACCATTATAAATCTACCACTTATTTTTAGAACTATGAAAAATGTAAAGTCCTGATAATCAAATGCAGTTGTAAAAACAGGTGGTCATTTTCACCACTTAATTATTTAATCAACCAACAAATATCAGACATTTTATATACTTTTGCAACTGGAAACCAATCATGGATGGGTTCCCGACTATCAGAAAACAATTTTAAACATAAATGAGAATAACTAAAGTTTAAATTATGAGAAAATCAAAAAGTAATGCGATGTTGCGAGGACTAGCAGCCTCAGCACTCGTCCTAATGGTCTCGGCGACAGCTTGGGGACAGAAGGTGAAGATTACGGGTACTGTAATCGACAATACCAATGAACCCGTTATCGGAGCTTCGGTTCTGGAGAATGGTACCAAAAATGGTGTTGCTACAGACCTGGATGGTCACTTCACCATTGAAGTACAGCCAGGTGCCAGACTCAAAATTTCTTATATAGGTTATAAGAATAAGGAAGTGAAAGCTTCTAACGGCGTACAGATTATGCTCGAAGAGGAGTCTAATATGCTCAACGAAGTGGTGGCTATCGGTTATGGCTCTGTCAAGCGTAAGGATGTAACTACTGCCGTATCCAGTGTGTCAGCCAAAGACCTTGATACCCGTCCTATCGTATCTGCCGCAGCAGGTATGCAGGGAAAGGCAGCCGGTTTGCAGATTTCGCAAGCCAACGGTCAGCCAGGTGCTTCACCAACCATACGTGTGCGTGGTACCACCTCTTTAAATGGTAGTAATGATCCGCTCTATGTAGTAGATGGTGTGCCAATGACCAATATCGACTTTCTGGCAGCTGATGATATTGATAATATCCAGGTGTTGAAGGATGCCTCTTCTGCTGCAATCTATGGATCCCGTGCAGCCAATGGTGTCATCATTATCGGTACAAAGCAGGGTAAGGCTGGCGTAGCCAAGGTATCTCTGAATGCACATTATGCATTTAATACTGTACGTGACAACCAGGAATCTCTCAATGCGGCTCAGTATAAGGAGCTGATGGATGAAATCGGTCTTGTGAAACTGCCTGAAGGCTTGAAAGACCAGACCGACTGGAAAGACGAGGTGTTCCGTACGGGTAATGTACAGGACTACCAGCTCTCTATCACCAATGGTACTGATAAACTGAGATACTTTATCTCGGGTGGCTATACAGGCGAAAATGGTGTTATCAAGAAGTCAAGCTATCAGCGTTACAACTTCCGAGCATCTGTAGAGAACGATATACGTAAGTGGTTGCGACTCAATGCCAGTGTAACTTATTCTGATTATACCAACAAGGGTACAGGTATCATCTCGGGTGCCGGTTCTAACCGAGGCGGCGTAGTAACCGCTATTGTCAATACGCCAACCTATGCACCGGTATGGAATCCGGAGAATCCTAGCCAGTTCTACAACAACTTCTATGGCGTGAACATTACCTCGCCAGCAGAGAATATCGCCCGTACTCAGAATAATAAGTCGGCCTACAACCGATTGTTGGCAACCGGAAAGGCTACTGTCACCTTTATGCCTGAACTGACTTATAATACATCTCTCTCGTTCGACCGTACACAAGGAACAACCACCAACTTCCTTGACCCGATATCTACTACTATCGGCCGTCAGGAATTCGGTACAGGATATGATGGTAGAAACATCAGCAGCGTTATCGTATGGGACAATGTATTAAACTATAAGAAGGCATTCGGAAAGCACAGTCTGGATGCGATGGCTGGTAGTTCCTGGACACAGAGCAAGTGGAGCCAGAACTATATCAACGGTAGCAACTATGCCAACGATCTGTTCCCAACCTTGAATGCAGCCAACAAGATTTCCTGGACAGGAACCGGTTCGTCAGCTTCTGATTGGGCTATTCTCTCTACTTTCGCCCGTTTGCAGTACAACTGGAATGATACCTATATGGTAACCGCCAATATGCGTGCCGATGGTTCTTCCAAGTTGGCACCACATCACCGTTGGGGCTACTTCCCATCATTCTCTGGTGCCTGGCGCGTAAGCAATGAGAAATTCATGAAAAATATCAAGTGGATTGACGACTTGAAGATTCGTGGAGGCTGGGGACAGACCGGTAACCAGAGCGGATTGGGCGATTACAGCTATCTGGCAAGATACAATATCAATCGTGTGCAGTGGTTTGGCGAGGGAAATGATGCCAATTCTACTCCTACTTTCTCACAGGGCAACCTGAGCAATCCTGAACTGACTTGGGAAACAACAACCCAGACCAACATCGGTCTCGACTTGACCGTACTGGGCAACCGCCTCACCTTCTATGCTGATTACTATTATAAGAAGACCAAGGATATGTTGATGAACATCACCTTGCCGACAGGTGGTGCTGCTGCAAGTAACCTGACCTATAATGGCGGTTCGATGATCAACAAAGGCTGGGAGTTTGCCATCTCTTCACAGAATCTGACAGGCGCCTTGAAGTGGAATACAGATTTCAACATCTCATTCAACAAGAATAAGTTGGAGAGCCTGTCTCTGACTCAGGTATATTATGAAGCCACGACTACCGATTTCGTCAACGAACAGGTGGTTCGCAATACGCCAGGTAAGCCATTGGGCAGTTTCTGGGGATATGTAGCAGAAGGTGTGGATCCCGAGACCGGTGATATGAAGTATAAGGACGTGACCGGTGATGGTCTGGTATCAGCCAGTGACCGTACTTATATCGGTGATCCGAACCCAGACTTCACCTTCGGTTTGACCAATACCTTCTCTTATAAAGGCTTGAATCTCAGTATTCTTATCCAGGGAAGCTATGGCAACGATATCTACAACGTTTCACGTATGGAAACCGAAGGAATGTATGATGGTAAGAACCAAAGCACCAAGGTGCTTGCTCGCTGGAGAGTTCCTGGTCAGATTACCGATGTGCCAAAGGCTAAGTGGGATATCCGCAACTCAACCTACTTCGTAGAAGATGGCAGTTATCTCCGTGTAAAGGATATTTCTCTCTCTTACGATGTGCCTCGCAAACTGATTTCACGCTTTGGTCTGACCCGTCTGCAGCCATACGTATCAGCAACCAACCTGCTTACCCTGACCGACTATTCAGGTATGGATCCGGAGGTTAACCAGTATGGCAACAGTGGTAGTGTGCAGGGCATCGACTGGGGTACATATCCACTCAATAAGAGTGTAGTATTAGGTGTAAAAGTAGAATTCTAAACATCGACAACAATGAAAACATATCATACAATCAAGACATTGGCGCTCGGTGGCATCGCAATGTTCTCTTTGGCAAGTTGCTCTCTCGACTATGAGCCATTATCAGAGCCATCAGAAATAACACAGGGCGGTCAGACTGAGACCTCAACAGCCGTATTGAAGGACAAGGCTGCTGCTGATGCACAGCTCAAATCGCTCTATGAGTTGTTCCGCAACCGTCAGGAGCATACCCATCTCGACTATCTTCTGATAGGCGATTCACATAGCGACAATGCTTATGCCGGAACTACCGGTGCAGAGGTGGTACCTTATGAAACCAACTCTATCGATGCCAGCAACTCGGTATTGAGCCGTGACTGGAACCGCTATCTGGATGATATCGCCCAGGCAAATGTGCTGATCAATGGTGTTGAGCAATTGAAGGAGAATGGTCAGATATCAGAAGCAGAATATCATTCCTATAAGGCACAGGGCGAAATCTTCCGTGCCCTGATGATGTTCCGAATGGCTCGTCTGTGGGGTTCTTTCCCTGTCATCACGACTATCGCCAAGACCATTACATCCGAGAATATCAATGAGGTATATCCTACCTATTATCCACCTCGCAAGACGCCGAAGGAATGTTATGAGCAGATTATTGCCGACTTGACGGATGCTGAGCAGTATGCACCGGATAATGACAATTCCGACCGCACCAAGATGACCAAGACCGTAGCTCAGGCTATGCTTGCCAAGGTTTATGCCGAAAAGGAAGTGCAGGATTATGACAAGGTAATCGCTTATGCCGACAAGGTGATGAAGACAACCGGTGTAGAGCTGGAAGACAGTTATGAAACTCTTTGGGGCTATGATGAGACTGCGAAAGACTGCATGAAACGCAATACCAAAGAAGGTATTCTGGAGGTGCATTGGACAACCGGTAGCGGAAACTGGGAAACCTGGATGTACGGCCGTCAGTTAGACAACTGGGATTATTACTTTACCTGGGCAAAGTGGATTACTCCTTCACGAGACATCATCAATGACTTTGACAAGGAAGGTGATGAGGTTCGTAAGAATCAGGCTATCGTATATTATGCCTGTACCTGGAGCAACTATTATCCGGCTTCCAACTATCCGTTCATGTATAAGTTACGCTCTTCATACAATAATATTTACTGGGTTCGCTTAGCTGATATTATCCTGATGAAGGCTGAGGCAGAAGCCTATAAGGGCAATCTTGCCGAGAGTGCGAAACTCGTGAACCAGATTCGCAAGCGTGCCAAACTGAAGGAACTGACATCCGACAAGACTGGCAGCAAGGAATCTATGATAGAGGCTGTTCTCCATGAGCGCCGTCTGGAACTTGCCTTTGAGGGAGAACGCTGGTTCGACCTCTGCCGCAACAACAAGGTGGAGCAATATCTCAACGGAATAGACAACCGTGACAGCGGACGCATCAGACAGGTAAGACAGTTTGACGGCAACTCATACCTGTTGCCAATTCCACAGACCGCTCTTGACCAGAATACCAATCTAGAGCAGAATCCAGGTTACTAAGCTAACCTGGATAGCTTTCAACTCAAACCGTTATTAACAAATAATAGAAGAAACGAATATGAAATACTATAGCAGTAAACTGATGATGCTGGTCTGCGCAACAGCTTTCTCTGTGACAGCTTGCAGCAGCAGTAACTCATTCTCAGATCCTGTAGACTTTGATACTCCTAGTGAGGCACCAAATCCAGTACCGGCACAAGGAACAGCCAAAACTTTCATTACCACAGCCGATGGAGTCTATTCATTGGCACAGGGTGAGGTAAAGTTGTATAATGGAGTATCTATGGCACCAACCACCATCGAACTCGATTTAAATAAGAAGTAT
Organism: Segatella copri DSM 18205; assembly: GCF_025151535.1. Taxonomy (NCBI): domain Bacteria; kingdom Pseudomonadati; phylum Bacteroidota; class Bacteroidia; order Bacteroidales; family Prevotellaceae; genus Segatella; species Segatella copri. Next base: position 237,877 of record NZ_CP102288.1, read on the forward strand.
CAGACGATTGATGGATTCGGTTATGCCATCACTTATTCATCCTGCTATAATCTGATGCAGATGAACCCAGAGGCGCGTCTGGCTCTTTTGAAGCGCATTTACTCTACCACAGAGGGTTATGGCGTAAGTTATGCCCGTATCTCTTTGGGATGCAACGACTTTTCAAGTACAGAGTATACCTATTGCGACACGAAGGGCAGCGAGGCTGATCCTATCAGCAACTTCGCGCTCTATAGCGATGAGAACGATTATGTGATTCCTGTGTTGAAGGAGATTCTTGCCATCAATCCTAATCTGAAGATTATCGCTGCTCCTTGGACTTGTCCGAAATGGATGAAGGTGACAGACCTCAACACCAAGAACCCTAAGGATTCATGGACAGATGGTCATCTCAATCCTGATTATCGCGAGGTTTATGCCAAGTACTTTGTGAAGTTTATTAATGTGATGAAGGAAAAAGGTATCAATATCTATGCTGTTAGTCCTCAGAATGAACCATTGAACAAGGCAAACTGTGCATCTCTCTATATGCCTTGGCAGGAAGAGGCTCCTTTCGTAAAGGAATTGGCAGCGCAGTTTAAAAAGAATAATCTGCAGACCAAGATTTATGTCTTCGATCACAACTACAACTATGACAAGATTGCTGATCAGGAAGATTATCCTGTGAAACTCTACAATGCTATCGGTGATAACTTTGAGGGTTCAGAGCTGGTTGTAGGTGCTGCTTATCATGATTATGGCGGCAATAACAGCGAGTTGACTGATATCCACAATCAGCGTCCTGACAAGGAACTGATATTCTCGGAAACCAGTATCGGAACCTGGAATAACGGACGTGACTTGAGTAAACGACTGATGGCGGATATGAAGAATGTGGCGCTCGCTACGGTAAACCAGAATTGCAAGGCTGTGCTTGTATGGAATCTGATGCTTGACAATAAGATGGGACCTAACCTGGATGGTGGATGCCAGACCTGCTATGGTGCTATTGATATCAATCAGAATGGCTACAACCAGTTGAGCTACAATTCTCATTATTACATCATCAACCACATGTCTAGTGTCGTTGCTCCTGGTGCGGTTCGCATTGGTAATACGTCCCGCACCGTTAATGACAGCAATATTACACATGCTGAGTTTGTTAATCCTGATGGTAGTTATGCTGCTGTCATTATCAACGAGGGAGATGAGGCTAAGTCAATCAACCTCAGTGATGGAACTCATAATTTTACCTGCAATGTTCCTGCTAATGGTGTGATTTCTTGCAAGTGGAATAAGTAATCCATAAACTATAGTAAATGATTCATTAAAGATACGATCATTATGAAACATATCAGATATTATATCATGGCGTTGCTCGCCCTGCCACTGATGGCATCTTGCGGCGATGATGATTACAGTGCGCCTACTCCTGCCGGTAATCCTGTGATGAGCTATACGGCTCCTGCTGCAGCTGTATGGATGGGCGATGAAGTGGAGGTGAAAGTAAACTGCAAGGATGAGGGAGGCGTGGCTCTCTCTACCTTGAAAGCAAACCTCCTGTTTAGTGGGCAGAGTGTAGATGAAACTACCATCCGTACCAAGGAGGCTGGTGAATATACAGTCAAACTGAAAGTGCCTTATGCACAGAATGTTCCTGATGGAAAGGTAGATATTCAACTTACTCTGCAGAATGTATCAACCAAATCGAATACAGAGACCTTGTCGTTTGATATCAAGCGCCCTCACTTCAACAATCTGCAGTTTGTGAGTGCTGATGGTGTTAAATATGACATGACAGAGAAAAGCGACTTTGTTTATCAGGCTGTTCTTCCTAGCAGTCAGAAGACCTTCAAGGGATATTTTGCAACGAAGGATGGAAAGTTTGTCTTCGGTTCCAGCACAGGTAAGGATATCAGTTTGGGAGAAACAGGCAACTTCAACTTCACTTCTGAGAATATGAACGATGTAGTTGTCACTTTCGATGCCAAGAACTATACGGCTGGTCCTACCGATGTATTGCCGGTTACTATCCTCGATTTTGCCGATTCTGATGCAGGCAAGACTTGGGTGGGTGATATCAAGCAAGGTGCTACCTGTAACCTTACTATCAACGGCAATAATCTGCCAGATGACTGGTATTATGACAGCGACTGGTTCCAGAAAGAAGCGGATGGAAGCTATACTTTCAAGGCTATTACCGGCAGATATACCGTTCTGGCAGACTTCACCCATAAGTCATTCCGTATTTGGACAATGAATGGAAGTGAGCCTATGTCACTGAATAGCGATGGTACTGGTGCACTCTGGATCATCGGTAATGAAGGTGTCAACAAGCCAACCTGGGACGCTGTAAATCATGGCTGGTGGACAGGTGTTGACTCTGACGTCTGCCTCACTCCAATCAAGGATAAGGTATATCAGGTTACACTCACCGTTGGTAAGCAGCTCAGAGCTACTGACGTAAACTTCAAGTTCTTCGGTCAGGCTAACTGGGGTATTGAGTTCAAGGGTAAGGATAACAGCCATCTCATCTCAACCGAGAGCGAGGTATTCGGCATCGGTGACGGTAACGGTCACGACAACGGCAATGTTTATCTGAAAGATGGAGTAGAACTGAAGGATGGCGAGACATACGTTCTTACAGTTGACTTGACTGCCGGTGTAGACAAGGCAGTTCTCAAAGTAGAAAAGAAATAATATGTAGGTTTATAATTATTCATAAGCTTTTTAGGTTTTAGTTTAATAATTTAGGTATAAAGTTTTGTTTTAGGCTGCTCCAAAATAGTTGGGGCAGCCTTTTTAAGTAGAGTTGTAAAGGTATGGGGAAGCTTGATACATTTAAAAAGAAAGAATATCAAAAAAATGCCCGAAAATTTGGATATATTCAAAAAAAACTATACCTTTGTCATTTGAATGTCCTATACAGCAGTAAGGGCTGGATTTAATGATACTTATACAACAAAATATTATCAGCTAATGATAGAAAGATTATTATCTATATTGTATATCTGGTGTTTCGCTACACTTACATCATGCTTTGCTCAAAAGGAAAGCATCAGTGAACTGTATGCCCAACTTGATCGGGCTATAGAGCAATCCCAGCACTATACCAAACTGAAAGAAAGTAGCATCGCTCAGTTGAAGGAATTGATTCATCAGGAGAACAATCCGAAGTTGCTCATCAATACTTATCGCAAGATTTATTCTGAATATAAGTCCTACCAGAGCGATTCTGCTGTGGCTTATATTCAGAAAGCCATTGTATTGGCTCAGAAGGAAGGACTGCCGGCTGAAGTTGCTGGATTGAAAAGTCAGTTAGCTTTACAGTATTCTACAGCCGGAGCTTTTGCTGAGGCTTTGGAGGTACTCAATCATATAGATAAAAAGACATTGGATGAATCGAACCGGAAAGATTATTTCATCGCCTATTACCATGTCTATGGTGAGTTGGGCTTTTCTAATATACATGTAGATACTGATTTAAGTCAGAATTTCTTTAGTCGTCAGAATGCATATCGGGATACTTTGTTTGCTATCCTTCCACATCATAGCGAAGATTATCTCATGCGTAAAGAGGTGATGCTTACCAGTCAGAATAAATGGGATGAAGCATTGAAGGTGAATGATGAACGGTTGAATTTATGTAAGGAGGGGAGTCATGAATACGGTATCGTAGCCTACTATCGCTATCTGATTTACCGTTCTCTGAAAAACGAAGAAATGAAGAAATATTGGTTGCTAAAATCTGCCATTTGTGATGTGAAGTGTGCTATCAATGATCAGGCTTCGCTCTGGATGCTCGCCGATATTCTGAGTCAGGAGGGAGATGTTGAGCGTTCCTATAAATACATCAACTTCTCCTGGAATGCCAATAAGAGTTTTAGTACGCGTATTCGCAGTTGGCAGATTTCGCCAGTTCTTGGTACCATCGATCATAATTATCAGGCACAGCTCAAAAAGGCAAACCAGCGTCTTGTCTTTGCCATCATCTGTGTCAGCCTTCTGGTTCTTTCTTTAGGTGTTCTGGCTTTCTATGTCAATAAACAGAAGAAATATGTTACCATAGCGAGAAATGAACTGAAGAAAACGAATGAACAATTGGAGGAACTGAATAAGAAACTTTCTGCTACCAACGAAATGTTGAAGACTTCGAATGATAAACTGAATGAGTCAAATGGTGTGAAGGAAGAATATATAGGTCAGTTCCTGGGAGCATGTTCTCATTATATAGATAAACTGGATAAGTTGCGTCTCCATGTCAATAAAATGGTAAAGAACCGTGAATATCAGGAACTTTATTCAATGACGAGAAGCAGTGAACTGAAGGAACACGAGTTGGGAGAACTCTATGCAAATTTCGATAAGGTCTTCCTGCATCTGTTCCCTGATTTCGTGGAAGACCTCAATAGCCTTCTGAAGCCGGAGGCACAAATCCATCTTACCGATGCAACAAAGTTACCGGCAATGGTGAGGGTATTCGCCTTGATAAGACTGGGTATTGATGACAGTACGAAGATAGCAGAATTCCTACATTATGCAGTTAATACGATATATAATTATCGGGCAAAACTGCGTAATGGAGCTATTGGTGAAAGAAATGAATTTGAGAAGAATGTGAAAGAATTAGGAACGATAAAAGGAAAAGGTTAATATATAAAATCAAAGAGGGTGTGTCATAAATACAGACACACCCTCTTTGTTTTTTATTACAACTGATAGAACTTGGTGAAAGCCTTCACGCAGTATTCGTGGTCGATAACGCTACCGGTTTCGCGGCAACTGTGCATAGCGAGGATAGCATTGCCCATATCAACACCCTTCAATGGGATGGAAGAGGCGAGGATGTTGCCCAATGTGCTGCCACCAGCTACATCGCTATGGTTTACGAAACGCTGGCATGGTACACCGGCTGCATCGCAGATGTTGGCGAAGATGGCTGCTGATACAGCATCGCTCGCATACTTCTGGGCTGCATTGAACTTGATGACCGGACCACCGCCCAGCATCGGATGATTCGTAGGGTCGAATTTTTCGCTATAGTTAGGATGCCAGGCATGCGCATTATCTGCTGAAATCATGAAGGCACGCTCTACTGCCTGATAATAAGCCTCTTCTGTATGGCTCTGTGCCAGGGCGATGCGCTGGAGCATATATGAAAGGAATGGACTTCCGGCTCCCTGTTTGGTCTGAGACCCCGTCTCTTCATTATCGAAGATGGCGAGAACCTGGGTGGTATCATTGGCTTCAGATGCAATCATCGCCTCTACACCAGCCCAGCACATAGACAGGTCGTCGAGTCTGCCTGAAGAGATAAACTCATCGTGTACACCGAAGGTGCAGGCTGGAGTGGCATCAGCCAGATAGAGATCGAAATCAAGAACATCCTCTTTCTGGATATTCAGTTCGTCGGTTATCACATTCATCAGGAGGTTACCCTTCTCCAGTTCATCATTGATGATGCCGAGGATAGGGAGCACATCCTTCTGCTTGCTCAACTTCACACCATCATTCACCTGACGGTTGAAGTGGATAGCGAGATTGCTGATCTGCAGCAATGGGCGCTTCACATGAAGAAGGAGCGTCTGGGGATTCATCGCATTCTCGCCCTTCACGATAACTCTACCTGCCAGGGTGAGCGGACGGTCGAACCAGGTTGACATGATAGGACCACCATAAACCTCGGTATTCAGTTTTACGATACCGCCCTCGCAAAGCATCTCAGCATTTGGCTTGATGCGGAAGGTAGGCGAGTCGCAGTGGGCGCAGATCATGTGGAAACCGGCATCTGCCAAAGGCTTCTTTCCAATTTGGAAGGCGTAGATGGAAGAGTCGTTCTTGGTAACAAAGTACTTTTCACCCGCTTCAATCTTGCCCAAAGGCTCCTGTGGGTTCATACGGCGGAACCCGTTCTTCTCCAATTCCTCGGAGATATTCTTTACTGCCAGGAAATTCACTGGCGATGCGTCTAGAAAGGATAATAATCTTTTGATCATAGTCTATATCTTTATATTAATATCTTGCAAAGATAATAGTTTTTTTTCATTTTATCTCATTATTCTATTTGTTTTTCATTTTTTTGTATTATCTTTGTCCCCAAATAATATCAATGAAAGAATTATGAAACGATATAAATCCTGCACTCTCATTATATTGCTGCTGTTGGCATCGGTTCTTCAGGCATATGCGCATATTTCCAGAAATATGTTCATGCTTTCCAATCTCAATGCTGACAATGGTCTTTCCAGTCCTCGAGTTTATTCTATTGTCGAGGCAGAGGATGGTGCCATGTGGATAAGTACTAAGCGTGGAGTTGACCGATATAATGGGCAACAAGTAACCAATTATACTTTATACACAGAGATGCCGTATAGTGATGCTTGTGGTAGAAGTATTAAACTGACTAAGGATGCGCAACATCTGATTTACGCCTACGACAACAAGGGAAAGGTGTATATATATGATAAGAGGAAAGATGCATTTGTCTTGAAATGTAATCTTCAGAATATTTTAGGTGGAAGTATCGTGTTGAACGAACTGTTGGTAGACGAAAAGGGCAATTTCTGGTTAGCTATGGATAGAGGCATTTATTGCTTATCAGCAGCTACTGATGGAAAGGAGATAGTTCGGGAGACAGCTAAGGGTAGGTTTGTATTGAAAAATACCTATATTAATCATATCCAATTTATAGGTCAGAAACTCTTGATAGGAACATTTAAAGATGTTTATTGCTATTCGATGTCTGCCCGGAAGTTAGAAAAGAAGATTAGTGGCAGTTCTGTAGTATCCTCTTATCATGATATTGTGGGACATCGTATCTGGCTGGGTACTTTTCACGAAGGAGTTAAAGTAGTGGATGATCGTACTTGGAAGCTGATAAAATCTGCTGATTTCCAATCTTTGCAAAACATTCCTAAAATTCCCGTACGTTCAATCATTTTATATGATAAGCAGACTCTTCTGATGGCTGTAGATGGAGCTGGAATATATGCTTATGACAGTTCGAATAAACAAACCAAGCTCTTGCTTGATACAGATGGACGTCCGGGTAACATGCTGAATGGTAATGGATTATATACCTTGTGCTGCGATCGTTTTGGCGATTTATGGACAGGCTCTTACTCGGGAGGAGTAGATTTGGCAATACCGATGAAACATACATTGGAATATATCACACATGAATATCTCAACAATCAATCACTGATAGATAATTGTGTGAACGATGTTTTCCAAAGCCGTGATGGGAAAATATGGTATGCCACAGATAAAGGAGTAAGTGTCTATGATGCGCAGACTCGTCTTTGGCATCATGGATTATATAATAAGGTGGCGCTTACGATTTGTCAGACTGTAGACGGCAGAATTCTGGTTGGTACCTATGGTAATGGCGTATATCAGGTTCATGCTGATGGCACTAGTATGCCTGCTTATTCTGTAGAAACAGGAATGTTGAAGAGTGATTACGTATTCAGTCTTTTAACTGATAGCGATGGTAATATTTGGGTGGGATGTTTGGATGGAGATATGGCTTGTTTCCCTTCAGATAAATATAATTTGAATGGAACGGGAAAGTCGGTATTCTATCTGCCTGTCAACGAAGTGCAATGCATCACGGAATCACTGGATAAGCGTTTTATTGCTGTAGGAACTTCGCATGGAGGCTATTTGATTGATAAGCGTGAACCTTTGCATCCTCGTCGTTTCTTTTATCCTGAACAGTATCCCGAAAAAGACATTAATTTGTTTGTCAACAGTATGGCTTTTCAGGATTCCCGTCATATCTGGATTGGAACGGATGGAGGAGGACTCTATGATTATGATTTCTTGACAAAGAAGTTTAAGCGCTATACGAATCAGGACGCTTTGCCTTCTAATACTGTTTATGGACTTATAAAAGGTATTAATGGCAATCTATGGATAAGTACGGATAAAGGATTGGCGTTCATGAAACAGGGGAAGATAGTAAACCTCAACATCTTTAAGGGAATGGAACGTGAGTATAACCGAATGTCTGTTGCGTGTACTTCAGATGGCAGGGTGCTTTTTGGCAGCAACGATGGAGTTGTCGCTTTGACTCCTATGTTTGCCAAAGGTTTGAATTATGCCGCTCCACTTCGTATTCATAGTGTTGAGGTTGAAGGTGTCGAACGTTCCGATTACTGGAATGAATGTCTCTTTGAAATGTTGAAGGAAGGCAAATTGAAACTTAGCCATAATGAGAATACGCTGGTTGTTTCTTTCGAGAGTATCAATTATCAATATCAGTATGATATTCAATATCAATATTATTTGGAAGGATACGACCGTAATTGGAGTAAACCATCTTCTAATCAGTTGGCACGATTTGTAAATTTGCCTTCGGGCAGCTATGTGCTTCATGTAAAGGCTATCTGCAGAAGTAATGGTAGAGAATTGGGAGAAACAACTTTGGAGATTCATATAGCCCAACCTTGGTGGAATACCTGGTGGGCATGGATTATCTATCTCTGTATTTTTGCTGCCATTTTATATTTTGTCTGGCAGTATTACAAAGAGCGCTTACAGCGAAAGTATTATGATGAGAAAATCAATTTCTTCGTTAATACTGCCCATAACATACGTACTCCTTTGAGTCTCGTGTTGGCTCCTCTTGATAATCTGGCTAATGATTCCAGCTTGAGTGAGAAAAGTCGTGGATTCTTGGATGTGGCGCATCGCAACGGCAACAAACTATTGAAGATGGTTACAGAATTGCTTGACTTCCAAAAGATAGAGCAGTCTGCCGAACAGGTTCGCCTGCAAGATATAGAATTGCCGATGCTTTTACGTGTGCAGTTGGAAAAGTTTGTATTGGCAGCTCAGGAGAAGCATATTCAACTGTGTATTGAAACGTGTCCGCAGCAACAGATTCATTCTGATGTCAAAATGATGGATCTGATATTGGAAAATCTTCTCTCGAATGCTATCAAATATACACCTCAAGGTGGAAAGGTTTCGTTGTCGGCTTCTGTTGAAGGTAAGATGGCTATGATTCATGTATGTGATACAGGTATAGGTATTCCAAAGGCCGAAATTAAGAGTATCTTCAAGACCTTCTTCAGGGCTTCTAATGCGATAAATTCTCAGGAAATGGGAAGTGGATTAGGACTGATGCTTACACGAAAGCTTGTAGAGAAATTAGGAGGAAAGCTTAGTTTCGTAAGTGAGGAAGGAAAGGGTACTACTTTCTGTGTGAAGATGCCATTAGGTCATGTAACAGATTCTTCTGTCCGGCTTGTGGGAGAAAAGAAAAATGTTGCAACTGAATCTTCTTTAGCAGAAGATAAGCATGATGAAACTTGCCAGACTGTGTCTTCTGCGGTTCAGCAGGATGCTGATGTTTCAACGGATACACTTCTTTTTGTCGATGACAATGAAGATCTTCGCAAATATATCAGAATGACTTTTGGTGATTCTTATCAAGTAGTTGATGTGGAGAGTGCAGAGGCTGCCTTGAAATATCTGAAAGAGGGCGGGGTATGTGATATCGTTGTTTCTGATGTCATGATGCCGGGAATGCACGGAGACGAGTTTTGTCGCAGCATCAAGGAAAATAAGGAAACATCATGGCTGCCTGTTATCCTGCTGACTGCTAAGGCTGGTCGTGACTTTATGATAGAGGGACTCGGACTTGGTGCTGATGACTATATAGCCAAGCCATTCGATACTGCTATTCTTGCGAGTAAGGTTGCCAGTATTTTGAAGAATCGTCGCCGGTTGAGTCAGTATTATATGGACAGAAGCCTTGCTCTTGTTAAAGGAGAGGTTGCTTCTGAGTCTGCTTCTTCCGAGCAGATTGTGGGTTCTGATTCTTCCTATGAACACTTGGAACCTACTGGAGCTTCTGAAGAGAAAAAGGATGATACAGTCTTGAATAAGCAAGGCCAGACATTCGAAAAAGTGGCAGAAGCTGTTCTGGATCCGCAAGACCAGGCTTTTGTAGATAAAGCTACCCGTTTGGTGTTGGCTCATCTGAGCGACACAGACTTTAATATCGACCGACTCTGTAGAGAGATGGCGATGAGCAGAACGCTTTTCTATGGTAGGCTGAAGACTCTTACGGGCAAAAGTCCGCAGGATTTTATGCGTTTGATACGTCTGGAGCAGGCTGCAATCTTCCTGAAACAGGGGGATAGTGTGCTGGATGTATCTGTGAAAGCCGGTTTTGTAAATGTGAAGTACTTTAGTACTGTATTTAAAAAGCACTTTGGGGTTTCTCCAAGTAAGTATCTGTAAATTAGAGTTTTAAATTCAAAGAAAAGGTTTCTGTTTAGACGATATGTCTGAATTGAAACCTTTTTTTGTTTGTTATCTAACCCTCTGAAAGTTCCTTTTCTTTATCTTTGCAACCAGATTCTGTTACGTAAGTTAAACAGTTAATTAAAAAACGAAACAATAACAATATAAACATAAAAATGAAAAGGAACTTTTTGAAAATTAGCCTCTTTTTAATAGGCGTCTTCACATGTTTTTCATGCGAAGCAAGTACGTTGCACTCATCCAGCAGTTCTGATGGTGTAGGCGAATCCATGCCTACTGCCCAGCAATGGAATAAAGATGTTGTGGGGTGGAATCTTGGCAATGAATTCGAGTGCTCAGCTCCTGGCCAGGATGGTGAGTCGATGCAGATTGGCAACCCTGATGGTTCTATCCATGCAGAGACAGCCTGGGGCAATCCCGTTGTTACCAAGAAGATGATACAAGCCGTGAAGAAGGCAGGTTTCAATGCCATCCGTATTCCAATCCGTTGGCAGTGCCACATTACCAACGCTCAGGCGATGAGCATCGACAAGGCTTGGATTGCTCGCATCAAGGAGGTGGTGGGCTGGTGCCTTGACAACGGTTTGAAGGTTATCATCAATGTGCATCATGAAAAATGGCTCGAAAGTCGTCCTACCTATCAATATAAGGAAGAAAACTGCCAGAAGCTTGCGCTCCTCTGGATGAATATCGCCTCTGAGTTTGCCAATTATGACAGTCGCTTGGCTTTCGCCGGTACCAATGAGGTTCACATCAGGGACAACTGGGGCAAACCTACTGCCGAGAACCTCGAAGTGCAGAATGCTTACAATCAGATATTCGTGGATGTGGTTCGTGCCACAGGCGGCAACAATGCCAAGCGCCACCTCATCTTACAGACTTACGTTTGCAACCCATGGTTTGGCATAGAGAATGGAGATTTCATCATTCCGAAGGATGCCGAAGGCAATGGCAACAACTATATGAGTGTGGAATTCCACTACTATCAGCCATGGAGCTACGCCGGCGATTGCACCTACGATTACTGGGGTGATGCCTACAAGGATGCTGGCAAGATACCTGCAGACAACGAGAAGACGATGACGGATTTCTTCGACAAGGCGGTGAATACCTGGAGCAACAAAGGACTGGGTATCGTAATAGGAGAGTGGGGAGTAACCGATCACTATAAGTCAAACTCAGAGAAAGTGCATGAAAACATGACCTACTACTGTAAGTTCTTGACTACGGAGGCTCGCAAACGAGGCTTCTCTACTTTCGTTTGGGACAACAACCACTTCGGCAACGGCTCTGAGAAGTATGGCATCTTCGACCGTTTCAAGAGTATGAAGGTGAATGCTCCTTGGATTCTCGAAGGAATCTTTGGGAAAGAATAATGTTAAACTAAAAACAAAAATATCAATTATGAGAAAGAAAACTATGTTTCTCGGCCTGCTTGGTGCAGGTTTGATGTGGATGCCTGCTTCTGCCATTCTCGCTGCCCAGATGAACAGTGCAGCGATGAGCGTTCAGCAGAACCAAGGCATCAAGGGTACAGTGGTGGATGCCACTGGCGAAACCTTGATTGGCGCTAGCGTGAAGGTGGCTGGTACAACCAACGGTGCCGTTACCGATATAGATGGTAACTTTACGTTGAACTGCAAGCCTGGAGTAACGCTCGAAGTGAGCTACATCGGTTACAAGACGATGACCGTGAAAGCTGCTAATGGCATGAAAATCACGATGCAAGAGGATGGTAAGGCCTTGAATGAGGTCGTTGTTACCGCCCTTGGTATCAAGCGCGACCGCAAGGCTTTGGGCTATGGCTTGGAGGAGGTTAAAGGTGAGGAACTTACCAAGGCGAAGGAAACCAACGTCATCAACTCTCTTTCAGGTAAGGTGGCTGGTCTCGTTGTGCAGAACACCGCTGGCGGTGCTTCTGGTTCTACCCGCGTGCTTCTTCGTGGTAATACAGAAATGTCAGGCAATAACCAGCCTCTCTACGTGGTGGATGGTGTGCCTTTGGATAATACCAACTTTGGCAGTGCTGGTGAAGCTGGTGGTTATGACCTCGGTGATGGTATCTCTGCCATCAATCCTGACGACATCGAGACGATGACCGTATTGAAAGGTCCTGCTGCCTCTGCCCTCTATGGTAGCCGTGCTTCCCACGGTGTTATCTTGATTACGACCAAGAAGGCGGAGAAGGATAAGGTGGCTGTAGAATATAATGGCTCTTTCACCATCGATACCCAGTTGGCTAAGTGGAACGACATCCAGGAAGTGTATGGTATGGGATATGGTGGCAAGTTGCCTACTTCTAGTACTTCTGGAACCAACTCCAGTTGGGGACCTAAGGCGGATGACTTTGTTTATAAGTATTTTGATGGTCAGGAGCATGCTTTCATGATGTATCCTAATAATGCCTCTGATTTCTTCCGCACTGGTTTGACCGCTCAGAACTCAGCCATCCTCTCTGTTAACTCTGGTAAGACTGGTATGCGTTTCTCTTTCACAGATATGCGCAACAAGGACATTCTGCCTAACACCAACATGAGTCGTGACAACTTCAACCTGCGTGTCAACACATCAGCTGGTCCTGTGGATTTCGACTTCACTGCCAACTATACCCGTGAGGATGTAAAGAACCGTCCTGCCTTGGGTGATTCTCAGAGCAATGTAGGTAAGAACCTCATGACTTTGGCTGGTACATACAACCAGGTATGGCTCAAGAACTATGAGGATGCCGATGGCAACTACCAGAACTGGAATGGTAACGACCAGTATAACAAGAACCCATATTGGGATCTCTATAAGAACAGCAATACATCTAAGAAGGATGTGTTCCGCTTGACAGGTAAAGCTATCTGGAACATCGACAAGCACTTGAAGTTGCAGGGTACCATCGGTACCGACATCACCAATATGAACTTCGAGGACTTCATCGCCAAGACCACTCCTGGTACACCTGCAGGAAAGCTTACCGACCAAATCTTCAATAACCGCACACTGAATGCGGAGCTCCTCGCCCTCTACAACAATTCATGGGGCGACTTCGATGTCAATGCCACAGCTGGTGGTAACATCTTCAAGGTGAACAACAAGACCATCACCAACACCGGTCTCAACCAGCAGATGAATGGCATCAAGAACATCATGAACTATCAGGAGCAGAACACTCGTGAGAGCATGTACAAGAAGCAGATTAGCTCTCTCTATGCCAGCGCAAGCATCGGCTACAAGCATACTTACTATCTGGAGGGAACCATCCGTGGCGATAAGTCATCTACGCTCCCTACCAGCAATAATACATACGTTTACCCATCTGTATCAGGTAGCTTGGTATTCTCTGAGTTCATCAAGAACAAGAAGATTATCAACTATGGTAAGGTACGTGCATCTTGGGCTAAGGTAGGTAGCGATACCGACCCTTATCAGCTTGCACTCAACTACTCCACAGGCAAGTACAGCTATGCTGGCTATACCATCGGTATGATTAGCAATGCTACCCAGCCAAACAAGGACTTGAAGCCAACCATGACAGGCTCTTATGAGTTGGGTTTGGAGATGAAGTTCTTCAATGGTCGCTTGGGCTTGGATGCCACCTATTATAATCAGAACTCCAAGGACCAGATCTTGAGCCTTGCCTCTACCACTACTTCTGGCTACTCTTACCGCTTGGTAAATGCCGGTGAGATTCAGAATAAGGGTATCGAGATTGCCCTCAATGGTCGTCTGCTCCAGATCAAGGACTTCGGTTGGGACATGGGTGTCAACTTCTCCAAGAATACCAACAAGGTGAAGTCGCTTGTAGATGGCATGGACTATTTCGAGTTGGCTAAAGCTACCTGGTGCGGCGTATCTGTAGGTGCCGAGGTAGGAGAGAATTATGGTGCTATCCGTGGTAAGGACTTCAAGCGCACTGCTGATGGACAGGTGATTATCAATCCAACAAGCGGTTTGCCAGAGGTTGACCAAACAGTGAAGACCATCGGTAACTCTTCTTGGGATTGGACAGGTGGTTTCTATACCACATTCTCTTACAAGAACTTCCGACTCTCTGCATCCTTCGATGTGAAGGTGGGTGCCGACATCTATTCTATGTCTATGAACTCTGCTTATAAGACTGGTAAGGCAAAGCAGACCTTGGCTGGTCGTGATGAGTGGTATGCTTCTGAGGAAGCTCGTGAGGCTGCTGGTATGACAGATGAGCAGTGGCGTGCTGCTGGCAATGCCAAGGGCTTTGTGGCTCCAGGTGTCATCGACAATGGTGATGGAACTTATCGTCCAAACGATATCGCAGTCAACCCAGAGACTTATTGGAAGGCTATTGCCAACAATGTGCAGAGTGCCTTTGTATATGACAACTCTTACGTGAAGTGTCGTGAGATTACCTTCGGTTATACTTTCCCTGAGAGTTTGTTGGGCAAGTGGGTCAAGGGCTTGAATGTTTCCTTCGTGGCACGTAACCCATTCATTGTTTGGAAGAACATTCCTAACATCGACCCAGACTCAAGTTATAATACTTCTGGACTCGGTTTGGAGTATGGTTCTTTGCCATCTCGCAAGAGCTATGGTATCAACGTGAATGTGAAGTTCTAACTTTATTTTAAAAGACAAGAAAAAATGAACAATATAATCAAGAAATATATAGGCAAAGGCGGTTTCGCCATGGCTATGCTGTTGATGGCTACTGGCGGTGTGATGACTTCTTGCTCAGACGATATGATGGAGCGCACCAACACCGATAAGACCAAGGTGAACCAGCTGGACCCTAATGCGCAGTTGACAACATCTTTGTTGCAGACTTATGGTGACTTTAGTTTGATGGATACCTATCGTAACTATATCACTGGTTTCACTCAGCATTTTGCTGGTGGTTGGAATGTGACCAATTACGCAGGTGCCGTACATCATGAGGATGATATTGCCCGCCGTATCTGGGACCGTTATTATGAGGTGGCTATCAAGAATCTCGTAGATGCCATCCACAAATCTGAGGACAAGGCTAACCTGAATGCTGCCCTCCGCATCCATCGTGTCTATCTACTTTCTGTATTGGCAGATACTTATGGTGACATTCCTGCTTCAGAGGCAGGTTTGGGTTACATCTCAGGTATTTCCAATCCTAAGTATGATACCGTAGAGGACTTGTATGGTTGGTTCTTCACCGAGTTGGATGCTTGCGAGCAACAGTTGGGTACTGGTACCGACCATATCTCTGGCGATGTTACCAGCATGGGTGGTGATGTGGCTAAATGGAAAAAATATGCCAACTCTCTGCGTATGCGTTATGCGATGCGTATCTCTGATGTAAATCCAAGCAAGGGCCAGGAAGAGTTTGAGAAGGCGATGAACCATGCCGATGGCTATATTGCATCAGCTGCTGACGATGCTTATATCAAGTATGCTGATTCACCTTATACCTATTATGATGGTGCCAACGACTACGACTTCCGTACCAATGCCTTGGGCGAGATTCTCTATGGTCAGGATCCATCGTCGCCAACTTTCGTCAGCTCGACATTGTTCTATCAGTTGCAGAATACAGGCGACCCTCGTCTCTATCGCATCTGTCGTCACTACTACAATATCAAGCGTAGCCAGGTGAAGCCTGACAAGGAGCAGAACATCGACCTTACCGATGAGGTGTTGGCTTATTTCCAGCGCAACAATATCGGTGAGGAACCATGTAATACAGGTTCGGCGTGGTATGAGAACTGGATGAATGTAGCTGATGCTGCTGAGTTCCCTACCTTGGCAAAACTTGCTGAGCAGGATGCCAACAGTTATGACAACTCCGACTATCGTGCCCGCTTGATGCGTCCTTGCTTGAACATCGATTTCGAGATGCCTTCATGCCCTGGTATCCTCATCACTTCTGCCGAGGTGGATTTCCTTTTGGCTGAGGCTAAGACCAAGGGATGGAACGTAAGCGGTGATGCCGAGAGCCATTACGAGGCTGGTGTGCGTGCTTCCATGGAGATGCTCAACAATTATTATCTTACATCCAATAAGATTTCTGAGGATGAAATCAATGCGTTTATCGCCAACAATCAGTTGGGCGAAAATCCAAAGCAAACCATCAACACACAGGCTTGGATTCTCCACATGATGAACCCATCTGAGGCTTGGGCGAACATGCGTCGCTCCGACTATCCTGCCTTGTTGGATCGCAGTCGTTTGGCGACATTCCCTGGTGATGGTTTCGTATATGACGACCCTAATATGTCAATGCCTACTCGCTTGCGCTATCCTGAGTTGGAAGGTCAGTACAACAGTGTGAACTATAAGGCTGCCATCGAGCGCATGGGTGGTACTGATGACTGGCACAAGAAGTTGTGGTGGGATAAGTCGGATGTCAACGTACAGGGCGACTTCAATCCTCCTTACGGCAAGGGCTACATTAAGTAATTAAGAATTAATAATTAAGAATTAATAATTAGGGGCTGACGCCTTTATGAATAAATATTATTAAGATGAAAAAGATAATGAATCAATATATGGGTAAGGTGTTGAAGTCATGGATGATGCTTTTCGCCATTAGCTTCGCACTCGCAGGCACTGCTACACTGTCTTCTTGTTCCTCTGACGACGATCCTTTCTTCACCGTATCAGAAGATGACGATCCTCGTATCTTGAACACCGACTTGGCTGACCAGAAGTTGGATCGCAAGACCAAATTGAACTTGGAAATTAAAGTCACTCCTGTTCACTACACCACTGTGACATGGCTCTTGGATGATACTCAGATTGCTGAGGGTACAACCATCGACCAGACTTTGCCAGTGGGCAATCATACTTTGAAGATTGTGGCAACCACCACCAAGGGCAAGAGCACATCCCGCACCTTGAAAGTTACCGTGACTCCTGCTGCCGATGATCCAGCCCTGGGTACCAATGCCATCGAGCTTTGGGTAGCTCCAGGTGCTGAGACCACTATCCATAAGTGCAAGAATCTCGGTACAGTAACTAAAGTAATGGTAGGTGGCAAGGAAGTAGTCTTCGAGGTTCTCGAAGAGGGCACAGCCTTGAAGCTCACAGCTCCTACAGGTTTGGAGAATGGTGACTATGATATCACTTTGGTAGATGGTGAGGGCAACCAGTTCTCTGGCGGAATCATCAAGGTAACCACCGAGGCTCGCCCATCTATGGAGAATACCCTCTGGGAAGGTGAGTTCTCTGTAACATGGGGCACTCCTTTCGAGGCCTTGAAGGATACCTTCCTCTCAAAGGTGAAGGCGGGTACTATCCTCCGTGTTTATGTGGATGGAAATGGCCAGGGTACCGCTACCACAGCTTGGTGGAACAACATCCTTACTGGTAAGGGCGACCCTGATCGTAATGACTTCATGGTGACTGGTCCTGCTACATGGGAGTTTGAACTGACCGACCTCTCTATCCAACTCTTGACAGAGCAGAATGGTTTCCTCCTCGTGGGTGATGGTTACACCGTAAAGAAAGTAACTATTGAATAACATATTAGAAAGATTTCCGTTTTTATCATAAAACGTCAAACCTTTACTGTTTATGAAGAAAATTTTATTATCTATTTCATTGTTGGCATTGGCTTATACAGCCAGTGCCAATGTTCCGGTTATCAAGAGCGACCCTAAGATTGAGGCTCAGGTAGAACAAACCCTGAAGAAACTCACCTTGGAGGAAAAGATAGGTCAGATGATGGAATTGGTGACCGACCTCTTTGGTGCCAACGACAAGAACGGTGTGTTCTATATCGACGAGCACAAGACCGATTCTATCCTTTCCCGCTATAAGATTGGCTCTATCCTCAACGCTCCAAATACCTGCGCACCAACCGCCAAGCAGTGGGAGAAGTACATTGCGCAAATCCAGAAGATCTCGATGAAGCGCATCGGCATCCCTTGTGTCTTCGGTCTCGACCAGAACCACGGTTCTACTTATACACAGGGCGGAACCCTCTTCCCGCAGAACATCAATGTGGCTGCCACCTTCAATCGTGAGATTGCTCGCCGTTCGGCTGAGGCTACCGCTTATGAGACTCGTGCGGTGAGCATACCTTGGACTTACAGTCCTACCGTTGATCTCGGTCGTGATGCCCGTTGGCCTCGCATCTGGGAGAACTTTGGCGAGGATTGCTACCTCAGTTCTGAGATGGGCAAGGCGATGGTCTATGGTTTCCAGGGCGAGGACCCAAACAACATCGACCAGTATCACATTGCCACTTCAATGAAGCACTTCATGGGCTATGGTGTGCCTTGGACCGGTAAAGACCGTACGCCAGCCTATATCTCTCCAGCCGACTTGCGAGAGAAGCACTTCGCTCCTTTCCTGGCGGGTCTGCAGGCTGGAGCCTTAACCGTGATGGTGAATTCCGCTTCCGTCAATGGTATGCCGATGCATGCCAACAAGGACATCCTGACAGGATGGCTGAAGGAAGAGACAGGATGGGATGGTGTGCTCATCACCGACTGGGCAGACATCAACAATCTCTATACTCGTGAGATGGTGGCAAAGGACAAGAAGGATGCGCTCCGCATCGCCATCAATGCCGGTATCGATATGATTATGGAACCTTATTCTTGCGATGCTTGTGGTTATCTTGTAGAACTGGTGAAGGAAGGTAAGATTCCGCTGAGTCGCATCGACGATGCCTGTCGCCGTGTGCTTCGCATGAAGTACCGTCTCGACCTCTTCAAGAACCCAACCCAGAAACTGAAGAATTATCCTAAGTTTGGTGGTGAGGAGTTTGCCAAGCTCGCCTTGGAGGGAGCTACCGAGAGTATGGTGCTCCTGAAGAACGAGGGTAATATCCTTCCTTTGCAGCATGGCAAGAAGATTCTCCTTACAGGTCCTAATGCCAATCAGATGCGTTGCCTGGATGGTGGATGGAGCTATACCTGGCAGGGGCATCGTGCCGATGAGTTTGCCGGCAAGTACAATACCATCTATGAGGCATTCTGTAATGAGTATGGCAAGGAGAATGTTATCTTGAACCAGGGTGTTACCTATAATGAGAAGGGAAAATACTGGGAGGAGAACGAACCTCAAATTCAGGGGGCAGTGGCTGCAGCGAAGGATGCCGACGTCATCGTGGCTTGCATTGGCGAGAACTCCTATACAGAGACTCCGGGCAACCTGACCGACCTTTGGCTCTCAGAGAACCAGCGTAATCTGGTCAAGGCTTTGGCTCAGACAGGCAAGCCTGTCATCTTGGTGCTGAATGAAGGTCGTCCTCGTCTCATCGCTGACATCGAACCATTGGCACAGGGCATCATCAACATCCTTATCCCTGGCAACATGGGCGGCGATGCTTTGGCAAACCTGGTATCGGGCAAGTCAAACTTCAGTGGCAAGATGCCTTACACCTATCCTAAGGAAATCAATTCGCTCGTCAACTATGACTTCAAGAAGAGTGAGGAGGTGGGTACGATGGAAGGTGCTTACGACTACAATGCGAAGATTACCCAGCAGTGGGGCTTCGGATATGGTTTGAGTTATACCACTTACAAATATAGCAACCTGAAGGTTTCTCAGTCTGATTTCCGCCACGGCGACATCATCAAGGTGAGCGTGGATGTGAAGAATACGGGAAAGGTGGCAGGCAAGGAGAGTGTCCTCCTGTTCAGTAGCGATCTCATCGCTAGTATGGTGCCTGATGGCCGTCGTCTCCGTGCCTTCGACAAGGTGGAACTTCAGCCTGGTGAGACCAAGACCATGACATTTGAATTAAAGGCAGACGATTTGGCCTTCGTAGGTTGGAATGGCAAATGGAGATTGGAGGAAGGCGACTTCAAATTGATGATTGCCGACCAGAGTGCCGATATCCATTGCACTGATACTTATCAGTGGTCTACTGCCAACCGATAATGTATATTTAAAAGATGATTTAAAGAAAAGAGCGTGCCAAGAGTGGTGCGCTCTTTTTGTTTGCATAGTAAAATGCAGAAGAGTTAAATATCTACAAGAATCCCCCATGATGTTTGGTGGTATGTCTTGAAATGATTACTTTTGCAAATCATAATTTTTGCAGATTTACAGAATCATTCAAAACAAGGATAAATGGAAATAGTAATTGGAATCATCATAGGGCTTGCCATCGGATTCTTCGTGGGGAAACTGATGGAAGCAAAAAGTGCGGGAGAGGAGAAAACCCAGCTCGTAGCGAAGGCTCAGGTGCTGGCGGCTAACATCGAACAGATAAAACTGCATCATGCTTCTGAGGTTCAATCAATGAAATCTCAAATGGAGAACGAGCGGCTGTATGCGGCGAAACTCAGGGCGGAAAGCGACCAGCAGTGGGCACAGAAACTCGAGAGTCTGAAGCAGGAAATGCAGCGAATGACGATAGAACAGCAGAAGGTGGCAGCTGAGCAGTTGGCTGCCAAGCAGTCGGCTCTGCAGGAAAACAACCGTCTGCAGATGGATGAACTCCTGAAACCTATCAAGGAACAGTTTGCTGATTTCAAGAAATCGGTAGAGGAGAGCAAAACCCAGAACGAGGTGAACAAGAAGGAACTGCAGAACACCTTCGAGGCAACGATGAAACTCTTCCAGCAGGAACAGCAGCAGGCTGTTCTGAACCTGAAGGAGCAGACCGAGAAGATTGGCTCCGATGCTGCCAACCTGACCAAGGCATTGAAGGGCGACAGCAAGATGCAGGGCGACTGGGGCGAGATGGTGCTGGAAACCATCCTGGAGAACAGCGGACTTCGTAAAAATGAGGAATTCTTCATTCAGGAGTATACGAAAGATGAAGAGGGAAAGAACTATCGTCCGGATGTCATCGTCCGATTCCCGGAAGGCAGAAGTGTGGTCATCGATTCCAAGGTTTCGCTTACCGCCTATTCCGATGCTCTGGCAGCTGAAGATGAGGCTGAACAGGAACGCCTGATGAAGGCGCATGCGCTGAGCGTACGAAAGCACATCGATGAACTGGCAGCCAAAGACTATTCCAAACTGGTGGATGATGCCATCGGCTTCGTACTGATGTTCATCCCTAACGAAACCAGCTATATCGCAGCGATGAAGCAGCAGCCTGATCTCAGCCGTTATGCTTATCAGAAGAAGATTATCATCATCTCACCAAGCAATCTGCTCATGGCGTTGCAGCTTGCCTATAATCTCTGGCAGTACGACCGGCAGAACAAGAATGTGGAGAAAATCGTGAAGACGGCTGCTGACTTGTATGATAAGGTAGCAGGCTTCGAAGATACCTTTATGAGTGTGGGTGATCTGATAACCCGCCTTTCGGGTACTTTTGATAAGGCTAAGAAGCAACTCTATGACGGCACCGGCAATGTGATGAGAAGGGTAGAGAGCCTGAAGGGACTTGGAGTAACACCGAAAAAGCAGATCAAGGAACTGGATAATCTGTAAAGTGTATACAAATAGTCTACTACCGGTAAAAAGGGAAACGGGGCGAAAAGTATTTTTTTAGTTACCGTAACATTTCTAATTGTTCAATTTAAGTTTCTAATTGTTCAATATTTTGAAATAATCTCTAAAAAGGAGCGGTATTTCAGATTAAATTCGTAATTTTGCCCCGACTCAACAGAAAAGAAATCATTGTATTGATTATAAAAAGGTAAAAATTTACATAAAACAACATCAATAATTATTAATCATGAAACTGAACGAAATTCTTTCAGACAGCTTTAATGCTGCAGAATGGGAAGCTAAGGGTTATGAGCTTCCTAAGTATGACATCGCAGCCGTAGCTAAGAAGACTCACGACGAGCCTACTTGGGTTCACTTTGGTGCAGGTAACATCTTCCGTGCGTTCCCGGCAGCCATCCTTAACGATGCACTTAACACCGGCAAGTACGATCGTGGTGTTATTGTTGCTGAAAGCTTCGACTACGAAATTATCGACAAGGCTTATCGCCCTTACAATAATCTCTCTCTTCTCGTAAGCCTCCAGAGCAACGGAACCATCGAGAAGAAGGTCATCGCTTCTATCACAGAAAGCCTCAAGGCGGATAAACAGTTTGGTGAGGACTGGGCGCGTCTGGTCCAGATTTTCCAGGCTCCAAGTCTGCAGATGGTAACTTTCACCATCACAGAGAAGGGATATTCTTATAATGATGCCGATTTGTCACGTGGTCTTGATGCTGTATTTGCTATGGGTAAGCTTACCGCTCTTCTCTATGAGCGTTATAAGGCAGGCAAGTTGCCACTTACTCTTCAGTCTACCGACAACTGTTCTCACAATGGCGACCATGTTAAGGCTGGCGTAAAGGCTTATGCTGAGCGTTGGGCACAGGCTGGTATCGTAGAGGCTGGTTTCGTAGATTATATCAATGACAGCAGCAAGATTACCTATCCTTGGTCTATGATTGATAAGATTACTCCTCGTCCACACGAGAAGGTACAGGCGATGCTCGCTGAGGATGGTTTCGAGGATAACAATACGATTATCACCGAGAAGCATACCTTCACCGCTCCTTTCGTAAATGCTGAGGAAGTGCAGTATCTTGTTTGCGAGGATACTTATACCAACGGTCGTCCGCCATTGGAGTTGGGCGGTGCGCTCTATACCACTCGCAAGACCGTGGATGAGGTTGAGACCATGAAGGTAACCACCTGTCTGAACCCTCTCCATACAGCGATGTCTATCTATGGCTGCATGCTCGACTATACCTTGATTTCTGCCGAGATGGCTGATGAGGACCTTCGTGCCTTCATCCAGAAGATCGGTTACATCGAGGCGATGCCAGTGGTTACAGATCCAGGTGTATTGAACCCATACGAGTTTATCGGCACCGTTATCAACAAGCGTCTGCCTAACCCGTTCATGCCAGATGCTCCTCAGCGCATCGCTACCGATACCAGTCAGAAGCTCTCTATCCGTTTCGGTGAGACCATCAAGAAGTATATCGACCGTGGTCTCGACAAGAGCAATCTCGTGTTGATTCCTTTGGTATTGGCAGGTTATGCCCGTTATCTCAAGGCATTGGATGATAACCTGAAGCCATTCGAGCCATCTTCTGACCCATTGTTGGCTGAGCTTCAGGCTATCGTAGCTCCTCTGGAGGTAGGCAAGGCTGATCAGGACTATTCTTGCCTGAAGAACCTCTATTCCCGCAAGGATGTATTCGGTCTCGATCTCTACGAGGCTGGCTTCGGTGAGCAGATTGAGGGCATGGTGAAGGAACTCTTCGCCGGCAAGGGTGCTGTAAGAGCGACATTGCATAAATATGTTTCTGCAAGATAATTCATTTTTAAACTTATACATTATAATATATATATGGAAAGAACATGGCGCTGGTTTGGCAAGAAAGATAAGATTACACTTGCACAGTTGAAGCAGATTGGTGTTGAGGGCATTGTTACCGCATTGCACGATGTTCCTCTGGGCGAGGTTTGGACACGCGAGAAGATTCATGAACTCAAGGAGTACATCGAGTCTTATGGTATGAAATGGAGCGTGGTAGAGTCTTTGCCTGTGGTTGAAACCCTGAAATATGGCGGTCCAGACCGTGACCATCAGATTGAGGTTTACAAGGAAAGTCTCCGTAACCTGGGCGAGGAAGGCATCAAGTGCATCTGCTACAACTTTATGCCAGTCTTGGACTGGGCTCGTACCGATTTGTCTCACGACAATCCTAACGGAGCCAACAACCTCTATATGAACTGGGGCGAGTTTGCCTACTTCGATATCTATATCCTGCAGCGTGAAGGCGCTCGTGAGGATTGGGCTGAGTTCTCTAAGGAGCACAAGTGGGGCAGAGACCTCGTGGCTGAGGCTGATGAAATCAAGAAGACTTCTACACCAGAGCAGGATCATGCCTTGGTAGAGAATATCATCATCAAGACCCAGGGTTTCGTATCGGGTAACTTCAGCGAGGGCGATTCTGCTCCTGTTCAGAAGTTCCGCGACCTCTTGAAGCTTTATGATGGCATCGACAAGAAGAAGTTGCAGGAGAACATGAAGTATTGGCTGGAGGCTATCATGCCTATCTGCGATGAGTACGATATCAACATGTGTGTTCACCCAGACGATCCTCCTTATCCTGTATTCGGTTTGCCAAGAATCATCGGTCGTGCCGAGGATATCCAGTGGATGTTGGATGCAGTGCCAAACAAGCACAATGGTTTGACTTTCTGTGCAGGTTCATTCTCTGCCGGCGAGCACAACGACTGTGTGGCAATGGCTAAGCAGTTTGCCGACCGCACTCATTTTGTTCATCTGCGTTCCTGCTACATTTTCCCTAACGGCAACTTTACAGAGGCTTCTCACTTGGGTGGTCGCGGCCATCTGATAGAACTTTGCCGCATCTTCGAGAAGGCTGAGCAGGAAGGCAAGTGCAATTCCGGTCGTCGTTTGCCTATGCGAGTAGACCACGGTATGACCTTCACTGATGAGCCGGGTGGCGTATTCGATGAGAGCAATCATGGTCACAATGCCGGTTACACTCTCCTTGGCCGTATGTTTGCCATGGGTCAGATTCAGGGTGTCATCGCAACAGTAGATGATGAACTGGGCATTGAGTATAAGCAGCCGGGATTCTATGATTAGTTGATAGTTTATAGGCTATTAAGTGATTTGAAATTCAGGTTAGATAAAATACGAAAAAGGCTAGCGTGCGTTTTTGCATGCTAGCCTTTTTGTGCTGATTTTTTTGGTTATTGGCTAAAGCACCACCTCCTCTACATACTTCACCAGCGAATCCTTGCCGTTATGCAGATAGAAGTCTACACGAACCACGTGGTTGATGTCGGCATTGCCCTTCACCTTTATGTGTCGGGTCTTGCTGTACATCATCGTGTCGCGGCGTGAAGGATAGGATACGAGCTCGATGAGGTCTTTGGTAGAATTGCTGCCCACATAATAGATGCCTACACTGTCTTTTCCGTTCTTGATGGCTGCAATCTTCGCCATCTTCTTGGCATGAGCCGCAGAGGTATCTATCGGGTAAAACTCGCTGGCAGCTACCGTGTCGCCGTCATGCTGGTCGGGTGCAAACTTGCAGCTGGTACCCATCGTAGTGATAAAGGATGCAGCAGCCAGGGCTGCCACAAAGTATAATATTTTCTTCATTGTTATTTCCTTTCTTTTCTTTAAAGAATCCTGTTTTGTTCGCAAAATGCGTTATCGGCTGCAAAAGTACAAAAAATAACTCGAAAAGCCATACCTTTTTTATCTTTTTCCTTTTAATACTTCGGATGGAGAGACGCGTGCTGAGTTGGGCGGAAGGAGTTGTGGGGATGGCATGGAAGGAGCGCTATGGAAGGAGTTGGAAGGTATGGATGATATGGATGGAATTCCGTGCAAAGATACAACTTTTCTCTGATACTGCAAAAATTGGGGGTGTGATAAGGAAATGTTTGAACTATGCTTTCAGATTGAAAGTAGTTAAACTTCCTTACTCATAGTTTTGCAGGTGACAACTCATAGTTTTACGGGTAGCAACTCATAGCTTTGTTCTCTTAAAGTATAGAGTTAAGCAGTAAATCAGGTGTTTATGAGGGTTGTGATGTTTTTACAGCAATGACTCAGTTCCTCAGTTTTTCTCTGACCCTTCACTTTTTCCTTTATTTAGAAGTTTATTATATATATAATATATAACAATTTAAAACAACTTTGAACTATAAGGGCTATATACCCCTAGAAAAAAACTGAGGAACTGAGGAACTGAGTCAATGATAGAGACTTAGAATCTTACTCTTGATACTGTTGAATAGGTGCTTATGTTAAAATTTAAGTATCAGATTATCAGATAAATAAAATACTTGACCCCCTGAAATAAGGGGTCAAGTGTTTATTGTGATACCCATACGTCGTGAAACACAACGTATGGGTATGAAAAAGAATTTCGTTACATTGAACTTTCAAATCGTAACTTGATGAGATTTGGCTGATTTACATCTCAACCACTACTTCATGCTTGCCTTGAGAGCAAGGAATGATGGTGCCTGAGATAGGAGTGCCATCCACTGTAATCTGCTTCACACCCTTCTGGTTTCCGCTAGGATTCTTTACTGTGATATGGTATTCGCCACCACGGAACTTGCGGGTTACCTCATACTCCTTAGCGGTACTTGGGAGACAAGGATCGATGAGCAAACCTTCATAATCTGGCTTGATGCCGAGGATGAATTCTGATACAGTATACCACATCCATGCCGCTGTACCGGTGAGCCAGGAGTTCTTTCCTTCGCCCGGTTTGGCTGCATCCTTACCGGCTACCATCTGGCAGTTTACGTAAGGCTCTACCTTGTGAAGTGTCTGATATTTTTCCTCTACATAGCTAGGCAGAATCTTGGTATAATGGCTCCAGGCATCGTTGCCTCGACCGGCTACAGTCTCTCCGATGATGACCCAAGGATTGTTGTGGCAGAAGATACCGGCGTTCTCCTTGTAGCCTTCAGGATAAGAAGAAATCTCACCCATTTCTACATGATAGGTAGTGTAGGCTGGATTGTTCAGCACCAGTCCGTGCTCGCATTCCAGTCGTTTCTTACTGCTGTCCAGTGCTATATCGCAGAGTCCTTCTTCCAGACCGATACCAGCCATCGTACACCAGCCCTGGCTCTCGATGAAGATTTTGCCTTCCTCGTTCTCATCACTACCAATCTTGTTGCCGAAGAAATCGTAAGCGCGGAGGAACCATTCACCATCCCATCCATGCTGCTTTACAGCCTCGTTCATCTCATCTACAGCCTGCTGCATGCGCTCAGCTTCTGTCAAATAATCTTCCTCTGCAAGACCGGCTATTTCGCCCTCCTTGCTTTCCATAGCTTCCTTGGCAAGCTGCTTGCACAGAGCCACATAATCCTTGCCGGTAACAACGAACAGACCGGCTATCATCAGACTCTCTGCCTTGCTTCCTTCGCCCTTGTTTTCGGTGGTCTGGAAACTCTCGTTAGGGTCCCAGGAGAAGCAGTTTAGGTTCAGACAGTCGTTCCAGTCGGCTCTTCCGATGAGTGGCAACTTGTGCGGACCCAGGTTGTTGATAACATGGTTCATCGAAATCTTGAGGTGCTCGAAGAGGCTTACTTCTGTGCCTGGCTGGTTGTCGAAAGGCACCTGCTCAGCGAGGATAGAGAAGTCGCCCGTCTCCTTGATATAGGCTACGGTACCGAAGATGAGCCAGCAAGGGTCGTCGTTGAAACCGCCACCGATATCGTTGTTGCCACGTTTGGTGAGTGGCTGATACTGGTGGTAGCAGCCACCGTCAGGGAACTGGGTGCTGGCGATATCGATGATGCGCTGGCGGGCACGGGTAGGTATCTGATGAACGAAACCTACGAGGTCCTGGTTGGAATCGCGGAAGCCCATGCCTCGACCGATGCCGCTCTCGAAGAAACTTGCCGAACGCGACATACAGAAGGTGATCATGCACTGATACTGGTTCCAGATGTTCACCATGCGGTCTAACTTGTCGTTGCCGCTCTTCACGGTGAAGATGTTCAGTAGGTTATCCCAGTACTGGTTGAGTTCTGCGAAGGCAGCATCCACCTTTTCTGTGGTATCAAACTTGGCGATAAGCTGATGAGCCTTCTCCTTGTTGATTACCTTCTTGGCGCTGAACTTCTTGTCCTGTTCGTTCTCCACATAGCCCAGCAGGAAGATGAGGTCGCGGCTCTCGCCTGGCTGCAGGGTAACCTCGATATAATGAGATGCGATAGGGCTCCAGCCGTGGGCAAAGCTGTTGCGTGGCTTGCCTTCCATCACAGCCTCAGGCTCGGCAAACTCGTTGTAGAGTCCGATGAAGCTCTCGCGGTCGGTATCGTAGCCCTGAATCTCGGTATTCACTGTATAGAAAGCATAGTGGTTGCGGCGCTCGCGGTATTCGGTCTTGTGATAGATAGTAGAACCCTCTACCTCCACCTCGCCCGTTGAGAAGTTGCGCTGGAAGTTCTCCATGTCGGTAGCAGCATTCCAGAGGCACCACTCTGCAAAGGAGAACACCTTGAGGGTCTTCTCCTCCTCAGTCTGGTTCTTCAGCGTCATCTTCTGCACCTCAGCCCATGTATGGAGCGGAACGAAGAAGAGCACACTCGCCTCCACGCCGTTCTTGCTGCCCGTGATGCGGGTATAGTTCATGCCGTGGCGGCATTCGTAGCTGTCGAGCGGTGTCTTGCAAGGTTTCCATCCCGGGTTCCATACGGTATCGCCATCTTTGATATAGAAATAGCGACCGCCATTATCCATTGGCACACCATTGTAGCGATAACGGGTGATGCGACGGAACTTGGCATCCTTGTAGAAGGAATAACCACCTGCTGTGTTTGAGATGAGCGAGAAGAAATCCTCATTACCCAAATAATTGATCCAAGGCCATGGGGTCTTTGGGTCAGTAATCACGTATTCGCGATTGGCGTCATCAAAATGACCATACTTTTTTTCTGCCATTGTTTTTTAAATGTTATTTCTTGGTAAAATATACGATTTTGGTGCAAAGATAGTAAAAAGTTTCACTTTCGGGGTTAGAAAACAGTTTTTTTTTGTATTTTTGCAATGAAAAGTTTGATGATTATCATCATTCTATAAACATTTTATACAGTTGGCTTATGAAAAGAAATATTTTATCACTTCTGATAGCCCTCTTTGCTACGATGCAGGTAGCGGCTCAGACATACGACAACTTGTGGAAGCAAGCTGAAATCAATGCTCAGAAGGACCAGCCTAAGAGCGAAATCGCGGTGATGAAGAAAATCATCGCCAAGGCTTCGGCTGCCAAAGATTACGGGCAGCTGCTGGCGGCTGAGATAAGACAGATGACACTCTGGAATGAGATTTCGGCTGACTCGCTGACGCCTAACGTAAAGCGGATGGAAGCAGAGGTGCTGAAGGTGAACGACCCTGCATTGAAGGCGGTGAGATATGCCGTGCTGGGTAAGGTGTACTGTGATATGAACGAAAAGAAAAGCCAGGAGTTCTTCAAAAAGGCCTTGGAACAGCCTGAACTTCTTGCTCGACATACATCTACAGAGTATGTTCCATTGACACTGAAGGGCGTGGATGGCAGTTCCTTTAACAACGATCTGCTGCATCTCATCGGATTCGCGGCAGACAGCAAGGAGGCGTATCTGCAGCTGTACACCTATTATAATAAGGTGGGCAATCGGGGTGCGGCTTGTCTCTGTGCCTATAAGCTCATCGAGAAATACCGCCAGGACGACGTGAGAGAGGTGAAGAAATCGAAGTATCTGCAGACCATCGACTCGCTCATCCAGGTTTATCAGGATATTCCGGAGGCAGGCGAACTTGCCGTGGAGCATTTCCGCTTCATGGAAGGTGCTACCGATGCCAAACCGCAGGATAAGCTCAACTATATCAACTATGCGCTGAGCCGCTGGGGTGGATGGTCGAGAATGAACGAACTGAGAAATGCGCAGAAGCGACTCACCGAACCGATGTTCCGGGTAAAGGATATGCCACAGGTATTGCGACCTGGGGAGAAGGCGTGGGTACAGCTGAACGTGCGCAATCTCCAGAACCTGAAAATCAGCATCTCCCGCCTCAATATTACGGCAGATAACGATTATAATGCGCAGAATGAGGCTACCTATAAGATGCTCCTGAAGAAGACTACGAAGCTGCATCAGAAGGATTACAGCAGGAATT
Organism: Segatella copri DSM 18205; assembly: GCF_025151535.1. Classification (NCBI taxonomy): domain Bacteria; kingdom Pseudomonadati; phylum Bacteroidota; class Bacteroidia; order Bacteroidales; family Prevotellaceae; genus Segatella; species Segatella copri. The sequence goes on from NZ_CP102288.1 coordinate 267,668, forward strand.
ACTATGGTCGTCCGGATTATCAAGTGGTGAAGGATTCCATCGAAATCGGTGGCAATCTGCCGCTGGGTGCCTATCTGATGGAGGTAACTTCGGATAATACCGGCATAGCTCCGCAGCGCAAACTCTTCTATGTCAGCAATCTGGCGGTGATGATCCAGCAGTTGCCGGATGATAAGCATCGCTACGTAGTGGTGAATGCTACTGATGGCCAGCCTATCGCCGGGGCTAAGATTGAACTCTATGACCAGTGGTATGGTTTCAACATGAAGAAGGACAAACGAACGGTTCATGCCCGCTTGACGACCGATGAGAACGGAGAGGCTTACTTCAAGAATGTGGATGGAAACATCTTGATTTCCACCAGCAATGATAAGTTTACGCCTGCCAAGGGCATCTATCTTTCTCGTGACCGCTATTACGAACGGAAGGATAATGAGACTAAATATCAGGTTTATACCGACCGCAGCATCTATCGCCCGGGTCAGAAGGTACATGCCTCAGCCATTTCCTATACTGTCAAGAAGGGGTTGGATGCCAGCGTGCCAGGAAAGAGTATGGAACTGAAGTTTGTCCTGAGTGATGCCAACTGGAAGCAGGTGGCAGAACAGAAGGTTACGACCGATGAATATGGTACGGCTTCGGTAGATTTCGAACTCCCGAAGGAGGGAAAGACAGGACAGTATTCCATCTCCGTGAACGGTACGGCAACAAAATATGTAAGAGTGGAGGAGTACAAGCGTCCAACCTTCGAGATTACCTTCCCGAAGGTGAACGAGAAATATAACTGGGGCGATACTGTAGTGGTGAAGGCTACAGCCAAGACCTACTCTGGTGTGCCTGTGCAGGGTGCCAAGGTGGAGTATCAGGTGACTCGCAGAAACCAGCTCTGGTGGTGGGGCGCAGGCTCTACCGGACAGTTGGTGAAGACTGACAGTTGCGTGACTCGTGAGGACGGAACCTTCGACGTAGAGATTCCGCTAGAGGCTTCCTTGTCAGGAAAAGACGAGGCTGATATGAGCGACTTCATGCGCATCGCCCGTTTCTTCAACTTCGAGGTCTCAGCCATCGTTACCGACATCAGCGGTGAGAGCCACGAGGGTGTGATGAGTCTGCCTCTGGGCACCAAGCCAACCATCCTCACGGTGAATCTTCCTAAGCGTATCGAGACAGACAGTCTGAAGACGGTGACCTTCGCTTACCGCAATGCCAGTGGTATGCCGATTTCGAGCAGGTTGAAATATCGAATTGATAAGGGCGAATGGAAGGATGCCGAGGCGAATGCACCGGTTTCTATCAAGGAATATGCTTCTTCTGCATCTTCTGCCTTTGTTTGGAAATCTGGCGTTCATCAGCTGGAGGCAATCTGCGGACAGGATACCCTGCAGCAGAAGTTCACGCTCTTCAGTATGAAGGATACCCATCCGGTGGAGCCAACTACCGAATGGTATTATCAGACGGCGAAGACCTTCCCTCGTGATGGCAAGCCGGTCTATATCCAGGTGGGCTCTTCGGAGAACGGAGCGCACATCGTATATTCCATCATCGCCGGCAACAAACTGCTGGAGAAGGGCGCCTGGGAGTTGGGCGACAGTATCGTGACTCTGCCTTTCACCTACAAGGAGGAATATGCGTCGGGCATCGTACTGAACTATAGTTTCGTGAAGCAAGGCAAGTGCTATACCCGAATGATGAGCATCGCCCGTCCTTTGCCTGAGAAGAAACTGAACATCGCCTGGAAAACCTTCCGCAACCGTCTGACCCCTGGACAGAAGGAGGAGTGGACGCTGAGGATTACCACCCCTGACGGCAAGCCAGCCAAGGCGCAGCTGATGAGCGTACTCTATGACAAGTCGCTCGACCAGATAGCCCCGCATTCCTGGAATTTCTCCCTGGGCTTCTATCAGAGTTTGCCAAACTGTTACTGGAAGCACAACCTCAGTTTCCGTTCATTATACTTGAATGGTGTTTATCCTACCAAGTATTATGATGAGAAGCAATTGGATGTGGATAAGTTTGATGGCAAATTCTTTAGCTATTATACTTATATGCAAGCGGTAGAGCTGAGCAAGTTGGAACGTTCTTCTGGCGGAACCGTTGAGTCTGTTCGTATACAGAAAGACGAGCTGGTTCAGGAAGAAGCGAAAGTCATAAGGATTCGTGGCTCTAAGATGACCCGTGTTGCAGCGGCTGCTCCATCTGCCAACAAGGTTTTTGATGTAGTAGAGGAGATGCCGCAGTTTGTAGGTGGTTCTGGCTCAGACGTAGGACAGTACCTTGACAATGTGCAGGTGCGTGAAAACCTGAACGAGACCGCCTTCTTCTATCCTGCCTTGGAGAGCGACAACAATGGCAACGTAGCCATCAGATTTACCCTGCCGGAAAGCGTGACTACCTGGAAGTTCATGGGCTTGGCTCATGACAAGGAGATGCGCAACGGTTTGCTGGTGGATGAGGCTGTGGCTCAGAAGACCGTGATGGTGCAGCCTAACATGCCTCGCTTCCTGCGTGAGGGCGATAAGAGCACCATCGTGGTGAAACTCTTCAATACTTCCGACAAGAAGGTGAGCGGTAACGCCCGTATGCAGATTCTCGACCCGGAGACCAACAAGGTGGTTTGGCAGAAGACGCAGAACTACAGCATCGATGCCGAGGGCTTTGCTACCATCTCCTTTGATGTCCAGGGACTGAAAGAAGGCGTATATATTAATAAGGTGGTGGCTGCCGGTAATGGCTACAGCGATGGTGAACAGCACTATCTGCCGGTTTTGAGCAACCGTGAACTCGTGGTGAACACCCTGCCTATCACCCTGCATCAGAAGGGTGAGCAGAACTTCGACCTGAGCAAACTCTTCCTGAACAAGGAGGGCAAGCAGGCGAAGGGAGCTGAAGAGGCAAAGGTAACCATCGAGTACACCAACAATCCTAGGTGGCTGATGGTGAAGGCGCTGCCAGCTATCAGTAATCCGGATGAGGAGAACGCCATCTCGCTGATGTCTGCCATCTACGCCAATACCATCACTACCCATGTCCAGAAGACTCTCTCTTTGGATAATCATTCTCAGAAGAATCTCTCTCAGGAGAGCATCCGCTTGCAGAATCAGGTGGAGAAGCTGAAGAAATTGCAGAACGCTGACGGTTCCTTCTCCTGGTGGAAGGGAATGAAGGGCAGCCGGTATATGACTACATCGGTAGCCGAAATGATGGTTCGATTGAATGCCATCGCAGGTGTGCAGAAATCAACCGCCAAGATGCTGACTTCCGCCATCGATTATCTCTCCTGGCAGACAGCACAGGAAGTAAGAGAAATGAAGAAGCAGGAGGAGAAAAAGCAGAAGGTGAATCCTAGCGAACAGGCGCTGCATTATCTCTACATCCTTTCGATGGATGGCAGAAAGATGAAGCAGAATCTGGAATCTGACAAGGCTTATCTGCTGGAAAAGATGTCGAAGATGACGGGTGATTTCTCCATCTATGGCAAGGCGCGTGCCGCCGTGGTTCTCGCCAGAAACAGCCAGCAGAATGCTGCTTACCGCGAGAAGGCAGGCGAATATCTGCAGAGCGTGAACGAATATGCCGTTTACCGCGAAGAGATGGGCCGCTACTACGATACCCGCAAGGCACTCTACAGCTGGAGAAACTATAAGATTCCTACCCAGGTATCCGTGATAGAGGCGTTGCAGATGCTGAAACCGAACGACAAGCAGACCATCGAGGAACTGCAGCGTTGGCTCCTGATGTCGAAACGCACCCAGGTTTGGGATACGCCGGTGAACACCGTGGATGCCGTTTACGCCTTTATGAAGGGCAATGAGAGCAACTGGAGCAGGAAGGCTGAGAATGCCGTGCTGAAACTGGACGGAAAGCTGCTGCCGATGCCGCAGGATTCCACTACTTTGGGCTATGTGAAGACCGAAAGACCGGGCAAGGCATCTAGGCTGAGCATCGACAAAAAGAGCGATTATACCAGCTGGGGAGCCGTCTATGCAGAGTTTAAGCAGCCTATCAGCGAAATCGGTTCCATGGAGTCGGGCATCAAGATTCGCCGTGTCATCGTTCCAGCCGAATCTGAGGGTAAGGGCAAGGCGCAGGCGAAGGTAGGCGAGAAGGTGAAGGTAACGCTCCTCATCACCGCCGACCGCGACTACGACTTTGTGCAGATTACGGATAAGCGTGCGGCATGTCTGGAACCGGTTAACCAGAAGAGTGGTTATCAGTGGGGCATAGGCTGCTATGTTTCTCCAAGAGATCATGCAACAAATTTCTATTTCGATCGTTTATCTAAAGGTATGCACATCGTTGAAATGGAGTATTACGTGGATAGAAAGGGCGACTATCAAAGCGGAACTTGCACCGCTGAGTGTACTTACAGTCCGGAGTTTGGTGGCCGCACAGAGGCGTATGAGTTGAGAGTTAACAATTAATAGTTTATAGATTGATAATTTAAAATAGAATAGTATGAAACGGATGAATATATGGATGCTCTCAGCGCTGTTGGCACTGCCTGCATCAGCACAGAAGATTACAACCCAGCACGAGGTGGTAGACTGCGGACAGGTGGTGTTCCGCAAGCCTGTAACTGCCGAATTCATGCTGAAGAATGACGGGCACAAGCCGTTGGTTATCAACAATGTATTGAAAAGCTGCGGTTGTACGGAGGTAGATTATCCGAAGACGAGCATTGCTGCCGGCGAAAGTTTCGTCATCAAGGCGGTATACGATGCCAAGCAGATGGGTACTTTCACCAAGCAGGTTTGCCTCTATACCAATGCGGATGAAGAGCCGTTCATCCTCTCTATGAGGGGAAAGGTAGTGGGCAGCGTAGTAGATTTCGCTGGTTCTTACGATGAGATGCTGGGTGTCATCAAGAGTGATGCCCAGGAGGTGGAGTTTGATGACGTGAACCGTGGCGACCGTCCGGTTCAGCGCATCCATATCTTCAATCCTACCGACGAATTACTGGAGCCGGTAGTGATGCATCTGCCATCCTATCTTCATGCTTTCGTATCGCCTTCCAAGGTAGCTCCGCGTCATTCTGCCGAAATCAGTTTCGTGCTGGATTCCAAGAAACTGCGCGACCTGGGCTTGAACCAGACATCGGTTTATCTCGGTGAGCGTCCTGGCGATAGGATTGCGCCTGAGAAGGAAATCGTGGTATCAGCCGTTCTTCTTCCTGGTTTTGAGAACATGACTCCAGCCAAGAAGGCACTGGCTCCGAAGATAGAGATGTCTGCCACCGATCTCAATCTGGGTAGTTTCAATGGAAAGAAGAAGCTGAAGGGTGAGATTCTGATTACCAATAAGGGTAAGTCGGAACTGGATATCCGCAGCATGCAGATGTTTACGATGGGCTTGCAGGTGAACCTGAAGAAGAGTAAGATTCAGCCAGGAGAGACCGTTAAGATGAAGGTGACGGCTGTGGCTGCCGACTTGAAGAAATCGCGTGTCAGACACCCTCGTATCCTCATGATTACGAATGACCCTGACCATGCTAAGGTGGTGGTGAAGATTAATGTACAATGAATTAAAAACGAATATCGTGCAGATAGAAATAGATAACGGTAGTGGGTTCTGCTTTGGCGTAACCACTGCCATCAAGAAAGCTGAAGAGGAGTTGGCTAAGGGCGGTAAACTTTACTGCCTGGGCGATATTGTGCATAACGGTATGGAGGTGGAGCGCCTGCATGAAGCGGGACTCATCACGATAGACCATGAGCAGATGGAGGAACTGCAGGGCGTAAAGGTCTTGCTCCGTGCTCATGGTGAACCGCCTGAAACTTATGCCCTTGCCGAGCGAAACAACATCGAAATCATCGATGCTACCTGTCCTGTGGTGCTCCAGTTGCAGCGCCGCATCAAGAAGCAGTATGTCAACAATCCGGAGGCACAGATCGTGATTTTCGGCAAGAACGGCCATGCTGAGGTGCTCGGACTGGTGGGACAGACGGAGAGTCATGCCATCGTGGTAGAGAAGTTTGAGGATGTGAAGCAGTTGAAGGAAACCGGTCAGCTGGATTTCTCTAAAGATATCTATCTTTACTCCCAGACTACCAAGAGTCTCGATGAGTTCCACCGCATCATCGAATACTGCCAGGAGCATATTGTTGAGGGCGCTGTCTTCAAGAGTTTCGATACCATCTGCCGTCAGGTGGCTAACCGCATGCCTAACATCGCTGCCTTTGCCAGCAAGCATGATGTCATCCTCTTTGTGAGTGGTAGAAAGAGTTCGAACGGTAAGGTGCTTTTCAAGGAATGCAAGAGCGTGAATGCCAACAGCTACCAGATAGAAAGTGCCGACGAAATAGATATGAACTGGTTCAAGGATGTGGAAACGGTAGGTATCTGTGGTGCTACCAGTACGCCGAAGTGGCTGATGGAAGAGTGCAAGGATAAGATTATCAAGGAAAGTTCTGCTCTTTTGTAGTAAGAGTTAATGCGTTGATTGTTAGTTTGTTAACCCACTTGTTACCGCGTTTTGCGGTAGCAAGGGGGCATCTTTTATAAACTGTCTGAAAATAAAACAGGTGATAAATCTTCTCCCGAAGACCTATCACCTTCAAAAAACAGTAATTAACTCAAAATTTATAATCTATATCATTACTACCTTGTTAATATGGTTGCAAAAATACTAAATTGAAGTTTTTTTTCCAAATCTTTTTCATCGAATAAAATAAATTTATCGGCAAAAGTAGTATATTTAACGTATTTTTGCATTAATAACCCGGCAGTCTCTTTTCTGTAGCTTATTCTGCTATTGCTTTTTGATATTGTTCCATCAGCCATGCCTTCTGTTCAGGAATGGTCATGTTGCTGTTGTCGAGCGTGATGGCATCATCAGCCTTTCTGAGTGGGGAAGTCTCGCGGTGGGTATCGATATAGTCGCGCTCCCCTACATTCTTCAGAATCGCATCGAAGTCGGCTGGCATTCCTTTTTCCTTCAGTTCATCGAAACGGCGCTGTGCTCTCACCTGTGAGCTGGCTGTAACGAAAATCTTCAGTTCGGCATTAGGGAACACGGTGGTACCTATATCGCGACCATCCATCACAATGCCCTTGTCTTCGCCCATCTTCTTCTGCTGCTCTACCAGCGCCTCTCTGACGAAAGGAACAGCGGCAATCGGACTAACGTGGTTGGAAACCTCTAATGAACGGATTTCCTTTTCTACCAGTTCGCCGTTCAGATAGCAGTCTGGGCGACCGGTTGTTTCATTAAACTTGAATGAGATGCTGATGTTCTTCATCTCCTTCTGCAGTTCTTCAGTCTTTACGGCTCCATCGGCTTCGAAGAGCTGATGACGCAGCGCATAGAGGGTTACCGAGCGGTACATGGCGCCCGTATCTACATAAACATAACCTATTTCCTTGGCAAGATCCTTTGCCATCGTACTCTTACCGCAAGAAGAGTATCCGTCTATTGCTATTGTTATTTTCTTCATAATTTCGAACTAACTTTAATGTATAATTTATCATGTAGAATTTATAATCTGTAACTTACGTTCAGCATGAGACTGCTGCTACTGACGTGATATTTGCCGTAGGCAACGTTCAGATGGAAGCGCTCCAGGTTGATACCGCCACCCACAGAGAAACCGGCTCCATGACTGCTTTCCTCATCTTCTGAGGTACTGATTTTCATCTCGCTGGCTCTCCTGAAGTTGTAGCCGGCACCTATCCACAGGCTCTCCGAAAGCAGAATGTCGGCACCTACTACGGCATGATCACGAAGACTGCTGTCCCAATGGTTCAGGTTGACCAGTGTGGCTGATACCCTGAACGGTGCGTTGGCGAAGCGTTTCGTCACGCCCAACTGCAGGTCGATCGGCATCTTCTCATATTCATTGTCGTAAGCTTTCAGCTGTCCACCCAGATTCTTTGCCACGCAAGAAACCGACCATTCCGTTTCAGGGTCGTAATAGTTGATACCCAGATCCACTCCTACAGCGATAGAATTGTAATCGCCAATATACGAAGTGATGAATTTGGCGGCAATACCACCCGCAAACTTTTCACCGAGCATATAAGAGAAGTAACCCGCAATGGCAATATCCTTTGCAGAGAACTCACCCATCTGGATGTTGTTCTCATCCGTCTCTTTCATCTTGCCGTAGTCAACAAGCTGAGCCGAAACAGCCCACGAAGCCTTGTCGTTGACAATACGGTTGAAACTAGCCGAGGCAGTGTTCACCCCCGACATATAGTTCATATAATTGAGATTGACCGTCTTGTCGTTTACTGATGACAGGAGAGCCGGATTATGGAATATGAGTGCCTCATCATCTTCTATCAAGGTGATGTTGTCGCCACCCAGAGCAGCTGCATGAGCACTCACCGGCAAGCGAAGGAAATTATACCCCGTTTGGCTCTCTTGAGCATCAATAATTGTCGCAAAAAGCGTCAATATTGCGGAAATTACATATTTTTTCATTTAAATTTTCTAATTCTTTGGCAAAGATACTGCTTTTTTCAATAATAAGAAGTAATTTTGCAATGTTTTCGTAGGAAATAACGATTTTAAACGGTTTTTATTGTGGAAATTAAGAAATCAAATAGCGCACAACTGGAAGATAAGCGGGTTACATTTTTCCTGCTAGGGTTGCTGCTGGCTTTTACTTTCATCTTCGTAGGACTCCAATATCAGAGAGGTCCGCAGGGAGATGATGACTTGTCGGAATCGATGGAAGATCTTTCACAGGATCTGGAAATGTCGGCTCGTCCCGACCTGAAAGATATGGTGAGTGCAGAGGCTGTTTCGGCTCCTGCTTCTAAGTCAATAACTCAGGAAGTGAAGGCTGCCGAGCAACAGACTCAGAAGGCACCGCAGAAAATCAGTTCTACAACCAGCGAACTGGTTATCGGCGACGGCTCGGGTGTAGTGGATGGAGCAGAGGTGAAGGAAGCGGTTCCTGAAACTCCCATTGAGAATCCGGGAGCTGAGGCTCCTATCAAACTGACCGTCGTGCAGAAGATACCGCAGTTTCCTGGTGGCTGGTCTGCCTTCATGCAGTGGCTTACCAAGAACCTGAAGTACCCTGTAGCTGCCCAGAAGAGTAAGATTCAGGGAACCGTAGTGGTATCCTTTATCGTAAACAAGGATGGTAGTGTTGCCAATATCAAGGTAAGCACTTCGGTAGATCCATTGCTCGACAACGAGGCTTTGAGGGTGATGAAGATGATGCCGAAGTGGAAACCGGGCATCGATAAAGGCAAGGTCTGTCGCACGATGATTGCCATCCCGGTAGTGTTCCAGCTATAAATTATAAATTGTTCATTGTAAATTATACATTATAAATTATACATTATTATGAAGACAGCAGATGAAATTTTAAGCATGGTAAATGAGTTTCTGGCTAATTTGCCTTACGAAAGAAAGCCAAAGTCTCTTTATGAGCCTATCAGATACGTTCTTTCTATGGGTGGCAAGCGTATTCGTCCTACGCTCATGCTTCTGGGCTACAATCTTTTCAAGGACAATCCTGAGAAGATTCTGATGAATGCCGTTGCCCTGGAAACTTATCATAACTATACTTTGCTGCATGATGACCTGATGGACAATGCTGATTTGCGTCGCGGTCATGAAACGGTTCATAAGAAATGGGATGCCAATACGGCAATCCTCTCGGGCGACAGCATGCTCGTTCTGGCTTATGAACGTATGGCACAATGTGATGAAAAGCATCTTGCCAAGGTGTTGAAACTCTTTACGACCACTGCTCTGGAAATTGGTGAAGGTCAGCAGTTTGATATGGAGTTTGAAAACCGTAACGATGTGAAGGAGGAGGAATATATCGAGATGATCCGCCTCAAGACCAGCGTTCTCCTGGCTTGTGCCTTGAAGATGGGTGCTATCCTTGCCGATGCTTCTGATGAGGATGCAGAGAACCTGTATAAGTTTGGCGAGCAGATAGGATTGGCGTTCCAGTTGCAGGATGATTACCTCGATGTTTACGGCGATACCAAGGTGTTCGGTAAGGAGATTGGTGGCGATATCACATCCAACAAGAAGACTTACATGCTCATCAATGCCTTCAACCATGCCAACGACGCTCAGCGTGCAGAACTCCAGAAATGGGTGGATGCCAAGGAGTTCGACCGCAAGGAGAAGGTGGCTGCCGTTACCCGTCTATACAACGAGATAGGTATCGACAAAATGGCGCAGGATAAGATTGCTTATTATTTCGAGCAGAGCAAGAAGTATCTGGATGCCGTGAATGTGCCTGCTGAGCGTAAGGAGGAATTGGCAAAGTATGCTCAGAAAATGATGAAGCGCCAGTACTAGTTGATAGTTAATAGTTTATAGTTGACAGTTGATAGGGCAATGTTCAAAGTAATAGATACACATACGCATTTCGATGCGGAGGAGTTTGATGAGGATAGGGCGGAGGCTTTCGCCCGTGCCAAGGAAGCGGGGGTAGGCAAGGTGTTCTTGCCTGCCATCGATGTGAAGACCACACACGCGGTACTGGCATTGGCTAAGGAATATCCGGGCTATGCTTATCCGATGATTGGTCTGCATCCTGAAGAGGTGAAGGCTGACTGGAAGGAACAGCTGGCTGAACTCCGGAAGATACTGGAGGAGCATCGCATGACCGGTAATGCCTGTCAGGAGGGTGGTTCTCCTCGGTTTTCTGACTTGATCGCTATCGGAGAGGTAGGACTTGATTATTACTGGAGCCGTGAGTTCGAAAACGAGCAGCTCGAGGCTTTCGAGGAACAGGTAAAATGGTCGGTAGAAACCCAGCTCCCGCTGATGATTCATTGCCGCAAGGCGCAGAACGAGATGGTACATCTGCTCAGAAAGTATGAGAAAGAACTGCCGGGTGGCGTCTTCCATTGCTTTACCGGCAATCAGAAGGAGGCCGAAGAACTCCTCTCCTTCGATAAGTTTGTATTGGGCGTCGGTGGCGTATCTACTTTCAAGAGCAGCCATCTCAGAGAAGACCTACCTGCCGTAGTTCCTCTGGATCGCATCGTGCTGGAGACAGACAGTCCGTATATGGCGCCTGTTCCTTATCGTGGCAAGCGTAACGAGAGTGCTTTCGTGGTAGAAGTGATGAAGACGCTCGCCAAGGCTTATGGCGTAAGCGAAGAGGAGTTTGCCCGGCAGACCAACCTCAATGCAGAGCGGGTTTTTCCGCTTTCCGTATCGCAAGTATAGGACGCAAGCGTTCAAAACTCCTTAAATAAACATAAAAAAACAATGAAAGTTATGGTATTTCGGAGGAAAAGCAATAATTTTGCACTTCGAAATTGTTGCGGCAGCATGTTGCGGCGATTAAGAAGAGTTCTTCGGAATATGGAAAGGTGCTCGAGTGGCTGAAGAGGCACGCCTGGAAAGCGTGTAACCGGCAAAACCGGTTCGGGGGTTCGAATCCCCCTCTTTCCGCTTTTATATATATAATAAGGTATATGAAGAAAAATACAGCTATTGCACGTTTTGCAATATTGGTTTTCACATGGATGTGTTCTCTGCCTATGATGGCTCAAGAAGAGAACATGGGATTTCATCAAGCTCTTAAGACAAAGTTTATAGAGGGTAATGCGGGATTTATGTCTCTCGTTGCCATCGCCCTCATCGTAGGTATGGCTTTCTGTATCGAGCGCATCATCTATCTGAGTCTTTCTGAAATCAACGCCAAGAAGTTGATGCAGGATATCGACCAGAAGGTGTCGGCGGGAGATGTGGAAGGGGCTAAGACGCTCTGCCGGAATACCCGCGGACCGGTGGCTTCTATCTGCTACCAGGGTTTGATGCATATCAGCGAGAGTCTTGATGACATCGAGCGCTCGGTAAGCGGATATGGTACCGTTCAGGCGGCTAACCTGGAGAAGGGATGCTCCTGGATCAAACTCTTTATCGCTATGGCGCCATCGCTCGGATTCCTCGGAACCGTGATAGGTATGGTCATGTCGTTCGACCAGATTCAGCAGGCGGGCGATATCAGTCCTACTATCGTTGCTTCGGGTATGAAAGTGGCGCTCATCACTACCATCTTCGGTATCATCGTAGCCCTCATCCTTCAGGTTTTCTATAACTACATCCTTTCAAAGGTGGAGCACCTGACAAGCCAGATGGAGGAGTCGGCGGTTACTTTAATGGATATTATTGCCAAGAATAAATAAACGAAGAGAGAAATGGTTAAATTTCAATTTTCAAAGCAGAAGACGAAGTCGGCCGAAAAGATATCGCAGCAGGTGTTCTATATCATGATAGGACTGGCGGTGCTGGTTTTCGGTCTGTTCTTTTTGGTAGGCTACGATTTGCCTTTCGAAGAGAACCCCGACTTTAATGCGCCTCTCTTTACCGATGTGCTCATCCTGCTGATGTGGCTCTTCCTGATAGGAGGTACAGGTCTGGCAGTCTTTTCGATGATCAGAGATTATCGCAGCAGCAAGTCGGAGGCTGTAGTGAATGGCATTCCCGTGCGTCGCATCTTCCGCATCACATGGATCGGAACTTTGGCAGTTTTGCTGCTTACCTTCTTTTTGGGCGGTTCTGCTCCGATGCTCATCAATGGCGAGAATTATGCCGACTGGCTCTGGCTCAAACTTTCAGATATGTTTGTCATCACATCGCTCCTGATGCTGGTGGCAGGAATCGGTGCCGTCTGTTTCGGTGCCACACGTTATATTCGGAAGAAAAACTAAAGAGAGTGCTTTGGGCTCTCTATTCTATAAATAAGGATTAAATATGCTGATTAGAAGGAAGCAACACGAAACCCCGGGACTGAATACCACATCTACAGCCGACATCTCGTTCATGCTGTTGATATTCTTCCTTGTCACCACATCAATGGATGTGGATAAGGGACTGTTGCGCCAACTCCCTTCACCTGAACCGCAGAAGAAGGAACAACAGCAGTCGGTGGTAGACAAGGCTAACCTCATGGAGCTGCGCCTGACGGCTGGCGATACGCTTTTGGTCAACGGTAAGCCGATGCAGGTGAGCCAGCTCAAGGAAGAAACCATCCGCTTTGTACACCGCCTGGGCAAGAAACATCTCATCTCTATCGAGAGTGACCGCGATGCCGACTATAATCTCTATTTCCAGATGCAGAATCAGCTGATGGAAGCATATAGCCAGCTACGCAACGAAACAGCCCAGAAGAAATATCACAGGGATTATGCCCTCTTGAACAATGACCAGAAAGAACAGGTGCGCAACATCTGTCCGCAGCGCATCACAGAGTCGTATGCCAACGCAATGACTCATGCCGACCAGCGTGTTGATGTCAATGCTGAAGAAAAGCAAGGGGAAGAAAATTCGACAGAAACAGCTACAGAACAGCAGAAAGGAGGTAAACAATGATGAATTTTCATAAGAAATCGCATGAAGTGCCAGGGTTGAATACATCTTCTCTGCCAGACCTCATTTTCTCCGTACTGTTCTTCTTTATGATTGTTACCCACATGCGCCAGGTTACCTTGAAGGTAGACTGCCGTTTGCCACAAGGTAAGGAACTCACCCGCCTGACCAAGAAATCGGCGGTGAGCCATATTTATATAGGTAAGCCAACCAAAGAGATGCAGGCAAAGTATGGTACCGGTACCCAGATTCAGTTGAATGATAAGTTTGCTTCGGCTCCCGAAGTGATGGATTACATTTCGGCAGAAAAGAAGCGTATGTCACCGGAAGACCAGAAGCTGATGACCGTATCAATCAAAGCAGATCAGGAAACCAAGATGGGTGTGATAACCGACGTAAAGCAGGCTTTGCGCCAGGCAAAAGCACTAAAAATCAGTTATTCTGCCACAGAAAAAGGAAAATAATATTAATTTATCATGTTTTTCTCTTAAAAAATTGCTTTTATTAATTTTTTGTATTATCTTTGCAAGCAAATTATTAGTATTATGTCAAAACAAATTTTAGATTCATTAGATAGGCAGATTCTGAAGCTGATTTCTCAGGATGCCCGTATTCCATTTTTGGAAGTGGCACGCGCTTGCAATGTGAGCGGTGCTGCCATTCATCAGCGTGTTGCTAAACTTACAAATCTTGGTATCATCAAGGGTTCACAATTCATCATTGACCCAGAAAAGATAGGTTACGAAACTTGTGCTTATATGGGACTCTATCTGAAGGAGCCTGAGAAGTTTGACCAGGTTGTAGAGGAGTTGAAGAAGATTCCTGAGGTTGTAGAGTGTCACTATACTACAGGTGGTTTTGATATGTTTATCAAGATTTACGCGCTGAACAACCACCATCTCCTGGAAATCATCCACGACAAGTTGCAGCCACTGGGATTGTCTCGCAGCGAGACCATCATCTCTTTCAATGCATCTATCAACCGCCAGCTTTCTATGCAGGATCTCAAGAGTTTCAACGATGATGAAGAGGAAACTGATGAGGAGGCTGCAGCAGAGAAATAAGATATAAAAAGAAAAAAAGCAGTAGCACCCTGCGGGATTACTGCTTTCTATAAAGGGTGAGGAATGTGAACGGTAAGCCGTTTTCATTCCTCATTTCTTTTTCTGTCACTTCCCATTCTGCCGGATTGATTTCCGGAAAGAAGGTATCGGCATGTTCAGGTTCCTTTTCTACGATTGTGAGATAAAGCTTGTCTGCAAAAGGCAAAGCCTGTTCATATATGCTGGCTCCTCCGATGATGAAACATTCATCTGAAGCTTCTTTGCTTCCAACCGTTTCTTTGTTTCCAACCTCTTCTTTCCTTGCTGCCTCTTCTTTCCTTGCTGCCAGCGCTTCTTCCAGAGAGGTGTATACTTCGCACCCTGTTATCTGCTCTCTTGTCTTCGAGATAACAATATTACGGCGGTTGGGCAAGGCTCCGTTAGGCAGCGACTCAAATGTCTTCCTGCCCATGATGATCGTATGTCCGGTTGTGAGCATACGAAATCGGGTCATGTCTGATGGGATGGCGTAGAGCAACCGGTTCTTGTACCCGATAGCTCTATGCACTTTTGATATACAGGCGATGATGCTGAGCATTTTTTTATTTTAATGTTAAGTGTTAAATGTTAAATGTTGAATTATTCATTCTTGCTGTAAACTATTAACTATAAACAGCTCTCCCGTCCCGTGGCTGCTCTTGATCTTCCACTCCTGCGGATAGAGGTTGTTGGCACGGTTGCCAATGTTCTTTTCCCAGCCTATCGGAACCTGTCTGTAGGTTATCAGAACATAACCCTTAGGCGTATCGGCAGGCAGATTCACAGCCTCCTTGCGAAGGTAGCGGATGGCATCATCGTAGGATAACTCCACCTGTGGGAAGTGATCTTTGTTGAGCATCGTAGAGAGAGCGAGAGCCTGGTCGGGAATGAGACCCTTTCCCTTGTCTGTTCCCAGTTTCACACCGGCATGCAGCACCTTCAGGTTCTTTTCAGCCTGGTCGTAGATGTCTTTCCATCTGCCCGGAATGGCGTAAACCGTCTCGTTGCTCTCTGCAGGCATCCATTCCGTATCAGCCTTCAGCCAGCCGTCCGGAATCTCCGGTCCCTTTCCTTTAGCCACCTTCTTGTCTTTCTTCTTCTTATCCTTCCTGTTCTCCTTGGCTGAAGAACCGGCTTCCCATTCGCCCTCTTTCTTCAGAATCGCCATAAACAGACCTTCGCCTCGCGAAACGCCAGGAATGAACCGGTAAACAGGGAAGTCGGTGCCCGTGAGGTTGCGGGTGATGTTCCATGCATCTTCTACACCCTCCAGTGCCATCACTTCAGCGCCAAGTTCTTCGCATATCCAGTCCACGTTCTCCTCATCTTCGTGCGCATTGAAGGTGCAGGTAGAGTAAATCAGGATACCGCCTGGCTTCAGACAGTTCCAGATATCCGATACGATTTCGCGCTGCAGCTGCCAGCAGTTGTTCACATTCTGGGTACTCCATTCGCCGATAGCCCCTTCATCTTTGCGGAACATTCCTTCGCCGGAGCAGGGAACATCTGTAAGAATCACATCAAACTGCAACTTCGATTTCTTGTAATCGCGGGGATAGTTGTTGGTAACAATCATATCCGGATGACCGAACTTCTGTACGTTCTCGGCAAGAATCTGTGAGCGGGTGCGCATCGGTTCGTTGCTGAAGAGCAGACTCCCTTCCGGCAAGGCAGCTCTTACGGCAGTCGACTTTCCGCCAGGGGCAGCACAGAGATCCAGCATCATCACCGGTTCTTTTACGAACTGTCGGATAGCCATATCAACAAACATAGATGAGGCTTCCTGTACATAATATAAACCGGCATGCAGCAGCGGATCGAAGGTGAATCCGGGACGGGTAGAGAGATAACGGCCGGTTTCCGGACACCAGGGAATCGGTTCGCCATCAGCATCCTTGCATTTAAAAGGATTGATGCGGATACTGGTTGGTGCCTCCTCTTCAAGGATAGCATGCTCCAGACGCTGATACAGCTTTTCGCCCATCAGTACCTGCGTATATGTTCTGAAATCTTCAGGTAATGTCTTCATTCTGTTTCTTTTTCTTTAATTTGTTTGCAAAAATAAGAAATTTTTCGTTTCTTTGCAACTAAATCGCGAAGAGATGCGTCTAAGAAGCAGAAATTTTTCAAATAACAAGGTAAAACAATAAAAAATAATGATATGAAGAAAGCAATATTGGCATTAGCGCTCGTTATGAGCATCGGAGCCACCCAAGTGTCTTTGGCGTCTTCTGCTCCAAAACATCGTTATCATCCAACTACCCAACAGGTAGATTCAAAGGCTGCTCCTGCATCTGCCGCACAGCCATCTGCTTCGAAGGATAAAGACGACGAGGCGTTGGAGGCTTATTCTGATACAACCAGTACAGATTCGGCTAACTATGATGATTATGATGAGAATGATAATAGGTCTGTTCATTCTAGATACAGTTTAGACAACTATGATGATCCGTTCGATTTCATCGGTTCGGTATTTGGTGGCGGAGCGCTGGCTGTTATGATCATTTTCTGCATCATTTTCGGCTTGTTGTTCGTCTTTGCCCCTTTGATTATCGTCTTTCTCATCGTCCGTTATCTGATGCGAAGACACAATGATCGGATGAAACTGGCGGAGATGGCGATGGAAAAGGGCATCAATGTTCCGGAAAGCGACCGGCCGATAGACAAGCAGAGCGATGAGTATCTGGTAAAGCGTGGATTGAGAAATGCCTTCCTGGGAGCCGGCTTGTGTGCCATGTTTGCCTGGTGGGATGCAGATTTCCTGGCTGGCATCGGAGCCCTGGTCTTCTTCTATGGCATCGGTCAGACCGTTATCGGCTCGCTTCCTGCCATCAAGGACTGGTGGAAGAACCGTCACGGCGACCAGGGCACGGGCTATAATGGTACTCCGGTCTAGCAGCCGACATTCAATATATCATGGCTTCTCAATAGGAGGGGGAAGTCACAAGGAAAAGAACAACAATTATTAGTTAATATATATATAAGGTGGAAAAGTTATCCGATATCTCTCTCGTCACGAAGGTGGTGATGCTTCATGACCGCAAGTCGTTCGACCTGCTGGTCAGGAAGTATCAGTCACCCATTCGTGGGTTCTTCCTGCGGCAGACGCTGGGGGATGCGCAGCTGAGTGACGACTTGGCTCAGGATACCTTTGTCAAGGCTTATACCCATCTGTCCGGTTTCAGGGGTACAGCCAGCTTCTCCACCTGGCTCTACCGCATCGCCTATAATGTATGGTATGATTATACTCGCAGTCATAAGGAGACGCAGGACATCGATACGCCTGCCGTTTCCAGTAAGAATGCACAGGGCGCCCATACCGGATTAAAGATGGATTTGCTCAAGGCATTACAGATATTGAATGAAAATGAACGTACATGCATCACGCTGCAGCTGATGGATGGACTCTCTATAGATAAGATTGCAGAGGTGACGGGATTGGCGCAAGGTACCATCAAGTCGCATCTCTCTCGAGGAAAACAGAAACTTGCAAGTTACTTAAAACAGAATGGTTATGACCGATAAGATAAATGATAAGAAGTTGAAGAGCATGAAAGGGGAACCGTTGAACCCTCAGGATGAAGAACTCTTGCAGATGTTCTTTTCCGATTGCCAGATGTCAGAGATTCCTGATGACGGATTCTCCGACAGGGTGATGCAGGCATTGCCGGCTTTACCCGAAACTGATACTGCGATGTCGCTGGTTAAGCGCCAGCGCCTGGAACATTTATGGACGGCAGCCTGTGTGGCAGCAGGCATCATCATAGCAGTAGTCTGTCAGGGATGGGAGCAGATTCAGGGATGGCTTTTCTCTATGAAGATAGATTTCCTCCTTTCCGGTTCGCGTGTTCTTACGCATGTGGCAGATTCCATCGCCCACTCTCAGAATCTCCTGATGGTGCTGGCTGGCTTCGTTGTCCTCATCATGGTTTGGGGATATAATGAACTGGCTGATGCACGTCAGTAGGCTTCTTCCCTGATATCAATTGTATGAATGATCAACTCTTTCTATTAGCAGAATAGTTTTTAGTGCTAATAGAAAGAGTTTTTTATTACTATAAATATCATCTTTATGCCTTTGAAATCTCCGTTCATCGACGCTGAACGGACATTCAACGTCGCTGAACGTACATTCAACGTCGCTGAACGGACATTCAGCGTCGATGAACGAAGATTTAATATTGCTGAATATAGAAAAACAAATAGGTGCTGCTACTTTTTCAGTAGAGCACCTATGCTTATGATATCGGTTTCTAAAACAATTTATAGGTAGTGCGGAGCACTTTGAACTCGGTTCGGCGGTTCAGCTGGTTGCAGATTGCCTGATGCTCCTTGCTCTGCTTCAGGATAAATTCTTCGCTGAGCACATCGCCTTCCTTGAGCCAAGGATACTTCTCGGTAAGTTTCTTGCGCACATTCTTCGGCTTCTCCTTGCCGTAGCCCACAGGGGTGAGGCGCTCTTTCTCTATGCCGTGTTTTATCAGATAGTCTACTACCGATTGGGCGCGGCGCTGAGACAGATGCTTGTTATATTCGCTGTTTCCCTTGTAGTCGCAATGGGCGCTGAGTTCGATGGTAACGTGCGGGTTCTCTTTCAGCAGCGTTACCAGCTGGTCGAGGGCTGTTGTACTGGCTTCGGTAAGGGTTGCCTTGTCGAAATCGTAGAAGATGTTGTCGATGAGTACAGGGGCTGTGATGGAAGCCAGCGGGAACTGGAGCACGTATTCCTTACTCTCTTTAGCCGAATCAACCCGAAGTTCTTCCTTGTGGTTGAGGTAGCCTTTGCAGGATGCCATCACCAGGTAGTCGACATGCGGATTGATAGGGAGGACAAACGAACCGTCGCCCTTGACGGATAGTTTCCTGTTCGTTCCGTCGTTGCCTACGATTCTCACCTCGGCGGCAGGCAGTTCATAACCGTCTTTCTCGTAGACCCATCCCTTCATCGTGGTAACAATCTCCGGATTCTCGAAGGAGTAGATATGATCGTAGCCTCTTCCGTCTTTTCTGTTGGAGCAGAAGAAACCCTGGTTGTGGAGACCCTCGAAAGTCATTCCGAAGTCATCGGCTTCTGTATTCAGCGGATAACCGGGGTGGGTGAGTTCATATTTCCGGGTGATGGAATTCACTTTGGCGATATAGATGTCGAGTCCGCCCATTCCTACATGACCGTTGCTGCTGAAGTAGAAGTCGCCGTTAGGACGGAAGGTAGGGAACATCTCATCGCCTGGGGTGTTGATAGGTTCGCCCAGGTTCTCTACGCCGCCCAGTCCGGCAGGAGTGATGCGCACTCGCCAGATGTCGAGACCGCCCTTTCCGCCCGGCATGTCTGATACGAAATAGAGCCATTCGCCATCAGGGGAGATGGCTGGATGGGCAAAACAACTGAGCGTATCTTTGCTGATTTCCAGATTTGTAGGCTTGCTCCAGGCTGCATCTGAGCGGTTGGAGGTTACTATCTGGGCTAAGCGGGGCGAAGTGGGATCGGTGGTACACTGGGTGAGGTACATCTGCTTGCCGTCTGGGGTAAAGCAGCATGCGCCCTCTTCGTAGTCGGTATTGAGACCGGTTCCGATGGCTTCCGGCTTGCTCCATTTGCCTTTGTCGTTCTTTTCAGAGAAGAAGATGTCGGCAGATTTCGTTCCCGTCACTCCGTTCAGGTCGCTGCCCTGGGCTTCGTTGCGGGTTGAGGTGAAATAGAGCTGGCTGTAGTCATCGCTGAGGAACATCGGCGAATAGTCGTCTCTTCGGGAGTTGAAAACATCCATCCGCTTTACCTTGTACCGGCTTCCTTCCTTCTTCCAGACTGGGGCTTTTCGTGCCGATTCGAGTCCGTTCTTTACCAGCACATTGTCGGGCATGGAATCGAGCAGGAATTCGAATTCCTTGGCTGCCTGTCTGTAACTTCCGTTCTTCAGGAGAAGCCGGGCGTAAGCCAGGCGGTCGTTGAGGTCTGCCTGCTTGTATCGGATGGCATTGCTGTAGGCAGCCAATGCCTTCGGCGTACTGTTGATTTTATCATAGCAGCGTGCCATCTTCAGAGCCACCTTGCCCCGGGCAGCCCGCTCTTTCGTAGGTGTTTTGGTGTACACCTTTTTATATTGGGTTGCCGCATCGTAGTATTCGCCTAAAGAAAGATGCTTGTCTGCTTTCTTCAGGTTCTGTTCAATGCCGCAACTTATCAGAAAGAGGCAGCTGATTGCTGTTATGATTTGATAAAGTCTTATTTGTTTCATATTGATTTACATCTGCGAGAATGGCTGACGATATTGGCAGCCTGCCTTCCAGTTGCTGCAGCCATAGGCGGTCTTGCCCTTGATGATGACGCCCTTGCCGCAGAGCGGACATGGTTTGCCAACCATTGGGTCGGCAGCTGGAGCCGGCTGAGCAGGAGCATTCTGAGAATCTGTATTCTGTGCTGCAGCCTTATCGGCTTTCTTGGCTTGAGCTTTCTTGGCAGCCGGTTTCTTCTTGAGGTCTTCCTCTGTCATGATGGTCACTCTCCGGTTGCTGTTGTCTGACAATACATCGATGACTATCTTGTTGATCTGTTCTTTCAGTCCGTTGATGAAGTCGGCAGGATCGTAGGTCTTGTGTTCGATGTCGCGGAGTTTCTTCTCCCAGATTCCGGTCAGTTCGCAACTCTTCAGCAGTTCCTCATGGATGGTGTCAATGAGTTCGATGCCTGTCGGGGTTGCCATCAGATTCTTGCGCTGGCGACGGATGTAGTGGCGCTTGAAGAGGGTCTCGATGATGCCGGCACGGGAGGAAGGTCGGCCGATTCCGTTCTCCTTCAATGCAGCACGCAACTCTTCGTCTTCTACGAATTTGCCGGCTGTCTCCATCGCACGGAGCAGGGTTGCCTCGGTATAATACTTAGGTGGCGTGGTCCATTTCTCCGTCAGGGTAGGCTGATGTTCTCCCGATTCGCCTTTTGTGAAGGATGGGAGGGTTCTTTCTTCTACTACTTCCTTCTTGGCACCGTTTCCAGAGTCTGCATTTCCGTTGGCGTTATCTGAAGCATCATCGTCATCTGCATTCTTTACATCCTTGGCATAGACTACTCGCCAGCCTGGTTCGAGAATCTCCTTACCGCTTACCTTGAACTCTATCTTCTCCGGTTTCGGTCCGTCTTCGTTGATGACTTCGCCCAAAACGGTGGTGGTAGAGAATTTACAGTCCGGATAGAACACGCTGATGAAGCGCTTGGCGATGAGATCATACACGTTTGCCTCCATATCGGTGAGTCCGGTTGGCGGAACACCGGTTGGGATGATGGCGTGGTGGTCGGTTACCTTGCTATTATCGAAAACCTTCTTGCTCTTCGGCAATTTCTTGCTGATTGTTGCGAGCTGCTGGATGAGCGGGAGGTATTTCTGCTGACTCATGATCTTTGCCTGACTTACTCCGTTCAGAATCTGCGGACATTTCGGATAGATATCGTCGGTCAGGAACTGGGTGTCTACACGAGGATAAGTGGTATACTTCTTCTCGTAGAGACTCTGGATGAGCTTCAGCGTAATATCGGCAGAGTAAGCAAACTTCTTGTTGCAATCCACCTGTAGCGAGGTGAGGTCGTAGAGATGAGGTGGCGCCTCGTTTCCCTTCTTCTTGCTTACTTCGGTAACGGTGAAGGGTTTGCCGGCGATGGTGCTGAAAGCCTTCTCGCCTTCCTCCTTGCTGGTAAACTTGCCGCTGGTAGCGGTAAACTGGGTGTCGCGGTAGATGGTGGCGAGTACCCAGTAAGGTTCGGAAACAAAGTTGTCGATTTCCTTCTGTCGGTTCACGATGAGGGCAAGGGTAGGGGTCTGCACCCGGCCGATGCTGAGCACCTGTCGGTTCTGACCGTATTTCAATGTATAAAGTCGGGTGGCGTTCATACCGAGAATCCAGTCGCCGATGGCACGGGAAAGTCCGGCAAGATAGAGTGACTGGTATTCGGTCTGGTCTTTCAGTTCCTGGAAGCCCTGCTTGATGGCTTCATCGGTCATGGACGAAATCCACAGTCTCTTGACGGGGCATTTCGCCTGTGCCTTCTGCATCACCCATCTCTGGATGAGCTCTCCTTCCTGTCCGGCGTCACCGCAGTTGATGATGCTGTCGGCAGCCTGCATCAGTTTCTCGATGGTAGCAAACTGCTTCTTGATGCCTTCATCGTTGATGAGCTTGATACCGAATCGCTGTGGAATCATCGGCAACGCCGAAAGGCTCCAATGTTTCCACATCGGAGTATAATCATCCGGTTCCTTCAGCTCACAAAGGTGGCCGAAGGTCCATGTTACTTGGTAACCATTACCTTCCATATAACCGTCGCGTGCCGTGGTAGCCCCGATGATTCGGGCGATATCCTTAGCCACACTCGGTTTCTCTGCTATACAAACTATCATGTTTTATTCTTATTTCTGTTTGCAAAGGTACAATAAAATAATGAGATAGCCATCATTTCTGCTTCTTTTTCTCATTGCCGGGAATAAAAAAGCCCTGTAAGGTTGCTGCCCTGCACCAACGGTCATCTGTTGAAGGGAAAGGACAGAAGCAAGTTTTTGGCAGCACGCCCTGAAAGGGCAGAAGCTCCTAGCCCAGGGCAGCGCCCTGGGTAACCTTATGGCGCAAACAAGACGCCCTGTAAGGGCAAAAGCTTTAAAATACCTAGCAATATATAAAGCTTTTGCCCTTACAGGGCGACTTTGCTGATTGTTATCTAACCCAGGGTGTTGCCCTGGGCTAGGAGCTTCTGCCCTTTCAGGGCGTATTCGTATAAATCTGCGTAATCTGCGTGAGAAAAATTATTCCCGCGTGAAATAAAAATTATTCCCGCGTGCGATTACTCGTACTCCTGCCAGCTCTTAATCTGAAGCTGGTCCTGGCTCAATGTGCAGAATGCCTCGATGAAGGCGGAAGCCAGGCGGGCATTGGTGATCAGAGGAATGTTGTGGTCGATGGCGCCACGACGGATTCTGTAACCATTGGTCAACTCACGCTTGGTGTGATTCTTAGGGATGTTGACGATGAGGTCGAACTTGTGGTCAGCAATCATCTGCATCACGTTAGGAAGATCCTTGTGGTCTTCATCAGGCCATCCTACGGCTGTAGCCTTCACGTTGTTCTCGTTCAGGAACTTCGCTGTACCGGCTGTAGCATAGATGGTGTAACCGTTCTTCACCAGCGCCTGGGCAGCGTCGAGCAGAGAAGCCTTCTCCTTGGCACCACCGCTTGAAAGCATAATGCCCTTGTCCTTAGAAGGAATCTTGTAGCCGGTGGCAATCAATGAGTTGAGCAATGCCTCCTCGAAAGTATCACCCATACAGCCTACCTCACCGGTAGAACTCATATCCACACCCAAAACTGGGTCGGCGTTCTGCAAACGGGCGAATGAGAATTGTGAAGCCTTCACACCCATACGGTCGATATCGAAAGCAGACTTATCCGGTTTCTGATATGGAGCATCGAGCATGATGCGGGTAGCAGTCTCGATGAAGTTGCGCTTCAATACCTTGCTCACGAATGGGAATGAACGGGATGCACGGAGATTACACTCGATAACCTTTACATCGCGACCCTTAGCCAGGTACTGGATATTGAAAGGACCCGAGATGTTGAGCTCCTTGGCGATGGCACGTGAAATCTTCTTGATCTGACGGGCTGTAGCGAAGGAAATCTGCTGAGCAGGGAAGGTCATGGTAGCGTCGCCGGAGTGAACACCTGCATACTCTACGTGCTCTGAAATACCATACTCTACAATCTCACCATTCTGAGCCACACCGTCGAACTCAATCTCGTTGGTCTCTGTCATGAACTGGGAGATAACTACTGGGTATTCCTTAGAAACCTCAGAAGCTGCCTCCAGGAAGCGACGCAACTCCTCATCATCGTGGCAAACGTTCATGGCTGCACCGGAAAGAACGTAAGATGGACGAACGAGAACAGGATAGCCTACCTCGTCGATGAACTTCTGAACATCCTCCATAGAGGTGAGGGCGCTCCACTTAGGCTGGTCGATACCCAACTTATCGAGCATGGCAGAGAACTTACCGCGGTTCTCGGCACGGTCAATGTTGACAGGAGATGTGCCCAGGATTGGCACAGACTGGCGATGAAGCTTCATAGCCAGGTTGTTTGGAATCTGACCACCTACAGAAACTATCACGCCACGTGGTGACTCCAGGTCGATGACATCGAGTACACGCTCGAATGAAAGCTCATCGAAGTAGAGACGGTCGCACATATCGTAGTCGGTAGATACGGTCTCCGGGTTGTAGTTGATCATGATTGACTTGTAACCCAACTTGCGGGCTGTATTGATGGCGTTTACTGAACACCAGTCGAACTCTACAGAAGAACCGATGCGGTAAGCACCCGAACCGAGAACGATGACAGACTTCTCGTTCTTGTAGTAGTTGATGTCGTAACCCTCTACAGCGTATGTCATGTAGAGATAGTTGGTGAGGTCAGGATGCTCGCTAGCCACAGTAGGGATGCGCTTTACTGCAGGCAGAATGTTCAACTTCTTACGCAGGGCACGAACTGCCAGTACCTCCTTCTCCATATTGGTGTTCTGAGTCTTCAATACGAAGCGGCCAATCTGGAAGTCAGAGAAGCCCAATACCTTAGCCTCGCGCAATACCTCGGCTGGAATCTCCTCCAGCGTATTATATTCAGAAAGCTTGTGCTTGTAATCTACGATATTCTTCATGCGCTCGATGAACCAAGGGTCAATCTTGGTCAACTCCTCGATGCGCTCGATGGTGTAACCTTCCTCCAGAGCCTGGGCGATGGCGAAGATACGGAGGTCGGTAGGGTTGGAAAGTTCCTCATCCAGGTTATCAAACTTGGTGTGGTCGTTGCCTACGAAACCGTGCATTCCCTGACCAATCATACGGAGACCCTTCTGGAGCATCTCCTCGAAAGAACGGCCGATAGACATGATTTCGCCTACAGACTTCATGGAAGAACCAATCTTGCGGCTTACACCGACAAACTTGGTAAGGTCCCAACGAGGAATCTTACAGATCATATAGTCGAGTGATGGAGCCACATAAGCTGAGTTAGGAGTACCCATCTCGCCAATCTGGTCGAGCGTATAACCGAGGGCAATCTTGGCTGCAACGAAGGCGAGCGGATAACCGGTAGCCTTAGAAGCGAGGGCAGAAGAACGGCTCAAGCGAGCATTGATCTCGATGATACGATAGTCGTTGGTCTCAGCATTGAAAGCATACTGGATGTTGCACTCACCCACGATGTTGAGGTGACGGACGCACTTCACGGCGATGTCCTGCAACATCTTCACCTGCTCGTCGGTGAGAGAACAGGTTGGAGCCACAACGATAGACTCACCTGTATGGATTCCGAGTGGGTCGAAGTTTTCCATAGAGGCAACGGTGAAGCAACGGTCGTTCGCATCACGGATGCACTCAAACTCAATCTCCTTCCATCCCTTCAGGCTCTCTTCAACGAGTACCTGAGGTGCGAAAGTGAAGGCAGATTCAGCAATCTCCTTGAACTCCTCTTCGGTCTTGCAGACACCAGAACCGAGACCACCCAGCGCGTAGGCAGAACGGATCATGATAGGGTAGCCGATGTTGCGTGCCGCAGCCACAGCCTCCTCCATGTTCTCGCAAGCGTGGCTTACAGGAACCTTGAGGTCAACCTTGTTAAGCTCCTTTACGAAGAGGTCGCGGTCTTCCGTGTTCATGATAGCCTCTACCGAAGTACCCAACACATCCACACCGTACTCCTTGAGCACACCGTTGAGGTAAAGTTCTGTACCAACGTTCAAACCCGTCTGGCCACCCCAAGCCAGCATGATGCCGTCTGGGCGCTCCTTCTTGATAATTTCAGTTACAAAAAAAGGTGTCACCGGCAAGAAATAAACCTTGTCAGCAATACCTTCACTTGTCTGAATTGTAGCAACGTTTGGATTAATGAGGACGGAACTAATACCCTCCTCGCGCAAAGCCTTGAGAGCCTGCGAACCGGAATAGTCAAACTCACCTGCCTGGCCGATCTTCAAAGCACCGGAACCCAGAACGAGGACTTTCTTAAGCTGTTTCTTCATCATTAAATATAACTATAAGTTTGTTCTTTATATGTCTTGTTATTTATGTTTTTAGCAACTAAACTGCATTTGGCTTAGTTCACAAATGGTAGACACTCTATTTCTAGATGCAAAGTTACGCTATTTATTTGATTATTCCAAATTTTCTGCAATTCTTTACAGTTAAATAACATCAATTCTCATAATTTCTTCCATAAAATCTTTTATTTTTACTATTTTTTTGTTACTTTTGCAGCGGCTTTTAGTCATGTAGAAAAAGAATAAACAAATAGAAAACAAGATAAATATAACAACAATGAAAGTCGGATTATTCGTCCCTTGTTATGTGGATGCCCTTTACCCTGAAGCGGGTGTGGCTACATACAAGTTGCTTAAGCATTATGGACTAGACGTGGGTTATCCCGAAAAACAGACTTGCTGCGGCCAGCCAATGGCTAATGCCGGTTTTCAGTACAAGTCGGAGAAGGTCATAGAGACATTTGATGAGCTGTTCAAGGATTACGATTATATCGTAGCTCCCTCTGCCTCATGTGCTGCTTACGTAAAGGTGTATTATCCTAAAATCTTTGAGGGTAAGCACGAGTGTATTTCCTCAAAGAAAATCATGGATGTTGTGGAGTTCCTTCACGATGTGCTGAAGGTGGATCATGTGCCGGGCAAGTTCCCGCATGTGGTGAGTGTACACAACAGTTGCCATGGTGTGCGCGAACTGGGATTGTCGTCTCCATCTGAGCGCCACATCAAGCCTTTCAACAAAATCGTCGACTTATTAAATATGGTGGAAGGCATTACCATCCACGAACCGGAGCGCAAGGATGAGTGCTGCGGATTCGGCGGTATGTTCTCTATTGAGGAACCTGCCGTTTCTACCCGTATGGGCGAAGATAAGATCAAGCGCCACATGGCTACAGGTGCCGAGTATGTAACGGGTCCGGATTCTTCCTGCCTGATGCACATGGCGGGAATCGCCAAGAAAGAGAATATGCCGATCAAGTTTATTCATGTTGTTCAAATATTAGCTGCAGGACTATGAGTACAGAACATTCCAAGAGAGCTGCGAAGTTTACGCAGAACGTAGAGAAGACCACCTGGCACGACGCTACCTTCTGGTCTGTTCGTCAGAAGAGAGATAAAATGGCGCAGGAACTTCCTGAGTGGGAAGATCTCCGTGAGCATGCGTCTGAAATCAAGATGCATACGATTACCCATCTTGCCGATTACCTCGATATGTTTTCCAAGAATCTGGAGAGCCGTGGGGTGAAGGTTCACTGGGCAAAGGATGCACAGGAATTCAATGAGATTGTGCTCGGTATCCTGAAAGACCATAACGTGAAGAAGATGGTGAAGTCGAAGTCGATGCTCACCGAGGAGTGCGAAATGAATCCTTATCTGGAGCAGCACGGCATTGACGTGGTAGAGACCGACCTGGGTGAGCGCATCATCCAGCTCTTGCATCAGAAGCCTAGCCATATCGTGATGCCTGCCATCCACCTGAAGCGTGAGGAGGTAGGTAAGATGTTCGAGGAGAAGGGTATCTCCAAGGAAATCGGCAACTACGATCCTACTTACCTGACCCGCTGTGCCCGTCATCATCTCCGCGACCAGTTTATGGAAGCTGGAGCAGGTATGACCGGATGTAACTTCGGTGTGGCTGCTACCGGCGATTGCGTGGTTTGCACCAACGAGGGTAATGCGGATATGACCACTTCCATGCCTAAGCTCCATATCGTAGCGATGGGTATTGAGAAACTGGTTCCTGATTATAAGTCATTGGCTGTGTTCCAGCGCCTGCTTTGCCGCTGCGGAACCGGTCAGCCTACCACCGCCTTCACTTCTCATTTCCGCCAGGCTCGTCCGGGTGCCGAGATGCATGTAGTATTGGTGGATAACGGCAGAAGCGACATTCTCGCTGATAAGGACCACTGGCAGACTTTGAAATGCATGCGTTGCGGAGCCTGCATGAATACCTGTCCGGTTTATCGTCGTTCAGGCGGTTACAGTTACACCTATTTTATACCGGGTCCTATTGGTGTGAACCTGGGTATGCTGAAGAATCCTCAGAAGTACAGCGACAATGTTTCTGCCTGCACCTTGTGCTTGTCTTGCGACAATGTCTGTCCTTCCAAGGTAGGACCGGGTTCGCAGATTTACGTATGGCGCCAGAGTCTGGAGAAGTTGGGCAAGGCAGATCCTGTGAAGAAGGCGATGTCGAATGGTATGAAGTATCTCTTCGACCGTCCTGCGCTCTACACCACAGCCCTGAAGTTTGCGCCACTCGCCAATCTGATTCCTGAATGCTGCACGCACTTCAGCAATTGGAATGCCTGGGGTATCGGTCACGCCATGCCTGAGTTTGCAAAGAAGAGTTTTCATCAATTATGGAAGGAGGGAAAAGTAAAATGAAGAAAGAAGATTTCCTGAACAAGTTGCGTAAGAATACGCATGTTCAATTCGATATGCCTGCCGTAGATGTGAAGGGTATCCAGTATGAGGATACGCTGAAACAGTTTATTGAGATGACGGAATCGGTAGGTGCCCATGTGATAGAGGCGAAGGAGGGTGAGAGTCTGGATGAGCTGGTGAAGAAGGCTTATCCGGAAGCCAAGGTCTTTGCTTCTCATCTGCCAGAAATCACGATTGCCCAGAAGAATCCTGATACGGTGGCTGAGGCTAATGACCTGAATGGTACTGATGTGGGTATTGTTCGTGGTGAAGTGGGTGTTGCCGAGAATGGCTGCGTCTGGATTCCTCAGACCATGAAGGAGAAAGCGGTGCTTTTCATCTCGGAATACCTTGTGATATTCCTCGAAAAAGAGAAGATTGTGAACAATATGCATGAGGCTTATGCCCGTATTGAGATGGATCCGAAGTACAATTTCGGTACTTTCATCAGTGGTCCTTCCAAGACTGCTGATATCGAGCAGGCACTGGTAATGGGTGCGCAAGCAGCCAGAGGCGTAACCGTAGTGCTTTTGTAAAAGAAGTATTGAATCTTAATCTATACGAATAAAGCCCACCAAATCGGTGGGCTTTATTCTTATCTCTGCTCAGTTAGATTTCCCATTGGTATGTGTCGTAGATGACCCCTCTTCCTCCGAATCCTTCCTTTTGGTGGATGAGATTCTTGTTGAGATACTTGCCCGCATCTTCTGTGGATTTGCCGAAGTCGAAGTATGGGACATTCCATGGGCATTTGTGGAGGATAAAGTCGAAGAGGGCATCCAAAGCTCCCAGTTCCTTGCCCAATTCGTTGGCAGCGATATACTGGGTATGAATTACTTGGGGGGTAGTATATACGATGCTTCCACCAATAATCGTTTCATCTTTCTTTACCACAAAGCAGAGAATGTGGTCTGGAAAACGATGCATAAGTAATTGCAGTTCCTCTTTCGAGTGTACAGGATGAGTATTATGCCTCTGCCAAAGATTCTTGTCCAATAAATCCCAAAAGTCTGTGATGTCCTTTGGAAATTTTGTAAATCCAACACTTAGTCCATGGCTCACAGCTTTCTTGATGCCTCTTCTTCTCTGCTCGCTGAATCGTAAGGGGGCATTGAGAAAAATGGTAGTGGAAATCTCTCTAGCTATCAACTTTGCCTTCCCAATATAGGAGAGAGCATAGAGGTCCTCTTCCGAAGGGATGCTCTGGTATATCCATGGCATTGCCTTGTAGATACATAACTGGAAATCATTTTGCAGGAGATAGTCCTTAAGAGCCTGAAAGATGTCGATGCAAACTTCTGCTGTTACCTTGGAACAAGTCAGTAAGCCTCCATACGTCAGTCCTTGGTGAGAATAGAGAATCTTCTTGTCCTCATCCGCAGTTTCATTGGCAGGAAGAATGGCATACAAGCGTCCTTTATAATAGAACATCAAGGAATGGTCATGAAATCTGTCTTGATGATAGTCCATATAGTTTCTGTCGAAGAGGAAGGTGCCTTGTCTGGATTTCCAAACAAAGTTGTTCCATTCGGCAGCGTCTTTTGGGGTATATCTTTTGATTTCTATCATGGCTCTGATGTTGTGCTATGTGTGGTATGGATGTATTTCAGAAATTCATCGTATTCATACAGATAGTCTTCTGGCTCATAAAGTTCAGAGGCAAGCACCAGGCATACGGCTCCCTCGGAGAAATCATCCAGTGTGCGCCATATCTCTGTGCCGAGATAGAGCCCCATGCCAGGATTGCTGAGCTGGTATTTCTTGGTCTCCTTGCCGTTGTCTAGGGATACGGTAAATGATCCATGCACGGCGATGATGACTTGCTGGAGCTTTTTGTGGGCATGACCGCCTCGGTTGCCACCCTGTGGCACATCGTATATCCAGTAGGCACGTTTCAAGTCGAAGGGAAGCTCGATGTTCTCCTCTGATACGGTCAGGTTGCCTCTAGGGTCGGATATGGTATGTAATTTGATGATTCTACCTAATTCTTTCATAAAGTTGTATTCTTTTATTTGATAACGCTCTTTTTCTTATTTTATTGCTTATTGCTGATCCTTCTTGGGCAACTTGATGCTGGCATTGAACTTACGATGGCTCATTTCCTTCTTAATTTCCTTGGAGTAGAGGCTTGCACCTTCACGGTTCAGATGGTTGGCATTGTGGAATAATGCCCTGTGATGGGTGTAGGCAGTGTCGCAATAATGGTTAAGGAATGGGATGCCTTCCTGTTGGCAGATAAGCTTGAACCTGCGAAATACTGAGTCGCTTTGGTAGGATAGCTGTGGCGATGCTGTGAATATGAGGCTGGTATGGCTCCTTTTGCATTCGGCTATCAACTTGTGCAGATATTCATATTTCTTTCTGTCGTGTTTGTTTTGGGGTAAGGTCTCCTTCTCGATGGCTTGGCATCCCTCGTAGGGAGAGTAACCCTTGGTATAGCTCATGGCTGGATGACGCCAGTCGGCAAGCAGCTTGAGTAACCTCGAATTATACTGATAGAAAGGAAAGAGCATCTTGATGCGCTCGGTGGAGTCCACGTCCCAGAAAATCTCTCGTATGCCTGGTCGGTGGTAATAGGGGCGCAGGTTGGTGAGATAGGTACTGTTGTCATCTTGCAGCAGGTCATAGTCTGGTTCTACATCGTAGATGAGCATGTGGGGCATGCGTCTTTGCTTGAGTAGTTGCAGTCTGCCCATGCTGAAGATGATGCCCATGCGGTCTTCTCCCACATTATAATAGTTGCCCAAGATGTCTGGGTCGTAGTGATGCAAGGCTCTCGACGACCCCATGATGATGGAGTCGGCTATCAGCTCATTGTGGATATAGCGCATCCTGCCGCTCTCGCCTTTTACCTGAAGGTCGAGATAACGAAAGGTTTGTGCCGTGATGATATATATGATGGTCAGCAAGATAAGAAAGACCATGATTTTACTTAAGAACTTTTTCATATTTCAGCTTACGATTTGTTTCAACTTACGTTTATTTCAGCTTACGATTTAGAAACCTGCGTAGATGAATTGCCCCGAATCGAATACACCGAAGAGGAAGATGCTGGTAGTTACCACGACGTATGTACACCATCTCACCCAGAGCTTCGGATGATGGAATGGATTTTGACCTGGGGTTACTTCAACGATGAGATCTTTGGCGAATACCATCAAGATGAATAAGAGGATGAATTTTTCAAATACCCAGAAGTTCATGTCTTGCTCAGTGAATATCTTGCCGATTACATGGAAGGCATCGCCCACGCTTGGCATTCGGAAGAATATCCATAGGAAGTTGATGAGCAGGAAGTTGATGAGGATGCTTATTCCTCTCCTCATTCTCTGCCTAACTTTGTGCTCGGTATTTCTACTCTCTTTGGTGAAGCTTAGCATCTTCTCCATCACTTGGAAGAATCCGTGAAGAACTCCCCAAAGTATGAAGGTCCAGTTAGCCCCATGCCAAATGCCACTGATGAGGAAGGTGATAATGATGTTGAGATAGGTTCTCCCCTTGCTGCATCTGTTTCCGCCTATGGGGATGTAGATGTAATCGCGCAGCCATTGGGAGAGACTGATGTGCCAACGATGCCAAAAGTCGGTGACGCTATGGGCAAAGTAGGGATTGTGGAAATTCTGTTGCAAGCGGATGCCGAGCATGGAAGCCGAACCGATGGCTATGAGAGAGTAGCCGGCAAAGTCGGTGTATAGTTGGATGGAATAGAGGACGGAGGCTGCCAGCAGTTCTGATCCACTGTGCTGCATATAGCCATCCAGCACGGGATTCACGTAGAGCAAGAGACGGTCGGCAATAACCGTCTTCAAGAACATACCCCACACTATCATCTTGGCACCATTTGCCAACTGCTGATAGTTAGGACG
The DNA here is from genome assembly GCF_025151535.1 of Segatella copri DSM 18205. Lineage (NCBI taxonomy): Bacteria > Pseudomonadati > Bacteroidota > Bacteroidia > Bacteroidales > Prevotellaceae > Segatella > Segatella copri. Next base: position 300,413 of record NZ_CP102288.1, read on the forward strand.
CACCAGCTGGCTCAGTTGGCATCTCAGGGCATCGTATCGGTTGATAGGACCTGCCGTGATGGATGGGAAGAAGGATATATAGAGCATGTAGGTGGGCAGATGATGCTCTGCTTGATACTTATCTCTGTAAACATCGAAGAGATAACTCAATGCCTGAAAGGTGAAGAAAGAGATACCCAGTGGTACTATGAGGGTATGGTGAGATGAGAGGCTATCCATGTAGAGCACCTCTGTGAGGATAAAGTCTGTATATTTGTAGAAGAGCAGGGGGAGGGTGGTGAGAAGGGCTCCTAAATAAACAATGAGTTTGCTTCTGTTGTTTGAGGTGCTGTTTGTTCTCTCCTTTCCCTTATTTCTTTCTATCAATAGAGCGGAAGTATATGAGATGAGTGTTACCACCAAAAGTATAGCTGCCAATGACTGGTTGTAATAGTAGTATAGGGCATAGGAAATCGCCAACAAAAAATACTTTTTGATGGCTTCCTTCTTGATGGCATGGAGCAGCAAGAAGAGGAAGGGAAATAAGGTGATGTATAGAAATGAATTGTAAATCATTGGAATAGTGTGGGCGAGTTTTCAATAAAAGAAGTACAGAAAACGAACTGTTAACTGTTAACAGTTAACTTTTCGCTTTCTGTATTCTTTGTTGCTGGGCAGGTAACAAATCTGCCCTCTCGGTATTTTTTAATGGGGGATGATGTCTATTTCTTCATGTATGGGTCGGTTCCCAATACAGTCTTTGCCAGGCGCTTTGCCTTGTCGCGGAGCTGGTTGAGGTCATCGCCCTTCTCGCCGTAGCAGAGTACGACGCCCATGCGGCGGCCTACGTGAGCCTCTGGCTTGCCGAAGATACGGATGCGGGTGTGGTCTTCCTTCAGCGCATCGAGCATATTGTAGTTTAATGGCTCGGTGCTTTCCTCTGGCGAGAGGATGACGGCAGAACAGCCGATGTGCTCCAGATGGATTCCGGCGATAGGCAAGCCCATCACAGCACGGAAGTGGAGCTCAAACTCGCTCAGGTTGGTGGTGTGACCGAGGGTTACCATACCTGTATCATGTGGACGAGGACTCAACTCAGAGAAGATAACCTCGCCCTGCTTGCTCAGGAAGAACTCTACGCCCCAGAGACCGGCACCTGTCAATGCCTTGGTTACTTCACCTGCAATGTGCTCAGCCTTCTTCAAAGCCTCTTCAGGAATCTGGAATGGCTGCCAGCTCTCGCGGTAGTCGCCGCCCTTCTGTACGTGGCCGATAGGTGGACAGAAGAGGGTAGGACCGTCTTTCTGGGTGACGGTGAGGAGGGTGAACTCAGAATCGAAGTCGATAAATTCCTCGATGATTACTTCCTTCACGTCGCCACGACCTTCTTCCATTGCCTCCTTGTAAGCCTCCTTCAGTTCATCATCGTTGTGAACATAGCTCTGACCATGGCCACTTGAACTCATCAGAGGTTTCACTACGCATGGGAAACCGATTTCATCGGCAGCGTTCTTAAACTCCTCGAAGGTCTTGGCATAGAAATACTTGGCGGTTCGCAGACCCAGTTCCTTGGCGGCAAGGTCGCGGATGGCACGGCGGTTCATGGTGTAGTTTACGGCACGTGCAGAAGGCACAACCTGGATGCCCTCCTTCTCGAAGTCGAAGAGTCGCTCGGTGCGGATAGCTTCAATCTCAGGCACGATGATGTCTGGGTGATGTTTCTCTACCACTGCGGTCAATGCGTCGCCATCGAGCATCGAGAATACTTCCCGCTCGTCGGCTACCTGCATGGCTGGTGCATTGTCATACTTGTCGCAAGCGATGACGTACTGTCCTGCTCGCTTTGCGGCGATGGTAAATTCTTTGCCCAGTTCGCCTGAGCCCAAAAGCATAATCTTCTTCATTTATATGATGTTTTATATTTTATGTCCCTAAAATTAATCCCTAATCACTAATAATTAATCACTAAGTCCGAACTTCTTTCTGATAAATTCTGCGATAAACTTCTCTGTTTCTTCGATTCCCAGATGGCTGCTGTTGATGCAGAGGTCGTAGCTCTCGCTGTGTCCCCACTTCTTGCCTGTATAGTAATCGTAGTAAGAGGCGCGCTGCTCCTCGTGGCTTTCGATAAACTTGCGGGCGCTGGCTCTGTCGATGTCCTTTCGCTTGCATACTGCCTTGATGCGGTCGTCGATATTGGCGGTGATGAAGATATTGATCACGTTCTTGTAATCACGCAGCACATAGTCGGCGGTTCTGCCCACAAACACGCAGTTGCCCTCATCGGCAGCCTTTCTGATGGCGTCGCTCTGGAACTTGTACAGACCTTCCTGCGAGAAGTCGTTGTGATAGAAATTGTTATCGCTCAGGAAGGGCAGATGGGTATGGAAGAGAGACTTGAAGAATCCCTTCTGCTCATCGTTCTGCTCGAAGAATTTCTCAGAGAATCCGCTCTCCTTGGCTGCCAGGTTCAGCAGCTCCCGGTCGTAGCATTTGCAACCGAAATCCTCCGCCAATTTCTCGGCGATGATATGGCCGCCGCTTCCTATCTGGCGACCCACGTTTATGATAATCTTATTCATAATTTATAATTTATATTTTATAGTTTATAGGGCAATCTTGCTAAACGGCAAAGCTGCTATTAACTATTAACTTTTAGCTGTTCTTGGTGTTGTCTTTTCAGCTTGTTCATGTACCACATCATTACGACTCCGGCGATGACTGCGGCAGCGAAGTCGGAGATAGGCATACTGTACCATACGCCGTCGATATCCCAGATCATCGGCAGAAAAGCCAGGAGCGGCAGAAGGATGAGCAACTGTCTCGACAAGGAGAGGAAGATACTGATCTTCACCTTTCCGATGCACTGGAAGAAGTTGGTGATAACCATCTGGAATCCGATGACCGGGAAGCAGAACATCACCACTCTGATAGCCTTGATGCCCAGGTCTATCAGATGCTTGTCGGTAGTAAACATTCTCGCGCAGTAGTAAGGCAGGAACATCGCTATCAGCCAGCCTACCACCATGATGGCGGTGGCAGCAATGATGCTCAGGTTCAAGACGCGCATCAGACGGTCCAGTTTCTGGGCGCCATAGTTGTAGCCGGCAATAGGCTGCATTCCCTGGTTAATACCAAACACGAACATGATGAACACCATCGCAATACCGTTGGCTATTCCGTAAGCTCCCACGGAGAGGTCGCCTCCGAATTTCACCAGCTGGTTGTTGATGAAGATGACGATGATGCAGGCGCACACGTTCATCAGGAAAGGCGAAATGCCGATGGAAAGGATTTTGTCCACGAGCTTTCTCTTCAGTTTATAGATGCCTTTCTTCATGTGGAGCAGCTCGTTCTTGTTGCTGAAGAGCTTGAACTGCCAGCACAGCGCCATCAGCTGCGATAGGATGGTGGCGATGGCGGCTCCCTGTATTCCCCATTTGAAGACGAGGATGAAGAGCGCATCCAATATCACGTTCATTACCACCGTGAAGATGGTGGCGTACATCGCCTGCTTCGGCTTGCTTGCCACCCTGAGCAGGGAGTTCATGCCGAAATACATGTGGCTCACCACATTGCCCAGCAGGATGATAACCATATACTCATGTGCATAGATGAGCGTCTGGTCGCTGGCTCCGAAGAATCTCAGGATAGGGTCGAGGAAGAGCAGACAGATGATGCTCAGTACGATACCGATGATGAGATTCAGTGAAATCGTGTTACCCAGAATGTTTTGCGCTGTGGCATAATCTTTTTGTCCCAACTTCACGCTGATGGCGGTAGACGCTCCTACGCCCACACCGGCTCCGAAGGCGGCGGTGAGGTTCATGAAGGGGAAGGTGATGGCGAGACCTGAAATGGCCATGGCTCCCACACCCTGACCGATGAATACACGGTCTACGATGTTGTAGAGTGAGGATGCGGTCATCGCAATCATCGCTGGCAGGGCGTACTGAACGAGCAGCTTGCCCACCGGCTTCGTTCCTAATTCTAATGTCGCTTGTTTATTTTCCATTTATATCTGTTTTTTCCTCATAGACGCTCGCTCAGCTTCTTTCAGAATGCAATTGCAGCGGCTACTTGTCTGCAAAAGTACAAAAAATATCTGATACCTTATTATATATATGAGAAAAACTTGCATTTCATGATAAAAACTTCCCTTTTCCTTTGGCGTTTTCGTACAATTTCTGTACTTTTGCACTTCAGAATAAACAATTCAACTGATTAATAAATGCAATACAAAAATATTGCAGCAACAACAATAACAAACCGGACTACCGATATAATGATGAAAAAATATTTGATGCTTTATGCATTTTTAATGACCGCTCTTTCTTTGTTTGCTCGCGAAGACAGGGTTAGCAATTTTGAGCAACTGATGCGGTTGCCCCGCATCACCGAAACCGATATGGTGTCGTATCCGGGAGGCAAGTGTATGATGTATCGTCTTTATCTCAGAGACAAAGACCTCAGTCACACTCCCTTTTCGGTAAGTCGCCCTGCAGATTTTCTCTCTCCCCGTTCCATAGAGCGCAGAAAGAGACAGAATCTGCCCATCGATGTTACCGATTTGCCTGTGGCTCCTGCTTATGAGCAGGCTGTAAGCGAGGCAGGCATCGAGATTGTGGGCAAGAGCAAGTGGAACAATACCCTGCTGGTCCGCATTCATAAGGAGAAGGAACTACGGAAACTGGATGAACTCGATTTCATCACCCGGAAGATGAAGGTCTTCTCTGCTCCCGATTCTGTCAGTCAGCGCGTCAGAAGTAGCGTTCGCAGGGGATTGAACGATTGGACTGGTGGAGTAGGCGAATATGGTGCTGCCGATGCGCAGATTCAGTCGCTCAACGGCAAGCGGCTGCATGGAACCGGACATTTGGGCAGAGGAATGATGATTGCTGTCTTCGACGGCGGATTCATGAATGTGGATAAGATTCCGGCGCTGCATAATATCAGATTGGCGGGCATTAGGGACTTTGTGGTTCCTCAATCCAAGAATGTTTTTGCCGAGATGGAGCATGGAACGATGGTGCTTTCTACGATGGCTGCCAACGAACCCGAAAGATTCGTGGGAGTGGCGCCTGAGGCTCAATATCTGTTGGTGCGCTGTGAAGATGAGCGCACAGAGAGTCTGGCAGAAGAGGATTACTGGGCTTTTGCGGCTGAATATGCTGACAGTTGCGGCGTGGATGTCATCAACTCTTCGTTAGGCTATCATGGCTTCGATGATGCGTCTACCAACCATCATTATTATGAGCAGGACGGCAATTCTACCCTCATCTCCCGCACCGCTTCGATGTGTGCTGACAAGGGAATCATCTGTGTCAATTCTGCAGGAAACGACGGAATGGGAAGCTGGAAGAAAATCAATTTCCCTGCCGATGCACGCAATATCCTTACCGTGGGCAGCGTAAACGAAATGGGCGAGAATGCGGCTTTCAGTGCCGTGGGACCTACTGCTGACGGCAGAATCAAGCCTGATGTGATGGCTTACGGAAGTCCTACCTGTGTGATTACGGGCCGTGGAAATATCATCAATGATAACGGAACGTCTTTCTCATCTCCGCTCATCGCCGGAATGGTAGCGTGTCTCTGGCAGGCTTTGCCTCAGAAGACGGCTAAGCAGATTATGAAACTCGTGAGATTGGCTGGTAATAATCAGCATCATCCCGATAATGTATTCGGATATGGTGTGCCTGATTTCTGGAAGGCTTATCAGACGGGAAAAGCGATTAAGTAGGCACGGAGAAAAATAAGGCACGGAGAAAAAATAAGGCACGGAGAAAAAAGAATAAGGCACGGATTACACGGATTACACGGAGGCTCGCGCCCTTGTTTTCTGATAAAAAATCCGTGTAATCCGTGTAATCCGTGCCTAAAAAAACGTGCCTAAAAAAATCCCGTGCCTAAAAAAATCAGTGCCAAAAATATAAGAGTATGAAGCAAAGATTTTCTCTCTATGAATTAAACTCCATGGTCCGCGACGTCATTTCGATGTCCTTGCCCGACAGCTATTGGGTGGAAGCGGAACTCTCCGAGGCTCGCGAGGGCTACGGCGGGCACTGCTATCTGGAACTCATCGAGAAGGATGAGCGGTCTAATACGCCCATTGCCAAGGCGCATGCCTCCTGCTGGCGAAACCGATGGATATTTATCAAACCGAATTTCGAGCGCATCACCGGACAGCGCATTCATGCCGGAATGAAAGTACTGCTCAAGGTACACGCGCAGTTTCATGAGAACTATGGCTTCTCCTGGATAGTAGATGATATTGACCCTAACTATACGATGGGCGATATGGCGCGCAAGCGGCTGGAAATCATCAATACGCTGAAAGCAGAGAGCGTATTCGAACTGCAGAAGGAGTTGGCGCTCCCGATGTTCTGCCAGCGCATTGCCGTCATTTCCAGTGCTACGGCAGCAGGTTATGGTGATTTCTGCAACCAGCTTGCCGATAACGATTATGGTCTGCAGTTTCAAACCCGCCTCTTTCCGGCTACGATGCAGGGCGAGGGGGTAGAGCAGAGTGTGATAGCTGCCCTCGACAGTATCAATGCCGAATGGGAACAGTTTGACTGCGTAGTTATCATCCGAGGCGGTGGCGCTACGAGCGATCTCTCGGGTTTCGACACCCTGGCGCTTGCCGAGAATGTGGCAAACTTCCCGCTGCCTATCATCACGGGAATAGGACATGAAAGGGACGAGAGTGTGCTGGATATGATTTCTTTCCAGCGTGTAAAGACCCCGACAGCTGCTGCCGCCTTCCTCGTTAATCATCTTACTGAGGTTTATGCCCGTGTAATGAATGCGCAAGAGGCTATCGTGCAGAATGTGAAGCATCGTCTGCAGGTGGAGAAGATGAGGCTCGACAGATTGAGCAACACGATTCCTGTCCAGTTTTCGCTGGTGAAGACGAAGCAGGGAGCCTATCTCGACCGCTTGATGAGCCGTTTAAGCACAAATGTCCAGTCGAAACTATCGGAGGCCCAGCGCCATTTCGAGATTCTTTCTCAGAATATTCAGCCGATATTGGAAAGGAAGATGCTCAACGAGAGTCATCGTCTACAGCTTCTTTCCCAGCGCATCCAGGCACAAGACCCCGAATTGTTGCTGAAACGTGGCTACAGTATCACGCTGAAAGATGGCAAAAGTATCCGTTCTGCCTCGCAACTGAAGTCTGGCGACATCATCGAAACGAGGTTTGCCGAGGGCAGCGTGAAGGCAAAAGTTGAATAATAGTTTATAATTTATTGAAGTTTTGCATGTGGTTTAAGTACGGGCTGAAGGCCCAAAAGCTCTTAGCCTAGGGCATCGCCCTGGGTAATAAAGGACGCAATCTTGTCGCCCTGTAAGGGCAAAAGCTTTAAAATATCCACTGTTAACTCCAAAACAAAAATAAAAAAATGGAAAAAGAAGAAATGAAATACGAACAAGCCGTAAGAGAACTTGAAGAAATCGTAGAAAGAATGGAGAATGATGAACTCGATATTGATCAGCTCTCTGAGCAGTTGAAACGTGCCAAAACCTTGGTGAAACTCTGTAAGGACAAACTCACCAAGACCGATGAGGAAATCAAGAAACTCCTCAGCGAGGATTGATTTTCTGCATCTTCCTCTGAACACGAATTGCACGAATTACACGAATATGTTGTTTGAGAACGAAAAAATCCCAACCCATAAGCTTTTTAGGACTTATAAGCTGGGATGATTCTGAACACGAATAACTCGAATAGCACGAATTTCTGGGAACTGTCCGGGCTTTCTAGAGATGGAAGTCGATTTCCTTCAGCCATTCCTTGACATCGAAGCAAGGACAGCTCTTGCGAACCCAGGGAAGGTCGCGATGACCTAGGATCTCGGCATCGGGATAGTCGAGGACGAGACTGTAGAGGAGGTCTTCTAGAGATGCTTTCTGGGCTGGAGTGCGAGTATCGGCAGGCTTGCCTTTCTCGTCGAGACCACCCTCGTAGCAGATTCCGATGCTATGGGCGTTGTAGTGGCGGGCGTGAGCGCCCTCCTCGCTTTCAGGACGGCATGGATAGACTACGCCATCCTTCGTAATGTAATAGTGGTAACCGATGGAGTGGAAACCACGTGCCTTGTGGCAGGCTTCTAAGGCTTCTACTGGGAAGTCCTGGTTAATACGTGTGGCACTGCAATGTACCACGATCAAATCGATTTTTCTTTGATTCTTCATTGGATTCTATGGATTTTAAAGGGTTAATGTTTGTCTCCCACAGATTGCACAGATTTTCACAGATTCTTGACTCCTTCGGAGTTTTTTCATTGAGGTTTGGTGATAACCGTTGCTTGCAACAAGATTATCTGTGTATATCCGTGAGATCTGTGGGAGAACTAAAATATCACTTGCAGCTCTGCACACAGAAGGAGCTGAGGACGGCAGTGAGGACGGTGATGACGAAGTTGATGACTTTCTGGATAGTTTCCTTTTTCATTGTTGTTAGTGATTAGTGATTAATGATTAATTTTCCCACAGATTACACAGATTTTCACAGATTATAGACTCCTTCGGAGTTTTTTGCAGTGAGACCTGATAAGTATAAGACTGTTGCTTGCAACGAAGAATTATCTGTGTAAATCTGTGAGATCTGTGGGGGACCAAGAAGGAAGCGGGCAGGATGAGCAAGTATCCGTTCAGGGCGATGATTTGACAATGTTGAATGGTGAGTGATGAACTCATTCCTGATGGGGCCCTCGGATTACTCCGGACTGCATCCTGCCGATGCGCTTTCTCTTGTTTCAGATGCGAGGCGGGCAGGGCTACTCTAAGCCGTCGCCTCCTCCTTCTCCAGTGGTTCCGCTACCGCCCTGGTCGGTGTTTTCGCCACCAGGGGTATCCTTTCCGGTATCCTTCCCGGTATCCGGAGTGGTATCTGGGGTGGTGCCATCACCTAACAGAGCAGAGGCCTTCTTCAGCGTAGCTCCGAGGTTGATGGTCTTGGCGCTGAACTCACCGGTGCCACGAGCACGGAGACGGAAACCGTCGATGTTCTTGGCGATGGTGAACTCCTTCTCCGAGGCGGCTCCCTCCTTGTTGCGGATGCCGATGGAGAAGATGGCGAGGTCGTCAATCTTCACAGCGAAACCCTGCAAGGTGAGTTCCTTGATGCACGATACCATATCGGTAATCATGCCCTTGATGGCTCCCTTAGAGAAAGGAGTGTTGTGGCTAGCCATGTGTTCGGCCAGGCCGTCGATACCTACCGTCTGCGTGATGACTGGATAGGCGTAGTACTTGCCGTATGCCTCTGGCATCTTGGCGTTCTGATTTAGTTTTAGTACGTAAAGCAACATAAGTTTTTAAGTGTTTAAATGGTTAATGGTTAATGATGTGTGGGCGCTGCGCAGTGCCTGATTCTTGAACACGAATCTATCGAATCGAACGAATCTTTGACTCCTCGCGGAGGTTTTGTTTTCCCACAGATTACACAGGTTTTCACAGATTTTTGACTCCTCGCGGAGTCTTTGCTGTGAGCCTTAGTGAGTACCGTTGCTTGCAACGAAGAGAATCTGTGCAAATCTGTGAGATCTGTGGGAGACTCTTTCTGAATCACAATGCAAAGATACAACATTTCATTTTCCCAACTCACCGATTCTCATTGTTGCTCACCGATACTCACCGATTATCACTGATAAATATCAGGGTTCTCCCAAATGGAAGAAAATATAGGATACTTGCAGCGGATTGAACTCCTTGCAGCTCTTGTTGTATCCACTCTTCAGCAGCTGCTCGTAGAGCTGGGTGCATCTTACTATCCATCTCATCAGATGGGCTCTTGCCACGTCCGGGTCGGAATCCGGAAAATAGAGCAGGGCTAACTCCTGCTTGGTGTAACTTCGTAAATCCATTTTCTTTATAATGTTGAATTTTCCCACAGATCTCACAGATTTTCACAGATTTTTGACTCCTCGCGGAGTCTTTGCTGTGAGCCTTAGTGAGAGTACCTGTTGCTTGCAACAAGATTATCTGTGTAAATCTGTGAGATCTGTGGGAGACTAAAAATAATATTGAATGTTGAATTTTTCCCACAGATTACACAGATTATCACAGATCTGCTTTACTGTGAGAGTTGATGTGTATAAGACCGTTGCTTGCAACGAGAGTATCTGTGTAAATCTGTGAGATCTGTGGGAGACTAAGATACCATCCGTAAATATGATACTTAGCCATCGTAACTATGATACTTAGCGGTCGTAACCAAGATACTTAATCCTCCACGGTATCGTTAGGATCGATGAAGGAATCGTTGTTGATTTCGCTACCTTCCTTCTCTATCACAGCCCAGCCGTTGCCGTTCTTCTTGTGAATCTTCTTGAATCCAAGACGCTTCATCACGTTACCGATGTTCTGGTTGTTCAGGTTCTGGCGAAGGGCAGGGTTCACACCTATCCTCTCCAGTATCTCAGCACTGTAGCGGAACTTGATAAACTGTAGCGGCGTATCAGGCTCCGGCACCCGGTAGTAACGGAGTATCTGCTCCTCGGCATAGTTGGCTACCATGAAGAGGCGGTTGTGACTGCGCATCAGTTCGATGTCATCCCTCGTCAACCAGTATGTCCACTCCAGGGGCTCGCCCTTAGGATGGTTCATCACCTCCTTACCCAGTGCCACTGCCTCGGCAAACACGTGGTCGTAGTCTATCGGGTGCTCTATCGGACTCTCGATGCTCTTTACCAGCCAAGGACAGTAGCGGCGGTTCTCCTCGTCGGTGATGAACTGCTGGTTGTTGGTGGTGCCGCAGAGCGATCCGCGGTGGGGCATCTCCGAACGGTACTTGTCGTAAGGTCGGCGGATGGAGAATGTCACCTTGGTCATGTTGCTCTTGAAGGCACTCAGGTTCTTGCCGAATACCATCTCAAACTCGTCGAGACAGAGCAGAGCCTTGCTGCTGAAAGCCTCCATGAAGTCCTTGTCGGTATAGGCTCCCGTCGAGTCGTTGAGGAAGTACTGGCGCAACTGTGGGGGCAACAGCATGTTGAAGAACGTGGTCTTGAAGATACCGCCCTTGCCCACGAAGATGAGTATCATCTGGTTCACCACCTTCAGCGTTACCCACGCCACCACCATCGCCACCAGCCACTTCTTGAAGAAATAGCGGAAGAGGCTCTGCGTATGCTCGTAGTCGGGCAGGTTCTCCACCTCTATGCGGTCGGCGAGCTGGTCGATGTAGTCGGGATCCTCTCCCTTCTTCCATTTCGGCAGACTGCGCAGGTAATCGTCCAAGGGGTCGAACGGCTCGCTGAAGTCGCTGTTGATGATGTTGTGCAAGGTCTTCTCCGGGAGATGCAGTCCCGACTCGTCCATCTCACTCCAGATGGAGTTCTCGATGTTGTCATCGATGCGGACCCAGTCAGGATACTTGCCGTCTAAAACGATGCGGCTCTCCACCTCGTAAAATCCCGTCAGCTCGTTTCGGCGGAACAGATAGTGGGTGAGTAGCCACTGCTTGATGCTCCTTACCGATGGCTTGCCGCTGCGGCCCTCGCCCTGGCGATAGAAGTGCCAGATGCCAAACTTATGCAGATGCTTGTAGCGAGACTTGACGACGGAAGCCGTATCCTGGTAGCTGGTGCCAAACTCACGGTCGGCGTAGGACTGGGCTTCTTCCAGCGGGATGCCATAGTAGATGCAGATGTCGGCAAAGTGCCATACATACTCGTTGTGATGCTCAGGCTCGAACCGATAGCCCCACAGGTCGAGCAGTTCCTTGATGTGGGAAGCCGCCTCCTCGATGGTAGGCGCACCCTTTTCGCTTGACTTCGCCTCCTCTTTCGCCTTGATGGTTCGCTTGCCGCCCTTGGCGTTTCGCCTGGCAGAATACTTCGCCTGCAACGCCTTCTTCGTGTAGAGGGGCTTCAGGTCCTTCGGTCCCAAGGCAAAAGGCTCGGCATCCCAACGGAAATAGGCATCCGGGTCGTAGGCAAGACCTGCGCATCGGGTGATGTCAACACACTGCTTGTCGGGAGAGATACCCAGGAGCTGGGTGTAGTAAGCCATCGCCTTCTGCAGCACGGCATCGAAGAGTTCCAGCACGCTGATGTCGTCGTCATCCACAGGACGGTAGGCGCAGAACACTCTGAATCCCCTGCCGCTCACGGTGATATACTCTACCATCGTATGACTGTCGCCTCTCACCAGTTGGATAAGCTGCTCCATATCTTCCTTCTTCACATGGTCGAAGTCGAGCTGTAACATGTAGGTAGGTTTGAGAAAGTCGGCAAGTTGTCTGCCGTAGCCGTCCATGAGTGCCGAAACCGTGATGGCAGGCATCTCAGGCTTGTACTGGTCGGCAAACTGCTTGCTGATGGTGAGGCGCTTGCGGTAAGTCTCGGTCATCATTCGAAGCTCAGGGCTAGAGGTAATCACGCTCTTGAGATACAACCAGTCGGCGAGTGGATGGCTCTCCGAAGATTTGATACAAGGGAAGTACGATGGCATCGTAGCTGTCCCATTCATGCTGTTGTTAGGGTCTTTTTCCATTTTTTTTAATTCTTAGTTGTTTATATACTATTCAGTCGTTTCTAACGTTCTCTAATTAAGAGTGTGGGTGAACACTTGACGATGAAGTCGGTGAAGGGTGAACCCTGATGCCAACCTTTAGCGTTAATAATGTGTTAAAAACACTATATAACCCATTATAATAGAGACTCTTATATTTCTAGCATGCGCTGTATATACAAAGTTCTTTTTATTAGGGTTCACCCCTGAGCCGAAAAGGTGAATGCTTGGGGCAAGTGTTCACCCCGCTGTTCACCAATCGGTAACTGTCAGCAAAGTTACGACAAAAGGGCGATATAGGAAATCGAAAATTACCACATTGTGGTAAAAATAAATAATTTAATTATTAATTTAATTTAAAACTTTTAAGGATGGAAAAAAGAAATTCCTTCTTTCTGCCGATGAGAAGTTGAAGCTCGCGGCTGAGATTTCGTCGAAGACTGCTGAGCAGCGTTTCGACAAGTTGTCAAACCAGTTAGTGAAGTCTGCCAAGCACATTTATTCAGAGAAGGCGACTTATCATGAGTTGATCGAAGGCATGCGTGCCTGGGTGTTGAAGAAGAGTGACATCAAGAAAGCGTTTCACCTGACTCGCAGTTTCTTCACTCATTTGAACAAGGGTGAGCATATGTTGCTCTCCGAGTTTGTTCGTTTTACCAATTGGATTTTCACCCATTATGCTAGCGAGGAGGTGCGCCTTAAGGTATGGATGGGTATTGGCACGGTGTTGTTTTGTCACACGAAGGAGAACGCCGATTACGGTTGGCATCCATTCTCCCGTCCTCTCGACCAGATCTACGAGGACATGATAGAGAAGGAAGTGAAGAAGCGAGTAGAGAAGGAGGAAAGAATCCGCGCTTTGAAGAAAGCCCAGGACGAGATAGGAAAATACTGATTTCACTTTTTTTAGATTGATTTAGAACCATTAAGGCGCCGCCTTCCTGCTGGTGAAAGCTGGCTGGAAGGGGGTGCTGTAAAACCAAAAGCTGTAGAGTCTGGAAGTAGTTTGAATCCGTGAGATCCGTGTGAGCCTGATTAGATACGAAAAGTAAAGATTTTAATCCAAGATTCAAAACTCCATACCTCTTGTTTTGAGTAGCTGCACTAACTCATGGGGCGTGGAATATGTTTTTATAAACGGAATTCTTGTTGCCATATACCCATAAAAACAAAAAAGCCCCACGCATTTGAGCATCGTTGAGAGGCTTGGTGGGAACTGACGGTGCAAAGATACGAATAATCATTGATAATACAAACTTTTCAGCAAGAAAAATCAAGCAAAAGTGGAATTCTTTGACATATTCATATTTAATAATGTTAAATCAGACCTTAAAATCATACTTTTCCAGCCAAATAAAGTGGTTTCCAAGATAAAATTGTTACCTTTGTAACGTCTATACCCATACCGAAAGTCCCGATGGGCAGAGGTTGGGCAGACATACATATGGTAAAAGGCGTTTTTGTACGCTTTGGTTTTGACGTGTAGGAATCTGGCAGTTCACGACACAATTTGTCAAAAACAAAGCAATGCAGAACGCCTCATGAGGTGTATTATATATTGTCCTCATTGGCTTCGGACGTTTTTTCGTTCGTTGTCAAGGGTGCATTCTATATACTTACACAGGCGTGGGGCTTTCGGCGTTGCTCGTTTCGACAAATTGGGCGATGCCAGAGCCTCTACACGTGGAACGAGTGACAGAACAGGCTCCGCGCTTTTTTCGTATGTATAAACAAAGTACATAATTTTTGCCAAGGTAGCCAGCAGTATCAACTGAGCAATAATGAGTAATGACTACTATCAGATATTGAACTTACATAGGCGATGGGGAATTCTAATCGCCATTTTCTTATTTTCTTCTTTCGTACATGCACAAAAGATTTCAGTTTCACGTTTTGTGCTGGCAGAGTCTGACCTTACGGCTCAAAATAAAAGCACCTTGGTTGAAGACCAGAATGGAGATAAATGTGCATTGATTCGGGTGCAAACTACGCAAAAAGGATTTTCGTTTGATGTAGGATCTGCAGGTGTTCAAAAGGTTGATGACAATCATATTGGAGAAATATGGTTGTACGTGCCTTTTGGTGTACGGCACATTAGTATCCGACATCCACAACTTGGTTCACTTGTAAATTACAGTTTTCCTATAAACATAGAAAAGGCAAGGACTTATATCATGGAGATAACGTCAGACAAAGTGTTTGTGAACTATTATGATGACTCAAGAAAGCAAAAATTGAATATAAGAGTGTTTCCCGCAAATGCTTCAATTACGCTAAACGGTATGAACATCAAATTAAATTCCAAGGGTGAAGCTTCACAGGAATTGTCATTTGGAACGTATACTTATAAGGTGGTAGCCGATAGGTATTATTCCAAGGAAGGACAGGTCGTAATAAACGATTCTGTCCATATTCAGCAACTTGTCGTGAATGATTTAAAGCCTATTATGGGTAAGATAAGTGTACATACCAATCCCTACAATGCGGAGATTATGCTTGATGGAGTTTCTATCCCTTCGAACACCTCTCTAACACCATATGCAACACAGATTGGACATCATAAACTAATTGTGAAACAAATTGGATACAAGACAGAAGAACGAGACATTAAAGTAGAGCAAGACAAAATAACCGATATAAATATCATTTTGAGTCAATTAGCCATGTTCTCATTTAGAAGTGATCCAACTGGAGCCATAGTGTCTGTCAGCGGAGAAAAGTTAGGAACGACTCCATGCCAAAAAGAACTGAAAACAGGCTCTTATGAGGTTTTTGCCCAAAAAGTAGGATACAAAGATTATAAAAAGAAAATGGATTTAAGTAGTTCCAGTCCTAATGTCAATATTTCCTTGAGCAGAATATACAACTACAAGAATGAGTTTTACGCAGAGGCTGGGGTTCGTGTAGGAACTTTTGTCTCTTTCGGCGGAACTATTGGTGGCTATATTTCCAACGTAAACATAGAAGCATCTGCTTTTTATGGGACAGGGAATAGTGAAACTATTTATTGGAGTGGAAACGACACGAAACCTATTTCAAGCATCTACCACCCAGAATTTGTGGTAAGCGGTAAGGTCGGATATGGAATAGCTGCAGGAACAAGATTCAGGATTACCCCACAATTGGGAATCAATTATCTGAGTCTGAAAGAATCAATGCAAGAGGAGAGCAATGTGACACCTGCAAATGGGAGCAATGTGACGAGTGCGCTTTTCGGAGTGCGTTTTTCGGCTATCATTACCAATCATTTTGGAGTGAGTTTGTCCCCTGAATATTCTTTTGGAGTAGGAAAATCCAATGGCTATAAAGAGTTGGAGGCCGTGTCTTCAAAAATCAAAAATTGGGGACAAGGTTTTAATGTGAAATTAGGATTAATGATAGCGTTTTAAGATGAAACATATTGGTTTATACATATTGTTGGTATGCATAGTATTTGTTGGGTGTTCAGACAAATACTCGCCAGATTTGGGACTGAAGCCTACATTGACTCCAAGATACCTTAGGGTATCTCCTACGTCACTGTCGTTTTCTGCCAATCAGGCATCAAGCCAAAGTGTGGACATTGAAACGATGGAAACACCTTGGAAAGTTGACAATGCCATAAATTGGGTGTCTATTTCTGCAACAAGTGGTCAGAGTAATTCCAATATAAATGTCAGTGCGTCCGAGAATAAAGATGCCAATGCGGCAAGAACTGGTGTGTTTTATATAAAAGCGGATGTCAACGATTGGAATTATGAAAAGGGTATTTCCGTCTCGCAAGCTGCTGCAACACCTTATATTAATGTGTCTCAATCAAACATCACATTAAAAGGAACCGCTTGTACATCAACATTTGACGTAACATCAAACTGTTCTTATACGGTGACAAATGATGCAGATTGGCTTACACTATCCCAAAAGGACAATAGTTTTGTTCTCAATGCTACGGCAAACGAAACCAGTCAATATCGCACGACAACAATATTGTTTTCATACAATGGAATTGACCAGGCAAGCAACAAACTTGTTGTAACTCAGGCTCCAGCTTCCATCAATGCCTCTACAGAGACTTTGACGTTCGGGAATACAGCTGGAGAGATTAAGGTTGAAGTTACTTCCGAATCAAAATGGACCGCATCCACATCTTATAGTTGGATTGATGTAACACCAGAAAGTGGAGAAGCTGGAACGTCGTCCATAACAATTTCCGTATCCCCAAATACTTCTGTTAATGAGCGGACTGGATATGTAATTCTTTCCATAGGCTCGGAAGAAAGAATACAAATTCCTATCAAACAACGAGGCATTTATATTGAGACCGACAAATCACAATATGATTTTGAGGCATCATCTGGGACACAAACAATCCAAGTCAATAGTAATACTTCATGGCAGGTATCGTCTGTTCCGTCATGGGTAAAAGTAGACAAGACAAGCGGGACAGGGAATTCTGCAATAAAAGTCACAGTCGAAGACAATCCCAATACAACTGAAAGGAATGGTGAAATTGTGGTTTCTCAACCGGGTTTAAGTGCAATGGCTACGATTAAAATACATCAGAAAGGTAAAACATTCGATGTGGCTACCACGACATTGACATTCAATGACAAAGAAGAATCGCAAACAATCACCATTGCTACAGATGGAACTTGGCGAGCATTTAGTAATGCCGATTGGATTAAAGTCTCACCAGAGACGGCAACAGGAAATTCCATTTTAACCATCACCGTTCAAGAAAACTCTACGGATGGAGAAAGAAGCGGTTCTGTAAACATCCTGATGGGTGATGCTTCCGCAACAGTAGCTATCGTCCAAAAAGGTAAATATTTTACTATAGATAATAGCTTACTTGATTTTACAAGTAAAGGTGGCGAACTTAAAGTAACTTTGACTACTAATGCGCCATGGTCTGTGAGGAAAGATGATACGGTCAACTGGTTGTCTATATCACCGACTAACGGCACAGACAATGCTAACGTAAAAGTAACAGCTTCGGACAATGCTTCTGTCAACAAACGTTCTGCAAATGTTTATTTTGATGCTTTGGGTAGAAGTGTGAATATCCTTGTGTCCCAAAAAGCACGGTACTTGACTGTGGATGCAAATGAATTGTTGTTCTATTCCAAGGGTGGCACGTCAAATGCTGTGACCATATCCACAGATGGAACTTACTCCATAAACTGTTCAGATAATTGGTTGACAATATCAAGAAACGGAGACACCTTTACTGTCACTGCATCGGAAAATGACACAAAGGATGCCCGTATCGGCGAGATTACTATCTCGTTGACCGATTTGAAGGAAGGCTCTTATTCTGTCACGTTGACTGTCACCCAATTAAACTATGGAGGAACTTTTCTGCGTAAAGATTTTGAGGAAGACAAAGATTATGACAGCAATGGTTCTTCAACAGGAAGTCTGACTATAACAGATTATGGGAGCGATACCAATTATGACACGAGTAGCCAAAGTGGTACTAAGTTGTCTGTGGTAGGTTTTAAGTCGGATGCATGTTGGGATAGTTCTACAGCTTCAAGTGCCAAAGTAACGATAACGGGATATGAGCAAGACAAGAATCTTGATTCAGACACAAATTCATCGGGAACAGTAAATAAAGATGGTTACTCCGATGACAACAACTGGAATTAATAAACAAAGAAAATATAAATAGTAAGAAATATGAAACAAACAAGAATGATTACTCACAAGCTCATGGCAATGGCAATAGCATTGGTTATGGGTTCATGTTCGTCAGATGTTTTGTCTGACATGGGACAAGAAAGTCAAGGTAAGCATACTACCAAGATGGAGTTTGTAGGAAAGGTAATTGGTTTTGACCAACAAGTTTCCACTAAAGCTAAAATGCAATCAAGAGCAGCAAGTAGTAGCACTTCATGGAAAGATGGCGATAAAATCTACATAACTTTCTATAATGGTACCAACATTATACCTGGCGAAGCTACTTATAGCAGCACATCTGGTTGGTCTGTAAGTTACGATGGCGATTTGGCGACAGGAAGCAACTTGAAATGCGAAGCTCGTTATTTTGTCAATGCGACCTTCACAAGCTCTTCTCTTGTTTCGCTCAATTCAAATTCTGAGATTTATGAGGATTTAAATGCGACATACGCTTACAGTAATGGTTCTTTGACAGTAACAGCAACTCTATCACCAAAGACGGGACGTATCCGCTTAACAGGAAAAGCTGGGGAGAAGATTTACACAACTGGAATTTCCGTATATACCACATTTGCACCTGCCATTAATACTTTCTCCACCTCCAATGCTATAATAACATCGACGGTGGCTTCAAACGGCTCAACACCTTATATATATGGTTACTTTACAGATGATGACCGTAGTCTTGGACTTGTAGGCTCAGATTATGCATTTACAAGAACTTGTACAAGCAGTATGTTCAATAAGGGCGAAAGTGGTTATATGGCAATACCGTCAGAAGCATCTCATAATAATTGGCGAAGTGGATTGTATGTTAAGGCAAGCGGCGTGGAATTCAAAATGATTCCTGTTGCTGGGTTGGAAAGTGGTTTCTTTTTGATGGCAGAAACAGAAACTACAGAAGCTTTATATAAATCAGTCAATGGTACATCTTCAACCTCACAATTGCCTGTTGATGCAGTTTCTTATTCAGAAATATCCTCATTTATAGAAAAATTGAATAATGAAACAAAGCTGACTTTCTCCCTACCATCAGCAGAACAATGGAAATATGCAGCAAAAGGTGGAAACAAGTCTCAAAATTATACATACGCCGGGAGTAATACTCCTGGCGATGTCGCTTGGTATGCAGCCAATTGCACATCAAAGCAGAAGGTTAAGACTAAAGCTCCTAACGAATTGGGGATATATGATATGAGCGGCAATGTCGGAGAAATACGTTTAGGAGAGTACTATGATCATGGAGATTATTACATAGATAGTTATGGAGGTAATTACAAGAGCTCAAGTTCATCTATAGGAATAAATTCTTATGTAGAAAATAGAAGAGATTACAACACTTTTTCTGGTGTAGGTTTTAGATTAATATTAACTTGCAAATAAAGCCATGTTGAAATTGAAGCATTTACCAACATATTGTGTACTTATAGCAGTAGTACTGGTCATCGTATACTTAGCCAATTTCTCTCATGCGTCTTTATCTGACAACACATCAGATTGGGGTGCATGGGGAAGCTATGTGAATGTTGGAATAAGCCTCATCTCAATCTCACTCATTTACATAACCTATAAAGAGCAACAAAAAAGCAACAAGATAGCAAGATTTGAGGAACATTATCATGTTGCTTTAAAAACAGCAGGAGAGCTTTTTGAGCGTAAAAAGGAAATTATAAAAGACTCATACAACAGAATTGAGAATCATTTTAGGAATCCATTCGACCCTCTTACTGATTATACGCAACGCAATACGAAAAATGTATTAGGGTATTACTATTCTTCTGCTGTTTTTGATGTTCAGCAAGAATGTGATGAAGTCTTTCGATATTTCTATACCACTCTGAACTCTATCAAAAGCAGTCCAATCATTGATGCAGATGAAAAGGATAGATGTTATACAGAGATGTCTTGTCTATTTTCTGAAGAAGCAAGAATCTTGCTCCTCTTTTGGGGATATAATAAAGGAATAGATCTCTCAGACTACTACAACGAAGGAATGTTCCGTACGAGTATCATCAACAATGAAGCCCTTTTGAATATCATCAAATTTGTATGTACTGGCGAAAGACGGAAAAACGAGAAAATTAATATAGAAGATATAGATTTGGGAGATAATATAAACGAAAATTTTTCTGAAACATATAATAGATTGTTAAACAATAAAAACAAGCAACAATGAAAAAGATTATCATGTTTTTCATGGCACTCTGCATGGTATTGCCTGCATTGAATGCCCAAAACAACAAGGCGCTGAACAAAGCCTTGAAGAAAGAGTACAAGGTGAAGATGAAGGAATTCAAGAAGGGAGGCTGGATGCTTTATGGTTCGTCTCGTTCTCTTGATGTAGCCCTTCTCAACCATTATGGTAAGCTCAACAAAGAGGGAGAAGAAGCCTATGAGATAGTAGGTACTTGCTCAAAATTCAAGTCAAAGAATGTGGGTCATCAGACTTGTATCAACAATGCTTGTAACATCTATGCTCAACAGGCTGGCAGACAGTTGAAAGGACGTATTGTGAGTGATATTGCCGGTAATGGTGACGATGTATCAGGAGAGTTTGACCATTTCTATGCAGCCTACGAGAGCCTTGTACAAAAGGAACTCAACGGCGAGTTGCAGGAGTCTTTCTCCGTTATCCGCAGCAACAAGGATGGAAGTTACGAGATGCAGACATTCTTTGTGGTAAGCGAAAGTGCTGCCACCCGAGCAAGAATCCGTGCATACGAGAATGCTGCAAAAGAAAGTGCTGCCGCTCAAAAATATGCAAAGAAGGTAAGCGATTTTGTTCGCGAAGGATTCAAACCGACAACCGTATCTACATCCACCAATGACTAAACGAATAATTGTTTTACTGACAATGAACTTTTGCCTCATCTCAGCTTTCTCGCAAAGTTGGGATGAGGTAATACGTAATACCCAAACTTATCTCTCTGGAGAAGGTTGGGGAGCGACAGTAGAGGAAGCTGACCAACAGGCACTCGCTGCATTGATAAGCAAAATATCCGTTGTGGTAAGCAACGACTTCTCTATCACAGAAGACGAGCGTACAACCAATGGGAAACTTGATGCTGCAAGTTATACAACCTCGAAAGTACAGACATACTCAACCGCCACATTGACCAATACTGAGCGCATTGTCATAGATAACAATCCAGACCAAGCTCATATCGGTCGATTTATCAAACGAAGCGAACTGAACAAAATCTTTGAAGGGAGAATTCGTACGATAAAGGAGTATATCCGCTTAGGAAAGGTTGCTGAAGATGCTTGCAAGATAGATGATGCACTGAGAAATTATTACTGGGCCTACTCTTTGCTCAAATCTGTGCAACGTCCCTCAAGTGTTGTTTATTCTGATGAAGAAACAGGAGAAACAATGTATCCTTTAACCTGGCTTCCGCAGCAGATTACAAATATTCTAAAGGAATTAAGCGTTGAGGTTACTGGTAACGATGGCACAAATGTCGATTTAATGTTCAAGTATAAAGGTCAACCCGTCAGTACACTTGACTTCACCTACTTCGACGGACGCAACTGGAGCAATATCTGTAGTGCGAAGGACGGACGTGGAACGATGGAATTCAGTAAAGGCTTGGTTCCTGACAACGTTCAAATCAACTACGAATACGCCTATCGTGGTCAAGCGCACATCAATCAGGAAATACAAAGTGTTCTGAATGTCGTAAAAGGGCAATCTATACGTGCGGCAAGGGTAAACCTGCAAATGGGAAAGGCTAAAAAAAGTACAGATAATACACTATCTTTGGGTAAGTTACGGGCAAATGATACCATGTTGCCTGTTGCAAATGATGGTTCTTATAGAGCTGTGCTAACCAAAGTGCTTAATGCGATAAAGGGACATGACTATGATGCTGTACGCACTCTCTTTACTGATGATGGCTGGAGTATGTTTACAAGCCTTGTAAGATATGGCAATGCCAGAATACTCAATGCAAAGGATTGTCAGTTTAGCCAACTGCGTGACAATGTAATTGCAAGAAGCATACAAATGTCTTTCTCTTTCAAGAAAGGGTTAAGAAAGGACTTTGTAGAAGATGTGGTCTTTACTTTCGACAAAAATCAGAAAATAGACTGTATTGCTTTCGGTCTTGACCGCAAAGCCAAACAAGACATCATAAAACGTGGCGCATGGACTCCTATTGCTCGTCAAACAATTATGCAATTTCTTGAAAATTACAAAACAGCATACGCACTGAAGCGACTTGACTATCTCAAAACAATATTTGATGACGATGCCGTCATTATAGTAGGTCATGTTGCAGAAAGACTTGTTGCGAACAGACAGAGCAAGGATATGCCAGTAACATTCCATACGCAGAGGCATATCCGTCGAGTTCAGTATAGCAAGGACCAGTATATGAAGAACTTGGAGGCTTGTTTCAGAAGCAATGAGTTTGTAAACATACGATTTGCGAATAATGACGTTCGCAAGGCAAAGAATGGAGAGGAGTATGGCATACAAATTAAGCAGGACTATTATTCGACCAACTATGGTGATCAAGGCTATCTCTATTTGCAAGTTGATTTGGAGGATTCGCAAAAACCTATTATCAAGGTCAGGACATGGCAACCAGAACCTGATCCAGAGATAGGTTTGTTTGGGCTTGGTAATTGGTAAAATACAACATGACTGTTATGCGTAAGTACTTTTTTATATTATTGTTGTGCTCTTCTGCGATGATGGCACAAAATACATATTCAGACTATCAAGCATTCCGTAAAGGAGTGCTTGGTAGTTATGATAGCTTCCGAGAAACGATATTGGAAAACTATGCAGAATATCTCCAAGGTGTTTGGGTTGAATACGAGCAGTTCAGAGGAATCAGGAGAAACAAAAAACCAAAACCGTCAATAGCACCAAAGGCTGACGTAAAGCCCCAAGATGTCACTCCAATTCAATCTGACCCAGAGGTAAAGCCCACAATGCAACCAGTGCCAACAGATGATCCTATACCAGTGAAGCCTATTGCACCCAGTACTTTGCCGAATATGTCGTTTTCCTTTTATGGCATGAAGTTAAGTACAGTTTTATGTCATGTGCAAACGGTTAAAGGTGTTGAACATCAAGCAATAGCAAAGGCTTGGGACGCCTACCGACAAGATAGAGTAATGAAAGACATTATTCGCTCTTTACAATCATTGGCAATGATGTATGGTCTCAACGATTGGTTTACATTTGAGCTCGTCAGAAACTACACGGAAGCATCGTGTAAGAATTCCGCAAGTAAAATAGTATTGCAGCATTTTCTCCTCGTAAATATGGGATATGATGTTCGATTGGCAAGTTGCGGAAATCAACTTTTATTGTTGGTTCCATTCAATCAACAGGTATATGAGCGAAGCTATCTTGTTATTGATGGTAAAAAATATTATGCCTTTTATGACGATTCAACAAGCAAGGTTCAAAATGCTGGAGTTTATACATGTCGTTTGCCCGACGAAACAGACAAAGGGCGCAATATAGACTTAACCATTAGAGGTGGAAATATAGGGATAAAGACAGGTGTGGTACATAGGTTTAGTATGAGTGATGGCAAAATCTCATTACAAGGTTTTGTTGATGAGGGAACTATGGAGGCCGTCCGCCATTACCCACAGATGGATATTCCTTTTTATGCCATGTCAACTATTGATGCTAACTTCCACCAGTCTTTACTTGCACAAGTAAGTGAACAAATACGAGGTTGCTCAGAAAAGGAATCGGTCAGTAAAATCCTTCATTTCGTACAATATGCTTTTGGCTATGCTACAGACGGAGAACAACATGGATATGAGAAGCCATATTTCATAGAAGAAAACTTTTATTATCCAAAGAACGACTGCGAAGACAGAGCCATTTTGTTTGCATTTCTTGTGCGTAACGTCTTGGGACTTGACGTACACCTCGTACAGTATCCTGGGCATGAATGTACTGCCGTAAACTTCTCTACCTCTCAGATGAATGGAGATGGATATATGTACAAAGGCAAGGCTTTCTATATTTGTGATCCGACCTATATTGGTGCTTCGATAGGTCAATGTATGCCTAATTATAGAAATGTAAAGCCTATAGTAGAATAATGGTACTGATGTTGTTTCTCTTTTCAGTTCACTATTCGCACAGTTCTCATTCTTCACAAAGTTCTCACAACTCACATAGTTCACACTCGTCTCACTATTCAAGTCGTTACTAAGGATAGTGATTCGCAAGATTATTGCGAGTTGTAAAATAATTTGGGAGGGGCGTGTTCGAATGCGCTCCTCCCTTAATATTTTATCTACTCAAGCCTTTCCTCTTCATAGGCTTCATTATCTTTGTTGCCTGTTGCAAGTATCTTCTTATCCATTCTATCTCATCTTCGTCCTTCTCACGTCCCCAGTCTTTGGTATCGCTGTCACCGCCACTTTGGCTTTCAGCGAAGTTGGTAGCCTCGTTGACGTAGCCGATGTACAGGTACATTGCACAATAGATAATTTTATCGCCATGATTGATAGAATCCATTGCAAAGCTACCGTCAAATAGGCTGCTGTCGTGAATGCTCGTCATACGTGGATAGATGTCTGCTATCTCTGCCAACGCCTTCATGCCAGCCTGTGCCCAAATCTTATTGATCATCTGTGGCTTGCGGCAGAAATATAAACTAAATAATAGGAGATAAGATTATGGCATTAGCAATGTACCTTTGCACCATAATTTTAAATTATTCAAATTATGGTACAAGGCAAGAAACAATTAAACAGCAAACCAAAGTTTGCCGAGGTTGTAATCGGTGACAATGAGGCGAAGGAAATTGTTCTTTTCTCTTATTCTTCTGCCAGTTCTTTCATCGCATCGTTTAATGTGTTGAAAAGAACGTTGATGTTTTCTTCTTCATTCTTGCATGCCTCCTTGAAGAGGGCAACAGGATCTTCGGTGCTGCTCTTGAGCGGAGTCTCGTTGAGTAGGATGTTGACATTGTTCAGCAACATGCCGTGAAGGGTAGGCATGTGGAGCTGGTGCTGTTCGCCCTCCTTGCTGCCACATTTCAGTCCGGCTGCGTATGCCTTTACGATGATGCGGACCAGGAGATGGATGGCCATCGGCTCGTCAGCAAGACTGATGAGAATGCCGTGGGTGTAATCGCGTACATGCTCTTCAAGTGTGGTAAACTTGCCTTGAAGAAGCCAGGTGAAGTTGCGCTTGTATTCTGACTCCATAGCCTTGTAAAGCTGGTTCGATTTGCAGGCTATGCGCAGGTAGTCGAGCATGGTTGGCTCAAAGGTCGGGTCAGCCTGTTTCATGCTGTCGAAGTTCTTCTTCATGCGCTCGTTGGCTTCCTCGGCAGTCTTGTAGTTGAGGCGTACGAGGATAGAGAACATGATGTCGAAGAAGTATTGGTTTACCTCGCCATAGTGCTCCAGCATCATTTGCTTGATCTGTTTCGGGTCGTTCTTCTTACTGAAGTCATTGCCTTCGATGGTAGCATCGATGATGCCACGTGCGTAGGCTTCGAAGAAACCTCTTACAAATGCAGCTACTGCCTGATAACTGTTGATTCTTTTGCTCATTTCTTGTCTGTGTTTATTGGGCTGTTCCTGTTTGGGAATAACAGCTTCTTATTCAAAAGTCTTAAATTCATACCCCTGTTCCATGAGCCATTCTATGGCCTGAGGGAGCGCTGTCTTCAGCTTTTCAATGCTCTTCAGCGAGTCGTGGAAGGTGATGATGCTGCCATTGCGGGCATATCGCTTCACATTGTTCACCACATCTTCTGCCGTCATCCATTTGGAATAGTCGCGCGTCACCACGTCCCACATGATGACCTTGTAAGTGCGGTGCAGCCACCAATACTCACTTGGTCGCATCCAGCCGTGAGGTGGACGGAAGAGATGGGCATGGATGATATCGTTCGCCTTATTGGTGTTGAGCACGTAGGAGATGACACGGTGCTTGAAGGCACCGATATGATTGAATGTATGGTTGCCTACCTGATGACCCTCTGCCACAATCTGGTTGTAGAGGTCATGATGGCGCAATACATTCTCGCCTACCATAAAGAAAGTAGCCTTGATATTGTACTTTCTCAGGGTCTCTAAGATGAATGGAGTTGACTCAGGAATCGGACCGTCATCAAATGTAAGATAGACAGAATGGTCTTTCTTGTCCATTCTCCAGATGGCCTTTGGATATAACCATCTGAGCCATTTGGCTGGTTGCTCTATGAACATGGATAAAACAGGTTTATATGAATAATGAAAAGTTTGGTGTCGTGTTTCGCGACACCAAACTTTTTTCTATTTTTTACTGATTGCCTTCCGGCATTCTGCCACCTCTGCCATGATAGAGACGGTAGAGGTTGTTGAGCTGCTTCTCATACTTCTGCTCCAACTGTGGACTCACCATTCCGGCAGCCTCGCAGATGCTCTGCATGATCATGATCTGACGGATGCAGTCGTGCTCTGCCTGGAGGAAACGGTCGTTTGGCAGCGAGAGATAGTAGTTGAGGTATTGTGAAGCATTCTTCCATACCGCTTCTATATATTCCTTACCCTTGGCTTTCTGACCGGTCATCAGCCAGCCGCGAGCCATATCCAAGCCACCGCTCATGTAGTCGAGCGTAACATTATAGGCAGGAATCTCGGTATCAGCCTTCTTCAGAATATTGATAGCCTTCTGTTTCTTGCCTTCGGCGATGAGCTGGAGGGCTGTCTGGGCGAGCAGGCGACGGTGGGTATAGCACATACGCATGGTTGTCTCGTCGATGTAGAGTCCCTTCTGCTTCAGGTTGCCGAACTTGAATCGGGTCATGATGTTGTGATAAGCCTTCTCTGTATCGAAGTTCTTGGCACCTGGCTTGTTGGTGGTGAACGGAGTGATACGGTTCACAAGTCCCTCCTGTACGAAGTTGTCGCCGAGGTTCATATAGTTCTCTTCGCCTACGGTGAGTGCTACGTAGAGCGGACGGGTCCAGTTACACTGTGCCAGCATTTCGAGCATCATGAGGTCGCCCTTGTAGAGTGCGCTCTTGCCGGCAAGCGAGATGACCATCTTGTCTGGAATAGAATCTGATGCCATCATCATGCCGCTCTTCTTTACAGCCTCCTTGTCGATGGTGACATAGAGGGTGTCCGTAGGGATGAAGTGCATGTCAGGGTTCTTGCTGCGTACCCAGTTCTTCAGGATGTTCTTGAGCTCGAACGGTTCGTCACCAAACTGCTTTTTGGCGTTCTCAGGATCCTGCTTGTAGAAGTCGAGAATCTGCTTCTTTGCCTCAGGCTCAACAGATACATATTCGTTGGTACCTGAACAGAAGTCGAGACGTGGCCAGGTGATTGGCACAGATGGTGAGTTGTATGCAGGACGCATCATCTGATCGATATACCAGTCGGTCTGCAGGTAGCTCAGGTTACATACGCGGGCATCTGTTCCAACGCCTTCTACCTCCTGGTTGTACCAGAGTGGGAAGGTATCGTTATCACCATTGGTAAAGATGATAGGGTTGCCCTTCTCCTGGAGTGACATCAGGTAGTTCTGACCGAAGTCACGGCAGGTGTAACGGTTTGAACGGTCGTGATCATCCCAGGTCTGTGATGCCATCTGGATAGGTACGAGAAGTGTGATGACTGCTACGATGGCTGTTACGGCAGTACCGCTGAGCTTCATCTTGCGCTTCAGAATGTCGATGATGGCGAGTACGCCGAGACCGCACCAGATAGCGTATGCATAGAATGAGCCGGCATAAGCATAGTCACGCTCACGTGGCTGCATAGGTGTCTGATTCAGGTAGATGACGATGGCAAGACCTGTCATGAAGAACAGGAAGAATACAATCCAGAACTGCTGGATTCCGATAGGGATGAGCACTTCCTCTTCCTTGCCGTTCTTCATTACCTTCTTCTTTCGGGTATACCAAGCCTGCCAGAAAAGTCCGATGAGACCGAGAATCAGCGGCATGCAGTAGAATACATTGTGGCCCTTGTTCGCCTTCAGATCGTCTGGCAATTTGCTCTGGTCGCCATAGAGTGAATCATCAATGAATGAGAAACCGGTAATCCAGTTTCCGTGCTCTGGCTCACCATTGCCCTGGATGTCGTTCTGACGGCCGGCAAAGTTCCACATGAAGTAGCGCCAGTACATGAAGTTGCACTGGTAAGAGAGGAAGAAGCGGATGTTGTCAAACTGTGACGGCATCTTCACCATCATACTCTCTCCGCAGCGGTCGTAAGGAATCTCTGTGCCTTCAACACCGCCCATCCAGTCTTCGTATGCCTGGGCATGAGCCGAACTGTACATACGAGGGAAGAGCATGTTCTGGGCATAAATATACTTATTCTTGTGACTTACTACAAAGTAAGAGTCCTTCTCATCAGCCGAAGCCTTCTCCTTGCGCTGGTAAACCGGTGCGCCTTCTTTCATGACAGGCTTGCACATGTTGCCGTCTACTTCGAGGGCTACCTGTGATGTATAAGCCTGGCCATAGAACAGAGGGCGGTCGCCATACTGGTCGCGGCTCAGATAACTTCCCAGGGTAAAGATGTCCTCAGGAGAGTTCTGGTCCATAGGAGGGTTGGCAGAAGAGCGGATCACGATGAGTGCGTAGCTGGAATAACCAATCATCAGCATCAGCATGCAGAGCAAGGCTGTGTTCTTGACGCGTGCTGAGATGAGCGGCAGGAGCTGCATCTTCTTCTTGGCGATGCCTGTAGATTCGTCAACGCCTGTTACTACTTCCTGCTTGCGCTTGTAGCCGAGTACGAACCAGAGGATAACCAGCACGATGATACCGGTGATGGCAGCTGTCCAGCCATATCCGTAGAATGGGATGCCGAGCATGCCGAAACCGAGA
This sequence comes from Segatella copri DSM 18205, assembly GCF_025151535.1. Taxonomy (NCBI): domain Bacteria; kingdom Pseudomonadati; phylum Bacteroidota; class Bacteroidia; order Bacteroidales; family Prevotellaceae; genus Segatella; species Segatella copri. The sequence goes on from NZ_CP102288.1 coordinate 329,395, forward strand.
ACGAAGGCGATATTCTGCTTCTTCTCGTTCCTCTCTGATGCATTACAGGTCTCGTAGATGCCCCAGATGACAGAGGCTACAAGACAGATGATGTATACGATTTCACCGGTATTGAACGGACAGCCGAGGGTGTTGACAAAGAACAGCTCGAACCAGCCGCCTACGGTGATAATACCAGGAACCACACCATACAGTACGGCTACCACTACGAGGAATGAAAGGAACAGCGCCAGGAGCGAGCCCTTGAGGTTGGCATGTGGCACCTTCTTGTAGTAATAAACCAATACGATGGCTGGGATACAGAGCAGGTTGAGCAGGTGGACACCGATACTCAAACCGGTCATATAGGCGATGAGCACAAGCCAACGGTCGCTATGAGGCTCGTCAGCATGGTCTTCCCACTTCAATATCAGCCAGAATACCACAGCGGTAAAGGCAGAAGAGAACGCATAAACCTCACCCTCGACAGCAGAGAACCAGAAGGTATCGCTGAAGGTGTAGATGAGTGCGCCCACCATACCGGATGCCTCGATGGCAATCAGCTTGCTGGTGGTCAGTTCTTTCCAGTCGCTGATGACGAGTCGGCGAGCCAGGTGGGTGATGGTCCAGAAGAGGAACATGATACAGACGGCGCTCAGCAGGGCGCTCATCGTATTTACCATCTTGGCTACCTGGGTAGTGTCGCTGGCGAAATGTGTGAAGAAATTGCCTAAAAGCATGAAGAATGGTGCCCCAGGTGGGTGACCGATCTCCTGCTTGTAAGCAGTCGTAATAAACTCAGGACAGTCCCAGAAACTGGCTGTCGGTTCAATTGTGGAACAATAAGTGAACGCCGCAATGATGAATGCGACCCATCCGAAGATATTGTCCACTAATCTGTACTGTTTCATTATTGTTTAAACTTTAATGTATTATATTTCTTTCTGAATGCTTTCTCTGTTTCTGAATGCTTTCTCTGTGCCTTTCAAAAAGGCACATTCCAGTTGCAAAGATAATAAAAAGATGAGATAATATGGATTTTTGCACCTGTTTTTTAGGCATTATTATATAATAAGCCTATACATTTAAGAAATGCTCTTCCAGTTTCTCTCTCGGCATATCTGCCGTATCGTGGTAGTGGAGATGATGATTTACGCAGGCGATGTGCTTTACGTTATTGAGCACTTCGGCTACATCATGGCTTACGATGATAATGGCGCACTCCCGGTTGATCTGTTCCAGCATCTCGTACATCTGCTTCTGGAAACGGCGGTCGATGTAGGTGTTGGGCTCATCCAGTATCACTACATCGGGTTTCGAAACAATGGCGCGGGCGAGGAGTACTCGCTGCAACTGTCCGCCGCTCAAGGCTGCGATATGACGGTCTTTCAACTCCGTGAGCTGCATCTGTTCCAGACAGTCGAGAACCTGCTGGTGCTGTGCCTGGGTGTATCTCGAAAAGAGACTTTTGGTCTTGCTGAGTCCTGAGAGTACCACTTCATAAACGGAGATAGGGAACTGTTTGTCGAGATGGTTGTATTGGGGCAGATATCCCATACTGATTTCCCTTACTTCCTCCCCATCTTTATAAAAGCGGATGCTGCCGTCTGTGGGTTTCATCAGTCCCAGAATGAGGCGCATGAGGGTTGTCTTGCCACCACCGTTGGGACCGATGATGCCAAGATAATCGTCTTTGTAGACGGTGAGGTTGATATCGTGGAGCACCTCCTTGCCTTCGTAACCAGCCGAAAGATGCTCGATTTTTATGATTGGAGTCATATTATTGTAGTTTTTACTTCCCAACAACGATTTTCTTGCCTTGTACCGCTGCTGCCGCTTCCTGCATCGCCCAGTTCCAATCGCCTTGCAATGGGTTGATATTCATTGGCTTGGTGTGGCTTTCGTTGATGAAAGTTGTGGTGTTGCGGTTGGCAAATTCTGCTTGTATGAGGCAATATTTGATCTTCTCTTTTCTTGCTCTCTGGATGAGGCTCTTCAGCTGGGCGGCACTAGGCTCCCTGCCTTCTTCCTCTATGGCAAGCTGCTCCAGCTGGTAATCACGGGCAAAGTAGGTGAGGATAGGGTGATAGATCACAAACTTGCGTACCATCTCGGGATGATTCTTGAAACCCTCTCTGATGGTGCTGTCTCGCTTATCGATGATCTTCAGCAGCGACAGATAGTTCTTCTCAAAGAATGCCTTGTTTTCCGGTTCCAGTTGGCAGAGTGCCTTGAAGATGTTGCTGGAGATGATGCGGGCGTTTTTGCAACTCATCCATACATGCGGGTCGGTATTGCCGCCTGGTGTCTTGGCAGGCGTGATGCCTGTGGAGGTATCTATCACCTTCATGTCAGGAGCGTTGTCCTGCAGCTTCTTCATCCAGGTCTGTTCGAAACCGATGCTTCCCACTTTCAGATAGAGGGTACTCCTGGAGAGTTCCATCATCTGCTGGGCATAAGGCTCGTAAGTTTCAGGATTGTTGCCGTTGGATACCATCACGTTGACATCCACCTTATCTCTGGCAATCTTATCAACGAAAAACCTGTAGGGAGGGATGGTTACGGTAACTGTAGGTTTGCCATCGCTGTTGGCGACAGATTCCTTTCCGTTACTTTCTGCGGTGTTGCCTTTCTGCTGGCTGCCTTTACAGCCCGCGAAAACCACGCATAATATAATAAGGTATAAATACTTTCTCATAAGCAGTCAATCTATATAAATCAATTCTTTGTTTTCTTTGCAGCTTGTTTAAAAGATAAAACTGAGTCCGTAAACCAGCAGTACATATCTCAACACCTTTCCGATGGTGATGCTGATGACAGAAATCACGATGTTGGCTCTCGTCAGTCCCAAAACGATGGTGATGGCACTTCCCAACAGGGGCAGGAAGGCGAAGAATCCCATCCAGGCTCCTCTGTCGGCCATGAAGTTCTGAGCCTTGTCAAGACTCTCTTTCTTTACATGCAGATATTTCTCAATCCATTCCAGCTTGCCCATCCGTCCTACGCCATAGTTGAACATAGAACCGAGCACATTGCCGATGCTTCCATACAGTACGAGCTGGATAGGTTCCAGTCCGGCAGCCTGTAAGCCCGACATGACCACCTCGCTGCTGAAGGGAAAGAAACTGCCGGCAAGGAAGGCTGATACCAGCATGCCCCAGTAGCCCCAGCTCATTAAGAAATCTATAATCCAACTCATAGTAATATGCTCTCTGGTACGAGTATGTTGTAAGCCATGATAAGTACCAGCATGATGAGCAGCAGGATGAAGGAGATGTTGGTAAACTTACCTCTGGTGAATGTGATGAAATGGGCGATAAGCGGTGCTGTATTCACAATCAGGATGCCGCCCAGTTCCTGTATATGTTGAGGCTGGAGGACGATGAAGATGATGCAGGCAACCGATATCATGATAAACGTTTCGTAGATCATGCGGGTTCGTATCTTATCGCCGTAGCTGGTGCGTATGAAGTGGATGGAACCGATGATGGTGAGCAGGATAACGAAACTCAGGTTCAGAATCTGATGGTCGGTAACCTGTGAATAATCAAAGAGTTCGCTGTAGTTGATGAATTCACAGAAGTGGTCAGCCAGCCCCTGTATGTTGTCGGTATAGAAGAAATAACCGGCTGCAAACCAATAGGGCACGATGAGACCTACCAGGGATGCAAAGAATGTCTTTACGCTAAACGAGAGGGTAAACACCATCATCATAATCCATAGGATAGGCATGAAATAGCCTATCTGCACGAAAACCATCGATGCCAGACCGATGCAGGCAAAGGCGTAGAAAGTCCAGCCTGTAGAGCGTTTATCCTGATAGCAATTCCAGATAATGAGATAAAAGGCGATGAAACACATCGTCACAATACTGCTTTTTAAAGAGAGGTGGGGGAGTCCTGCCATCGTCATTAATGCCAGAAAACTGCAGGATACCATTCGGCTGTAGGTACGCATCAGGGCATTACGGTTGTTCAGTTCCACCATCAGCAGGGTAGACATGGCTGTGAAAGCAAATTCTACCCAGATATTGGATACCAATAAACCTACTGCAACCCAAACCAGTGTGGCAAGGGTTGCAGTAATAGGTAAAGAGTAGCGGCTAGCCGCTACTTTATTTTGAAAAGTTTTCTTTCTTAACATCTAATTCAACATTAAAAAACTAAAGGTCCTGTCCGATATCAGAACGGAAGTACTTGTCGGTGAACTGGATCTTCTGTGCCTCAGCAAAGCTCTTCTTCAAGGCTTCTTCCTTGTTCTTGCCGTAGCTGCTTACGCAGATGACACGACCACCGTTGGTTACTACCTGACCATCCTTCATGGCTGTACCGGAGTGGAATACTACCGAACCTTCTACATCATCGATGCCCTGGATAGGATACCCCTTCTTGTAAGCCTCTGGATAACCGCCGCTTACGAGCATCACACAGACTGCTGCACGCTCATCAAACTCGATGCTGCGCTTGTCCAGATCGCCTGCTGCTACACCCTCAAAGAGATCCACGATGTCGCTCTTCAGACGGAGCATCACGCTCTCAGTCTCAGGGTCACCCATACGGCAGTTGTACTCGATGACCATAGGCTCGCCTTCTACATTGATCAGACCGAAGAAGATGAATCCCTTATAGTCGATGTTCTCCTCAGCAAGTCCCTCTACGGTAGGACGGATGATGCGCTCGTCAACCTTCTGCATCCACTCCTTGGTAGCGAATGGTACAGGGGTAACGCTACCCATACCGCCAGTGTTCAGACCGGTATCGTGCTCGCCGATGCGCTTGTAATCCTTAGCCTCAGGCAGAATCTTGTAGTTCTTGCCATCGGTCAATACGAATACAGAGCACTCAATGCCGCTGAGGAATTCCTCGATGACTACGCGTGCAGAAGCGTTGCCAAACATACCGCCGAGCATCTCCTTGAACTCTTTCTTAGCCTCTTCCAGGGTAGGGAGGATGAGAACGCCCTTACCGGCGCACAAACCGTCAGCCTTCAATACATAAGGAGCCTTCAGTGTCTCCAGGAATTTCAAGCCTTCCTCTACGTGCTCGCCGTCGAAAGTCTCATACTGGGCAGTAGGGATGTTGTGGCGCTTCATGAACTTCTTGGCGAAGTCCTTGCTGCCTTCCAGTACGGCGCCAGCCTTTGATGGACCGATGACAGGGATGTTCTGGGTGCGAGGATCGTTCTTGAAGTCATCGTAAACACCCTTTACCAATGGGTCTTCCGGACCAACTACCACCATATCAACGCCATTTTCTACTGTGAAGTTCTTGAGCGCCTCAAAGTCGTCTGCCTTGATATCTACGTTCTCGCCGACATTCTGAGTACCGGCATTACCAGGAGCGATGAAGAGTTTCTCACACTTCTCGCTCTGAGCGATTTTCCATGCTAAGGCGTGCTCGCGGCCACCGCCTCCTAACAATAAAATTTTCATTTGCTGTAAGTTATTGTTTGTTACTAAACTTTCGCAAGTAAGCCCCACACGCCCTGAAAGGGCAGAAGCCCCTAGCCCAGGGCATCGCCCTGGGTAATTACGGACGCAAACCTGTCGCCCTGTAAGGGCAAAAGCTTTAAAACTCCAGACAAAACATAAAGCTTTTGCCCTTACAGGGCGCCTTACTGATTGCCATTATACCCAGGGCGATGCCCTGGGCTAGGAGCTTTTGGGCCTTCAGCCCGTTCTTGAACCACTTGCGAAACTTGAATTTGTTATTTCAAATAATCGAAGAAATAATTGCTGATGCGCTCATGCAGATGAGTGCTCTGATGACCTCTCATGTTGTGAGGCTCGCCAGGATAGACGAAGAAGTCTGGCTGGGTGCCTGCTGCGATGCAAGCCTTGAGGAAGGTGAGGCAGTGCTGTGGCACTACGGTCACATCGTTCAAGCCCTGGATAATCTGCAGCTTGCCCTTCAGGTTCTTTGCCTGATAGAGCAGAGAGGTCTTCCTGTAACCCTCTGGGTTGGTCTGTGGGGTGTCCATATAGCGCTCGCCATACATCACCTCGTACCAGTGCCAGTCGATTACCGGACCGCCTGCTACGCCTACCTTGAACACATCAGGGTGGTTGGTCATCAGTGAGATGGTCATGAATCCGCCGAAGCTCCAGCCGTGAACGCCAATCTTGTCAGCATCTACATAAGGAAGCGTCTTCAGATATTCCACACCCTTCATCTGGTCTTGCATCTCAATCTGTCCGAGCTGGCGGAAAGTAGCCTGCTCGAAAGCCTTGCCACGGTTCTCGCTTCCACGGTTGTCGAGGATGAAGAGCAGATAACCCTTTTCTGCCATGTAGGTTTCCCAACCACGGCTAGAGTAGTTCCAGCGTGCATCTACGTTGTGGGCATGAGGACCACCATATACATATATAATGGTAGGATACTTCTTGTTCGGATCGAAGTTTACCGGTTTCACCATTCTCCAGTAGAGGTCTGTTTCGCCATCGGCAGCCTTGATGGTACCGCAGCTGTACTCAGGCACATTGTAGCCCTTCCAAGGGTTCTCGGCTGTGAAGTAAGCGGTGCGCTTGCCGTTCTCGGTATTCACGAGGGCAATCTTGCGAGGAACGGTAGGAGTAGAGTAGTTGTCGAAGACATACTGTCCGTTCTCGCTCAAAGTGGCGCTGTGCCATCCCTTGCCGCAATCATCTACCAGCGTACGCTTGCCGGTTTTTGTATCTACGGCAAAGATGTTTCTCTGGATAGGCGATTTCTCGTTGGATGCGATGATGATACTCTTGCGCTTGGTGTTGAAGCCGAGCACTTCCATCACCTCCCATTTTCCGGAAGTCAACTGCTTGATTTCAAGCGATTCCGTGTTGCTGGCCATGCGGCTTCTGTGCTTGCCCAGGGTGCAGAGATAGAGGTGGTTGTAGCCATCCTTGCGGCTCTGCATGATAAAGCTGTTGCTGTCCCAAGGCAGGAACTGGATAGGATGACATGGTTCTACATATTTCTCATCGGTCTCGCGATAGAGTTCGCCTGTCTTCTCGCCGGTTTCTGCATTGTAGGCAGTCAGACGGCAGTCGTTCTGGTCGCGGTTCAGTTCGAACATATAGATGGTCTTGCTGTCCGGACTCCATGCGATGTTGGTGAAGTAGCGGTCGGTTGGATCGCCAGCCTTCAGATAGATGGTCTTGCCGGTCATGCAGTCGAACACGCCTACGGTTACCTTGTGTGATGTCTCGCCAGTCATCGGATACTTGTCTGGTGCAGGAGTAGCAATGCAACTCTGTGTTTCAGAATGATTGAAACCGATTTCTGGGATGTCGACCTGCGGATAGTCGGTTACCATACTCTGGTCCATGCGATAGAAGGCGAGCAGTTCGCCGTTCGGACTCCAGAAGGTTCCCTTGCTGATACCGAACTCATCGCGGTGAACACTCTGTCCATAAACAATTTCGCGGCTTCCGTCCTTTGAGAGCTGGAAATCGTGAGATTTCTTCTCTTTTGTCAGGGCGTTGCTGGTTACATCGAAGGTACGTACATAGAGGTTGCTGCCCTTCAGATAGGCGAAGGCGTTCTGCTGGGCGTTGGCCTCCAGGAGGTTCTCGCCGTCAGCAAAATCCATCTCGCTCAGCAGCTTATGCTTCTTGAAGTCTACGGTATAAGTCTTGCTGCCGTTGCTTACCATCACGATGCTCTTGCCTGCAAAAGGGAAGAGAGCATTGTAGAGGGCTCTTACCTTGATGTCTTTGGTAGGAGCAATCCACTGGTTAATGTCATTGATGCCGAAGAGTTTGGTCTCCTTGCCTGTCGTCTTGTTGACGAGATAGCAGGCATCCACATCCTGGCGAACGAGTTCATTGCCCCACCAGGTGCACCAGCGGTTCTTAGCTACCATGTTACGATAGTTGTTGCCGCCGAAGTTCAGGTCTTCCAATGTAAAGGTTTTCTCGCCTTTCTGAGCAGGAACCACGCCCTGAGCCTGTAAGTCGGTTGCATTCATAGCCATCATGATCATAGCAGCAAAAGATAATTTATAAATTGAATTCTTCAGATTCATTATATTCTTTACTTTATCGGGTTTAACACCCATGCGTCGTGAAACACGACGTATGGGTCGATATGTCTTTAATCCTCGTCGTCGAAGTCAACGCTGAAGTTCTTCTTGCCTCCGCGCTTGCCTCCGAAATCACGGCCACCACGTTTGTCGCCCTTGAAGCCACCACGCTTGTCGCCTTTCTCGAAACGCTTTCCACCGAAGTCACGGCCACCCTTGCGGTCGCCCTTGAAGCTGCGGCTTCCACGCTTGTCATCGTCGTCATCATTGCGTCGACCGCCGCCGATACGTGAACGGCCGCCCTTATGGAACTCAGCACGCTTCTTCTCGAAGTCTTCCAGACGGTGAGTATGGAACTTGAAAGAACGGATATCGTCCTCCTCGTTTTCAGTCTCCTCGCTAACACGCTTCTTGAATTCACGCTCCTTCTTGAAACGGTGCTTCTGAGCCATCTCGCTCTTCTCGCGCTCAGTCTTCACAATACCGCCTTCAGAACGGAAGTCCTTCATCTTGCCGTCGAACATCACATACTTGCGGAATTCGCACTCCAAGCTTCCGTTGAATACAGGAATCTTGATAGATGGTTTCAGACCAATCTGCTCGAAGCACTCCTCGCGGTAGCTCAATACCCAAGCCTCGTTGCCGGCAAAAGCCTTCTTGAAGCGCTCACCTATCATCTTGTAGGTGTTCAGAAGGTTAGGGGTAGAGATGCGCTCGCCGTATGGAGGGTTCATCACGATGATGCTCTTCTCGGCTGGCTGGGTGAAGTCCTTGAAATCAGCCTGTGAGATGGTGATGTCCTTGCTGAGACCGGCAGCACGAACGTTGAGATTAGCTGTATTGACAGCCTTCATGTCAACATCGTAACCATAGATATGGTGCTCGAACTCGCGCTCCTGAGAGTCGTCGTTATAGATCATGTCGAAGAGATCCTGGTCAAAATCGTTCCACTTCTCGAAGGCAAACTCCTTGCGGAATACACCTGGAGAGATGTTGCGGGCGATGAGGGCAGCTTCGATGGCGATGGTACCTGAACCACACATCGGGTCGATGAAATCGCATTCGCCCTTCCAGCCGGTCATCAGAATCATACCTGCAGCGAGAACCTCGTTGAGAGGAGCCTCTACCTGCTCCTGGCGGTAGCCACGGCGGTGCAGACTCTCACCACTCGAATCGAGACTCAAGGTGGCATTGTCTTCTGCAATGTGGATGTTGAGGCGGATATCTGGGTTAGATACGCTGATATTTGGACGTGTACCCTGCTTCTCGCGGAACCAGTCAACAATCGCATCCTTTACCTTGTAGGTTACGAAGCGTGAGTTGCGGAACTCCTCTGAGTAGACTACTGAGTCAACAGAGAAAGTCTTCTTCACGTCTAAGATGTCATCCCACTTGATCTTCTGAATCTGATCATACACCTCTTCAGCGCTTCTCGCCTTGAAGTGCTTGATAGGCTTTAAGATACGGATGGCTGTGTGCAACTGGAAGTTAGCACGATACATCATTTCCTTGTCGCCTGTGAAAGACACCATGCGGCGACCGATCTGTACATTATTGGCACCCAACTGGGTGAGCTCTTCAGCCAAGACAGGCTCGAGGCCCATGAAGGTCTTGGCAATGAGTTCAAATTCCTGTTCCATTATTGAATTCTATATCTAATAAACTTTGTTTTTCTTTTTTATATTTCTTTGTTTTCGGTTTCATATCCTTGGTAACCCATACGTTGGCTCCCACTACGCAGCCTTCTCCGATGGTGATGCGACCGAGGATGGTGGCATTGGCGTAGACGATGACATCATTTTCGAGGATAGGGTGGCGAGGGATTCCCTTGATAGGATTGCCGTCCTTGTCGAGAGGAAAACTCTTGGCTCCGAGGGTTACACCCTGGTAGAGTTTCACATTGTCACCGATGATGCAGGTAGCTCCAATCACCACACCCGTACCGTGGTCGATGGTGAAGTGCTTGCCGATGGTAGCCTCCGGGTTGATATCAATACCGGTTTCTGAATGCGCCAGCTCGGTCATCATTCTCGGAATGAGCGGCACTCCCAGTTCGTGCAGCACGTGAGCGATGCGGTAGTTGGTAATCGCCTTGATGACCGGGTAGCAGGAGATGATTTCTCCGTGGCTCATGGCAGCTGGGTCGCCCTCGTAGGCAGCCTCTACATCGGTAGCCAGAATCTTGCGCAGTCTCGGGAATTCCATGATTGCCTTGGCTGCAATCACGCCTGCCTTGGCACGCTGGTGCTGCAGTTCAGCCTGGGTTTCCGTTTCGCAGTCGTTGGCGAAGCAGAGACCGGCGAGAATCTGCTCTGACAGCATCTCATAGAGTTTCTCTACTCTTACTCCAATATGATATTTGATGGTTGAGATATTTACCGAAGAATTGCCGAAATATCCCGGAAAGAGGATAGAACGGGACAAACTGATGATTTCTTCGAGCGCCTTGCCCGAAGGAAGTGGATTCCCGTATCGATGCTGATGGAAGAGACCCTTCATAGATTCGGCGCTCGAAAGCTCCTCGATGGTCTCTGTCAGCTGATGAGTTAATGTATCTTTACTCATTTTCTTAATGTCTCAATAAAATTTGAGTGCAAAGATACGATTATTTTCTTGAATGACAAAGAAATAGCTACGGTTTTTTGTATTTTTTAGAGTGATTTTTTGAGGGATGAAAGACGGAAAGACCCATGTACAGTGTTTTACCGTACATGGGTCTGGCTTGTCTTATTTTGTGATGCTGTCCAGGAAGAGGAGTAGTCGGTTGGTGACGTTTACCTCTGAAACACCGGAATCGAAGTCGAGCGATACGAGGTTGAGTGTAGGGAAACGGTCGTGGAGACGTTTCTCGATACCCTTGGAAATCACGTGGTTAGCGATGCAGCCGAAAGGCTGGAGCGAGATGATGTTGTTCACGCCATCACGGATGTAACCTACGATGTCGGCAGGCAGAAGCCAGCCTTCGCCAAACTGGGCTGCGAGCGAAACCAGTCCCTGTACGTCCTTCGCATCATCATAGATATTGGTGAACGGACGGAAGTAGCGGAACTTGCCGGCTGCCTTGTTTACCTGGCGCAATCTTCTGCCTATCAGCGCCTGATAAGCGCCCTTGATGATGAAATCGGGCACTTTGGTGCAACTCAGCCGCATGTGTTTCTGTATCTCCACGTTCACAAATTCCTGCAGGAAGAAAGGGGCAAGCAGAGGCGGAACCACCTCAATGCCGCGCGAGATGATGTTCTGCTCCAGGAACTGGTGGGCGAAAGGATTGAACTTCAGGAAGATTTCGCCTACGATTCCTACCTTCGGCAGTTCTCTTTCGAGGGTCATCTGGTTGAATTCTTCGGCTGCCTGTTCCAGGAGTCGGATGAGTCCTTTGGCTGAATTCTGGGCGATAGGTCCGTCTATCAGCTGCATGTATTTATCGCGCAACTCTCTGGCAATGCCCGGTTTTCGCTCTCTTACGATGCAGGCGTTGTACATCTCGTTGATTGCATCGCCATAGAAAATGGCGGTAACGATAATCTGACTGTATTTCAGCCAAGGCACATTGAATCCGTCCTGCTCGTTGTAGTCTTGCTTGTCGTCTGTTGAGCCTGATGCTTCGCCTGTTGAGGCTGTTACACCGAGCGTGAGCAGCGGAATATCCTGGAATCCATTGGAAATCATCGCACGCTTGATGAGACCGGCGTAGTTGGTTGCGCGACACTGGCCGCCCGTCTGACTCATCACTACTGCCGTATTGTTCAGGTCGTATCTGCCTGATTTCAAGGCTTTGATGATGTCGCCGACGATGAGCGTTGCCGGATAGCAGACTTCATTGTTGGCAAACTTCAAGCCGAGTTCGGCGCTTACCTCATCGCTCATCGGAAGTACCTCAACATCATAGCCTATCAGTTTCAGGATAGGCGGAATGATAGGGGTGAGGTATTCGGTCATGAAAGGAGCGAGAATCTTGCGATGAATATCCTGCTTGGTGAATACCTTGGTCTGCTGTAAATGTTGAGTGTTAAGTGTTGAATGTTGAATTTCTTCTGCTGTTGAATTTTTCACTCTTCGTTCTTCACTCTTCACTTCCTTTACTCCCTTCAGGCTTTCTATGAGCGAGCGGACACGGAGCTTCAGGGAGCCGATATTGCTCACATCATCTATCTTTAGCAGCGTGAACGGCTTGTTGTGGCGCTTCATGATGTCGCGAATCTCGTCCTGGATAAAACTGTCAGGACCGCAGCCGAAGCTGGTCATCTGGACGAAATGAACCTCATCGCCCTGTTCGGCTGCCCATTGCGCTGCCTTCAGAATGCGGTTCATATACGCCCATTGCTTCACGAGATAAGTCTCTGGCTGACAGTTGTATGCTTCGTTGTTGTCTTGGCTGGCTAATGCAGCCTCATTTCTTTCTGCCGCCAGGTTCTCCAGATTGAATTCTTTGAAATCTGCAAAGAGATTACCCCGGGCGATGTCTTCGCTGATGACGTTGACTCCCAGATTGGCAATCATCTCGCTCAGTTTGTGCTGAATCAGCGGGTCAGTATGATAAGGACGGCCCGCCAGTAGAATCGTAAGTCCCTTGTTTGGCTTCAGAATCTCCCAGCCCTGTTTCTTAATCTCAGCTGCATATACTGCCTGAGCATAGAGGGCCTCTCTCAGCGCTTTATGGGCAGCCTTCTTGCTTACTCCCAGTTGCTTGAGATAATCGGTAATCTGCTTTTCCAGCGCCTTAGGCTGGGCAAAGTTGATGACGGGCGTATCGATTGGTTTCTTCAGATTGATGACCGACTTGATGACATCGCTGTAGCCCGAAACGACCGGACAGTTGAAGCTGTTCAGCGTATTCTTCGGGTCGTCATTATGTTCATAAACCACGTATGGCATGAGGATGCGGTCAACCTTCGGGTTCTCGTTGAGTTCCTTCAGATGACTGTGAGCCAGTTTAGCCGGGAAGCAGATATTGTCGCTCATCACCGTATTCAAGGCTCCTTCATACTGGCTGAAAGTGGAATCGGAAGAGAGAATCACGCCCAATCCTGCTGCCCGGAGCAGCGCATTCCAGAACGGATATTCCTCGTACATGTTGAGGATGCGAGGAATGCCTACTTTGACGTTGTGTTTTACAACGTCAAGTGGGTTAACTTCTTCTCTATCAAAGAGTAAACTATATTTGTATTCGTAGATATTCTTGCCTTTTTCCCCGTTTGCTCCCTTGTTGTTGAATACACGCTCGCACTTGTTTCCGGAGTAGAATCGGTTGCCGCCGGCAAAGGTGTAGCGGGAAACATAACAATGGTTTTCGCAGCCTTTGCATTGCAGCTGCTTGGTTTCATAATGAGCCAAATTCTGCAGCTCATCGATGGTTCTTGATGAGGCAGGGTGCTCGTCTTCTGCAGATGTGCGATGCTTGTAATCTGCCGCCGCATGAAGGGCACAGCCGTAGGCGCCCATCAGTTCAGGCATGTTGCTTCGTGCCACTTCTGTATGGGTGAGTAACTCAAATGCTCTTACCACCGCATCGTTTCTCATCGTACCACCCTGCACAACGATTTTGCCTCCAAGGTTCTCATTACCATGGAGTTTCAATACCTTATAAAGACAGTTCTTGATGACCGAATAAGAGATTCCGGCAGAAATATCAGCAACAGATGCGCCCTCTCTGAGCACCTGTTTCACCTTCGAGTTCATGAAGACGGTGCAGCGGGTTCCCAGGTCGCAGGGAGCCTTCGACTGGCAGGCGAGTTGGGCAAAATCGCCTACAGAATAACCCATGTTGTTGGCAAAGGTCTGGATGAATGTTCCGCAGCCCGAACTGCACGCCTCGTTGAGTTCCATGCGCACCACAGCCCCTTTCTCCACGAAGATAGCCTTCATGTCCTGTCCGCCGATGTCCAGGATAAAACTCACGTCAGGCATGAGTGAGGCAGCAGCTCTTTCGTGCGCCATTGTTTCTATAATGCCGCTGTCGAGGCCGAAAGCCGCCTTGATGAGTTCTTCGCCGTAACCTGTAGAGCAGGAGCCTACGATTTCCAGTTCAGCGCCTCGCAATGCAGCTTCCTGCTTCAGGGCGTTCAGTCCATCCGCTACTGCCTTGATTGGATTTCCCAGATTCAGGCGGTAATTGGTAAAGACAATATCTCCCCTAGGCGTCTCCGCATTCACCCTTACCGCAACAATCTTCGTCGTAGTAGAGCCCGAGTCAATACCAATCACAACCTGCTGTTTTCCTTTGTTCAGCGGTTGGGTTTCGGTAGCGAATTTCGCCTTTGATTTGAGCCATTCCTGGTGCTCTTTCTCATTCTTGAACAGAGGCAGCAGACTGCTGGTCCATTCCGTTTGTATTTCTTTTTTCATCCGGCTTCTGAGGGCAGATACTGAGGCTGCAGAATCTGCCGATTTAGCCCGGTAAGCACAGCCCAGAGCCGGAATGAGATTGCTGTTTTCTGATACGATGAAATCGTTTGGAGAGAGATGGAGATATTCGCAGAAAGCCTTGCGGAGAGCCGGAAGAAAGGTCAGCGGACCGCCGCAGAGCAGGATAGGAGCCTCGAAACTGATGCCGTGAGAAAGCGTTACCACCGTCTGTACGGCGATGGAATGGAAGATGCTGGCTGCAATATCTGCTTCGGGCAGATTGCGCGCCATCAGGTTCTGGATGTCGGTCTTGGCGAACACGCCGCAGCGGGCAGCCATCGGATAAACGTGTTCTGCCTTCATCGCCAACTCGCTCATCTTCAGGTTTTCTACGCCCATCAGCACACTCATCTGGTCGATGAAAGCACCCGTTCCGCCGGCACAGTTGCCGTTCATGCGCAGTTCCATATTTCCGTTTTCCTTGAAGAAGATAACCTTCGCGTCCTCGCCACCAATATCGATGAGCGCCTTTGCCTCAGGATGAGCCGTACGGGCATAGACCGATGCAGCCACCACCTCCTGTACAAACTCCGCCTGGAGCTGCTCGGCAGTAGCCATTCCTACGCTTCCCGTTACGCAGATTCTTGCCTCTGCATCGCCGGTAAGGGCTAAAATCTCATCGAAATATTGCGACACAAGTTCGTTGACACGAGCGTTGTGGCGTTCGTATTTTGAGTAAATTACCCGGTTATCGCTGTCGATAACGGCTATTTTGGCTGTCGTAGAACCAACGTCCAATCCTATGTAATAAATCTTCTCCATTTCTCTTATCTCAAGTATTTTCTCTTATCTTCTAGTATCTTCTTATCTTCTAGTGGCTTTTCCCAAGTTCCATCTGCTCTCTTCTCATATCCCTGAAAGCGCTCCAGGCTATCAGAACCGCAACGGCAAACGAGCAGCAATCTGCCCACATCTGACACATCTCCACGCCCAGCAGTCCGAAGAAATAGGGGAGGATGAAGATGAGCGGAATGAAGAAAAGTCCGCTTCGTGCTGCCGCTACGATGTTGGCTCTCACCGGTTTACGGATGGTCTGCATCAGCATGTTGGTGAGCACGATGCTGGCTACGAGCGGAAAACTGAGCACCTGCCATCGCAAAGCCACCGAACCTACGGCTACAACCGCTGCATCATCGCGGAAGATGCTGATGATGGAAGTTGAGAAGATGAAGCCGAGAAGGGCACAGACGCTGAGGAAAACCGTGCCGCATCTGATGCAGAAAAAGAAGGCTTCCTTTACGCGCCCATAGAGTTTGGCACCGTAGCAGAATCCGCAGAGCGGCTGGAATCCCTGACCCAGACCAATGACCATCGCATAGGTGAAGAAGGAGATGCGGGTAACGATGCTCATGCCCGCAATGGCTGCATCGCCAAACGCACCTGCTGCCACATTGAGCATCAGCGTAGCGATACTTCCCAGTCCCTGTCTTGACAGCGAAGGGGTTCCGCCGAAGATAATCTCCTTGGCAAAGGCGCGGGTAGGGGTGAAATTGCAGAGACGGATGCGGATGTTCTCGCCTTTATGCGTCATCCAGAAGAGCATGGCGCAGCCGAAACACTGGCTGGTGAGGGTGGCTACGGCGGCTCCGGTAATGCCCAGCTGGAAGTAGAGAATGAGCAGAGGAGCCAGAATCAGATTGAGCAGCACACCCGACATGATGCCTTTCATCGCATACATCGTATTGCCCTGAAATCGCATCAGATTATTCAGCGTAAGCGAGGTGGTCATAAAGGGAGCACCCAGCAGGATAATGCCCAGATAGCGCTCTGTATAAGGAAGAATGGTGGGCGTAGAACCCATCAGAAGACAGAGCGGAGTGAGGAAAAGATGACCCAGAATGGCGATGAGGAGACCGGTAAGAAAACTCAGCACAAAGCCCGTTGTTGCCATCTTCTGTGCCTCTTCCGTATGCTTGGCGCCCAACTGGCGCGAAACATAATTGCCCGCTCCGTGACCGAAGAAGAAACCAATCGCCTGAATCACAGCCATTGCTGCAAAGGAAACGCCTACCGCTGCCACACTCTGCGTGTTGATGCTGCCCACGAAATAAGTGTCGGCGAGGTTGTACATGCTCGTCGACAGCATACTGATAATCGTTGGTATGGCCATCGTGAAAATCACATGATGCACAGGGGCATGTGTGAGGAACGTATAGTTGTCTCTTTTCTCTTTCTTCATTACTTTATGATGCTCTTTTGGGGCATTTTATCCTGCAAAGGTACATAAATATCCACAAAGTTGGACAATTATGAACAAACTTTTATAAATTTATAAGAAAAGAGTTGCATTATTCATAAATTTATTGTATTTTTGCACCGCAATTGAATATATATACATAAAACAATATACTAATGAATGATGAGATAAGAATCATACCGATAACGACTAAAAAAGGGCTGAAAACCTTCATTCAGTTTCATTATGATCTCTACAGAGACCATAAGTTTGCCATTCCTTTTTTGCGTTTCGATGAGATGAATACGCTGGACCCAAAGAAGAATCCTGCCTTCGAATTCTGCGAGGCTCAATACTTCCTGGCGGTTGACAGCGAGGCTCGTATCGTAGGTAGAATTGCTGGCATTATCAACCATCGTGCCAACGAAGAGTGGAACAAGAAGCAGGTTCGCTTCGGCTGGTTTGATTTCGTGGATAATGTAGCGGTTTCCTGTGCCTTGTTGCGCGCGGTAGAAAACTGGGGCAAGAGCAAGGGAATGAACGAATGCGTAGGTCCGCTCGGCTTTACGGATATGGACCGTGAAGGCTTGCTCATCGAGGGCTTCGACCGGAAGTCTACGATGTATATCAATTACAATTATCCTTATTATAAGACGCATCTGGAGAGTTATCCGCTCTATGAGAAGGATAACGACTGGCTGGAGTACCGCATCAGGATTCCGGAAGTGACGCCGGCTAAGTTTGCCAAGACTGCCCAGATGATAGAGAGCCGATATAATCTGCATGTTCATAAGTTCACCCGCCAGGAACTGACCTCGGGAGGAATGGGCAGGAAGGTGTTCGAAATCGTGAACGAGACTTACAAGAATCTCTATGATTTCCAGCAGCTTACGGAGAAGCAGATAGATGAATATGTAAATACTTATATCAAGAAGGCTGACTTGAACCTGGTAACGGGTGTAGTGGATGGCAACGCTGGCAACAAGCTGGTTGCCTTTGGTGTTTCCTTCCCTTCGTTTACCGATGCGCTGCGCGAGATAGGCGATGGCAAGCTTTTCCCTACGGGTTGGCTGAAGGTGCTGAAGGTTCTGAAGTGGCACAAGACGGATACGGTAGATTTGCTCTTGATAGGTGTTCTTCCGGAATATCGCAAGAAGGGAGCCAACGCGCTTATTTTTGCCGATCTGATTGAGCAGTATCGACGTTATGGCTTTAAATGGGCTGAGGCAATGCCGCAGATGGAGACCAATACCGGTGTTCAGAGCCAGTGGCAGTATCTGGAGAGTGAACAGCATCGCCGTCATCGCTGCTATAAGAAGAAGATTTAAAAGTCTCTGTTTTGAGCCGTTTAGCGGTAAAAAAGCTAGAAAATGGGCTAAAAAGTTAAAAAAACTAACTCATAGTTTTGTGGTTCTCAACTCATAGCTTTCCGGTTAGCAACCCATAGCTTTCCGGTTAGCAACTCATAGCTTTCCGGTTGAGAAAATGTAAAATGCTAAACTTTCTCATGCCCGTTCAAGCAACGGGCTGAAGGTCCACAAACTCCGGAAGCAGCACGCCCTGAAAGGGCAGAAGCTCCTAGCCCAGGGCATCGCCCTGGGTGTTTATGGGCGCAAACCTGTCGCCCTGTAAGGGCAAAAGCTTTAAAATACCTGGCAATATACAAAGCTTTTGCCCTTACAGGGCGCCTTGCTGATTGCCATTATACCCAGGGCGATGCCCTGGGCTAGGAGCTTTTGGGCCTTCAGCCCGTACTTGAACCACATGCGAAACTTCAGTAACCGAAGTTAAATATAATATTCTGCCGAATCAACCAAACCGGCTCTCAGCGCATATTTCGTTGCCTCGTGAACGTTGTTTACGCCCAGCTTGCGGAAGATGTTCTTGCGGTGGGTATTGACCGTATGGAAGCTGGAAAAGCGCTTCTCGGCTATTTCTTTCGTCGTCATTCCCAGCGCAATGTCCTTCAGAATCTCTGTCTCGGTCTTGGTGAGGTTGATTTTCTCCTGCTCCTCCTGTTTCGGAGCCAGAAGAACCTCCATCATGCGCTGGCAGACAAAACGGTTGCTTGCCACACAAAAACGTATCGCCTCCTTGATTTCCATTAGCGAACACTCCTTCAGCAATACGCTGAACTGCGTACTGCTGGCGATGAGAATCTTCACGAAATCGGCACTCAGATCCTCACTGAACAGTAGCCAGCGCGTGTATGGGAAACGCTGGTTTAAAATAAGTAATTCGGCAGCATCATTGATGTCGAAAAGGGTGTAATCGAGTATTACAACCGTATCCTCATTCTCCTTTAAGGCAAGCATCAGGTCTGCCTTGTCTTCGATGGTCCGGGTTTCCAAACCCTCTATCTTACTGATCACATAGCTCAATCCGGCTCTTGTGATGTCCTGTTTGTCTGCTAATAGAATCTTCATTGTGTTTACTCTCTTATATGTAGTTTATATATGTACGCAGATGCCTTGATGCAGTAAAAATACTGCATCAAGGCATCTTTTTTCTTATTAGAATGACATGAGGAAGCCCATACGGATGCCCCATTTTGAAATGTTTGCATGGTCATAATAGTTGAGGCGGCGAACATAATCGATTCCGAAGAACTTGAAGATGTTGTGCACGCCGGCTACAAACTCCCAGTATGGCGTCTTGCCAAAAGTATAGGAGTTGGTAGGGAACTTGAAGAGCTTCTCATCATTGAGGTTCTTGCTCGGGTCGTTCTTGCTGGTCAAATCGCCCCAAACACCCTTGATGGCTACATATTCACGCCACTTCAGCTTCTTGATGAGCGGAATGCGGTTGAGCAGCTTGCCGTTCATATCCCAGGCTACTGACCAGAACAGCTGGCGGTCGCTCAGGAACTCCCAGTCCTTCATCATGCTGATGGTTGCCTCCTGCTCAAAGATAGAGAGGTTGACCGGTGGCTGGATGAGCATGGTGAAAGGCACTTTGCTCCACTGCGCCTTGCCCACGATGTTGAAATCCATATAACCGAAGCTTCCCAGCCACTGGCGCTTGTAAATGCCCAGCGTGGTGAGGTTGCTCTGATACTGGCCGCCCATGAATCCGTCTAAGCCCATGGTGTGGCGAAGCGAGATTTCAGGACTGTCGAGGTTGATTGGCAGGCGCTGCTGCTTGGTGTTGACATAGGTGACCCCCGGGTTGTAATCTAAGCCTACACTTGCCTCTGTGGTGCGTATCTTGCGTATTTCCTCGCCGTCGCTCACCCTGTAGTAGTGGAGATTGCCCACGGTGCGGTTGCTCTGCCAGCGGAGGCTGGTGTCGAAGCGGAAGCCCCAGTCGGTTTCGTAGGTGAAGGTCACCTTCTGGCGATGATACTGATACATCTGGTCCTGCGTGGTGGCACGGAGGGTCATGAAGAAGTTGTCCTTGTTGTGCAGCAGGTTATCATCGGATGGAGATGTAATATCATGCCCCAGCTCGAAGGTAAGCTTGCGCATCGGGAACTCGAACGGACTGTTTTTCTTCTTGTTGAACGAATAGGTGAGCACATGGCCGTAATACCACTTGTTGCTCTTCAGACCGTAGGCGCCGTAACCATCCCAGAAGAAGTGAGGGTTGAGGGCAGCCATCGTTCTGCCCGCCAGACGCAGGCGCACACCGTCTACGTAGTTGTTGGAGAGGAACGTGTTGATAGGTCCCAGGTCGAAGAGGCTGCGGCGGTCGTTGATGATGCTGTCTCTTTCAACACCCAGACTGTCTTTCACCGTTACCTTCTTGCCCTTGGTATGAGCCACTTCCACATAGTTCTCCATCAGGGCCCTCACACCGAAGATGATGTATTTGAATCCCTTGGAGTTCTCCATGCGGTGGATAAAGCTGTCCATCGACGATTCGCTCTTCGTGAGGCCCACCTGCCGGTATTTGTTCCAGTAAGCCTCATCGCGGTTCATCGCATCCATATCGTGCCTGATCTTCGCCTTGCCCTTGAAGAGCTGCTTCGGCAAGGCATCGAAGGCATAATCGGTGATTCGCGTGTTTCGCACCACCAGCAGGTCCTGAAGGAGCTTGTTGACGTGCAGTTCGGCTATCATATCGTCTTTAGTGAGCACCCACTCGCCGTTGTCGAGCTTGGTGTACTCCTGTTCAATCTTCATGTCAGTAACCCAGTTTACATCGCTGTTGTGAGGCATGTAGAGGTTACATTTCTTCACGTGCAGGCTGCTGTCGGCAAGCACATAGAGTTCGCCTCGGAATCCGAAGTCCTGGCTGTTGGCTGGGATAAACTGCAGATGGTAGCACAGGTCTCTTTCTACATACACCGTATCTTCGATGTAGTAATGGTAGAAGCTGATGGCTGTTCTGCCGATAGGAGATGGGAAGGGATACTGCAGCAGGCGCACGTAATCATCGTAGATGTCCACATCGGTGAACACCTCTTTCAGGGCGGTGTTGAGAATCTCTCCGGTCTGGATGACCTGTCCGATTCCATTACTTTGCTGACCCTTGATGATGTCCTTTTCGGTCTTCGGATCTTTGCGGTAAATATGCTGTGAAACCGTTTCGTCGATGCTGACAGGCAGGGTGAGCTTTCCGTTGTACGGAGAGGTTTCTACCTGGTCGAGGAGATACTGGCGGCGCTGGAAGAACTTGCTCTCCAACTGCTCTTTCTTCAGGTCGTTGAGCGCGAGCGTAATCTTCTGATACTTATCATATTGCACATAGTCGTGGTTGCTCAGATCGCTCTTTTTCTTGGCAGCAATCACGCGCCGCATCAGTTCTACGGCAGGATTATCCTTACGTTTGTAGCGGCCTTTTTTCGATTTTACCACCACTTCGGTAAGTTTGTGCGTATCGTCTTTCAGTTTGATTTCCAGAAAGTTGGTCTTTTCGTCAACCTTCACCGATGTGCTCTTGTAGCTCAGTGCGCTTACGGTGAGCATGAGTCCCGGCTTCTTATCAATGGTAAACTTACCTTCTCCGTTGCTTGAAACCGCAATTTTATGTCCTTTGTATTGCACGCTTGCATACGGTACGGCAAAACCGTCGTCATCGATGACACGGCCTGTTATCTTCTGCTGAGCCATCATCTGAAGCGTAGAAATCATCAGAAGGATGACTGTAAAATACAACTTTTTAATACCTTTCATTTTTTATACCTTATTATATATATAGGGGCTCTCCGCCCATGATTTAATTTATTATCTAAACCGCAAGTAAGCTCCACACGCCCTGAAAGGGCAGAAGCTCCTAGCCCAGGGCATCGCCCTGGGTAATTACGGACGCAAACCTGTCGCCCTGTAAGGGCAAAAGCTTTAAAATACCGAGCAATATACAAAGCTTTTGCCCTTACAGGGCGCCTTGCTAATTGCCATTATACCCAGGGCGTTGCCCTGGGCTAGGAGCTTCTGCCCTTTCAGGGCGTGCTGCTTCCAGGAGCTTTTGGGGCTTTCAGGATGCAAAGTTATAACATTATTCGTAAATAGACGCAAAAACCTATTCATTATTTCAGTTTTTTATGAGATTTTCAGAAAAAGGCTTCCATACAGTTCCTTCTGCTGCCTGTTCTTGCTCTTCGCCGTGCGAGCCTGAGTGGTATAAAACTCCTTCATATTGCTCTATTTCACCTGTTTATCTGTCAATATCTGATGAAATTCAGAAAAATATAAGAAAACTATTTGGTTAATTTAATTTTTTAGCGTAATTTTGCACACTGAAATTTAAAGAAGAAACGCCCTTCTGCGGGCTTATTAAACATCAAGAGAATGAATAACAAGGGAAATCTTACCGACGAGCGGCCTCCTTTGCTGCCCGTCATCATAGGAACCGGTTTCGGCAGTGGCTTCTGGCCTTGGGGACCGGGAACGGCTGGCTCTGTATTGGCAACCCTCATCTGGGCAGCCCTGGCTTACGGACTCGGCATTACGGGTGAGAGTCTGCAGAGTATCACCTTCTTTCTCGTTATTGTTTCTACCATTCTGGGCACTTGGGCAACAGCGCAGTTGCAGCCTTACTGGGGCGAGGATCCCAGCCGTGTGGTCATCGATGAGATGGCTGGCGTGTGGATTCCCCTGTCGTTGCTGACCCCGCTTACGGCACAGGGCGAAGTGAAAGATGCCTGGTGGTGGGCATTGGTGGCACTTGTTCTCTTCCGCTTCTTTGATATGGTGAAACCGCTGGGCATCAAGAAACTGGATAACAGGCAGGGCGCCTTCTATGTGATGGCTGATGATCTGCTGGGCGGCTTCTATGCAGCCGTTTCTTTAATCATCATCAAAATCATACTGGTTTCGGCTGGAATCATCTAGTCTGGCATTTCTTAAAGAAACAAATTCTTAAACAGACATTTCTTAAACAGACAATAAAAAATAGATTAAAACATGAATTATAGAGATTTCTTACAAAAAGTTATCTATGCCATCATCAATCCACTTATCAAGGGGATGATAGCAGTAGGTATTACTCCTAACATTGTCACCTTCGTAGGATTCCTGGGCAATATTGTGGCAGCCGGTTTCTTCCTTGATGCTGCATGGATGCTCGGAACAGAGCAGGCTGATTATGCATCTTGCATGGTTACTGTAGGATGGGGTGGATTCATCATCCTCGCAGCCGGTCTCTTCGATATGATGGATGGCCGATTGGCACGTATGAGCGGCAAGAGCAGTCTCTTCGGTGCACTCTGGGATTCTACACTCGACCGCTACAGCGAACTGGTAAGTCTCTTTGGCATCTGCCTCATCTTCGTACGTATGCAGGGCGATATGATCTGGTTCTGGATGGGCGTAGTCACCTTTGCAGCGATGATCGGTTCTGTGATGGTAAGTTATGTCCGTGCCCGTGCTGAGGGTTTGGATATTGAGTGCAAGGTAGGTTTCATGCAGCGTCCTGAGCGCGTTGTGGTTACCGCTGTTACTGCGATGATTACCGGCTTTACAGGCAATATCTGGTGGCTGGCTGGCGGCATGATTCTGATTGCCGTTCTGGCAAACATCACCGCTTTCTGGCGCATCTGGCATTGTTATGTTGTGATGAACACTCATAAATAATAAACTGAACTTTCGCATATCAGGAAGTTAAAGGAGTTAAGGAAGTTAAGGAGTTAAGACGTATGTCTTTCAGCTTAAAAAATACGCCCAAAAGACTATTGTCTTAACTCCTCAGCGACCGTAGGGAGCGATAACTTCTTTAACTTCTTTAACTCCTGAACTTGCAAAACTTGAATAAAAAAAGTAGAAAAAAGTGTTTAGTATCTATCTGATTATCCTCCTGGCGGTACTCGTAGCCTGGAAGAAGACACGCCGTTTTGCCTTCTATTTTCTGCCTTGGTTCCTCTTTGGAATCATCTACGATTCGATGCGCCTTTATCCTAACTATATGGTGAACGATATTGATGTGGCGAATCTCTATCATGCAGAAAAGTCGCTCTTTGGTATTGCTGCTTCATCCAGCGCAGAACTGCAGGCTGTAGCCGACCATAGCCAGCTGATGATTCCGGGCGAATACTTCAAGGTTCACCATTGCGGTTTTGCCGATTTCTGGGCAGGCATCTTCTATCTCTGCTGGGTTCCGGTGCCTATCGCCTTTGCCCTTTATCTGTATCTTACGAAACAGCTTAAATGGTTCAGACGTTTCTCCTGGGCTTTCCTGCTGGTGAATGTCATCGGCTTCATCGGCTATTACATCTATCCGGCTGCTCCGCCCTGGTATGCGATGAACTATGGCTTCGAGGCTGTGCTCAATACACCGGGTAATGTGGCTGGTCTGGGCAGATGGGACGCAATGACCGGACTGCATGTGTTCCACGGACTCTATGGCAAGAATGCCAATGTCTTTGCTGCCGTGCCTAGCCTGCATGCTGCCTATATGTTCCTCACCACGATTTATGCTGTGATGAGCCGTAAACGCTGGTATACGGTGGTGCTCTTCGCCTGCATCTGTCTGGGCATCTGGTGGACGGCAGTCTATTCCGGTCATCATTATATCATCGATGTCATGTTGGGTATTCTTACTACGATAGTAGGCGTACTGCTAATGGAATCCAAGAGAATATGGGCAAGATTAAAGAAGAACTCGTAACCTTCGGCAAGGCGGAACTGACCGCCTCCTGCGCCTCTGTGGTAGACTTCGGACTGGCATTCTTCCTCTCAGATATCATCGGTATTTATTACGGACTTGCCAATGCGCTGGGAGTGATAAGTGGCGGCATTACCAACTGCATACTGAATTACCGTTATGTGTTTGGCGATTCCAAGAGCAAGAAAAAGAGTGTAGCCTGGCGCTATTTTATCATCTGGGGTATCAGCTGGATGCTCAATTCGGGCGGCACTATCGCCCTGACCGAATTTCTGAATGCGCACGAACATATTCAGCTGCATTATATGATTCCGAAGAGTATTGTATCTCTGCTGGTAGCGATATTCGTTAACTATCCCGGACAGAAGAAATTTGTTTTTAAGCAGTAATAACCATATCAGATGGGGGCAGTATTCAGTATGTGCCCTCATCTTTTTTGTATCCTGTTTTTTGTATTCTGGCAGGTAATCTGTTGGCATTGGGACATAAAAAAGAGTTTGGATTGTCTCCCGACATTCCAAACCCACGCTTGTTTCTAACTAACTTATTATCAACTATTCATTACTTTTCAGTTTGCAAAAATACGAGTTTTTTTCTTATAAAATAAATTTTTTCAAAAAAATAATAACGTAAACGTTTGCGTTTTCGAAAGAAATTGTTATCTTTGCAAAGAATTCACTAACTTTGCTGTCGGAAAGACAAAATATGCAGAATTTGTGGATACAAAAATGTATGTCTATAAAGCGTAAACTAACAAATGAAACAACGAAGAACATCTTTAAAAGACCTCGCCGATCAACTTGGCGTCAGCATAGCAACTGTATCTAGAGCCCTGCGAAACAGCCATGAAGTGGGTGAGGAGATGACTCAAAAGGTGAAAAGCCTTGCCAAGGAGCTCAATTATCGACCAAACCCCTTTGCACAGAGCCTCAGAAAAGAAGCACCTAGGGTGATTGGTGTAATTGTGCCAAACCTGGTGACTCATTATTATGCTGCCGTGCTGGATGGTATAGAAGATTATGCCGTAAGAAATGGCTACTCGGTAATCAGCGCCAATAGCCACGAGAATACAGAACACGAGAAGAGAGCGGTAGAAAACTTCCTGAACATGCATGTAGAAGGCATCATCGCCTGCCTGGCACAGGATACGGTCGACTATTCTCATTTCGAGCAGTTGCATAAGATGGGAGTTCCACTGGTGTTCTTTGCCCGTTGTTGCTTAGAAGATAAGTTCTCCCAGGTAGTAGGCAATGGTGATGTTGCCGCCCAGGAGGCTACCCAGCATATGATAGATACCGGTTCGCGCCGCATCGCCTTTATCGGCGGTCCAAACCATCTTGATATGGTGCGCCGCAGAAAACATGGTTATCTGGAGGCTCTGAGAGAGAACCGCATCCCTATCGACCGTGACCTCGTAGTCTGCGACAGAATCGATTTCGATGTAGCCCGAAACGCTACCCTCCGTCTCCTCGAAAAGGAGGACAGACCTGATGCCATTCTCGCCTTTAACGACATAATCACCTATGCCGCCTTCGATGCTATCAAGGAAAAAGGGCTCCGCATACCAGAGGATGTTGCTATCATCGGTTTTACCGATGGTGATACTGCTGCCTTCGTTACGCCGAAACTCTCGGCTATCATGGACAAGGCACACGAACAGGGAACCACAGCCTGCGATCTTCTCATGAGAAGTATCAATGGTGATGAAAAAATCTACAAGAAAGTGGTACCGATGATACTGAAAATACGCGAAAGTTCTGAAAAAAACGACGTGAAATAAAACCTATTATAGATATAAATATCTATTCAGATAAATATATAATAAACCTACGATTATGATGATAAAAAAACAAAACTACTTGAAACATGCCATCGTGCTGTTTCTGCTCTTGCTGCTCATGCAGCCGGAGAGGGCATGGGCTGCCTATGAAAACGTAGAATTCAGCAGCCTCACCAATCATGATGGACTTACTAACAGTCAGGTGGGTGCCATTCTCAAGGACACCAGAGGCTACATCTGGTTCGGTACCCAGTCGGGACTGTGCCGCTTTGACGGCTTCCGTATGAAAACTTTCTATTATAGCAACACTGATGATAAGTCGCTGCCTAACAATTCGGTAGATGAACTTCAGCAAGACTATGATGGAAATATCTGGGTGCATACCTCTGTGGGTTACAGCATCTACAAATATGATGAAGAGCAGTTTGAGCGCAAACCGGAAGAATGGCTCAAAAACATCCATGTGCAGGGACCTCCTTACAAACTCCTGATAGATAAGGATAAGAACATGTGGATAGCTGTCTACGGACAGGGACTCTTCTTTCATAATGCCAAGACCAAAAATACTTATCTTTTTAAATTTACCAAAAAGGCTCAGCCGGGCTGTCTGAAAGAGGGAAATATCAGTAAAATAACCGAGGTTGACGGCGATGCGCTCATTACCTATGGTGATGGTACAATCTGCCGTGTCAACGGACAGAAACAGAAGGTTCTCTGGTACAATTCCTTCCTTGCCACCCATAAAGCTGCCGGTGATAATGGTGCCTATACTTTCTATGATGGTATAGGTGGTTTCTGGGTTTCAGTAAGTAGTGCCAATTACGTGTATCAGTCAAAGACCGGGAAATGGACCGATGCCCGTTCTTATCTTGAGAACATGGGCATTCATATTCCTTGCCCAACCCGTATTCTGATGCGTGATATTGCCCGCGATAAGGCAGGCAATCTCTGGGTGGCTTCCGACCATAACGGTCTCTTCTTTGTTGATTTCAAACGCAAAATCTGCCGTCAGTATGTTCATTCCGAAGCAAAGGGAAGTATCATTGACAATTCCCTGCAGAAGGTTTATGTGGATGATGAGGGAGCTATCTGGGTAGGTAGTTACAAGAACGGCGTGGCTTATTATTCGCCTGCTGCTCAGAAATTCACAACTATTCCGCTTGGTGATGTGTGCACAATCACACAGGATCTGAATGGAAATCTCTGGTGCGGAACCAATGATAGCGGTATTGTATGCTACAGTCCGCTTACCGGACAGAGTCGGCGATTCTCACAGGCTGAAACTGGTTTGGCTTCGGATATTATCGTCAGCAGCGTAACCATGAGTGATGGTACGATGTATTTCGGTACCTTCAATGGTGGACTTGCCCAATATAAAAACGGCAGATGGAAGAGTTTTCAGGCAGCTCCTGGCGGACTTGCCAATAATAGCGTCTGGTGTCTTGCCGAAGATCCGTATCATCGCCTGATTATCGGAACCTTGGGCTCAGGCTTCCAGATTTATAATCCTGAAAGTGGTAAGTTTACAACCTACAATGTTCAGAATTCAGGTATTACCAGCGATTTTATCAACTCGCTCTTCCTGCCGAATAAAGATGAAATTCTGATAGGTCATTCGCAGAACTATTCTATCTTTAATTTCGGAACCCGAAAGGTAACCAATGTGAATACAACCAAGGACGGACAGCCTTTCCCTAGTCCTTCCCTGAATTACATGATGAAGGATAGCCGAGGCATCTTGTGGATAGCTTCGCCTGCGGGCGTCACCATGTATGATGAGGCTTCAGGACAGTTGGAGTCAATCAATGACCTCAATGGTACGCAGGGCACGGTAGGCTGTATGGTGCTCGAAGATAAGCAGCATAACATCTGGCTGGTTTCTGAATTTATCGTTACCCGTGTTACGCTGACCAAGAACAACCAGGGCAAATGGGACATTACGATGATCAGCTTCAATTCGCTCGATGGCTTGCAGAGCCGCCAGTTTAACCAGCGTTCTGCCTGTCTGATGAGAAATGGAGCCATCGCCATCGGTGGACAGGATGGTATTAATATCATCAATCCTGCCAAGATCCTTCCTGCCCAGAAACATGCACATGTCTTGTTCAGCGGTTTCGTACTTTTCGATCATCCGCTGAAGGCAGGTGAGGAGTTTGAGGGAAGAGTGCCTCTGGAAAAATCGCTCGATACTCATCCTGAACTGGATCTCAGTTATAAGGACAAGGCGTTTACCATACAGTTTGCTTCTGACCAGGTAAGTATTCCTGCCCGTTGCCGTTTCCTCTATCGCATGAAGGGACTTGATGACAAATGGATGCTGACACCTGAGGGACGTCCGGAGGCTACCTTTACCAATCTCTCTTCAGGCAGCTATGTTCTGGAGGCAAAGGTGGTGAATGCTGATGGTAGTGTGAGCGAAGAGGTGAGCACGCTGAAGATTTATATTCATCCGCCTTTCTATCTCTCTATCTGGGCGTTCATCGTATATATTATATTAATAGGTGTAGCTTTCTATCTCTACCGTAAACGTATGCTCGAAAAGCAACGTGTAAAATTCGAACTCCAGAGCAAGGAAGACAGTATCAAGAAGACTAAGGAGTTGAATGAACTCAAACTCAACTTCTTTACCAATGTGAGCCACGAACTCCGTACTCCGCTCACCCTGATTATCTCGCCGCTGGTCAATATGATTAGAGAAGAAAGAGATGAAAGTAAACGCAGAAAGCTGGAGATGATTCATCGCAATGCTACCCGTTTGCTCAATCTGGTAAACCAGATTCTCGACTTCCGCAAGATAGACCAGAATAAGGAAAAACTTACCCTGTCGCATATCGACATCGTGAGCTTCGTTGACAATATCTGTACTTCGTTCCGTACTTTGGCAAACAGCAAAGTAACGCTTGCCTTCTATTCTACGGTGCCTAGTCTGCAGATGTCGTTTGATGCTGATAAGGTAGGAAAAATCGTGAACAACCTCTTGAGCAATGCCTATAAGTTTACGCCAGATGGAGGATTTATCACCGTTTCTCTGAGTGTTGCACTCCACCAGCGTGTAGGAGACAAGGATTCGGATATGCTCCGCATCTCAGTATCTGATACTGGCAAGGGCATCAGCGATAAGGAGAAGGAACATGTGTTTGAGCGTTTCTATCAGGTCAATGGCACTGAAATGCAACCACAGGGTGGTAGCGGAATAGGTTTGAACCTGGTAAAGAAGTTTGCCGAACTGCATGGCGGTAAAGTAGATGTTACAGATAATCCAAGCGGAGGAACCATCTTTATGGTAGACCTTCCGATAGAGAGCAGTACCACCTCTAATTCAACGGCACATCTCGGTTCCTTGCGAGCAGCACCTATCATAACCACGGTGCATCAGGCTACTGATGAGGATCCGGATGCAGGTAAGAACGTTCTCTACGGAATGAGTAAACATGCGCATCAGCCAGGAGAATCGATGATCAAGAAGCCGGTAGTGCTCCTCGTTGACGACAGTGAGGACTTCCGTGAGTTTATGAACGAAGTATTGACAGACTATACGGTTGTTGAGGCTGTCAATGGTCAGGATGCCTGGAACAAGATCATCGACCGTCGTCCAGACCTCATCCTGAGCGATGTGATGATGCCTGTGATGGATGGTAACGAACTCTGCCGGATGTGTAAGGACAATGACGAAACAACAGCCATACCTTTCATCATGCTCTCGGCCCGTATGGGAGATGAGCAGCGCAAGGAAAGTCTGAAGTGTGGTGCTGACGAGTATATTGCCAAACCATTCGATATTGATATGTTGAATCTCTGTATTCTGAACCTCTTGAAGAAACGCAAGAATGTGAGCACAGAATATGTAATAACAGAGGCCGACCGCAAATTTATAGATGAGGTGAATGCTTATATCCGCGATCATATGAGCAATCCTGAAACATCGGTAGAATCGCTCAGTACTCATCTTTGCATTTCACGCGTACAATTATATAAACGCATGATTTCGCTGACGGGTATTACACCTTCTGAGTATCTCAGAACCAAGCGTATCAAATTTGCAGAGCATCTGCTGCGCTCGGGCGACTTGAACATCAGTGAAATAGCCTATAAGGTGGGATTCAATAATCCACGTTATTTCACTAAATACTTCCAAGACACGTATGGCGTTACGCCGTCTCAATATCGTAAGAATCTGTCAGAATCAGAGTAGTTTACGCTTCTAGTTAACATTTTATACACATACAGATAACATTTGCGCACAAAGATACGGGAAATTTCTCGTATCTTTGCCGCAAATTTTTAAACTTTCCTTTAAACGTATAAAATGAGACTAACTAAAACATTATTGATTTCAGCAGTGCTGCTGATGAGTGCCACAGGTATGCAGGCAGCAGGTTTCAACCAGAATGGTAATTATCTCACTGTTCAGTTGAAGCAACACCAGAATTTTGGTCCTAGTCAGATTCGCCTCCAGGTGGTGAGCGATAAGATTATCCGTGTTCAGGCTACAGCCGAACAGAGTTTCCGTAACAAACAGAGTCTGATAATAGTGCCTCAAAACAGCAAGGCAAATTATAAGGTGGAAGAGCAGGGAGACAATCTCATCATTACCACAGCAGCCATGCGTGCTGTCATGAACGAGGCTACGGGTCAGATTACCTTCTATGACCTGAAAGACAATGTCCTTCTCAATGAGGTTGCTCAGGGCGGAAAGACATTCAAGCCGTTCACTGTGCCTGACCGTGAAATCGGTGTAGACATTGCCAAGGTTCCTGAAGCACAGAAGCATGGATGGTCATGGCGTGCGCTCTTCAACTCTCCTGATAACGAGGCGTTCTATGGTCTCGGACAGCATCAGAGTGAGGAACTCAACATGAAGGGCAAGAACGAAGACCTCTTCCAGTATAATACCAAGGTGAGTGTGCCTTTCGTCATCTCTAATAAAAACTACGGCATCCTCTGGGATTCTTATTCTTATTGCCGTTGGGGTAATCCGGAAGATTATCTCCAGCTCAACCGTGCCTTCAAACTCTATGATAAGGATGGTAAGGAAGGTCAGCTGACAGGTACTTATGTGGATAAGAATGGTCAAAAGATTGTTCGAGGCGAAGATAGCATTTACTTTGAGTATGCAATGCCTGAGACTTCTGAGATTTGCAACAAGACAGATAAGGGCGGTATTCAGAACCTGCCAAAGGGTTTTGCACTGAATGGCTCCAAGGTGG
Source organism: Segatella copri DSM 18205 (assembly GCF_025151535.1). Lineage (NCBI taxonomy): Bacteria > Pseudomonadati > Bacteroidota > Bacteroidia > Bacteroidales > Prevotellaceae > Segatella > Segatella copri. The sequence goes on from NZ_CP102288.1 coordinate 360,983, forward strand.
TGTATGAGGGTTATGTGGAAGCTCCAAGTAACAGCTTCTATCAGTTTATCCTCTATTATGCCGGCTATATGAAGATTTATATCAATGGCAAACTGGTTGTGCCTGAGCGCTGGCGTACAGCATGGAATCCGAACTCTTATAAGTTTGAAACTCCTATCAAGAAGGGCGTAAAGACTCCAATCCGTATCGAGTGGCAGCCTGATGGTGATGTTTCCTATTGCGGACTTCGCGTAGCAGCTCCTCGTTCTGAGGCTGAGAAGAACCAGTTGAGCATCTGGAGTGAGATGTCGCCGGATATGGACTATTATTTCATCGCCGGTCAGAATCTCGATGAGGTGATTTCCGGTTACCGTACGCTTACCGGCAAGGCTTCGCTTTATCCTAAATGGACCCTCGGTTTCTGGCAGAGCCGTGAGCGCTATCAGAGCAGCAAGGACATCAAGGACAACATGAAGAAGTTCCGCGACCTGCATATTCCTGTAGACAATATCGTTCAGGACTGGAACTACTGGAAACTGGATTCATGGGGAAGTCATGAGTTTGAGGCGGCACGCTATCCGAACCCACAGGCTATGCTCGACAGCGTACATGCGATGAATGGCCGCTTCATGATTTCCGTATGGCCTAAGTTCTATGATACAGTCAAGAATTATAAGGAACTCGACAGCAAGGGTTGGATGTATCATCAGGCTATCAAGGATGATATTCACGACTGGCTCGGCTTCCGCGGTTCTTTCTATGATGCCTATTCTGATGGTGCCCGCAAGATGTTCTGGCGCCAGATGGACGAGAATCTTTATACCAAGTATAAGTTCGGAATCGATGCATGGTGGATGGATGCATCAGAACCAAACGTTCGTGACTGTACCCCGATGTGGTACCGCAAGGCTCTTTCCGGTCCTACTGCCCTCGGTACATCTACCGAATATTTCAATGCTTACAGCATCGTGAATGCTGATGCTATCTATAACGGACAGCGCAGCGTGAACCCTAACCAGCGTGTCTTCCTCCTGACCCGTTCCGGTTTTGCAGGTGAACAGCGCTACAGTACGGCTACCTGGTCTGGCGACATTGCTACCCGTTGGGAAGATATGCGTGCCCAGATGACAGCCGGTTTGAACTATTCTATGGCAGGTCTGCCTTTTTGGGGAATGGACCAGGGCGGTTTCTGTGTAGAGAACCGTTATGTGGCAGCCCAGCAGGAGTTCGATAAGACCGGTAAGGAAAATGCTGACTTGAAGGAATGGCGCGAGTTGCAGGCGCGTTGGAATCAGTTCGGTTGCTTCGTACCTCTTTATCGTACTCATGGCCAGTGGCCTACCCGTGAGGTCTGGAACATTGCTCCGGCAGATCATCCGGCTTACAAGACCATCGTGGCTTACGATAAACTCCGTTACCGTCTGATGCCTTACCTCTACAGTATGGCGGGTATGGTTCACTTCAAGGACTATACGATGATGCGTGGATTGGTAATGGACTTCAACGGCGATGATAATGTTTACGACATCAAGGATCAGTGGATGTTCGGTCCTGCTCTCATGGCTTGTCCTGTAGGCGAGTATCAGAAGTACAGCCGCAATGTTTATCTTCCTAAGCAGAAGGGCTGGTATGATTTCTATACAGGTAAGCACTATGCCGGTGGACAGACAATCGTAGCCGATGCGCCTTTCGATAAGATTCCAGTCTTTGTTCCAGAGGGTTCTATTCTTCCTGTGGGTCCAGAGATGGAGTGGAGCAATCAGAAGAAGGCTGAGCTCATCGACCTCTATGTCTATGCAGGCAAGGACGGTTCTTATACACTCTATGAGGATGAGGGAACCAACTACAACTACGAGAAGGGTAAGTATGCTATGATCGACTTCAAGTATAATGATGCTCAGAAGACCATTACTATTGCTGCCCGTAAGGGTTCTTTCGATGGTATGCTACAGAAGCGTCGCTTCAATATCGTACTTGTTAGTGATAACAACCAGCAGGGTATCAGCCTCGCCAAGGCGCCTAAGGGCAAGATGGTGAAGTATGCTGGTAAGGCAGTTACTGTAAAACTGAAGTAATATGAAGAAGATATTTGCTTTAGCAATCTTTCTATTGGGCGCTCAGTCGTTGAGCGCCCGTGATCGCCAGTCTTTTGATAAAGGCTGGCTTTTCACTTTAGCAGATAGTGCCGGAATGTCAAAGTCTGATTATTCAGACCGGCATTGGCGAAGTTTGAATCTTCCTCACGATTGGGCGATAGAGGGCGATTTCTCTCCTTCGAATCCTTCGGGAGCCGGTGGTGGTGCACTGCCGGGCGGCATCGGATGGTACCGTAAGCACTTCTCGGTGAATCCGAAGGAAAAGTATGACCGGTTTACCATCACCTTTGATGGAGTATATATGAATTCTACCGTGTATATCAATGGTCATAAACTCGGAACCCGCCCTTATGGATACAGTACATTCGAGTATGATCTTACACCTTATATTAATAAGAAGGGTGATAATGTCATTGCGGTGAAGGTAGACAACAGCGACCAGCCTAACAGCCGCTGGTATTCCGGTTGCGGTATTTACCGCCATGTCTGGCTCACCAAAACCATGAAATCTGCTTATATTCCCCAATGGGGACAGTATGTAGCAACTTCTCCACAGGGTGATGTCAGGGTGAAGGTGGATTTCGCTGCTTCCGGTAATAAGATGAAACTCTCTGTCCGTAATACAATCTATGATGCTGCCGGAAAGATCGTAGCCAAGAGTCAGGGTGTTCGGGAACAGAAATTCAAGGTGAAGAATCCGCATCTCTGGGACATCGGAAAGGGATATCTCTATACAGTTAAGAGCGAGCTGTTAGTAAATGGGAAGGTAGTGGATGTTGCTACGTCAACTGCCGGTTTCCGCGATGTGAAGTTTGATGCAAAGAAGGGTTTCTTCCTCAATGGCAAGAATCTCAAGATAAATGGTGTCTGTGAGCATCATGATTTCGGTTGCCTGGGTGCTGCTGTCAATGAAGATGCGATGCACCGTAAACTTACCATCCTTCGCGATATGGGCGTGAACGCTATCCGAAGCAGTCATAATCCTCCGGCACCAGAACTCCTGAACATGTGCGATTCGATGGGTTTCCTCGTGATGGACGAGAGTTTCGACATGTGGCGCCGCAAGAAATCGAATGGCGATTATGCCCGTTTCTTCGATGAATGGCATAAGAAAGACCTGTCTGATCTCATCAAGCGTGACCGTAATCATCCAAGTATCATTATGTGGAGTATCGGTAATGAAGTTCTCGAACAATGGTCGGATGTGGCTGCTGATACGCTCAGTCTGGAGCAGGCTAACCTGATTCTGAATGCCGGTCATGATGCTTCTAGCTTGTCACATAGCAATGAACTGAGTGTCAATTCGCTTCTTACCCAGCATCTGGCAAAAATCGTGAAGGAGTATGATCCTTGGGGCACACGCCCTGTTACTGCTGGCTGCAATGAGCCCGACCCGAAGAATCACCTCTTTAAGAGTGGGGCTATTGATGTTATAGGTTTCAATTATCACCATCAGTGGGTGAAGGATGTGCCGAAGAATTTCCCTGGCAAGCCTTTTATTCTGTCGGAGAGTGTTTCTGCCTTGCAGACTCGTGGCTACTATATGATGCCTAGCGACAGCATTTATACTGCGCCAAAGGAATGGTGGTTGCCTTATACCGATCCATTGTTTATGTGTTCGGCTTATGATAATTTCCACGCATCATGGAGTAGTACCCATGAAGAAACCTGGGATGTGGTGAAGCACAACGACTTTGTGGGCGGACAGTTTATCTGGACCGGTTTCGATTATATCGGTGAACCTACTCCTTATGCTTATCCTGCCCGTAGCAGTTATTTTGGCATTATCGATTTGGCGGGTCTTCCAAAAGACAGCTATTATATGTATCAGAGTGAGTGGACTCAGAAAGATGTGCTTCATCTCTTCCCTCATTGGAACTGGCTGCCGGGACAGACCATCGACATGTGGTGTTATTATAATCATGCCGATGAGGTAGAACTCTTTATCAATGGCAAGAGTCAGGGCATCCGTAAGAAGACAGTCTACGGTGCAAAGAACGAAGGCGATGCTTTCAGAAAGAGTACTGAATATCACGTGATGTGGCGGGTAAACTTTGAACCGGGAGAAGTGAAGGTTGTAGCCAGAAAGAATGGTAAAGTTCTTAGAGAGCAGGTCATAAAAACAGCAGGAGCTCCTCATCATCTTGTGTTGAAGAAGACTTATCAGGGCTGTCAGGCTTTTGGCTCTTCTGATCCGACCACCTTTGTAGAGGTGAATGTGGTAGATAAAGACGGCAATCTCTGTCCGAACGCAGATAACCAGATTTTCTTCTCTGTTTCAGGAGAACAGGATGCAAGTGGTCATGGTTTCCTGAAAACGCCAAAGATTCTGGGAACAGATAATGGATGTCAGACTTCTTTGGAGCGTTTCACCGATTCACATCGCAAGGCATTCTTCGGAAAATGTGTCGTTGTGATAAAAGGAAAGGGAACCCTCAAGGCACAGGCAGTAGACTTAAAGGATGCTTCTGTAGCTTTGTGGTTATAGTAATATTCTGAAAATCAAAACATTAAGGATTTATATTGCGAAGAAGGATACACTCTTTCAGTGTATTCCTTTTTCGCTCTTAAAAACGAAAAAGGTTTTGAAGCATTGGGACCCAAGGGATTTGGGTATCTCTATTATGCTAGTAATAGAAATTTAGCTTCAAAACCTGCGGCAAAGATACATCTTTTTTTCGAATAAAAAAACTTTTTCGAATAAAAAATATAAAAAACTTGCTCTTATCAAAAAATATACGTAACTTTGTAAACGATAAGGCATCAAACCCAATCAGCAATCATGGAAAAAGTAATCTTTGTAGAATTTCCTCACGATGCTGGAGCATGAAAGAAATAACAATAATAAAACAATAAACAAAAAATAGTATAATGAAAATTCAAATAGAACAGGCTACGCCAGACAAGGCTTCGCATATCGCATCGCTTATCATGGAGGCGATGAATGCGCAGTGTTGCCAAAATTTTGCTGGTCCTCAGCATACATTGGTTGATTTTCACCGTATGATGACTAAACTTGTAGAGATGGAGGACAGTCAGTATAGTTATAAGAATACATTGGTTGCTATGTCTACTGATGGCATTCTTGTTGGCATCTTGGTTGCATACGATGGTGCTGACGTCAAAAGATTACGTAAGCGCTTTATTGAGGCTGCAATCGTGGCTTTTGGAATAGACTATTCGGCTATGGAGCTTGAAACAGAGGAAGGTGAGTTCTATTTGGATAGTTTGGCAGTTTCTAACCAATTCCGTGGAAAAGGTATTGCATCTAAACTGTTGGATGCTGCTATCTCTCGCGCAAGAGAATTAGGACTTCCTGCTGTAGGTTTGCTTTGTGATAAAGGAAATCCGAAAGCGGAGCGTCTCTATACGAAGGTTGGTTTCCAATATGTCAATGATACCACTTGGGGTGGTCATGCAATGAAACATCTTCAGTATAAATTGTAATCTGATAGGGCAAACTGTGCAAACGTTTGCCCAATAAAAAGTATAGAAATCAACAGAAAATGTGCTGTTTATTGCGCAAACTGTAGTATCTTTGCACCATAAGTTCATAACGAATAGGTTTTTTGGTTTTTAGAAAAGATATTTTAGTAGTTTTTGTTGATTTAATAATAAAAGCTCGGTCTGCAGTGATGCAATGCCGAGCTTTTGTATTTTTACTCCCATTCAGGGTATTTCCTTTCTGTGTCTTTTATTCTAATTCCTCTATTTCTTTTTCGTCCATGTCTTTATCTAACTGGTCTCTCCACAGATACTTTCTGGTTTCATGCACTATGATACCACTCAGGCAGAGCAAGGAGATAAGGTTTGGTATGGCCATTAAAGCATTCATGCAGTCGGCAATGTTCCAAACCAGTCCCAGACTGATGACACTACCCAGGAAGATAGTAGCAATATAGACTAAGCGGAAACAGAGCATCCACTTTTTGCCTTTCAGATATTCTACACACCGTTCTCCATAATAACTCCATCCCAATGTTGTACTGAATGCAAATGTTGCCAGTCCGATGGTCAATATCGGAGCTCCGATATATGGAATCTTACTGAAGGCAGCCTTGGTGAGTGCTGCTCCGTTATGGTAGTCAATGTCTGGGTATGCTATGATACTTGAGGTGATGACAAGACCTGTAAGGGCACAGATGATGACAGTATCCCAAAAGGTACCGGTAGATGAAACCAATGCCTGACGCACAGGGTTACGGGTTTGGGCTGCTGCAGCAACGATGGGTGCCGAACCCAGACCACTTTCGTTAGAGAACAATCCGCGGGCTATACCATAGCGGGCTGCGATCATCATGGTACTTCCAGCGAAGCCGCCACCTGCAGCCTTTGTTGTGAATGCAGAGTCTAAGATTACGTGGATGGCAGGCAATAAATAAGCATGATTTACACAGAGAATGTAGATGCAGCCTAATACATAAAAGAGTGCCATGAAAGGTACTAGCATGCCACAAACCTTGGAGATACTTTTCACGCCTCCAAGAATTACAGCTGCTCCTAAAGCCGTAACGATGGCTCCAGTAATGTATGGAGAAATGCCGTATTGGTTTTCTACCAGGGTAGAGATGGCATTTGCCTGTACCGTGCTACCGATTCCGAATGATGCCAATGCGGCAAAGAGGGCGAACAGGACTGCAAGCCATTTCCAGCCCAATCCTTTTTCCAGGGCATACATAGGACCACCCAACATCGTGCCTCGCTTGGTCTTTACGCGATATTTTACGGCGAGTAATCCTTCGGCATATTTGGTAGAAATACCAAAGACACCGGTTAACCAGCACCAGAGTACGGCTCCTGGTCCGCCAAGAGCGATAGCTGTAGCCACACCGATGATGTTACCGGTACCAATTGTAGCTGCTAGTGCTGTTGCCAGTGCTCTGAACTGTGAAACATCTCCTGTGGCATTCTTGTCTTTCTTTACAGACAGTTTGATTGCCTTGAAAATCTTGCGTTGTGGAAAGTGCAAGCGGATGGTCAGAAAGATGTGGGTTCCCAACAGCAGGATAATCATAGGCCATCCCCACAGGAATGAACTAAATGCGGTGAAAAAATCGTTTATTGCATCCATCTCTTAAAAATTTTATGTTTATCTTAAATCTATATTTTTTATACCTAATTCAAATTTCGCAAGTTCAGAAGTTAAAGAAGTTAAAGGAGTTATCGCTCCCTACGGTCGCTGAGGAGTTAAGACAATAGTCTTTTTGGCGTAGTTTTTAAGCAGAAAGACATACGTCTTAACTTCCTTAACTCCTTTAACTTCCTGATATGCGAAAGTTCAGTAACCTTGTTATTTCTCAAATTCTATCTTTACGTTTTTGAATCCCATTGCTTTCAGCATCTCTCTAAACTGAGTTTTGGCATTCGCCTGTGCTGTATAGATATTGGTGCGGTTTAAGCAACGTTTCTTCATGGCTTGATAAGCACGCTCATACATAGCCTGTCTGTCGCTGCCTGTCCATTTGCCTTCTTCAAAGAAACTCTTGGTCTTCGCTTCGTCTATGAAGTTATGGTCTAGCAGTTTGATAGGAGGTAAAGTGCATACGATGCTGTCCTGGCTGGCTTGTAGCCATCCTTTTTTTACATCCTTCATATCGATACCCAAGCGCAATGTTCCATAATAGATACGTACCAGTTGGTCGTCGCCCCAAAAGCCACGGCGTATAGTATCTATCAGTTCTTCATCACTTACAGATAGAAATTCCCATTGACCGATATTCTCGATGCTTTCTACCTGAGTGGGTGAGAGGGTTGTTTTATCTTCCTGTACCACGCTGACCTCGTTGTCTTTGGTGAGCCAATAGAAGGCTCCACCCAGAATAAGGATCAGTGCTAATAGTACGATGATTTGTATTCTTTTCATATCATTGTTCTCCTCGCTTAGTGATTCTTTTCGATAGTAGTCTTATCCAGAAGAGTCTTCAGATCGTTGAATGTGAATTTCTTCCTGAAACTGATTTTGATATTCTCTTCAGCGAATCCCATGTCCTGTAGCATCGGAATCAGGGTGTTTGCTGCACTTTGGCGTGCCTGTTCAAGAATATCTAGGTTCGGGATATCGCGAATAATGCTTTCCCTGCCTTGTTGTTCGAATTGTGACAGTTCTGCATCACTGTAGTTTCTTCTGGTGAGTGAAACGAATTGTCTTACACCTTCGTGATTGATTTTACTGCTGGTGAGCATCACTTTTGGGTCTGGTAAGATGATTTCTATCTTGTCACCTTGTCGGTTAACGTTCTTAGCAGAGAATCCTGAAAAGTCTACATAAGCTTTTAATGTCGCATCCATCGGAATGGCCACCTTGCGGTTTGAGCCGGGAACATGAATATTAAAGTCTTTCTTGAACAGTGAGCCCTTCAGATTGAGCTGGTCATCATGTGTTATAATCTTATGAACATGAGCTTCTGCTGTATATAAGCGATTGCATTTCTGTATCTGCATCACCATCACAGGTATTGTGTCGATGACTTGCTCCTTCTTTTCTGTTTGCTGATGCGAACATGAAACGAAGGCAAAAAATACAGAAATGATAAATATTAACCTATTTTTCATACTTAATGTCTTTATTATGCTGCAAAGGTACGGCAAATTGTTTGAAAAACAAAACAAAATCATGTTTTTTGATGTTCTTTTGCTAAGAAATGAAAAAAAAAAGCAGAAAAAGCACTTTTTTTTATATCTTGATTAAACCTTTTCATTTTCTTTTCGTCAAAGTTACGATTAGAATTCATAAACTGAACTTTTATTATATCGTGTAAGATTCAATAGGAAATTTATTAGTTAGTATTTAGGTATGTTAAGGCGTCTGCTTGTGAAAGTAGGCGTCTTTTTGCGTCTGATTTTATGTAAGAATGTAGATTTCGGTTCTTTTCTTTGGCTATTTCAAAAGAAAAATGTACTTTTGCAGTAAGAAAAAATAACGGAATGAAACGAATTGATTATATATTAATAGGTCTTTTGGCTATTTCTAGCTTGACGGCTTGTACTGAAAAGAAGAAGAGTAATATCATTATTGCTCCTAAACCGGTGGCTAAGGTTGTGAACAAAGCTACTCAGAAAATGAGTGATTATGAGCAGACCAGGGAGGCTGACTGGGTTGGTTCCCATTATAAAGTGGTGGTGAAGCGTAGTTCTGACAAGGAACTTCCGGTTCTCCAGTTGGACGAAAACACCAAGTATTATGATAACAGAATTTCGGTTAAGGTATTGAGAAGTGATGGCTCAGAATTCTTTAGCCGTACTTTCACAAAGAAAGATTTCACATCCTATATTGACAAACATACACAGGACATGGGTGCTTTGCTCGGTATTGTTTATGTGAAAGCAGAAGGTGATTATCTTTACTTCGCAGCAAGTGTTGGGTCGCCTGATGTTACCAGTGATGAATATGTACCTCTGGTACTTAAAATTTCCCGAATGGGTAGTATTTCTATATCAAAGGATGAGAAGTTGGATACCAACGCTTCTGCTGAAGAGGAAGAAGATGAAGTATAAAGCGGTTCTTCCGTTCAATGTATGAGTATTTATTATGTCTATCTGAAATTATTATTGTACTTTTGTAAGCGTTTTCATATAATAATGTATATATCAGCAGGCATTAAAGTATAGTCATGAGCTCGGTTACATCATCTTGGCTCTTGCCGTTGTTATTGTAGCTTTCCTTGCATACAAGGGGCTCAAGAAGAAATAAGAAACTATCCCCCATCCTGCTTCCTCAAGCGGGATGGGGGATTTTTACATTTCAGGGATTATGGATATATTTTTTCAAAAAAACGCCAGAAAATTTGGAAGTTATAAATTTTCAGCGTATCTTTGCAGAAGATTAATTAATCAATAAATAATAAGAAATATGGCAAGACCTATAAAAGAAACACCGATACTCTATGGTGAAGACGCCAGAGTTTTTGAGGCAAGGATGAAAAATCCTCCAAAGGAAAGCCGCGAAAAGATGGAAGAAATCAATCGTGACTATAATTATATCATGAGTTTATTCGTAAATTGATTATGAACGATAATGAAGAAATTTGCGAACCGTTAAAGATTCGACGATTAGATATTGATGACAAAATATCTAATTTTAACTGTGGGGATGAAGACTTAAATGACTTCATCCTTAATGAGTCACAGTTGTATCGCGGAGAGTTATTAGCTGTAAGTTATGTTATTGAAGATAATAATGGTGCAGTTCTTGCATACTTCAGTTTAGCAAATGACAAAATCTCCATAACAGAGTTTGAAAATAACACAGAGAGAATCGTATTCTCTTGGTTATCTACTGCTAAAGATTTACACAGATTCTGGGCTTGAATAGAGTCTGAAAACGTTAAAGAATACAAACAAGATGTCGCATTGCCCACGAATGAGACACCTAAAACCAAAAAAGCATACCTGAAAAAACAAATATTACACCCCCCCAGACCGTCCGAAAACCTTGATTTTCTGCTGTTTATCACTGTTTTGAGGGCATATAAAGCCCTCTAAGCTAGTCTGGGGACCAGCTCTAAAATTTCGATTTCTAATAAAATTCATAATTGATGTGCTCAAATCGAGCGAAAATAAGTGATAGGAGGTCTAAAAATTAAGTTGTGGGGACCTCCTTCTTCCCCTTATGCCATCTTTGCGATCAATTGTGGAACGCCAAGCATAGAGATGGCTCTACGCATGTTATAGGAGAGGCAGATGAGGGCCATTTCGGCCTCCACCTTAACCTTCGTTTTCAATAAAAAATAATACGCCCCTAAGGTTCTCTTCATCGTTCCAAAAGGATGTTCTGAGAGACACATTCTTTGCGCCATCTTCTTCTTGTCTAAATGAAGTTTGTATGTCACAATCTTGTGTTCTTTAACTTCTCGTTTCATCTTAGTCTTAGGAGGTTCCTGGTCTTCCTGATGATTACTGGAGTCTACCTTGTAATTCTGAGCTTTCATCACGAGAGTATCCTTGTTGAAGTCTGCTTCTTTAAATGCTGCTTTAGTACACTTATGCGAGCATTTTTTGCAAGCCAACTTATTGCAATAACGGATACGACCATCCTTCTTTAAGGACTTCTGACGTAATATAGAGCCCTGCGGACAATACACTAAATTCTTAGCAGCATCTCTAACAAAGTAGCCTTGCAGCGCAAGCTGTTTGAGTTCCTCATCAGACATTTCCTTTATATTACTTGATGCCGTACATTCGTAGGATTTACGAACACCAATTTGGGGAGAGTCAAGGATGCCTGCATAGGCAGTCGGTATTTTGCCAGCCTTAAGGCAAGTTTCGAGATTCTCGGGCTTTTTGCTGTTTAGCATATCATCTGTTACGGTAGCTTCTACATATTCAAACTCTACTTCAGCAACATCATCGCCATCTCGCTGTATTACATTAGGGATGATTCCTGCAGCCAAAGCGTTTGCCATGTCTTTTGGATCCTGATAACCCTTGTCGGCAACAACTTCTACTATTTCATGTTCCAAATCATTCTTGGCCTCAGTCAGTGTTTCCGTAATTTCGCCATGATCAGTAGGATTGGTGGTAACATTGTAGGTGGCTATCAGATGACTGTCTGCCTCGACGGCTGTCTGTACATTATAGCCAACGTTAAAACCGTCATTGAACTTCATCAACTTAGAATCAGGATCTGTGAGTGAAAGTTGTTTCTCTCCACTTTCCTCCAGTTGATTACGATATTCTTTGTAATCCGCCTGACGCTTCTGAACCACCTCCAGATTAAGCTCGGTTTCATCCCTGCCAAACTTACGTTCATCATCGAAGTCGTTCTTTTCCAAATCCTCCAAGTACTGACGCTCATGCGCTTCAAGACGGGCAATACGATCATCAAGCTTATTGAGAGTAAAGTTGTTATCCTTTGAATTTACAGCCTTGAACTTACTACCATCAATAGATAAGTAAGAATGGCTGAAGAGTCCAAAGGAATCCAACTGCTTATTCAATGATTTAAAAACTTTCTTGATAGGCTTCAAATTATCCTTTCGGAAATCAGAAACTGTACGAAAGTCAGGGGTTACCTTGCTTAAAAGCCACATAACCTCGATATTGACAACGCACGCTTTGGCCAACTTTCGAGAAGAACGGATAGAATTGAAATAACCATAAATGAGTAGTTTCAATATGTCTGAAGGGTCATATGAAGGTCGTCCACCATTTCCAGGAGCCTCACGTTTAGTATGATTGAAGCCGAGTTCTTCTAAATCCTGGCTATCTACAAACGCATCAATGTAGCGAACGGGATTATCCTGCTCGATGTACTCGTCCAGACAAGCCGGAAACAATACGTATTGTCTTCTATCTTCACCTTTAATGTACTTCATAAGCGATAAATGTTTGATAGCTACAAAGTTACGAAAATATTTCGAGAAAACCAAAGATAAAGTGTTAACAATAAGAAATATTAGGAGACATTTTGGCTGCTATGGGTTTTCAGACAATCTCCCCCACTTTCAAAAAAAGCCTTAACTTTGCACCAGTTTTTTACAATCTGTATCATGAAGGATTTAAAATACTGTAAATTATAATCAAAACATAATCGATATGAATGAAGTTTTAACTAAGAAAAAGTATGTTGCTCTTTGGAAAAAGACAGTATATTTTCTATAAAAAAAAGATCAATATGAGAAATTACTTAACTGGAAAAGAACGATTACTGGTCGCATTGCTTACTTTTATTCTTCCATTTTCTTTCGCGAAAGCAGAAGTAAAAGAAGATGGAAAGACGGGGCAGCAAGGCTGGTACGTCGGAGTAGAGGGTGGAATGCCAGAGCATCTGCATAAGAACAACTTTGTTTGGGAAAGTGGAGTAAGATTGGGAATCAACTTGCCCTTTACCAATCATAAGTAACCCATAAAACAAGATAGAAAATGAAAGCAAAAAGAAGATTTAATATTTGGTTATGGGTGCTGTTATGCGTCCCATGCCTGTTGGCAAGCTGCGACCATGATGTTCATTCTGATGAGGAAGAAGGTGGCTTGTCAGTATCGCTCACTTGGGCAGATGAAGCCGACCAAGGTACGGAAGTGAAGGATGTGAAGCTCTGGATATTCAATGCCGATGACGGTTCCTTAGTTGAGGAAAAACATGATGGAAGCACGCAGGAGGTAGCAAGCCAACGCTTCGCTCTTCCAGTAGGGCATTATCAGATTCTGGCTACCACCAACCTTATAAAGCCGTTTTTTATCGGTGAGGCTACAAGGGCGACCCTCAACATGAACCAGCTCATGTTTGGATTGTCCAATCCAAGTGCCTCTCCCGACCATGCCTATTATGGTGTCACGGACATCGTTATTGACAAATCAAATGTCCACTACATAACAAAAAATGAAATGCGCCATATACTTGCAGAACTAACCATCAGCATTGAAGGAGTTCCTGAAAATACAGCAATAAGCGGTAAGGTTCTGAATGTGGCAACCGGACTCCTGCCCCTGCAAAAGAATGAGGATGGAACATTCGGGACGGCAAGCTATACCAAGGAAGAGTGTGATATTCCTTTGAAAATCGCAGTGCCTGGCGCAACTTTAAAAACGGAAACATTACGCTTGATGCCGACAGCCAACGGTTTACATACCACCAAGTTGTTTATCCAACTGATTTCTCCTGGGGGAGTAGTTAGCAACTACGACATCGAAGCACCCGTCATGAAATCTGGCGGCAAGTACAAGATAAACTTGGAATTTGAGGAGATGAAACCTTACATGTATCTTACGAGCACGAAGATAGATGATTGGACTGAGAAATGGATATACCGTGGTGAAATCCTGAATCCAGAAGATTAAGCGCCCCTCTCATTTAAGGAAGAATCAAAACAAGAATATAAATATAAAATAGTAAAAGACAATGAAAAAGAAGACTTATCTCATTGCCCTGATGGCAATGGCTTTGACATTGGGCAGCTGTTCTAACAATGAAGACGGTATCGGTGGCGAGACCTCCAAGTATATCACCGTTTCTACCAGCATCGGCAATATGACCCGTGTTGCCACAGATGCGAATGGCGCTCAAACCTTTGAGGAGGGTGATGAAATCAGTGTGTATGCCTGGACAGGTGCGCCTACTGTAGCCCCTGAGACAAGAGAGCGTGTGGTGAATAACGCCATCAATAAGCTGACAAACGGCTCATGGGTATCCAATCCACAGATGCTTTGGAAGAACAACCGAGACAAGCATTATTTCATCGGTGTGTATCCTACAGCAGCAATATCCGACCTTTCTGCCGGAGAATATACATTCGATGTAAATAAGCAAACAGAAAGCGACCTCTTAGTGGCAGTCAACAAAGATGGCTTATCCTATAATGTCGATGAACAGCAGACTGTACCTCTTACCTTTACCCATGTGATGGCTAAACTTGTGGTGAACCTCACCTATAAGAATCAGTGGGGAACAGAGGGACCTACCGTAGATAAGGTAGTTGTAGGCAATGCCGCAAAAAAAGCAACCGTCAATTATCTGACCAAGGTTGTCACCCCATCTGCTGTAGCAGAAGATAAAGCCGACTTCGACATGCCAGCATTAACCGCCAACAAGCAATATGCTTCCATCATCATCCCGCAGGATGGTGTTCAGAAGATTACTATCACCATTGGCGGCAAGGACTTCATCTACGACAACGGCACTCCTTTTAAGTTTGAGAGTGGCAAGATTACTACAGTCAACCTAGAGGTTGGACGTGACGTCATAAAACTTGGCGATGTAAACATCTCTGGCTGGGGGTCTACAGGCGACCCTATCAAGGGCGAGGCTCACGAGTAACTTTCTTAAAATTAAAACATAAAATTCGACAATATGAAAGCAATTAAAATATTAACAATGGCAGCTTTGGCAACGGCAGTTTTTGCCAGCTGCTCCAACGATGAGGATTTGGCACAGAGCAATTATCCAATGGATAATGTGGTTAGAATCATGACAAGTGTAGATGGCATGAATACTCGTGCCTCTTACGGAAACAGCACCGACAACCTTAGTTCGTTCGGTTTCTGTATCCACAATGCTGGTAGTACCAAGTATACCTATGATAATATCCAGGTAACAAAGGAAGGCGGCAATTGGAATCCTGCTACCCAGATGTTGTGGCAGAATTCAACTACCGCTGTTGATATTCTGGCTTATGCGCCATATCAGGAGACTACCGAAGATGCAAATGGCAAAGTTAAAGTCTTCGGAAAGCCAGATTATGTCTTTTCTGTAAAGGCAGACCAAAGCGGTGCTGAAGACTATTCATCCGACCTTATTGTATATAAGCAAACAGGATTCACGCCTGGTTCGGAATTGAATACCAGCAAAGCGGTTGATGTCACATTCACCCATCTTCTCAGTCAGCTGAATCTCACTATCGAGTTGAGAGACCAGTTTAATACGAATAATAATACGGTTACGAAAGAATTTGTAACTGATGTCAAGGTGAATGGCACCATTATCAGCAGCAAAGTGGATTTCTCTGCAAGCCCTATAAGTGTTCAAGTTGGTACCCAGGCAGCAGCCATTACTCCAGAAACTACAGGATTCACGCCGGCAGAGAACGCAACCGCCCATGCAGTCTTCAACTATTCAGCCATTGTGATTCCACAGACCGTTACTGCTGGTAATTTCAGTATTTCGTTCAAGGTGAATAATACAGAATATATCTGGACTGCCACCGACGATGTGGATTTTGTATCTGGTAAGAAACATGACTTGCATCTGTTCGTTGGTAATGATGTAGTGCAAGGGGGTGCCATAACAGCGAACCCTTGGGGAGAAGAAAACATTACCGAAAAAGAGACTGATTAAAGAATTGTTTGACATTTAAAATAGACAAGATATGAAGATTACAAGATATATGGGAGCATTTGCAGTTATAGCAATGCTTGCCGCTTGCTCTACAGATGAAGAGCAGGGCACTAACACTGCCGCCAATGAGGTGAAGATTACTGCCACCGTTGGTGGAAACAGCATTTTTACCCGTAGTAATCCTGTGGGTTCAGCAACGGAACAAGAGAACTTTAATGAGAACGATGTAATCAGTGTAACGACTGAGGGCAAAACCGTTATTTATAAGAAGACGGGCGAGGTATGGACACCTGCGAATTCAGGTGACTATCTGCTCTGGACGGGTAATGCCCAGACTTTCGAGGCTTGTTATCCAGGGAATTCCACCAATTCTATCTCTGAGGGTCATATCGAAGCTGATCAATCTGACATCACGAAAATTGCTCAGTCTGATTATATGATATGCAGAAAAGAGATAGAAAAGAAAGATATTCCTGCCGACAGACAGTTGACATTGAACTTTGAACGTCAGACGGCTCGTGTCATAGTCAAAGTAAGTGCTTTTGGAAATGAGTTCGAAGGACTGAATCCTACGCTTTCTGCCGTAGAAGTTTATTCTAAGCTGAAAGTTCCTGCAGAAGATGGTGACAGCTACGCACCCATCCAAACTTATAAAAAAGAAGAAAATGGCAACAATGTATTCTATGCTTTGGTATCTCCTGGAGCAGGCAATAATGCAGAGAATTTCCTGAAACTCACTGTGACATACAATGATGGTGAGGGCAACGCAACTCAGACTAAAGAACTGTATGTAACTGGAATTCCTGCTCTTGACAAAGCTATGAGCTATACCTATGATGTAAAAATAGGTAAGGACAAAGCTATAATAGGAAGTGTAAGTGTTACGGATTGGGGTACTGGCGATGCAATTACTGGTGGCGATGCTGTAACAACTACAGAAAATGCCGTACTAATTATAAAAAATGCTTTGGCTGCGGGCAAAACGAACATTGAAATCAAGAATTTGCCTGCAAATGCAGATAATAGTGTGTTTGATGCTATAAGAGAAGCTCTAAGCAGTGCAAGTGAAGGCAGTATAGAATTAACTGTTTACGGAGTTGAGGCTTTGCCGTCTAATGCATTTTCGAATTGTCAACCGCTGAAATTAATTAGCTTGCCAGATGTAAAGAGTATAGAGTCGTTGGCTTTTCAGGGGTGTAATGGTCTTGAAACAATCTATGCTCCGAGAGTTTCATTTATAAATGACTTTGCCTTTTCCGATTGTCAATACCTAAAATCGGTGACATTAGGTAATATTTCCGCTGCAGGTATCCGTATCTTTGATAATGTATATACTGAATCTGTAGATTTAATTTTGTCACAAGATCAAAAGGTTATGACAGGAAGTGATGTTGAAGGGTGGCGATCTGATGAATCATCTGCGGATTATGAAGATTCTGCTGATCATAGACGAAAACGATTTCTTGGAAAAACATTCAAATCCATAAAATGTGGACGTACTAAATATTAATAACAATTTAGAAATGAATAACATTAGATAAACTTCTAAGCTGGGCAGGAGTATAAGTTGCCTAGCAATTATATCCCCCCGCACTTCGGGAAACGACAAGGGTCTATATGCCACGAAGAAAAGGTGGCGTATAGACCCTTGATTATATGGAGATATTCGTAATCTAAATCTCCGCTTTCAGCAGCTTTATCTCCTCTGACGTCAGCCCCGTCATATCCATGATAGACGCTTCATCCATACCCTTTGCCAGCATCTTCCTGGCAATCTCAAGGCTTCGCAGGTTCATGCCTTCAGCTCTACCCTTTTCCATGCCTATTTCTATACCTTCAGCTATACCTTCACGCTTGGCAGTGTCTACGGAATTCTTAATGTCGCGATATGCCATCTTGCTGGTCTCGTACTCCCTCATTTCCTGCGGAGTAAACTTGGCTATCTCGGCTTCCTCGAAGAGGCGGTCGAAAACCTTGTCGCACAGCTCTTTAGGGCGCTGGGTAAGCTTATAGAGATTCTTCAGAGCATAGAGCCACTTCTCGTAGAGCGTATCCAATTCTTCCAGGGTTTTGTTGAACTTGGAAATCTCTACATAGATATATTCGAGTTTGTCGTAAAATACTTTGTGGGTAGCTGTGTCGCACAACTGCACATGATGGCGGATTTTCTCCTTGTCGAAAGCATCCTCGTTCATGTTGAAGTTGAGCAGGGCAACGGTATAGATATTATTGAGCTTGAAATCCCACTCATTCCCCTTGGGCGCCTGTTCACGGATAGGGAAGGTGGAGTAGAAGAGGGCGCGATCCTTGAAATACGTCTGGTAGGCATTCTGCATTTCTACGATGAACTTTTCGCCGTTTTCGCCCTCGCAATATACATCAAAGATGGCTCTGCGGTCGGTATATACATCTCCCACATGCTCCGGGTTCAGATACGATACGTCCTTTACAACCTGTCTGCCATTAAACAAGCTGTTGAGGAAGCAAATGAGCAAATCCTTGTTCATCGCTGTTCCGAAAATTCGCTTGAAACCGAAGTCGGTCAGCAAGCTGATGTATCTTTCTTCTACCTGTTTCATAATCATCTGTATTAAAAATCCATGCCGCAAAGTTACGACTTTATTTTCAAACCCGCAAGAGATTTCAGTGAAAAGTTTATGAAAAAGTAAGAGATTGCGTTTCTTATGTGACAGGACAAGGGTCTATATGCCACGATGACAAGTGGTGTATAGACCCTTGATTATATGGAGATTTTCGTAATCTACATCTCCGCTATTCTGTATTTATGATATGGCGGATGGCATGCAGGCGGTAACAATGCCGTTTACAACCCTTTGGGGATATGATACGGATGCTGACTGAGTCGGAATTTATGTGTTTTATGTTGTTTTCTTCACGAATAATTTGGTGGTTACAAAAAAACAACGTATCTTTGCAGCAGAAGTGCTACAATCGGTAATTTGAGAACAAATTTTCATTGTGCCTGTTTGCATTATCAATAAATCAAATAACAAAAATTCTGCTTATGGGAAAGATAGTAGATAAAACAGAGACTAAGATAGTTACGCTTGATGGAGTTGAGATTATCAAGCAGGTAACGAAGGTACTTATGCCTAATGGTAAGTACCGATATCCTACTGTATATTTTACGGTTAACGATGATGTCAAGGCTCTGACAGCAGAACAATTAGACAAAATCCGCATCCCTGTCTATAAACAGTTAATTTGAAATTAATATGGAAGAAAGTGAAGGTTATCCCTTCGTCTTTCAAATGATAGACAGGGATAGTGCTGATCTCTCGTCATTAAAATATAATTAGGTTAACAGTATATATCTGATTACGGGAAACGACAAGGGGCTATATGTCACGATGAACAGGTGGCGTATAGACTTGGTGAATGTTGAGTGTTGAATGAAAGAAATATGACGACAAAGAAAAAGGGCGCATCCGGATTGGATGCGCCCTAACTTGTTAAATAAATTCAGAGGGTTTCTGCTCTTGAAAAACCCTCTTAATGGAAGAGAATCAGGAAGCATCCAGGAGGTACTGGAGCTTCGTGGCATCAAAACACGGACAGGCTTTCTGAACGCCAGGCAAATCGCGATGCCCCAGGATGGTACGGATGCCCGGAAAACGGTGGTGAAGATCCTGAATCAGATGCTTCATCGACTCCTTCTGCTCAGGAGTGCGGGTGTCGCTGATGCAGCCCGATGGCGAAAGACCACCCTCGTAACAGATACCTATGCTGTGCGCATTGTAACCGAGGGCATGAGAGCCCATACGCTCTACCGGGCGACAGGCATGAACCACTCCATCCAGCGTGATGTAGAAATGGTAGCCGATGTCAGTCCAGCCGTTGTTATGAACATGGTCGTAGCGCAGCATCTTCATCGTATAACGGTGATTGCAGCGGCTGCCGCTGCAATGCACCACTATCATATTGATGTCTCTCATAGGCATCACTCTAAAGTCCACCTGCCGAAACGCCCAACGCCCCGAGAAGAGCTGTCAGTACGGTTACTGCAAACTTGAGAATCTCATTCCATTTCTGCTTGTTCTTTTCTGTCATAATCTATTCTGTTTTAAAAGGTTAATTATTCTAATCCGTCTCCAGTTTCACCACTGCCAGTGCTGCCAGTTCCGCCGGTCTGCTCGCCTGAGGTGTTGCCACCCGTGGTATCGCTGCCTGAAGGAGTATTGTCCTTGGCAGGCTTTTTCTTAGCCTCCTCGATGTCGAGGGTCTTGGCGCCCTCCTTCTCAGCCTTGAGGGCAGCCTTCTGTACGGCACGTGATGCAACCTGCTCAAACTCCATACCTACGAAGATGTTGGCAAGATCGCTGCCCGGGATAAACTGGATGTTCACACCCTTGATGTTGATGTCGCTCTTGAATTCGGCTGCGGTTGCCGCACCCTCACTGGTAAGCTGGAGGCGGAACTTGCCCAACTCGCCGAAATCAATCTGGTTGCCTCGCTGCAACTCGATGATCATGTTCTCCTGCATACTGACCAGAACGGCTGTTACATCCGCATAGGATACAGTGGTCTGCATAGAGATCAACTTCGCAAACTTCTTGAGCGAAATAGACTCGTTCATCTGAGCACGGGCGTAGAACTTAGGAACTCCTGCTTTGTCACCAAATTTTGACGCAAGCTTTACTAAACTGTAATTAATTGCCATAATACATAAAATTTTAAAATTGTGAATAATCATGTTGTGCACCGGTCTCTTCCCGAATGCTGATACAAAGATACAACATCGGCGGAGCCCCACTTGTCCACTTTGGTACGATAAGTACCAGTTGTGCACTATTTGGCTCAATTATGTATACTTTTGCATGTGGTTTAAGTACAGACTGAAGGCCCAAAAGTTCCAGAAGCAGCACGCCCTGAAAGGGCAGAAGCTCCTAGCCCAGGGCATCGCCCTGGGTATAATGACAATCAGCAAGGCGCCCTGTAAGGGCAAAAGCTTTATTAATGGTCTGGTATTTTAAAGCTTTTGCCCTTACAGGGCGACAGGTTTGCGACCGTAATAACCCAGGGCGATGCCCTGGGCTAGGAGCTTCTGCCCTTTCAGGGCGTGTAGGGCAAAACTTGAGAAACCCGGAGATACGCAAGTCCGCTAGGCGTTCCGGAGATACGCAAGTGGTTCAGTCAGCTACTCCAGATGGTTCAGTCAGCTACTCCAGATAGTTCTGTCAGCGAGTCAAGACGTCTCGATAAATCGACGGATACGACTCCGTTAGCCTACGTTGTCGACTCCTTAACCCGATGCAGTCGAATCCTTAACCTTGTCCAGCCGTCTGCCTAACCCAGTGCAGCCATATCCTTAACCCGACGCAGCCGCTTCAGTTGGTAAACGGAAGTACATCATTTTTTCACCTCATTCGAGCGCTCAATGACTACCAGAGAGAATTAGCTTTTGACTGTTACCATCAGAGCGAATAATAGTTACCATCAGAGCGAATCATGTTTCTTCAGAATATGCCCGAATGACTACTAGAGCGAATCTTAAAAATGTAAGATATTGAATAACAGAGAGTTAAATATGAAATTTTCTTCCCTACACTATACCAAGTATATTATATATATACATTTACATCAATTACACTATACGTAATACGGGAGGAAAGAACTTTTTTTTTCAACAAATCAGCCATTAAAATGCATTTTTTCTCTTCAAAAATTTGCATAAGTCTGAAATAAATATTACTTTTGCATCATGAAAGCGCGGAGAATGTGATTCTCCACCCGATGAAGGACACCGGGAATTGCTTTCGGTTAAGGATTAGAACATAGCTCATTGAGTAGGAATCGGCCCCAAAAGATGAGTGACCAAATAGTAATCCTTACAAGGCATTCTATGCCTGATAAATTTGATGAAAATTTATCGGCATGGATGCGAAGTAAGGTTATTTGGTAATAAGAAGAAATGGCCGATTTACAATCCTTTATGGATGTAACATTTCAACTTATCATGTCATCCTTACTCCAATTCCATGCCGGTTTTCAATAAACAATAACCAAGACTTGCCGCAATCGGTAGGCCTCTAACGATTTTAACAGAAAACGGAAATGGAACAATTTAATCAACAGCCTCCGGGCGGGCAGCAGTCCTTCCCTCAGACAAATCAACAAGAGAAACAACTGATAGCCATCCTTGGCGTACAGGGATTGTCTTACCAGAACTATTCGGTGGCAGAACTCAAAATCGTTCTACAGATTATCAGGCATGCCCAGAAAGTTATTCTGGACTATGTAGTCCCTTACCACACAACTTCACAGACTTTTAATGGCTTCACCTCAGAGCAGAGAGCAGCAGGCCACACGGATGTCGTCATGAAACTGTCTGAGTTTAAATTTGGAGCTGGACATTATCCGCAATTGCGCGATGCCATCCAGCGTATAGAATCCAAACCCATCCTGCTGCCGTTCAAGCAGGGCGACCAGACATACTACAGGAAGTTTTCATGCCTGTTTAAGAGTGAGATATACCAGAACCGGCACAAGAACTGGATGGTAAAATTCCGCTTCGACAACAACGTAATACGGTTTTTCTACAATTGCGACAAGGGAGTCAGCCGTATCGACCTCAATGCCATCAACCAATGCCGTGGCGCATCGAGCATCAAGTTATATATCATCATGAACTGCTGGGCGGCAAAGGGATTCACCATCAGCAAAACGGCGCATATCCAGCAACTGATGCATGGCAGGGAAGATTACTACAAGACCTGGTCGGCACTAGACAACAAATGTCTGACTTTCGCCTGCAAAGACCTCAAGCGCCTTTACCGTAACCGCATCATCGACCAGTATCTTACCTATAAGCCTTTCTTTCTGGAAGAGGGTGAAAAAGTGAAGCATCACCTGCCCGAGCACATCACCTTTACTCTGCACGACCGTCGCACTTCAGGCGAAACTGCAGAGGGTGGAGAAGTGAGCAGCGAACTGAGAGGGCAGCGGAGCAAACTGAAACTCCGGCTGCAATGCAATTATGATGTGAGCGAGAAGAAGGCTGAGCAGTTGAGCGGCTATCTCAGGTTAGATATGATTGGCGACCTGGAAGACTTCTTCCAGCGAAAGGATTATTACATAGCCAACTGCAGGCGTTCGAACAAGAAGATGAACACGGGTGGCTATATGACCACAGCCATGGTAGGTTTCTTTAAGGATCATGGTGTAGAAGGATTGTAAAAAATATAAAGCTTATGAATTATCCCCAACGTATGTACAGCAAGACCGAACTCGGTCTGCTCTACTTTCCCGACACAACCGACGGGGCGACAGCGCGCCGTCATATCATGGACTGGATCAAGCGTTGTGAGCCTCTCTGGAACGAGCTCCAGCGCCTAGGCTACCAGAATCGTAGCCAGTATTTCCCTCCCCGCCAGGTATCCACCATCTTCGAATATCTGGGCGAGCCGGGGGCGTAAAGAGAATGTTGAAAAGGTAAAAGGGTAAAAAGGTAAAAAGAGCCTAGCGGAATGTTAAGCTAGGGTGCTCTTTTTACCTTTTTTTTAGGGGAACAGCGATGGAATCGCTGGGGACGGGGGTACGAAGGGGGTTAGGCTTTTTTACCTTTTTACCTTTTTACTTTTTTACCTTTTTACCCTTTATTTCAATAACTTTTTGTAGTCCTTGTCAAATCCTTGAGGATGACGTCCGATGAAAAGAACATTGAGTAAGCAGTTGGCTGCCAGTTCTACATCATTGAGATCAGCGCCTTTGCCTTTTTTGACTTCCTTTCCCAGGCATACATCCCATGTGGACTGGAAACAGCTATCATTTGCTCCAACAAACATATCATTTGAGTCAGGATCTTCCATCAGTTCAAACTTGATAACCTTTTTGGATGTGATAGGTTGGATATTGCAAAGCATATCGAATGCTTTTTCAAAAATATCGCGATGCAACTGTGCATTTGGAAACATCACATTGACTGTTGGAAATATCTCTTCAAATTCAAACGACTGCAATAGCTGGTAGAGTTTCATATGCTTATACCTTATTATATATATAACATTCAGTTTATCTACTCTCGTAGAGAAGACTAGAACTTAGCCATCTTGATAGCATCTATAGCACACTCATCACCCTTGTTACCCAACTTGCCGCCACTACGATCCTTAGCTTGCTGCAGATCGTTGGTAGTCAAGAGACCATAGATAACAGGAATTTCCTGAGTAGCATTCAGACGTGCAATACCATAGGTAACACCCTCGCAGATGTAATCGAAGTGAGGAGTTTCACCACGTATCACACTACCTAAAATGATGACTGCATCATAGCCGCCATTCAAAACCATTTGATGGGCTCCGTAGATAAGTTCAAAGCTGCCTGGAACAGTTTTCACATGGATATTCTCAGTGAGAGCTCCATGTTTTTCGAGTGTTTTTACTGCTCCATCGAGCAAAGCGCCCGTTATCTCAGGATTCCATTCTGCTACAACGATACCGAAGCACATGTTACTGGCGTCTGGTATTTTAGTAAAGTCGTATTCAGATAAATTATGAAGTGCTGTTGCCATATTGATTTCGAATTGTTATCAGTACAGATTAGTTAGAAGCGCGCTCGATGTACTTGTCGATTTCGCCACTCTGTACGAGCATAGCGTTAACATACTTCTTCTTAGCATCCTGATAAAGCTTCAAAGCCTCGTCTTTCTTACCCTGGCTTTCGAGAATCTCGCCAGCCTTGATAATGAATACAGGAGAAAGACTGTTGTTTGTACCATCGTCGGCCTTGCTGTCAGCCATAGAAGCAGCCTTCTTGAAAGCATCTACAGCCTTGTCGAGCTGGTTGAGATGCGCATAAGCATCACCTAAGGCAGCTTCAGCAGCAGGACTGATCATCTGGTCGTCTTCTGAAGAGAAAGATTCCAGACTTTTCTGAGCTTCTGCCCATTTGCCGAGGTTTGCATAGCAAAGACCAGCATAGAGGTTTGCCAGGTTACCTGCATCTGTGCTGCTGTATTCGTCAGCAATCTTAGTAAAACCTACATAGCCTGCGCCATCACCCTTCAATGCCTGCTCATACATCTGGTTAGCAAAGTAGGTCTGACCCTTAGCAAGCATAGTGCTAGCCTTGTCCTCACGAGGACCTGAGATCTGAGATACATAACCGAATACACCTGCAATGATAACAATGATAGCTACTACTGCAATGATAATTGCCTTCTTGTACTTCAAGAAGAAGGCCTCACGAATGTTTAGGCTCTCTGTTTCCTGAGCCTGTACGTTGTTGTTTGCCATTTTTATTTTGCTTTTTTTATTATTCTATACTTTACTTTTTAGTTTCCGGTTTAGGAGCAATCTGCTCAATAGAAAGTTAGCTTTCAAATTGTGGAATGCCGCTAAACTTCTGCAAATTTACTCAATTTTATTCAATTATTGAAATTTCTAGCCTATTTTTTTTGTTTTTTCCTCTTTTTCTGCTAACTTTGCACTATAAAAGCAGAAAAGAGACTATGATTTTAAAGAATATTTCCATTATTAACTTTAAAAATATAAAGAGCGCCAATCTGGAGTTATCGCCCAAAATCAATTGTCTGATAGGACATAATGGCATGGGAAAGACTAATTTCCTTGATGCCATTTATTATCTCTCTTTCTGTAGGAGTGCCTATAATTCTATCGATTCACAGATTATTACTCATGATGAGCCTTTCTTTATGCTGGAGGGAAATTATGATAATGATAAGGGGGAAATAGAGAATGTTTACTGTGGCATGAAACGGGGTACCAAGAAGCATTTCAAGAGAAACAAGAAGGAGTATAAGCGTCTTTCGCAACATATTGGGCTTATCCCTCTGATTCTGGTTTCTCCATCTGATGTTTCTCTGATAGAAGGAGGAAGTGAGGAGCGCAGAAAACTGATGGATGTGGTCATCTCTCAGTATGATTACTCTTATATAGAGGCTTTGTCCAACTATAATAAGGCTTTGCAACAGAGAAATGCTTTGCTGAAAATGGAGGAGGAGCCTGATATTACGATACTGGAACTTTGGGAACAGCAGATGGCGAGTAATGGTGAATTGCTGTACCAGAAACGGCAGGCTTTCGTTGACGAACTGGTTCCGCTGTTTCAGCAGATTTATCAGCAGATTTCGGGTGATAAGGAGCAGGTCCGTCTTCACTATGTTTCTCATTGTCAGAGAGGTCCTTTGCTGGATGTTATCCAGCGCGACCGGTTTAAGGATCGTGCTGTAGGGTATTCTCTGCATGGTGTTCACCGTGATGATCTGGAGTTTTTGCTGGGTGATTATCCGATGAAGAGAGAGGGAAGCCAGGGGCAGAACAAAACTTTCGTGATTGCCCTGAAACTGGCTCAATTTACTTTCCTGCAGCGCACGAGTTCCAATACGCTTCCTTTGCTCCTCTTAGATGATATCTTCGATAAGTTGGATGCTCAGCGGGTTGAGGCTATTGTGAAACTGGTTGCCGGGGACCATTTCGGACAGATTTTTATTACGGATACGAACCGTGATCATTTGGATAAGATTCTCCATAACATGCAGGGAGATCATACGATATTCTATGTAGAGAATGGGGAAATAATAAAGTAATTCAAGTTTCGCAAGTGGTTCAAGTACGGGCTGAAGGCCCAAAAGCTCCAGAAGCAGCACGCCCTGAAAGGGCAGAAGCTCCTAGCCCAGGGCATCGCCCTGGGTATAATGGCAATCAGCAAGGCGCCCTGTAAGGGCAAAAGCTTTGTATATTGCCAGGTATTTGAAAGCTTTTGCCCTTACAGGGCGACAGGTTTTCGCCCATAAACACCCAGGGCGATGCCCTGGGCTAGGAGCTTCTGCCCTTTCAGGGCGTGTGGGGCTTACTTGCGAAACTTCAGTAAAGTAGTAAACTAAAGGTTTCCCTTAAAATTTTGAGAATATGTTTAAAAGAAAAGTTAAGTCAATAGCAGAACTCTTGCCCGAATTTCTGAGAAAGGAAGGCTTGGAAACTCCTTTACAGCAGAAACGCCTGATCATGAGTTGGGATTCTGTAGTAGGGGAAAATATTGCTGCATATTGTGGTGAGAAGTTTATCAAGAACCAGACTCTCTATGTAAAGATAGAGAATGCTGCATTGAGGGCTGACCTCACGATGAGCCGTGCTACCCTTGTTCGCCGTTTGAATGAACAGGTTGGTGCACAGGTTATTGCAGATATACGCTTTTATTAATATTCCCCGCTCTATATGCTATATGATTTCGTCCATGCATATATCTGTAGGGGTAACAGGAAGGAGTCCTTCCTCTGTTATCTTCTGGAAGTCGAAACAGATTCCTATTTTGTATGTATGTGGAATCTGGGCAAGAAATCTGTCGTAATAGCCTTTTCCTCTTCCTAACCGGTTGCCTTTCATATCGAAACTCATACCTGGGATTACGGCAAGTTCTATCTCAGGATATTTCTCTTCCGGATAAATCTTGCCTTTCGGTTCAAGTATATGATAGGCTCCTTCCTTCAGGTCTTGAACTCCGGTATATTCTCTCAGTTCCATATTCGTATCGTCCAGCACAACGGGCAGTATTACCCGTTTTCCCCTGGAAACAAGTTGGTCTATATAATGATGGGTGTCCACTTCATCAGGAAGCGAATAGTACATCAGTATGGTTTGGGCATTCTGAAGATGCGGGTTGGAATCTAAACGTGATAATACAGAAAGCGACAGTTCCTCAAGTTGTCTTGAGGAATACTGTCGCTTTCTGTCTTTTATGATTTTTCTTAATTCTTTCTTGTCCATGCCTTAAGCATTTGCTATCATACAATTATTATGGTGTAAGGAAGAATAGTTGTAGGGCGTATTCGCCATAGCTATCTTTTCTTTCTTCGCTGCGCCTTTTTTGGCAGGCTCTGGTTTCTTTGGAAATGCTGCATGGTTCTCAAATACATCCAGCGTCTTTTTGATGACTGGATCATCAAGATTGATGTATTGGGTCCATGCCTGCTCGTCCAACATATTGTAGATGATACGGCTGTCGATGACACGGTCTAATAGTTTGTGTGATTTCTTGATTAAAAGATTTCTACGTTTCAAACCATGTTTATCGGCATAGCTGACAAACTTTTCAACCATGTCCTGACTGTCAAGATAATCGGCAAGTTCCATCATCTCCTTGAAGTTGTTCAACTTCGGACGGTTATCGTCTGTATAAGTGAAGGCAAACTGCAAGATGAGACCACTCAGGCTAGCCTCCTTGAAATAGGATGTCATGCCGAGCGTATCTTCAGGAACAAAGATGTCTGGGGTGATACCACCTCCGCCATAGACAATACGGCCGTTATCTGTATGATAAGCTGGTCCTGTATGCTTGATGCTATCCTGTGAGAAGAACTCTCCGTGCTGATATCTGTCGAGCAAGTCTTGCTCATAATCCTTGTCATCGCCCAGCGTATATGGCTTCTGGATGCATCTTCCTGAAGGAGTATAGTAACGCGCAATGGTCAGACGGATGAGGCTGTGGTCAGGGAATTCTATCTGTTGCTGAACCAGTCCCTTACCAAACGAGCGTCGTCCGATGATGGTAGCACGGTCATTATCCTGCATGGCACCCGCAAAAATTTCTGCAGATGATGCAGAACCTTCATTGATGAGAACTACCATCGGAATCTTCTGGTAGGCACCCTTACCGTCACTCATATAGTTATGTCTAGGC
Organism: Segatella copri DSM 18205; assembly: GCF_025151535.1. Taxonomy (NCBI): domain Bacteria; kingdom Pseudomonadati; phylum Bacteroidota; class Bacteroidia; order Bacteroidales; family Prevotellaceae; genus Segatella; species Segatella copri. Next base: position 389,483 of record NZ_CP102288.1, read on the forward strand.
GATTTGCGTCCCTGTGTGTAAACGATGAGCTTCTTGTCTGGCAAGAATTCGTTTGCCATGTTTACTGCAGCCGTCAGGTAACCACCTGAGTTATCACGAAGGTCAATACAGAGGTTGGTGAATCCCTGCTGTGAGAGTTTGGCCAGAGCAATCAGCATTTCCGGATAGGTGTTCTCGCCAAAGTTCTTGATACGGATATAGCCAGTCTTATCGTTAAGCATGTAAGCTGCTGTAACACTCTTTGTCGGTATTTCACCTCGGGTTACGGTAAAGGTCTGAACCTTCTTGCTTCCATATCGTATAACTCCGATTTTCACCTTGGTATCCTTTGGACCCTTCAGGCGATGCATTGCCTCCTGATTGGTTACAATCTTGCCAACAAAAGGTTTGCCGTCTACGGCTACAATCTTGTCTCCTGCCAAAAGTCCGGCTTTCTCGGCAGGACCATTCTGTATCACATTCTGTACATGAATCGTATCTTGGCGGATGACAAACTCTATGCCTACACCCGAGAAAGATCCTTTCAGATCGTCGGTGGCCTGAGCTGCGTCTTTAGCACTGATATATACGGAATGTGGATCCAGTTCTGCTAAAATCTGTGGAATTGCCTTATCTACCAGCGAGTCGATGTTCACGGCATCTACATATTGGTCATCAATAAGATGGAGCAGGTTGTTCAGACGGTTGCTTCCACTATTGATAACGTTGAGGCGATTTCCAGAGAAATGGTTGGAAAAGAATGTTCCGATGATAATACCTATCACAACACAGAATGCCATGATGAATGGCATAAAGCGGTTGGTCTTATTCTTACTCATGTTCATAACAATTCTCTTTTTACTAACGTTTTATCTATCTTATCTCTAATCTTCTACAGAAGATGTCTTTTCATCAGGATTGAGGTATTCTACCTTGATTCCTGCCCGTTGCATCAGTTTGATACCATCGTCCAGACGGTATTTCTCTGCATATACAACACGCTTGATGCCCGACTGTATGATCAGTTTGGCACATTCTATACATGGAGAGGCGGTGACGTAAAGCGTACTTCCCTCACTGTTATTGCTGCTGCGAGCCAGTTTCGTAATAGCATTAGCCTCCGCATGGAGAACGTATGGCTTGGTTACGTTGTTATCCTCACAGACATTTTCAAATCCGCTCGGTGTACCGTTGTAGCCATCACTGATAATCATTTTATCTTTTACAACCAGTGCACCTACCTGTCGGCGTTTGCAATAGCTGTTTTCAGCCCATATACGTGCCATTCGCAAATAGCGAAGGTCGAGCTTGGTTTGTTTGGAAAGTTCGTTTGCCATCCTCTTATCCTTTATGTTGTACCTTGATTTCGTTACGTTCCAGCAGTGCATCGATGGTTGGCTCTTGTCCACGGAACCGTTTGTAGAGAACCATAGGATGCTCTGTTCCACCCTTAGAGAGTACGTTGTCACGGAAACTTTGAGCAGTCTTCTGGTCGAAGATTCCATTCTTCTTGAATACACTGAAAGCATCAGCATCCAATACTTCTGCCCATTTGTAGCTATAATATCCTGCGGCATAACCTCCTGCCATGATGTGGGAGAACTGTACGGTCATACAGGTTTCCTGCAACTGTGGCAATATCATCGCCTTTTTCCAGGCTTCCTTTTCATAAGGCATGATGTCGGCAGTAAATTCTTTCTCTTGGGTGTAGTATGCCATGTCAAGCAATCCGAAACTTACCTGGCGCAAGCAAGCGTAGGCTGCCATGAAGTTGCGACTCTTCATGATGCGCTCTATGAGTTCATCTGGCAATGGTTCACCTGTCTGATAGTGGAAGGCAAATGTACGGAGAAAATCTTTCTCTATTGCATAATTCTCCATAAACTGTGATGGCAATTCTACGAAGTCCCACCATACGTTGGTTCCCGAAAGACTCTCGAAGCGGGTATTGGCAAACATGCCGTGCAGACTGTGACCAAACTCATGGAGGAAGGTTTCTACTTCTCCTAATGTCAAGAGAGCAGGCTTTTCCTCTGTTGGCTTGGTAAAGTTCATTACCACACTTACGTGAGGACGTATGTTTTTGCCCTTATGGTCTATCCACTGTCCCTGGAACTCTGTCATCCAGGCACCTCCTTGCTTGCCCTTGCGAGGGAAGAAGTCGGCATAGAATACAGCCAGATAGCTTCCGTCTTTATCAAATACCTCGTATGCCTTGACGTCTGGGTGGTATACCGGTATCTCTTTGTTCTCCTTAAAGGTGATGCCATACAGCTTGTTGGCGAGGCCGAACACACCGTCTATCACTTTGTCCAGCTGGAAATAAGGGCGAAGCATTTCTGCATCGAGATTATATTTCTCCATCTGGAGTTTATGAGAATAGAAGCCGAAATCCCATGGTTTCATTTCGAAATCTTTACCCTCCAGCTTCTTGGCAAGGGCTTCCACTTCTTTCGCTTCCTTTTCTGCCGTTGGCTTATAAGCCTCTATCAGGTCGTTGAGAAGTTTATATACATTTTCTGTATTGCTTGCCATACGATGGCGAAGAACATAGTCGGCATAGGTTTCGAAACCGAGTAACTGGGCGAGTTCTCTGCGCAGGTTTACCAGTCGTTTGCAGATTTCCAGGTTGTTCTGCTCGTTATCATGGGTACATACCGTATTGCGTGCCATATACATCTGTTTGCGGAGCTCACGCTGGGTAGAGTAGGTCATAAATGGAGAATAACTTGGATAATCGAGTGTAAAGATCCAGCCTTCTTTTTCCTGCTCTTTGGCGGTATGCGCAGCGGCAGCTTTTGCTGTTTCTGGAAGTCCGTCGAGCTGAGCTTCGTCAGTGATATGGAGTGTAAAAGCCTTGTTTTCTTTTAAGAGATTCTGTGAGAACTGCAGAGTGAGCATACTGGCTTCTTCTGTAAGTTTGCGAAGTTTCTCTTTACCTTCTTCATCTAAGAGTGCACCGCTGCGTACGAATCCGTCATAGCTGGTGTCCAGAAGCATTTTCTCTTCAGGAGTTAGTTCTCTGTTGGGATGATCGTGAACGAACTTGATGCGCTCGAAGAGTTTCTTGTTCAGCGTGATGTCATTTGCGTGCTTGGTGAGAATCGGACTCATCTTCTGCGCAATCTCTTCCATCTCATCGCAGGTTTCAGCACTCATCATGCAAGAGAAAACGTTAGATACACGGCTCAAGAGGTCGTAATAGTGTTCGCCCTTATCGGGATCAACTCTTGCAATGGTATTCTCAAAGGTTGGTTCTGCCGGATCGTTTACAATCTTGTCTGTAGCCTCGTCATCACGGCGGATTCCCTCCATGAATGCTGGCTCATAATCTTCGAGACGGATTCGTTCGAATGGTACTGTATCGTGCGGTGTATTGTAAGGCACGAAGAATGGGTTGGTTCTATTCTGTATTGTATTGTCTTGCATATTGTTACTTTTTAGCTGCAAAGTTAGCAAAAAAATGCCTTATTGCCTTGATAATAAACGTTTTTAACTTATATTTATCGGTCGTTATACTTTCTTTAGCGTTTGATGAGATTTTCCAGTGCAGGGATATAGATTCTGCCTCGTTCTAGCTGGATAAGTCCTTCTGATTGTAGTTCGTTGAGGGCTTTGGATACATAGATGCGCTTTACATTCATCTCTTCTGCTAAACGGGTCATCTTGATATGAAAGATTTTCTCGCCTGCCGGGCGGACGCTGTGGCTCTCGAAGAAACGGATCAGGCGCTCACTCAGTGTCTTGGCAGGAACTCTGAACAGTCTGCGGTTGTTCTTCTGGGATTGGGTGCAGACCAAGTTCAGAAGATTGATGCGGAATATTTCATATTCATCGGATAACTTCATGATTTCTTGCTTGCTGACTGACATGATGCTGCAGTTGTTCTTTGCCACATAAGTGTGGGTGAAGCGCTGGGTAAGACCGAAAAGTCGTTCCAGCTGGAATGATTCCGGTGCCGAAATGTCTTCTTCTACCTGATAGCCGTAGTCATCTGCCTGGGTTATCACCTTAATATCTCCACTGATTAAATAATATAGACGTGTACAACTGGTGCCTTCTTCAACTATAGTTTCACCCGCTTCCAGTTTTTGAAAGTCAAAACGGGTTTTACCTGCTACATTTTGGAAGTCATAGCGAGTCATTCCCAAGAATAATGGGAGTGATAATAAACTGTCGTATAGTCTATTGGTTGACATGTAAGTTTATTTATTTAATATCTTGTTTTTGAGAGATGGTGAATACCATATCTTGTTTTGTCCTTTCTCGTCAGCATAGATGAGATATGCACAGAGGTCCGGATGCTTTTTCAGAATCTGTTTTGCGCCCTCCATTCCCATTACCATAAACGAGGTAGCATAGGCATCGGCTGTAGCACAGTTCTTGGCTAAAACCGTTGCTGATAAGATGTTATGCTGTACAGGATAGCCTGTCTTGGGGTCTATGGTATGTGCATACTTCTTGCCGTTTTTATAATAGAAGTTTCTGTAGTTACCACTCGTAGCCATGGCGATGTCGGTAATATCAAGTACATCCTGAATTTCCTGACTCGTATTGGTAGAATCGTCAGTTGGCTTGTTGATACCAATATGCCAAGGCACTTGTTTCTCGCTAACACCGTTTACTACAATTTCTCCACCAATCTCAACCATAAAGTTGCTGATACCTTTCTTTTTCAGGAATCTGGCAACAATGTCGCTGCCATATCCTTTGGCGATAGCAGAACAGTCAAGCATAATCTTAGGATTTTGCTTGATGATGCGTCCCTTTTCCAGGGCTACTTTCTCATAACCAACCAGCGTTTTGATACTGTCTATCTTGGATTTCGTAGGAGGTACCCCCTGCTTGAATCCAAAGCCCCAGAGGTTTACCATTGGGGCAACCGTGATATCAAAGGCTCCATTGGTTTCTTTTGAGATGCTTTCTGCCATGCGGAATACTTCGGTAAACATTTCGTCTACCTCAATATCTTTACCTTGGTTTACCTGTGTGATGACAGAGGTCTTATTGAAAGGAGACAAGGATTGGTCTACCTTCTTGAGTTCTGTTTCTATCTCTTGCTGGTAGTTGGTATCACTCTGATAGGTAATGTGATAGATGGTGCCAAAGATAAAGCCGGTATCTTTCTGATAGGGCGTATTATGCTGCTGACGTATGATAACGATGGTACCAATGATAAGTATCAACAGAAATGGAATTTGCCAGATAAGTTTCTTTTTTTTCATTCTTTACACATTATGAAGTCTTTAAATCTCTAGGGTTACATTGAATGTTCCGCCAAGGCGTGAACCTCCCTGCTTACCGTAGCCTGGCACATACCAGGTGTTGCCTAATTCTCCATTGTTCTTGAAGAGGCGGCGTTTGTATCTGAAACTCCAACCCATACGGACGGGACCCCAGATTTTGGCATCAATACCTATTACGCCTTCCAGCCAATGATAGTTGCAGGAAATGCCATTGCCTCCATAGGGCGTTTCGCCGCCCCATACTGGGTCTGTAACGGGTGGGGCGCTCAGGTCATATTCATAATAGGTGCAGGCATAACGGAAACCGCCAAACAGACGGTAGTCGTCGTGTTTGTTCTTCAGAAGATTCCAGTCTACACCTAATCTGAAATAGGGAGCGCTGGTCTTGTAGGTGATTTGGGTTGCCTCATCGCTGGCATCTGCCTTTCCATAACCCAATTCGAAAACAGGATAATACTTGTCTTTCAGATTGATACGGAGAGATGCTTCGTACTGCCCATAGTCGCTAACCATCAACTGTACGGGACCTATCAGGTCAACTCCCACAGCCATACCTCTAAAAAAAGGTATGGTATCAGGCTGCTGCTCTATGATCTTCTTCTTGCTTTGGGCCTGACAGGGGAGAACAGAAAATAGGGATAGCATACTAGTTGCGGCTGCCAAAATATATGTAGAAATGTGCTTTGGATGCATCATAATTTACCTCTTTTTGATTGATGACTATTGAGTCAATATAATTGTGAGTAGTCTTAACATCGGTTATCGTATGGAAGAACGATGGACTGCAGTCTACCGACTCAAAATGAGAGCGGTTTACCTTTGATACAGTCACGGTGTCCTTGAATACTTGCTTCGATAGGGTATGTATCTCGAAAAACAATACGTCTTCATCCAGGCTGTAACTCATAGGCAGACTGAAACTGTCTACGTTTACATCCTTATTGATCAGCACACTATCTGTTCCTTCTATCTTTTTCGTAGAAACCGTTAGCGTGTCTTTTAGCGTTTTATTGTCGCCCATCAACTTGTATTTGGTATATACAGTATTGTTGAGTGGGCAGTCGAGAGATGTACATCCCATCATGGCTAGAACCATGAAAACGACGAAAGGTATTATTTTCCGCATCTTATTTCTTTTTCTATTTGATAATCGTTACGGTTTGGGTTCTGGCGGCTGATAAGGTCGCCCAGGAATCCGGCAAGGAACAGCTGGCTACCCAAAACCATCGCTACAAGAGCAATGAAGAAGTAAGGTGAATCGGTAATGAGATGTCCGTAGATGCCGTTGTGCAGGTCGATGGTCTTGTCTATACCTAAGCCGATGAGCGATAGGAAGGCTATGAAGAATACGACGCTACCCAGGAAGCCGAATACGTGCATTGGCTTTTTGCCAAAATTGCTCAGGAACCAGAGAGTCATCAGGTCAAGATAACCATTTACAAAGCGGTTCCATCCCATAAACTTTGATTTGCCGAACTTTCTTGCCTGATGATGAACAGGCTTTTCGCCTATCTTGGCAAAACCTGCATTCTTGGCTAGATATGGGATGTAACGGTGCATCTCACCATATACCTCGATATTCTTAACTACGTCGAGGCGATAAGCCTTCAGACCGCAGTTGAAGTCGTGCAGATTGTGTATGCCGCTTACTTTGCGTGCAGTAGCATTGAAGAGTTTGGTAGGGATGGTCTTGCTCAGAGGATCTCCTTCTTTACGGTTCTGCTTGTAACCTGACACGAGGTCGTATCCCTCTTTCATAATCATCTGGTAGAGTCCCGGAATCTCGTCTGGAGAATCCTGTAGATCGGCATCCATGGTGATGACAACATCGCCCTGTGCTTCTTTGAAACCACAGAAGAGTGCTGGGCTCTTTCCATAGTTTCTGCGGAATTTGATACCCTTCACTTGCTCGTTCTTCTCAGCAAGTTCTTCTATGACGTTCCATGAACGGTCGGTAGAACCGTCGTTCACAAAGATGACTTCATAAGTAAAATCGTTTGAGTCCATTACTCGCTTTATCCAGGCGAAGAGCTCTGGTAACGACTCTTCCTCATTGAAAAGAGGAATTATTACTGAAATATCCATTATCTTGTATTTATCTGTTTGTTTCTTATTTATTGTTATTTTGTATGCTGTTGTTTATCCTTCTTTGCCATTACAGCAGCAATAATCGGGCTGAGTACAGCACCTGCTACCAGGTCGGTAATCATAAACATCGAAGCCCAGGCTATCGGTTTCATCATACTGACAGCATCAAGAAGGGCTTTAGATTCCCCTGCAGTTAACTGATACGCTTGTGCTACAATCTGATAGTTGGTTTGCAGTTGGTTCATGAATAGACCCGTATCCATAAAACGGAACCAAAGATATTGCACAAGGGTAAGCAGAAGGGTTGCATTGAAGAATGTCTGGATGCAATAGTAGAATGCATGACGGAAAGAGATATGTCCGTCTCTTGCATAGTCACGGAATGCCTTCAGTCGCTTGGCCACAACAAATGGGGTTGCTATGATGAGAATGTTGGAAATGAATCCCAGCATCTGGTATTGCGGGTCTACTGCCAGCATGGTACATACGAAACTGACAATCCAGACAGCTCCGAGGATGGCACCATCTTGCCGGGCGAATGCTTTGGTTTGTCTTATCTTGCCTGTGTCGATGATAATCGTTTTAACCTTATGCATTTGCTGGCTTGTTTTCTTTTCTTCCTGATTCTCGTTATTTTCTGTATTCATTGTTTTTATTGTATTTCTACGGATGTAACATATCAATTTGCAAAAATACAACTTTTTTATTATATAAGGTGTAAAGGGTGGAAATATTTATATATAATTAAAGATAAATCCTCGTGAAATAGAGGTTTCACCTGTCATGTTATGAAATATAGAAGTAAAATGTATGTAAATAAAAAAAAGGAACCTTCCAAAAGAAGATTCCTTTTTGAGCCTCTTGTCGGATTCGAACCAACGACCCCGAGATTACAAATCACGTGCTCTGGCCAACTGAGCTAAAGAGGCGGGTGGACAAGCGATTCATATCGCACCGCTACAACCAAGTACCCTTGCTATGTTCCCATCCTGGGGGATTCCGAGGGAGCTGGTCGTATGAGACTTGTCCGTCTCAATTTTTAAGCGGGTGCAAAGGTACGGTTTTTCTTTGAACCTGCCAAATGTTTTGCCGAAAAACTTCAGTTGTTTAACGTTTGTTTGCTAAAAATCAACTACCGTAATGCCTGATCCGCCAAATTGTACGTGTTCATCTGCATAATGGGTCACATTAGGCACACTACTCAGATATTGGCGAATGAGCTGTCTTAGGATGCCATTTCCCTTTCCGTGAAGGATTCTGACTCTTGGCATTCCTACCAGGATAGCATCATCGATGAAGTATTGTACCGCATTAAGTGCTTCATCGCCTCGCATTCCGCGAACGTCCAGATCCTGGTGAAAGTTGGATTTATGTGAGTCAATGGTCTTTCTGGTTTCCTTACTGATACCGTATGAAGCCAGATTTTCCTTGCGCTCTTCTGTCTTGTCTGCATTTTCAACAGGAGTTGTGGCATGCTCCAGACGGTTCAGGCGCATCTTGGTTCTCATTCCTCCAAATACGGCAGTTGCTGTATCTCCAGTAATGTTTTCTACCTTTCCGATTGTAGTCAGTCCCTTGATGCGCACCGTATCGCCAATCTGAATATCACGTTTACTATCTGCTTGAGTCTTGTTCTGTGCATTCCTCAGTGCTGCTGCAGCCTTTTCCTGATTCTCTTTCTTTTCTGCCTGGCGCTTGGCATGGCGCTCTTTGCGTTGTTGAATCTGGGCTATCTTGCGGGCAATTTTGTCATCGGTCTCCTTGGTATCAATTTCCTGAACCTCTTGCTTGAAGGCATCAAGTTCCTGACGGATACGGCGGGTTTCTTCTTTTTCAGCCTGGCTTTCTTTGATTTCCCGGATGGCGTTTTCGATTCTCTTGTTACTTTCTTTCAGAAGTTCTGCGGCTTCTTCTTTTGCCTTTTTGAGAATTGCCTTTCTGCTTCGCTCAATATCCTCTATGTCGTTTTCGTACTTGGAGATTGTTTTCTCCATGTCTTTTTCACGCTGGTGGATATTCTGGCGTTTGTTTTCCCAATATCGCTTGTCACGAACTATATCCTGAAGATACTTGTCGCTTTGAATGTATTCAGAACCAACGATATCTGATGCTTCCTTGATTACTTCTTCGGGTAATCCTATCTTTCTTGCAATTTCGATAGCGAAAGAAGAACCTGGTCTGCCTATAGCTAATTGGAAGAGGGCTTTCATCTCATGGCGGTCGTAGAGCATGGCGCCGTTAACCACTCCATCATGGCTGTCGGCAAAATGCTTCAGGTTCTGATAGTGGGTGGTAATCACACCATAAGCTTTTTGCTTGCAGAACTTGTCGAGTACAGCTTCGGCGATAGCACCACCTATGCCTGGCTCTGTACCTGTACCAAACTCATCTATCAGAATGATGGTCTCGCCATTGGCTGCCTTCATCATATTCTTCATGTTCAGAAGATGAGATGAGTAGGTACTCAAGTCGTTCTCTAAACTCTGTTCGTCACCGATATCAATCATGATGTTTTGGAAAACACCTGTCTTTGAACGCTCACTTACAGGAATGCTCAAACCGCATTGCAGCATATACTGTAATAATCCGACGGTTTTCAGACAGACAGATTTGCCGCCTGCATTTGGACCGGAGATGATAAGAATGCGTTTGTCCTGTGTAAGCATGATATCCAACGGAACTACTTTCTCGTTTTTTTTCTGTAGAGATAGCTGCAATAATGGGTGTATCGCACGGGTCCAGTCTATGTGTGGGTGGTCTTCTACCTCGGGTTCTATGGCTTTGAAGATATCAGCCAGTTTTTGCTTGGCTTGTATCAGGTCAATGATGGCAAGGAAACGGTAACTGTCCAGAATTTCCTTGGAGTATGGGCGTACCTTGTTGGTAAAGTCGGTGAGGATGCGAATGATTTCCTTTCTCTCTTCACCCTCCAGTTCACGTACACGGTTGTTCGCCTCTACCACCTCGGTAGGTTCTATAAAGACTGTTTTACCTGTGGCACTCTCATCGTGTACGATACCTTTGATTTTGCGCTTCAGAGTAGGGATGACGGGAATAACCAGTCTGCCGTCACGCAGGGTAGGGGTAACATCTTTTTCTACGATGCCTTCACTTTGTGCCGAGCGCAATATACTATATAAGGTACGTGAGATGCTGCCCTCTGTCTTTGCCAGTTCTCTGCGAATCTGAAGAAGTTCAGGGGTTGCATTATCTCTTATCTTGCCGAATTTGTCAAGTATCTGGTCGATGCGCTGAATCAGTTGTGGAAAAGTAACTACATCTTGCGAAAGGCGATGTAGGGCTGGGTAGGGATACTTTTTTTCTCTTTTCCATCCGTCTTCCGGCTCGTCATCGTCATCGCTGTGATTCAGTATCTTTACCATATCGGCTATGGTAGATAGTGAACGTCGTAAGTCAAACAGCTCGTCCTCCTCCAGGTGACTGTTTTCTACACGGATACGGAGGATGCTCTCCCTTACATCATAGAAATATTGTAGGGGAAAGTCTTCTACTTCCTCCATCAGTCTGCGGAACTCACGCACCTGCATGAGCCATTCGTTAACTTGTTCTGCATCGCTGCTGAATGCCATCTTGTCTACCTGTTCCTTTCCGAGTGGAGAGAGGCATCTTTCGCGCAGCATCTTGCGGATTTCATAGAATCCTATCTTATTTTCAAAATTATCTGGATATATCATGGGTGCAAAGGTAGTGCAAATCGAAGACAATACAAAATAAAAAAGCATTTTTTTTATTTTTATTGTGGAGATTCGGTCTGTCTTATTAGAAAGTAGTGTATTTTCCTCTACCAAATGTTTGAACTGTTAAGCGTATTCTTGGCATTTCCGGGTGTAAGTTTCTGCTTAATTACGGCAAGATATTCCGTCCATTTTGCATCTGTTCTTCTGTTCCAGACGTCGCCTAAGAATGCAGCTCCGCCAAAGTTCCATGCTCTCAATTGTGGAATATATTCAGGGGTGACACCTCCCAATGCAACTACTCGCTCATTGATGATTCCATTGATGCCTGCTTCCTCTAAGTCTTTGTTAGAGAAGGAATGCTTGTAGCCCTTCTTTGAAATGCTGTCAAAGATTGGACTGAGGAAAACATAATGGCAGGCAGGTTTGAGAATCGCGCTCTTTTCGTCTTTGTTCTTGGATGATATAGTCTGGAGAGCTTGTTCTACTTCCTTAAAACTATGGCAGGATTGTGAGATGCTTCCTTGAAAGCCTTCTGGAATCTCGTGGTTTCTTCTGTTAAGATGAATACCATGAAGATGAAATTCCTGGCAAAGTTCGAAGTGATCGTGTACTACGATCTTTTTATGCCATTTCTTGTCGATTTCCTGTATCAGTCGCTTACACTCCTCTATATTTGATTCTGGTTTGCGCAGATGTAGCAGGTCTATACCAGCTTTAAAGAGTTGGTTGATATAGTTTGATTCATTCTCTATAAAATCGGGCAGAGTGATTACTATCCATTTCATATTCGTTGTGATTTTATTTGTTTATATAAAGGCGTTGGCTGTTATTTGATAAACAGTGCCTTGGGTTCATAGAAATGATTCACCGGACCATGACCTTTTCCTATCTGTACATCTTTTCCTGCCAGAATTGCGCCTGAAAGATAGGTCTTTGCCATGGCGATAGCTGTATTCATGTCCATTTCTCTTGCCAGATAAGAAGTGATGGCTGAGGATAGGGTACAACCTGTACCGTGGGTATTGCGTGTGTTTACGCTAAGGCCTCGATAACTGGTAATAGGTTTTCCGTCTTCGAAGAGGTAATCAATCTTTTCTGCTCCCTGGAAATGGCCGCCTTTGATGAGTACATATTTACAGCCTAACTTACTGATGGCTAAAGCTGCGTTCTGGATGTCTTCCTTATTCTGTATCTTCATTCCTGCCAGTATCTCTGCTTCCGGGATGTTAGGTGTTAGCAGGGTAGCTAGTGGTAATAACTCTTGTATGAAAATGCTGAGAGCGTCCTCCTGCATGAGTCTGCAACCACTGGTGGAAACCATCACAGGGTCAATGATGAGGTGCTGGTATTTCCCTTGGTATCTTTTCAGGGCTTCAGCAATAGCCTGGATAGTGGTACGGTCGTTAACCATACCTACTTTGATGGCATCAGGGTGGATGTCGTCCATCACTGCTTCTATCTGGCCCTTTACAATTTCGGGGTTGATGTCTTGGATGGCATAAACTCCCAGGGTGTTCTGTACGGTAATAGCTGTAATGGCCGATGCGGCATATACGCCTAGTGCTGACATTGTCTTGATGTCAGCTTGTACGCCGGCTCCTCCGCAACTGTCTGAGCCAGCTATTGTCATTGCTGTATAATATTTCATAATTCCTATTAACTTCTTGCTTTTCCTCTAAAACTGTTTCTTACCAGGGCTGATTCACAGGTCTCACAGAGATGTTCTGTGGCTTGATGGTGCTTGAAACCTTCTATCATGGCTTGGGCACGGGGTGAAGCCAGAATTTCTTCCAGCGATTGTTCAAGCAGGTTCCCAAGTGCTACATCTCCGTTGTGGTCCAAACAGCAGGGTACCAATGTTCCGTCTGCCAATACGCCTATCTGTTTGAGTAGGGCTTTACAGAAAACTTCTCTTTTTTCTTCTCTGATACCTGATTTCTGATTTCCTTTTATCATTTCCTTTTCTTCGATATGGTTATCAAAGTTGGGCCATTCGAATTTTCTGTCAAACTCCAGATAGAGATTATTGGCAAGTCTGTAACCGTCAGGTCGTTCTTTCCAGGGTTTGGGAACAAATTTTTCGATGTGCCCCATTACTTCCTCATTTTCCAGGTCTTTTCCTCCTTGGTTCCAAAGTCTGAGAACTATGCAGGTTCCTTTCTCTGCTGCTTGGGTTGAAAAAGTCATCACCTCGTTCATGTAACTGGCAAGCTCTCCCTTGGCATTACTCTCGTGTGAGTGGAGCGAAAGCTGTATTTTGTGGGGAAGTGTGTCAAGGAGATCCATAGCTTTGGGTAGCAGAGTGCCGTTGGATGTAAGTACGGTTTTGAAACCTTTCTCTCTTGCCATATTGATAAACTCGGGTAGAAGAGGGTGTAGTAGGGGTTCGCCCATAATGTGGAAATATAGGAAACAGACCTTCCCGCGTATCTTGTCGGTGAGCAGGTCGAATTCCTCAGCACTCAACTGTCTTTTCTTCCTTGTATGTTTTGGACAGAAGTGGCAGTTGAGATTACATGTATTGGTGATTTCTATGTAACAGCGATCTATCATTGTCTTGTCTTTTCTTGCATATAGCTTACTTTTTAGCAAAGTTACATGTTTTCTTTGATATGACCAAATAATATAGCATAATTTTGCATTTGAAGTCTTCTTGTCATGGATAGTGAATGAATATGAAGGAAATATACAAATACGGAAATAAAAAAAGCCTTCTGAAATTTCTTTCAGAAGGCTTTTGCGGAGAGAGAGGGATTCGAACCCCCGGTACCTCTCGGTACGACGGTTTTCAAGACCGTTGTAATCGACCACTCTACCATCTCTCCATTGTTTTAGTCTGGATGACTATAGCTTGGTTTTCTTAAGCGGTTGCAAAGGTACTACTAATTTCTGGTTCCACCAAATTTTTTGCCAACTTTTTTTCATTTTTCTTCAAAAAAATGCGTTTTGGGGGCTAATAAGTGGCAAAATCGGCAAAAAATAGAGAGGTAAGGCTGAAAAAGACAATAAAAAAGGGCTACCGCCGTAGCCCCAACCTTGATAACCTTAAATCTAATACTATGAAAAACACACTGCAAAAATACAAAATATATCTATTCGTTATGTCAAAAGAATAGAAAATCTGTATTTTGAAAGGGCGATTTAATATTTTTTAAACCTTAGAGGTAACCTTTCTGCTTAAACTCTTCCATCAGTGGCAAGGCTAAAATCTTGGCATCAGGATGTGGTGCACCGGTAGTACCTAATGCGCGAAGGTCGAAGAAATGTTTCCAGTCACTCACGAAAGCGGTATGAACCAGTTCTGTGTTGCAGTCCAATGGTAGGATGGCTCGTGCTTCCTGTGGTTTGCAACCTGCCTCTATCAGTTTCATGTAGGCATATTCGGCAGCCTGATTGGCGAATATCCAAGTTGTGAGTTTACTCCATTCTGCAGTTCTTCCTTCTGCAATGTCAGCACACATATCTTCTATTCGGTAGTCGCTGGGATCTTGTGAACCATCGAAGCCTTCTGCTTCTACCCATGTAGGCAGGTTGATGGTAATCTCGTTATCAAACTTATTCTTCGAATAGTTGCAGTATCGGGTACTCTGCTCTGCCATAGAGTTGGCACGATGACGGTTATATTCTCGGGTTATGGAAATCTGAGTAGTAAAATGAACGGTAATACGGAGTTCGTGCTTACCTTCTTCATAGTTGCTGAGGTACTTCAGGTTGTCCATCGCCTTGTTTTCTGCCAATACTCGGAGATTGGTTGTAATATAGTCTTTGCCGTCTAAAGTTTTCAGACGTGAGAACTTGTTGTGGGTATAAAGCGGCAACTCTCCATGTTTGCATACCAGATACACGGTTCCATGTTCCAGCATGGCAAAGTGTTCACTCTGCACCATCCGATCCACGAAAGGTTTGGCAGAATTCACAGTGGTATTATTCTCACTTTTATAGCATACTCTTCCTGCTCGTTCTATCTGCTGGTAGATACCGAGTTCACCTGGTTTCTGTAACCAGATTTCATACGATGGTCTTTGTATTTTCATTTCTTTTTGTTTTTTATTCTGTCTGCAAAGGTACATTATTTTGTGCATATGGCAAAATAAATCATGGCTTTTTTCGTCTTATATATAATTAAGGTGTAATAATTAGTAAATATGGAGATAAAACCAATAGCATATTTTCGTTCTCCCTTCAGTAGCAAGTTTGGCATACCCAAACAGGCTGGATTGGTAGCTGAACTGGAAGGACAGATTGTTTTTGAACCCGAATTTCGTAACCCTGATGCGCTGCGTGGCATGGAGGGCTTTGATTATCTTTGGCTGATTTGGGAATTTTCTGCCAATAGGCACAAAGCGCACAGTCCGGTTGTTCGTCCTCCTGTGTTGGGAGGCAATGAGAAAGTGGGTGTCTTTGCCACTCGAAGTCCTTTCCGTCCCAATAATATAGGTCTTTCATCGGTAAAAATTTCTCATATCGAATGGGAGACTCCTCATGGTCCTGTCATTCATGTTAAGGGAGCTGATCTTATGGACAAGACACCGATATTTGACATCAAGCCGTATGTGGTGTATGCTGATTCTCATCCTGGGGCAAGGAGCGGTTTTGTTGATGACCGCAAATGGCAGAAACTTGATGTAGAGATTTCTGAAGATGTAGACAGGCATCTGCGTCTGCAGGGATTGAATGCAGAAAAGATTGAAATATTGAAAGAGGTACTTGCCCAAGATCCCCGTCCGCATTACCAGAAAGACCCTCATAAGGTCTATGGAATGCCATATGAGGGTCTTGATATTCATTTCACGGTTTGCGATCATACGCTTACTGTTGTCAAGTAGATTTCTTGAATGTTGAGTAGAAAATTTACTTTGCGAAACTTTCAAAACGTACGTTTTCCAACAGAATTTTGCAGACAGCATCGATATTCTTGGCTTCCTTGGTGTAGAAGATATTGGAGTTCTTGATGGTGATATCGTGTACCATACCTTCTGCACCATGTGCTTCAATACCTGTTTCGCAACCTCGTACGTAGATGTTGCTCATGTGGATATCCTGAAAGTTTGGCAGGAATTCCTGCTTTACGGGAGTTGTCTGCTTCTGGGCACCTACATGGTTGTCAAAATAAGTGGTCTCAAAGGTGATGGCTGCATCCTTGATATCGGTCATGTAGATATGGTCGATATAGATGTTCTCTGATGTTCCACCTCTCTTCACTGCACTTTTAAAGCGTAAACCGGTATCTGTTCCCTGGAAAGTATTGTTGCGAACAACAATATTCTTCATGCCGCCAGAGAACTCGCTGCCGATAACAAAACCTCCATGGGCATGGTATACGGTGTTGTCCTGGATATTGATGTTTTCACAAGGACCTGCTGCCACACCTGCTGCGCCTGCGCCACCCTTCATGCAGATACCATCATCACCAGCATCTATCACATTGTTTACGATGAGTACATCCTTACAGCTGGAGATATCAATCGCATCACCGTTCTGGGCATTCCAAGGACATTTTACGGTGATTCCGTCGATAATCACATTCTTGCATCGGGTAGGGATGATATGGAATTTAGGACTATTCAGAAGTGTAACTCCCTGTACGAGCACATTCTCGCAACTGGTGAATCTGATCATGTGTGTTCGGTTTTTCTCCTGTTCGTCCATATTCTCAGCCACATTAGGTTTGTGCTTCAGGTTGAAAGGATACCAGATGTCACCCTTCTCATTTAGTGTTCCGCCCATAGTCTGGAATTCTTTCCATTCTACGTCACTAACCTTACTGCGCTTTACCGGTCTCCACCATTCTCCGTTTCCGTCAATGGTGCCCTCGCCTGTGATAGAAATATTTTTTCTCTTGCTGGCATTGATGGCTGGAGTAGCACGGCTTTCTTTCTTTCCTGTGGTCTTGTCTATCTTGAAATGATCATTCTTGTCTTCAGAAAGAACGATGATGGCATTCTTTTCCAGATGCAGGTCAATATTGTCCTTCAGTGAGATGAGACCGGTGAGGTAGATACCTGCAGGCACATTAAGATGACCGCCGCCCATCTTGTTCAGTTTGCTGATGGCTTTGGCAAATGCCTGGGTATTCATGGTGAGTCCGTCACCATTACCGCCATATTCCAAGATACTGACATGATTGGCTGGGATGCTAGGCAATGTAGGTTGCTGCATCTGAACTGGTAAGTTCTGATAATACTTACTGTAATCTTTGGCATTGGCTGTCACAAATGAGAAACAGATCAATAAAGCTATTAAAATCTTCTTCATAAGCTTTTTAAGTTTAGTTTGTTTAATAAATTCTATACTTTGTCTTGTTTGTAATATCTGTTACCTTAAGGTGTGGATATAAAAAAAGACGGCCCTAACCACAGTTAGTAACCGCCTTTTATGAAAGGAGGAGTGGTACCACCAGGAATCGAACCGGGGACACAAGGATTTTCAGTCCTTTGCTCTACCAACTGAGCTATGGCACCATCTTGCTTTTTGCGGTTGCAAAGGTACAATAAATATTTTAATTGAGCAAGAGAAAACGAAATATTTTCTCTTGCTTAATGTTTATTAACTAAATATCCCCTTGCTTGAAATTAATCTTTCAGCGGATTCCAACCTTGTGCTTTCAGTTCAAATTCCTGTCCGTCTCTGGTAATGAGGAACTTGCCCAGATTTTCTTTGGTGATGTAGCCAATCTGCCTTACACCCTCCATAGTCTCAATCTTCTCGTGGTCACCGATAGGTACGGTAAAGAGAAGTTCATAATCTTCGCCACCATTCATAGCACAGGTGGTAAGGTTCATATTGAATTCTTCTGCCTGCACGGCTGTCTGGTAGTCGATAGGTATGTTCTTCTCATATACTCTGCATCCGCAATGACTCTGTTCGCAGATATGCATCAATTCACTGCTCAGACCATCGCTCACATCCATCATGGCGGTAGGACGGATACCTGCCTCACGCAGTTGTGCTATCACATCTCCGCGTGCCTCAGGCTGCAGTTGTCTTTCCAGGAGATATTCCTTGCCGGCGAAATCTGGCTGGAAGTTGCGCATATTCTCTAAGTCTCTGTTCAGAAGAGCCAGTTTCTCGTTATCACCATTTGCTTTAGCCTCAGCCATCTTCTTTCGAATATCTTCTATCTGTCCGTAGTATACAGCCTTTTCGCGTTCCAGCAGTTGAAGTCCCATATAGGCACCGCCCAAGTCGCCCGACACACAGATCAGGTCTGTTTCCTTGGCTCCGTTGCGGTATACGATTTCTTCTTTTGCTGCTTCTCCGATACAAGTAATACTGATGGCTAAACCGGTGAGAGAAGAGGTAGTATCACCTCCCACAATATCTACTCCCCATTTGTCGCATGCCATTCGAAGACCCTTATAGAATTCATCAATGTCTTCTACTTTGAATCGTTTACTCAATGCTATGCTTACCACCATCTGACGTGGGGTTCCGTTCATAGCAAAGATATCACTGATGTTTACCATTGCACTCTTGTAACCCAAGTGAACCATGTCAATATAGGTAAGGTCGAAATGTACGCCCTCCATCAGCATATCTGTAGTCATGAGCACCTCCTTGTCTGGATAATGCATCACGGCACAATCGTCGCCTACACCATAAACTGTAGACTCGTTTTTCTTTTCATAACCTTTGGTGAGATGGTTTATAAGACCGAATTCACCTAACTTTGAGATATCCAAAATAAATAATAGTTTATAATTTATACTTAAGATCTGCGGATGATTTCTCGCATAATCTCTGTCATCTTAGGCTGTGCGGCATTGGCTGCAATCTGCACCTCCTCATGACTGACTTCTACAGGTACATCGAAACCGCCAAGATCGGTGATGATGCTGATGCCGAAAACCTTGATTCCACAATGGCGGGCAACAATCACTTCAGGTACAGTACTCATACCTACAGCGTCACCACCCAATACACGATACATGCGATACTCTGCCGGTGTCTCGAAGGTAGGTCCCTGAACGCCAACATATACACCATGCTTTGCATCAATTCCCTTCTCCTTAGCGATATCGTCGGCAAGGTCGCGGAGTTTCTTGTCGTATGCTTCGTGCATATCCGGGAAACGTGGACCGGTAGGGAAGTTCTTTCCGCGCAATGGATGTTCTGGGAAGAAGTTGATGTGATCATCGATAATCATCAGGTCTCCAATCTGGAATTCCGGATTCATACCGCCCGAAGCATTGCTTACAAAGAGGGTTTCAATGCCCAACTCGTACATCACACGTTCTGGGAAGGTTACAGCCTTCATGTCATATCCTTCATAGTAATGGAATCTTCCTTCCATAGCCATGATGTCTTTACCTCCTAACTTACCGAAAATCAGTTTGCCTGCATGACCTTGAACGGTAGATACTGGGAAGTTTGGTATTTCACTATATGGAAATTCATAACTGTCAGTTATTTCTGAAGCTAATTGTCCGAGACCGGTTCCCAGTATGATTGCTGTCTTCGGACTTGTTGTCATCCTTTCTTTTAGCCAGGATGCTGTTTCTTGAATTTTTTCGTACATAGCTAATAATTTTGTCGTTAAAATTATCTTCTTGTTCCAGCATGAAACTAACCTTGATAGGCAGTTCGTATATGCTTTTCTTAACTATTTCATAGAGTCCCTCTGTCTCTTTTAGTCTCACGGCATCTTTCTCTGTCGTGATAATCAGACGGGGTTCTGGCATCTGTTCAAACGCCTCGTTGATGCGTGTGATGTCTTTATTCTTGAAGCGATGGTGATCACCGAAACTCAGCGACTGCATACTCTTGACCATTGGCTTCAGGTCGTGTTCCATCTGTTTAGGCGATGCGATACCAGTAACCAGCAGAGCATGGTAGTTTTTCAACTCCTCCTTGGCTATCTGCTGGTCTTCGAAAACACCCTTTGGCGTATCATAGTTGATGCAGGTGAAGTAGAGCTTCTGGAAAGGGTAAAGGTCCATAGCCTTGGTGAGTACTCGAAATTCCATTGGCTTCAGGTCCTTTGGACATTTAGTGATAATCACAATGTCTGCACGGTTCTTACCGCTTAGAGGTTCTCTCAGTCTTCCTGCTGGCAACATCTTGTCATAGATGATCAGACGGTGGTAATCTACCAGCAGAATGTTGATACCTGGCTTCACATAGCGATGCTGAAAGGCATCATCCAGTAATACTACATCTACATCCTTGGTCGGTTCTTCATTCTGTAACTTTTCGATTCCTCTCACACGCTTAGCGTCTACGGCTACATAGATATCGTCAAACTTGCTGTGCATCTGGAAGGGTTCATCGCCAATCTCTGACATTGTCGTATCTTTATCTGCCAGCACATAGCCACTGGTCTTTCTTTTGTAACCACGTGATAGCACAGCTATCTTTACCTTGTCGTGCAACAAGCGTATCAGATACTCCACATGGGGAGTCTTGCCCGATCCGCCCACCGTGATGTTACCCACAGAAATGACCGGGATTGAGAATGACTGACTCTTTTTCAGTCCGATATCGAAGAGCCAATTGCGAAATCTGACCATGCCGCCATAAATCCAACTCAGTGGTAGCAGCCAGTCGTTGATCTTGATAAGATCGCCTTCTGTTCTCATGTCTGTTTCCTTTCTCTTAATTCGGTATGTCTATATATTAATGTACGCATACCTTATTATAAATGTTATTGTATGTTCAGTACGTAAGGAAGTGCAGCCTGAATAGGCTCTTTCTCCTTCATATTGCGTATCATGATGAATGGCTGGTAGAGATCACCCAATGCCAGACGCAACTGTTCATCGAGATATGTTCCCTTGTTTCCGCCCGCCATATCCAGCAACTGTTCCATCCATCCAGCCAATGCCGGATATTCTACCGCCTGATAACTGCTGAGATGAGCCAATTCTGCAGCCTTGTCGATGGCGTCGCTCAAGCCGCCGAATCCATCAATTAACTTGATCTTCTTGGCGTCTGTACCCAGCCATACTCTTCCTTGAGCAATCTTCTCAACCTGTTCGGTACTCATTTTTCTGCCCTCAGCCACACGATTGCGGAAGAGGCTATATCCACGGTTCACATAGTTTTGCATGGTGGCAATCTCTTCTGCACTCCATGGGCGTGACATGCCTGCAGAGGCATAGGTACTGTTGCGGTTGGTCTTCACTTCATCATACTTGAAGCCTAACTTCTTTGTCATCAGGTCACTGAAATCTGGCAGGGCTCCAAAGATACCGATGCTGCCGGTCAATGTTGTAGGTTGTGCCATGATATATTGAGCACCCATACTCATATAATAAGCACCCGATGCTGCCATACCACCCATCGAAACCACTACCGGCTTCTTTTTATTTAATTCTTTAACTGCTCTCCAGATCTGTTCCGAAGCATAGGCATCGCCACCGCCCGAATTGATACGCAGAACTACGGCCTTTACCTGACTGTTATCTGCAAGTTCCTGAAGGTCCTTGATGACCTTTGTACTTACTATCTGTTGCTCAGAATCATAGATGCTAGGAGTCTCCATCCTGACAATGGACCCCTGACAGTAGTATACGGCAATCTCTTCGCCCATCAGATTCGAGTCGTCTATAGTCATATCTACATCGTTATAGTCAACCTGATTGATGGTATCGTCTGCCTTCAGTCCTAACTGTTTCTTTACCACGTCTCTGATTTCATCATAATAGCAGAATCCATCTACCATCTTTCGAGATTTCAGTAGTTTGGTATCATCAAACACCATCAGCCCGTCAGCATAGCGGTTCAGTGAATCCTTGCTGATGTTTCTGCTTTTGCTCACATCTCCCAACATCTGTAGCCAGAGTCCACTAATATAGCGTGAAACCTGCTCTCTGTTGGCATCCGACATTTTGTCTTCGGTGTATGTTTCAGTATAGCTTTTGTATTTGCCTACCTTCACTACCGTAAAGTGAACGCCAAACTTGGCTGCTACATCTTTGATATATTGTGGCTGCGATGCAATACCATGCCAGTCCACATTGCCTTCTGGGTTTACATATACCTTGTTGGCAACCGAAGCCAGATAATATCCACCCTGTGAGAGAGCATCACCATATGCGATAATCCATTTGCCGCTCTTCTTGAAATCGGCAAGTGCATTTCTGATTTCCTGCAAAGTGGCATAATCTGTCTCCAAGATACCTGTTTCCAGATAGATGCCCTTCACTTTATCCTCATTCTTTGCCTTGCGGATAGAAGAGAGAATCCTGTTCATGCCTATGTTGTTAAACTGCTCGCCTGTCAGTTCGCCGAGCCAGTTGTCTTCAGTACGGTCTTCAATCTGTCCTTGTAGTTTCATCACCATCACCGAATTGTCTTTCAGTGCCGGTTTACTGTTGCTCGATGCCACCATTCCGATGATACAGATGAATCCCAGGATGGTCATGATCAGCCCGAAGGCAAACAGTCCTACGATAGTGGCTGCCACGTTCTTGAAAAAATCCTTCATTATTCTATGTCAATATTTTATAAGTGAGACTCCTAAATAAATGCCAGCGGCAGAAGAGAGATGTTTTCTCCGATTGCCGTTTACAGCAATTTTTCTGCAAATATAGCAAAAAAGAACCAATAATCAAAGCGATTGGAACAAAAACACCAAAAAAAGAAGAAAAAATAACATAGGGTTAACGAAAAATGCCTATCTTTGCATTATCTTAGCAAAACAGAATAAAGATATAAACAACATAATAAAAAAGAAAAATGAAAAAGACAATGATTTCTTTTCTTCTGATGCTGACAGCAATTACAGCATCAGCTCAATCTACCGCTCGTAAGTTCGTATTGAAGAACAGTAGCGACGGACAGAGTGAACTCACCTGTTATCTTCCTAAGAATCCTTCAGGAAGAGCTGTAGTAGATTGTCCTGGAGGTGGGTATTCTCATCTTGCAATGGACCATGAGGGACATCAGTGGGCAGAATATTTCAACAAACAGGGTATCGCTTTCTTCGTCTTGAAATACCGTATGCCTAACGGAAACCGCAATATTCCGTTGAGTGATGCCTATCAGGCGATGCGTACCGTTCGTGACAGTTCTGCAGTATGGAGAATAAATAAGGAAGATGTTGGTATTATGGGCTTTTCTGCCGGTGGACATTTAGCTTCTTCCGTAAGTACTCATGCTGAGGCGGCTGTGCGACCTGATTTCTCGATTCTTTTCTATCCGGTGATTTCAATGGATGAGCGTATCTCTCATAAGGGATCATGTGTGAATTTCTTGGGTGAAGAGCGTAATACCAATAAGAAACTGGTAGAAGAGTGGTCTAACGACAAGGCTGTTCGTCCTAATCTTACCCCTCGTGCCATCATACTGATGTCTTTTGATGATAAGGTTGTTCCTCCTGTAACCAATGGCGTAGCCTATTATTCTGCCATGAGCAAGGCGGGCAACGAGTGTACCATGCACATCTATCCGACTGCCGGACATGGATGGGGATTCCGTGATGCTGCCCATGGTTTCCCATATCACGACCAAATGTTGAATGACCTTACCTGTTGGCTCAACAGGCTTCCGTCTAAAAGTTATCTAAGTAATAAGTAAAGAGAATACCTAAAAAGAGGATGTATCATAAGTTGATGATACATCCTCTTCTTTTTGTTGAAAGAGCTAGGATATGTTGTTGGAAGAGCTAGGTTATGTTGCTGGAAGAGCTAGGATATGTTGTTGGAAGAGCTAGTATATGTTGTTGAGACAGTTAGTATCTCCGGTCGCACAACAGCTGTTGTGCGCTTGCATAACAGCTGATATGCGCATGCACAACAGCTGATGTGCATGTGGTGACCAACTGTTGTGCGCCAACTATTTTCCAAACTTATGGCACATCCTCTTTTTCTTTTTATAGACTCCTAATAAGCATTCTTGTCAGGGCAGATAATGCTCTTGGCAGTCATGAAGATAATCTTGATATCAAGCCAGAACGACCAGTTCTCTATATACCAGATATCACGGCGGATACGTTCCTCCATCTGCCAGAGCTCCTTAGTCTCACCACGGAACCCGGTAACCTGAGCCCAACCTGTGATACCCGGCTTGGAGAAGTGGCGAACCATATACTTATCTATCAGGCTTCCATACACCTCTGTATGATGCAGCATGTGAGGGCGCGGACCCACAATACTCATGTCTCCCTTAAGAACATTGAAGAATTGAGGAAACTCATCTATGTTCGTCTTTCTCATAAAGTTGCCGAAAGCAAATTTACGTGGGTCGTTCTTTGTTGCCTGTGCCTTGTCTGCATCCTTGTTCACATGCATGGAACGGAATTTAAGACAGTAGAAGGTATCACCATTCAGACCCGTTCTTGCCTGTTTGAAGAAAATTGGACCAGGACTCTGAATCTTGATGATGAGAGCTATGAATGGAATGAATGGTAGAACGCACAAACATGCAAGCCCGCTCACCACGATGTCGAAGCTACGCTTGATAATGCGGTTTGACGTGCTTGTCAGTGGTTCTATGCGGTTTGAATATACCGTCCTTCCCATGAAATTCTGGGCATCAAGATGCAATTTGTACTCACCAAACACACGTGGCAGGTAGTAGAAGTGTATCACATTCTTATCACAGAAGTGTATGATATACCTCAGTTCGGGATAACGAGCTCTATCTAAAGGCTTTATAATGTTTTTATATAAGGGACACAGAGGCTTGGCAACCATCTATATATCTTGGATGGTTGCTGAGACAAAATCCTCCTGTAAAATATGCAATGTTAGAAAAGACTCAGCTGTTTCGTATCTTCGATAACGTATCCAGTAAGTGCCTTGGGCTTGTTGTCAAAGAAACAGTATGCCCCTAATGCAGAAATAATATTTATGATGAAATTCGCAACAGACCTGTGACGTGAATGTACTATCTGAGCCGTATTTTTCAACAGGTCATTAATCGTTTCAATGATGTATCTTTTGCGTAGCATCATCTTGTCATAGAACGGCATTAGTTTGTTCTTCATGTTCACTCTCAGTCCTGTAACCAACTGGATTCCTTCCTCAAAAAGCGAATCGAAGAGTTTTTGCGAGATATAGCCTTTATCTGCAAACAGCTTGCCATACAGACGTTTAGCCAATACATCGAATACCGCTGGATCTTTGTCGCTAACGTTTGCACCAGTGAGAACAAAAGCAATTATCTCACCTCTATCATTACAAGCCAGATGTAGCTTGAACCCATGACACCATCCCATTGTTCCCTTTCCGTCTGTGGCAATGCCTTTGAACACTTTGTTGGCATAACGC
This sequence comes from Segatella copri DSM 18205, assembly GCF_025151535.1. Taxonomy (NCBI): domain Bacteria; kingdom Pseudomonadati; phylum Bacteroidota; class Bacteroidia; order Bacteroidales; family Prevotellaceae; genus Segatella; species Segatella copri. The sequence goes on from NZ_CP102288.1 coordinate 414,707, forward strand.
CTGAGATTGTGGCATATTGGTATCATGGTTGAATCAACAAAGGTTATACCTGTACATCTGCCAAAAGCACGGAGATTCAGGAAGAACATGAGAGGGAAGAATACGCGACTTTCAAGTTCTACAAAACGGTTATAAGACACCGCATTTGGAAAATATGACTTCAAAGTTCCTCTAATAAAGAATAGGTAATAATGCTTGAAGTTTCGGAACGAGCCGAAATGGAAATACAGCAAAATCGTCATGATTTCACTATCAGATAAAGAGGCTTTACGTCGTCTGCGCTTTACTCCATCTTCACTCAAAAGCAATTTTCCTGCATTTTCAGCATCAAAAACTTTGTAAAATTCATCAATAATACAAAATAATTCTGTAACTTTGTCCTTGGTAATCTCCATAATGATATCTTTTTATGTTTGTAACTAATTGGATTTCAACTACAAAGATACAAAAAATATCGGAGATTACCAACTTTTTTAGGCACTATTTCTTATCCCGAACTGAGGTATGATATTGATGATCTCAGGATCTTTATGCGACAGGCAGCAGAAAACCTCGTCAATATTGGAAGGTTCACCATTGATGGTATCATTCATGGTAGAAGAGATAATCTCTTTGAGCTGTTTCATGTTTCCTATTCTTTTCAACCCTTCCGGATTATCAGTGATGTCTTCATCTGCATAATATCCTTTTACGATATAACCTGCCGAGGGATCTTCTGTCATCGTCTTGTACATCTCGCTCACGGCAGGATCGTTACCTACAAAGACGACGGTGCGTGAGTTGCGGCCCTTAGAGCGGAAATACTTTAGTAATTTGAGCTCGCAGAGTCGGCTTATGATGAGAGACAGATAGAATGTTATGCCGAAGATAATGCTAAAGGAGAACATCTTTCCCCCGTGACCGAGTAGTCTTGAGAAGGTAAAGAAACAGAATGTTGTTGCTGCAGCCAGATATAAAGTACGCCTTGTAACCTGCGGGAACCCGATCTTTCTGACATGAATGATGGTGGAATAGAAGTATTCGCCTAGGAACAAGGCAGCATTGGCAACAAAAAAGGTAATCTTTGTTGCTTTGTCGAAATACGCAGGTATGAGTTCTTGACCATATTGGGTATAGAACAACAGTACGATGTTGAGAATAACGAAATCGGCACCGGTCACCAGTCTCCTTATCATTTCATTTCCTTTATAATGCTTGTTCGTCATTTGCTTATGTTTTTTATACTCCTAGTTGTTTATATATCTTTTTAAGTTATTTGAGGTATGCTTAAACTGATATTTGGTCGCAAAGGTAATAATAATAGTTGAAAATCGGAAATAAATCAGCAAAAAAATATTGAAATAGACCAACTTGAACCAACTTGAACCAGCTTTTCTTGTTTTTAATCTGTTTAAATGATGTTTTTTCTTCCTTTTTACTTTCTTGCGCATATCTAGGTATTTTTATATGAATATCTAGGTATTTTTATATGAATAGGTAGTTTTTTTAGAAATTGCTTGGTGGTCTCAAAAGAAAAACGTACTTTTGCAGCCGGATTATCACGGATGATTCTTCTTTGAGACCTGTTGGTACTGGGAGTAAACTCCTGATGTGATGCAGTCTCTCACTGTTCATTTGTGAAATCTTAAGTATGAACAATAAACGATTTAGATAGTAATAATATGCAATTAATTTTATTATCGGGTGGCTCGGGTAAAAGGCTCTGGCCACTTAGCAATAATGCTAGAAGCAAACAGTTCTTGCCATTGCTCGAAAAGGAGAATGGGGAGATGGAAAGTATGGTTCAGCGCGTGGTACGTCAGGCTCAGGAAGCAAATCTGACTAACGATATTACGCTTGCTACAAACGCCAGCCAGCTGGATATCATCCAGAACCAGCTGGGAGAGCGGGTTTCTGTGGTTACCGAACCGGAGAGGCGTGATACTTTCCCTGCTATCGCTTTAGCTGCAAGTTACCTGAAACTGAAGAAAAAATGTGAGGATGATGAGGTTGTGGTTATTATGCCTTGTGATCCTTATACCGAGTTGGAATATTTCCATACCATAGCCCGTATGGTGGAATGTGTGGAGAAAAACGTCGCCGACCTCGTGCTGATGGGTATCAAACCTACTTATCCAAGTGCAAAATATGGTTATGTGGTTCCTTTTGCTGAAGGAGAGAAGTATCAGATGGTGAAGAGATTTACCGAGAAACCGGATGTGCCTACAGCAGAGAAACTCCTGGAGGAGGGTGCTTACTGGAATGGTGGTGTCTTCGCTTTCCGTTTGGGCTATATGATGCAGATTGTACGTAAGTATATGCAGAGTGGGAACTTTGAAGATACTCGTGCAAGATATAGCGAATTTCCAAAAATCTCTTTCGACTACGAGGTGGCGGAGAAGGCTGAATCGGTAGCTGTAGTACCGTTTAATGGTGAATGGAAGGACCTGGGTACCTGGAACACACTCACTGATGAGCTGCATCATGCCAGCATCGGTAATGCGGTGATGGGAAGTCATTGCGAGAATACGCATGTCATCAACGAGCTCCAGTTGCCTCTGTATGTGGATGGCTTGAAGGATGCTGTTGTTGCAGCGAGTCCTGATGGCATCTTCGTCTGTGCAAAGAAATATTCCGAGGACATCAAGAAGGCGGTAGAACATCTTACTCCGCGTCCGATGTATGAGGAAAGAAGGTGGGGTACTTATCGGGTGATTGACGATTCTGAGTATGCTGACGGCAATCATTCGCTCACCAAGAGTATTACCTTGAAGCCAGGTAAGAATATCAGTTATCAGCTTCATCACCATCGTTCAGAGGTGTGGACATTCGTAGAAGGTGATGGCATCTTTGTACTTGATGGTGAGGAGAAACATGTGAAGGCTGGTGATACCGTGGTGATTCCTCTGGAGCATTATCATGCCATCAAGGCGATTACACAGCTGACTTTCATCGAAGTACAGAATGGTAATCCGCTGGTTGAGGAGGATATTGAAAGATTCGATTATCAATGGAAAATGAAATAAAACACAAGTTTTTGTGATATATTGTCAGTATTTAAACGTGTCAAAGTGTCAGTATGGATGCTTTGGCACGTTTTTCGTATACTGGCGGAGTGACGGGTAGCAATACCTGTTGGCAAAATAAATGTATAACAATTAAAATATTATAGAATCATGAACATTAAACCATTAGCAGACAGAGTGCTGGTACTTCCTGCACCAGCTGAAGAAAAAGTAGGTGGAATTATTATCCCTGATACAGCAAAAGAGAAACCACAGCGTGGTAAGGTCGTTGCTACAGGTAAGGGTACGAAAGACGAAGAGATGATTCTCAAAGAAGGTGATACCGTACTCTATGGTAAGTACGCTGGCACAGAACTCGAATTCGATGGTACTAAATATATCATGATGCGTCAGAGCGATGTACTCGCTGTAGTAGAAGAGTAAGAATAAGTGAAGAGTGAAGAACGAAGAGTGAAGGATTCAATTGCTTTGTTTTAACTCAATATTCAACATTTAACATTCAACATTAAAAAGATAAAAGAAAATGGCTAAAGATATTAAATATAATATGGATGCCCGCGACCTCTTGAAGAAGGGTGTTGATCAGTTGGCAAATGCAGTAAAGGTAACTCTCGGTCCTAAGGGCCGCAACGTGGTAATCGAAAAGAAGTTTGGTGCTCCTCAGATTACTAAGGATGGTGTTACCGTGGCTAAGGAAGTAGAGTTGGAGAATAAATTCGAAAATACTGGTGCTCAGCTTGTTAAGAGCGTTGCCAGCAAGACTGGTGATGATGCCGGTGACGGTACAACAACTGCTACTATCCTGACTCAGGCTATCGTAACAGAGGGCTTGAAGAACGTTACTGCAGGTGCAAACCCAATGGACTTGAAGCGTGGTATCGACAAGGCTGTTGCTGCTGTTGTTGCCTTCATTAAGGAACATGCTGAGCAGGTAGACGACAACTACGATAAGATTGAGCAGGTGGCTACAGTTTCTGCCAACAACGATGCAGAGATTGGTAAGCTCTTGGCTGACGCTATGCGCAAGGTTTCTAAGGATGGTGTCATCACTATCGAGGAGAGCAAGAGCCGTGATACCAACATCGGTGTTGTTGAGGGTATGCAGTTTGACCGTGGTTATTTGAGCGGTTACTTCATGACTGATGCCGACAAGATGGAGTGTGTAATGGATAACCCATACATCCTTCTTTATGATAAGAAGATTTCTAACTTGAAGGAGTTCTTGCCAATTCTCCAGCCTGCTGCTGAGAGTGGTCGTCCTTTGTTGGTTATCGCTGAGGATGTTGATTCTGAGGCTTTGACTACTTTGGTAGTTAACCGTTTGCGTGGCGGTTTGAAGATTTGCGCTGTGAAGGCTCCAGGCTTCGGTGACCGTCGCAAGGCCATGTTGGAGGATATCGCAGTATTGACAGGCGGTGTTGTTATCTCTGAGGAGAAGGGCTTGAAGTTGGAGCAGGCAACTTTGGATATGCTGGGTTCAGCAGACAAGGTTACCGTCAACAAGGACAATACAACTATCGTTAATGGTCATGGCGAGAAGGCTAATATCCAGGATCGCGTAGCTCAGATCAAGAACGAAATTGAGAATACCAAGTCTTCATATGATAAGGAGAAACTTCAGGAGCGTCTGGCTAAGCTCGCCGGTGGTGTAGCTGTCCTTTATGTAGGTGCCAACTCTGAGGTTGAGATGAAGGAGAAGAAGGATCGTGTTGACGATGCACTCTGCGCTACCCGTGCTGCTATCGAGGAAGGTATCGTTGCTGGTGGTGGAACTACTTATATCCGTGCTCTCGAGGCATTGAAGGATATGAAGGGTGATAACGCTGACGAGACAACAGGTATCCGTATCGTAGAGCGTGCTATTGAGGAGCCTCTCCGTCAGATTGTTGCCAATGCCGGTGGCGAGGGTTCTGTAGTAGTAAATAAGGTACGCGAGGGCGAGGGTGACTTCGGTTACAATGCTCGCAAGGACGTTTACGAAGATATGCGTCAGGCTGGTATCGTAGATCCTGCCAAGGTAGAGCGTGTAGCTTTGGAGAATGCTGCTTCTATTGCAGGCTTGTTCCTGACAACAGAGTGTGTGTTGGTTGACAAACCAGAGCCTGCGCCAGCTGCACCAGCTGCAGCACCTGGTATGGGTGGCATGATGTAATTAGATGAATAATTTGAGCAAACAAAGCACATCGTAAGACTGCGAGTTTGCAAAGCGAAAATATCAAATAGGGGTGATTCTCAGCGAATTATCCCTATTTTTTTGTTTTTTTAGTCATAAAGATGCAAAAAATAGCAAAATTATTTGGTTCGAATAATCTTTTTTTGTAACTTTGCATCGTAAATAAAAGAAAGTATCATCCGAAGGGATGGCAAAGATATTTTTTTGATTTGTTTTAGTAGATTAGTTTTTAAGTAGTTTGTTTTTGGAAATCGGTTGTCGTGAGACATCCGATTTTTTTTTGTTTTTATTTTGTTTTCTCAATTTAATTGTGTAATTTTGCAGCATAATAGAAAATTCATAGCATGAACAATATTGATTGGAAAAAAGCAGTGGTCTTTCTGATTGTTATCGGAGGACTCATTTATATTACAAAGGCAGAGTTGGGAATGACTACTACAAACTCGTTCCTTACTACGCTGGGTATCTTATTGCTTCTCTTTATCGGAGATAACTTCGCACAGAAGATTGATGATGATCGGAAACGACGTAAACTGAATAATGATGGAAAAGCTGATTGATCTATATAAGAAATGGGCGGGTGAAGAACCGGCTGATGTCATAAAATTGGCAGGGCAGGGGAGTAACCGGCAGTATTTCCGTATCATTGGGCATGATGGTGATACGGTAATTGGTGTGATAGGAACCAGTCGTGATGAGGATCATGCCTTTGTATATCTGGCTCAGCATTTCCAGCTCAGACAGTTGCCTGTTCCCCAGATTCTGGCGGTGAGCGATGATGAACTCTGCTATCTTCAGACAGACCTTGGTGGTACTTCGCTTTTCGATGCCATCAAGGGCGGACGAGATGCGGGCGGACGTTACAATCAGAAAGAGAAGGAACTCCTTAAGAAAACCATTTGTGAACTTCCGAATATCCAGATTCGCGGTGCAAGAGGATTGGATTGGCAGAACTGCTATCCGCAGCCAGAATTCGATGTGGACAGTGTACTCTTCGACCTCAACTACTTCAAGTATTGTTTCCTGAAGCCTACCGATTTGGATTTTCACGAACTGAAGCTCGAAGCCAACTTCCGGCTTTTTGCCAAGGATCTGACATCAGAACCGATGGATTGTTTCCTTTATCGCGATTTTCAGGCGCGCAACATCATGCTGGATGATAAGGGAAATCCATACTTTATTGATTTTCAAGGTGGTAGGAAAGGACCGTTCTATTATGATCTCGCCTCATTCCTCTGGCAGGCATCTGCTAAGTATCCGTTCAAACTGCGCAGAGAACTGGTTTGGGAATACTACCAGTCATTGAAGCATTATACCGAGGTACCATCGGTGCGCCATTTTGTAAACCGGTTGAGTCTTTTTGTGCTCTTCCGTACCTTGCAGGTTTTGGGCGCCTACGGATTCCGCGGCTATTTCGAACGCAAGAAGCATTTCATCGACAGTATTCCGCCAGCTATCCAGAATCTGCGAGATCTTCTGAAGATGGGTGACAAGGTGTTCCCTTATCCTTATATGATGGATATGTTGAGAAGACTGACCGAATTGCCACAGTTCAAGGTGATAGAGAGTGTGGCGCTGAGTCGTGCAGACGGCTATAAGACTACCGACAACAATATCTATCGTGCGCATCCGCAGGACGGACCTGCCACCTATTCTAAATATGATGGTAAGGGACCGCTGGTGGTAAGAGTGTATAGTTTTTCTTTCCGTAAGGGCATTCCAGAGGATCCGTCGGGCAATGGTGGAGGTTATGTCTTCGACTGCAGAAGTACCCATAACCCTGGCAGATACGAGCCTTATAAGGAGTTGACGGGTCTGGATGAGCCTGTTATCCGATTCCTGGAGGATGATGGTGAGATATTGAAGTTCCTGGATCATGTCTATGCACTTGCCGACCATCATGTAAACCGCTACATACAGCGTGGTTTCACCTCTCTGATGTTCTGTTTCGGATGTACAGGCGGTCAGCATCGCAGTGTCTATTCTGCGCAGCATCTTGCCGAACATATTCACCGGAAGTTTGGTGTGGAAGTGCAAATCTGTCATCGTGAACAACAGATAGAGGAGGTTTTGCCTGCAAAATAAGAATAAATGGCGTGCAAATTTGGCTATCTCGCAAAAAGTTAGTAAATTTGCACGCACATTAAAATATAGCTATACAGCAATGATGCAAGCAATGATATTCGCAGCAGGTTTGGGCACTCGCCTTAAGCCACTTACCGACCGTATTCCGAAGGCATTGGTAAGTGTCGGTGGAGAACCTTTGCTCAAACGTGTCATCTTTCAGTTGAAGGATGCCGGTTTCACTCGCATTGTAGTGAACGTGCATCATTTCTCCAATCAAATCATCGATTATCTCAGAGAGAATGATAACTTCGGTATGGACATCCGTATCAGTGATGAGAGCGAAAAGCTGCTCGAAACGGGTGGAGGTATCCGGAAGGCATGGCCGCTCTTCAACCAGACAGAGCCTATTCTCATCCACAACGTGGATATTCTGAGTAATGTGGATCTGAAGAAGTTCTACCAGATGGAGAGTCAGGACATGATAGCAGCCCGACTGATGGTGAGCGAACGCAAGACCAAGCGCTATCTTCTCTTCGATGACAGCATGCGATTGGTAGGTTGGACGAATATTGAGACGGGCGAGGTAAAGAGTCCTTATCCAGATCTCAATCCTAAAGATTATAAGATGTATGCTTTCTCGGGCATCCACATGGTAGCCCCATTACTCTTCCCATTGATGGAGGAGGAACCGGACAAGTTCCCAATCATGGATTTCTATCTGAAACATTGCGACAAGGTGCGCATAGAGGGATATGTAAAGAACGACCTCAAGCTGATGGATGTGGGAAAGCAGGAGACGCTGAAAGAGGCGGAAGCATTCCTGAAATCGTTAGTTAATAGTTTATAGTTAATAGCGGCTATGCCGTATAGCAAGATTACTATAAACTATAAATTGTAAACTGTAAATTAAAATTAGATATTATGCAACAGAAGATTATTATTTTGGATTTCGGTTCACAGACCACACAGCTCATCGGCCGTCGTGTCCGTGAACTCGATACCTTCTGCGAGATCATGCCTTACAACAAGTTTCCAAAGGATGACCCATCTGTCATTGGTGTCATCTTGAGCGGTAGCCCTTATTCCGTTCATGATCCGGAAGCTTTCAAGGTAGATCTGAGCCAGTTTATTGGCCGTATTCCTGTACTCGGCATCTGCTACGGTGCTCAGTTCCTCTCTTACGCCCAGGGCGGTAAGGTGGAGGCTGCTGACAGCCGTGAGTATGGTCGTGCCAACTTGGAGCATTTCGATCAGGAGAATCCTTTGTTCAAGGGATTCATCGAGAACTCTCAGGTTTGGATGAGCCATGGTGATACCATCACTGCTATCCCTGATGATTACAAGTGCATCGCTTCTACTGCTAATGTGAAGTATGCTGCTTATGCTTCTACCAAACAGCCTGTATGGGCAGTACAGTTCCACCCAGAGGTGTTCCACTCTTTGCAGGGTACACAGCTCTTGAAGAACTTCGTGGTGGATATCTGCGGAAGTAAGCAGGACTGGAGTGCTGACTCTTTTGTTGAGACAACAGTTGCTGAGTTGAAGGAACAGTTGGGCGACGATAAGGTTATCCTCGGTCTTTCTGGCGGTGTTGACTCCAGTGTGGCTGCCGTTCTCCTGAACAAGGCTATCGGCAAGAACCTTACTTGTATCTTCGTTGACCACGGTATGCTCCGCAAGAACGAGTTCCGTGACGTGATGGAAGACTACAAGTGTTTGGGCTTGAATGTAATCGGCGTGGATGCATCAGAGAAGTTCTTTGCTGACCTGGCTGGTGTTACTGACCCTGAGAAGAAGCGTAAGATTATCGGTCGCGACTTCGTGGAGGTTTTCAATGCTGAGGCTAAAAAGCAGACTGGTGCCAAGTGGTTGGCTCAGGGTACCATCTATCCTGACCGTATCGAGAGCTTGAATATCACCGGTAAGGTGATCAAGAGTCATCACAACGTAGGTGGTCTTCCTAAGGAGATGAACCTTCAGTTGTGTGAGCCTTTGAAGTGGCTGTTCAAGGATGAGGTTCGCCGTGTAGGTCGCTCTATGGGTATGCCAGAGCACCTGATTACTCGTCACCCATTCCCAGGTCCTGGTTTGGCTGTCCGTATCTTGGGCGATATCACTCCTGAGAAGGTACGTATCCTTCAGGATGCTGACGATATCTATATCCGTGGCTTGCGTGAGTATAAGGTGAAGTTGAGTGGTGAGGAAGCTCGTCGCGTCCTGGCTGCCGGTGTTCCTGCTGACATGCAGAATGGCGAGATCGAGGTTTCTCTCTACGATCAGATCTGGCAGGCTGGTACAGTATTGCTTTCTACTGTCCGTTCAGTAGGTGTGATGGGTGATGAGCGTACATACGAGCACCCGGTTGCCTTGCGTGCTGTAACCAGTACTGATGCGATGACTGCTGACTGGGCACATCTTCCTTATGATTTCATGGCTAAGGTAAGTAATGAGATTATTAATAAGGTGAAGGGTGTAAACCGTGTATGTTATGACATCTCTTCAAAACCACCTTCGACAATTGAGTGGGAATAAACAGAATAAAAAAGTCGCCTTCAAAGAGGGCGACTTTTTTTATTCTTATTTCTGGTTCTTCAGGAGATCACGTATTTCCATGAGGAGTTTTTCTTCATTGCTTGGCTCCGGATCCTTAGGAGCTTCTGCCGGTTTTTCCTCTTCCTTCTTCTTGGAAATCTTGTTCACCACCTTGATGAGCATGAAGATACAGAAGGCAACGATGAGGAAGTCGAAACAGGTCTGGAGGAAGTTACCATAGTTGATGGTAGCCGCCTTCAGTTCCTCACCTCCTACATTGACGGTAGGGAGGGTGAATTTGAGGTCGGCGAAATTCACGCCGCCAATCAGCCATCCTATAGGAGGCATGATGACGTCATCAACAACAGAGCTTACGATTTTGCCAAAGGCACCACCGATGATAACACCGACAGCCATGTCGAGCACATTGCCACGCATGGCGAATTCCTTGAATTCATTCAAAAATTTACTCATACTTTTATCTTTTTAATTATAACTATAGTTTGATTGTTTTTCTTTTTCTCTTTTCTTATATATATAATAAGGTATAGAATGCTGAGTTTTTCCTTTGCTTTTTGCAATATGGAGTTGTCAGTATGGCATGTAAAGAGTGAAAATAATGCCAATATTAAAGCTCTACTATTCTTTTTTAACTTATTTAATACTCATTCTGGTTGCAAAGTTAGAAAAAAATTAGTAACTTTGCGCTCGAAAAGAAGAAAAAATGCTCTAAGGCGTAAAATTTTGAATGTTTCAGCATCGGATGAACGCTCGAAAGCAGTTAAAAAAGTAATTTTTATTAAACTTTTAATTTAAATATTAAGAACAATGATTAAGATTGGTATTAACGGATTTGGCCGTATCGGTCGTTTCGTATTCCGTTCTACAGTTGAGGCTGAGAACGCAAAGGAAGTACAGGTAGTAGCTATCAATGATTTGTGCCCTGTTGATTACATGGCTTACATGTTGAAGTATGATACAATGCACGGTCATTTCGACGGTACTATCGAGGCTGACGTTGAGAAGAGCGAGTTGATCGTTAACGGTAACCACATCCGTGTTACTGCTGAGCGTGATCCTGAGAACTTGAAGTGGGATGAGGTTGGTGCTGAGTACGTAGTTGAGTCTACAGGTCTCTTCCTCGCTTACGATAAGGCTGAGAAGCACTTGAAGGCTGGTGCTAAGTATGTAGTACTTTCTGCTCCTTCTAAGGCTGACGCTAACGGTAACCAGGCTGATATGTTCGTTTGCGGTGTTAACACAGACAAGTACAACGGTCAGAAGATCGTTTCTAACGCTTCTTGTACAACAAACTGCTTGGCTCCTATTGCTAAGGTATTGAACGATAACTTCGGTATCGAGACAGGTTTGATGACAACTGTTCACTCTACAACTGCTACACAGAAGACTGTTGACGGTCCATCTATGAAGGACTGGCGTGGTGGCCGTGCAGCTGCTGGCAACATCATCCCTTCTTCTACAGGTGCTGCTAAGGCTGTAGGTAAGGTTATCCCTGAGTTGAACGGTAAGTTGACAGGTATCTCTATGCGTGTTCCTACTTTGGACGTATCTGTTGTTGACTTGACAGTTAACTTGAAGAAGGCTGCTTCTAAGGAGGCTATCTGCGCTGCTATGAAGGCTGCTTCTGAGGGTGAGTTGAAGGGTGTACTCGGTTACACAGAGGATGCTGTTGTTTCTTCTGACTTCTTGGGTTGCGCTTTGACATCTATCTTCGACGCTAACGCAGGTGTTTACTTGACAGACAACTTCGTTAAGGTTGTTTCTTGGTATGACAACGAGATTGGTTACTCACACAAGGTTGTTGAGTTGATCAAGATCATGAAGAAGCACAACGGTTAATTCGTTGTCTCTTAACGATTAAGTATATGGCCGTCCAGCATTTTTTCAATGCTGGACGGCTTTTTGTTTTTATAAGTGAGAATTTCTTTTCATTTTATTTTGTTTTCTCAATAATTTCATTTAACTTTGCGGCATGAAATATTCGATGATAACCATATTGGGACCTACGGCGAGTGGTAAGACGAGTCTTGCTGCCGCTCTTGCAGCCAGGATCAATAGCCTGGGTGCCCATTTGTCGGGTACCCCTGCCAAGGGCGCTGAAATCATTAGTGCTGACAGCCGACAGGTATATCGCGGCATGGATATAGGTACGGGTAAGGATCTGGCTGACTATACCATCCATGGCAAGCAGATACCTTATCACCTCATTGACATCTGTGAGCCTGGTACGAAATATAATCTCTTTGAATATCAGCAGGATTTTTATGATGCCTATCAGGATATTCAGAAGAGAGGGGCATTTCCGATATTATGTGGAGGTACAGGACTCTATATTGAGTCGGTGCTGAAAGGTTATCATCTCTCACCTGTTCCGCAGAACCCGGAACTCCGTGAGTCATTGGCTCATAAGAGTTTAGAGGAACTTACGCTGATACTGAAAGAGCTGAAGGCGAAAACGGGTTCTAATATGCACAATCGCACAGACGTGGATACAGCACAGCGAGCTATCCGGGCGATAGAGATTGAAAGCTATAATCTGGAGCATCCGATGCCCGAACGTAAACTCCCTGCGGTTGATTCGCTGATTATCGGTGTCAGCATAGACCGGGACGCAAGAAGGGAGAAAATTTCACGGAGACTGAAACAGCGATTGAATGAGGGAATGGTAGATGAAATCAAGGGACTGCTAGATCGTGGTATTCCTGCCGAAAATCTCATCTATTATGGTTTGGAATATAAGTTTATTACAGAATATTTGATTGGTAAGACTTCATACGATGAGATGTATCGTGGTCTGGAACTAGCAATCCATCAGTTTGCCAAAAGGCAGATGACGTGGTTCAGAGGTATGGAGCGCAGAGGCTTTACTATCCATTGGGTAGATGCATTGCAGCCATTGGAGAAAAAGGTGGAGACGGTTTTGGAGCTGATGAGGAGCTAGGCTGCGGCCTGGAATCTGGCTAGGGCTGGCATCCGATGGAATCGGATGCAACGGTGGCTAGGCGGAAGTAATATTTCTACAACTTTCAAATTACAAAGAAGAGACAATGGTAAACGAGAATAAATGGGGGCTGCTTTATTGCCCTAGAGGAGGCTGGCGAAGTAACAAGCGCTGGGAAAAAATAGAGAAGGTGCTCAAGCAGCAGGGCGTGGATTACGACTTTGTGCAGAGCGAGAATCAGAAGAGCGTAGAAAGGCTCATCAGAATGTTTATCAACAATGGCTATAAGACCATTGTCATCGTTGGTGGAGATTCTGCGCTCAATGATGCCGTAAACTGTCTGATGCAGATAGATCCGAAAGAAAGAGAAGAGGTGGCACTGGGTGTTATTCCTAACGGACTGATGAACGACTTTGCCCACTTCTGGGGATTCAGCGACAGCGATATCGAGAAGACGGTGGCGTCGCTGAAAAAACGTCGTATCAGAAAGATTGACCTCGGTTGTATCCGCTATGTGAACAAGAAGGGGGAGAAATGCCGTCGCTATTTCCTCAACTGTATCAATATCGGATTCATCGCTGCCATTATGAACCTGAGACGAAAAACCCATCATATCTTCGGTTCACGTACCCTGTCGTTTCTCTGTTCCTTCATCCTGATGATATTGCAGCGTCTGGACTATAAGATGCATGTGAAAATCAATTCGGATGTTATCAAGCGTAGAGTGATGACGATGTGTATAGGCAATGGAACAGGATATGGACAGACTCCGAATGCTGTGCCATATAACGGACTGCTCGATGTGTCGGTGGTATCTCATCCTAAGACAACCCAGCTCTTCGAGGGAATCTATCTTTTTGTGAAAGGTAAGTTCCTCAACCATAAAAGTGTGCATCCTTACCGTACCCGAGAGGTAGAGGTGCTCGATGCCCAGCATGCCCTGATAGGTATTGATGGCAGATTGATGAATACACCGGTAGGCCCATTCCAGATTACTGTAATTCAGGAGGTTATCAACTTCCTGATACCCGTATGACCAGTATGCCCGTAATAAGGGAAATGTATCAAGAAAAACGTATAATGTAAAACATATAAATAAAAAATAGCAGAACTTTATCCGAGTTCTGCTATTTTTATGATTTCTTCTTCCTGTAAGATTTTGATTTTCCTTCCTTCAGTATTGATGAGTCCTTCTGCCGTAAAGGCTGAGAGCGTACGGATGGCATTGCTCGTTGTCATATTACAGAGATTTGCCAGATCTTCACGACTCAATCGGATGTCAAGAGTTTTTCCGTCTTTTTCTAACCCGTAAGAGTCTTTCAGAAATATCAGTCCCTCGGCAAGTCGGGCACGGATATGTTTCTGGGTGAGGTTCACGGTACGGTCGTCCGATTTACCTATTTCCACACTGAGATATTTGATAAAGAAGAAGCCGATGTTGAAACTCTTGGAGATCAGTTTCATGAGAACAGCCAGCGGGAACTGGGCAACGACGCAGTTTTCCAGCGACATGGCTGCCGTCTTGTATATCTCATCCGCAAAATAGGCTCTGAAACCAAAAAATTCAATCGGTTTGATAACACGGATAATCTGGCTCTTGCCACCGATACCTTCTTTGTATATCTTCACTTTTCCCGCTATGAGACATAGTGCACATTCAGGAGTGCCCTCGTTCTTGTAGATGATTTCGTTCTTCTTATACTTCTTGATTTCCAGATGTTCTTTCAGTAAATCGAACTGGTCATCAGTGATGCCTCCCCATAGCTTAGCAATCAGCATTGCTATATTTTCTTTATCGTATTTTTCTCTAGCTGCCATGTGTACAAATCTTTTAAACTGAAAACTGAGTGCAAAAGTAATGCTTTTTCTCGAAATAATCAAGCATTTTTGTCTAAAAATATGTTTTAAAACATAAAAAGGCAATTTTTTCTAAAAATGGCATACAAAAAACTTTGTTATACCACAAAAAAGTGTTACCTTTGAAAGCAATTAATTTAGTCAACAAAAATTTAGAACCTTAATGTAGATCTATGAGTTATCTAAAATTCGAAAAGGCCCTTATGACGAATCTTCAAGAGTCGTTGCCTAAGGAGTTGTTGAGGACAAATCGATCGGGTGCATATTCGTGCTCTACGATTGTAGACTGTAATACCCGCAAGTATCACGGATTACTTGTCGTGCCGGTTCCTGAACTGGACGATGAGAATCATGTGCTCTTGAGTTCGCTGGATGTTACGGTGATTCAGCATGGAGCAGAGTTTAACCTCGGCTTGCACAAGTACCAGGGCAACAACTACAGTCCGATGGGTCACAAGTACATTCGTGAGTTTGATTGTGATAAAGTGCCAACTACCCTTTATCGCGTAGGTGGTGTTATCCTGAAAAAGGAAGTTGTATTCCAGCATTATGAGAATCGCATTCTGATTCGCTATACGCTGGTAGACGGTCATTCGGCTACAACCCTTCGTTTCCGTCCTTTTCTGGCTTTCCGCAGTGTCCGTCAGTTTACTCATGAGAATGCTACCGCATCTCGTGATTATGCTGAGGTAGATCATGGCATCAAGACCTGTATGTATGCAGGTTATCCTGATCTCTACATGCAGTTCTCCAAGAAGAACGAGTTTAAATTCTGTCCAGATTGGTATCGAGGCGTGGAATATCCAAAGGAGCAGGAGAGAGGTTATGCTTCTAACGAAGACCTCTATGTTCCTGGCTATTTTGAAATGGATATCAAGAAAGGCGAAACCATCGTCTTTGCTGCTTCTACATCAGAAATCAAGGCGGTCAGCCTGAAGAAGCTCTTCGACAAGGAAGTGGATGAGCGTTCGCCTCGTGACAATTTCTTCCACTGTCTGGTCAATGCAGCTCATCAGTTCCATCGTCGTGAAAAGAACGATGACCGTTACATCCTGGCAGGTTACCCTTGGTTCAAGTGCAGAGCCCGCGATACATTCATCGCTCTTCCGGGTCTCACCCTCTCTATCGAGGAAGATGACTACTTCGAACTGGTGATGAAGACTGCCATGAAGGGATACTACGAGTTTATGGAAGGCAAGCCGGTCAGCGTTCATATTGCTGAGATAGAGCAGCCTGACGTGCCATTGTGGGCTATCTGGGCTTTGCAGCAGTATGCCAAGGAAACCAGCAAGGAAGAATGCTTCAAGAAGTATGGACAGTTTATCAAGGATGTTATCAACTTTATCCAGAATAACAAGCATCCGAACCTGAAGCTCGAAGAGAACGGATTGCTCTATACCGATGGTAAGGACAAGGCTGTTACCTGGATGAACTCTACTGCCAACGGCAGACCAGTGGTTCCACGTACCGGATATATCGTAGAGTTTAATGCTTTGTGGTATAACGCTTTGTGCTTCTGTGCTTCTCTCGCTGGAATAGTTGGCGAAGAAGACAGCCAGCAGAAACTCCTGGCTCAGGCTGATCAGACCAAGCAGGCATTCCTCGATACCTTCCTCAATGAATATGGCTATCTCTACGATTATGTTGATGGAAATATGATGGACTGGAGCGTTCGCCCGAACATGATATTTGCAGTGGCTTTCGACTATTCTCCATTGTCGCAAGACCAGAAGAAGCAGGTCCTTGATATCTGTACACGCGAACTCCTTACTCCTAAGGGATTGCGTTCACTCTCGCCAAAGAGTGGTGGATATAATCCTGTTTATGTAGGTCCGCAGACCCAGCGCGACTATGCTTACCATCAGGGTACGGCATGGCCTTGGCTCGGTGGCTTCTATATGGAGGCAAGTCTGAAACTCTATAAGCGTACCCGTTTGAGCTTTATCGAACGCCAGATGGTAGGTTATGAGAACGAAATGTCTTCCCACTGTCTCGGTACCATCAGCGAACTCTTCGATGGAAACCCTCCTTTCGCAGGTCGTGGTGCCATCTCTTTCGCCATGAATGTGGCTGAGATTCTGCGTGCGCTCGAGTTACTTGAAAAATATCAATATTAATAATAGGAGGACTGCTATATGAAAGTTTTAATGTTTGGATGGGAGTATCCTCCTCACGTATTTGGTGGTTTGGCAACTGCCAACTTTGGTATCTCCCAAGGACTTCATGCCCAGGGCGATGTTGATATCACATTGTGTCTGCCTCATCCTTTCGGTGATGAGGACCGCAGTGCCTGCAAGATTGTGGCAATGAACAGTGTGCCTATCGCCTGGCGAGATGTAAATCACGACTATGTGCAGCAGCGCGTAGGCAATATCATGAATCCGGACGATTATTTCCGCTACCGTGACCACATCTATGCCGATTTTAACTATATGCATGTAAATGACCTCGGCTGTATGGAATTTGCCGGTGGTTATCCGTCAAATCTTCATGACGAGATCAATAACTATAGCATCATTGCCGGAGTTGTAGCCCGTTCAGAAGAATTTGATATTATCCATGCTCACGACTGGCTTACATTCCCTGCCGGAATTCATGCCAAGCGCGTGAGTGGCAAACCACTGTGCATCCACGTTCATGCTACTGATTTCGACCGTAGCCGTGGAAAGGTGAACCCTACCGTTTATGCTATTGAGAAAGACGGTATGGATAATGCCGACTGCATCATGTGTGTATCCGAACTGACGCGCCAGACGGTGATTCACCAGTATCACCAGGATCCACGCAAGTGTTTCGCCATGCACAATGCCGTATACCCATTGAAGCAGGAGTGGCAGGATATTCCACGCCCAAATCATAAGGGCAAGGAGAAGGTAGTAACCTTCCTGGGACGTCTTACCATGCAGAAGGGACCTGAATATTTCGTAGAGGCTGCCAACATGGTATTGCACCGTACCCGCAATGTGCGTTTCTGTATGGCAGGTTCGGGCGATATGATGGATCAGATGATTTATCTCGCTGCCGAAAGAGGCATTGCCGACCGGTTCCACTTCCCTGGCTTTATGCGCGGCAAACAGGTTTACGAATGTCTGAAAGACAGTGATGTCTACGTGATGCCATCTGTGAGCGAGCCGTTCGGTATCTCACCTTTGGAAGCTATGCAGTGCGGCACACCAACCATTATCTCCAAGCAGAGTGGATGTGGAGAAATCCTGTCCAACTGTATCAAGGTAGACTACTGGGATATCCATGCCCTTGCCGATGCCATCTACAGCATCTGTCACAACGAGAGTCTTTTCGATTATCTCTCAGAGGAAGGCAAGAAAGAAGTAGACCAGATTACCTGGGAGAAAGTGGGTGCCCGCATCAAAGACCTGTACCTCAAGACCTTAGGGTGGAAGTAGGTTAAGTGAAGAGTGAAGAACGAAGAATGAATAATTTTGAGGCTTTACTCATCTTACAAGTTAAACGTTCAAATTTCAAATTTTTATGAAAACAATTTGTTTATATTTCGAGATACATCAGATTACCCATCTGAAACGCTACCGCTTCTTTGACATCGGTACCGACCATTATTACTATGATGACTACGAGAACGACCGTAGCATCAACGAGATTGCTGAGCGCTCTTATATGCCAGCCTTGAATGCCCTTCAGGAGATGATTGAAAAGAACGGCAAGTATTTCAAGGTAGCTTTCTCGCTTTCGGGTGTGGGTATGGAGCAGTTGGAACTTCATGCTCCTCAGGTACTGGAGAAGCTTCAGCAGCTCAACAATACGGGTTGTGTAGAGTTCCTGGCTGAGCCTTACTCTCACGGACTTGCTTCTCTGGTTAATGAGGCAAGTTTCAAGGATGAGGTGATGCGCCAGTGTACTAAGATTGAGGAATATTTCGGAAAGAAACCTACCGTATTGCGCAACTCTTCGCTCATCTACAGCGATGATATCGGTAACGATGTTGCCAACATGGGTTTCATTGGTATGCTCACCGAGGGTGCCAAGCACGTGCTCGGCTGGAAATCTCCTCACTATGTTTACCATTGCGCCCTGAACCCTAAGTTAAAGCTCCTGTTGCGCGATGTGAACCTGAGCGATGATATCTCTCTGCGCTTCAGCAACAGTGATTGGGACGGTTATCCACTCTTTGCCGACAACTATATGAACCAGATTGCTGCCTTCCCAGAGGAGGAGCAGGTTATCAATATCTTCATGGAGCTTTCTGCTCTTGGTATTGCCCAGCCTCTGTCAAGCAACATCCTCGAGTTTATGAAGGCTTTGCCTCAGTGTGCCAAGGACCGTGGCATCACCTTCTCTACACCTAGTGAAATCTGCAAGAAAATCAAGTCGGTAGGCGAGGTGAATGTGCCTGATACCTTGAGTTGGGTAGACGAGGAGCGTGATGTAAGTTCATGGTTGGGTAACCCGATGCAGCGTGAGGCTTTCAACAAGCTTTACAGTGTGGCAGACCGTGTACGTATCGCCAACGATCCACGTATAAATCAGGACTGGGATTACCTGCAGGCAAGTAACAACTTCCGCTTCATGACTACCAAGCCAAGCAATGTGGGTCTTGACAGAGGTATCTATTCAAGTCCTTTCGATGCTTTCACTAACTATATGAACATTCTTGGCGACTTCATCACCAGAGTAAACGACCTCTATCCAACTGATGTTGATAACGATCAGCTTGAAAGCCTGCTTACTACCATCAAGAATCAGGATGAAGAGCTTGAGATGAAGGACAAGGAGATTGTCCGTCTTCAGGCTAAGATTGAAAAGATAGAGAAGGAGGCAGAGAAGCAACATGGCGAGAAGCCTGCTAAGGCTGCTCCTGCCAAGAAGGCCGCAGCTAAGCCTGCAGCCAAGAAGGCTCCTGCCAAGAAAACAACAAAGGTAGAGCCTGCAGAAGAAAAGAAAGATTAAAATTTTTAGATTACTCATAATGATTAATCCCCCTCGCTGCATTGATTTGCAATGAGGGGGATTTTTTTGTTTCCCAAAATTTTCTCTGAAATAACGCGTTAGCTGGAAAGCGTTATTTTTCGAAATGAATCCAGTCTACGTCGAAGAAGGCAGCATCGTTCTTCTTGGCTGTGCGGGTGTTGAAGAAACCGAGCTTGGCACCAATCCACTTGCCTTCACGCACAGTGAAAGGATTGCCTATCTTGGTGAATTTCTTACCATCCAGACTGTAGCTCCATTCAGCGATAGCCTGTATCTGGTTGGCGATGCCTTCGCTATGAACCTTCACGCGGAGCCATACGTCCTGGGTGGCGATGCGGGAAGAAGGAATATCATCTACGGCATACTTCACGGTGTAAGGTTGAGGCTGCTTGCTGGTCTTGATGGCCACTTGCTTTACCACCTTCTCAGCCTTTCCCTTCTCAGCCTTCTCGCAGGTTACATATTGCAATACAACACCCTCTTCCTTGGTATCAACAAACTTGAGTGCCGCATAGTCCATGCCTTGCATAATCATGCCGGCGCTTTCGCCCAATACCTTATCATTTTCCTTGTAAGCCTCGGTGCGGTTAGGTATGAACTTCACCTTGGCAGTAGCAGTAAAGTTCTCGGTAGGGAGTTTCTGGAGCAGAAGGTTTGGCAAATCATACAGGTTCTTTACATCTTCAGCCTGCTGCACACCATAGAGACGCAACTTGGAGTTCTTGGCATCACAGAAGTACCAGTACTGACTGTAAGGACCGTTCCACTGCCATTGCAGACCTAAATCTACGCTGTTGAAATCATCCGATTCCTTAGGCTGGAAGTTACCGCTTGATGGCAGGTTTGGCTTCTTCCATTGCTGAACAGGGTCACCGCAGCCATCACCATCCTTGTCGTCACCGATAACGAGCCAGTCGTTCACCCATTTGGCTGGTTGCAGATGAACCACACGACCATAAGCGTGCTTATCCTGGAAGTGGAGAAACCAGTCTTCGCCGTTCTGGGTATCTACCCATGCACCCTGGTGAGGGCCGTTTACCTTCTTGTTCTTTCCCTGTGCCATACCCACATACTCCTCGTAAGGACCGTATGGATTCTTGGAACGCAGTTCTACCTGCCAGCCATACTTTACTCCGCCCGCAGGACTCATGATATAATAATATCCGTTGCGCTTGTAGAATTTGGTTCCCTCGATGGTTGGCTGGTCTTCATGGCCATCATATACGATGCGTGAAGGACCGATAACCTTGGTGCCGTCAGGTGACATCGGGGCTACGAAGAGTACCGACTTGATACCGGCTCTTGAACCGGCGCATCCATGCGAAAGATAAGCCTTGCCGTCTTCATCCCAGAGAGGGCAGCAGTCGATAAGACCTTTTCCCTTCATCACCCAGGTGATAGGTTCCCAAGGGCCGCGTGGATCTTGTGTCTTGGTCATGAAGAGTCCCTGGTCAGGATCGCCACAGTAGATATAGAACCATCCGTCATGATAGCGGATGGAGGGTGCCCATACGTAATTACCATGCTGAACCTTCTTGCGCCAATCCAGTTCGGTGCCCTGGTATTCAGGCAAAACCGGATAGTCATCGAGTAGGGCAGCGCCTATAATCTCCCAGTTTACCAGGTCGGTGCTGTGCAGAATCTGCAAGCCTGGGAAACACTGGAAGGAAGAGGAGGTCATATAGTAGTCATTGCCCACACGGCATACGTCAGGGTCTGAGTAGTCGGCGTCAATAACCGGGTTGCGGTACATTCCGTTCTTCAGGTTCGGATTCCATGTCTTGGATACCGCCTTCTGAGCATTCACGCTCAGTGCAGAGAGCGGAGAACTCAATGCGATGGTGGCGAGAATGCACAGGAGTGAATGCGATTTTATTTTCATTGTTACCGATGTTAAAATGAATTATTTAGCTACGTATTTCTTGTTGTTGTAGATATAGATACCTTTTTTGAGACCTTGCAGGTCTTCTGCCTTGGCATTGAGTTTCACCATGCGACCGCTGAGGTCGTAAATGTTGTTGTTGTTTACCTTGGCGATGGCAGCAATTGGCTGAATGCCTGTAGAAGTCTCTGTATAGAGAGTGAACTGCAAGATGCACTGCTTTACCTTTGGAGTGAAAGTAAGCGTGTGCTCTACAGGTGAATCAAACTCTACTGTATATTTTTTCAGACTTTTGTCTTTTGGAAAAACATAGGTAGAAGCATCATAGCTTGTGCCGTTAATCTCGCCGAGATAGGCATCTGCATCTGTGTAATTGTCTTTTCCCTCGATATCCATTTTGACAATCTTTATGCCGTCAGGAATGATGATGGTGTATTGATTTGCGCTATACTTGATATAGTTGGTACCAGAACCAGTATCGTATGTCTTTCCCTTCTCATTGCTGATAGCGAAGCCATTGTTGAAAGAACCGGCTGTCTTATCTGTCAAAGTCTTTGAGTTTAATGTGAAAGGACCCTTGGTATCAGTAACGGTTGAACCTGTAGACGTAGCATCACACTCGTCTGTCCAAGTAGAATCAAACTTCTTGAGCCAGATAGAACCGCTGCTGACGGTAATCTTAGAGTTGTTCTTGAACACGAGATTATCTACGAAGCGGATGTCGATGCCCTTTTTGGCTGAAATCTGCACGTTGTCGAGAGTCACGTTCTTGATATGGCTCTCAGGGCGGCCAATCAGGAAGATAGCGTTACCATCGCAAACATCTGTTGTCTTCACGTTCTGGAGCAGGATGCCATTGTAGGTTGGGGTAGTACTATCAAGAGCTCTGGCATTTGCCTTGTCTACGGCAGGATCGCTGTTGTAGTTCTTGTCGTAGTAGCAGTCGATAGAGAATGGGTTCTTCACCTTGGTCATGGTGAAGTTGGTGAACTTCCAGTCCTCCTCGCCACCGCCACGCAGTGTACCATTGCTATTGATACCCGTCTTCATGCGGATACCGGCAGTTGTGCCGTTCATGGTGATGTTGTCGAACCATACATGCTTGATGTTTTTGGTGAAACTACCGATAGAAGCACCATGTCCTGTACCAAAGTCGCAGTTCCAAACATGGATATACTGTGCATTGTCATCGCAAACTACGTTATCATCACCTGTACTGATGTTGCAGTTATAGATGTTCATGTGATGTCCCCAGATAGAGATACCGTCTGTGTTATGAGAAGGCTGTTCAGTCTTGGTTTCAGAAGAAGGGTTATAGATGGTTACATCATGAACAGTACCATTGCTGGCACCATTGCTGTTACTCAAGGTGATGTTGACACCCGGAGTATTCTGAACCTTGAGATTGCGAATCAGGAATCGGCTGCCTTTCTCGAATCGGATCATGGCTCCAGGATTGAAAGCCTCCTTGTTGTCGCGAGCCTTCCACCAGCGGGTACCCTGACCATCGATAATAGAAGTTTCACCTTCGCCCTCTATAACAATGTCGCTCTGGTTCTTGTTCTTGCAACCGATAAAGAGCGTTTTGTTGTTAGGTGCCTTACCATATTCAACGAGTTTCAGAGTTGCTCCTGCGCAAAGGTGGAGTACAGTCTTTGACTTGATGCTGAGTACCTCGGTCTTGCTTGTCATCTGGTCTGTACTACCAAACATCCATGTACCGGCAGGAATCACGACCATACCACCGGTAGAAGGCACAGCATCAAGTGCTTTTTGGATAGCCTTGGTGTTGTCTTCTGCCGTAGTAGAAGCACCATAATCCTTGATATTAAATGTGTTTGCCGAAGTGATGGTAGGCAACTGTGGTAGTTCTACGGCAGTCCATCCTTCAGGAGTGTTCTGTGCGTTCTGCTCGGCTGTGATACCAGCGAAAGTTTGTGCTTTAGTGAACATTGGCAGAGCCATGAGCGCAGCAAGCACGACTGACTTAATGATTGATTTCTTCATTTTTTCTTAGGTTTATCTATTTTATTATTTTCTTTTCTATAAGATTTTCTGCAAAGTTACGACATTTTTGCTTATCACATGCAGATTGTGAATAAAAAAGTACGAAAACGATTACGTATACCTTACCGATAGAACCAAAAGAAAGACCGTATCCATCAGGAATTATCTCCCTAGAATACGGTCTTAAACCTAATGATTAACGTATGTCCTGATAGGTTTTCTTTTCAACATAATGACTTTGATTAGTAACCAGGATTCTGGTCGGCTAATGTCAGTTGGTCATTGGCATCAATTGCAGCCTGTGGGATAGGGCGAAGAAGCTTCTTGCCGATATACTGGGCAGCCTTGTCTCCCATCTCATGGTTATACTTGGTGCAACGCTCTACCAGAGTCTGGGTTCTGCGAAGATCCATCCAACGAGCCTCATTACCGAAGTTCTCGCAGGCATTCTCATCAAGGATGTCATCGATAGAGATAGTTCCTGTAAGTGCAGAAAGACCAGCGCGCTGGTGAACCTCATTGAGTCGTGCCAATGCCTTAGGATTATCACCAGCCTTCAGATAAGCCTCAGCTGCTACGAGATACATCTCTGGCAAAGTGATGATATGGATGTCGCGATAGCAGGTGTTCTTCTCTGTCTTAGCAGTCTTGCTGTCGTCAAACTTCTTGCATGGACTGGAACCATATACCAGTTGCTGGTTATCGTAATATTCCATATCTCTGCCGTCCATATTCTGTGCTTCCTTGCTCTGTGAATCCATCGGAATGCGATAGGTGTTTGCTCTGTTTGCAGGATCTATAGCCTTCCATGCTTCAAAGTCGGCATCTGTTTCATACCATGCAGAATAGTATCGCGTTACTGGCTTACCTACCAGACTCTCACCATTCTTGTACCAGGTCCAGTAACCGGTATTTGCAGCATTTCCCTTGTTTATATCTGGCAATTCCTTCATGAAGGTAGCATCGTAACGCTGGTCTCCCTTCTTGAAACAATGCAAGGCATAGAGGGTTGGTACATAGCTGGAGGTTGTAGCCTTGATGTTATCCTCGTTTCCACCCAGATAGTTGCAGTAGTAACCGCTCCATTCTGTACCACCTGATGTTGTATTGTTGGCTGTAGCCAAATCATATTCCACATCCCAAAGGAACTCTTCGTTGTCATCGCCCGATCCGTCTGCCTTCCAGAGCTTGGCAAATGGGGTAGTCAGTCTTCTGCCTGCAATTACTTCATCGGCAAGAGCTGCTGCCTTGGAGAAGTATTCCTGCTTGTTGAGGTCCCATGCAGCAGAAAGGTAGGTCTTGGCAAGGATAGCCTTGGCTGTTTCCTGGCTGATTCTGCCGCCACCCTTGGTAGCTGTAGAAGCTTGGAGCACATTCTTGCTGATAACATCTTCGAGTTCGCTGATGATATAGGCATATACATCTGCAGCAGAAGACTTAGGATATCCTGTGTCTGCTGTGGTGAGGAAGTCCTTCATGATAGGGACACCACCGAAGTTGTTTACCAGAAGATAATACTCGTAGGCTGCCAATACACGGGCTTCGCCTACAAGCTGCCCCTTAGTCTTTTCATCAACTTGGGCTGTCTGTGCATAATATGACACAGAGTTGGCTGCACGTATACCTGAATAGAGGTAAGTATAGAGATTCTTGATATCCGTATTTTCTGGAGTCAAGGTCTCGTAAGTGTTCAATGCCTCGTTCATCTTGTTACGGGCATCGGCATACATGTCTGTACCTGCTGAGAAACAGCTAGTGAACAGAGGAGCTGCATAAACGTTTTGCAGATGCTGATAGGCATTATTGACGAGGTTGTTTAATCCCTCTTTTGTCGCAAAACTCTGTTTGGCAGTTACATTCGACTTGTTGCTGGCATCCAGGAAGTCGCTGCAACTTGTCATGGTTCCCATGCAGCAGGCCGCCAATGCTACGCTATATAATATCTTTTTCATAATTGTTTACTTCATTTAATGAGATTAGAACTTAAGATTTACACCAAACTGGTAGGTTACAGATGATGGACCGCCATTCTGCAGATTCTGTGATGCCCACTCTGGGTCGAAGCCCTTGTAGTTGGTGAAGCAGAATGGGTTCAGAACGTTTACATAAACACGGAGATTTCTTATACCTACCTTGTTTACTACGCTCTTAGGTAATGTGTAACCCAGGGTAATGTTCTTAACCTTGGTGAAAGAGGTCTTCTGATACTGGAAGCCTTCTCCCTTGGCTGAACCCTTGTCGCCGAAGTAACCACCAAAGGATGTATCGCTGTTGTTTGGATAAGGATACTTTCCGTAGTGGGTCTCTGTGGCGGTTGTAATCTCACCTGTTGCATGATCGATGATTGGTGCTCCCTTTGGTATGTAGTAATCCAGTTGCATGTGGGCATTACCACGGTCGCTAAACTTCATATACTTCTCATGGAAGTAGCTGCGTGACCAGAATCCGCTCTTTGTATAGAACATGATAGAGAAGTCGAAACCCTTGAAGTAAACATTGGTAGTGAAACTACCTGTCCAGCGAGGATCTGTGCAGCCATAAATCTGCTTATCGTTGTCGTCAATCTTACCGTCATCGTTCCAGTCGTTTACTGCCATCTGACCTTCATACCACTTATACTTAGTGCCATACTTCTCGTAGAATTCCTTCAGGGTATAGTGCTTGTCACCATTCATGGTGTGCATGGTTACACCCTTGTCGGTGATGACATCGGTATGGGTATAGTCACGGAGTACATTCAGTGGCTCGCCGATAAACCAATTGTTGGCTACCTCATCAACTTTACCATTACTCAACTCCTTAATCTTGTTCCAGTTGCGGGCGAAGTTTACATTCGCACTCCAGGAGAAGTCTTTCTTGTTGATGATGTTAAAGTTCAAACCGAGTTCAATACCTCTGTTCTGGACAGAACCTACATTGAAGGTTGAAGTCTTCTCACCAGTTTCGATAGGCACTGAACGTGACATAATCTGACCATCAGAAAGACGGTTGTAGAAGTCGGCTGTTACATTGATGCGGTTTTTCAGGAAACTCAGGTCGAGACCGAGGTCAAACTCTTTAACCTTCTCCCAGATGAGTTCTGTATTTATCAATCCGTTAGGATAATAACCCTGTACCTCTTTGCCGTCAATGGTTACATAAGATGGACCTGTAGCAGAAGCGATAGTTACATAGTCACCCACATTGTTGTTACCGGTAACACCGTATGAAAGACGGAGTTTAGCATTGTCTAACCAGTTGTTGAACTGCTTCATCCAAGCTTCATCTGAGATACGCCATGCTGCAGCTACAGAAGGGAACCAGCCCCATCGGTTGCCGTCTGCGAAGCGTGAACTGCCATCGGTACGGAGTGTAGCTGTAGCCATGTAACGGCCCTTATAAGAATAGTTGGCACGGAAAGCGAATGACTCCAGTGATGACTCAGTATAAGAACTTGAGAGCGTCTTGTCGCCGCTGGCTGTTCCCAGATTGTGGAATGTAGTGTGGTCGCTGGCGATACCCTTGCCTTCTTCGTACTGATATTCTGTGTTACTCTTGTACAGTGAGAACAGTGCCATGGCGCCAACGGTGTGGTCGCCAAATGTGCGGTTGTAGTCAAACTGGTTGTCCCACGTCCAGTCTACACGGGTTGTATTGGCAACAGAGCCGAAGTTGGTCTTGTTCTTCTGGTAGTAAGTTGAACCTACGTCGTTACCCTCGTTCAGACCTGTTGCATAGAAGATACCCTGGCGCTTGTGAGAGTAGTTTGGGGAGAAGGTGGTTGTAAACTTCAATCCCTTGATGATGTTGGCACGCAGGTAGAAGTTACCCATCAATCGGTACATCTTAGTCTCATTGGTATAGTTGCCGTCATTCAAATCGATGAGTGGGTTATATGTAGATGTAAACTGTGCATCTGAACCAAAGGCTGCCTTTGCTCCCGGGTTAGGAATCAGGTTGCCATCTGCATCTGTTGGAGAAACGAATGGGTTAAAATAGAATGCATTCACGTATGGAGAATAAGTACCATCAGTACATACATCCTGGGTGCGGCTCATTGACATGTTAGTAGAGAAACCTGCCTCGAATATCTTGGAGAGCTTGGCATCCATTGCTCCCTTGAAGTTAAAACGCTCATAGTCGTTGCCTTTGAATACGTTCTCTTCTCCCTGATAACCCATACCTACACGGTAGTTGATCTTATCTGTAGCACCGGCAGCACTGATAAAGTGGTTCTGCTGGGCGGCAGTGCGGGTAACCATCTTCTTCCAGTCGTAACCGTCGAAACTTGGATCCATCATCAGGTCATAAAGTTTGGAGTCTTTGTAGCTGGTTGCTCCCTTGCGGGCAAGGAAGGCAGAATTCAAGTCGGTATTCTTGATGATGTAGTGTGGATGTCCTTCGGCATCTACACCCTTGCGGCTAGAGCCATCGTAGCTCTTACCATCGAGCGTGGTATATCTGGCAAAACGATAATCCATAAACTCGTTGGCATCCATAAACTCAGGCATGCGCGCCAACTTCTTGATACCATAATATCCGTCATAAGAGATGGTTGCCTTCTGTGCCTTGTCTGCACCCTTGCTGCCCTTGGTGGTAATCATGATGACACCGGCAGAGGCACGGGAACCATAGATGGCGGTAGAAGATGCATCTTTCAATACATCGATGCGGTCGATATCATCAGGATTGAGGAAGTCCATGTTGTCGCAAACTACACCATCGATAACATACAATGGCTGTGCCTGCTTGTTGATAGAAGCCTGTCCACGAACCTGAATATTGAAGCCTGCACCTGCGCGGCTACCAGACTGGGTGATGTTGACACCAGGAACAGAACCCTGCAGAGACTCTGCAAGATTGGTAGTACCACGAGCGGCTATCTTTTCAGAGTTGACAGATGCAATAGAGCCGGTTACGTCGCGTTTACGCATAGTACCATAACCAACGACAACGACCTCGTCAAGAGCTGCATTGTCATCTTCAAGTACGATGTTCCATGTTTTCTGACTTCCTACTTTTACTTTCTTAGGCTTGCAGCCGATGTAGCTGAAAGTCAAGACCGTATTAGGGTCTGCGTTCTGAATGGTAAACTTACCGTCAAGGTCGGTGATGCCACCTGCCTTACCATTCTGGTCAGTAATGGTTACACCAATCATTGGGTCGCCATTAGCATCCTTAACGGTACCTTGGATTGTTTTCTGTGCAAAGGCGAGGAAACAAACCGAACTCAAGGTCAGTGCCATGCTGGCACGTTTCAGTTGTTGATACATAACGATGTTTGTTTTGTAGGTTATTATTAATCTTGTTAAGTTTCTCTGGTCTAATTGAACTTACTAGCGATTAGTTGTTGTCGTGTTTGATTCTCAATAGATCATAAGGAATCTTCGATTTTTGGTTATAATCTTAGATTTCTGCTACAAAGGTAATTAAAATTTTTAAATGTTGAATAAAATAAACGAAAAATCTAACGTAAACGTTTTCGGAAGTGTTGTTTCTACAATATAGCCTTTAATGGTGTTGATTCTGGCTTGCAAGTGAGGCTTATTTGATGGGGCAGGAGGTAGCCGGAATTACGTCACGACGTAGCATTTGCTGCGTCGCGACGCACTGGTTATTACGTCGGGACGCAGCAAATGCTACGTCGTGACGTAATTTCAGCAGCCCATGGTAAGCGGAGCCGCTTACCATGGGGCGTGGCAATAGGTGACAATAGGTGATAATAAAAATACCGCTTATTGCAACCCGTTATTCATTTATAATCAGAGAGTTATAGCACGAGTGGCAGATGTGACAACAAAATCGAAGAAAAAAAACGGTTCAATAAATTCGGGCTTTGAAGTAAGCTGATGAAACCATGCACTTCATAGCATGAGTTCTTACGTTTCATAGAGTCGCTACATACCGCTGTGCTGGCACCCAAATATGGCTGTGCTGGCTTGTAGATTCGACTGCGTTGGCTTGTAGATTCGACTGCGTTGGCTTGTAGATTCGACTGCGTTGGCTTGAAGAGGTGTATTCGTAGCTCGAATGAGGCACTTTATTTGATAGAATGTAGCGGCTGAGTTCGCTGAATGAAACGTCTCTTTGGGTTCAAGGAGACGTCTCTTTTAGTTTAAAGAGATAGTTTCTTAGGTTGAAGGAGACAGCTTCTCGAAGGTTGCCACTAGGCTCAGCAGCTCTGCCGAGCCTAGTCAGCAGCTTTGCCGACTGCAGTCAGCAGGTCTGCTGAGCCTAGTGACAACACCTTTTAATCGTACAACTACAACCCTTATAGTCGTACAACCATACACCCTATAGTTGTACGACCATACACCCTTTAGTTGTACAACTATAACCCTTTCAGTCGTACAACCATACACCCTATAGTTGTACGACCATAACCCATTTAGTTGTACAACTATAACCCTTTCAGTCGTACAACCATAACCTATTTAGTTGTACAACCATAAACGCAAGCCCGCCAGGCGTACTTTTTACGCCTAGCGGGCTTGCGTTTTTTTTACTTTCAGAACTTTCGCATGTGGTTCAAGAACGGGCTGAAGGCCCAAAAGCTTCTAGCCCAGAGCATGTGGGGCAAAATTTGCGAAAGTTTTGTTAATTTTATTGTTTCAATTTCTTAATCTCATCAATAGATAAGCCAGTTGATTTTGCAATGACGTCTATTGGAGTATTGTAGGTTAATAGGTTCAAAGCAATCTCTTTGCTTACCTTTTTGGCTTCTTTCTCCATAGCATGCTTATATACCGCATAATTGTCCCACATGACCATCATGCTGTTGTCGTATTTCTCCTGTTCCTCTTTGGTCAGAGTCTTGGAGTCGGCGATTTCTGCCAGTCTCTTGAATATCTTATGCTGAGCCTCGAAAGGCATTTTTTCCAAAGTCTCCATATGCTTCAAATTATAAATCCAACAATCTAAAAACGTAGTACACTCTTCCTTAGGTACTATCGCTGCAAAGATACGCTTTTTATTCGTAACTTCCAAGAAATTAGCTGTAAAAATGAGATAGAGAATAGGAGAAAGTAAAAAAAGGTGCAATGCCCGATTTTTGATGAGGACATTGCACCTTTAATTATATTAATTTATTTATCTGTCGGATGTAAGTACTATTACTGTACAATCCAACGTGGGTCACCGAAATTACCATACTTACTCTGGTATTTGTCTTTGATGGTGAAATCACCTGTTGAAGGTGATACCCAAAGATCTGCAGATGAAATATCTACAGGATCTCCAATATGCAACTTTGACTTCCAAGTGTATTCTTTGGTATAATATACATCAACGAATGGAGCGTTCTTGTAACTTGTTGCTGTTGCATCTGCCAACGCTGCACTCTGACCGATGAGGGTGTTGCTAAAGTTAGGAACAATATTGTTGTTCTTGTTGGTATCGATGAGATACTTGCCGCCCACAACTGCGTCATACAATGTACAGTGATCTACATTTACCTTTGTCATGCTGTTGGCTACAGCAATCATAGGACCTGCAGAGAGATTAGCGATGGTAGAGTTGGTGAGGTTTACTGTTTCCAACTGTGCCTCTGGAGCATCTTTACCTGCTGCCAACACACCATAAGAACCAATCTTATTGATTAAGCAGTTGTTGAAGTTGATGCTACCGATGGTAGGTTTTATTCCCTTCTGCAGACGGATGATACCACGGGTATTTTTGATATTACACTTGTCGAACTGAATAGAACCGATGTTATCGTTCGTGTTCAAGTTGAGGATGTAGTCTGCGCTGTTGTCCTTATTCTCCAAGTTGAGGTTGTAGAAACGGATGAGATCTTTCTCGCCCTCAATCTTGATTTCCTTTACCTTCCATATAGAAACGGCGCCAGATTCTCCCCAGAAGTATATGCTCTTGATGTTGGCAGGGATGATGAGTCCCTTCTGTTCGCCAGTATCAGAACTTGTCATCTGGTAAGTTGCATTCTTAGGCATTACAATGACAACCTTGTCTGATGTTGCTTCCTTCAAGATGGTACCCAGATCCTCGCCCTCGGCAAGAGTCATGACATCAAAGCCTTCAGGGTAAGCTTCTGTAGTCTTGAAAGAGTAAGTTCCTCTCAGGTTCTCCTTGTTCCACAACTTCACCTTGTATGAAGAGTTAGCCTTCAAGCCAGTGATAGTCAGCTTACCTGCTGCTACGGCCTCGGCAGTGAAGTCAACTTTGGTAGAATCTTCTGAACTCTTGTAATAGTAAACAGCATCGATGGTCTTGCCTGCAATGAAGCTTACGGTAGCAGTGCTTGATGTTACATCAACACCTGTGATAATCTGTTCAGCCTTGGTTTTGAACTTAAACTTATCCAAGTATCTCCAGTTAGAAGACTTTCCGTCTAAACTGCGGCCCTTTATACGGATGTAGTACTCTGTGTTTCCATCCAGATTGTAGATGCTGTCAGGAGTATCTACAAATGAAGAGTCAACAACGCTATGTTCGGTGCCGCCCATAGGAATATCGTTGTAGAGAGAGTCTGTACTGTACTCAACGATGTAATAGTCAGTGTTTGGCATCTTCTTGAAGCTCACCTCAGCACGGTCGTCCAGAGGAGTAACCGAAAGTTCGATAGAGTGGAACAAGCGGTCGTAGCTAGCGTCAACACTCCAGTCATTGTCATCGGTACAAGATGTCAATGAGGCAAATCCCAGGAGCATGAATGCTCCGGAGATTGCGCTTTTATTTATTTTAGATAAATTCATGATTATTCAAATTTTATCTTTGATTAGAATGGTTGATGAATTGCTTTTCTGTAGCAATCGCTTATTAATAACCATAAGAATTACTCAACTTGCCCTGTGAATCGGCGATACTTGATGTCGCAATAGGGAAGAGGTAGCGATTCTTTACAGTTGTATTGAGATATGAACTGATGAATGGCAGTTTGCCTTTCAGATTCTTCTGGTCTTTATCGGTTACCTCAGCGCCCCACCAGGTTACATACTCGTAATCGGCAGTATTTTCAGGAGCCTCATACCAGCATACAGAATTCATATCAATCTTTACATCTGTAGCAGTCTTGATGGTCTTGTAATAGAGTTTGGCAGGATACTCATTAATCTGAGCCTCATAGTCTGCCTTAAACTGGTCTATCTTCTTGCTCAGGAGGTTCCAGCGCTCCAACTCATATTTACGTACACACTCACCTGCAAACTCCCAGGCATTCTCGTCAACGATGGCATTGAAAAATGCATCCTTGTCAGAAGAAATGCCAGCTACGTATGCCTTGGCATCAGCCTTGTTGGCATCAGCGAATGCACGCTCATGTACCAAGCCTAGAGCGTCGCGGGCACTCAATCCGTTTACGCCGCCTGTAGTCGCGTCAGGATTGCCGTTAAGCTCATTCATTACTTCTGCATACATCAGGAGAACCTGTGAGTAGCGCAGGGTAATGAAGTTGATACCTGTACATACCTTTTCTGTACTTCCCAAGGCAGCCTGGCGCCATTCCTCGCTCATCTTACGGATATCCCACTTACCGCAGTAGATACCGAATGGTGAGTTCTTGTCGAATGACTCTTTCATTACGCCATCAGTCTCTTTCAGGGTGTAAGGAACACAGGTGATGTCACGACGCTGGTCCTTGTGGTCGTATGACCAGAAGAGAGGAGCTGTCATCTTAACCTTACCTGATGAGTTACCCTTCTTACCATAGCGTGAAGAAGATCCATTGATGCGGACACCGATGGTGTAGCCTAACTCACCACTTCTGTTAACACCCAGTGCTACCTCAAAGAGGTTCTCGTAGTACTTGTCATCAAGTTTGTTCTGGTTGATGAGATACCACTCGTTCTCATAGCTTGGGTTCAACTGGTGAATACCCTTGCTGATGATTTCATTGAGATGAGTCTGTGCCAACAGATAATACTTGGTACGCTCAGCTGCACCTGGACGCTGTGTAGGATAGGTTGGGTCGCTGTTCTCTGTAGCAGTCTCATATCCGTCTTTCTGACTTTCGCGGATAGCCCATCCAGCACGCTGCAAGGCAATCTGTGCGAGCAAGCCATGAGCATAGCCCTTGGTGATGCGCTCTGTGGTATATGAGTTCTCGCCTACCCAGCAAAGGTCTGGGATAGCTCGCTCCAACTCTACGATCATGCTGTCCATGATTTCATCACGGTCGGTCTTGCCTACGTAGATGTTGCTCAAGTCTGTCTTAGTTCCTTCCAACTTCATTGGCACGTCACCGAAGTTTCTTACCAGGTTGAAGTAGAGGAGTGCTCTTACTGTGATAGCCTCAGCACGGTAGCGATGCATCAGTTTGATGTTGCTCTTGGTTTCATTGCCACTCTGTGTGTCGAAGTTGTTTACGAGCTCGATTACATTGTTGCTGTATTCGATACCCTCGTAAAGCTTGTCCCAGGTGGTCTGAATCTTAGACCAGCTACCAGCTACCATGTTGAAGTTGCAGGCACCACGCTCACTGTTGGTCTGTGAAGTGGCAGATGCGTCCTGACCATCTATCAGCTCAATATCTGAGTTGGTACCGAGGGTGATACCCATCAACTGTCCGTAGATACCCTCTTCTGTCAGTTCACCGTATGCCTTGTTCAAAACAAGACTTGTATAGTATGGTGAAGTTGCTACCGCATCAGGAGTGTGCTCCGAGGGTGACTGCTGGTCGAGGAAGTCACTGCATGATGTTGTTGTACCGAGCAACAATCCGCTTATCAATAATGCTTTAAAAATATTCTTATTCTTCATTGTTATATCCTCCTTGAATTAGAATGAAACGTTCACACCAAATACGAATGAGCGGCTCTTTGGATAAGCTGCATAGTCGATACCTGGGCACATTGGATTCTTCTTAGAACTTGTATCTGTCTCTGGATCAGAGCCTGAATAGCCTGTGATGGTTAACAGGTTGTAGGCTGTTGCATAGAAACGTACATTGCTCAAATATACCTTCTTGATAAGGTTCTTTGGCAAGGTGTAGCCCAATGTCAATGTCTGCAAACGGAGGAACGAACCATCCTCTACAGCATAGTCTGTGATAGCCATTGTACCTGTTATACAAGGATTGAATATACTTGCGTTAGCATTGATTGCATTCAGGGTGTTATAGATGTTCTCGATACTACCATACTGAGCAATGACAGTTGAAGAAGGCTTTGTCAGATTGACACCTGTGGCTGGATCAACGCATGTATAGCGGTTGATGAAGTCGTTGTTCAGGTTATAGCCCTTGCGAGAACCCTGGTAGAAGCTAGATGCCAGCTTGGTACCATTCACAATCTTGTTGCCGAATGAGTAGTTGCAGAATACAGATGCATCGAAGCCATGGAAGGTTGCGTTGAAACCGAAACCACCTGTCCAAGGTGCGATGGTGTTACCCAAGCGCTGCTTGATAGCCTTGCCGTTCTCGTCTGCCTCCAACTTGATGGAACCTGGAGCCAATGTTCCACCGATGGTACCTACGGTATTTGCGATGCTGGCATCTGCCAACTCCCATGCATTACCATTCCACTTCAAGTCGCCTGTACCTGTCTCTGGGTTGTAAACAGTATAGAAACCGTTCATCTTGTAACCCCAAACCTCGCCGAGTCGGCCACCTTCTACGATTCGGAAGTTCTGGTTGTCATTGCAGAGAGAACCTGCCCACTTATACTCTTGGAATTCAGCCTGGCTGTTCAGCTTGTCAATTTTGTTGCGGTTGTAAGAGATGTTGCCAGTGAAACTGAATGTGAAGTCCTTCTTGTTGATGATGTCAGCATTGATGGTGAACTCGAAACCCTTGTTGGATGTCTGACCGAAGTTCTGATACTGATAAGCATATCCCGAAATAGATGGGATATTGGTCTGCATCAGCAAGTCCTTGGTTGTATTCCAGTAGAAGTCAAGGGTACCATTGATACGGCTGTTGAAGAAGCCGAAGTCGAGACCGAGGTCACGGGTGATGGTTGTCTCCCACTTCAAGTTTGGATTAGATAAAGTCTTGTGCTCCAGCATAGTAGAGAAATTGCCATCGAAGAATGGCAACTTTGCTGTTGCATCAGACAATGAATAGGTTGCATCAATCAAACCGCTCTTGATACGGTTGTTTCCTGCAGTACCGTAAGAGAGACGGAACTTCAAGTTTGACAACCAGCTGGCTGTACTCTTCATGAACTCCTCCTCGCTTACACGCCATGCGAAAGCTGCTGAAGGGAAGTAACCCCAACGGTTGCCTGCAGCAAACTTAGAAGATGCATCGGCACGGAGAGTAGCTGTGAAGAGATATTTCTCAGCGTAAGAATAGTTGATACGGCCGAAGTAAGACAAGAGGTTGTCCTTACGGCCGATGGTGTTAACGTTAGGGAGAGCTGTACCGGCAGCCTGGTTAGCCAAAGCTTCCTTGACACTGAAGGTGATAGGGAAGGCTACGGTTGTAGATGTGTAGCTCTCATCCTGTGATGACGACCACTCCTGACCTACGAGTACATTGAGTTTATCACCTCTCAGGAGGGCGTTCTTTGTATCGTATGTCAAGGTATTGGCATTACGCCAGTTCTTGTTGTCCTTGCGGATAATCTGTGTCTGTGGCTGACCTGAATAACCGAACTTAGAGTTGCGTGAAGCGTATGTACCCCAAGCCTGGTTTGTCTTCTCGTAGCTCCATGAATAACCGAATTCAGAACGGAAGGTGATGCCCTTGAATGGCTTCCAGTTCAAGCCGGCATTGTAGTTCTGACGGAAACGGCGCTGCTGCTTGTAGGTATCGTCCATACGCTGTGTAGGACTAGCCTCTGTGCTGTTTGAGCTTTCATCATCGTCATCGCCGCTGATGAACAAAGGATCTACTGGGCGGAATGTAACAGTCTTGGCTACGATAGAGTTAGAGGCGTTGCTCTCGTTGGTATCAGCACCTGAACCCAAACCGTTAATCTTGGTATAAGCCAAGCGGGCATTGAAGTCCAATGTCAACCACTTGTTCAACTTGCTGTTGAGCTTAGCGTTGATGTTGTCCTTGGTATAGTCAGAAGCCTTCATGATGCTCTTGTCATCAGTGCGGGCATAGCTGATGTTGTACTTGGTCTCCTTGGTACCACCGTTTACAGCTACGTTGTAAATCTGCTGCAAGCCAGTGCGGCCGAAGAGGTCGTCCTGCCAGTTGTTACCCTTTACAGACTTCCAGATCTCCATATCATCGTAGTC
Organism: Segatella copri DSM 18205; assembly: GCF_025151535.1. NCBI lineage: Bacteria > Pseudomonadati > Bacteroidota > Bacteroidia > Bacteroidales > Prevotellaceae > Segatella > Segatella copri. Next base: position 451,258 of record NZ_CP102288.1, read on the forward strand.
ACCATACTCAGTGTTACCTACTTCATACTGATAGAGAGCGTAGTTGTAAGGATCCATAACCTTGGTCTCCTTGGCCATCTTCTTGAAACCTAAAGATGCACCAAAGCTTACCTGGGTCTTACCCTCCTTACCACTCTTGGTAGTAACGATGATAACACCATTGGCACCACGGGCACCATAGATAGCTGTTGAAGAGGCATCCTTCAACACGTCGATAGTCTCGATTTCGCTTGGAGCGATATCGCTGATAGAACTTACAGGGAAGCCGTCAACGATGTAGAGAGGTGAGTTGTCCTGCGAAAGAGAACCACCACCGCGCACGCGGATCTTGATGTCTGCATCAGGCGAACCTTCTGTAGTTGTGATGTTTACACCGGCAAGCTTACCAGTCATGGCCTCGCCCACGCTTGAGACAGGGATGTCAGCAAGCTCCTTGGAACCGATGGAAGCCACAGAACCGGTAAGGTCCTTCTTCTTCATCGTACCATAACCGATTACTACGACATCGTTGAGGGTGGTGTTGTCATCCTCAAGCTTTACATCGATTGATTCTTTACCTGCAACGCTTACTTCCTTAGCTTTCATACCAATGTATGAAATCTTCAGTTTCTTGCTCTTGCCTTTTAAGTTTACTGTGAAGTTACCGTCAATGTCGGTCACGCCACCATTGCCAGCTACACCTACCTCCATGACAGATGCGCCGATGATTGGCTCGCCCGTATTGTCAGTAACAACGCCTTTTACTGTTTGTGCAGATACACTTGTTACTACGAACATCAGTGCGCCCGCCAAAGCAATTTTCTTTTTTCTAAAATTACCAGACATACACTTTAGGTTTAGATAAAACTTATTCTAAATTACTAATTTTCTAATGTTTTTGAAATGTTTTTAAGTAAAAATCCAGTCCTGAGCAGTTGCTTTATCATGGCTGTTCCTCTTGGCTCCCGAAGGCTCCAGTGGGGCAACCTTGATGCATAGCGTTAGCTAAGTCTTGGTTTTCTTGATGCAAAAGTATATAAAAAATATGAGAATATAGGTATATTTTGAGAAAAAAAATACGTAAACGTTTACAGATTTTTGCGTAAATACTCTGTTTTTTACATTTCGATGGTCCGTTTTTCTCTGTTTTCATTTCTGCTGTTTCGGGTGTTGAGGGAACAAAAAAAGTGCAATATCCGGCACCCTTCTGAACGAGGATGGGGATATTGCACTCCGAATGTTATCTGTCAATCTATTTACTTAATGTCTCTGTTTCTTTACTTTACGATGACCTTGCTTGTCTTCTTGCTGCCATCTGCCAGGGTCTTAACTACGATGTTGATACCCTTCTGAAGATTTGAGAGCTGTGTGCCGTCGGCTGCATAGATGGCGGTCTTGATGACTGCTGCATCTGTAGCTGAGGCGATGTTGTGGATGCCGGTGCCCAGGACTGCTGCTGTTGCTTCGCTCAGTCCGCCCATCTCGTTGGCTGCACGAACACTCCATGTTGCTGAAGCATCATCTACGAGGTAGGTTGGTTTGATGGTGAAGTCAACTACCTTGCCGTTCTTGCATACTGCCCATAGAAGAGCGTAGTCGTTGTTGTCCCAAGCGAGGGTTGTACCGTTCAGCTTAACGTTGCTAGGTGCTGATGCCTGCTCGGTAGCTGCAGTTGGATCCCAGTCATCATCCTGACCCATTACTGTTTCAATGGTGTAGGTTGCAGCTTCCTCTGCTGCGAGGATAGGGTCTCCTGCTGTTTCATTACGACGGTTTACATAATTGTCACCATCCTTTGAATCGTAGGCATCGTAAACTTTCTTTCTGTCCTTGAGGTCTACTACGCTACCTGTTGATGTGTATGAGTTGTATTCAGCGAAACGCTTAGGGTAACCGCCACTCATCTCGTTCCATCCTGCTGCTGATGGGATAGCTTCCATCTTGGTGTCGATGTAGAGTGCAATAGGTGTGCCTTTGCCCCATGGACGTCCCAAGGTGTAGTTGCCGTTTAGGTCTTTTGCCGCAGTAGCATCCTTGATAGTACAGTCTTTGAAGATGTAGCCATACTTCTTAGGCTGAGAAGGAACTGCGAGATAGCCTCCCTTTTCACAGATCCAGAGTTCTACATTATTATAATATACATCACCCTTACCGCAGAGGTAGTCGGTACGACCACGAAGGATTCCGTCTTCGAAGTAGAATTTACCGTTCTGGTTGTTTGATACGTAGGTGTCCTGGTAAGCCCAGAGGTTTACGTTCTTACAGATGGTCTTGTTGCTCTGGTCGTTGAGTACGATGTCGCGACCTTTGGCATCACCCATACTGCTGTACATCTTCAGATCCTGGAAATAGGTGTTTGTTGCTCCCTTCTGCAAGCAGAGTACGTCACCCTTGCCGATACCTTCCAATACGTTGGCTGATTGGCCTGAGTTTGGAACGGTGTTGGTCAGTGAGGTGTTGTCCATGCCTTCACCAATGATTGATACGTTTGGCGTATTCATATAGGTGGTTGGGTTAGCATAACTCTTGCCGTCGCTACCTGTTACCTTACTCTTCTCGTCAGCAGGAATCTTGTAGTCGCCCTGCTTGATGAAGATGCGGAAACGCTTGCTAGTATCTGTACGCTTAGCTGCTGCATCAAGTGCTGCCTTGAAGTCGCCGTCGGTTGGTACGATGAAGTCGTAGAGTGCTTTGGTTACAGCTGGCTTGGTCTTGGTAGTGAAGTTCAGAACGATTGCCTGGTCTGTGGCATTGTCTGTCAGGTCGGCTACCGAACCTGCAGCGAGTTTGAAGGTATAAGCCGTAGCGTAGTTCAAGCCTTTGTATGCGAAGGTGATGGTCTTGCCTGATACAGTTCCTTCTATCTTTGCTGTTCCGAGAGTGGCTGCAGCGTTGTCGGTGAGTTTTACCTTCTCATCAAAAGTCAGTACAATCTTGCCGTTGGCAGATGCGTTGGTTGCGCCTTCTGTTGGTATGGTGCTTACGAGTACAGGGGCCTTGCCGTCGTTTACGAGCTGGGCAGTACCTGTGATGTAGATATTTGTGATAGCGATTCCGTCGTTGTCGCCTGTTGCTCCCTTGATGGAAGAAGTCTTGTCGGCAATCCAGCGGATGTATACTTCTGATTTGTTGTTTGCATCGGCTGGGAGAGTGAACTCGCCATCGGTCCAGGCTTTGGTTCCTGGCATCTTGATGGCGCCTACCTTGGTCCAGTCGGTGCCGTTGAGAGAGTATTCCACATTATATGTTTCGTATGCATTATAATTGTAGAGCATACTGCTCTTTACCTTGATATCGGTGAAGGCTGTTGCGTTGACCTTGGTCTGCCAATAGGTTTCGCCCAGTGCCTTGGTTTTCTTGGAGGTCCAGTTTACAGCTGCATTCTTTCCTTCGTAGCCGCCAGCACTGTTGCTCTTGTCGAGCCATGCGTATGTATTTCCGTCTGCATCGCGCAGGATGAGCTGGTCTACATCGTTGTCTTCTGCAGCGAAGTCTGCTGTACGACCTTCTCTTGCTGACTTATAGAAGTCCCAGCCTGCGATGAAGTCTTTTGCAGAATATGCAGCAGTGTATGATTGGTCGACATTCATCTTTATTTTGCGTTCTGCTCCTGTTTCACCATCATTCCAGTTGGTAAAGGTGAGGATGTCGTTGCTGCTGGCTGTGAGGGTTACTTCTGTTCCCTCTTCATACATATTCTTTCCGTTAACAACGGTTGGGGCAGGAGTTGCGCTTACCATATAATCGTTGGCACCACCTTCTACCTTGTAATCCAAAGCGTAGGTGTTTATCTTTTCAAAGTTTGCCTTCAATGCTGTGTTGGCAGAGATAGAGAAGGTATATTCTTCATCTGTAGATACTACCTTATTATTGGCATCTGTCCAGTTGACAAACTTGTAGCCGAAATTCTTTGTTGCAGTTACGGTGATTGGTGTTTCTGCATCAAATACTGTTCCTGCAGGAGATACCTTGACGGTTCCTGCTCCTACAGTTGATACAACAGCTGACAGTGTATACTGTTCTACCTGTTGAATGGTTCCGTTCAAGAGACCGTTGATGTGTACATCGGCAAAGCCTTGCTGCTTAGCAGCGCCAACGCCGACGGTGCAACTCAGCGTGAAGCCTTCAGCTGATGTCAGTTTGGCTTGCTGGTCGGCAGTGAGCTGGATGACGATGTGGTCGGTCAGGTTTTCATTTTTCGAAAACTTGTCAGTCTCTGTTGTCTTGTTATCTCTTAATGCAGTGAAATTACCCAAGTCTACAGAAGTTCCGTCGCTGAGTTTGGCGGTTACGGTTACTCCATTTTCTGCATCTGTACCGAATCGTTTTACGTAGGTACTGATAGAGGTTGGGGTAAATGTAAGTCCCTTGCTAGGTTTAACGGTCCATTCTACGGCTTTTGTTGTACCAACAGGACCGAAACCAGCCATGGCCATCATGTTTCCGTCTTTGTCTTTTGTAGTCTTGAGAGAATACTTCAAGTCACCGGTGTTTACGGAAACCAGACTGAAACCATTTTCTGGTGATTTAGTGTACTGCGTAGCGTAGTTGTCGTCATTAAACGGCCATGAAACGCTAGCTTCTTCGTTCTGGTAGGTTTGCGCATTTGCCACTACCATAACAAACAGGGCAATGAGTGAGAGCCCAAATCTGAGTAGATTCTTTTTCATTTGTTTGCCTTTTTAGGTTGTTGTACTTATTATTTTTATTCACTACCGTCCCGTTAAAGTGGACTAATCGTTCTTTGAAATCATTGAAATAAGTCTTTTATGAGCAGTTTCCATTGACGGACAAAACACCGCTCAGGGAACTGTTCGATAAGACTTATTCCAATGATGTCAAAGAGCAATTTGGTCCCCTCATTCCGGGGCTATTTGATTAATATTAAACTCGTCCCAATTTTAACGGGACTCTAATGATTTAACATATTTCTTTCCCTTAACGACAACTACGCCATGATAACCTTCTCCAACACGCTGACCGTTAAGATTATATATAGCATTATCTTTTTCAGATTCTCTGGAAAGACCTAATACCGGAACAATAGTAGCAAGGCCTCCAACAAGCGTTATCTCCTCACCTGCATTAGTTGGAATATCATAGAGATAAGTATCCGGAAGCGTAGTGGCAGGAATCTTACTTGCATCCTTGACTATAGGCTCCGGCATGCCGTAAGGCTGCATCAAAGAATTGGTATTATTGCCTTCTGCTACAGAAAGAGCTGTACCATCGGCATTTGTCAATGGTGTTGCAGTACGCAGACGTAAGTTTCCGCCGACAGTAGACTTCACTGCAAGCTTCTCTATCTTGCCGTCAACCCATTTCATATCTGTCACCACAAATCCGCCACGGGCACACAGTCCTTTCACTTCGCCACCGGCTTTCCATTCCGTAGGCAATGCAGGAAGAACATGCAAGAAGCCGGCATGTGACTGCACAAGCATCTCTGCTATAGCTGCAGTAGCTCCGAAGTTTCCGTCAATCTGGAATGGAGGATGGGCATCAAACATATTTGCATACGAGCCGCCGTCGGAAGAAGCGATTGTCACATTAGGGTCGAGCAGGACAAGCTGGTTCTTAAGAATCTTCATGGCATGGTCTCCATCAAGCATACGTGCCCACATGGCTTCCTTCCATCCCATCGACCATCCGCGGGCAGCATCGCCACGTCCGACAAGACTCTTGTGTACTGCCTGATAAAGTGTAGCGTTTTCGTATGGAGAAACCTGATTGCCAGGATAAGCGCCCCAGAGATGAGACAGATGACGATGAGACGAATTCTCTTTATCCCAGTCTTCCTGCCATTCCTGTACCTGTCCGTATTGACCAATCTTCCATGGAGTAATCTGTGCCTTCAGAGCATCAAGAGCATCTGCGAAATCCGCATCCTTATCAAGAGCACGAGCTGCAAGAGCTGTATTCTTCAACAAGTCATAGACCATCTCGTTATCCATGGCAACTCCTCCGAAAAGGGCAATGTTTGCAGTTTTACCGTCAGGCTTGGTATAAGAGCCTATACCAGGATGATTCTCCGGTGAGTTGCTCGGACAAACAACCATATACCCTGTATTCGGATCCTTCACAAGAAAATCCTGGAAGAATTCTGCCGCTCCCTTCATTATAGGATAGACCTCTGCAAGATATGTCTTGTCGCCAGAGAAGAGATAACGCTCCCAAAGGTGAGAGCAGAACCATGCGTTACATGTAGGCCATACTCCTACGGTGCCATTGTCTACCGCACCTGTCGTACGCCAAATATCTGTATTATGATGTAAAGCCCATCCACGTGCGCCATACATCTTCTTAGCTGTTTCCGCACCTGTAACACTTACATCCTTGACCATCTCGACAAACGGCTCATGGCATTCTGCAAGATTTGTGACTTCTGCAGGCCAGTAGTTCATCTCAACATTGATATTTGATGTGTATTTCGAATCCCAAGCCGGATACTGACGCGCATCAGGATTCCAGATGCCCTGCAGATTAGCTGGCTGTGTGCCTGGTTGTGAAGAAGATATGAGCAGGTAACGTCCAAACTGGAAGTAGTTGGCTGCCAACTGAGGATCAGAAGTCTTATGGAACTCCTTTATACGCTGTTCCGTGTTCTTGGACTCCTGTGTAGCATTACCTGCAAGAGTCAGGTCCACACGGTCAAACTGTGCCCTGTAGACAGATTCATGATCCGAAAGCGTTGTAACATAATCTTTCTTGCTGTTCTCGTAAGCTTCCAGATAGGCAAGAGCTGATGCACTTGCATCACCGCTTACATCATCATATTTCTTGAAATTAGTGGCTTGCGAAATAATGATTGTAGCGTATGTAGCACCTGTCACATTAAGACGCGGAGCATTTGTAGCGGCTCCCACTGTTCCCTGAGCATAGATATTGACATTGTCGTTTGTAATAGTGCCGTCAGTGTCCACAATACGCAGATAAGTACAAAGGTTGAGCTTGTTTTCCACATTCTCACACTTGTCACGTGCCGGTCCCATCGTTGCCTTGACAGTATGCTCGTCATAGAGGACGTTAGACGTGAGCTTCTCTATATTCGACTTATTACAACCGGCATAAGCCACATTGAAGTCGAGTTTACCTTTCTGGTCCGCTTCAAGACGCACCACTGTGACATTATCCTTGAAAGAAGTGAATACTGTACGCTTATACCCTACACCTTTCACATGATACTCCACATTGCTTGTTGCTGTATTCATATCAAGATAGCGAACATAGCCTTGTGCATCAACAGCATCCGAAGTCTGTGCACTTTCCATATCATCGAAACGCTGTCCCGGGAAGCCAAGCAAGACAACACCTGCTGCACGATAACTTGCTCCATGCGAGCCTTGCGACATCCAGTTCGTAACTGCAAGATTCTGTACCGAAGCATAATCTTTATTGAAGATGCCTTGCTGTACTTCTCTGAGTACTCCAAAAGCATTTGCATTATAGTTCGTGTTCGGTCCCTGGTCCCAGAATGTATCTTCGTTGAGCTGGAGCGTATCGCATGCGACACTACCGGAGTGCATAACACCAAGACGACCGTTTCCCAACGGTAGAGCTTCTTCCCAATAGCCTGCTGGCTTGTTGTACCACAAATGATTCTTGCTTTCTATTGTAGGAGCAGGTATCGGATTGGTATCGGCGGTGATGAAACTGAACGTCAAGGCTTTCGCAAGCACATTTCCAGAAAGGTCACTTACTGTATTTGCCGGTAGCTCAAAGTTATACTTCGCACTTTTGTCAAGAGCAGAATAGCTGAAACGAATTACATTGCCGTTTACTGTTGGAGCAAGCTTGACAACACTGTTTGTATTTGCATTCGTAAGCGTTGCCTCTGCCCCATCCGCCACATGCACACTCTCGTCAAAGTTCAAAGCAATGGTTCCTGTTGTCACGACATTATCCTCATTATCCTTTGGACGGCTTGATACGAATGCCGGTGCTTCATTGTCGTCAGCAAGCACCTTTACATATTTCAGATTGTAATTGCTATTCTTCGTGGCACTGACAATAAAGAGTCTCACTATGACATTCTCCTTATTGTCGGCATCAAGAGAGTAAACAGCATCATTATATTTATTCCAATGACTGCCGCTGACATAGTCATCAAGTGTTGTCCATGTCGTCCCTCCATCAACGGAATACGCCACACCAAAATGTGTGGAGCTACTTGAGCCGTCGCCTATAGCGAAATTAAGTTTCACGTTGTTCAGGTTTACAGTAGGGAAATTCACTTCGAAATATTGGTCATGTGTTGAGGCATCACCATAGTTTTCCTTTTGTGTAAATTTATCTATCGAAGCTGTGTTCAGACGCAAGACATAGCTGTCCTTACTTTGCTTTACCTCCCACTTACCGTCACTTGTCTTCAGCGAAAGCTTATAGTTGGTCCGTACTCCAGAACATGTGTTCGGCAGAAACACCGGTTGTTTACTTTTCCATGCGGTATTGCTTATCGCCTGCCATCCGCTGCCATCCGGAGTGTAGGTCACAACAGTTCCGCTGCTTGAGCTTTCCCATCCCTCTGAGAACACCCATGACGCAACAGCTGTCTGTTGCGCATGGCTGATAACAGGATTCGCAAAGGTAAAAGCCAAAAGCATCAGAGCCACATGGAATAAATGACTCATCATTCTTTTCATAATTTTACTTTTTAATTGTTTTTAGATTACACTACCGTCCCGTTAAAGTGGACTAATCGTTCTTTGAAATCGTTGAAAATAAGTCTTTTATGAGCAGTTTCTAGAGTCAACGGACTTGAATTCGTAACTTTGCAGCCAAATACACGGCTGCGTTGACAGCCCAGCAGATAGCCGACCTCTACAAGAACCGTTGGCAGATAGAGCTGTTCTTCAAGTGGCTCAAGCAGCACCTCAAGATCAAAAAGTTCTGGGGAACTACCGAGAACGCTGTCAGAATACAGATAGCGGCTGCTATTACTGCCTACTGCCTTGTGGCGATTGTCCAGCACGATATGAAGTTGAAACGCTCGGCCTACGAGGTCTTGCAAATCCTCAGCATATCATTGACGGACAAAACACCGCTCAGGGAACTGTTCGATAAGACTTATTCCAATGATGTCAAAGAGCAATTTGGTCCCCTCATTCCGGGGCTATTTGATTAATATTAAACTCGTCCCAATTTTAACGGGACACTAATGATTACATTTTTAAGTTTGTTGGTGCAAAAATACACTTATTATTTTTATTTAAGGTATTTTTGTTTCGGTTTCGGTGCAAAAGTTACGTAATCGTTTTCGTAGTTTTAGTTCATTTTGGTTCATGTTTTTCTGAGATTCTCAAAATGATTTATTATTTTTGCCACCGAAATAAACTAGCAAATGAATCAAACTAAAATAAAGTTATTCAACAACTATAATATATAAACTTAAAATAAAACGATTATGAAGAAATTCTTTACTCTTATTGCAGCCGTAGCTTTGGCTGCTAGTGTTAATGCTCAGGGAACTTATGCTGTGCAGGTAGGTGACAAGGTAAATGCTGGTGATAAGATTACGTCAGTAAAAAATGTCACTTTGACTTATATGGAGAATGCTGGTACTGCTTTTGCAGATGGTAAGGCTATCGGTAATTGGGCTGATGGTGATTTCGGTGCTTATGTTTGTGGTAAGAACAGCGGTAAGTTGGTTTCTGGTGCTGAGCCTACTGGCTGCGCTTACAAGTTTGAGACCACAAAAGCTGGTTCTTTAACAGTAGCAGTTCAATTGAATGCAACCAAGGGCTTCCATATCTTGGATGCAAATTTTGCAGAGGTAGCTCCTGCTTCTTATAATTTGCCTGCTGCTAAGGATGGTGCTTCTCAGGAGTTCACACTGAACGAGAAAAATGAAAATATTATTGCCGAAAAGTCTAATGGTATAGTAACCTTCAACGTTGCTGCTGGTGGTACATACTATGTGCTTGCTGCAGGTACTAAAATGGGCTTCTTTGGCTTTAAGTATACGATAGGCACTGGCACCGGCATCTCTTCAGTAAATGCTGCTGCAGCCAAGAAGAATGGTAAGACCTATAATATGGCTGGTCAGGAGGTTTCTTCTTCTGCAAAGGGCTTGATTATCAAGAACGGTAAGAAGTATGTAAAGTAACAGATTGTATAAATAGATAAAACAAAAGGGCATTCCCAAACATGGGGATGCCCTTTTTGTTTTATAAGAAGTTTTATTCCTTTATTACCTTATCCACTACGGTCTTTCCGTTCTTAAACAACATCTTGCGGACGTTGATTCCTTTTTGAGGAGCAGAAAGGAGGGTGCCGTTGAGGCTGTAATACTTTACTTCGGTTAATTCACTGGGATTGGAGGTGATGATCTGCGAGATGCCTGTAGGATTCTTCCATGCAGGATAGTATTCATCTACCTTGTTCTCTGCATCAGTATTGCCCTGCTTCATGATGTCCTCAACCAGTGAATTGGCGTAAACCTCAAGGTTGGTGTAGTACTCCTTGCTGTCAAGCGAGTAGGTGAGGGCATCTGAGGCATCGTTTGGATCTAAGCCGTTGGCAGTCTCCCATGCATCTGGAATGCCGTCCTTATCGGTGTCGAAGTCAGCAGGGCGAGTGCCCTTTCCGAAGTTTGCCTCGGTGTAGCCGTTTACATCTGATACCTTGTCGATGATGCCAGGTGAATTGGTGATGCTTCCCTTGTACTTGGCTGTACCAGTCTTTGCCTCTTCCATGTAACGTGCATCAATCTCATCGCGGTAGAGAGAGGCACCGCTGTATGCCAGTACTTTACTGAATGATTCGGCAGCAGAGTGGGTGGTAACCTCTCCTGTTGGAGCAGGAACGTCCATCTTAATCTTGACACAAGACTTGCCGCTGATGGTTACATGGGCAACATTGTCACCATAAAAGTTTTTTGCATCCGGACTGTAATATTCTCCGTTCAGGCTTGGAATGCCTTTGTCGTAGCTTATACCTTTCCAATCCTGATTCTTGGTAACAGAACCCTTGGTGGTTTCGGTGGTGTTTCCGTTGATGAAGTAACGGCTGGTCATGTCGTATAACTCAGGATGATTCTTGTCGGAATTACTACTGGTAGATAAGGTAACCAGGGTGATACGTTCCTGGCTGCCACGTTCCTTGCCTGTGCTTACATCTACCTTGAGACCATTCAGAGTTGTTCCTGTAAGTCCCTGGCTAGGTCCAGCCTTGTAGTAATTGTTCACGATGTTGATCTGTCCACCGCCCGGACCTCCGTAGCAGGTACCTTGCGCATTGTACATCACGCAGTTGCGGAAGTCTACGTTTTCTGCCTGCACGGTGTTCTTCCACTGGTAGGTATCGTAATCCTTGTTGCTGGTGTAGTCTGTCCATCCGTATCTTGCACCATTAAAACGTGGACCGCGGTTCATGAGATGACCTACGAAGTTGTGGTGGAAGCTGGCGAGCTTACCGCCCCAGATGCCTCCATAACCATGTGCTCCCTTAGAGTGACCCGGATTGGTGAGACTCTCGGCAACGGTACACCACTGCATGGTGAAATTGTTGTTGTCGTAGAATGAAGCTACCTCATCGATACTCCAGCTGAAGGAACAGTGGTCGAAGATGATGCCGGTCTTGTTGCGCTGCCAGGTAGCATCTGCACCGTCATTGATGTTCTTTTCCTCTCCGCGGCGTATGCGGAGGAAACGGATGATGTTGTTGTTGCCCGGTTGAACGGTGTAATATCTGAGGGTGATGCCCGGAGATGGGGCAGTCTGTCCGAGGATGGTGATGTTGTCACCTATCTTGAGATCAGACTTCAGGGCGATAACGCCAGCCACATCGAAGACAATGATTCTATTACCCGTTTTGACAGCCTCTCTGAAAGAACCAGTTCCGCTGTCATTGAGATTGGTTACGTGTACTACTTTTCCGCCTCTTCCGCCGGTTACGTATCTTCCGTGACCTTCTGCGCCCGGAAAGGCAGGAGCTTGTGCCAAAGCAGCAGCACTCATGAGTGCTGCTGCCATTGTTGTGAATATTTTCTTGTTATTCATTTTTAAAATGATGTATTCAAATCTTAGCAGTTTACTTATTCAGTCCCTGCATTTCCATTTCCAGACTAGCCCAGATGAAAGGACCTACGCCCTTGGCATCATTGTCGCGGATTGGCTCGCTCATGTAATAGTCGAAGCTGCCGTCGCGCTTGAAGTTTGGCTTCTTGACGTATGGACCAGGGCCAGGACCGAGTCCGCTGACAGCACAGCAGCGGGTAAGGCTGATGGTCTTGTCAGGATTTACCTGGATGAAGTTGTTCAGGATTCCCTCATAAGCCTTGATACCTGCTTCCTGATATTCCTTGCCGAGGTATCCCTTGCGGTAACCCTTGAGGAGAACATAGGCAAACATGCTTGAAGCGGTGCTCTCGAGGTAGTTGCGAGGATCCTTTACGTCCATTACATCGTACCATACCCCCGTCTTCTTATCCTGATATTTCACCACGCTCTTCATTGCCTTATTTAATAAGGTGATGATTTCGCCGCGGCGAGCATAATCTTCTGGAATGGCATCGAGGCATTCGGTCATTGCCATGACGTACCATCCGAGGGCTCTTGCCCAGGTATGCTGGCTCTTTCCGTCTTCCTTGTTTGCCCAGAACTGGCTGTGGGTCTCGTCCCATGCATGTTTCCAGAGTTGGGTCTTCTCATCGTAGGTACGCAGGTCGGTCTTCACAATCTGGTCTACCGCATCGTCGAGAATCTTCTTCGCCTTCTTTGGCTTGAGGTTCTGTACAGCGTAGTTGCAGTAGAAAGGCAGACCCATGAAGATGCCGTCGAGCCATACCTGGTTGGCGTAAATAGCCTTGTGCCAGTAAACGCCTTCCTTGGTGCGAGGCTGGTTCTGCAGCTGCTTGAAGAGCGTCTTCAGCGCCAGTTCGCTGCTCTTGCTAGGGAAGAGGTTGTGCATGCGGAGGATGAACTTCGCTGTGCGCACATTGTCGAGGTTGAAGTCCTCATATTTGTAGCCTGTGATGTTTCCCTTCTCGTCAATCATCTTGGCAGGATATTCTTTCAGGTAGTTGATGATTGCCTCGTTGTTGGCTTCGGCATCAGCTCCCTTGAAGGTGCTCTTTCCGCCTTTGTAATGGAGGTAGGTGTCGAGCATACCTTCCATCTCAATGCCCATTACGTAGCTCCACTTTGGCTTCTTGCTGAAGTCGAGCAGGTAAGACTGAGGCACGCGCTGCATCTCGCTGTGGGTGAGCCACTCTGAGTAGGTCTGGTAAGGACGGTCTTCCTTGTTGAGAACCAGTGAACCATTGATGATGAGGTTGTCGAACTTCACGTTTCTTGTCTTGCCGGTAACCTTGGTAGGCTGCTTGATGACACCGTCGAACTTACAGTTTTTTACATGGATGTCGTATACGTTTTCTACTTTGTTTCCACCGATGATGAGCACACCGTAGTTGCTCTTCTGGCAGGTAACATCTTCCATGCTCACGTTGCGCACGGTAGGTTCAAATCCGCGGTAGCAAGCCTCTCTTGGCTCATAGTCGAGGTTGATTTTGAGTACGGCTTCCTTACACTGTCCTACGGTAACCTTGCGCATGTGGATGTTCTGGATGAGTCCGCCGCGGCAGTTGTTGGTCTTGATGCGGAGGATGCGCTCCAGATGAGGAGAGTCCATCTCGCAGTTCTCGGCGTATACATTCTCGCATCCGCCTGAAATCTCAGAACCGATGACTACGCCACCGTGTCCGTCTTCCATGCGACAGTTGCGGATGATGATATTCTTAGATGGTTTGTTCCAAAGACGACCGTCGTTGTTTCGTCCGCTCTTGATGGCGATGCAGTCGTCGCCGGTGTGGAAGATACAGTTCTGAATGAGTACATTCTCGCATGCTTCAGGGTCGCATCCGTCTCCGTTAGGTCCTTCGTTCCAAACGGTTACGCCGTCTACCGTGATGTCCTTGCAGAGCAGAGGGTGCATCACCCAGAAAGGCGAATTGATCATCTTTACGTCCTTGATGAGAATGCGCTCAGAGCGTACGAAGTTGACGAGCTGAGGGCGGAGACCCTGTCCCATACCGAACTTGCGCTCATCGAAAGGCACACCGTTTTCTGCCATTTTCTGCAGTCTGGCGCGGGAGCCCATCTTCTGGTGTTCCTTGGTTACGCCCTCCTTGTATCCGAAGTAAGGATTGCCGTTCCACTGCCACCATGTATCATTGTTGCCGCCTCCGTCGATGGTACCTTTACCGGTAATGGCGATGTCGGAAACCTTGTAGGCGTAGATGCATGGAGAGTAGTTCCAGCATGCCAATCCTTCCCATGCGGTGCGAACTAGCGGATAGAGTTTTGGCTCAAAGGCAAACTGCAGTACGGCACCTTCTTCGAGGTTCAGTTCTACGAAGCTCTTCATCTCAATGGCTCCTGTGCGCCAGGTACCCTTCGGTATGACGATGGTACCGCCACCTTTCTTAGAGACGAGGGCGATGAGTTTGTTGATTGCCTTCTGGTTCTGTGCAGCCGAAGCGTTCTGCTTGGCTCCATAGGCAGAAATTACATACTTCTTGGTTGCCTGCTTGATATTAGGCAACTGTATGCTCTGTTCAATGCGCTGATATTCAGCATCGTTCCATCCGTCGGCCCAAGCGCAGGCTGGGATGAGAAGCAGAGCAACGAGTAAGGTCTTAAAGAATTTCTTCATTGTCTTTGTTCTAGTTTTATGATTATTTGTATTTATTTATTTGTATGAATCTGTTTATTCGTTTGTTTGTTTGGGTTTGATGTTTAACACATCGGTGCAAAGTTACGAATTTTATTTGGAAAACAGGTACTGGTAATGTTAAAATTAAATGTTTTTGCAAAAAAAAGTTTGGTGTTTTCAAAATAAATTGTTATCTTTGCAACGATATTTAACATTATTAACGCAATAAATACTGGGTAGCCTATTGGATAGACATTTACTTAATAAATAAGATTAAGAAAATGAGAAAACTCAATAATATGACAGACGAAGAGTTGGCCCTGGCTTATGTCGGGGGCGACAACAGAGCCTTTGACCTGTTGCTTTCACGCAACGAGGTGAAACTGTTCTCTTACATCCTTTTCGTGGTTCACGATGAGGATCTGGCGAATGATATCTTCCAGGAGACATTCGTGAAGGCAATCAGTCGTTTACATGCTGGCCAGTATTCCAGTTCGGGCAAATTTATTTCGTGGTTAATGCGCATAGCGCATAATGTCATCATCGACGGTTATCGCAGTCAGTGTGTGTTCCGCATGGTAGAACAGGGGAACGGTAATGATCTTTCCTGTCTGCAAGGCGAAGATTTTCAGGCAGACTGTGCTGAGCAGGAGATGGTACGCAAACAGGTGCTCCGTGATGTGAAGAAACTGGTAGACTTTCTGCCGGCTCCACAACGCGAAGTGGTTTATATGCGTTTTTATCAGCAGATGTCTTTCAAGGACATAGCCGAGTGTACCAATGTGAGCATCAATACGAGTCTGGGAAGAATGCGTTATGCGCTCCTTAACCTCCGCAAGATGGCTAAGGAGCACAATATCTATCTGAATCTTGATTAGTGGAGTTCTTTCAAGGCATGGATGGTAGCATAAGGGTCTGTGCTCTTGAATACATAACTTCCGCTTACCAGCACGTCTACTCCGGCTTTCACCAGTCTTGGAGCAGTTTCTGCCTGCACACCGCCATCTACCTCGATGAGTGCCTGGCTTCCGCTCTCTTTGATGAGCTGGCGCAGACGGCCTATCTTCTTGATGGTGTTCTCGATGAATTTCTGTCCGCCGAAGCCTGGGTTAACGCTCATCAAAAGTACCATGTCTACATCGCAGATGATGTCTTCCAGCACACATACCGGGGTAGAAGGGTTGAGGGTAACTCCTGCCTTCATGCCTGCTGCATGAATCTGCTGGATGGTGCGGTGCAGATGGGTGCAGGTCTCGTAGTGCACGTTCATCATCATGGCACCGAGCTTGGCAGTCTGCTCAATGTAATTTTCCGGGTGCTGTATCATAAAGTGGACGTCGAGGGGCTTGGTGCACACCTTGCTCACGGCTTCTATCACAGGGAAGCCGAACGAGATGTTGGGCACGAAGACACCATCCATCACATCGAGGTGGAGCCAGTCGGCCTCACTCTTGTTAATCATCTCTATATCACTCTTCAGGTCAATGAAGTTGGCTGAGAGCAATGAAGGGGATACCATTGTTTTCATCTTTCTTCTTCTTTTAGTTAGGATAGCACACCTTTAGCTTCCCATTTTGCACCATAGTATGATAGGAGTAGGCTATCTGCTTGATGAAGTAGATGGTCTGAGCCGAAGGTCTCATTTTCTTTGGTGTAAATACTTGCTTCATAGGCGTGAATCTTTTTATTTGAATAATACTTCTTGTTATTTGTTTTTAGAACGGGCATGTCTTGAGGATAAGTTTTCCTCTTTCCGTAACCTGTTCTCTAAATAAATAACGGCGTATTGGGAAATTTATTACATTCCGGCGAATTTTTTTTTCTTTCTCCCTATATATAATAATGTATAGTGGAGAAAACGTGAGACGAAAGTGGGGAAAAAGGGGCTCTGGATGATAAAATAGTGTTAAATCTCAAAATTTCTCGACAAAAAGTTTGTAGTTTAAAAGAAAAACTGTACTTTTGCAGTAGAAATGAAGAACGAAGGAGAATCTTTTCGTTAAAAAGAAAGAAATGTCTCGTTTTTGGTAGTAACAAACAATTAAAAGAAAAAGCAATATGAATACATTCGTATCTACATCATGGTGGTGGCGTAACTCAAGATTCCAGAAGTCGTGAGTCGAGACGCCGTATGTGGATGTGAACAACATAATATACTAGGGGCCTGCCGTAACTTACGACAGGCTCCTTTTCTTTTACAACGAAAAATAAAAACAAAAAATATAGGAGATATTAACTATGGAAATGAAGGACATTTTGAACAGAATGTTGAACCACGAGGAACTTTCCCGTGAGGAAACCCGAGACATCATTGTAGGAATCACCAAGAGTGAATTTCCTGAGGAACAGATTACAGCCCTGCTCACCGGTTTGCAGATGAGAGGCGTAACGGTAGATGAACTGCTCGGTTTCCGTGACGGAATTCTTGCCACAGGCGTGCCAGCCATCCTGGATTGCGACCGCTACATTGACGTGGTGGGAACCGGTGGCGACCGCAAGAACACCTTTAACATTTCTACTACTTCCTGCTTCGTTATTGCGGGTGCGGGTTACAAGGTGGCAAAGCACGGCAACTATGCGGCTACTTCGGTGAGCGGTGCCAGCAACGTCATCAAGAACCATGGTGTTCAGTTTACCGATGATATAGATAAGCTGAACCGCAGCATCAACGAGGCAGGCATCGTTTATCTTCATGCCCAGCTCTTCGCCAAGGCAATGAAGTTTGTAGGTCCTATCCGCAAGGTTTTGCAGTTTCCTACCGTGTTCAACTTGTTAGGTCCTCTTGTTAATCCTAGTCAGCCTAAGTGCCAGTTGCTGGGTGTTGCCAATCTCGACCAGATGCGCCTTTACAATCAGGTTTACCAGAAACTAGGCATTGATTTCGGCATTGTTAACAGCATCGACGGATATGATGAAATTTCACTCACCAGCGACTTCAAGGTAACCACCAACAACTATGAGAAGATCTTCAAGCCTCAGGATCTCGGTTTCGAGATAGCCAAACCGGAAGAGGTACGAGGCGGAGCAACCGAGGAAGAGGCTAAGGACATCTTTGATGCAGTGCTTGAAAACCGTGCCCTCCCAGCCCAGAAGAACATCGTTCTCGCCAATGCAGCCTTCGGCATCCAGGTGATGGAGAAGGGTCAGAAGAGCATTGAGGAATGCGTGGAGATAGCAAGAGAGAGCATTGACTCGGGTAAGGCGCTCGCTACCTTCAAGAAGTTCGTAGAGATCAACAGTTAAAGGTAAAAAGGGCTTTTAAAAGTAAAAAGGTAAAAGGGTAAAAAGGTAAAAAGAGCCTTAACCCCTTTTTCCCCCTTTGTCCCCCCGTTCCCAGCGATTCCATCGCTGGTCTCCCAAGTCTTTGTCTTAAATAAAAAAAAAGAAAAAAATGGCTGATATTTTAGAGGAAATTGTGGCTCATAAAAGAATCGAGATTGAGCAGCGCAAGCGCTTTATCCAGCCACGGCAGATGATAACCCTCACCGAGCAGAAAATGCAGGAAGATGGGGGAAAGGTGCCGGGCGGAAGCATGAAGGAGTCGTTGATGAACTCGGAGACGGGAATCATCGCTGAATTCAAGCGCAAATCGCCTTCCAAGGGCTGGATCAAACAGGAAGGTAAGCCGAGCATCATCCCGTTCGCCTACCAGCAGAACGGAGCCTCGGCGCTCAGCATCCTCACCGACATTGATTACTTCGGAGGATATGATGAGTATATTCAGGAGGCGCGCCATGTGGGCGTTACCCTACCTATCTTATATAAGAACTTCGTGGTAGAGGAATACCAGCTGCTGCAGGCGAGATACTGCGGAGCTTCTGCCGTGCTGCTCATTGCGGCCTGCCTGACCAAGGAGGAGTGTAAGCAACTCATGAACATGGCACACCAGCTGGGCATGGAGGTACTGCTCGAGATGCATAATGAGCGCGACTTCGAGTATGCTGAACTGGAACCGGATATGTACGGCATCAACAACCGAAATCTCGGAACCTTCTTTACGGATGTGGAGAACAGCTTCAGATTGGCAGAGAAACTTCCGAAGGATGTGTGCAGGGTGAGCGAGAGTGGCATCTCCAACCCGCAGACGGTTCTCCGGTTGAGAGAAGAAGGCGGCTTCAGAGGTTTCCTGATGGGCGAACAGTTCATGAAACAGACAGACCCGGGCGTAGCGCTTGCAGAATTTATTTCTAAATTATAGGATTGTTTGCTCCTAACGCCCTGAAAGGGCAGAAGCTCCTAGCCCAGGGCATCGCCCTGGGTATAAAGGCAATCAGCAAGGCGCCCTGTAAGGGCAAAAGCTTTAATGAAGAATAAACAATAAAGAAAATGTTAGTAAAGGTTTGTGGAATGCGTGAACCTGGTAATGTAAAGCAGGTTGCGCAACTCGGCGTTGATATGATGGGATTTATCTTCTATCCTAAGTCTCCACGGTATGCCAGTCATGTGGTGGCTCGCTCTGATGCTGACCGCAATGTGTGCCGAGTGGGAGTCTTCGTGAATGATTCCATTTCCAATATGTTGGATAAGATTCATTCATTCTCTCTGAATGCGGTGCAGATGCATGGAAGCGAGAGCAGGGAACTGTGTGAGCAGCTGCGTGCAGCAAAGGGGAATATGAAGATAATCAAAGCCATTAGTGTTTCCACTGCTGGGGACATTCAGAAATATAAGGAGTATGTAGGCGCTGTTGACTACTTCCTTTTCGACACCAAATGTAAGACGGTGGGCGGAAGTGGTCAGCAGTTTGACTGGCAGGTACTGGATGAATATGATGGCGATGTTCCATTCCTGTTGAGTGGCGGCATCGGTCCGGAAGATGCTTCCCGCATCCTGTCTTTCCATCATCCCCGATGCGTAGGAATCGACCTCAACTCCAGGTTTGAGATAGAACCGGGACTGAAGGATGTAGAGAAACTCAAGGAATTCCTTTTAAAGGTAAAAAGGTAAAAAAGTAAAAAGGTAAAAAATAAAAAAGTAAAAAAAATGAATAAGATAAATGCATTATTTGCAAACAATAAAGACCGCAAGCTTTTGAGCTTGTATTTCTGCGCCGGATGCCCAACTTTGGAAGGTACCGGAGATGTAATTAAGGCGATGGAGCGCAAGGGGATAGATATGATTGAGGTAGGAATCCCTTTCAGTGATCCGTTGGCTGATGGTCCTGTTATCCAGAGTGCCGGAACCGTGGCTCTGAAGAACGGAATGACGGTGAAGAAACTCTTCGCTCAGTTGAAGGAAATCAAGAATGAAGTGCAGCTTCCACTCGTGCTGATGGGATACCTGAACCCTATCATGCACTACGGCATTGAGGCTTTCTTCAAGAGCTGCGTAGAGAGCGGAGTGAGCGGTACCATCATCCCAGACCTTCCTTTTGATGATTATCTGAAGGTGGTGAACCCCATTGCCGACAAGTATGACATCCGTGTCATCATGATGATTACCCCTGAAACCAGTGAGGAGCGCATCCGTTTCATCGATGAGCATACCGATGGATTCATCTACATGGTCAGTTCGGCAAGTATCACGGGCGCCCAGAGCAGTTTCGGCGATGCCAAGCTGGCTTATTTCAACCACATCAACGGCATGAACCTGCGCAACCCACGCATGATTGGTTTCGGCATCAGCAACAAGCAGACCCTTACCAGTGCGCAGGATAATGCGGCGGGAGCCATCATCGGTAGCAAGTTTGTAACCCTGCTCAATGAAACCGGTGATCCGGATAAGGCTTTAGATGGGCTTTTTGAGTGCCTCGAAAAGTAGTTGATAGTTAACAGCGGCTTCGCTGTATAGCAGGCTTGCTCTATAAACTATAAATAATAAATTATAAACTAAGTATTATGTATCAAGTTGACGAAAAAGGATTTTTTGGAAAATTCGGAGGAGCGTATGTTCCTGAGATATTATATAAATGTGTAACCGAGTTGCAGCAGGCTTACAAGCCAATCATTGAGAGCGAGGAGTTCAAGAAGGAATACCGTGCGCTGCTGAAAGATTATGTGGGCCGTCCTTCACCTCTTTATTATGCCAAGCGCATGAGCGAGAAGTACGGATGCCAGCTCTATCTGAAGCGCGAGGACCTGAACCATACCGGTGCACACAAAATTAACAACACCATCGGTCAGATTCTCATGGCCAAGAAGATGGGCAAGACCCGCATCATTGCCGAAACCGGAGCCGGACAGCACGGTGTGGCTACAGCTACGGTATGCGCTCTGATGAACATGAAGTGTGAGATTTTCATGGGTGCCACCGATGTGGAACGCCAGCATACCAACGTAGAGCGTATGAAGATGCTGGGAGCCAAGGTGAACCCTGTGCGCACCGGCAACATGACGCTGAGCGATGCCTGCTCTGAGGCCATACGCGACTGGTGCTGCCACCCACAGGATACCTTCTACATCGTAGGTTCTACCATGGGTCCGCACCCTTATCCAGACATTGTTGCCAAGATGCAGAGCGTAATAAGCGAAGAACTGAAATGGCAGCTTGAGGAGAAGATAGGCCGCAACTATCCTGATTACCTCATCGCCTGCGTGGGTGGCGGAAGCAACGCTGCCGGAACCATCTACCACTACATTGATGATGACCGCGTGAAGATATATCTGGCTGAGGCTGCCGGACACGGAATAGATACCGATTATACCGCTGCCACCATGCACTGCGGCACAGAAGGCATCATCCACGGAGCACGCACCCTCGTGATGCAGACCGAGGACGGACAGATTGAGGAAGCCTTCACCATCAGTGCCGGTCTCGACTATCCGGGCATCGGCCCTATGCACGCCGACCTTGCCACATCGGGCAGGAGCCATGTGCTCGCCATTAAGGACGATGAGGCCATCTACGCCGGTTACGAGCTCACCCGCATGGAGGGCATCATTCCGGCTATTGAGAGTGCACACGCCGTGGCAGCCCTGAAGAAGATGAAGTTCAAGAAGGATGATGTGGTGGTGCTCACCGTATCAGGCCGTGGCGACAAGGATGTAGAAACCTATCTCGCGCACAAGGAAATGGCGGGAGAGTACGGAAATTTTTAAATAGTTAATAGTTTATAGTTAACAGAGACTGCGCCGTTGAGCACGATTGTTAAAGTGGTTCATGCTATAAACTGTAAGCTGTAAACTATATACAGTAAATTATAAATTAAATGAAGTTTAATTACAAGACAGTTACCCGCAAGATTCTCGCCGACCTCTATACGCCGGTGGGAGTCTACATGCGACTGAGAGATATTTATCCGCAGTCGGCTTTGATGGAGAGTTCCGACTATCATGGCTCCGAGAATTCGCGCTCCTTCATCGGTGTGCATCCGCTGGCAAGCATCGCCGTGAGTCATGGTGAGGTCATCAAGACCTATCCCGACGGAAGAGTAGAGAAAGAGCTGCTTCCTGCCTTCGGCGCCGGTCAGGGCGAGGAGTGCAAACTCGCCATCTCAAAGAGTATCAACGACTTCATCTCTTCCTTCCATGTAGAGGGCGAGAGCAAGGAGTTCTGCGGACTCTACGGATTCACCACCTTCAATGCGGTGAGATATTTTGAGAACATCCCTGTCAAGGATACTACCATGGAGAAGAATGATGCGCCCGATATCTATTACATCATGTATAAGGACATCATCGTCTTCGACCATTTCAACAACACCATGGAGCTCATTGCGCTCCAGGAAAGTGAAGATCCTCACTCTTCACTTCCAGAGCTCGACGAACTGCTCAAGGCGGTGAACAAGGCAAATGTGAAGCCTTACGATTTCCACCCGGTAGGCGATACCACCTCTACGCTCACCGATGAGGAGCACAAGGCGAATATACGCCGTTGCATACAGCACTGTTTGCGCGGAGATGTATTCCAGATTGTGGTGAGCCGCCGCTTCGTACAGAAATATGAGGGCGATGATTTCAAACTCTACCGTGCGTTGCGCAGCATCAACCCTTCGCCTTACCTCTTCTATTTCGACTTCGGCGGTTTCCGCATCTTCGGTTCTTCGCCTGAAACCCATAACCGCATCGTGGGCAACAAGGCGTTCATTGACCCGATTGCCGGAACCACCCGACGCACAGGAGATATGGAGCAGGACCGCAAGGCTGCCGAATTCCTGCGCAACGACCCGAAGGAGAATGCCGAGCACGTTATGCTGGTAGACCTGGCGCGCAATGATCTGAGCCGCAATTGTCATGGGGTGAAAGTAGATTTCTACAAGGACATGCAGTTCTACAGTCATGTTATCCATCTCGTGAGCCGTGTGAGTGGAGAGTTGGATGAGCATGCCGACCACATCAAGGAGTTTATTGATACCTTCCCTGCCGGCACGCTGAGCGGTGCGCCTAAGGTGAGAGCGATGCAGATTATATCAAAGCTGGAGCCTCACAACCGCGGTGCCTACGGAGGCTGTATCGGCTTCATCGGTCTGAACGGCGACCTGAATCAGGCCATCGTGATACGTACCTTCATTAGCCGAAACGGCGAGCTCTGGTTCCAGGCGGGTAGTGGAGTAGTGGCAAAGAGCAATGATGAGTATGAGCTAGAAGAGTGTAACAACAAGCTCGGTGCACTGACCAAGGCGATTCACATTGCAGAGAAGCTCTAATTTAACATTTAACACTTAACATTTAACATTGACAAAAGATGAAAGTAGTAATCATAGATAATTACGATTCCTTTACCTATAATCTTGCCCATCTGGTAAAGGAGTTGGGAGCTGCCGTTACGGTGTTCCGCAACGACCAGTTCCAGTTGCCGGAGCTGGAGCGCTTCGACAAGATCATTCTGAGTCCGGGTCCGGGCATTCCGTCGGAGGCGGGACTGCTGATGGATGTTATCCGCAAGTATGCAGGCCGCAAGCCGATGCTGGGCGTATGCCTGGGTCATCAGGCTATAGGCGAGGCGTTTGGAGCCAAGCTTACCAATCTTTCTGAGGTGTATCATGGAGTGGCAACCCCTTGCACCCAGTTTGGCAACGATGTTATTTTCGACGGGTTGGACAAGCGCATAGAGATTGGCAGATACCACTCTTGGGTGGTAGACCGCTCGGGATTCCCTGACTGCCTGGACGTTACGGCGGTAAGCGATGATGGTTGCATCATGGGTCTGAAGCATAAGAACTATGATATTCATGGTATCCAGTTTCATCCGGAAAGCGTGCTGACGCCAGACGGCAAGAAGATGGTGAAAAACTGGTTGGAAAAAGCTTAATGACCTTAATGACCAATGACCTTAATGACCACCATGACCGCATGGTGGTTATTGAGGTTTTTTGTTTTATGATAAGAAAAAGCAAAGCCTGACGCTCTCTCGAGTGCCAGGCTTTTCTGATAACCCTCGCTACATACCTCTCACGAGGTTTCACGAGAAATACTAACCTAAAACCAAATCATTTCCCATAAAGGAAAATGAAAGTATTTTTTTTATTAATCATTTACATATCCCAAGCCACTGCACTCGCACCGAGTACGGCAGCAGAACTGCCATCAAGGGTAGAAACAAGGAATTTAGCCTTACCCTTGAAGGTGCGGAGCACGTGCTCATCATAAGCCTTCTGGATAGGTTTCATGATGAGGTCGCCTGCCTTGGTCAGACCACCGAAGAAGACGAAAGCCTCTGGTGAAGAGAAGGCTGCGAAATCAGCACAAGCCTCACCGAGCATCTTGCCGGTAAACTCGTATACACGCAGTGCCAGCTTGTCGCCCTTGCCTGCAGCAACGCTCACATCATAAGATGTAATATCCTCAGGGTTCATCTCGCGGAGTAATGAAGGCTCATCGCTTTTCTCGAGGAACTCGCGTGCTGTGCGAGCCACACCAGTGGCAGAGCAGTAAGCTTCGAGACATCCTGTACGGCCACATCCGCAGATACGACCCTCTTTGCCACGTACCATGGTAACATGACCCAATTCGCCTGCGAATCCGTCGCAGCCGTAAACCATCTGTCCGTTGATGACGATACCAGAGCCAACGCCTGTACCGAGCGTAACGTCGATGAAGTTTTTCATGCCTCTTGCTACACCGTATGTCATCTCGCCGAGCGCAGCAGCGTTGGCATCATTGGTCATACCTACAGGCAAGCCGCCGAGGGCTTTGCTGAACAAGTCGGCCAATGGTACCACTCCGTCGTGTGCCCAAGGAAGATTTGGAGCGAATTCAATGGTTCCATTATAATAGTTTGCGTTTGGCGCACCGATACCCATTGCCTTAATCTTGTCAATGCCGCCTACCGTATCAATGATAGGCTGGAGAGCTTCTACGGCTGCCTTCACATAGTCTTCAACTTTTTCGTAACCGCCTGTCTTGATGGCAGTTGTTGCTTTGATTTCTCCGCGAGCATCTACGATGCCGAAAACAGAATTTGTACCGCCGAGGTCAAGGCCTATTACGTACGGTTTAAGTGTATTATCTGTCATGTTAATTATTTAAAATTAGTTAGAATTATTTTATTTCTCGGCAAAGATACTGAAAACTTTTGAATCTCGTTTATTTTTAAATATAAAAAATTTTAATTTTCTTTTTTTTCTGCTAGATGATTTGCTGTCCGAAGTTTCTCTGTTGCCCTAAATCCTGTTTATATTCATGCAGAACATCCGCGTAATCCTTGTAATCCATGCCCGAAAATATAAAAAACGGATATAAAATGAACTTTTAGGCGAAAAAATTGTGCTTTGTGCCCAAAATTTTGTAACTTTGCCGACTGTTAGAAATTGTAACGATACTAAGATGAATTTAGCATTTCCAATTGAGATAAACATCCTTGACTTCATTTTCAAAGGAATTGTCATCGGTGTTCTTGCCTCAGCCCCTATGGGTCCGGTAGGCATCCTTTGCATCCAGCGTACACTCAACAAGGGTCGCTGGTATGGGTTTGTAACAGGTGTGGGTGCCGCATTCAGCGACATTGTATATGCTTTGTTTACAGGCTTGGGCATGAGTTTTGTGATGGATTTTGTGAGTAACTCCGAGAACAAGTTTTATCTTCAGATTTTCGGCAGTCTGATGCTCCTCGTATTCGGAATCTACTGCTTCAAGAGCGATCCGATGAAGAACATGCACAAGTCGAGCAACAAGCAGGGTACCCTGATGCACAATGGCATCACGGCGTTCCTCGTAACACTCTCCAATCCGCTCATCGTGTTCCTCTTCATGGCCACCTTCGCGCAGTTTGCCTTCGTCGTACCGGATATGCCGGTAGAAATGGGAGTAGGGTATCTCAGCATCGTCTTCGGAGCCCTGCTGTGGTGGTTCGGACTCACCTGGCTCGTCGACAAGATTAGGAACAAGTTTGATACCAACGGCATCGTCATTATCAATAAGGTAATAGGCAGCGTGGTCATCATCTTCTCCATCATCGCTCTCTTCGGCACGATTTTTAATCTGTATCATCTGCCGGAATTTTAAAGAGTTTATAGTTAATAGTTTATTGTTTATAGGAGCTTTAGCCGCTTTAGAGTTTATAGTTAATAGGGCTTAAGCTCGTTTCTTCTTATACAGAAAAAATGTTTGTAGCACAAGAATTAAGAAAGAAAAGTATCGCAGAATACTTATTATATATGTGGCAGATTGAGGACATCATCCGAGCTTACGGATGCTCGCTGCCTGTCATCAAGAAAAATTATGTAGACCGGTTCGACTTTACACCTGAGCAGCGCGAGGAAGAACTCGACTGGTTTGGCAACCTGATTCGCATGATGAACGAGGAGGGAAAGCGCGAGGGAGGACACCTTAATATTAATAAGGTGATACTCAAGGACGTCATTGACCTGCACGGCATGCTGCTGCAGAGCACCAAGTTTCCTATCTACAATGCCGAATATTATAAGGTGCTGCCTTTCATCGTAGAGCTGCGCCAGCGGGGCGACAAGGATCTCAACGAGATTGAAACCTGCCTCGATGCCCTCTATGGTGTGATGATGCTGCGCCTGCAGAAGAAGGAAATTACGCCCGAAACCGAAAGGGCCATCAAGGAGATTACCGTCTTCATAGGTCTGCTCAGTGATTATTACATCAAAGACCGAACCGAGGGACTCAAGTTTGATGATGACGACATGTAGTGATTAGTTATTAGTGATTAGTTATTACTTTTTAAGAATATACATTATTATATATTTACAACAGGATGAACGAAATAGAAAGAAGAAGAACATTTGCCATTATCTCTCACCCGGATGCTGGTAAGACAACATTGACCGAGAAGTTTCTGCTTTTCGGTGGACAGATTCAGGTGGCAGGTGCCGTAAAAAATAACAAGATTCGCAAAACTGCGACTTCTGACTGGATGGATATTGAGAAACAGCGTGGTATCTCGGTCTCTACATCTGTAATGGAATTTGATTATCTCCCTGCCGGACAGGAGGGAGAACCTTATAAGGTGAATATCCTGGATACTCCAGGTCACCAGGACTTCTGCGAGGATACCTACCGCACACTTACAGCCGTAGATTCAGCCATCATCGTGGTTGACTCTGCCAAGGGTGTGGAGGCACAGACCCGCAAACTCATGGAGGTGTGCCGTATGAGAAATACCCCGGTAATCATCTTCATCAACAAGATGGACCGTGAGGGACGCGACCCGTTTGATGTGCTCGACGAGTTGGAAGAAGAGCTCAAAATCAAGGTTCGCCCGCTGAGTTGGCCTATTGGTCAGGGCGTCCGTTTCAAGGGCGTTTACAACATCTACGAGCATCAGCTGAACCTCTTTACCCCTAACAAACAGCGAGTTACCGAGAAGGTAGAGGTAGATATCCAAAGTTCAGAACTCGACGAGCGGGTTGGTGAACGTGAGGCTGCACAGCTGCGTGAGGAACTGGAACTGGTAGATGGTGTTTACCCTGAGTTTGAGGAAGAAACCTACCGTTCGGCCGAGGTAGCACCTGTGTTCTTCGGTTCGGCACTGAACAATTTTGGTGTTCAGGAACTCCTCGACTGTTTTGTTCATATTGCTCCATCTCCTAGACCCACCCAGGCAGAGGAGCGACTGGTGAAGCCTGAAGAACCTAAGTTCAGTGGTTTCATCTTCAAGATTACAGCCAATATTGATCCAAACCACCGCTCCTGCATCGCATTCTGTAAGATATGCTCGGGTAAGTTTGTGAGAAATCAGCCATATTACCACGTGCGCTTGGATAAGAACGTGCGTTTCTCTTCGCCTACCCAGTTCATGGCACAGCGCAAGAGTACCATTGACGAGGCTTATCCGGGTGACATTGTAGGTTTGCCAGACAACGGTATTTTCAAGATAGGAGATACGTTGACGGAGGGAGAGAAGATGCATTTTCGCGGTTTGCCAAGCTTCTCTCCACTCCTTTTCAAGTACATCGAGAATGATGACCCGATGAAGAGCAAGCAGTTCCAAAAGGGATTGGAGCAGCTCATGAATGAGGGTGTGGCGCAGCTCTTCGTCAACCAGTTCAACGGCCGCCGCATCGTGGGCACCGTGGGTCAGCTGCAGTTCGAGGTTATCCAGTACCGTCTGGAGAACGAGTACAACGCCAAGTGCCGTTGGGAGCCCGTGCATCTTCACAAGGCTTGCTGGATAGAGGCAGATGACGAGAAGGAACTCGAGAACTTCAAGAAGCGCAAGTACCAGTACATGGCCAAGGATATTGAGGGGCGCGATGTCTTTCTTGCCGATTCGGGCTACGTGTTGAGCATGGCGCAGCAGGATTTTGAACACATCAAGTTCCATTTCACATCGGAATTCTAAATCAATGTAAAAAAGATGGATGAAGAAATTCTAGATTACAACGAGCAGAAAGAGGGATGGGGCAGTAAGATGGTGGATTGGCAGAAAAAACATATTTCTGACCGCCAGATGACCCTTATCCTAGCTTTTATCATCGGCCTTCTGGCGTCGGTGGCAGGATATTTCCTGCACGGCATTGTGCACGAAATACAGTTGCTGCTCACTTCGGGATTCAACCAGAGCACCTACAATCTGCTCTTCCTGCTCTTCCCGATTGTGGGCATTTACCTCACCATGCTCTTTATTAAATATGTGGTCAGAGATAATATTTCCCACGGTATCACCCGTGTGCTTTACGCCATCTCTACCAAAAATTCCAAGCTCAAGGCCCATAACTGCTGGTCATCGGTGGTGGCATCAGGTATCACCATCGGTTTCGGTGGTTCCGTGGGAGCCGAGGCTCCTATTGTGCTCACGGGTTCGGCCATTGGCTCAAACCTGGGACAAATCTTCCGCATGGACAAGAAAACCATGATTCTGCTGGTGGGCTGTGGCGCCTCTGCAGCCATTGCTGGAATCTTTAAGGCGCCTATTGCCGGACTCGTGTTTACGCTTGAGGTGCTGATGGTAGACTTGAGCATGGCTTCCTTGCTGCCTATCCTTATCAGTTGTGTAACAGCTACTTGCTTTACCTACATCCTGATGGGCTCCAAGAGTCTTTTCGATTTTACGCTTACTAATCCGTGGGCGCTCGACCGCGTGCCTGCCTGCCTGTTATTGGGCATCTTTTGCGGTTTGGTGAGCCTTTATTTCATGCGCACCATGTCGGCATGCGAGGGCTTCTTTGCCAAGCTTTCGCCTTATCCATACGTAAAGCTGCTCTTTGGTGGACTGATTCTGAGTTCGCTCATCTTCCTCTTCCCTTCGCTCTACGGCGAGGGCTATTCGGCAGTCAACGTGCTGCTGAAAGGACAGAATGTGGAAGACTGGGGGCAGGTGATGAGTCGTTCGCTCTTCTACGGGCACAACCAGCTGCTCATCCTCTACATCGCCTTGGTAACCTTTACCAAGGTTTTTGCCACCTCGGCCACCAATGGTAGTGGCGGATGCGGTGGTACCTTTGCTCCTTCGCTCATCATTGGCGGTTTTGCCGGTTTCCTCTTTGCGCGTCTTTGGAATGTGAATCAGGTAGGTGTCTATGTTCCTGAGCAGAACTTTACACTGATGGGTATGGCGGGCCTCATTACGGGCGTGATGCATGCACCGCTTACGGGCATCTTCCTCATCGCCGAACTCACAGGCGGCTACCAGCTCTTCATGCCGCTGATGATAGTGTGCATCTCTTCGCTGCTCACCATCAGCATCTTTGAGAGTCACAGCATCTACGCCCTGCGTCTGGCTAGAGAGGGCAAGCTGCTCACCCACCATATTGACAAGGCTGCGCTCACCCTGCTGGGCATGCAGGATGTCATTGAGAAAGATTATCATCCGGTAGGTCCGGATCTGCCGATGAGCAAGCTGGTGAGTGAGATAAGTCGCAGTAACAACAACTTTCTGCCTGTTTTGGATCAGGCGGGTGTGCTGTTGGGAGTAATAGATATTACGAAGATTCGCCACATCATCTTCCGCACCGAACTGTATCAGCATTTCACTGTGCGTCAGCTGATGATGCAGCCTTCTGCAGTTCTTACCGAACATGACAGTATGGACGAGGTGATGCAGAAATTTGATAAAACCGATGCCGCCCAACTGCCAGTGGTTGATGTGGCAGGCGTACTGAAGGGTTACATCAGCCGTACTAGAATCTATTCCATGTACAGGCAGATTGTAGCGGATATGTCGGCAGAGTAGGAGTTTTAAGTGAAGAGTGAAGAACGAAGAGTGAAGAATTCAACGGCTTTGCTGGTTTTATTTTAAAATATTAGTGTTTTATGGAGAAGAAGGATTTGAGAATTGTTTTTATGGGAACACCAGAGTTTGCGGTGGAATCCCTCAAGCGCCTGGTAGAGGGCGGTTACAACGTGGTGGCTGTGGTTACGCAGCCTGATAAACCGGTGGGCAGACATCAGGATACGCTGCAACCTTCGCAGGTTAAGCAGTATGCCGTAGAGCATGGTTTACCGGTGCTGCAGCCTGTAAAGATGAAGGACCCTGACTTTGTGGAGCAGTTGCGTTCTTATCAGGCTGACTTGCAGGTGGTAGTTGCTTTCCGCATGCTGCCAGAGGTGGTTTGGGCGATGCCGAAATATGGTACATTTAATGTACATGCAGCCCTCCTTCCGCAGTATCGCGGTGCGGCGCCTATCAACTGGGCAGTGATTAATGGCGAGAAGGAGACGGGTGTTACCACCTTCTTCCTCGACCACGATATTGATACCGGTCGCATCATCCTGCAGAAACGTTTTCCTATTCCGGAGACGGCAAATGTGGAGTATGTTTATGACGGGTTGATGCATCTTGGTGCTGAATTGGCGCTGGAAACCATTGATGCGCTCATCGCTGCCGATGGCAATATCGGTTCCATTCCTCAGAGCGAAATGATAGGACAGGGTGCCGAACTTAAGCCGGCTCCGAAAATCTTCAAGGATACCTGCCGCATCGACTTCCACAAGCCTGCCAAGCAGGTGTATGATTTCATCCGCGGTCTTTCTCCATACCCTGGTGCATGGACTGAAATTAAGAAGAAGGAGACAGTAGTATTCTTTGACGATCCTAAGGGAGATGATGATTACGTGAGGTTCCCTGAGCCTACTGCTCATCCATCCCATAAGCAAAGTACACAGAAAATTCAGGTACTTAAGATTTTTTCTACCCATCTTTCATGTATGAAGCGTGGTGATGCGCCTGTGGGATCGCTCCGCGTTGAGGGGAAGTCGTTACAAGTAGCCTGCCTTGACGAATGGCTCATTATTCAGGAGTTGCAGCTCAGTGGCAAGAAACGCATGGATGCTTCTGCTTTTCTCAATGGTATGAAGGACATAGCTTATTATGAGTGTTTGAAGAAAGATGTTAATGACGATTTTTAAGATTCAAAAGATTTTTGATTTTTAGTTTTATAGTATTATGACTGTAGAAGAAGACATCAAGCATGCTGTAGAGTGCATGCGAAAGGGTGGAGTGATACTCTATCCTACAGATACCGTATGGGGCATAGGATGCGACGCCACCAACCCTGAAGCGGTAAAGAAAGTTTATGAAATAAAGAAACGTGACGATTCTAAGGCGCTTATCTGCCTGATAGATTCTGCTGACCGCATGGCGCGTTATTTCCGCAATGTGCCACAGGTAGCATGGGATTTCATCGATGCTGCCATGCCTGTAAAGCCTACTACGGTTATTCTTGATGATGCGAGTGGTGTGGCTAATAATTTGGTAGCAGAGGATGGAAGTCTGGCGATGCGTATAACCTATGAGCCTTTCTCCAAACAACTCTGTTACCGTTTTCAGAAGCCTATTGTAAGTACAAGTGCTAATGTGAGTGGTGAGCCTGCTGCACAGAATTATCGCGACATCTCCGAGGAAATCCTCAATGCTGTAGATTATGTTTGCTGGAGCCGCCGTCAGGAGCATAAACCTCATCAGCCTTCCAGCATCGTTAAGATTGCTAAGGATGGTGAAGTGAAAGTAATCAGATAAGTTTTCAATTCATCCTTATATGAATGCCTGCTAGAGGAATATTTTCTTCCCTTAGCAGGCTTTTTTGTAAGTTTTCAGTTTATAATATTTAAGAAGTACTATTGCAATTCGTTTATATGACAAAAAAGAATTTCCGCTCAATACGGATATATAACAAGAAACCCTGCAAGAAAGAATCTTGCAGGGTTTATCTTGGGTGGAAGGTGGGACTCGAACCCACGACATTCAGAACCACAATCTGACGCTCTAACCAACTGAACTACGTCCACCATATTGGTTATGTTTTGCTTTTTCAAAAATAGTTGGGTGGAAGGTGGGACTCGAACCCACGACATTCAGAACCACAATCTGACGCTCTAACCAACTGAACTACGTCCACCATATTCTTGTTAAGCGGGTGCAAAGGTACGAAAAAAAAATGGTTCTACCAAATTTTTTCGTACCTTTTTTCTTATTTTTTATTTTGCAGGGCTTGTTGGAACAACTGGAGCTGCCTTCTGGGCATCTGCACCAGCTGCAGGAACAGCCTTCTGAGCACCTGCTGCTGCATCCTTGCTAGCACCTGGCATAGCAGGAAGAGCGGTCTGCTCCTGAGTGGCTCCCTCCAAAACACTGCTTTCGCCAGCTGCCTGAGGGGCTACATAAGCACATGCCACGCTGATGACAACCAAGGCTGCAGCGAGGCCCCATGTTAATTTCTCAACAATGTCAGTGGTCTTGCGAACACCCATGATTGAGTTGGTTGAAGAGAAGTTACTTGCAAGTCCACCTCCCTTTGATTCCTGGATGAGCACGATGAAAATCATCAGGATAGCTACCAGGACGATTAATACTACTAATAATGTGTAAGCCATTTTTTAAAACTAGTTTTATTTATTTATTATTCTTCTTTATTTCTTCTTGCTGTTCAGCATCAGTTTCTCAAGGAATCTGAGCTGGTCAACATAATATCCGTTCTTGTCAGGATGCTGCTGATGCAGGCGGCTGATGATTTCGTAAGCCCTCTGATACTTGCCCTGCTTGATGTAGATGCGGGCGAGGGTTTCGGTGAATACACCGCTGTTTTCCTCTTCGCCATCCTTGCCGGAATCGGTCTGAAGTTCGGGAGTAAATTCTGGTTTGTAATCTTCGTCCTGCTGGATTTTAGGCAGTTTGAAACCGCCATCCTCCATAAAGTCGTCGATGAGACTCATGGTGCGCGAAGTATCTTCTGGCTCCTGCTGGTCTTCGGTCTCCATGAGATAAGCCACATAGTCTACAGCCGCGTCAGCAGGTGTAGGCTTACGTTTCTCCTTCTTCTCTTCTTCGTCTTCTTCCATAGGAATGGATCCCAGGAAGTGGTCAATGAGGTCGCTAGTACGGTCTCCGTGTTTTTCTGCTCCTATTCCTCTTACGCCTTGCTGTTTGTTGGATTCAGCCTCTTCAGGGGCGTTTTTTATCTGATAGTGGGCTGCCTCTACCATCTCAAAGATAATCTTACGGTCGGTGATGTAGATGGCTGCACGGCGCAGTTCTTCGTCGAAACTCGGGTCGTGGAGCAGGTACAGATTCTTCAACATCAGTAGGCGTGCCGTCTGATAATACGGATATAAGGCCAAGAGGGCGCGCAAGTCGTAGAGCGTCTCTCGGTTCATTTCCTCCGGGTGTTGTATCAATCTGCTTAATTCCACGATATTTTACTTTATTTTATTTTACTTTGAACATTGAGTTTTGAACTTTATAATCAGTAAAGCCGTTGAATTCTTCACTCTTCACTTTTCGTTCTTCACTTACTTTACCAGTTAGCTACCGTAGCGTTGAATATCTGGTCTACCAGGTCTTTGATAATCTGGGTTACCAGTTCTTCCTGCACCGAGGCAAGGCTCTGAGTGGTGTCGTAGGTCTTGGCAGATGTAAACTGCTTTTCGAAGTCCTCGGCATGGTTCTTGGTGTTGGTGAAACGTACGTTTACGGTGATACTGAGCTCGGTCTGTGCTGAGTATCCCTCAGAACTAACCGACTTGTTGCGCTGAGAATATTGGGTGATTTCGCCCTCTATCTTCAGGTCTCCGTTGCGTGACACCTGTATGAGCTGGGTGTTGCTGGCAAACTTATCCTTGAGTTCGTTGTTGAACATCGGACCCATCGGACCCCACACATACGAACTTCTGATAGGGAAGTCGGCTATCTGTATGGTCTTGGTTTTGGTGTAGTCGATGCTGGCACCGTTGAACTTGTAGCTCACGGAGCATGCTGCCATGACCGCCACCATCAGTGTGACTCCTATTATATATAGGTACGCGCGTATATGCTTCATAACTTATATTTGTTAATCTTTCTGTACAGAGTTCTGTCGGAGATTCCCAGTTCTTCTGCCGCTTTCTTGCGGTTTCCGTTGTTTCTCTCCAATGCCTTTTCTATCATCTGCTTGCTAAGGTCGCTGAGGTTCAGATTCTCGTTTTCTTCCTTGATCTCCTCTATCTCAGCATCCTCGGCTTCGGGTTTGTAAGTGCCCCTAATGCCTCTTGTAGCTATTTCCTGACGGATGTGTTGTAGCTCATCGAGATCGGTAATCGGAGGTACGGACGATACCGGAGAAACCGATGGAACGGATGATACGGCCGGAACCGGAGATACGGATGATACTGGAGCTACCTGGGTATTCGGCTGAACCGGAGAAACATATCCGCCTGTACCGCCCAACTGGCGTGCCTTATCGAGTTGCTTGCGCAGGCTGTTCATCTCTCGTCTCAGGTCGCTCACGTTGCCCCTCAGTTCGTAGAGAATCTTGTATAGCAGTTCGCGCTCGCTGGAGTAGCTATGGTCGTCCTTGCCATCCTTCTGTATGGTGGCGAGCTGTGTAGACTCCTCATCTCTCGGAATAAACTGAGTGAGAGTCTGTGCATCGATTTCTCTTTCTCGGCTCAGCACTGACATCTGTTCGGTAATGTTCTTGAGCTGTCTCACATTTCCCGGCCACTTGTATTTCAGCATGATCTGCTTGGCCTCATCTGAGAGTGAAATCTTAGGCAGACGGTATTTTTCGGCCATCTGCATGGCGAAGAGGCGGAAGAGCAGGAGGATGTCGTCGCCACGCTCTCTCAATGCAGGCATCTGTATCGGGATGGTGTTGAGGCGGTAGTAGAGGTCCTCGCGAAAGCGTCCTTCGCTCACAGCCTTGCGCATGTTTACGTTGGTGGCTGCCACGATGCGGACATCCGTTTTCCTTATCTCAGTTCCACCCACGCGGATGTATTCTCCCGTTTCGAGCACGCGCAGCAGTCTTGCCTGCGTCTGAATCGGGAGTTCGCCCACCTCGTCGAGGAAGATGGTACCCTTGTTGGCAATACCGAAGTATCCTTCGCTTTCGCCTATGGCTCCAGTGAAGGAACCCTTCTCATGTCCGAAGAGTTCGCTGTCAATGGTTCCCTCCGGAATGCTTCCACAGTTGATGGCGAAATATTTCTCTCTGCGGCGTGGCGAATTGTCGTGAATCACCCTTGGAATGATTTCCTTACCCACACCGCTCTCGCCAATGATGAGCACGGAGAGATCGGTCGGCGCTACCTGTAGGGCTACGTCGAGCGCATGGTTCAATCCGTCGCTGTTACCGACGATATTGTAGCGTTGTTTTATCTTTTGTAGTTCGGAAGTATCCATTTAGCTGCCAAAATTACTCATTTTTTCTGAATTATCTGCATTTTTTTTTAATTTTAACGTTCGGGAGGTCTGATTACAGGGCAGATTTGCCTTTTTTGCGTCATCTGCCCTCCCGAATCTTTCTTTATTCCGCTTTTTCTCGGGAATAGGGAATCTTTCTCTTATCCCTTTTTCTTAGGGATGGAGAATCTTACCTTCTCGCTCTCGTCACGCTTCTCGTGGTAGAGTTTAGGCAGTGGATTCTCGTAGGCCTCATCATAGTCTTCGCGGTTGCAGAAGGCATCCAGCGCCAAGTAGATGGCGTGGCGGAAGGAGATTGCATCGGCTTCGTTGCAGCCCGTGATGCTGTAGCTAGGAGTGGTGTTGGCGGCGGTGTGCACGAGTGGCAGGCCGGCAGTAAAGAGTACGCCATCCTCGGTGTAGAGAGAATGGAACGGGGTAGTAGCCTGATCATGATACATGGCCATGATGCCGTCGAACTCTACGAAATGGCCGTTGCCGAAGAACTCGTCAGTAGGGTAAGGACCAAAAGCTTGTATTTTCTGCTCGGCAAGCTGGTCAATGGCTGGGATGATGATGCTGGCTTCCTCTGGTCCGCAGCTCTCCTCACCGTTGTTGCTAGGATTCAGGGCGAGCACGGCGATGCGCGGGTTGGTAATCATGAAGTCTCGCTTCAGTGATGTGTGCATCTGCTTCACCTTCTCGATGATGAGCTCCTGGGTGATAGCTGTCGGCACGTCCTTGAGCGGAGTCTTTCCGGTTACGGATGCGATGCGAAGGTCGCCGCCGCAGAGGATGGAAAGGCCCTTGGCACCTTCGCCCAGGCAAGTTTCTATGTATTCCTTGTGACCCTTGAACTGGAAGCCCTCAAATTGTGCGTTCTGGTTGTTTACCGGTGCGGTAACGAGCACGTCGAAGAGTTCGTCGCGGTAGTCGGTCATGGCTCGGTCAAGTGCCTTGATGGCTGCCGTACCCGATTCCTGAGTAGGCATGCCCATGTCAACCTTTACCTCCTCGTCTACGGCTGGCAGGAGGTTGATTCTTCCGTCTTCAGCATCTTCTGCTTTCTGGATGATGGAGAACTGGGCAGGCAGATTCATCGCCTTGCGGTAATAAGCTGCCACTTTAGGCGAACCGTAGATGATAGGGGTACAATACTCCAACATCTCTGGCTCACTGAATGCCTTAAAAATGAGTTCGTATCCGATACCGTTGGTATCTCCGTGAGTGATGGCCACTCTAATCTTTTTGCTGTCCATTTATCGTTTTATTTTATAGTAGAAATCGCAGCTTCTAGCTGCTTGATTAATATTTTCTTTTTCATTTCGGGCGCATAGACGAAGCCGATGATGATGATTTCATCCCCCGTTTTTCTCAGGCGGATGCGCCTCATCA
Source organism: Segatella copri DSM 18205 (assembly GCF_025151535.1). Classification (NCBI taxonomy): domain Bacteria; kingdom Pseudomonadati; phylum Bacteroidota; class Bacteroidia; order Bacteroidales; family Prevotellaceae; genus Segatella; species Segatella copri. The sequence goes on from NZ_CP102288.1 coordinate 488,224, forward strand.
CGTAGGGACCTCCCATGGCGTCGCCCTTCATCTCCCAGAGTCCTTTTTCTGAAAGGACCGGGATTATCATGTACATGCTGTCGGTTTCGCCGGGCATGTTTGTGCGGAGCATGCTGTCAATCTGCTGCTTCTCTTGAGCAGGAAAAGCATCAGAATTGGCTTTCCCTCTTCGTTCTTCCCTCTTCACTTTCATGAGGATGAGGTTCTTCATGCCCGAACTGGCGTTGTTTGAAATCCAGATGAAGTTCCCGGCCTTCTTGCTTGCTTGCATTTCGGCAGGGATGATCATGCTGATGCCGAAGTTCTTCTTTACCAGCTGCTGCATCTCGCGGTTCTGCTTGCTCGGGTTGGTGGAGATGATGGAGGCGAGGTGCTCCAGTTCAGTCTCATCTACGAACTGGCGCAGTTTCTCGGGGTTGAGTTTCTCTCTGAGTTGTTGCAGCGAGCGGGCAGAGATGCGGATGACGGTCTGCGGTGAAGCATTCTCGTTGCGGCTCAGCCTGACTGAGAATTCCGCTGCCGGGATGTTCACTACGATGCGAGTTCTTACGAGCAGGTAGCTGCCGTGGATCTTGCCCTTCTTAACCTGGATGAGCCGGCAGAGCGGTTCGGGTTGGGGCAGGGCAGGCACCTCTTCCGTCAGTATCTTCGTAACGATGCTGTCGGTATCTCCCTCGAGTACCACCTCGTAAGGCTGTCCTGTGCTCTTGGGCAGTTTTCTGTTTCTTCCTCCTCCCGGGCTGCAACTTGCCAGAAAAAGGAACAAAAGACAGCCGGCAAGTAGGATCTTTAAAGATTCTCTAACCATTTTTCCCCCACCTTTCCTTACTTATTCATCTTCTCTTCATCCTCGTGCTCACGGATTTCTCCGATTTTCTTCGAGGTGCTGAGCAGACCGCAGGCGGCGTAGATGTCTTGGCCGCGGCTGGCACGGATGGTGGTGAAGACACCATGCTGGGTGAGGTAATCACGGAACTGCTCCATCTTCTCATCATCCACACCTTGCAGAGGAATGTCTGGAATTTGGTGGAAACGGATCAGGTTGAAGCGGCAGTCAAGTCCCTTCACCAGTTTGATGATGGCCTTGGCATGCTGCATACTGTCGTTTACGCCCTTAAAGACGATGTATTCGAAACTCAGGCGGCGTTGATGAGAGAAATCATAGTTCCTCAGCAGTTCTACTACCTGCTCAATGCCCATGCCCCTTTCGGCAGGCATCAGTTCAGCGCGCTCAGAAGGGATAGGGTCGTGCATACTGATGGCCACATGGCAGTCGCTCTCTTCCAGGAACCGCTTCAGCTTGTTCTTCACGCCCACCGAACTTACCGTGATGCGCTTCGGGCTCCATGCCCAGCCGTAGTTGGCGGTGAGAATCTCTGTGGCGCGCAGCACATTGTCGAGATTATCCATCGGCTCGCCCTGGCCCATGAACACGATGTTGGTAAGCTTGTCCACCTCCGGCAGCGAGTAAACCTGGTTCAGAATGTCGCCTGCAGGCAAGCTGCCCTCAAACCCCTGCTTGCCGGTCTGGCAGAACAGGCAGTTCATCTTGCATCCCACCTGCGAAGAAACGCAAAGCGTGGCGCGGTCTTTGTCGGGGATGTAAACCGTCTCGACAAATTTGCCGCTCCGGGTAGGGAAGAGGTACTTGATGGTACCATCCACCGAATGTTGTGCATCGGAATATCCGAAGCATCCTATTTCGTATTCGGCAGCGAGTTTGGCACGGTTCGCCTTAGAGATGTTGGTCATCTCGTCAATGCTCTTCACATGCTGCTCATAGAGCCACTTCGCCATCTGCCCACCGGTGAAGGCGGGCATGCCTAAGTCCTTTGCCACCTGCTTCAATTCGGCAAGTGTAAGGCCCAAAAGATATTTTTTTTCATTATTCATACTGCAAAGATAGTGTTTTTTGCCGAAAAATTAGTATCTTTGCCACATATTTTAATATAATAAGATAAAATAAAGATAAAAAACACAGATTTAGCCCCCCGAAAAGGGCTGAAGTGAACAAAAATAACGTAAGAAAATGAGAGAAAAAATAGACCTTTTCTTGCCTTGCGAATACATCGACGATGCGCAGAATGCCTTGTCGGTGCTTCATGAGTACAAGACTGTACAGCATATCCACTTCCTGGTGAGTGCTGATTTTGCTGCTCATCATCAGGTGCCCGAAGGATGTACGTTTGTCATCACCGACCGCCTGGAAAGCAGTAACACCATTGCCAGCATCGCTGAAAATACAGATGCTGACTACGTGATGATCTGTACCCGCCACACCACCATAGGATGGGGAAACAACACGCTGGAGCGATTCCTCAGAGTGGCAGATGATACGGATGCCGTCATGGTTTACGCCGACCACTACAAGATGGTGGAAGGCAAAATGGAGAAACATCCGGTAATTGACTACCAGTCAGGTTCTTTGCGAGATGACTTCGACTTTGGAAGCCTCTGGTGCATCAAGGCACAGGCGCTGGCCGACTACATCGCCCAACCCGACCGCGAAGAGTATCAGTTTGCCGCCCTCTACGACCTCCGTCTCTATCTGAGCCGCGTGGGTGAAATCTTCCATCTCAACGAATTCCTCTATTCAGAAGCCGAACTCGACACTCGTAAGAGCGGCGAGAAGCAGTTTGACTATGTAAACCCGCGCAACCACGAGGTTCAGATTGAGATGGAAAAGGTATGCACCCAGCATCTGGGCAAGGTGGGCGCCCTGATAGACACCACCTTCTACCGCCAGCCCGACTTCGGTGAGCAGGATTTTGAATACGAGGCATCTGTCATCATCCCCGTCTTCAACCGCGAAAAGACGGTAGCTGATGCCGTGAAGAGTGCGCTGGGACAGAAGGCCAACTTCAAGTTTAACGTCATCGTGGTAAACAACCATTCTACCGACCGCACCGGCGAAATACTGGATGAACTTAAAGCCGACAACCTGATACAGATTGTGCCGGAGAGAACCGACCTGGGAATAGGCGGATGCTGGAACGAAGCCATCAACAGCAGTTTCTGCGGAAAGTTTGCCGTACAGCTTGACAGCGATGACCTCTATTCTTCACCAAAGACACTCCAGAAGATAGTAGATGCCTTCTACAAGCAGAAGGCAGCCATGATTATCGGCTCGTACCGCATGTGCGACTTCGACCTCAACACCCTGCCACCGGGACTGATAGACCACAAGGAGTGGACCGATGAAAACGGATGCAACAATGCACTGCGTATCAACGGATTGGGTGCTCCGCGCGCCTTCTTCACTCCGCTGGTCAGACAGATCCAGTTTCCTAACACCTCGTATGGTGAGGATTATGCGCTAGGCTTGGCATTTTCGCGCCGTTACCGCATCGGCAGAATCTACGACGAACTCTACCTCTGCCGCCGCTGGGGAGGTAACAGCGATGCAGCCCTCAGCGTAGAGAAGGTGAACGCCAACAACCTGTATAAGGACCGCCTGCGCACCATGGAACTGAAGGCACGCCAGCACCTGCTGCAGGGCAAGGCCGACATTATGGAAGACAGCAGCATCTCGCGTTTCTTCAACCGTCAGCTGGAGGTTTGGACCGATGCGCGCCACCGCTTCCGCGACCTCAAGCATGTAGAAACCCGTCAGTTCTCCGACCAGCTGAAACTGCAGTGGAACCCAGCCCGCATCGTAAGTACGGGCGCCAAGATAGATAAGAAAACCCTGGGCGAGCGCCCTTGTTTCCTTTGCGACAAGAACCGTCCTAAGGAACAGATGTCGAAGCAGATAGACGAGAAATTCCATCTTCTGGTGAATCCGTTCCCGATTCTGCCAGTCCACTTCACCATTCCGGCACGCAAGCATCAGCCTCAGCTCATCTACAAGAATTACGGCGAGATGCACCGCTTCATCAGTCTGCACAGCGACCTGATGGTGTTCTACAACGGTCCGAAGTGTGGTGCATCGGCTCCAGACCATCTTCATTTCCAGGCAGGAACCAACGGCATCCTTCCTCTTCAGACCAACTGGCAGCGTCTCTCCCGCAACCTGACCGACATCATCTCTCTCAATGATGAGGAGAAAATCTCAGTGGTTCGCGACTTCATCGTTCCCGCCTTCGTCATCATCTCGAAGAGTGCTGAGAGCGATGAGGCCCTCTTCCGCCGTCTCTACAAGGCAATGCCTCAGCGTGGCGACGAAACCGAACCGATGATGAACATCATCTCCTGGCGCAAGGGCGAGGAATTCATCAGCGTGGTCATTCCGAGAGAAAAGCACCGTCCGGAAGCCTATTTTGCCGAAGGCGACGCCCAGTTTGTGGTTTCACCGGGAGCACTGGATATGAGCGGACTCATCATCACCCCTCGTGAGGAAGATTTCCGAAAGCTGACCGAGGAGAAAGCCCTCTCGCTGCTGCAGGAATGTGGCGTTTCGGAAGAAAAGATGAACGCCATCATCGCCAAACTGAAAGCATCTAAGGATGCCGAGGATGCAGCCGAAGCCTCTTCCACCTTATATAATAAAGGTAAGCAGCCCGACGTAACGGTGGGCATCGTGAGTGCGCAGAAGATTCATTTCTCGCTCAACAAACCTTATCTTGCCAAGGGCGAAAAGGTGCTGGGCGAACAGGTGGTAGAATTCTCAGAAGGCGGTGTGCTCTGGAACGGCAACCAGTACAGCCAGCTCACCTTCCATCCGCAGAGTGCCGACGCCTCGTTTTCGCTGAGCGATGTAACCATCGGTGTCAATTTCCACTGGGAGCGCAAGGAAACCCAAACTTTCCTGGGCACGCTCCGCTTTGTGGTAGAATCGGATAAGATTGTGGCAATCAATGAGTTGCCTGTAGAGAAATATCTGGAGAGCGTCATCAGCAGTGAGATGAGTGCCACTTCGAGTCTCGAACTCCTGAAGGCGCACGCCGTCATCTCCCGTTCATGGCTCCTGGCACAGATGAAGAAGCGCCGAGAGGTGGCTGAGAACGGCAACAACTTCTTCTCCTTCACCAAGAAGGAAGATACGCTCATCCGCTGGTACGACCGCGAAGACCACACCCTCTTTGATGTATGTGCCGACGACCACTGCCAGCGCTACCAGGGCATCACCAAGGAAACATCGCCCCATGTAGCTGAAGCTATCCGCCAGACCAAGGGACAGATTCTGATGGACGGCGAAGAAATCTGCGATGCAAGATTCTCGAAATGCTGCGGCGGAATAACCGAGGAATTCCAGTATTGCTGGGAGGACACGCCGAAGACTTATCTCACGGCTGTTCGCGACATCGCCCTGGGCGTGGAACATACACTGCCTAATCTGACCAATGAGGAGGAGGCTGAGAAATGGATCCGCTTCAATCGGCCAGCTTTCTGCAACACGCAGGACAAGAAAATCCTGTCAGAAGTGCTCAACGACTATGATCAGGAAACCGTCAATTTCTACCGCTGGAAGGAAACGCTCAGCCAGGAGAAGTTGCAGCAGCTCATCGCCGACAAACTGAAGATGGACCTGGGTGCCATCCTTGACATGAAGGCCGTGGAGCGCGGAAAGAGTGGAAGAATCAGCAAACTCCAGCTCATCGGAACAGAGAAGACCTTTACCATCGGTAAGGAACTCGAAATCCGCCGTATGCTGAGCGACAGTCATCTGCTGAGTTCAGCCTTCGTGGTGGATAAATATGATAAGGATGAAATGGGAGTGCCTCAGCGTTTCGAACTCATCGGAGCCGGTTGGGGGCACGGAGTAGGCCTCTGCCAGATTGGTGCTGCCGTGATGGGCGAGCAGGGTTATCATTATGATGCTATCCTGCTGCACTACTATCAGGGTGCTGAAATTAAGAAACTTTATAAATAGTGATGTAAAATGGTAACAAAGAAAAACAGTCGGAGTCCATGGGCATGGATTCCGACCCTCTATTTTGCCGAAGGACTCCCCAACGTCATCGTAACCGCCCTCTCTGTGGTGATGTACATGCAGTTGGGGCTGACCGATGCTGAGGTGGGTCTCTATACCGGATGGCTCGCCCTTCCCTGGGTCATCAAGCCCTTGTGGAGTCCGTTCATAGATTTGCTGAAGACTAAGCGCTGGTGGGTGCTTACCATGCAGGCTCTCATCGGAGCTGCCCTTGCCGGCATCGCCTTCTCGCTGCCTACCGCCTTCTGGTTCCAGGCAACGATGTGCTTCTTCTTCCTCATCGCCTTCTGTAGTGCCACCTACGACATTTCGGCAGATGGTTTCTACATGATTGAGCTGGATGAACATACGCAGACTAAGTTTGTAGGCTTGCGAAATACCTTCTACCGCCTCGCCATCATTTTTGTGAATGGCTTTCTGGTGATGCTGGCAGGTGTGCTTCAGGTTCTCTTCCGCAACCAGATTCGCTTCTCATGGGCGCTTATCTTTTACGGACTGGCAGGTATCTTCATCGGTTTGTGGCTCTACCACAGCCACTTCATGCCGCGCCCGAAGGATGATGTGCAGACCGACCGAACGGTGGGTGAAGTGGCTCATGAACTGAAGAACATGTTCCGCACCTTCTTCGTGAAGTTCGGATTGGGGGAAACCGTCTGCGTGATGCTCTTTCTCTTGCTCTACCGATTCCCTGAAGCGCTTCTGAACACCATGACCAAGACATTCATCCTCCGTCCTAATTCGCAGGGTGGACTGGGCTTGTCACCTCAGGAATATGGTTTTGCCAACGGTACTGTGGGATTGATAGGTTTGTTGCTGGGTGGAATTCTTGGTGGTATTCTGGTGAGCAGGGATGGAATGAAGAAATGGCTCTGGCCTCTGGTTTGCGCCATCACCTTGCCTGATGTGGTTTACATCTATCTGAGTTATTCGCTCAACAGCAACCTCATCGTGGTTTCCAGCTGTCTTTTTGTAGAGCAGTTGGGTTATGGTCTGGGCTTCACGGTTCTTACCCTCTACATGCTGTTCTACAGTCAGGGAAAGTTCAAGACCTCCCATTATTCCATCTGTACGGGCATCTCCTATCTCGGATTAATGCTGCCGGGCATGGTTTCTGGATATCTGAAGGATATGGTAGGTTACCGTATGTTCTTCATCATCGTGATGGCATGTTGCGCCATCACTTTCCTGGTTACTGCTTTCCTGAAGATTGATCCTAATTTCGGAAAGAAAGAGGAGAAGGAAGAGGATGAAGCGGAATTGGACGCGATAGAATAAATGATGATGTTAACGTAAAAACGAGGATGTGCGAACATCCTCGTTTTTTATCTTTATTCCCCGATAATCGTTGCGATGAGGTGTCGGCTTCCGCCTCCCTCTCTGAATTCACAGAGGTAAATCCCCTGCCATGTTCCGAGGTTTAATCTGCCGTTGGTAATGGGAATGGTGAGCGATACACCCACCATGCTCGATTTGGCATGAGCCGACATATCCGTCGGTCCTTCATCCTGGTGCAGGTATCTTGGGTCGCCATCCGGAACCAGTCTTTCGAAGATACCCTTCAAGTCATGTCTCACATCCGGGTCGAAGTTCTCGTTCAGCGACAATCCGCAACTGGTATGTCTTACGAAGAGATTCAGAATCCCTGTCTTAGGCAGCGCTGGCAGGTTCCTCATCACCTCGTTGGTTACGAGGTGAAAGCCGCGAGGAAGCGGGCGCAATGAAAATTCTACTTGCTGTATCATATCATTCTTTGTTTTTATATTCTTATACTTCTATCTTTATACTTTATAATTCCTTCTTCAGCCATTCACCGAAGAACTTATCGTATAGTTCGTAAGTTCCATCCGTCTCCGTAACAAAATCTTTCTCCAATAATCCCTTGATACCACCTTGTACAAAACTGGCGGAAGGAAGATTGTGCTTCTTGATGAATGCCGATGACATGATGTTTTGAGCCTTGCCAGCGTTGCAGATGGCTAAGAGAAGTTCCTTTTGCTTGGCTGGCAACTGGAAAAGAAGGGCTTCATAGGCAAAAGCACTTTCGTCTATAATCGAGTTGAGCGCCAGTTCCATCATCTTATCATCAGCCAGTTCCCTCGTCTTGTCATCAGCCTTTTCCATCATCTTGTCATTAGCCTTTTCCGTGAGCGAGAAAATCTTATTGAGCATCCTTTGCAGATACCAGGTGATGCCGTCAAAACGGTCGTATATTCGATAAATGGTTTCTCGTTTGATATGCTTCTGTCTTTCCTCGAAAAGACGAGTAGCAAAGTCGGCATACACATCTCTATCAATAGCTTTCAGTGTTTTTATGGAGGTGCTCTGGTAGAAAGGACGGGCATGGCTCAAGAACATTTCCGACATCATATTGCGCTGAGATCCGGCAAAGATGAAACTGGCATTATGGCAGTGCTGGATGTAGGTGCGCAGTATGGCTTCCACATTAGCTTCTCTATAGCTGCTGATGGTTTGGAATTCATCAATGGCCACGATGCAAGGCTTATCTGCGCTCTCTAGATAAAGGAAAATTTCATCGAGCGTTGTGGTTGGACTGGTGATTTCTCCCAAATCTACTCCCCACGAAGGTACGCCATTCATATCGAAGCTGATGGATGAACGGAGTGAGTGGAGGCAGTTAAGAAAATGTTCCACTACTTTGGTGCCTTTAGGTTTCAGACTTTGCAGAATACTTCTGCCTAGTTCCTGAATGAAGTCGGCTAGGGTTTTCGTGGCATAAATATCTACAAGAAATGTATAGTATTTATCCTTGATGCCTTCCTGGGCATAGACGTGCTGCACCAACCCTGTCTTGCCGATTCTTCTAGGTGCAATCAGGGTGATATTATTGCCATTCTTGATTTCTCTTATCAAGTCGATGGTTTCCTTTTCTCTATCACAGAAGTAAGCGTCGGATATGTATCCTCGCAGAATAAACGGATTCTCTATCATTGTATATTATCTTCTTTATTGTCTTTGAATAGTCTTATATCTTTCTGATAATCATGGTGCAAAGATAATTATAATTTTATTATTATAATACTATTATAATGCAAATATAGGAAAGTTTAACCATTTAAGGGAATCTCCTTCAATCAAGTCGAGTATATCTCTTCTAATCAAGTCGGGTATTTTCTTGCTATTTGCTTCCCCGAAAATCTTCTTCTTTAGAAGAAGGAAAAAAAACAAGAAAAATAATCCCGAAAAAATTTGGTGGTTTTAGAATAATGATGTACTTTTGCAACCGAAATCAAGCATTAAGAGTTGCCCAGTTGTGGCACACCAACCGAGTTTCGCATAGAGATAACCACGGTGGTAAAAGAATGTGTAAGTGTTTAACAACTTAAAATAATTATCTTTATGAATCCAAATTCAGATTTAAAGAACAATGAGAATGTAATGGCAGCTAATGCCGAGTCTTCAACAATTAAGGCAGTTAATGCCGAGTCATCAACTGTTGATGCAGGTTATGCCGAGTCAAGAATTTCAGAGTATGCTGCCCGCTTTGCTGCATACAGCGATGAGCGCTTGAAGCAGACCATAGATCACGAGCGCAAGGTTCGTGGTTGGGGCAGCGAGCGCAGCTACTTCCTCGCCGCCCTGCGAGGAGAGTGTGAGAAACGAGGCATTGATTACTGCTAATCAAGCCCCATCTGTGTGAATCTGTGAATTGAAAATCGGCGGCCGAAGGGAAAGCCAAATCTGTGGGAGTTTATGACTTGAATTCCTCGATGAAGGGTTGCAGGTTTCCACCTCTTGGCGAGTTATGGTCTTCAAGGATGGCGAAGGCGATGAGCTTGTACTTGTCCATGAACTCCTTCTCGTCGATGACTTCGTGAAACAGTCTTGCGATATGTTTCGGAGGATTGTGGAAGGCACCGCAACCGAATGCACCTAGCACGATGCTGTCGTGTCCGTTCAGCAAACCGATACGCAGCATCGTCCTCATTTTGTTCTTTGTCAATGCGGCATCTTCTTCACAGATGTTCCCATCTCTATCTAAATCAGGATGATTGATGGCGGCTACTGCTACGAACGACATATAGTAAGGAGTATCGAGCAAGGCAAAGTTATCCTTGGCTCCAGCCCTGAATACGGTAGCGTCTGGCACATAGATGCCTCCGAATCTCACAGGCATCGGATATTGGAACTTGCTTTTCTCCAGACCGTAATCCTCGGCATATTCCGCATAACGATACATTGAGAGAAAGAGGTTGGTGCTGCGGAAGAGGCTCTCCTCCTGAGCCCGGCTTCCGTTCTTCACTCCACCGCCCGGGTTGCGACGGCTTGCCAGGTTGAGAACCACGGGATTGTATCCTTCCTGTTGCAACAGATGACCGCAATGAATGCTGTCGTCATTCTTCACGATAATCTTGGTGGAACCATCTGCAAGGGTAGGTATGTTTGAAGCATCCAGCGGTTTGGTATAGAATCTGCTTCCCTTCAGCATCTTCGTGTTGTCGGGCAGTTTCACTTCCTCCCCATTCTCAGATGTGTAATGTCCCTTCAGTACAATATCTATAGTTTGCTGATACACGTCAGCCAGTTGCCTTCTGTCGTTTATCATGATTTCTTCTGTTTTAAGCTAAGTATCTTTAAATACTTCATTAATCTTCTGCCAATAAGTCACAATACATGAGTTTGGTATTTCTTAATTATCTTAATCCTGATTTGCGTAACATTTCTCTCATTTTTATAATAAAGGGGTCTTTATTTCTATCCCTTTTCGATCTTGAAAGAAATGCTCTTTCGTTTGCTTCCATTTCCTCACGAAAGCGGATTGCATCTTCGCCATGTAAAGTAGGGATTGCTTTTATTGCTGTTGCCATATTTATGTCCTCCTATTAATCAATTTATTATATGTGCTGCAAAATTACAAGTTTTCTTTGTATTCTCCAAACTTTTATATATAAAAAATGTGGTATTCTCGATATTTCTTTGTAAATTTGCCCACATATAAGAATGTAATTTTTTGTATATGAAGAAAATGAATTTGAAATTATGTAACAATAGTGACAATCTGTTGGCTGATGCTCAAAGCATAATAGATTTCGCACGGCAAGAGGCATTCCGCTCTATCAATATTACGATGGTTCAACGCAATTGGTTGCTTGGCAAACGTATTAGCGAGGAAATCTTGGGGTCACTTGCAAAAGCGTGTGGATAGCATAGCACAATAAAAGCAAGCAGGTGTACGTTTATAGAGTAAACGTTAGAAGAAAATGGAACAGTATAGACTCTTAGCGGAATGCCTATTGCCAGCCCGCATGCTTGACTGGTTTGACTTGAAGACTGTACGTGTCGAGAAGAAAGGTGACACACAGGTGATTCACCTTTATCTCGATGAGAACGAGCAGAAACCTGACGACGGAGAAGACCTGCGCCCCAATGGATTTACACGCGAAAGTGTGTTTCACGACTTTCCGATTAGAGGTCAGGAAGTACTGCTTCACGTGCGCCGTCGCAGATGGCTTGATGCAGATGGTCACAACGTGATGACCGAATGCAATCTCATTCAGGAGTCCACCCGCTGCTCAACCGAGTTGGCGGATTTTTTAAAAGAAGCGTTTGGAGACGCGCCCTATAACGGCCCGTTCGTTTGAGGATGACTATCACATAGACGGTGATGAGTATGGCAGAGCCTACAAGGACCACCTAAGCGGCTATCGTGAATGGTCTGAACTAGGCCATGCTGACGAGTGGCTCATCTTCCCGGAGAACATAAGTCCTCACGTCAGCATAGATGAGACATGCTTGTCCACGGGAGAGGTATACACAATAGCCTCGAACAAGGATGCACATGGTCGCAAGGGATGCCTTATTGCTGTAGTCAAGGGCACTAAGGCAAAGGATGTCATAAAGGCATTGATGAAGATACCGTAAGCGTTGAGAATGAGCGTGGAAGAGGTTACTCTCGACTTCTCTGAGAGTATGCACAACATAGTAGAGACATGCTTTCCGAAGGCTATGCGTACGCTCGACCGGTTCCATCATCAGCAGTTTTGTCTTGAAGCCTTGCAAGAGGTACGCAGAGAGTATAGGCGTGAGCAGATGACACTTGATGCCAATGCTAGGGAAGAGCACCGTCTGATGATGCGCCAGCTGCAGGAGAACGATGGTCCATTTGTGGATGAGGAGGGCAATGCCATAAGGCGCAATGCAAGGTACTATCCCGAAAGACTTGAGAACGGAGAGACTCGTGCAGAACTCCTTGCACGCAGTAAGGGGCTACTTATGATGTCACCCGAGAAATGGACAGGCACACAGAAGGAACGTGCAGAAATACTGTTCCGTGAGTTTCCGGACATAAAGACGGCTTTCTCGCTTACCCACTCTCTTCGAATGATATTCTCGCAGAGGTGTACTAAGGAGCAAGGTGCTGTCAGCCTGCATTCATGGTACTCGAAGGTCGGTGATTTCGGCAACAAATCGTTCAATGATATTGCTGCCGCCATGTACGACCGTGAGGATGAGATCCTTAACTATTTTGTCAATCGCTCTACCAATGCATCAGCAGAATCCCTCAATGCAAAGATCAAGCATTTCAGAGCACAACTCAGAGGTATTATTGACCGTAAGTTCTTTCTCTTCAGACTAATGAAGATCTATGCCTAATCCACACACTTTTACTGGTGACCCAAATCTTGTTGGGGGAAAATCGTGCAGAATATGGGCGTGAAGTCATAAAGAATCTCTCGAAGGAGCTTACTAGTATATATGGTAAGGGATTTACTAAGAGTTATTTATATAACTTTACAAGATTCTATAAGACTTTCCCAAACATTTTCCAATCACCGATTGGAAAATCTGAGCTTCTTTCTTGGACCCATTACTGTCAGCTTCTGGATATAGATGATGAGGCTGCTCGTAATTGGTATGCCCACGAGGCATTTGTGGGGACTTGGAGTGTGAGAACGCTTCGTCGAAACATTGCTTCGCAATATTATTACCGTCTATTGCAATCGCAGAATAAAATTGTAGTGGAGAATGAGATGAAAGAAATTACTGCTCCTATGCAAAAGGACAAATTGGAATTTATCAAGAATCCAGTAGTGGCAGAATTTTTGGGACTTGCACCTAATTCTGATTTTTCAGAGTCGCAGTTGGAAGGAAGTATCATTACTCATCTTCAGAAGTTCATCATGGAAATGGGTAAAGGTTATGCCTTTGTTGCTCGCCAACAGCATATTCATACTGATATGGGAGATTTCTATATAGACCTTGTGTTTTATAACTATATCTTGAAATGCTTTTTGTTGATTGACTTGAAGACTACCCAGATATCTCATCAAGATGTTGGGCAGATGGATATGTATGTCAGAATGTATGATGAGTTGAAAAGAACGGATGGTGATAATCCGACGATAGGCTTGATTTTGTGTTCGAAGACAAGTGAGGATATGGCAAAGTATTCTATCTTGAAGGAGAATAAGCAATTGTTTCAAGCTAAGTATTTGACTTATCTGCCAACCGAAGAGCAGCTTCGACACGAAATAGAGCGGCAAAAAGAGATTTTTATGCAACAACAAGCCAATAAGGAGCAGGACTGATAATGTTGTAAATATAAAGATTCTCTTTTGATGCTTCAAGTAAAATTTACTCGGTAAAAGATATTTTGAGGTATTAAGTTGCATATTTCATTTATTTTTTGTAACTTTGCCCTCGAAAGGGGAGAGGTTGCCGCAGGTGGCTGCTCCCTTGTAACATAAGTTGAACAAATAAAATAGAATAATAAGAAACAGAAAGAATAAACTTTAGACATATAACATATTAATATACAAAGCGTTTACGATATTCGGAATACTCTCGAAATTTGGCGATTAACAGATGTATTTCCCAACAATAGAATAAGTGAATGCCTGCGCTATAGCGTGGGCTGAACTTATCTGTTGGGAGGGCCACGCCAAATGCCTGAGAGTATGATAAGTGAAGCTCACGCTTCTTTTGTATCATGCTCTCAGGTATTTTTTGCTTGTGGCTCGTACTTCCAGAATAAAGTTCAACGCTCATAGTTTTCTATAGCGACGATGAAACAGGAAATCCCTTATTCATCTGCGCAGCTCTTGTATTATGCCTGGCAGTTGTCACGCAATAGGGGCGGTGCAGATGATGATAAGTTGACGGGTGTCTTGTCGGAGGCACGTGTCGATCTGAACCCCCATCAGGTGATGGCGGCTCTTTTTGCATTCCAGTCTCCTTTCTCCAAAGGTGTTATCCTTGCCGACGAGGTGGGATTGGGAAAAACGATAGAGGCTGGTATTGTTATCAGCCAGTTTTGGGCTGAACGTAAGCGTCGTATCCTCATCGTTGCTCCAGCTACCCTTCGCCGACAGTGGAGCATGGAGCTGGAGGAAAAGTTCTTTCTGGATTCTTTTATTCTCGAAAAGAAAAAGGGGATTTCTTTGGACCATCTTTCCGATGGCAAGCAAATCTATATCTGCTCTTATCAGTTTGCTTCCAGACAAGCCGAAATCTTGTCGCGCACTCATTGGGACCTGGTGGTTTATGATGAGGCTCATAAACTACGCAACGTTTATAAGGCAACCCCTTCGATGGCTTCCCGTCTGAAATCCGCTTTTTCTGATAGTCATAAACTCCTCCTTACCGCCACTCCGCTTCAGAATAACATTGAGGAATTATATGGTCTGGTAAGTATCATCGATGACCATTACTTTGGTGACTTGAAGAGTTTCAAGGCTCAGTATTGCTATAGTAACAAAAACGATGATATTGCTTTTGGTGATCTTCGCAGGCGTCTTCGCCCCATCGTGCATCGCACGCTTCGCAAACAGGTTACGGAGTATGTAAAATATACTTCCCGTATCCCGATGGCGCAGGAATATTATCCTGCTGTTGAAGAGCAGAAACTCTATAATCAAATCAGCGAGTATCTTCGCCGTGATGATACTTACGGATTACCAACCAGTCAACGTCAGTTGATTACGCTGATATTCCGCAAACTCATGTCTTCCTCAACCTTTGCCATCGGCTATACGCTCAAAACGCTTATCGACCGTTTGCAGACCAAGATTGCTCCATATTCTGCCGATAAACCGCAAGGCTGGTATGGGGAAGATGGAAAAATAGCTATGGTTGCCGAAGATATGTTGGGCGATGATTGGGATGAATGGAATGAGCAGGATGAGAACGAACAGGAAGGAGAAATCCTTACTTCCGATGAGATAGAAGGTATCAAGGATGAAATCAAGGAACTCCAACGTCTATATGATCTTGCCAATAGTATCAGTAGTAATAAAAAAGGTGATTGCCTCTTGTCGGCACTCCATACCGGCTTTCAGAAGATGGAAGAGTTGGGAGCCAACCGCAAAGCATTGATATTCACGGAAAGTGCCCGTACCCAGCTCTATCTGAAACAGCTTTTAGAGGAGAATGGTTATATGGGCAAGATAGTCCTCTTCAATGGTTCCAACAATGATGAAACTTCCCGGAAGATATATAAGGCATGGAAAGAGCGGAATATAGGCACATCAGCCTTTACCCCTTCTTTGTCGGCAAACAAGCGCCAGGCTATTGTAGATTATTTCAGAGACGAAGCCGAAATCATGATTGCTACCGAGGCGGCATCCGAAGGTATCAACCTTCAGTTTTGTTCACTTATAGTGAATTATGATTTGCCGTGGAATCCTCAGCGGGTGGAACAGCGCATAGGTAGATGCCATCGTTATGGACAGAAGAATGATGTGGTGGTTTTCAACTTCATTAACAAGGCAAATGCAGCTGATGTGCGTGTGTTCCAACTGCTTTCTGAGAAATTCCATCTCTTTGATGGTGTCTTCGGTTCGAGTGATGAGGTGTTGGGTAGCATCGAGTCGGGGGTTGACTTCGAGAAGCGGATGCTCAACATCTATCAGCAGTGCCGTACTCCTGAAGAAATCAATGCTGCCTTCGACCTGATTCAGCAAGAGATGGATGCGAGTATCAAGGCAACGATGCAAGATACGCGCAAGCAACTGCTTGAAAACTTTGATGAGGATGTGGTGGGACTGCTGAAGATTCGCCAAGGCAAGGATATGGGAAATCTGAATAAGTTCCATCGCTGGCTTTGGACGATAACCATTGCTACGCTTGGTAAGGAGAATGTAGAAGTGGTAGATGAAACTAATCTCGTTTTTCGCTTGAAGCACAATCCTTATCCTGATGTGGCAGCAGAATGTGGCATGTATCAGATAACTACGCTGCAATCGCAATACATCAATTATCGTTTGTCGCATCCTTTGGCTCAAAAGGTCATTGCTTTGTGTAAGCAGAATGAGCAAAGTCTGCAGAATCTCCTCTTCGATTATAGCCTATATCGTTATAAGGTGGCAGATATAGAACAATGTGCTTATGAAAGTGGATGGCTACAGGCTCATCTTGTTTCTTTTATATCCGAAGGACAACAGGAACAGCACATTGTGCTGACGGCACTTGCGGAAGATGGAACGGCTTTAGGTCAGGAGTTTGCAGAAAAACTATTGAATGTTCCAACGATAAGTACCGGAAATGTTCGTGTGCAGGAGGAAGCAAGCCAGAAGCTGGCTTCCCTGTATGATAACCGGCGAGCAGCCTTGACCGTTCAGATAGAAGAACGAAACAAGGCTTTGCTTGATGCTGAAATCCATCATATCGAGAAATGGGCAGAAGACCAGCAGCTCACTTTGGAGAATGAACTGAAAGACATCAAGGCTAAAATCAAGGAGAAGAAAAGACTTTTGAGTCGTTCGGAGAATGCACAGCAAACATTGACCCTGGAAAAGGAATTGAATACCCTTACTCGTCAGCAGAAGCGTAAGCGAGCCGAAATCTTTAATCTGGAAGATGAGATAGAGGAGAAGCGAGACGGAATGATAGACAAAGTGAAGGCATTTATCCAGCAGCATATTACGGAAGAAGAACTCTTCTGCGTGCATTGGACTTTAAAGAAATGAAACGGAATCAAAGCAAAAATAATATAACTAAGAAATAAACAATGACACAATACGAACAGAAATTTAGAGATATACTTGCAGAAATACTGCAACTCGACCAAGCCGAACTCGACTTTGGTATATATCGCATTATGAATCAGAAGCGTAAGGATATCGAGGCGTTCTTGAACAATCGCCTTGTTCCTGAAGTTACAAAGATTTTGAAGGCTCAAACTGCTGCAGGAACTGATATTTCTGCCATGGAGAATGAGGTATTTTCTCATTTGGCTAAATTCTTTAGCCGTTATTATGAGGGTGGCGATTTTATCTCTAAACGTCGCTATAAGGACGATGCCTATGCCATTCCTTATAGCGGTGAGGAAGTGAAGTTGTATTGGGCAAATGCCGACCAGTATTACATCAAGACTTCTGAGTATTTCAAGAATTACTCGTTCGTGTTGCCGACCAGCCGTCGTAAGGTACACTTTGTTCTTCGTGATGCGGATACTGAGCAGAACAACAACAAGGCTGCCAACAATATGGAGCGCCGTTTCCAACTTTGTGAAGAGGACTGTATCGCAGAGGAAAATGATGAGTTAAATATTTTCTTTACTTATGAATTGATGCCGAAGACTACCAAGCAGGATGCACTTGTCAAGGATGCTGAGGCTAAGATTATTTCTTCGTTTACAGAAGGAAAATATGCTGACTTTGCGGAGTTGGTTAATGAAAAGATGCCAACAGAAAAGAATAAGGAACGCACTTTGCTGATGAAGCATCTGCAAGACTATACGGCAAAGAACAATTTTGATTATTTCATCCACAAAGACTTGGGCGTTTTCCTGCGTAGAGAACTTGATTTCTATATCAAAAATGAGGTGATGTTCTTGGATGATTTGGATGCCACTCATATCATGGAGCATTTGGCACAAGTGAAAGCCATCAAGTTGGTAGGAGAGAAGATTATCACCTTCCTTGCCCAGCTCGAAGACTTCCAAAAGAAGTTGTGGCTCAAGAAAAAGTTTGTAGTCGGTTGTGATTATTGTATCACACTCGACCGAATTCCTCGTACCCTTTACCCAGAGATTATTGCTAATGATGAGCAGCGTAAAGAATGGGTTCGCCTCTTTGCCATCGATGAAATCAAAGGGGATATGATGACCGAGGGCTATAGTGAGCCATTAACAGAAAAGTTCCTGGAAGACAATCCGTTCCTTGTGCTTGACACTAAGTTCTTTAGTGCCGAGTTCAAGCATAAACTTGTGGGAAGTATGGAGAAAGTAGATGAGGAGTGTAATGGATTGCTGATTAATAGTGAGAACTTCCAGGCTTTGGATTTGTTGCAGGAGAAGTATAGAGGAAAAATAGGTGCAGTTATTACCGATCCTCCATACAATACAGGTGGTGACGATTTCTTGTATAAAGACAATTACGCCGATTCCTCTTGGTTGTCTTTAATGTCAGAAAGATTAAAACTTTCATACTCTTTGATGCGAGATAACGCATGGATTTCTCTTAACATAAATGATATTGAATTATATAATTTAGTGAATATGATGTCAATGCAAGATTGGAGCAATATTAACCAAATTTGCGTAAAGATGTCGCATCTTAGTGGAATGAAGATGTCACATATTGACAAAAAAATACCAAAGATAAAAGAACAAATAGTTACTGCAACAAAAGGGAGTGAATCTACATTGAATCCTATATATGAACCTTGTAGTTGGGATGATGTTTTTAGTCGTTATGTATCTTGGATGGAATTTAATAATTCTGATAATCCTAAAGATTGGACAAAAACTACAGTCCGTGCAAAAGCTAAAGAGTTTGGAGTGGACTGTAATGATAAAGCTAGTTTTGACAAATTTAGAATAGATAATGCTTCTTGTATCTTTAGAACCGCTGTAGATGATGCTGTTGCAAATACCCCCAAAGATGGTTTAGTTAGAAGAATTACAACAGCGCAAGGACTGCAAAAATATATTCTAAATGGTGAAGATGTGTTGTTTGCCTCATCTTATATGAAACCTATTGAAGAGCATCTTATGCCAGTCCAACCTAAAGGAGATATTTGGACCGACATAGGTATTAACAATGTGCATAATGAGGGTGGAGTTCAACTTCCTAATGGAAAAAAGCCAGTTAAGTTATTTGAAAGATTAATTAAAATGCTTTCTAATGATGGCGATTATATTCTTGATATTTTTGCGGGATCTGCTACTATTGTTCATGCTTGTTTAAATTCAAAGTCTAGCCATAAGTATATAGCTATTCAAAGTGACTATTCATATTTTAATGAGAAGACGTTACGACGAGCAGAAAATGTTATCTATTCTTCTGAATGGAAATTAGACAAGCCTGTTTCCCGTAAAGGCATTTCTCAATGCTTCAAGTACATCCGTCTGGAGCAATATGAGGATACCCTAAATAATTTGCAGCCGAAGAACCAGCGACTCGACTTCGATAACGGGAATGGCAAGGGAGATTTCGAGGAAACCTATTTCCTCCGTTATATGCTCGATACTGAAACCAAGGGAGATCTCTTTAACCTGGAATGGTTTAAGAATCCGTTTGCCATGTCTATCAAGACAACCAAGGATAATGAGTTGGTAGATACCCATGTTGATATGGTGGAAACCTTCAACTACCTTATCGGTCTGAATGTAGAGACGCTCCGTTATCCTAAGGATGGCTACTGTGTGGTAGAGGGAACTACCCATATCGGCAACGAGCGAACCTTGGTGATTTGGCGAGATTGCGAGAAGGTGAGCAACGAAGACTTGAATGAATTCTTCCGTAAGCAAGCCTACTGCACCACAGACTCAGAGTTCGATAAGATTTATGTAAATGGTGATAATACATTACCGAATATCAAGACGGATGAGGAGCATTGGAAAGTAGTACTCATTGAGGAAGAATTTAAGAAGAGAATGTTTGAATAGGTCTTATTATGGCTAAGAAAATACAGAAGAAAGGAAAACTGCAGCAGGCACTGGTCCTGTTTCATTATATCTTGCAGCTGTTTGGCTGTAAGGACTTGGAGGCTTTGTCTCGTGACCTCAAGGATCCTGCATACGAAGGATTGAATGATGACCACGAGTCAAAACTCTATCATGAGCTTTGTCATAAGCTCTATGCTACAGGTCCTTTGTCCATAGAACAGTTGTACTTTTACGACCAGCATATCGTGAAGTTTACTGATGAGATTAACGAGAAGCGAAGTGAACCAATCAAGTGGAAGTACTTCCAGTATCTATCCCTCTTGTTCACGGAAATCTATCTCGACCAGTATTTCAGTAATCCGCAGGCTCTTTGCGACAACCTGAATCGTTTTCTGCATGATGACTTCAATCATCGTGCAGAAACCTGGCACGAGTTGCCCGACTTTACGGTTGATGACTTGAATAAGTTGGCTTATTGGAATGCTACCGGTTCGGGCAAGACTCTGCTGATGCATGTCAACATCAAGCAATATCAGGAGTATGCCAGGATTCATCATGCCAAGAAACTCAACCGCATCATCGTATTGACTCCGAATGAAGGATTGAGTCGTCAGCATTATGAAGAGTTGAAGGCTTCTAATATGGATGTTGCTATGTTCAGCAAGCAGGGTGTTGGTGGTTTGTTTCAAGGCAAGGCTGTAGAAATCATCGACATCAATAAATTGGCAGATAAGGATGGAGATAAAACTGTAGCTGTTGAGGCTTTCGAGGGCAACAACCTAGTATTGGTAGATGAAGGTCACAAAGGTTCCAGTGGTGATGTCTGGATGGGGTATCGCCAGAAGTTGACCGAGGAAGGCTTCTCTTTTGAGTATTCCGCTACCTTTGGTCAAGCCATTTCTGCAAAAAGTAATGCCAAAGACCGGAAGGCGATGTTCGACCAATATGGTAAGGCAACACTTTTTGATTATTCCTATCGTTATTTCTATGCCGATGGATATGGCAAGGATTATCGTATCATGAATATGAACGACTGGAATGATGATGATTTGCTCAATATGTATCTCACGGCATATTTGCTATGTCTTTATGAACAGACTAAAATCTATCAGAGTGATGTGCGGATTCATAACAGGTTTCTGGTGGAAAAGCCATTGGGAATATTTGTGGGAAGTAGCGTAAAGGCTGTGAGCAAGGAAAATAAGAATCAGGTATCGGATGTAACTCAGATACTCTTGTTCTTGCAGGATTTTATCCGGAATCGTACAGAGTTTTCAGGTTATATCCGTCGTTTGCTCAGTTCGGAAGATGGATTGAAAACAAAGAATGGTTATTCTGTATTTGGCAACTCTTTCCTGGCGCTTAAAGGTGGTTATCTCGTAGAAGATGACAAACAGAAGTTTGCCGAGAACATCTACGATGCTATCCTGCGGAATCTTTTCCACTCCAATATCCATGGTGCCCAACTTCATATCGATCTTCAAAAAGGAGGTTTTGAGGAGATTGGATTGAGAGTAGGAAGTACTAAGGATTATTTCGGGGTCATCAATGTGGGTGATGGTAAGGAATTGTTGAAACTCTTGCAGGATAAAGGATTCCTTTGCGAAACGAAAGCATTCGGAACTTCCAGCCTCTTCAATAATATCAATTCTCAAGATTCAACTGTCAACATCCTGATTGGTTCCAAGAAGTTTACTGAGGGATGGAGCAGTTGGCGAGTTTCCGTGATGGGTCTGATGAATGTGGGACGCAGCGAAGGTTCTGAGATTATTCAGCTTTTCGGTCGTGGTGTTCGTCTGAAGGGATACAGATATTCCCTGAAGCGAAGCAAGATGCTGGATGCCTGCTATCAGGACGAGATGATTCCAAAGAATTTGTCAACCATAGAGACTCTGAATATCTTTGGCGTGCGGGCTGATTATATGGAAGCCTTCAAGGCATATTTGGAGGATGAAGGTTTGCCAACCAATGAGATAGACTATGAGAAGATTGTCATTAAAACCATTAAGTCTGTTGATTTAGATGCTCTTCATCTTTCATTGCCGAAAGTCGTAGATGGCTATAACTTCAAGAAGTCTGCCGTGGTGGAACCTGCCGATGAAAGCCTGATGAAAAAGGTGAATGTAAAACTGGACAAATATCCAAAGGTGGATTTGTTGAGAAGCAAGAATGTTCAAACTGCTAATGCTGCAAGTCGCTATATAGGTATTTTGGGACAGGAGCATCTGAATTGGATAGACTGGACGGAAGTGTTCTTTGCCTTGCAGGGTATGAAGGCAGAGCGAGGTTGGTATAATCTGGAATTGCGATTGGAAGACTTGAAGTATCTGATGGCAAATCCTTCCTGGTACGAATTGTCAATTCCTGAAGACCGTTTGAACTTTCATGATTTTGGAAAGAATGTGGAGTTGTGGCAGGATGTTACAATCAGTCTGCTCCGTGGCTATATGGATATGGCTTACAAGAAGGCCAAGTCGAAGGAAGAGCAAAAGCATCTGAAGGAGACACGCGTTACCTATTATAATATAGGTATGCCTGATGAATATGAAATAGAGGTTCGTAACGACCTGCTTAATGTGATGAATCATTTGAAAACATTGCAGGAGCAGGTGGAGGCCAATGAATTTGGTAAAGACTTGGTTCTTGATCCTCCTTATTTCAAGGCTTTGAATGTGGAGGAACATCTGTATAAGCCTTTGGTCTTTCTTGCAGAGAAAAATACCAATGGTAATCGTCCTTATGTAGATGTTGTAACTGGTGAGCCAAAGTTGAAGGTGTCTCCTGTGGCATTAAACTTGGGAGAACAGAACTTTGTTACTTCTTTCCATGAATATTGTAAGGCTCGTCAAGACGATGTGCTGGCTGGTAAGCAGGTTTATCTGCTTCGCAATGAGAGTAAGAGGGGGTTGGGTTTCTTTGAAGCAAACAACTTCTATCCTGATTTTATCTTATGGATATTGGATGGAGAGAAGCAATATATCACCTTCATCGACCCGAAAGGTATTCGCAATCTTAAAGGATTGGAGGATGATAAGATTCAACTCTTCAAGTATTTACAGACAGAAGTGGCTTCTCAGTTGGGCAACGCTCATCTGATGTTGAACAGTTTCATTATCAGCAATACGCCAATGGAGCAGGTTGAGTTTTGGTTGAAGAATCCATTTGAAAAAGGTGAATTCCAAAAGAATCATGTGCTGTTTAAGGATGATAAAGGCTATCTGGAAACGATGGTTGATATGATTTTGCAGTATATGTAGGAAAAAGTTTTTCTATTTTATTGTCACATCTGCCACGCAGATTGTAAATAATTGATACACAGAAAGAAATGGGTGGCAATAAGACGTGTTCTTGTTGTCACCTATTGCCACCTATTGCCACGCCTTGTTCTTGCTTATTCTTCTGTAAACTTCTCAGAATCAAGAAGTTGCTTGATTTGCGGCATCAAAACAGGAATATCCTTCTCTATGATATTCCAAAGCTGTTTTGGTTTAATAGTATAGTATCCATGCACCAAAACATGCCTTAAACCTATCATTTGCTCCCAAGGAATCTCTGTATGTTTCGCTCGAAATTCCTTTGTAAGCATATAAGAGGCTTCACCTATGATTTCTGCTAACTTGACGAAACCATAAAAGATAATAGGATCGTCTTTAACTGCATCAAATGTGTACTTGTCTTTTGAGGCAAGTAAATCATTGCAAGCTTGGAGAATATGTTCAAGCCTTCCTTTGTCTTTAACTTTTTCTCTCATAAATCAATATTTTATCTCGGTTTGCTGATTTTGATGCAAAAGGAAGAAGACAGTCCTCTTCTATTAAATCTACAGGGCGCTTGATAATCTTTTTGAGATTTACCATGATTCCAGAGATATCGAACAGAGACATGGAGTCACTGTCTTGGTATCTTACCAACAAGTCAACATCGCTCTTCGGAGTTTCTTCACCACGAGAGCATGAACCAAACAGCCAAGCCTTTTCTATGGGCTGGCTAGCAAGATACTGCTGTATCTTGGGTATCATTTCTTGTACATTCTTGCTAAGCATAAGCGATACAGTTTGATTTATGTTGCAAATATAATCTTTTTTATCGGCTTTTCCAAACTTTTTATAAAAAAAGTGAACTTTTTAAGCCTTATTGCTAAGTAAAGGCAGAGTGTCTACTATTTCAGTTTTATGAAAGTGATGGTGTCTACCTTTCTAGTTTATAAAGTAAAAAGTGTCTACTGAAATCAGGAACAGTCACGATAAGGTAATGCCCGCTAGTGCCCAAGGCGTTGGGCAAATTTACCCAACTACCTTGGGCATCTTTGCTCATCGCCTTCTGGGCGAAGGCGGGTAGGGTTGGCATCGCCAGAGTGAGGGCAAGTGCGAAGGTATGGCAAAAAACTCAAACGGCGCAACATTTATTGTTCAAATATCAGTCTTTTTCTGTTTTTTTTTTGTAATTTTGCAGCCGCTAATAGAAAAGAGTATTTATAATAGGTATTATTATTAAGGATGACAGTCAGTTTGAGTAATTTAAGTGATTTGGCGCGCAAGCGAGTGGCGGTTGCGGCTTATTATTTTGTGCCGGGAGTGGTGTTTGCCAGTTGGGCAAGCCGTATTCCGGATGTAAAACAGATGTTGCATCTGAGCAACGGCCAGTTGGGAACGGTGCTTTTCGCCATTCCTATCGGCCAACTTCTGATGATGGCTTTCTCGGGTATCCTGGTGAGTAGATTTGGCAGCAAGAAGATGCTGGTTCTCTCTGAGGTGCTCTATGTCCTGGTTCTTTTCTGCATCGGTAGCAGTACTACGGTTTTTCATCTGATTTTGAGTCTTATTGCTTTCGGAATGATGGCGAATCTGATGAACATTGCCACCAATACGCAGGCATGTCTGGTAGAGAAGATGTATGGGCGCAACATCATGTCATCGTTTCATGGTCTGTGGAGTCTGGGTGGATTCTCCGGTGGTATCATCGGTGCCATCTTTGCCAACACTTTGCTCCCGATAGATGTCCACTTTGGAACTATCCTGGCTCTGAGTATTCTCATCATTGCTGTCGGTTTCCGCTTTCTGATTAATGATGCCATGGCGAAAGCAGAAGAGGAGGATGTTCCGAAGTTTTCTTTCAAGACCATCGACCCGATTCTGTTCCTTTTGGGACTGATGGGATTTGCAGGCATGTTCTGTGAAGGTACCGTTTACGATTGGAGTAGCGTATATTTTTCATCAGTAGTAAAACCCGATGAGGCTTTTATCCGTGCGGGCTATGTGGCTGGTATGGGTGCGATGACGTTGGGTAGATTCATGGCTGATGGGTTTGTTACGAAATACGGTCCAGCCAGAGTATTGAAGGTTTGTGGTGGTTTGATATTGGGCGGTTTGTGGCTGGCTGCTGCCTTGCCTTATCTCATTCCTGCCACCTTGGGTTTCCTGCTGGTAGGTTTCGGCATCTCTTCGTCGGTTCCTATCTGTTACAGTATCGCCGGAAAATTGGGAACCATCAAGGCGAGCATCGCCATTACCATCGTTTCGAGCATCAGTTTCTTCGGTTTCCTGGTAGGACCTCCGGTTATCGGATGGCTTGCTGAGGCTACCGGTCTCCGCATTGCCATCAGCATTGCCGCCTGCCTGGGTCTGATGATAGCATTTGTTGCCGCAAAGGTAGGAAAGAGATTATCCTGAATAAGGATACGGTTGATGTCTTCTAATGATATGATTGATGTCGTTCAGGTATATGACTGATAACGTTCTAGTATATGACAAAAGTCTTCCGAACAGTTACTTGTAGTCTTTCAGATATATAGAATAAGTCTTCTGGAGATATTATATAGTAAGCCGCACAACAGCTGATGTGCGCTTGCACAACAGGTGTTGTGCGAGCGTCGCTCAGGTGTTGTGCGGCTGTCGTTCAGGTGTTGTGCGCTCTCTTTGTTTGTTTTCTTAACGCAGACACCTTTATTAGATAAACAAACTTCCTATCTGGAAGACCAGGGCTGATACTACCCATGCCAATAGCGTGGTGTAGCCGGCGGCGAAGCCTGCCCATTTCCAACTGCCCGTCTCGCCCTTGATGGCGGCGATGGTGGCGATGCAAGGGAAGTAGAGCAATACAAAGAGGAGGAAACAGTAGGCGGTGAGCGTTGCCTTCGCTGCTGCCTCGGCATCGCTGTAACCGTAGGTCTTTTTCAGGTCGGAAGTCATCTGCTTCTTCAAGACTTCGTATTTTCCGTCTTCATCGTTGTAATCCTGATCATCAGAGAAACTGTCGTTGTTGCTGTAGAGCACGCCCATTGTTGAGGCTACAATCTCCTTGGCACCCACACCGGAAACCAAGCCCACATCCAGTTTCCAGTCGAAACCCTGTGGGGTGAAGATAGGCTCGATGGTCTTACCGATTCTGCCGATATAGCTCTGCTCCTGCTGTGCCTGGGTATCAAGTTCCTCATTGTGAGGGAAGTAGCCCAAAGCCCAGACGATGATACTTGCCACAAGGATGATACCACTCATCTTCTTCAAGTACTGCTTACCCTTTTCCCAGGTATGTCGGCCTATCGCCTTCCAGGTAGGGAAGCGGTAAGGAGGCAGCTCCATAACGAATGGGGTATCTTCGCCCTTCACCACGAAACTGGCAAAGATGCGGCTCAGAATAACGGCTAGGAAGATGCCGATGAGATAGAGCGATACCATGATGAGCGAACTGTATTGGATGGCAAAGAACGTTCCGATGACCATGATGTAGATTGGCAGACGAGCAGAACAGCTCATCAATGGCAGAATCAGCATCGTAATCAGACGCGAACGGTGACTCTCGATGGTTCTTGTTGCCATCACGGCAGGTACGTTACATCCGAATCCCATAATCAGCGGAATGAATGATTTGCCATGCAGACCCATCTTGTGCATCAGCTTGTCCATGATGAAGGCGGCACGAGCCATATATCCCGAATCCTCCATATAGGAGATGAAGAAATACAGAATCAGAATCTGTGGCAGGAACACGATCACGGCACCTACACCACCAATCACACCATCTACCAGCATATCCTTCACTGGTCCATCCGGCATCGTATTGCTGATGAACTCGCCCAGCCATGCCACGCCGTCCTCAATCCATCCCTTAGGAATCTCGCCCAGTACGAAGGTGGCTGAGAACATGATGAACAGCAGGAGGACGAAGATCGGGAAGCCTACATATTTATTGGTCAGGATGCTGTCGATGAGGTGGGTTACCTGATAGGTATCCTTTGCCTTGCCCGGTTCATAGCCTGCTTCCTGCAATGCGCCATGGATAAAACCGTATTTGGCATCCATGATGGCGGTTTCGCTATCCTCCTGGCTCTCTTCCTTCACACGTTTGGCTGCCTCATCACGGGCTGCGAAGATTTCCTTTGCAGAGTTCAGATGGCTTACGTATTCCTCAGCATGCTTATCATTCTCCAACAACTTGATGGAGAGGTATCGGGTAGAGTAGCGTTGGCGGATGGAATCATCTGCCTTCAGATATTTCTGGATATGCTCGATACCATGTTCTATCTCATGTCCGTGGTTGATGTGGATATGGCGATAATGAGCGCTGGAATCTTCCTTGCCTTCGTAGAGTTCGATGATGGTCTCGAAGAGCTTGTCCACGCCTCGGCCATTGGTGAAGACGGTAGGAATCATCGAGATACCGAAGAGTTCGCCCAGTTTGTCGTAGTCGATGTTATCGCCACGCTTCTCGGTTTCATCAAACATATTGAGGGCGCAGACCATGCGGATGTGCATATCTATCAACTGTGTGGTGAGATAGAGATTGCGCTCCAGGTTGCTGGTGTCGATGACGTTGATGACGATATCCGGCGTATGCTCGATGAGCTGCTTGCGCACATAGAGTTCTTCTGGCGAATAAGCCGAGAGGGAATAGGTACCCGGCAAATCTACCAGATTGAAGTGGTAGCCGTTGAAATCGGCTTCGCCCACCTTGGCATCCACGGTTACACCGCTATAGTTGCCTACGCGTTCGTGAGCACCCGAAGCAAAGTTGAAGAGGGAAGTCTTGCCGCAGTTTGGATTTCCCACCAGTGCCACGTTGATGACGCGGTGGAGTCTTTCTGCTTCCTGTTCAGCCAGGGCTTCGTTGCTGGCATTGTCTTTTCTTTCAGCCACGAGCATCTTGTCGCCGAGCGCCTGCTCGTCGCTATCGTTGGAATCTACTACTTTAGAGGCAATTACCTGTTGGCGGTCTTCTTCTTCCGCCTTACTGAGCTTTGCATCGTTCTTGGCTTCATCAATGGAAACCACCTCGATATGGTCGGCTTCGCTGTGTCGGAGAGACACCTCGTAACCCATAATCTTGTATTTCACTGGGTCCTGGAGTGGGGCGTTAAGGAGTACATCTACCTTCTTGCCCTTGATGAATCCCATCTCGATGACTCTCTTTCTGAAGCCACCGTGTCCTGATACCTTGACGATAACGGCGCTTTCACCTGTTTTAAGTTCTGATAATTTCATATATCTTTCCTTGTTTTAATCTTGTTCTTTTTTGGGGGCATGACCTCATGGTCAGCTCTTTTTTCTTTTCGACTGCAAATATACTAATAATTTTTTGCAACTTGGTAGCAATCATGTAGTTTTAAAACAAAAATACCTAGAAATGATGAGAGTATCATCAAATCTAGGTATTCTTATCATTATTTCTGATGGTGAATGTTCTTATACCTTATTATATATATAAGAGCATCATCATTTTCTGTGATTACAGGTTTCTGCCGTGGCAGTTCTTAAACTTCTTGCCGCTTCCGCATGGACATGGGTCGTTAGGACGTGGCATGCGCTCTGCACGGTAAGGAGTGCGGTTTACCTGTGCGCCCTCTCGGGTATCCTGGTTAGCAGCTGCCTCCTGTGCCTCACGCTCTGCATCCAAATCTACCTTGCTCTCTACATAGTTCTGCTGAGTGTGCTGCTCAGGAGCTGCCTCCTGAACTGGCTGCTCTTGCTCCATTACTGGAATCTGACCACGCATCAGGATACTTGCAATACGGTCGTACATGTCATTGATCATGGCATCCCAAACCTTGGCACTCTCCAACTTGAAGATGAGGAGAGGATCCTTCTGCTCGTAGCTTGCATTCTGTACAGAGTGCTTCAGTTCGTCGAGTTTGCGGAGGTTCTCCTTCCAGTCGTCATCGATAATCTGGAGAACAATGCTCTTCTCAAACTCCTTCACTACGTTCTTAGCCTCGCTCTCGTATGCCTCCTTGAGGTTGCAAGGAATATTGTACATGCGCTTGCCGTCTGTGATAGGCACCATGATGCGCTCGTATATAGCACCCTGGTTTTCGTATACCTGCTTGATGATAGGCAAAGCTGTAGCCTGGATGCGGTCTGTCTTACGCTTGAATGTAGCCATAGCCTCCTGGAAAGCACGCTCTGCCAAATCCTCACGTCTGCCGTTCTCATACTCATCCTCGTTGAATGGAATCTCCATAGCGAGAACTTTCAGGAACTCTTCCTTGGCACCGAAGAAGTCGTTGTTGTTAACGATGTTCAATACGCGGTCCCAGATGATGTTGGCAATATCCATACCGATACGCTCACCCATGAGGGCGTGGCGACGCTTCTCGTAGATAACGGTACGCTGACGGTTCATCACGTCATCATACTCCAAGAGGTGTTTACGGATACCGAAGTTGTTTTCCTCAACCTTGCGCTGAGCACGCTCGATACTCTTGCTGATCATTGGGCTCTCGATACGCTCGCCATCCTCGAAACCGAGACGGTCCATTACCTTGGCGATACGCTCAGAAGCGAACAGACGCATCAGCTTATCCTCCAATGATACATAGAATACAGAAGAACCTGGGTCACCCTGACGACCGGCACGACCACGGAGCTGACGGTCTACACGGCGGCTCTCATGACGTTCTGTACCGATGATGGCAAGACCACCTGCAGCCTTTACCTCAGGAGTCAGCTTGATATCGGTACCACGACCTGCCATGTTGGTAGCGATGGTTACGGCACCCTTACCGTTTACTGAGCGACCTGCCTCGGCTACAATCTGAGCCTCCTGCTGGTGCAACTTAGCGTTCAATACATTATGAGGAATGTTGCGCATCTTCAACATCTTGCTCAACAACTCAGAAATCTCGACAGATGTCGTACCTACCAAGACTGGGCGGCCAGCATTACGTGTTTCCTCGATTTCGTCGATAACTGCACGATATTTCTCGCGGGCAGTCTTGTATACGCGGTCATCCAAGTCCTTACGCTGGATAGGGCGGTTGGTTGGAATCTCAACAACATCGAGTTTGTAGATATCCCAGAACTCACCAGACTCTGTACTTGCTGTACCGGTCATACCTGCGAGTTTGTGGTACATACGGAAGTAGTTCTGAAGTGTGATGGTAGCAAAGGTCTGTGTAGCAGCCTCTACCTTTACGTGCTCCTTAGCTTCAATAGCCTGGTGCAAACCATCGCTCCAGCGACGGCCTTCCATGATACGTCCTGTCTGCTCATCCACAATCTTCACCTGTCCGTCCATGACAACATATTCGTCGTCCTTATTGAACATGGTGTAACCCTTCAGGAGCTGCTGCAAGGTGTGAACACGTTCGCTCTGTACACCATAGTGAGCCAGCATCTCGTCTTTCTTGTCAAGACGCTCCTGGTCGGTAAGGTCTGTACGTGCCTCGAGTTCACTCATTTCTGTTGTGATATCAGGCAATACGAAGAGTTCCTTGTCGTTTACCTGCTTAGCCAACCAGTCGGTTCCCTTATCGGTAAGGTCGGCAGAATTCAGTTTCTCGTCTACTACGAAGTACAATGGCTCAGTAGCCTTAGGCATCTCACGGTTGTTGTTTGCCATGTAGTACTCCTCGGTCTTCAGCAGACCAGCCTTGATACCTTCCTCAGAAAGATACTTGATCAATGGCTTGTTCTTAGGCAATGCCTTGTAAGAACGGAAGAGTGCGAGGAAGCCTTCATCAAGGAGTTCCTGATTCTTAGCTTTTGTACCTTCGTTAATCTTCTGCTTAGCCTCGGCGAGCAATTCTGTAGCCTGCTTGCGCTGTACCTCATAAAGTTTCTCAACCAATGGCTGATACTGCTCAAACATCTGGTCGTCGCCCTTTGGAATAGGACCAGAGATGATCAATGGGGTACGGGCATCATCAATCAACACTGAGTCGACCTCATCGACGATGGCGTAGTTGTGCTGGCGCTGTACCAGATCGGCTGGGTTGGTAGCCATGTTATCACGAAGATAATCGAAACCGAACTCGTTGTTGGTACCGAAGGTGATATCTGCCAGGTATGCCTTGCGGCGCTCGTCGGAATTAGGACGGTGCTTGTCGATACAATCTACAGAGAGACCGTGGAACATATAGAGAGGTCCCATCCACTCAGAGTCACGCTTAGCCAAATAGTCGTTCACGGTAACGACGTGAACACCATTGCCAGTCAAGGCATTCAGGAAGATAGGTGTTGTACCTACAAGGGTCTTACCCTCACCGGTAGCCATCTCGGCAATCTTACCCTGATGGAGAACAACACCACCGAAGAGCTGTACATCGTAGTGAATCATTTCCCACTTCATATCATTACCGCCGGCTGTCCAGTGGTTGTGATAGATAGCCTTGTCGCCATCGATGGTAACGAAGTCGTTAGCTGGATTAGAAGCCAGCTCGCGGTCGAAGTCGGTAGCAGTAACTATTGTTTCCTCGTTCTCAGCGAAACGGCGAGCAGTATCCTTAACGATAGCGAAAACCTGAGGCAAAACCTCGTTGAGGGCTTCCTCATACTTGTCGAGTGCTTCCTGCTCTAACTTGTCGATCTGGTTGAAGATACCTTCACGCTCATCGATAGGAGTGTCTTCAATTTTTGCCTTGAGTTCAGCAATCTTAGCCTTCTCTTCCTTGGCGTACTCCTGTACGTACTTCTGAAGTTCTTTTGTTTTTGCACGAAGTTCGTCATTGCTTAAGGCCTGCATCTTAGGATACTCTGCCTTGATCTTTTCTACGATTGGCTGGATCAACTTCATATCGCGAGTTGACTTGTTGCCAAACAATGACTGGAGAATTTTGTTAAAGTTCATTGTATATTTATTTTTTATTATTATTCGAAATATAGGAGTTAAAGAAGTTAAGGAGTTAAGACAAATGCTGCTCTGTCAGTCCTTTTTTCCTCTTCTGCTTTTTCCTGTTGTTTATTACTAGCTTGCAAATTTACTAAAAATATCTGTAAATCTGCAAGGAATTGCCAATTATTACCTGTTTTTATGGCAAATCTTCTGAGTTTAGCTTACAGAAAGCATAAAATCAGCAGTCTGGACCTCGAATAACAATACTCCCATACGGAACTTTGTATCTATGCTCCGTAGGGGAATCATAATAAATATGTGAATGAATGCCTGTCAGAATGTCAGAAGAATGGGCGGCAAGTGTTGCCGACAGGATAGGATGATGCGTTGCGATGCTCTCATCTTCTGATGCCGCTTTGATGGCTTTGAGCACGCAGAGAATGTCCTCCTCCAATGCCTTCGCCTCCGGTTGCTGGATGAATTCATCGTAGGATATATCCGTAAGCGCAAACTTCAGCGCCTGCTGATAAGTCTGCGCCTCCATGCCGGTTGCCGCCAGAACGACCAAAAGGGCTGTGATATATCTGTTTACCATCATTGTTGTTTATCTTCTTCTGTTCGGAAACAATGTTGTGCCAATCGTTTCCTTACGTATATTTTAATGTCTATTTATTCTTTCTGAATTTCTTTACGATATGCTTCTGCAAGCCATAATTGTTTGGACTTAAATCCATCATGGTCGACTTGACGCAGTATCTCGCTAGCAAAGTAAGTGCCAAAATACTCATACCCTCAGCATAGTTCTGCCATATCTGCATGAACAGGGCAATGAGCAGAAGCCATCCCAGGAGTTCGAAATACCAATACTGACGACCTGCTTTCATCCTCTTGACAGTTTTCCAGGCAAAGATGAGGTTGAGCGGATTCAGTATCAGAATCTGGAAATTTATCTGTACAGTAGGATGCTGCGAGAAGATCATGGTAAAGAGAATCAGTCCCGGTAATCCTGTCAGAACAAGCAGGATGGCATCAAACCACCAGTAGTTTTTCTTTTTTATACATTCTCTTACCGTTGTTCCTATGATGATGATTGCCAGGGCTATGGCTATCATTTGTGGTGTAACAGGAGCATCGTCTGTTATTTGTACCTGGGCTGGGATAATATCGGATGTTTCATCTACCAGAGTGATATAGCCGCTGGCACTTGTTGCATTGGTCTTGCCGTCTGAAGTCTGAGATGCATCAATAAAGTCGGTTCTTCCTTCTGTGGCAAAGTCTTTGCTCAGATTGTCTGGCAAGAATTCCCATTCTCTTTGTGTGATAGGGCGGTCTGCCTGACAACCCAAAAGAAGGTCATTGCCGAATCTTGCCCAGCGGTGCTGTCCGTTGAGCTTGTGAATCTCTTCCCTGTAGGTAGAAGCGGTAGGGATATCTTTAAAGTTGGTACTCTGGTTCCCAAGGTTGGAGAGAATCATCTCGCGTGCCCGGGTCGTACAGTTGTCATAGAAGAAATTGTAGCGGTATACGCGGTTCTCCGGCTGTGCATTCTTGTCGATGCTTCTCAGAATTCCCAGTTTCTCTGTACGGGAGAGGCGGAGGCGCTGCTGTCTTACCCATCTGCCTTCATGTGCATATTCGGCAATGAAGTCGCTCATCGGGTAGATGCCGATCTGATAATCGGTGAGTCCGAAAACAAAACGGAGTACGAAGCAACTTTGGTTAAAACTGAACATACCCCAGTTGACGGCAACATCCGTTCCCATAGCTTTGTTCTGGATGCGTAGAGCGGTATGTCCATAATACGACCACACCTCCTGACCTGGTCCGCAAGTCAGGAGAGAAATGTCAACAGAATCGAGCCACGCAGTAGCTTCTTCATTGACACGACTGTTCTGCACAGAAATATCAGAGTCCTTGTCTCTTGAAAAATCCTGTGCAGCCACTTCAGTAGTTAAATTGATTAAAATTACTGCTAAAATGGCACTAAAAATATGCTTAAAACGTTTCACGATGCAAAAATACCTTATTATTTTCAATTATCCTTCTTTTTTCTAGATTTTTTTTAATACTTTTGCACTCTGAATATAATTTTGAATGATTATTAAAGAATGAGAAAGCTTTTTTTAGCAACCCTTTTGTTGGGTTCCGCCCTTATGGTTAATGCCCAAAGTGGTACTAATTCGCCATACAGCCAGTATGGTCTTGGCATCTTGTCAGACCAGACTTCTGGTTTTAATCGCGGTATGAATGGAGTCGGTCTCGGCTTTCATGAGCATAATCAGGTAAACTATTTCAACCCTGCATCTTATGCTTCGATTGATTCGATGACTTTCATCCTTGATGCCGGTATCTCTGGTCAGGTGACAAATTTTGAAGAGAATGGTGTGAAGAAAAATGCCAACAACTCAAATTTTGAGTATGTTGTTGCAGGTTTCCGCTTGCTGCCACATGTAGGTATGAGCTTCGGTATCATTCCTTTTACCAATGTTGGCTATAATTATTCTGCATCAGAATGGGTGAATGCTGACAAGGAAGCTTACTATACTAATACTTATTCCGGCGATGGTGGTTTGCATCAGGCATACATCGGTGCGGGTTGGGAACCGGTCAAGGGCTTGGCCGTAGGTGCCAACTTCTCATATCTCTGGGGTAGTATAGACAGAAGTGTATCAAACAGCTACAGCAATTCTTATTACAAGACCCTCACCCGTTATTATTCTATGCAGGTGAACAGCTATAAGGTTGATTTCGGTGTACAGTATACCCATCAGTTCTCAAAGAAAGATTGGGCTACCGTAGGTGTTACTTTCTCACCAGGACATGGTCTGGGAGCTTCTGCTGATATGAAAATCATTTCTAATGATACCCAGAACGGTGTTACCGATACCACCGCTTACTCTATTGACAAGGCTTATAAATTGCCTACCATGATTGGTGCGGGTGTGATGTGGAATCATAACAACCAGTGGAAGGTTGGCTTTGATTACAGTCTGCAGAAGTGGGGTAGCTTGGGGTATCCTAGTTTCGATGGAACCAACTACGCCTTGAAAAATGGTATCTACAAGGATAGAAGCAAGTTCAATCTCGGTGCCCAGTATTGCTATGGAGAGCGAAGCCGTGCTTTCTTCAAGCGTGTTCAGTATCGTGTAGGTGCCAGCTACGCCACACCTTATTATAAGATGAATGGTGTTGATGGTCCGAAGGAAATCTCTGTAAGTGCCGGTTTCGGTATTCCTATCATGAACTCTTACAACAACCGCTCTATGCTGAATATCAGCGGTCAGTGGGTGAAGAGTTCGGCTAAGGATCTGATTAAGGAAAATTCTTTCCGTATCAATATCGGATTCACATTCAACGAGGATTGGTTTAAGAAGTGGAAGATGGATTAATCTTCCGCTTATATATAATAATGTATAGAATCTCTATATAATAATGTATAGAATAAAAGGCTCTTATGTTGTCGGTATCCTGATGTTCCTGATTTTGGCTAGTTGCCAAAACCAGGTAGAACATACTGCGCCCGCCATCCGTCCGCAAGACTCGGTGGCGATGATGACGTCGTATGGTGTAAATACATTGGTAAGCGACTCGGGAGTTATGAAATATCGCATCGTAACAGAACGGTGGGAGGTGAATACCAGTAAGAATCCATCTTTGTGGATCTTTGATAAGGGACTTTTGCTGGAGCAGTTTGATGAGAAATTCCATATTAATAGTTATATCCAGTGTGATACAGCTTATTATTATGATCAGCAGAAGATATGGAAACTTTATGGTAGGGTGAGCATCCTGACCAAGGATGGTTTGCGCTTTAACAGTGAGCAGCTTACCTGGGACCAGAATAAACACGAATTGTCAAGTAACGTGTTCAGCAAACTTGTTACTCCTGAAAGAACGCTACAGGGTTCTCATTTCTGGAGTGATGAAAAGATGACGCGCTATTATGTGAGCAATTCGAAGGGTAGCTTTGAAAAGGGAGACCTGACAGGAGGAGGTGGTGCTGCCGATACTTTGAGCAGCCAGCCTGATTCTGTCAAGAATAACTTCCGTCAGCCGGCTACACCAGTCAGAGCCACTACGATTCCTATCATGCACTAATTAAAAAGAAAAAGATATAATGAATGAACAGGTGGATATGAGTTTAGTCGTAGGCATTCTCATTTCAATGGTCTTCTCTGCATTCTTCAGTGGAATGGAGATTGCCTTCGTCTCTTCCAACCGTATGTTGGCGGAGATGGATAAGGAGAAAAACGGCCTTACGCAACGACTGTTATCTTTGTTTTATAATCATCCGAATGGCTTTGTCAGTACTATGCTCGTGGGCAACAATATAGCCCTTGTAGTTTATGGTATCCTGATAGCCCGTCTTTTCGACAATACGATTTTCGCAGGTTTTGATGCAGCCTTTACGGTGCCTGCAGATACCATTTTGTCTACGCTGATAGTACTCTTTACAGGTGAGTTTCTGCCAAAGACGCTTTTCAAGTCTAATCCGAACCGCTTGCTTTCTATCTTCAGTCCGGTAGCTTATCTGTGCTATGTGGTATTGTGGCCTATCAGCAAGTTCAGTACTTTCTTGAGTAAGTGCCTGCTGCGTCTGGTGGGGATGAAGATGGATACTGAGGGGGCGGATGAAGGCTTTTCTAAGGTAGACCTTGATTATCTTGTGCAGTCAAGTATCGATAACGCTACCAATGAAGATGAAATTAATGATGAGGTGAAGATATTCCAGAATGCCCTTGATTTCTCCGATACTAAAGTACGCGACTGTATGGTGCCCCGTACTGAGATTCAGGCTGTTGAAATGGATACTTCTCTCGAAGAACTGCAGCAGAAATTCATAGAGAGTGGTAATTCGAAAATCATCGTATATGAAGAGGATATAGACCATATTGCGGGATATATTCACAGTTCCGAACTGTTCCATCATCCTTCACGTTGGCAGGATCATATCCGTACACTTCCTTTTGTGCCTGAAACGATGCAGGCACAGAAACTGATGCAGACTTTTTTGCAGCAGAAGAAGTCTTTAGGTATCGTTGTAGATGAGTTTGGCGGTACCAGCGGTTTGGTGAGTCTGGAAGATATCGTTGAGGAAATCTTCGGTGATATAGAAGATGAGCACGATTCAGCCAAATATGTAGCTAAGAAAACCGATGATGGTGACTATCTCCTTTCTGCGCGACTGGAGATTGACAAGGTGAACGATATGTTTGGTCTTGAACTGCCGGAAAGTGATGAATATATGACCTTGGGTGGTTTGATTCTGCATGAATACCAGAGTTTTCCTAAACTCAATGAGGTGATCAAGTTTGATAACTTCGAGTTCAAGATTATCAAGTCAACATCCCGTAAAATAGAGCTTGTTAAACTCCACATCATCAAATAGCTGAGCGGGAAAAGGGAATTTGTTGCTTTTTTTGAGGTAATAGTCAAAAAAGATAGCAAAAAATTCCCTTTTCTCGTATTATTTTTGTATTTTTGCAGACAATTGGCTACTAGCATCAAAAGTGGTTCAATCTAAACTTAGGAAAAAATAAAAATAATAATAATAATTAAAACGTAATGGCAGCATTAGGAACAATTAGAAAAAGAGGCGTGATACTGGTTTGTATCATCAGTTTCGGCCTTTTCGCCTTTATTGCCGAGGAAGCTTTCCGCTCTTGCGATTCAGCAAAGAATAATGAGCGCCAGCAGATTGGTGAGGTTTTGGGCGAAAAAATCAGCGTGCAGGATTTCCAGAAGCTCGTTGATGAGTATTCAGAAGTTATTAAAATGCAACAGGGTCAGGAAAATCTTCCTGAAGAGCAGATGAATCAGGTGAAGGATATGGTATGGAATACCTACATCCAGAACCAGATTATCGCTAAGGAAGCTAGTAAGTTGGGTCTCACTGTGACCGACGCTGAGCTTCAGGACATCTTGAAGACAGGTACTAACCCTATGCTTCAGCAGACTCCTTTCGTTAATCAGCAGACAGGTCGTTTCGATGCATCTTCTCTCCAGAAGTTCTTGGCAGACTACAAGGCACAGAAGGCTAACCCATCTGCTAACGCACAGATGATGGATCAGTATACCAAGATTTACAACTACTGGTCATTCATCGAGAAGACTCTCCGCCAGCAGACTTTGGCTCAGAAGTATCAGGCTCTTCTCGCCGGTTGCTTCCTGTCAAACCCTGTAGAAGCAAAGATGGCTTTCAAGGAGGAGAATGAAGAGAGCCAGATTCAGTTGGCTGCTTTCCCATACTCTGATATCCAGGATGATAAGGTGAAGATTTCTGAAAGCGATCTGAAGGCTAAGTATGATGAGATTAAGGCACGCTTCAAGCAACCTGTTGAGAGCCGTGACATCAAGTTCGTTGATATCGAGGTTCAGGCTTCCAATGCAGACCGTGCTGCTCTTAACAAGGAATTTGCAGGTTATCACTCACAGTTGGCTGCTGCTGCAGATCCTACAGAGGTTGTACGTAAGTCAGCTTCTACTGTAGCATATCTTGGTATTCCTGTTTCAAAGGATGCTTTCCCACGTGATATCGCTGCACAGCTCGATTCTATGGCTGTAGGTTCTACTTCCGCTGTTAAGGCTAATGCCGGTGACAATACATTGAACATCGTTAAGTTGGTAGCTAAGCAGGAATTGCCAGATTCAGTACAGTATCGTGTTATCCAGGTTGCTGCTAACTCAGTAGCTGAGGCTAAGACTAAGGCAGATTCTATTCAGGGCGCTATTGCCGGTGGTGCTGATTTCGAGGCTATCGCTAAGAAGTATGGCCAGACTGGTGACAAGGCTTGGATGACTACCAAGCAGTATGAGTATGCCCAGTCTATGGATAAGGACAACAAGACATTCATCAATACATTGAATACTGCAGCAGTTAACTCTTTGAGCCAGCTTCAGCTGGGTCAGGGATATGTAGTTCTTCAGGTTCTTGACCGCAAGGCAATGGTCAGCAAGTATACTGCTGCCGTTATCAAGAAGCCTATCGACTTCTCTCAGGGTACTTACCGTACAGCTTACAACAAGTTCTCTAGCTTCGTAAGTGCAAATCCTAAGTCAGAGGATCTCTTGAAGAATGCAGCTAAGGAAGGTTACAAGGTTCAGGACTTGAAGGATATTACAACTTCTGTTCACTATGTAGCAAACATCCATTCTACTCGCGAGGCTTTGAAGTGGATCTTCGATAGCAAGGAGGGTGAGATTTCACCTCTCTATGAGTGTGGTGACAACAACCACCTGTTGGTTGTGGTTCTTGATAAGATTCATCATATCGGTTATCGTGATTTGAATGATGCAGTTGTCAAGGAGACTGTTAAGGCAGAGGTGCTCAAGGATAAGAAGGCTGAGATGATTGAGGCTAAGTTGAACGGTGTTAAGAACATCGCAGCTGCTAAGGCTAAGGGCGGTAAGGTTTCTTCTGTAAACCAGATTACTTTCGCAGCTCCTGTATTCATCGCAGCTACTGGCGCTAGCGAGCCAGCTCTCTCTGGTGCTGTTGCAGGTACTAAGAAGGGTGCTTTCTCTGCTCATGCTGTGAAGGGTAACGCTGGTGTTTATCTCTTCCAGGTTACTAACAAGGCTAATCGTCCTGTTAAGTTCGATGACAAGACATACCAGCAGAAGTGCCGTCAGAAGGCTATGCAGTATGCAGGTAACTTCATGAATGAGCTTTATCTCAACGCTCATGTAGTTGATAACCGCTACTTGTTCTTCTAATTTAGACTAGTAAATTCATTCCAATAAATAAAAAAGGTGTATTGCCAATGAGCAATACACCTTTTTTATTTATTGGGATATCTTTTATCGTATCTATTATGAAATCTTTTGGAGAAGCATTTTATCCGCGGCTCCACCAATGTTTCTTTTTGGGAGCTTCCTGCTGTTCGCCGAACTTCTGTTTCAGTACTCTGCGATAACTGGTATGGTTGGTGATAATCTGATAAATCTCCCCCCAGTCAGGCAAACCGCCGATACCTCGGTCGTCAATGAACCAGTCGGCTTTTAACTTGCGGGAGAAGTGGTTATTGTTCTCCAGACTCTCTTCAGGATAATCCTTGTTTACAGCCCAGAATTCAACTCCTCTTTCTCTACACCATTCTACTGCCTCGTCCAGGAGTTTTCCTTCGCGTACGCTCCATAGAATAAGCTTGTGGTGGTCTCTAATCAACATCTTTAATGTTTCTGTGGCGAAAGGTAGCTCTGTACCAATCTTCGGGTACTCGTGGGTTACGATTGTACCATCAAAATCTACTGCAATTGTTGCCATATAGTCTTAATGTTTTTAAAATCTAAAAGAGTCTTCCTATCTGGATAGAAAGACTCTTTTCTTTGTTGTATGTATGTTCTTAATTACTTCTTGATACTGTTGTCGTTGGCATTGCCATAGTGGCTGTTGCTATAGTTACCATAGCTGCCATACTGGCCGTAAGTTCCATATTTGCCATATTTGCCATATGATCCATAAGAACCATAGTTGCCATATTTACCATATTTGCCGTACTTACCAACACCATAATAGAAGCTGTGCTTCTTCTTAGAGAGATCGACGCCATTGAGTACTAAGCACATGTTAGGCAATTTCTTCTCTTCGTTCAGACCATTGATCATGCCGAAACTAGCCTTTGGAGTATAATCTGCTCGGCAGACGTATACACAGAGATTAGCCAGACGTCCTAGCTGCAAACTGTCGTTTACAAGACCTACAGGAGCTGTATCGAGGATAACATAGTCGTAATGTTCCTTCAACTGACTGATAATGTCGTCAAGGCTTGCTCTGGTTACTAACTCTCCTGGGTTAGGAGGAACAGGACCAGCCATAAGGAGGTCGAGTTTACTGTTGACACCCGAAGAGAGAATCTGTTTCTGAATGTCATCCCATGTATTATGGTCGTGTACAATCAGATTGGTGATACCATTATGGTGGTTGTCAATCTCGAAGAGCTCTGCCAGACGTGGCTTGCGGATATCCAGACCTACCATGATAACCTTCTTGCCCAGCAAGGCGAGCGAGATACCGATATTGGATGCCACGAAAGTTTTACCTTCACCTGATGTAGAAGAGGTAAACATCATCACCTTCTCACCTTCTTTCAGCATAAACTGAATATTGGTACGCAGGCCACGGAAAATCTCCTCCATCAGGTTGTTTACATTCTGGTGAACCACAATATCAGCCTTTCCTTCCTTCTTGGCAGCGTCGCTTGCTACAGGAATATCGGCAATGACAGGTATCTGAGTGAGTTTCATCACGTCTTCATGTCCCTCAATCTTGTACTTGAAGAATTCTCTCAGGAAGAGGATGCCGGCAGGGATTGCAATACCCAGTACCAGTGCTATCAGCATGATGATAGAACTCTTAGGGCTCACCTTTCCTTCCAATGAAGGAGCATCGATAACCTTACCCTTGTCTGCCGTTGCTGCTAGCGAAATGGAGTTTTCCTCACGTTTCTGAAGAAGCATCAGGTAAAGACCAGATTTTACTTCCTGCTGGCGACCAATCTGTGTAAGAACTCGCTCTTGCTCTGGCGAGTTACCTATTTGGCTGGCATACATGGCAGCTTGTTTGGCAATGCTGTTACGCTGGATTTCCATACCCAGCTTAGCCTGGCGCATGGCACGCTTGATAGATTTTGTAAGGTCATCCAACTGGGCTGATAATGGGGTAACAGTTGGAGAATTCTCACTGGCAGAATGCAACATCTGGTTGCGGTTCAGAGCTATCTTGTTGTATTCGTTAATCAACTCTGTTGAACTTTCATCAGTCAGACCTACGTTTGATGGGATAGGCTGATATCTGTTGCCAGGTTCGTTCATGTATTTGCCAAGCTCATTCAGAAGTTCAACCTGTGTGTTAGCCTCCTGGAGTTTCTGGGCGTATGTGTCTGAGTTAGCGATGGCAGCTGTTGCGTTGAGCTTCATCTCTACAACATTGTTACGCTTCTTGTAGCTTTCGAGCTGGCCTTCTGTATTGCCCAGTTCGTTGTTGATTTTCTCCAGACGCTGGTTGATGAACTGTTCTGTGCGGAAAGAAATTTCATTTTTGTCCTCGTTGGCCTGGCGGTTATAAACATTTACCAGAGTTCTCAGATAGTCGATGCTGCGCTGAGGATCTTCATCTTTCATCACCAGTTCGGCTATGGTTGTAGTCTTTGAAGTCTGGCTGACAGTCAGTGCTTTTGTATAGCCCTTAGCCGCCATTTCTGGTGACACGATAATCACCTTCAGGCTCTCACCGTCTTTTAATGCGTATTTGCCGTTCTGAGTGAAGTGGAGGGTTCCTACACGTGTATTGATGCTTGCTGGCAGACCAGCTAAAGTCTTTTCAATCTTTACAGGATCCTTCTGATAGGAAAAGGCATCTACAGGTATGTAGTATGAACCTGTTACCTGATACTGGCTGCC
This sequence comes from Segatella copri DSM 18205, assembly GCF_025151535.1. Taxonomy (NCBI): domain Bacteria; kingdom Pseudomonadati; phylum Bacteroidota; class Bacteroidia; order Bacteroidales; family Prevotellaceae; genus Segatella; species Segatella copri. Next base: position 530,391 of record NZ_CP102288.1, read on the forward strand.
AGTTTTCTCTATAAGAAGCTTGATAGGAGCATTCAGCTTCTTGAGATGAGCCAGGTCTAAGTCAACGCTGACTTCCTGCTCTTTATAGACTAACTGATCCCTGAAGGTTCCTTTATGGTAATAGTTCACGTAGCATTTCATGTCTACTACAGTCTGGTTAGCCAAGTCTTGAGCCGAAAGAATTTCAATCTCATTGTCTATACCATTTGAGTTTGAAATAAAACCGAGGTTTGCAGCATTTTGAATCATGCTGTTACCCATTCCTCTGTTCTTTCTCTGGTCGTCATCCTTTATCAGTACCTTAGCGGTTGCCTGGTATTGCGGTCTTGCATGGCGTATGTAGAGATATCCCAATCCCAAACATACAATGAGTGATAGAACGAACCATTTCCAGTTGAGGATAAGAGTAGAATAAATCAGCTGGAAGTCAATAGATGACTTCTCTTCCTGCTCTTGATCACGTCCCAAATCAAAGTTCTTTGTTTCTTCCATTATTTTATATTCTATTGTGTTTACACCTTTTTATATTCGTATAAGATAAATGATAGAATCTGTGCTATCTGCTTGCCGCTAGTTCTTTCAGATACTGTCCATAACTGTTTTTGAGCATCGGTTGGGCAAGTTTCAGCAACTGTTCTTTGTCAATCCATCCTTGTTTGAATGCGATTTCTTCCAGACATGCTACTTTCAGACCCTGTCTCTTTTCTATGACTTCTATAAAGGTACTGGCTTCCGAAAGGCTATCGTGGGTACCGGTGTCTAGCCAGGCGAAACCGCGCTGTAAGGTTCTTACTTTCAGAGTCTTTTCTGTCAGATAGTGCTGGTTTACTGTTGTTATTTCCAACTCACCTCTTGCGCTAGGCTTGATGTTCTTTGCCACATGCACCACGCTGTTTGGGTAGAAATAGAGTCCTACAACCGCATAGTTGCTCTTAGGCATTTCCGGTTTTTCTTCTATGCTCAGGCAGTTGCCGTTTTCATCAAACTCTGCCACACCATATCTTTCCGGATCGTTAACATAATAGCCAAATACGCTTGCCAGTCCTTCTTCTGCAGCTTTTACGCTTTCCTTGAGTAAACCCGTAAAACCGGCTCCATAGAAAATGTTGTCACCCAAAACCAGACAGGCTGTATCATTACCGATAAACTTCTCGCCAATGATGAAGGCTTGAGCCAGACCATCGGGTGATGGCTGTTCTGCATATTCGAAGTGTACACCCAATTCGCTGCCGTCGCCTAACAGACGTTTGAAACCAGGCAAGTCGAATGGGGTAGATATAATCAAAATCTCCTTGATTCCTGCCAACATTAGCACGGAAACAGGGTAGTATATCATTGGCTTATCAAAAATTGGTATCAATTGCTTACTGATGCCTTTGGTAATAGGGTAAAGTCTTGTACCCGAACCTCCCGCTAATACGATTCCTTTCATATCTTCTCTATTTCTAATATAATAAAGTTGAATAGTCTTATCTTAAAAACGTGGCAAAGTTACTAAAAAAAGTTGAATGAGTGAAATCATAAGCCATAAAAATGCATTTTTTGATAAAAAAAGCACCTTTTTATATAAAAAACGTCGCTTTGATTTGGGTATTTACTGATTTTATTGTATTTTTGCAGAACAATTTAAATAGATATAGAAAATAAAATAATAAAGGAATGGGAATTTTTGCTAAACTATTCGGTCGTAAAGACGACGATAAAAAGGTAGGTGGAATGGAAGATTACATGACTTTGGTCCGTGTATACTTTCAGGCTGCACTTGCTTCTCAGTTAGGTATCACCAATTTGGCCATGTTGCCAGACTTGCGTGTCTTCAAGACAAGTCTGCATGTTCCGACGGTCAACAACCGTCTGGGTATTGGCGAAAAGGCTCAGGTGAAAAAAATGATGAAGAATATCTATGATACGGATGATGCCTTCTTCAAGGAAATAGATTCCAGTATCCGTAAGAACTGCCACAAACTGCAGGATGTCAATGTATATCTCATCCAGTTCCAGAACTTCACTCAGGATCTGATGATGCTGATGGGCAACTTGATGAAGTTTAAGCTCCGTTTGCCTAGCTTCATGAAGAATTCACTTTACAAGCTGACTGCTAAAACTGTAGAAGATATCTTCACTAAGAATGATTTCTCTGATGCCAGTGTGCTGAAAACCGTGCTTCAGTTGCGCCAGTTCAACAAGCGCTTGGCGTTCAGCCAGCAATGGGTAACCGACTTTACCTTCCAGGTATTGATGCTTGCCAAAAAAGAGCCACGTCCATCAGATGAAGACGTAGAAAAGGCAAAGCAGAAGATGGGAAAGTAACAAATGTTGCGCCCAAAATGAAAAAATTAGCAGAATATTTGTTTTATTCAAATAATTCTCTTAAATTTGTAGCCAAAAATAATAGTCATGAGTGCAAATGAGAAAACAATTAATACGTTTGCCACAAGAGTAAGGCAGATGATTCTCAAGTTTGACGAGGTCAAGCAGGAGAATACTGAACTCTATGCGATGGTGGATGAGCGCGATGCCAAAATCAAGGCATTGGAGGAAAAGTTGGCTCAAGCGCAGAGTGATTACGACAGCTTGAAGATGGCGAAGATGATGACGATTTCTGACAATGATATGGAAGCTACTCAGAAGCGCATCGCCAAGCTCATAAGAGATGTCAATAAGTGTATCACACTATTGGGTGAAAAGTAAAAATCGGAACGATGGCAGAACAAGAACAAGATAAATTACTCATACGATTACACGTCTATGATACAGATCTTTCGGTAAGAATACCTAGGGAAGACGAGGAGTATTATCGTAAATCAGCTAAGCTGATAGATGATATTGTAAACTCATATGCCAAGATTTTCAAAGGCAGAAAGAGCGATAAGGAAATCCTGTATATGGCGCTCATTGATGTGGCATTGAGATATGAGAAGGAATCGGATCGGAATGATACGAAACCTTATGATGATATTCTTGAGAAGCTTACCTCCGAGATTGAAGACGCTTTGAAATAAGAATATTAATAAACATATATATAATATAATATCAATGATAGTAACTATTATAGCAGCCTTGGTGGCACTTGTTATCGGCGGTGCTGCTGGGTATTTCATTTTCCGTTATGTCATTAAGGGAAAATATAATGAAATGATAGAAGCTGCCAACAAAGAGGCAGAAGTAGTAAAAGAGAAGAAACTTTTGGAAGTGAAGGAGAAATTCCTTAACAAGAAGGCGGAACTCGAAAAAGAAGTGCAGCAGCGTAATTCTCGCATCCAGCAGAATGAGAATAAGCTGAAACAGCGCGAGATTTCTCTCAATCAGCGTCAGGAAGACCTCGGTCGACGCAAGATGGAGATTGATCAGTATCAGCAGCGTGTTGACAACGAGAAGAAACTCTTGTCTGTCAAGCAGCAGGAACTTGATAAGATGCAGAAACAGGAGCAGGCTAAACTGGAAGAACTTTCTGGTCTGAGTGCTGAAGAGGCTAAGCAGAGATTGATTGAGAGTCTGAAAGATCAGGCTAAACTCGATGCTGCAAGCTATGTGAACGAAATTATGGATGATGCCAAACTCAATGCTAACCAGCAGGCTAAGAAGATTGTGATTCAGACAATCCAGCGTGTTGCTACAGAAACAGCCATTGAGAACTCTGTTAGCGTTTTCCATATTGATAATGATGAGGTGAAGGGACGTATTATTGGTCGTGAAGGCCGTAATATCCGTGCTCTGGAAGCAGCAACTGGTGTAGAAATCGTTGTGGATGATACTCCTGAGGCAATCGTTATCTCAGCCTTCGACCCTGTTCGTCGTGAGGTTTGCCGTCTGGCTCTCCATCAGTTGGTTGCTGACGGCCGTATCCATCCAGCCCGTATTGAGGAGGTGGTAGCCAAGGTGAAGAAGCAGTTGGATAATGAAATTATCGAAACTGGTAAGCGTACAGTTATCGACCTCGGTATTCATGGTCTGCACCCAGAGTTGATTCGTATCATCGGTAAGATGAAGTACCGTTCTTCTTATGGTCAGAACCTCTTGCAGCATGCCCGTGAAACCGCTAACCTCTGTGCGGTTATGGCTTCTGAATTGGGATTGAATCCTAAGAAGGCTAAACGTGCCGGTCTTTTGCACGATATTGGTAAGGTGCCTGATGAGGAGAGTGAATTGCCACACGCATTGTATGGTGCCAAGATTGCAGAGAGGTATAAGGAAAAACCTGATATCTGCAATGCCATTGGTGCTCACCATGATGAGATGGAGATGAACACATTATTGGCTCCTATCGTACAGGTTTGTGATGCTATCTCTGGTGCTCGTCCTGGTGCCCGTCGTGAGATTGTAGAGGCTTACATCAAGCGTTTGAATGATCTCGAAGCTATCGCCATGAGTTATCCTGGCGTAACCAAGACTTACGCTATCCAGGCAGGTCGTGAACTCCGTGTCATCGTGGGTGCGGATAAGATGAACGATGAAGAGAGCATCAAGCTTTCTGATGAAATCGCAACCAAGATTCAGAATGAGATGACTTATCCTGGTCAGGTTAAGATTACTGTAATTCGTGAAACCCGAAGCGTAGCTTACGCTAAGTAAGATAGAATTATATTTGAAGTTTAAATTGTCGTTTCTCTTCTGCAAGGTAGAGAGATGTATCTTGATAAAGCCGTACTCTGGAAAAAGGGTGCGGCTTTTCTTTTCCCTTTTCAGAATATGATGAAAGCAGAACAGAAAGTATTAAAGCGATTCAATAAAGGATGTGTTGACTATCATCTTTTGCAGGATGGGGACCGTATTCTTATTGCCTTGAGTGGAGGCAAGGATTCATTGGAACTTGTCCGTTTGCTGGCTCAGCGTGCCCGTATCTATAAACCTCATATCGAGGTGGAGGCGGCGCATATCATCATGGATAACATTCCTTACGAGACCGACCGTTCTTATCTGCAGGATTTCTGTGCAGAGAATGGTATCAAGCTCCATATCCTTCATAGTTCGTTTGATGAATCCACAGATCCCCGTAAGACCCGTTGCTTCCTCTGTGCCTGGAACCGACGTAAGACGCTCTTCGAGTTTGCGGTAAGCCACGGGTTCAATAAGATAGCTCTGGGACATCACATGGATGATATCCTCGTTACCCTGCTGATGAATATCACCTTCGAGGGTTCTCATTCCACCATGCAGCCCAGTCTTCCTTTAAAACATTATCCCCTCACCATCATCCGTCCGCTCTGTCTGGTACATGAGGCGGATATCCGGCAGGTAGCAGAAGAGTTGCATTTCACTAAGCAGAAGGCGTTGTGCCCTTACGAAGAGACTACCCGCCGTGCGGATATGCAAGCCGTCTTCCATCATTTGGAGCAGTTGAACCCAGAGGCGCGCTATAGTCTTTGGCGCTCTGTCTTTATGGAATAAAATACTGAACTTTCGCATATCAGGAAGTTAAAGGAGTTAAGGAAGTTAAGGAGTTAAGACGTATGTCTTGCAGCTTAAAAAACTACGCCAAAAAGACTGTTGTCTTAACTCCTCAGCGACCGTAGGGAGCGATAACTCCTTTAACTCCTTTAACTTCTGAGCTTGCGAAACTTGAATAAAATATAGTAGAAAAAGCAATTTTTTATGCATACGAGTGCATTCCGGTAAGGAAGTAATTTACTCCGAAGTAGGTCATGGCGATACTCAGGAAGGCTAGGGTGATGTAGATGTGATATACCAGCGGCTTGCGGAAGACCGGTAGACTCTGCGTATGCACTACTACGGCATAAATCATGAAGGTGATGAGTGCCCATGTTTCCTTGCTGTCCCAACTCCAGTAATTACCCCAACTCACGTTTGCCCAGATGGCACCAATGAAGATGTCGAATCCCATCGTGGTGAGGGCAGGGTAGAGGAAGAGGTGACTTAAATCTCGCATCCTCTCTTGGCGAGAACGCCAGCAGATGCCCAGGATACCACAGAGACAGGTGAGTATCAGAAGTACATAACTCATCCTGATGACGCTGACGTGTAGACAGAAGTAAGGACTGTTTAGTATCGGTGCATGCTCACCAGTCGAAAAATCGATGTGGCTGAAATGATAAATCAGGAAGATGAATCCTATACCTACAAGACTGAATATAACTATTAAAAGATTTCTAAACTGTTGATAGGAACGCTTGAGCAACTTCCTGTATCCCCCCTTCTTATCGAAGAGTATCCAAACTAACGAAGCGAAAAGTAGGAAATAACCACAATAGGTTACGGGAATACCAAACGGGTCGGAATTGATGGCTAGAACGCTTCCCATCCCATCCTCATCGTAGGATGCCTGATAGAACCGGTAGGAACCATGGGTATAGATTTTATTGAGCGATACCTTAGCCTCCTCCATCTCGTAATGATCCGTCACCAGAAACTGAGAGGAATAATCCCGCACAACATTTGTGCCCTCATACAGATGGATGTAAAACTTCTGAAGACTCAGGGTAAAAGGAAGTTTTTTCTGCTGGATTCCCTCTGCCGGATTGTTGGAAAAATAAATATCCGATGGTTCTCCGATGCGCAGATGCATCATTCCCTGTTTGCCGTTGACATGTGTGATGAAGGCACCTACAAGGATGATAACGAAGGAAAGATGGAGCGCCCAGGTAGAAACTGCCTTCACCTTCCGCTGGATGAGATAGAAAATGCCCAGGGCGGCTAGTGCTGCCCAAATCAGGATAAACCACCAGGCGCCATAATAGTGGACATGCGCATAATCCGTGCCTTCTGTTTTCTCTACAATGCTGGCAGCTGCCATGCATACGAGAATCAGTATGTAGAGAATGAATAATATCTTTTTAATCATTGTTCGTTTCGAAATCTTTCTAGTGTAATCTTGCTGCAAAATTACGTTATAATTCTGAGATAAGCAAACTTATCAAGATATTTTTTAGTCATATATTTTAAAACAGCCAGGTATCTGGATAAGGTACCTGGCTGCCCAACGATGTCCTCACTAGGGATGGCATCAATCAGACCTGTACCGCCAATGCCGATGGTAGATTCCAGGCGAACGGCATAGTTGCTAGGAACAGGATCGGTATTGCATGCCGACTGTGGAATGGTAATCTCAGGATAAATCAAATCAAACTTTTCGCCATCAGGGAACTGCATGGATGGTATCTCTTCTGTTTCCAACTTGTTGACGTGCTCCCAACTCATATTGATTTTGCTCTCATCGCATCCCCATTTTTAGGTATTGCGAGTTTTGAAACTTTTTTGTATATTTGCAACCGAAATAGAAACATTATGAATGTTCTTGATACAAGGATGTTTTCATTTAAGGATAAAGAAAGATGAAAAATCAGAAGATGTATGAAGCTGATGACAAGATGATCAGCATCATTAGAGACAATTATAACATTTTACAGAGCCTCGGCAGCTTCGGCATCAACCTGGGCTTTGGTGATAAAACTGTGCGCGAAGTTTGCGAAGAACAGCAGGTGGATACCTATACTTTCTTGGCTGTGGTCAATTATACCATCAATGGTTATAAAGAGTATGACAATGCCGACCGTTTGTCGTTACCGACCCTTTTGCATTATCTCAAGGCATCCCATGTCTATTATATTGATTTCCAGTTGCCTTTCATCCGTAAGGAACTCGTTGAGGCTTTGGATGAAACAGATAATCTGGCACGTCTTATCCTCAAACTTTATGATGATTATGCCCATAGTATAACCAATCATATGCGGTATGAAGAAAAGATGGTATTCCCTTATGTTCAGGCACTTATAGATGGTAATGCCAATGCAAGCTTTGATATAGAAACCTTCTCGAAGCACCATGCTCAGGTAGATATGAAGTTAAAGGAACTCAAGAGTATCATTATCAAGTATTTGCCTTCTGATGGCTTGCATAATAATCAGCTCAGCGCCACTCTTTATGATATATATAATAATGAGGAATGGCTGAAACATCATTCTGAGGTTGAGGAAGAAATCTTTATTCCTGCAGTAAGAAATGCAGAGCGTAAACTGAAGCAGAACGATGTGAGTGCCAAGATTTCGAGCATGATTAATCAGACTCCGATGAGTGACGAACAGTTGAGCGACCGTGAGAAAGATGTGATAGTTGCTTTGGTTCAGGGAATGACCAACAAGGAGATTGCTGACCACCTGTTTATCTCTATCAATACGGTTATTACGCATCGCAGAAACATCGCCCGAAAGCTTCAGATTCACTCTCCTGCAGGTCTTACAATTTATGCCATCGTGAACAATTTGGTTGATATTTCTTCTGTAAAGCTGTAGTTTATCTGTGGAATATCGTTTAAATAATGTTATTTTTCCTAAAATGATAGCGCCTTCCTCTCACATGAGGGGAAGGCGCTATCATTATATTTAGGTATGTGATGATTCTGCATCACTATTTATGGTGAAGGCTAGATCATATTGATGTCAACAAAACCATGCATCACAGCATAAATGGTGAGTGAAGACACACTTTTTAATCCCAATTTTTCCTGTATTTTCTTGCGATGGGTAATCACTGTAGTCAGTCCGATACAGAGTTGGTCGGCTATCTCTTTGTTGATTTTCCCTTGTGCTACCAGAGATAATACCTCTATTTCTCTATCCGACAGAACTTTTTCCTGAGTGACAGGGGGCATGGCAGGGATATGTTCGCCATGAGGATGACCGGAATGCTGCAGGTTGAGAAGATCTTTTATCAGGTATCCTTCTGGTACATTGACGCAGAGACAATGAAATTCTGCAAGTTGCGAATTGGGATCGTTGCTGGGTGTTAGAACGATCACGTGGCGGTTCCTGTTGCCCTGTGTGAAGAAGTAACGGTGTTCCAGTACAATGTGCATAGATACAAAGCTATGAACAAAGTGGTCTGGATTGTTTGCCTCGTACTGACGGAACGAACCGAAGGTCGAGATTTTCATCATGGGCATCACCGACTCAAGCAGTTGTCTGAGTCCCATTGCGGCGAGTGTATTACTCTCTACTATTGCCATTTCCGGCATCTGTTTGCCAGCCATGGCTTTCATCATTTCTTCATTCATCTCTGTTTATTTTATTTCTGCTAGTGAAGTTGGGTTATACTTATATCTTGTTTTTACAAGAATGGAGTGAGTACCTTTGCGGCAAACCATCCTTTGAATCTTTGCCAGCCTGTACGCCACTCTCTCCAGTTCTTCTCATTGAGTAAGAAACTGTCTTTCTTTTCCCCATCAAAGAGCTGTACCAGTTGTTGGGTAGTGCAAGAATCCACAATCACTGCATTCTCTTCATAGTCCCAGCGCAGGCTTCGGGCATTGAGATTGGCACTGCCAACGGTACAGAACTTGCCGTCTACCATGATAATCTTGGTATGGTGGAAGCCCCGTGTGTACATCCAAACATTGCATCCTGCCTTCATCAGTTTGTGGGCATTATAGAAACCGCAGTCAGGAGTCAGCGGAATATCGCTCTTGGTAGAGAGCATGATTTCTACTTTCACTCCTCTTTTCACAGCATTCTTCAATGCCTTTTTGAGTTTATGACTCAAGGTGAAGTAGGGGCTGATAATCTTGATGCTGTCCTGTGCATCATTGATGGCATTCACATAGAAATATCGGATGATATCCTTTGTAATATGCGGTTCGCGGTTGATGATGCCGACCATCTTTCTGTAGGCTGTTGCTGTTGTATCTGGCTTGAGATTCTCTACCAGATAATCCTTCTTCTTATATCTCCAGAACTCAGTGCTGTGCACATTCTGTCCGCTCACCTTATTCCACATTTTGAGGAATATCTTCTGCAGGGTATTCACCTCGCTTCCGTCGATGCGGCAGTGCATATCGTGCCATTCACCTACTACCTCAGTACCTTTTATATAATAGTCGGCAACGTTCATACCGCCTGTGTAGGCAATCTGTCCGTCAATGATTACAATTTTGCGGTGATCACGATTGAAAATTGCATGTACCCATGGAAACTTCAGGGGCTTATATTCATAAATCTCTATGCCGTTGGCACGGATTTTCTTGAGATGTCTCTTTCGCAGAGGCTTATTGTTGGAAGAGTTTCCGAAACCATCATATAAGGCTCTCACCTTCACACCCTCCTTGACTTTCTGAGCTAGCAGGTCGAAGAGGAGGGAGGCGATGCTGTCGTTGCGAAAGTTGAAGTATTCCAGATGTACACTATGTTTAGCCTGTCGGATTGCCTGGAACATATCATCAAACTTTTCCTGACCGTTCATCAGTAGGGTTACTGAATTATCGTGAGAAAAGCTGACACCTTTCCCACGAAGCTGATTTACGATCAGTGAATCGCTGGTCTGTGCGCTGCACAGCGAACAAGACAGCCATAATGTTGCTATTAATAAAAAATATCTCATCTTATCTATAACCGTGTTATCTATAAATCCGTGTAATCTGTGTTATCCGTGCCTAAAAAATTATACCATGCAGGCATAGTGATCTACAATGCCCTTCAGATGATTATCCTTGTCTACAACCAGTACCGTATGCACCTTATACTTGTGCATGATGCGCTGAATCTCCGAAATCTTCGTCTTCGGAGTTACCATTTTCGGAGTGGTGGTCATGATGTCGCTTACAGTCTTGTTGAAGAATTCAGCCTGCCATTTCTCCATGGCGCGTCGGATATCACCATCGGTAATAAGTCCGATAACGTGGTTGTCTTCATCCAATGAGATACCCAATCCCAGTTTGCCCTTGCTTACGTGGATGATAGCCTCGCCCAGGTGCATTTCCTTAGGAATGATAGGCATATCATCGCTGCGCATCACATCTTCTGCAGTGGTCAGCAGTCGTTTGCCTAATTCTCCACCAGGATGGAACTGTGCAAAGTCACGAGGCTTGAAGTGGCGTACCTGCATCAGGGCGATAGCCAGTGCATCACCCATAGCCAATGCTGCAGTAGTACTGCTGGTAGGGGCGAGGTTCAGCGGACAAGCCTCCTTCTTTACCTTTACGGTGATATGGTGGTTGGAGTATTTTGCCAGCAGGGAATCTGGATTTCCGGTGATGGAAATGATAGGAACATTCATGTGGAGTACCATCGGGATGAAACGGAGCAGTTCATCGGTCTGACCGCTGTTACTCAGTGCCAGAACCACATCCTTGTCGGTCATCACACCTAAATCGCCGTGATAGACATCCAGTGGATTGATGTAGAAGGCTGGTGTGCCTGTAGAGGCAAGTGTAGCGGCAATCTTGGCACCTACGTGTCCACTCTTGCCCACACCTGTTACGATAATCTTGCCTTGGCAATGATACATCATGTCTACTGCTTTCTCAAAGTTGTCGTCCAGATAAGGTATCTGGTCGAGGATGGCCTGCGCCTCGTCTCTAAGAGCCTGTTCGCCATAACCGCGAACAATCTTATCATCTATTTTGCTATTTTTATCGGTCATTTCTAAATCATTTGAATTGGCTTTCCCTTCGGACGCCGAACGTTGTTTCTTCGTTCTTCACTTACAGGAGTTCTTCTATAAGTGATTCCAACTTGTTTAATTCCAGCATATTGGCTGCATCGCTCTTGCCCTGGTCTGGGTCTGGATGTACTTCAAAGAAGTAGCCGGTAGCTCCGAAAGCTTTAGCCGCCTTTGCCATTGCTGGAACGAATTTACGGTCGCCTACGGTCTTGCCGTCACCTGCACTCGGGCGCTGAACGCTATGGGTACAGTCCATGATGACATTTGGCACAATCTCCTTCATGTCAGGGATGTTTCTGAAATCTACCACGAGATTGTTATAGCCGAAACAGTTGCCGCGTTCTGTGAGCCAAACTTCCTTGGCACCGCTCTCCAATGCTTTTTCTACAGGATATTTCATATCTCTTCCGCTCAGGAACTGTGCCTTCTTGATGTTGACGATTTTGCCAGTCTTGGCTGCAGAAACCAGAAGGTCGGTCTGACGGCAGAGGAAGGCTGGAATCTGGAGAATATCACATACTTCGCCTGCTGCTGAAGCCTGATAACTCTCATGAATATCTGTTGTAACCTGAAGGTTGTACTTCTCTCTGATATCTCCCAGCATCTGGAGTCCTTTCTCCAGTCCTGGACCACGGAAAGAGTGGATGCTGGTACGGTTGGCTTTGTCGAATGAAGCCTTGAATATGATTTGGGTTCCTAACTTTTTGTTGATGCGGACGAGTTCCTGAGCTACTGTTTCCAATAGTTCCATTGACTCGATGACGCAAGGACCTGCTATGAATGTTGCCATATTTTTTATAGTTTATAGTTTATAGTTTACAGTTAATAGGGAGTTAACCTGCTATTAACAGTAAACTACAAACTGTTAATTATTAACTTGTTTAATTGTAATTTCACGCTGTGGGAACGGAATCTCGATGTTGTGATCGTTGAGCGTATCGTAGATGCACTCCATGATGGTGGCATCATCGATGGCTTGGGTAAGCACGTTCACCCATACAACAATCTTGAGGGTGATGCAGCTGTCATCGAAACTCTTCAGTAACACCTTCACACCTTTGTCCTGATAGATACAGTCCAGTTTCATCAGGGCATCAATCAGAATCTGTTTCACTTCCTTCACATTGCTGCCATAAGCAATACCTACCTCCAGAATATCCAGCTCATAACCATGATTCTTGGTCATGTTCTTGTAGTTCTTCGAGAAGAGCTGCGAGTTCTGGAAGGCTATGACCGAACCGTCGGTAGCCTCCAGCATCGTAGAGGTATAACTGATACTGCTCACCTTACCACGGGTGCCGTCACAGATAATATAGTCACCCACCTTCACACGGCCCATCATCAGAGAGATGCCGTAGTAGATGTTCTCGAGAATATCCTTTGATGCAAAACCCAGACCGGTTGATAAACCGGCAAAGATAGCTAGCAGCCATGATTTACCAACCTGGAATACGTTCAGGGCTATCATCAGCCAGATACCCCAGATAATCACCTGCATCACGTTCTTGAACATCACAATCTTTGAAGCAGCCGACGCCGGGTCTGCCTTCTCGAAGTGATGACGCATGAAATCTACAGAAGTAATGTTGATGTAGTTGAACAGGAAGTACAGACAAGCTACCTCTGAAATACTGAGAAGCGATGCAGTGAAGTTGCTGGTCTTGATATAATCCTTGTTGAATATCTCCCATGTCGTATCACTCATGTTGAATACATCTGCAGCCCAATAGATAGAGATGATGAACGAGAGCACGCCTGAAATAGGGAGCAATACCTTGTAGATAAAGCGGTACAGCCATTTGTCGGTAATCGCCTTGTCAGCCAACTTCTTACGCTTGGCATATACGCTGAGCCATCCTTCGCAACAGGTGATGGTAAGCACGCAGGTAAGCTGCATGGTCCACCAGATGATAAACTGGACGGCAAGCAGTGTGAAACCTGTCCAGGCAAAAATGGTACTTACTCCGAATACGGCAAGCGATATGAATGCGTATGTCTTGTCGGTACGCAACACCTGATTGTGCTTTCTGCCAATCACATTCCACTGCCAGAGAGCGCAGAGCAGAAGGACTGGTGGAAAGATGAGATTTACAAGGCCGTTTGGTATCAGGATGATACGGAACACGATAACGATGAAACCTACCAGCATCAATGGCGAATAGATACGGAAGGTATTCTTGATCTTATCGTTGTCTACACGTAGCAGGATAGATACCAGAATGACGCCAACCAGCCAGGAATATTCTACCAGCAGCTGGCTTGCCATAATCACGAAGTTCTGGGTAACCGCCATTCTTATGATACCCAGGATGAATGCGAAGGTTACTACCGTCATCGCCATGATAAGGCATGGTCGTTTTGCCATAAAACTTTCCTTTCTGTTCTCGAACATACCATGCTTCATGAGTTGGGTAATCACGATGCGGATGGTAAAGAGATTGAGGAAGATGGAGATGAGTCCCCAGAAGATGATGATACTAAAGAGGATGAAGATGATACGTACATCCCATTGCGACATCATGCCCGGAACGGGCTTGTATTTCTCGGTTACAGACGTCTTCGCCTCCTTATAGTTCATGCTGAAGTTACGGAGTATGCGCAGATAGTTGTCGCCTCCATTATTGAAGATGCTGTTCTGGATATCTTCGTATCTGCGGTTGGCATAGTCGTTGAGTGCCTGTAACTTACGGTCGGTTCGGTCGTAAGCCTGCACATAGGCTTGCAACTGTTTCTGTTTCTCTACCAGCTGGCGGCGGATATTGACAGCCAGAGTCAGGTCAACGTTTCGGTTCACCTGTGCTTCTTCGCTGAGAAACATGGTGTTCATGCCGTAGAGATAGTTGATGAGCGAATCGAAACGAGCCACCTCAACATTGTTCTTCTTGATCATCTGGCGGAAAGGAACAGCCTTCGTCTTAAACTTCTTAAACTGCTCTGTAGCCTCATGACAGGCATACGTCATGTCGAAAATATACCCATTGCGCTGCGAATAGAGCATGATGGAGTTCTGGTCAGCCTGTTTCACAATACTGATGAGTTCCTGAATCACAGCCAACTGTTGAGCCTTGGCAGCTTGGTTCTGTTTCTCCAAGTCTATGTGATAGTTGGTCAATTCTGTACGCAGCATATAGAGCGTTGTGTCCAGGTTGGCTTCCTTGAGCACTGCGTTGCTTGGCAGCACGAATGCCACCATCAGCAGAATTATGATGTATAGTCTCTTCTTCATATTTAGTAAATTTGACTGCAAAGTTATTAATAATTCGTGAAAAAGCAAAGAGAAAATCGCCTTTTTTGATATATTAGCACCTTTACGTTCGATTTTTAGGGTTATCTTTTGCATTTTTCATATAAATTGATTACATTTGCAACGTCAAAGGATACGTTAATTAATCAGATAAGAATATGAAGATACTCATAGCAGATAGTGGCAGTACCAAGACCGATTGGGCTCTGGTTGATGAACAGGGTAACGTGATGGTTACCTCTAAGACGCAGGGCATCAGTCCGATTCATCAGAGTGATGCCGAGATATTGGATGTATTGTGTAAGGAACTTGTTCTGTCAGAGCAGCCTCAGGAGGTTTTCTTTTATGGCAGTGGAGTAACCGAGGCGATGAAGTCTCGCATGAAATCACTCTTGCAGCAGTCTTTTCCCGAAGCCAAGGTTGAGGCAGAAGGTGATATGCTGGGAGCAGCCCGTGCCCTCTTTGGCAAGAAACCGGGTATCGCTTGTATTTTGGGAACCGGTGCCAACAGTTGTCTTTACGATGGAGAGAAGATTGTGATGAACACGCCTCCGTTGGGATATATCCTGGGCGATGAGGGTAGTGGGGCAGTAATCGGCAAACTTTTCCTTAATGGTATCTTCAAGGGCACTTTGCCTGTATCGCTAAAGAATAAATATCTTGCCTGGTCGGGCTTGGATTATCCTACTATTATTAATAAGGTGTACAGACAGCCGCTTGCCAATCGCTTTCTGGCTTCCATCTGTCCTTTTATCTCAGAACAGATAGCAGAAGGTGAGAAACACGAGAACGGGACTGACGAACTGAATGAAGCGATGTCTCTCTATCGTATGATACTGGAGAGTTTCAATCAGTTCTACGCAAAGAATCTCACACCTTATATTAAATATGTCAAGGCGAGCACCGAGGATATTAGCCAGTTGGAGCCAGGCATGAAGGCATGGCATTCATCCTTGGAAGAAGAAATCCCGATGCTTGGTTTTGTTGGAAGCATAGCTCATTACTTTGAATCACCTTTGAGAAATGTGATGGAGGATGAGTTTCATCTCAAGATTTCCCAGATTTTGAAAGCCCCGATGCCGGGGTTGATAAAATATCATATTAATTAAACTATTTTTGCACCAAAATGTATTTTATGCTATATTTTGGTGCTTTTTCGTTAAAAAATGTAGGTTGCGCAACATTTTATACGTAATTGATTAACCAAAACATACCCCATTGTGTCTGTTTTTTATCTATCTTTGCCCCCGAAAAGTAAATGTAAACAACGATAAATCGAGGCAATCCTCATAACCGAGGCTTATACCTTATTTATATAAAGGCAATATTCGACCTATGTTACATAGGCCCTATATTACACCTAGAAGCAACAATTATTAATTTAAACCTAAAGTAATTATGAGAAAAACATCTCAGAAATTCTCGCAGAGCCACATGCTCTGCAAAGTTGCTCTGGTAGCCATCATGTTGGTGTTCCAGGCAATGTTAGGAATCGGAGCGGGTGTCCTCAATGCTCAGACGGTTAAGGGTACTGTCATCTCTGGCAGTGACAATGAACCATTGATTGGTGCAAGTGTCATGGTGCAGGGTACAAAGACGGGTGCCGTTACTGACCTGGATGGTAACTTTACCATTGAAGCAAAGAATGGACAAACACTCGAAGTTTCGTATCTGGGCTTTATCACCCAAAAGATTAAAGTTACAGGTTCGACAATCAACGTAACCTTAAATGAAGACAAGCAGTCACTTGATGAAGTTGTCGTAGTAGGTTACGGTGTTCAGAAGAAAAAGCTGGTGACGGGTGCTACCGTTCAGTTGAAGGGTGACGACATTGCCAAGCTTAACACCACCAACCCTCTTTCTGCCATGCAGGGACAGACACCTGGTGTTAACATCGTTTCTACTTCTGGTCAGCCAGGTGCAGCCATGAGTGTTACCATTCGTGGTTTGGGTACCGTAGGAAACTCTCAGCCTCTTTACTTGATTGATGGTGTGGGTGGTGATATCACAACCTTGAACCCTGCCGACATCGAGAGCATCGACGTATTGAAGGATGCTGCTTCTGCTGCTATCTATGGTGCACAGGCTGCCAATGGTGTAGTCCTTGTTACAACCAAGAGCGGTAAGGAAGGTTCTTCCAAAATTACATACGATGGATATGTAGGTTGGCAGACTCTGGGGCGCAAGTTTGAAATGCTCAATTCCAGCCAGTATATGCAGATTATGGATGAGGCTTTGCTGAATTCATATATGTCGCCTATCGACTGGACTTCTCTCAGTGCTATCCGTGATGCAAATGGTAATGTTTATAATACAGACTGGATTGACCAGGCTGTAGACAATGGTGCCTTGACCACTAGCCACAGTCTGGCTTTTACCGGTGGTAGCAAGACTTCAACTTATTCTATTTCTGGTGGTTATACCGGACAGGACGGTCTTATTGGCGGTTCTGACATTTCTTATTATAAAAGGTATAACCTTCGTGTCAATTCTGAACATAAGATGTGGAATGGATTGGTAACTATTGGTGAGCACGTAGGTTTTGTTTATAAGGATAGCCGTGGCATGGGTACCGGCAATATCTATAACAACAACCTCCGCAGTGCGTTCTCTACTTCTCCACTGGTTCCTGTTTATGACGCAGATGGTAACTATTATTCTACCGTTGATTCAGACTGGAACAAGAATGATGGTAACCCTTATGGTACCATGATGATGAATCGCTACAACCAGAGCAAGAGTACTTCGGTTGATGCGAATGTATATGTGCAGATTGAACCTGTCAAGAACTTGAAGTTCAAGACAGTATTCGGCTTGAACTATGGTGGTTCTAACTATCGTTCATTTACTCCTATTTACAAGTTTACTCCTCAGAGCGGTAATGGTATCACCAAGGTGAACCAGAGCAATGGCAATGGTACTTCTCTTGTCTGGACCAATACCCTGACTTACGATTTCGATATCAAGGAGCACCATATCAGTGCTTTGTTAGGTAGTGAGACTACTAAGTATGATGGTGAGTCAACAGGCAGTTATGGTGTTAACTTGACTGCTGGCTTTGATGACTGGGAGCATGCCTATGTAGAGAATACAGAGAAGGGACATGCTGACCGTAAGGTAAGTGGTGGTCCTTACGATGCTACCCGTGGTCAGTCTTTCTTCGCCCGTTTGGGTTGGTCTTGGAAGGATCGCTATATGGTGAATGCTACCATGCGTGCCGATGGTTCTTCTAAGTTTGCCAAGGGACATCGTTGGGGTTATTTCCCATCAGTTTCTGCCGGTTGGACTTTGACTGAGGAAGATTTCATGAAGTCTTCTGCTTCCTGGTTGGATTTCCTGAAGCTCCGTCTCTCTTGGGGTCAGGTTGGTAATGCTAATATCAACTGCTATCAGTATCTGGCTCCTGTTACCACATCAAATACCAACTACAACTTCGGTGCTACAGGTGGTACCGATGCTTGGGTGATGGGTGCTTATACAGAGCGTCTGGCTAATGAGAAGGTGAAGTGGGAGACTTCAGAGCAGTATAACGTTGGTTTGGATGCCCGTTTCCTCCGTCAGCGTCTTTCCTTGACTCTCGATGGTTATATCAAGAGCACTAAGGATTGGTTGGTTCAGGCTCCTATCCTGGCTACAGCTGGTACCGGTGGTCCTGTCATCAATGGTGGTGATGTGAAGAACAAGGGTATCGAGGTTGGACTTTCATGGAATGACCAGATTGGCAAGGACTTTGTTTATAGTGTAGGTGCCAACTTCGCTTATAACCACAATGAAGTAGGTAATATTCCTACATTGGATGGTATCATCCATGGTGCTACCAACCAGATTTATCAGAATGCTGAGGAATTCTATCGTGCGGAGAATGGTCATGCAATCGGTTACTTCTGGGGTTACAAGACTGCGGGACTCTTCCAGAACCAGAAGGAAATCAATGATTGGATAGCTGCCGGTAACGGTATTTATCAGGCAGATGTGAAGCCTGGTGATGTAAAGTATGTTGATGTGAATCATGATGGTGTTATCAATGCCAGCGATAAGGTTGACTTGGGAAATGGTCTTCCTAAGTATACTTTCGGTTTCAATTTCAGCCTGGCATGGAAGGGCTTTGACCTGAGTGCTAACTTCACAGGTGCAGCCGGTTTCCAGATTGCACAGTCTTACCGTGATCCTAGCTCATCTCAGGCTAACTACAGCCGCAGAATCTTGAAGCGCTGGACAGGTGAGGGGACAAGCAATGAGATTCCTCGTGTTACCTACGGAGATGTTGGTAACTGGTTGTTCTCAGACCTCTATTTGCAGGATGGTGACTATATCCGCTTGCAGAACCTTACCATGGGCTACGATTTCAAGAAGCTCATCTCTTGGAAGGGACTCTCTAAGATGCGCCTCTATTTCCAGGTGCAGAATCTCTTTACTTTGACCAAGTATGATGGTATGGATCCGGAAATCGGTTCATTCAACGGTACAGATGGTAACAGCAGCGATTCCTGGGTATCAGGAGTTGATATGGGTTACTATCCACATCCTCGTACTTTCATCGTTGGTTTAAATCTTGCATTCTAACTCTTAAACAGAAAGTAATATGAATAAGAAACATATATTGATGAGTGCCCTGATTCTCTCTTCCATGGCTTTGACGTCATGCGATGACTTCCTGGACACTTCATCTAAGACAAAGATGAATTCCGAGACTGCTTACAGCACACCGGCTGCAGCAGACATGGATCTTGTGGGCTGCTACGATGGATGGCAGCGTACATTGAGCGATGAAGGTGTCGGTATGTACCTGACGGCTGAGTTTGCCTCCGAGCAGGCTTTCGCAGGCTTGGGTCTTTCTGATGCCAAGAACAATAATGCCATCGACCAGTTTGATTTGACAGTTGCTCCATCATATACAGATCTCTTCAATACAGATTGGAAGAATTATTATCAGGCCATCTACCGTTGCAATCAGCTGATTCAGGCTGATGCTACCATCAAGTGGAATGGTGATACCAAGGCAGAAGGCCGTATCATGGGCGAGGCTCGTGCCCTTCGTGGCATCCTCTATTTCGATTTGGCCCGTTTGTTTGGTGATGTGCCTTTGTTGCTCGAACCTTCTGAGGCTAACATACCGCGTACTCCGGTGAAGGAAGTATATCAGTCTATCTTCGATGACTTGAAGTATGCCGCAGCCAATATTCCTGCCGATGCTTATCCTTTGAAGGACCGTGATTCCAATGATGGCCGCATCACCAAGTATGCTGCTGAGGCTTTGCTGGCTCGCGCATACCTTTATTATACGGGATATTACGGCGAGGAGCATCCTGCATGTTCCAAGGCTGAGGCTACTGCTGCCATCAATGATGTGGTAGAAAACGGTGGCTATGAGTTGGAGAAGAACTATGCCGATTTCTGGATGCCTTCCTGTACCAAGGATGCTTCTTCAACGGGTAACTATGCCTGGGAAACAACCTATGCCGGCAAGTGGTATGACGGAAAGACCTGGAAGGCAGGACAGGGTAGTCTCTCTAAGGAGATTGTCTTGAACCTGAAGCTGAACTCTACCCACGATTACAATGGCAATGGTGATGGTAATACCTTCTCGGTATATTTGGGTCCTCGCAACCGTTGTGCTACTGATATATGCATCGCCAGTGGTTGGGGAGCTTGCCCGGTTACTCCTTATTTCGTAGAGCAGTTTAGAAACGATCCTCGTTTCAATGCCTGTGTCTGGAGCTGCAAGGATGCCGGTTTTACAGCAGATGAGTCTGACTCTTATGAGTATACGGGTTATTATACCCGCAAGTATGCTCCAATGTGTTTTGCCGATGGTACTCGACAGGAAGTGGGCTTCCAGTTGGGTGAGCAGCATCAGAACATCACTTACTATCAGGATTATACCATCATGCGTTATGCTGATGTGCTCTTGATGCACTCTGAGCTGAATGGCACTGCCGATGGTCTGAACAAGGTACGTGCCCGTGTGGGTCTTGAACCAGAAGACTACAGTATTGAGAATATTCGCAAGGAGCGCGCCATCGAGTTGGCTTTCGAAGGTGTTCACTTCTGGGATTTGATGCGTTACGGCAAGGATGGTTCTTATGCAGCACAGGAAATTGCCAAGGCTCAGAATGGTGCCAAGGTAAAGAATGGTGGAGTGGAGGCAGCTACCAAGTTTGCTGTTGACAACTTTACCAGCAAGAAGGGTCTGATGCAGATTCCTAATACTCAGATTACGCTTTCCGGTAACGTTCTGACTCAGAATGCCGGATGGTAAAGTTGGGTAGGTAATATAATAAACATTTAATAATAAGAAGATATGAAAATACATAATCTTATATATACGCTTCTTGTTGCCATGGCAGTCTTCTTGTTGGCATCTTGCTCACCAGAAGATTTCGGATTTGGCAAGAATACATACTCTCCAGAAGATTTGGTGGAGGGTAAGGCTTATACGGTTACCATAGATGGTAACATCGTGAAGCTGGAATCCAAGATTCCTGATGCCACTCCGCTTTGGATAACTCCTGTGGGACGTAAGTCCCAGCAGGCTTTGGATGTAGAATTGCCTTTTGCCGGCGATTATGAGGTAACCTTTGGTGTGGAAACTCCTGGTGGTATCGTTTATGGCGAGCCTTATAAGTTGAGTCTTTCAAAGAACGACTTCTCTCTCTTGAACGATGACAAGTGGTTCCTCCTGGCAGATAAGAATTACAAGACGGGCGAGGCTTTCCCATCTGCCGAAACGCTCGCTGCCGGTGTCAGCAAAAAATGGTATCCTTGCGATGGTAATTACAATATCGGCCGTTGTACGAGTCCTGTGATGTATTGCTCTCCTTACGATCCTGACTACGACGGTAAAGGATATACTGCTGATGAAGAGGCAAATGCCGTTTATAAGGATATCCTCTTCGGTTCTGATAATTGGAAACCAAACTGGGATCCTGGCTTCCAGAGCTGGCTGATTCCAGAAACTGATCCTTACATGGATTCTTACATGACATTCAGCATGGATGCTAAGAATGGTTGTGTGGCTACCATGTATCGTGGTGAGTCGGGTGAGAAGGGTGCCAGCACAGGTAGCAACATGGTGGGCAAGTTCAATCTGGGATTGGGCGACAAGACCAAGCCTACCATCACTTTCAACGACTGCTATGCGATGCATAATATAGGTTTTGATGCAGTTTGCTCCAACTATACTCAGAACATTCAGATTGTTGAGTTGACTCCATACCTCCTTCAGTTGGTGACAAAACGTACCAATTCAGAGGGCAACTGGTATCTTGTATGGAACTTCGTTTCAGAGGATGTGATTGCTACCAAGGGTGCTTGCATTCCTAAGGCAGACCAGGAGCTGATTGAGACAGTGAAGCCAATTCTTCCTACTTTCGAGAATATCCATACCGACTTGTTCACTGCCGATATCAATGGTGACAAGTATGTTGGTAGCAAGATGACTTTCAATTTGGATTCTGAGACTCCTTATGATTTCTTGTGGTGGAATGGTTCTCCTAATGTGAAGGCGTGGGAGAGCGTAATCGGAGGTAAGTACAATACTACATGGGCTCCTGCTCTTGGCGACAAGGCAATCGATAACTTCGAGTTGACTATCAGTAAGGCTTCTGATGGCTCTTACAATTATGAATGTGGTGAGGTAGATGGTAAGGTGAAAATCACCGAGAATACCATGACCTTCGATAAGGAAATCTCTGTATTTGCTGTGGCAGGCGATAAGCGCACCATCGAATTGAAGGGCAAGAAGTTCTATATCCTTGGCAACTCTACCGATGATCAGTATCTCACTATCGGTATTCCTGAGACAACGGATGAGAATGGCTTGGTCAACTCCTATCTCGTAGCTAAGTTGGCTTACAAGAAGATTGCTACTGGTCCTGTTGGTCCTACCAAGGTGGCTATCGACAATTCCATCATCCACAACGAGGGTATCATGTGGGTTGAGAATGGTTGCCTCCGCATCGGCTTCCATCATTATGGTGAAACAGGCAAGGGACTCTTCAAGGATGTGAAGTCTGTGAAGCTGAAGAAGAACCAGACCATCACCGTTACCTTCAAGATTAAGGGTGGCGTGACATGGAGCAAGACTCCTAAGTGTGCTTTGATTGATAATAATATCAAGCAAACATGGGAACCAGGTGCATACGATCTTCCTGATGCTGTTGCAGTAGATACCAATGGCGGTGAGACTACTGTTTCACTTACCAATACCACCGGTTCTACACAGACCTTCACGGCAACATGTCTCGACCTGTCAATTCAGTTGGATGGTTTTGGCGACTACGGTGGCTCAACCGACAACATCGACATAGAGATTGTTTCCTGCACAATTCAATAACTTTAATAGCGCAAACTTATGAAGAATAAAATATTATACGGAATTATGGCCTTTGTCATGGGTATCTTCATGACAGGCTGTAGCGATGATGATTATTCTATCAGCAATACTCCACTGCTCACCGATGAGTCGGTGACCACAGGTTCTGCTGATGTGACCGTGACATCCGCTACATTCCATGGCACGGTAAAGGGACTCGAAGAGCAGAATGCCAGTGCCTATGCATTAGGCTTCTACTATGGTAAGAGCGAAGATAACTTGAGTGAGAAGGTAGCTGCTTCTGGAAGCAATGAGTTCCAAGCTACGGTTTCCGGTATGCCAGGTGATGTGGTTTACTATCAGGCTTATGTTACCTTGCAGGGTAGGGTAACCTACAAGGGTTCTGTGCAGAGTGCCATCATGACCGATGCCAAGGCTATTACCGGCGAACCGAAGGATTTGACAGCCAACTCTGTTATCCTGACCGGTAAGTTGGAGAAGGCTCCTCAGGAGGCTACCAGCGGTATCGTAATCTCTGGTGTCGAGGGCTCTGAGAAGGTGCGTGCCGGTGTTCGCATCGTGGCTGCCGGCATCAACGACAATTACGAAATCAAGGCAGAGGGTCTGTTGCCTAATACAACTTACCACTATACTGCCTATCTCGACCTCGGAAATGGTACTGTATATGGTGAAGACCGTACCTTCACTACTGCTCCAGCTGATTTCAATCCTGATACTGACCTCGTTGACTTGGGCCTTTCTACCAAGTGGGCTAAGTATAATGTAGGTGCTACTGATGAGAAGCAGCTGGGTGGTCTCTTCGGATTTGGTGATATGACCGGTTTCCAGACATCTATCAATCTGGACGATTATGCTTCTGCTGATATTTACAAGACCGACCGTGATGTAGCCAATAAGGTATATGGTTCATGGGTTACCATGCCAACCATCGATGAGTTTGAGGAACTTTTCACAGAGTGTAAGAAAGAATGGGTAGAGGATACCGAGAATCATGTAGCTGGTTACAAGTTTACCGGTCCTAATGGTAACTCTATCTTCTTGCCTGCAGCCGGTACCCGTACTCAGGGCAATGTTTCCGGCGAGGGTTTGAACGGTTACTATCTCTCTGGTTCAATCAATGCCACAGACAACAGATTTGCCATGGCATACAACTTCGACCAGAATGCTGCACGCCGTACTACCACTCCTGTTTATCAGGCATTGGCTATCCGTCCGGTTTCTGTAGCAAAGAATGTGAAGTTTGACAAGGCTAAGCTGATTGGTCAGACTTGGGAAATCGACCTCCGTCTGGATGGTTCTCACTATAAGTTTGATGGTCCTGTTTACTTCCTTGGTAAGGACGACAGTTGGGCTACCATTACTAATAATCAGCCTGTTGTAGGTAATGTTGGGTGCTGGGCTGCTGATTTCGCAAGCAACTCTTGGACAGTAGGTGGTGATGCCAAGAACTGCCAGGGTACTATGACCTTCAATGAGGATGGTACCGTTAAGGTTCATCAGTATGTGGCTGGTGCCGATGGTGCTGAGGGAACATTCCAGGATACCGAGGGAACCTATACCATTGATGAGAAAAACAAGACCGTGAAGTTGAGCATTGCTCCTTTGATACCTGCTAACTATATCGGTAATGTGAAGGAGACCAAGGATATGGATATCCGCATCTTGTCTTTGACTGATGAGACCATGCAGTTGGCTGTTACTCGTGCAAACGATAATCAGTATATGAGTATCAACTATGTACCAGGCGAGTTGAAGAATGGCTTTACTGCTAAGCTTACCTGCTACGGTGGTGATGATGAGAATACACCTGATGCCTGGAATTCTGCTACCGTTAATGTATTGGGTGGCGCTGCAGGCTTGAAGACTTACACCGTAACCTTCAATACCCAGTATCCTCGTACCAACGGTAAGGTTTATCTCCTCGAATTGGAGGGATACTCTGCTGCTTATCCTAAGGCACTGGTTCGCATCGATGCAATCAAGGCTGATGGTAACGACGTGAAGTTTGATGCCAACAAGTTCTTCTATGGCGACCTGGAAGGCAATGGCAACTACCGTGTAGAAATGGCTAACATCTGGGGATGTGGTCATAATGACAGCTGGGACGGTTTGAAGGATACTCCATTCCATAAGGATGGAGGCGAGACAAAGAATGAGACTGCGCTTGCATTCAACCATACTTTCGAGGTAACCTTTACCGTTGTTTCCAACACAAGTGATGGTACTGGTGTCTACACTCCTACATTCAATGCCGTTCGTGGCTGGGGTGAAGGTGAAGCTCAGTTGTTTGGATATAACGATGGCTCTACTTTGAAAGTTGTTAAGAGTGACAAGGGACAATACTCTCTCGAGAACAATCAGTTCGATATGACTTATGAAGGTTCGGGCTTTGAAGGTGGTACTATCATGACATTCGTTGAGATTGCTGACCTTTATGGTTTCTTCCCAGGCACACACAGTACTTTGGATGAGTTCTATCTTGACGGTAAGGCCGTTTCTTACGATAAGTCTAAGGTGGTTGACGCCAATGAAAATCCTAAGTATCGTTTGGAATTGTTTAATTGCTATGCTGCTACAAAGGATAATTGTGCATTTGGTGTCAAGGATGGTGATTTGATGCGAGAGCTGGGCTTTAATAAGTCTATGCGCGCTAAGTTTACAGTTCACAGTCTTTTCGCTGTCCCACAATGGTAATGGTTGATAAATAATAATACAGAGAATCCGATAGTTTTCAGAACATATCGGGTTCTCTCTAAAATGAAAAGAAAATGAAGAAATTCAAATATCTATATTTGTTGCTCTTGGGCATAGTCTGCGGATTGGCTTTCTCGGCTTGCTCTTACGAAGACGATGATTATGATGAGCCTAGCTTCAAGGTTCTCAACCCAGAGCTTTCATTTGACGGTACTGGCGGAGTGCAGACCATCAATGTTCAGGCAGATGCTCAGCCTACAGCTTCCGTGATAGAAGGTGCCGACTGGTGCTCTGTTGCTTATAAGGATCAGGCTGCCGGCACATACAATTTCGATGTAACCGTAGCCGCTTCTCAGGAAGATGAAGTAACTACTGCTACCGTCCGTATCATTCAGGGCTATAGCCGTAAGGATGTTACGATTACCCGTGCCAAGAAGGGGGCTGTTGTTACTCCTGATGTACCACCAGCTGATATGAACAAGACTGCCATGGAGGTGGCTCAGTTGATGTATCCAGGTTGGAACCTCGGTAACACCCTGGAAGGTGGCGACAGCAAGAATCTCTGGAAGAATGCTGGTATCGAAACAGAGACAGTCTGGCAGAATGCCAAGACCACTCAGGCTTTGATTGATGCAGTGAAGGCTGCTGGTTTCAAGAGTGTCCGTATTCCTTGTTCTTGGGTGATGGGACATATTACTGATGCTGAAAAATGCACCATCGACCCTGCTTGGATGAAGCGAGTAAAAGAGGTGGTTGATTACTGTATCAAGGATGGTCTCTATGTTATCATCAACCAGCATTGGGATGGTGGATGGATAGAGCACAATGGTATGACAGCCAATGCAGACATCAAGACTACCAAGGCTCAGCTCACTAAAATATGGACTCAGATTGCCGATAATTTCAAGACATATGATGAGCATCTTCTCTTTGCCGGCATGAATGAGCCAGGTGTAGGAGCAGGTGAAGGTGATATCATTGGTGTGGCTGATATGAGTAACCGTATTGCTGAATATGAGCAGACTTTCATCGAGGCGGTTCGTGCAACTGGTGGCAACAATGCCAAGAGAGTTCTGATAGTTCAGGGTCCTAATACCGATATCGATAAATTCGTAGCCAACAACTACATGTCTAAGATCCATGATTCTGCTACCGACCGATTGATGGTAGAGGTTCACTTCTATGATCCATATCAGTTTACTGATTTGAGTGAAGACAAGGATTGGGGCAAGTACTATCTCTATTGGGGCAAGAACAATACCAATGGTTCTGAGGCTGGTCGTACAGCTGATGCTAAATATAACGAGGATTATGTAGAGGCTCAGATGAAGAAGATGAAGACCAACTTCTTCGACAAGGGTTATCCAGTGTTGATTGGTGAGTTTGGTGCCAACCAGCGTTTGGCCATCGGTAAGGATGCTGTTCATGATGCATCAGTTAAGGACTATTACAAGGCTGTTGTAACTAGTGCTATCAATAATGGTTGTGTGCCAATGGCATGGGATACCAATGGTGGTCTTCCTAGCATGACCATCTTCAACCGTGCTGGTGCAAGTGTTAGCAATACTAATATGCTTGAGAGTATTACAGCCGGAGTTGCAGCAGCAAAGTGGCCTGCTAAATAAAAAACGAGATATTAAGTCTTTAGGTTTGATATAAAGTAGGTGTGGGCGCATATCAGGGGATTCTTTCTCTGATGTGCGTCCTTTTTTTGTGCAAATATCGTACATCCTAACATAATATACCTATCCTTTTATCAAAAGTATACATTCACGCTACTGTTTTTTCGCTATCTTTGCAACATGATAACTTCAAAACCCGATAATACGTTAGATTGATATATGAAGAAGATAGTTATGATTATATTGGCTGCTGCTCATTTCGCTTGGGCTGGCGCACAGGTTAAATCAATGGATGGTCGTATCTCGAAAATGAAACTCACGGCTACCGAACTGGCTCACTATATGGCTCCAGGAGTCAACCTGGGTAATACGATGGAGGCGTGCGACTGGAATGATGTCTTTACCAATCAGGCAGGACTGAAGTCAGAAACTTCATGGCAGAATGATAAGACTACTGAGAGCTATATCCGGAGTTTGAAACAGCAGGGATTCAACAGTCTTCGCATCCCTACATCCTGGGTGGCTGGGCATCTTACGGATAAGGAGAATATGACCATAGATCCTGTCTGGATGAAACGAATCAAGGAAATCGTAAACTATGGTCTCAATGCCGGTCTCTGTGTCATCATCAACGAACACTGGGATGGTGGATGGATGGAGCATGATGCCTTTACCAGTGGTGCGAATGTGACAGAATATAAGGAGATGTTCCGCAAGCTGTGGACGAATATAGCAAAGGAATTCAAGACGTATGACCAGCGGGTTCTCTTTGCTGCCCTCAACGAACCGGGAGTGGGAGGCGCCAGTCCGCAGGTTCAAGGCGACATGCTGGCTCCTGATAGTAAGGAGTTTGCCGATCGTCTCCTGGCATACGAACAGGTGTTTATCGATGCCGTCCGTGCTACCGGTGGTAATAATTCCAGCCGTGTGCTCATCGTACAGACTCCAAAGACCGAGATTGATTTGGCAGCCAAGGATTCTTACGACATCACCCGTCTGAAGGATAAGGTGAAGAACCGTCTGATGGCAGAGGTTCATTTCTACGATCCTTATATATTTACCCTGATGGACAAGGATGCCGATTGGGGCAAGGTGGCTCTTTATTGGAAAGGACATGCTCCTGCCGATGATCAGGGACGAACCGTAAACACCATCTGGTATAATAATAAGAATGTGGATGCCTACCAGCATATCACCAATCAGGTGATGAAGATGAAACAGAAGTTTGTAGATCTGGGCTATCCAGTAGTCATCGGTGAATATGGTGCCAACCGTAAGGATGCCTCTCTCTTCGGTGGTAATCAGGAGAAGCATAATGAGAGTATGATGGCATGGTATGGTGCTGTGACTGCCGAAATGATGAAGGCAGGACTTATCCCATACGTCTGGGATATCAATGTGCAGCCTCTTCCCCACATGACCATCTTCGACAGAAAGAAGCAGGTAGTTTCCGACTCCTATATATTTAAAGGTGTGATGCAGGGAGCAGCCGAAGGGATGGAAGATTACCTGAGAATCTATCCGAAACCTTAGAAAAATAGAGAAAAAGCAATAATAAATAAGCATAGTTTTGATTTATATGTAGAAAGGGCAAAAAAGTATCATGCTTTCTTGCCCTTATTTAGTATCTTTGCAGCCGAAAATGAATCTTTAAACTGTAAACTTAATAAATAAATGAAGAAGATATTTGTTTTTTTGATGATGGCATTGGCTACATGCAATATCTCTGCGAAGTCAAATTTTGTGCAGGTAAAGGACGGACATTTCGTTCGCGACGGTAAACCTTATTATTATGTAGGTACCAATTTCTGGTATGGTGCCATCCTCGGTTCAGAAGGACAGGGCGGCAACCGTGAGCGTCTCTGCAAGGAACTCGATAAGATGAAGGAGATGGGCTTTGACAACCTCCGCATCCTGGTGGGCTCTGATGGAAAGCGAGGAGTGAAGACCAAGGTTGAGCCGACGCTGCAGGAAGCTCCGGGCGTTTATAATGATACGATTCTTGCCGGTCTCGACTATCTGCTGATGGAGATGGGCAAACGCAAGATGCTGGCCGTGCTCTATCTGAACAATTCCTGGGAATGGAGTGGCGGTTATGGCTATTACCTGGAGCAGGCTGGTTTGGGCCAGGCTCCCCGTCCTAACGAAGATGGATATCCTGCCTTCATGAACTTCGTCGCCAAATATGCATCCTGCGAAAAGGCGCATCAGCTATTCTATGATTATGTGAAATTCATACTTACGAGAACCAACAGATATACAAAGAAAAAGTATAAGGACGACCCGGCTATCATGTCATGGCAGATAGGTAACGAGCCTCGAGCTTTCAGCAAAGAGCAGTTGCCTGCTTTCGAAAAGTGGCTGGGTGAAGCGGGCAAGCTGATCCGTTCGCTCGATAAGAATCATCTGATTTCTATCGGTAGCGAAGGTAAATGGGGATGTGAAGGTGAACTGAACTGCTGGGAGCGGATCTGTGCCGACAAGAATGTAGATTATTGCAACATTCATCTTTGGCCATACAACTGGAGTTGGGCGAGAAAAGACCATTTGCAGGAAGATTTGGGAATCTCCTGCAAGAACACCAAGGAGTATATTGATGAGCATCTTGAGGAATGCGGACGTATCAGGAAGCCATTGGTGATGGAGGAGTTCGGCTATCCTCGTGATGGTTTCTCTTTTTCAACTTCTTCTACAACAGAAGCACGTGATGGATATTATAAGTATGTGTTCAGTCTTGTTGGCGACAATGCTGCATCTGGCGGTTACTTTGCCGGTTGCAACTTCTGGGGATGGGGCGGCTTTGCCAATCCTAAGCATGAGCAGTGGCAGGTAGGTGATGACTACACCGGTGATCCTGCTCAGGAAGCGCAAGGTCTGAACTCCGTTTTTTCTACTGATAAATCTACATTGGATGTAGTAAAGACGCAGGTAGACAGAATGAAGAAGATTGGTAAGTTATAAGTTTAGTGAAATTGTTAGTTGTTTTAGGAGGGTGTGCCATCAGTTCATGGTGCACCCTCTTTTTTCTGGCTTTTTTCGTTGCCTGCTACAGCTAAGGCTCTGACTTTTTTATAATTTAACATCAAAAAACCTCTGACTTTTTTATAATTTAGCATCAAATAACCTCTGACTTTTTTATAAAAAAGCTTAATTGATTGGCTTTTATTCAGATAAAAGTGCTATCTTTGCATGAGATAAGCTGCACTCGGCAATCAGAAAGCAAGCTTTCATTGCGCTCGTTTGCATTATCTTTGCATTGAAAATCAATAATATAGAGATATGAAGTATCTGAAAAGACAAATAGATAAAGAGTTTGAAGCGTGGAAAAGTTCTGTAGAGCATAAACCATTGCTTGTGAGAGGAGCAAGGCAGGTAGGTAAGTCAAGTGCCATTAGACACTTGGGAGAGTCCTTTCCTTATTTCTTGGAAGTGAACTTTGAGCGTGATAAGACTGTCAAGGAATTCTTTGATGGCGATTTAAACGTGAAGTTTATTTCGGAGCAATTGTCGGCATATTTCAAAGTTCCCGTTATTCCTGGCAAAACCTTGTTGTTCTTAGATGAGATACAGGCATGCCCTAATGCCATCCATAGCTTGTGGTTTTTCAAGGAAGATTATCCTGAACTTCATGTAGTGGCGGCTGGATCGCTATTGGAATTTGCATTGAAGGATTTAGGTGCTTATGGAGTAGGGCGTATCCGCTCGATGTTTGTATATCCGATGTCTTTTGATGAATTCCTTTATGCTTTAGGTGATGATGGATTGGTAAGTATGAAACGGAATGCAACCTCTCAAAAGCCATTGATGAATGTCTTCTATGAGCGATTAGTGGAGAGGTTTCGTTCATTCTTGCTTATAGGTGGTATGCCTGCTGCTGTGGTAAGTACGTTGATACGAATAGTTATTTGGAAGTAGACTCTGTGCTTAGTGAGTTGAAGCAAACTTATATAGATGATTTCGTGAAATATAAAGCCAAGGTCAATCCTGTTTTGCTGCGTCAAACATTGTTTAGTGTGGCTCATCAAGTGGGGAGTAAATTCGTGTTTAGCCAAGTGGAAGGGGGATATACGACTGCGCAAGTCAAGAATGCTTTGGAGATGCTTAGAGATGCTGGTATCATTATACCTGTATGGCATACTGCGGCAAATGGCATTCCGCTTGGTGCAGAGATTAATCCGAAGTTTGTGAAGTATAATCTGATAGATCATGGCTTTCTCCTCAATCTGTTAGGAATAGGAGACTCTACTAATTCTATAGTGAAAGAACTATTGGTTGACAATGCTGCAGACTTAGTTGATAAGGGTAGTTTGACGGAGATGGTGGCAGGATTGGAATTACTAAAGTATATGTCGCCTAATGAGCGCCATGACTTATACTATTGGCAAAACTTGACTCGTGGAACCGTTTCGGAGGTTGATTATGTCTTGTCTCGTGGCATTGACATTGTTCCGATGGAAGTGAAGTCTGGTTTACGAGGTTCGATGGCGAGTCTTTATGTTTTTATGGAAAAAGAGCATATTAAGTATGCCATTCGCTGTTCTTTGGAGAACTTTGGGGAGTTTGTCAGCCCAAAAGGGAAGAAGATATTAGTCAATCCTCTTTATGCTATTTCTAACTTGTTTTCTTGTGGTGAAAGACTTCTGTAGGATTTTTTTTCGTAAAAGAATTGCCATATTGCCATATAAGCTGGTAACAGCCTGATTGTTAGTTGATACCGATATTGCAATAGCTTTTTAATTGCCATAATCTGCCATATATTGCCATAAAAATAGCGATACTTAGGTGTTTTTGGTGATTTTTAGCGGTGTTTTTGAGGCAAAAGGCAGGAGGCATTGAGCAAAAAGGCGTTTTTTCGGTTCAATGCCTATTGTTTTTGATGCTGTTTTTCCCGTATAATCTCCAATGCTGTTCCCGAAATTGCGTCCCGACGTAGCATCTGGTACGTCCCGACGTGATAACAGATGCGTCACGACGCAGCGCCAGATACGTCGCGATGTAATTTCGGATACATCCTGTCCAGATTCAAGTGAGCCTCATTTGAACTATCGCAAGTGTTTCAACAATGATATGCAGTATCTGGTAATATGTAGTGAGAATATTGTGAGGGATAACCCCAAATCGTGATGGATAGCGTGATGGATATTTCCGTTTTCGAAGTATCTATCACACTGTTTAAACGTCTGTATATTAGTATGTTAAGAAGCTTAGGAGTACAAATCGTGATGGATGATAGATGATTACATAAAACTTATTCACGAATACGGCTGCATCGGGTTATAAATATGGCTGCATCGGGTTATAAATATGGCTGCGTCGGGTAACGAATATGGCTGCATCGGGTTACGAATATGGCTGCGTCGGGTTACGAATATGGCTGCATCGGGTTACGAATATGACTGCATCGGGTTACGAATATGACTGCGTAGGCTAACGGAGACGTATCTGTAAGCTTATCGAGACGTCTGCATCAGCTAACAGAGACGTCTGAACTCGCTAACTGAACTACTTGAGTTGCTTGATTGAACCACTTGAGTTAGCTGACTGAACCACTTGAGTATTCTTCTTCATGTGCTTGCATGCAACCATAAAACTTTTTCAGCAACTTTTCCCGGAAGTATGGAAGAAGGCAGAGTTGAAGGCAAACATGAGACCAACACAGAAACGGCCTTCAGCCCGTACTTAAATCACATGCGAAAGTTTAGTTTATGAGCCCACTTTAAAAAGGAGCATATTTTGAATCCAGTCTGACCAGTGTGGTCATTCTGAGTGAAACATAGCAATCGGCTCCGCTGGTGAATATCTGTCGAGAAATCGCTTTGAAAGAGCCGAAAGCTTCTCTGATAGGCCCGAAAAGGGCAAATATCGATCTTTGAAATGTTGAAATCTGGAATATTACCATCCTTCGGAGGTTCATCCACATACATCTGCTATATGCATGCATACGATGTTTGAGCAAGCCCCTGTATCGGGTCTTGCCATTACGTGTATGAAAACTGTATTGGAACATGGCTGCTTCAACGTTATTCCGTTTATGCTGCTCCTCCAAAGGAAGGCTTTCTATCTGCTTCCTTAGCTGATAGGCTTTAATGTCTTTGTCTTCAAAGTAACGCCAACCGGTTTTGTTGTTCCATGGGATTCTCCAACGTTTTCTGGAGCCCTGCTTTGTGACGGCTTTGACGGCCTCATAGGTGTTGCCAGTAGCAATCTCCCTGACGGTCAGACCATCCTCGTCATGTGGTATCAGTTCCCATCTGCATCCACCTTGCATCTTGCCAGTCTTGAGCTGCATGGCATTGTGGTTCTTTGCAAACTCTCGATTGTCTGGACTTTGATAGGCACCATCTGCATACAGGTCTTCAATCGTAGAATCCGTGACACGTTCACTGTTTTCCACAGCCTCCTGAAGGAAATGGCAGTCTGCAAATACTGCAGTTTCAACCTGAACGGAAGTGATGATGTTAGGCTTGCCTTCCTCTACAGTCTCTGTGATGTTGGTCACATAGCCTTGCACCTTCTGGTCGTTCTTGGCACGATAGGTTGCATCAGGATCGTTAGGATTCTGAAGACTGTCTGCCTTTACCTCCTTCTTGTCTCGAAGTACAGCCTTTCCGTCCATTACGACATACTGTTCTTCAAACAGACGCAGAAGAAGATCATGTGCAGGAGAAGTAGCAGGAAAAACTGCCAGCATCTCCATGATGAAATTACCAATTCTGGCAAGATTGCTCTGAAGCGTATCAGAGTCAGAGCGGTAAACTGTCTTGGAGGAATCCTCTTTCAAGTATTCCTTTGCCCGCTCTTCCTGCTCTGGGGAGAGATGGGTAAGCGTGCATGTCTTGAGGAACTTGACCAGAGTTGTATGTATCAGTTCATAGCGAGACTGGCGAGCGATATTGCTACCGATAAGCTTACTGTCCATACGGACGCATTTGCCTGATATCTTGAGAAGGTGTACATGCTTGCCAGCAAGCTGCTCGAAGCAGAGCTGCATCAGGTCAATGCCAGTTCTTTCCTGATATTCGCAGATGCGGCGGCGAAACAGATAATAGGTATCTATTGATGGGGTTACATCAGTCAGAAGTTCCATGCCGAGAGCCTTTCTGGTAAGAAGGTCAAACTCGCACTTCTCAAACAGATCCTCGTCGCTGCAACCGAATCCCTCCTTCAAGACAGACATAGCCACGAGTATGCGGATGGAAGCATTTGGGCGGCCGCTCTTCTTGCCTTCAGGGAACAAAGGCTTGAATATCTCCTCATCAATCTTGGTTGTCACGAGGATATAGAACTGGTTATGCCATGCGTTGGGGTCAGAATACTTCTTTGAAGCACGACTTCCTAACTGCATTGAGGGAGCCGTGAATATATCTAACTGAGGATTCGGATCTGTCTTTTTAAACATAGTCATTCTTTTAATTGATGGTGTAAAGATACGAAAAATATTCCAGATAACAGCATAAAGCAGAGATTATTTTCGTGAAATATAAACATTTTAAACAGGCCTTACTTTTTAAAGTGGGCTCAGTTTATATAAATTGCATCAAATTCTAAAAAAATGGCATGTAGAAAGAATAGTATTGATAATGAGCAAGATAATATCATGTATTTCGCTACTTTTGTCGTATATTTGCCACCGAAAAGAACCAATAAACGTGTTGATTCTAAAAACAATATTTAAACCTATAAAATATATAAAGCTTATGAAAAAGTTATTTACTCTAGTGTTTGCAGCATGTGCAAGTCTTAGCGTTAGTGCAGTTGAGAAAGATTTAGTTACGACTCCAATAACCATTGAGGCAACTCAAGGTGAAGATGGTCTAAAATGGGCAGAAACTGAAGCTATTATTCTTGAGGCTTCTGATGTCGCAGTGAATGACTTCTTGAAGTTGACTGTTACAGATGCCGAGGCAGGTTCTGGTGAACAGAATGTTTTGCAGTTTAAAAAAGCAGATAGCAGTGATATGTATTATGGAAGTACATTTAATCCTGCTCCAAACTCAGTTGTCACGATACCAGTTACAAAGGAAATTTTGGCACAGATAACAGGCAAAGGCTTTAAACTCGGTGGTGCGGTTCAGCAGAAGAGTGGCTCTTGGCCTGCAGTACTTGGCAAGAAAATAACTGTTTCTAAAATATCAGTTTTGCCTGCTAGTGATTTTATGACATTGGATTTGTCTTCTGCAGGTAAGTCAACAACGGCTGCTTGGAGTGGAGTCACAATTCCAAGTGCTAATTTTAAGTTAGCTAAAGCTGGTGATGTCGTAGTAGTTACGACTACAGCCGAGGATGCAATTAGAAATGAAGGTAATTTCCAGTATAATATGGGTAAACTTCAGCTCAGTGGTTGGAATATCCCAATGTTCTTTGTTCAGACTTTGTCGGCAGCTGATATTGAAAAAATCAATTCAACCGAAAGCCCTCAGTGGTATTATCAGGGTGCAAAGTTCCCTGTTTCTGCTACGGTTATGTTGTATCGTCAGAAAACTGATTTACCTTCAAACAAAACTGTTATAAATGTAGAAGAGACAGCTTTAGGTGTTTGGGAAAATGGTGTTGTTTTGGCAAAGGAGAACTTTGCAAATGTACAAGCAGGTGATGAATTGCATATAGCTATTAAGGATTTTAAAGAGGTGAATAAGGAGGGCGAGTCTTGGACTCGTCGTGGTCAGATTCAGTTGGCTTCAGCTGGTGAGAACTGGCCGTCTGTGTCCACTACTATAGATGTCTTTGATGTATCAGAGGCGGTAGTTGTATTTGATGATAAGATTGTTGCTGCAGCTAAAGAGTTTGGTTTGGTAGTTAAGGGTGAGTGCTTGACAGTTGCAGGTGCAAATCTTTATACTAAGGCAGTTCCTACTGGCATCTCTGGCACTGTTGTAGCTCCAAAGGAAAACACTAATGCTCCGGTTTACAACCTCGTTGGTCAGCAGGTTAATGCATCTTATAAGGGTGTTGTAATCAAGAATGGTAAAAAGTATGTTCAGAAATAGTATAGAGTTATATTTTTAGTTTGTTGAAAAGAAAAGAGAGGGTATGTGAATGCCCTCTCTTTTTGATTTTATCCGTTTCGAACATTGTTTAATGTTCAAGATATAGTCCGTTTAGCTTTTCCAGGAAAACACAAACTTCATCATTTATCATTTCCATGAAACCATGAGTCTTCTTGTTCGATACACCTGGATATGGAGTATAGTAATGCTCCTCAATCGGTTCTCCCTGGTTTCTGCCAAACATCAGGTAAGCTAAGTGATGCTGCTTGAGTACTGTAAGCAATGTCTCTGAAAAAATACTGGAATCACCAATAGATTCTACTCCTGTTGTCAGTCCGAAGGCATTGTTGTGGTCTTGGGCAAAAGGCAGAGCCTGCTTCACAATCTCCTTGATGCTCTTCTGGTAGAGTGGGAGGTCGATGGCATTTTTGCTTTGCAGATATGTCACGTTGATCACATCAATCTTGTTGTCCGGATAGCGATCCATCAGATTCTTGCCCGGCTGGTAGGTTTCAGAATAACTATAAACTACATTCGTTACATCCTCGTCATCCAAGAGATCCTGTATCTTCTTGTAAAGACTGATATAGTCGTCTTTGCTGAGTTTACAGTACCATGTCTTACCGTCTATAGGAAGAAGATTGAGTACTACAGGTGCTTTGATACCATAACCATCTTGCAGTGTATCAAGATATTTGGCAACCTGTTTGGTATATTCCTCCAGCATATCATCATTGCCGTTATAATCAGGCATTGTCCAGTTCATGATGAGTAAGCCTCCCTTACGGAAGTGTTTCAGCACATCTTCCCTGATAGCCTTGAACGGAACGCCGTCTATGTTCTGTGATTTTCCATTTTCAATACCAGCCAACTCATATCCATTTGCTGCCGGTCTGTAACCGCAGAGAGTTTTCAAGTCGCATCGGTCGCTGTCACATTGCCAGCGGTTCCAGCCTATTCCGGTTAAGGTTCCATACATCTGGCCTATCAGCGTACCTTTGTTGGCATACGCCTTGATGTTGGTTTTCAGATTCTCTGTGCGGGTTGTGAGACCGCTCATGGCAATCTCGTCATACGATTTCTTTTTCTTCTCACCGCATGAAGAGAAAGCCAGGAGGGCCGCGAACATCAATATAATATATTTGATTCTCATAATTTGTTATTCATTATAAGCCTTTTTCATGGCTTCCACTACTGTAGGGAGTGTCCACTGAGGAACAGTTCTGTCTTTCTCAGTGAAGATGCTCATCCAGTAGAAAGTGGCTACGCCGTATGCCTTTGCCTGCTTCACGATGTCGGCAGCCTGGTCGGCAGCAGCCTGAATCTCGCTGGCAGAACTGGTTTTGCTGACACTCTTGCTTCCGTGAGTACCGTATTCGCCGATGATGCAAGGAATGCCCTTGCTGATGAACTTATTGTTCAGGCGGGTGAACATATTCTTGATTTCATTGCTGCAGGAAGCATCCCACTTGCCTTTCTGGGCAAACCAATCCCATGGAGCATAGGTGTGAACTTCTACTGCGATATGACCAACCACCTTGTCGGTAGGGATGACGAGGTTGTTCAATACGTCGTCACCATTAGCTGCAGCATAGGTATTGATGATGAGGTTGCGGGTCTCGTTGTTGCCACCGGTAGCACGTACTGCATTCACGAAACTCTGGGCATATTCATTCAAACCCTTATAGCTGCTTGCGCTCTTTGGTGCATTCCAGGTGTTGTCGGCATCAAGCATCTCGTTGTAACCTTCGAACACCAGGTGCTGGTCGTAGTTCTTGAAACGGGTGGCAATCTGGGTCCAGAGATATTCAAACTTCTCTTTGTTCTCCTTATAGTTGGCTTCATCAGCCTTGATCCAGTGCTTTACTTTCTCATCGTCTGCACCTGTATCATGGTGAACATTCAGGATGCAGTACATACCGTTATCAATGACGTAATTTACGATTTCCTGTATTCTGTTCATCCAGGCTTCATCCACGGTTCCGTCTTCCTTCATGTGCTGGAACCAGGTAACGGGGATGCGGACAGAATTAAAACCGTTCTTCTTCAGGAAATCTACCATCGGTTTGGTCGTTGGCTCCTGTCCCCAAGCTTTCTCGAAATCAGTAACCGAGTTGCTGCCCATGTTCAGCCACATGGCAACCGCATCTGTGCAGTTGCCGAAGTTGGTACCGATGCCCATGTTCTTCACTGCATTCACAGCACTTTCTTCCTTATAGTCTCCTTTATGAAAGACTGAAAATGTAATGTTTTCTATTTTATCGAGATTGTATGTCTGCCAGGCGCCTGTGTTCTCATAGCCTTTGGCGTATAACTCCAGTTTGTTTCCATTATGTTTGATGATGGATATATCTCCATTCTTATTTCCACCGGCAAGGCTCCATTCAGTAGTTTTTCCATCAGTTGTCTTGATGGTGAAGTTATCGCCTGCCTCCTGTGCCAGGAGCGCCAGCGGCATCAGAATCGTGATGAGTGAGAGTAATATCTTTTTCATTGTCTAGCTACTTTTATGGATTTGTTATTAATCTTGATGATGTAAACGCCATGTGTCAATGCATTGAGATTGATGATGGTCTTACCTTCTGCAGTTGTAGGAGAGAGTTTGATGGCTTTTCCATCCAGTGCGAAGGCATTTATCTTGTTGTTGGTACCATCCACGATGATACGGTCACCTTCGAAGGCAAACTTGTTGTTGGTTTCTACCTGCTTGATGCCTGTCGTTGTGCCATAAGTGAAGGTGGAAACCTTCCATAGTTCGTAACAGGCAGTAGTAGCTGTAGATTTTACAGTCATCTTATCATTTCCGAAGGTTACTTCTGGTAGAGTGCTCAGTGCAAACTCTATCTTGCTACCATCGTTGAATGATACAAACAGCGACTTGCCGTCTGTAGCTTTGGCTGAGATGCTGCTCAGAGCTATCAGTAAGGATAATGCTATTTTCTTCATATCGGGTTGATGTTTTGGTTTTAATTAAAAATGTGGCGCAGTTGATATAACTACGCCACAAATTTACGAATTATATTTCACATAAATGCGTTTTTTATGTTAAATATTCTAGCTTATGGAAAGATAGTAATCTTGGTAACAAGATTGTAGGGATTCGTTCTCCTCATCCGTATTATCAAATATAGATGGGGAGCGAATCCCTTTTTTAGTAATACTCAACATTCAACACTTAACATTCAACATTCAACATTTAACATTAAAAATAAAAACAATGGCTCGTTTAAAAGAAAAAATAGCTTATGCATTGGGTGATGCCGCTGCGGGTGGTATTGTATGGAAGGTGATGTCTATCGCTTTTCCTCTGTTTTTTACAAACGTCTTCGGACTCTCGTTTGCGGATGCAGCAGTACTGATGCTCGTAGCCCGCATGTTCGATGTGGTTACTGACCCGCTGATGGGTACTCTTGCCGACCGTACCCAGAGCCGTTTCGGTACCTACCGTCCTTGGCTCATCTATGGTGCCATTCCTTTCGGATTGATATTTGCCCTCTTGCTCTATACTCCAGACTTCGGTCCTGTGGGCAAGCGAATCTATGCTTACGCCCTCTATCTGCTGATGATGGCGGTATATACCATGGTGAATGTGCCTTACGGCTCATTGCTCGGTGTGATGACCGATGATGATGATGAGAAGAACCAGTTTTCTTCTTTCCGTATGGTGGGTGCTTATGCCATGGGATTCGTCACCCTGCTTTCTTTCCCTTATCTCCAGAAGATGGTAGGTGGAACAGCCGCACATCAGTATGCTGTCATTGGTGCCGTGCTCGGTATTATTGCAGCTGTGATGACATTGGCTTGCGGACTCCTTACCAAGGAACGTCTGAAGCCGAAGCGCGCTGAGAAGTTCTCTTTCCAGCAGTTTGCCGACCTCGTTCACAACAAGGCTTGGCTCTATATGACAGCCATCGCCGTGTGCACCAACTTCTTCAACGGATTCCGCTATGCAGTAGCTGGCTATATGTTTGATTACTGTCTGCATGGCAATGTAACCATCGAGGGATTGATTATCAACTATACCGTTTTCATGGCATTCGGTGAAGTAACCTGTATGATTTTCGGTGGTGTATCTCCTTGGTTCACCCGTCTGGTAGGCAGCAAGCGCATGGCATTCTTTTGGGCTGCAGCACTCTGTCTGGTTCTCTCGGTTGTCTTCTTCTTCATCCCGATGAATCCATCCTATATCTGGGTGATGATAGCCATCGTTATCCTTACCTCTATGGGTATCGGTATCTATTCGCCATTGATGTGGTCTATGTATGCCGATGTAGCCGACTACCATACCGAGCATTTCGGAACATCCGCTACAGGTCTTATCTTCTCTTCCGGTACGATGAGCCAGAAGTTTGGTACCGCCATTTCCGGTTCTCTCATCGCCCTCTTCCTGGGCTGGGCAGGTGCCAACATGATAACAGATAAGATGGGTAATACGATGATTGACCCAGCCAGTGTCACCGACTCTGTGCTTACGATGGTATGGTCATTGTTCTCACTCTTCCCAGCCGTCATCGCCTTCCTGCTGATGGTGCTTGCCTGGAAGTTCCCTATCCGCAAATAATTGTTTTAACATAACTAATAAAATAAATGTATATAGCAATAGCAGGAAATATCGGTAGTGGCAAAACAACACTCACCAAGATGCTGTCTAAACATTATGGATGGAAACAGTACTTGGAGCCCGTGGCTGAAAACCCCTATATCGATGACTATTACAAGGATATCTCGCGATGGGCACTCAATATGGAGGTGTTCTATCTGAAGCAGCGATTCAAGAATCTGCTGGAAATCCAACACAGTAAAGAGACGGTTATCCAGGACCGCACCATCTTTGAGGGTGTTTATGTCTTTGCGGCCAACAACCGGAAGATGGGCAACATGGACCAGCGCGACTACGAGACTTATATGGGGCTTTTCGAGTCTATGATGGAAGTGGTGGAGATGCCTGAACTGATGATATATCTCCGTTCTTCAGTTCCTCACCTCGTGAAGAATATCCAGAAGCGCGGTCGTGATTATGAGCAGAAGATGCCTCTGGGTTATCTGGAAGGTATCAACAATCTTTACGAAGATTTCATCATGAACAAGTATAAGGGCAAGGTGCTTATCGTAGAAGTTGATAATCTCGATTTCGAGCACAATCCCAAGCAGTTTGGTGAAATCGTAGATAAGATAGATGCCAAGCTCTTCGGGCTCTTTTCTGAAAGGTAAAAGGGTAAAAAGGTAAAAAAGTAAAAAGGTAAAAAGAACCTTCCCCCCTTTGCGCCCCCGTTCCTAGCGATTCCATCGCTAGTCCAATTCAACATTCAACATTCAACATTTAACATTGAAATAGATGCATATAGCAATAGCAGGAAATATAGGTAGCGGCAAGACAACATTAACCAAGATGCTTGCCAAGAGATATGGCTGGAAAGCTAATTTCGAGCCAGTAGATAATAATCCATATCTGGCTGATTATTACAAGGATATGGAACGTTGGTCGTTTAATCTTCAGATTTACTTCCTGAACAAGCGATTCCATGATGTTGTGGAGATTTCACGTTCAGAGCAGACCATCGTACAGGATAGAACCATCTTTGAGGATGCGCGTATCTTTGCGCCTAATCTTCATGATATCGGTATGATGAGCGACAGGGATTTCAAGAACTATACCGATCTCTTCGATCTGATGATCAGTCTGGTGAAACTCCCTGACCTGATGATATATATCAAGAGCAGCATTCCTACGCTCGTGAAGCATATCGAGAAGCGTGGCCGCGATTTCGAGAAGAGCATCCGCATCGATTATCTCCAGGGCTTGAACAAGCGTTATGAGGATTGGATCAAGGATTATAAAGGTCGCCTCATCATCATCGATGGTGATAATCTGGAGTTTGGAGAGAATCCGGAAGATTTCCGAAAGGTTACTGACCTGATAGATGCCGAGCTCTTCGGCCTGTTTGCTGAAAAGGGAGTTTAAAAGTAAAAAAGTAAAAAAGTAAAAAAGTAAAAGGGTAAAAAGGTAAAAAAGTAAAAAGGTAAAAAAGTAAAAAGGTAAAAAGAACCTTAACCCCCTTTCGTTTAGTTAATAATTTATAGTTAATAGTTGATAGGGCAGCCTAGCTCGACGGCGTTAGCCCCCTATAAACTATAAACTATCAACTATCAACTAAAAAAGCGCCCCCGTTCCTAGCGATTCCATCGCTAGTCCCCCAAGTCCTTATTATAAGGTAAAAAAGTAAAAAGGGCAACCCCGCTAGGCGTCAAAGGAGGAACGCCTGGCGGGGTTGCGTTTTATGGTTGTACAGCTAAAAGGTTTATGGTTGTACAGCTAAAAGGTTTATGGTTGTACAACTAAAGGGGTTATTGTTGTACAACTAAAAGGTTTATAGTTGTACGACTAAAAGGTGTATAGTTGTACGACTATAGGGTGTATAGTTGTACGACTATAAGGGTTATAGTTGTACGATTAAAAGGTGTTGTCACTAGGCTCGGCAGACCTGCTGACTGCAGTCGGCAGAGCTGCTGACTAGGCTCAGCAGCTCTGCTGAGCCTAGTGGCAACCTTCGAGAAGCAGTCTCCTAAAACTCGAGAAGCAGTCTCCTAAAACTAAAAGAGACGTCTATTTGAACCCAAAGAAACGTCTCCTTTTGCTTATTCAAACATCTGAATACGCTTATTCAATCATAATCTTCTGCTTATTCAAACATCTGAATACGCCAGCAGAACTATCTCCTTCCTCCGGAAGAACCGGATGCTTTGTAGAACTTACCTTTCTGGCGGGAGATGAAGATGCCGCCTTGGGCTGAAGTCTTATCTACTTGCTGGCCATTGAGATTATAGATAATCTCTTTCTCATCCTTTTTATGAAGGGTAGGAGAGACGATGAAAGTTGTGCCGGAAACAATGTCGAAGCGGATGAATTTTTGGGTAAAAATTCCTACCGTTCTGTTTCTTTTTTGCTACAAAATACGCTCGTTTTCTCTGTTTCCGAACCTTCGTTAATACTGTCTGTTAACTGATGAAATCAGGCAGTTTTTTGTATTTTTTTACTTTGGATGCAAATTAAACCAGAAAAAAATGTGCTCTTTCAGAAAAAAGTGTTACCTTTGCAACCGCTTAGAAGCATTTATATAAAATAACGTTATAACAAATTTATGAACTTTACACTATTTATCACCGTTTTGCTGACGGCTGTAACCTTGGTGGTGGCTGCTTATGTCATCGCGAAGTTAATCGGTCCTCGTTCATACAATCCGGTAAAGGGTGAACCTTTTGAGTGCGGTATTCCGACACGTGGCAGCTCATGGTTGCCATCACACATCGGCTACTATCTCTTCGCCATCCTTTTCCTGATGTTTGATATCGAGACAGTATTGCTTTACCCATGGGCAGTCGTAGTTAAGCAGTTTGGACCTATGGCTCTCGTGAGCATCGGGTTCTTCCTGTTGGTATTGGTATTTGGCCTTGCATACGCTTGGCGGAAAGGAGCATTGGAATGGAAGTAAACAAAAGAGCCTCTATCAAGAGTATTCCTTACGACGAGTTTAAGGACAATGATACCCTCGAAAAGATTGCGCAGGAGCTCAATGAGGGTGGTGCTAACGTGGTAGTCGGTTCGCTCGATGCTGCCATTAACTGGGGACGCAGTAACTCACTCTGGTCTTTGACCTTCGGTACTTCTTGCTGTGGTATCGAGTTCATGGCTGTAGGTTGTGCACGTTACGACTTCTCCCGTTTTGGTTTCGAGGTAACCCGTAACTCTCCACGTCAGGCTGACTTGATCATGTGTGCCGGTACTATTACCAATAAGATGGCACCAGTGTTCAAGCGTTTGTATGATGAAATGGCTGAGCCTAAGTATGTGGTAGCTGTGGGTGGATGTACCATCTCTGGTGGTCCGTTCAAGAAGAGCTACAATGTGGTTCGTGGTATCAGCGAGTTGGTTCCTGTGGATGTTTACATCCCTGGCTGTCCTCCACGCCCTGAGGCTATCCTTTATGGTATGATGCAGTTGCAGCGTAAGGTAAAGGTTGAGAAATTCTTCGGTGGTGCCAACCACAAGATGACTCAGGATGAGAAGGAGCTTTCTATGAGTAAGGGTGGTCTTCGCGGCTTGAGCAACGAGAACCTCTCTGACAGCGAGAAGCTCGGACACAAGGAGCCTATCATCGTGACTGAAGTACCTGAGGATTTCGACCCTCAGAAAGGTCTAACTGATTAATATAATAAGGTATAAGAACATGAAACTGAATAATATTGAATTGAGTTTTGATAATTTCGCCTCTGAAATGGCGAAGTTGAAGAACGAGAAGCATTTCGACTACCTTGTTACCATCATCGGTGAAGACTTCGGTGAGGAAGGTCTCGGATGTATCTATATTCTCGAGAATACTCAGACCAACGAGCGCTGCTCGGTAAAGACCATCGCCAAGAAGGTGGATGGCAGTGATGTGATTCCTACAGTTA
Organism: Segatella copri DSM 18205; assembly: GCF_025151535.1. Lineage (NCBI taxonomy): Bacteria > Pseudomonadati > Bacteroidota > Bacteroidia > Bacteroidales > Prevotellaceae > Segatella > Segatella copri. The sequence goes on from NZ_CP102288.1 coordinate 575,112, forward strand.
TTAACCTTTGGAAGGTAGCTGACCTCCTGGAGCGTGAGGTATTTGATTTCGTCGGCATCAAGTTCCTGGGGCACCCAGACATGCGTCGTCTCTTCCTCCGTACCGATTTCCAGGGCTATCCATTGCGCAAGGACTTCGATATGAGTCCTGAGGCAAACAAGTTCCCTTGCACCGATGAGCCAGAGGATGACTTCACCGTGGAGTATTCCTTGAGCGAGGATGGACATCTCGTTGCTACAGAGAAGCGTCGCTTTGATGAGAACGACTATGTTGTCAACATCGGTCCTAACCACCCATCTACCCACGGTGTGCTCCGATTGCAGACTGTTATTGATGGTGAGACCGTGAAGCGCATCTATCCACACCTCGGTTATATTCACCGTGGTATCGAGAAGATGTGGGAGAACATGACCTATCCACAGACCTTGGCATTGACCGACCGTCTGAACTATCTTTCTGCGATGATGCACCGCCACGCTTTGGTAGGCGTTATCGAAGAGGCTATGGGTATCGAACTCTCAGACCGCATCCGCTACATCCGTACCATCATGGATGAGTTGCAGCGTATCGACTCACACTTGTTGTACCTCGGCTGTACCGCACAGGACTTGGGTGCCTTGACCGCATTCCTTTACTGTATGCGCGACCGTGAGCACGTATTGAACGTGATGGAGGAGACAACCGGTGGCCGTCTGATTCAGAACTACTACCGTATCGGTGGTCTGCAGGCAGATATCGACCCTAACTTCGTTCAGAACGTGAAGACCCTCTGCAAGTATCTCCGTCCGATGATTCAGGAATACCTCGACGTATTCGGTGACAACGTGATTACTCACAACCGTCTCGAAGGTGTAGGTCCAATGAACCTTGAGGATTGTATCAACTATGCCGTAACCGGTCCTGCCGGTAGAGCATCAGGTTGGAAGAACGATACCCGCAAGCGTCATCCATACGATATGTACGACAAGGTAGAGTGGAAGGAAATCACCCTTACCGGTTGCGATTCAATGGATCGTTACTATGTACACATCCAGGAGTTGTATCAGAGCTTGGACATCATCGAGCAGCTGATCGACAACATTCCAGAGGGTGAGTACTACATCAAGCAGAAGCCAATCATCAAGGTTCCAGAGGGACAGTGGTACTTCTCTGTAGAGGGTGCCAGCGGCGAGTTTGGTGTATATCTCGACTCAAAGGGTGACAAGAGTCCATACCGTATGAAGATGCGTCCGATGGGTCTCTCACTCACAGGAGCCTTGGATCCAATGCTCCGTGGTCAGAAGATCGCCGACCTCATCACTACAGGTGCAGCAATCGATTTCGTAATCCCTGATATTGATAGATAATTATGTTTGATTTTAGTATAGTAACAACATTCATCGACAATCTGCTTCGCCAGACCTTGGGTTTGGGCGACTTCCTGTCGATTCTGATAGAGTGCGTGCTCGTGGGTATCTGCATTTTGACAGCATACGCCCTCATTGCTATCGTACTTATCTTCATGGAGCGTAAGGTGTGTGCCTACTTCCAGTGCCGTCTCGGCCCTATGCGTGTAGGTCCTTGGGGTATCTTCCAGGTATTCGCCGACGTGCTCAAGATGTTGATCAAGGAGATCTTCGCTGTAGATAGAGCCGACAAGCTGCTCTACTACATGGCACCATTCCTCGTGATCATTGCCTCTGTAGGTACTTTCTCATTCCTTCCATGGAACAAGGGAGCACATATTCTTGACTTCAACGTAGGTGTATTCCTCATCACAGCCGTAAGTTCTATCGGCGTGCTGGGTGTGTTCCTCGCAGGTTGGGCATCTAACAACAAGTACTCTGTGGTATCTGCCATGCGTGGTGCCGTACAGATGATTTCTTACGAGATGTCTCTCGGTCTCTGTCTGATTTCTGCAGTAGTTCTTACCGGAACCATGCAGGTAAGCGGTATCGTAGAGGCACAGACTGGTGCTTGGAACTGGTTGATTATCAAGGGTCATGTGCCAGCTATCCTGGCTTTCCTCGTATTCCTCGTAGCAGGTAATGCTGAGGCTAACCGTGGTCCTTTCGACTTGGCTGAGGCTGAGAGTGAGTTGACCGCTGGTTACCACACTGAGTATTCAGGTATGGGCTTCGGTTTCTACTACCTGGCAGAGTACCTCAACCTCTTCGTGATTTCTGGTATCGCTTCTACCGTATTCCTCGGTGGTTGGGCGCCATTGAACATCGGTATCGAGGGCTTCGACAATCTGATGAACCTTATTCCAGGTTTCATCTGGTTCTTCGGTAAGACCTTCGCCGTTGTATGGCTCCTGATGTGGGTACGTTGGACATTCCCACGTCTGCGTATCGACCAGATTCTGAAGTTGGAGTGGAAGTATCTGATGCCATTGTCACTGGTCATCCTGATCTTGATGACAGTATGCGTAGCATTCGGATTCCACGGATAATATTATTAAGGAGTTAAAGGAGTTAAAGAAGTTAAGGAGTTAAGACAATAGTTCTACAACTTGAAACTTCTGTTATTTCTTAACAAATAAACAAAAAATAAAAGTATGTCTAACAATTCATATTTCGGCGGTATTGCAGCGGGTTTGAAGACCCTCGCTATCGGTATGAAGACTACCATGAAGGAGTACTTCACACCAAAGAGCACAGAGCAGTATCCTGAGAACCGCAAGACTACACTCCACGTATCTCCACGTTTCCGTGGTCGTCTGGTCTTCGTTCGTGATGAGAACGAGGCTTACAAGTGTGTGGGTTGTACATTGTGTGAGAAGTCATGCCCTAACGATACCATCAAGATCGTAACCGAGATGGTGGAGGATCCAGAGACAGGCAAGAAGAAGCGCAAGCTGGTAGATTACCAGTACGACTTGGGCGACTGCATGTTCTGCGAACTCTGTGTGAACGCATGTAACTTCGGTGCAATCAAGTTTGTCAACGATTTCGAGAATGCAGTCTTCGACCGCAATAAGTTGGTGATGCACCTTGACAAGGAGGTTTATAAGGGCGGAAGCCTTCCTAACCTCATCGATGGTGGTGCCCCATTGGAAATCGGTAAGTTTAACACCAAGACTAAGTAAGGAGGACTTTAGACAATGATAACAGCAAATTTGTTTATGTTCGTCATCTTGGCAGTAGTCATTCTTGGCTCAGCCATCATGTGCGTGTTCACCAAGCGCATCATGCGTGCGGCAACCTTCCTGTTGTTCGTACTCTTCGGTGTAGCAGGCATGTTCTTCCTGCTCGACTATACTTATCTGGGTGCAGCTCAGATTTCTGTATATGCCGGTGGTATCACCATGCTTTATGTCTTCGCTATCCAGTTGGTATCAAAGCGTACTCTCCAGGGTCTTGTGGAGCATGTCAAGGGTAGCAGGATTGTAGGTCGCGCACTCGTCTGCCTCGTTGGTTTCGTAACCTTGGCAGTCATCGTGTTGAAGAATCACTTTATTGATATGGCTGCAACCGTAGCCGACACCGAGGTGCCAATGGACCAGGTAGGTTCTGCACTGGTAGGTGCTGACAAGTATGGCTATGTATTGCCATTCGAGTTTATCTCTGTATTCCTGTTGGCATGTATCATCGGTGGTATCTTAATCGCAAGAAAGGAGGATAAGAAATGATTCCAGTACAATATTTCTTCGTGCTCTCAGCACTCTTGTTCTTCATCGGAGTCTATGGCTTCTGTACACGCCGTAACCTCGTTGCCATGCTCATCTCCATCGAACTTGTATTGAATGCAGCCGACCTGAACTTCGCTGTGTTCAACCGCATCCTCTTCCCAGGACAGTTGGAAGGTTTCTTCTTCACATTGTTCTCTATCGGAGTAGCAGCAGCCGAGACAGCCGTAGCGCTCGCTATTATTATCAACGTTTACCGCAACTATCACAGTGACCAGGTGAACAGTATTGAAAACATGAAATTCTAAAAGACAATGGAATACAATTATGCATTTTTGATACTTCTTCTGCCATTCCTGAGCTTCCTGGTTCTGGGACTTGTGGGTATGAAGATGAAAAGACCGGTAGCAGCACTCATCGGTACCGTATTGATGGGCTGTGTATTCGCGATGTCTGTCTATACAGCATACGAGTACTTCTTTGCAGTGGGTCGCGATGCCTCAACAGGTATGTACCCAACTGTTACCGTATTTAATTTCACATGGTTGAAGTTTACTGAGTTGCTCACCTTCAACATCGGTTTCCGCCTGAGCCCAATCTCTGTATTGATGCTCATCGTGATTACCACCGTCAGCTTCATGGTTCACATCTACAGCTTCGGCTATATGGCAGAGCGCGATGAGAACTACAAGGTTGAGGAATACGAGAAGGGTATGCAGCGTTTCTACGCTTACCTGAGTCTCTTCACCATGTCAATGTTGGGCCTGGTAGTAGCTACCAACATCTTCCAGATGTATCTGTTCTGGGAGTTGGTGGGTGTCTGCTCATACCTGCTCATCGGTTTCTACTATCCAAAGCATGCTGCAGTTCATGCCAGCAAGAAGGCGTTCATCGTAACCCGTTTCGCTGACCTCTTCTTCCTCATCGGTATCCTGTTCTACAGCTTCTACGTAGGAACCTTCAACTACGACTTGAATGCTCAGCCAGAGCTCAACTCTGCTTTGGCAGGTGCAGCTTGGGTAATGCCAACAGCGTTGTTCCTCATGTTCATCGGTGGTGCCGGTAAGAGTGCGATGTTCCCATTGCACATCTGGTTGCCAGATGCGATGGAGGGTCCAACTCCTGTTTCTGCGTTGATCCACGCCGCTACCATGGTTGTAGCCGGTGTATATCAGGTAGCCAGCCTCTTCCCAATCTGGGTACAGTATGCTCCTGAGGCTCTTCACTATGTAGCTTACATTGCAGCCTTCACCGCATTCTATGCAGCAGCCGTAGCTTGCTGCCAGCGTGATATCAAGCGTGGTCTGGCTTTCTCTACTATCTCTCAGATTGCCTACATGCTCGTAGCGCTCGGCGTTTGCTTTGCAGTAGATAACCACCATGGTGGTTTGGGTTACATGGCTGGTATCTTCCACCTGTTTACCCACGCTATGTTCAAGGCATTGCTCTTCCTCTGCTCTGGTGCCATCATCGTCATCATCGGCAGTAACTTCAAGGATTACATGGGCGGTTTGCACAAGTATATGCCTATTACCAACATCTGCTTCCTCATCGGTTGCTTGGCGATTGCAGGTATTCCTCCATTCGCTGGTTTCTGGTCAAAGGATGAGATTATCTCAGCTTGCTTCCAGTTCTCTCCATTCATGGGCTGGTTCATGACAGTGGTTGCCGGTATGACAGCATTCTATATGTTCCGTCTCTACTATGTCATCTTCTGGGGACAGAGCTACTATGAGCTGGATCCAGAGAACCGTCGCAAGCCACAGGAGGTTCCTTTCGTGATGTGGGGTCCATTGGTATTCCTCGCCATCATCTCTTGCCTCTGCGGTCTGATTCCATTCGGTCACTTCGTATCTGCTACAGGTCAGAGCTACGATATCCATATCGACATGAGTGTGGCAACAACCTCTGTTATCGTTGCTATCATCGGTATCGGTCTGGCTACTTACATGTATGCTCCTAAGAAGACTCCATTGGCAGACGCTTTGGCTAAGAAGATGCCTAAGTTGCACAAGGCAGCCTTGAACCGTTTCTATATCGACGATGCTTGGCAGTTCTTCACCCACAAGATTGTCTTCGGTTGCTTCTCAAAGCCAATCGCATGGTTCGACCGTCGCGTTATCGATGGTACCTTCAACTTCATGGCTTGGGGTACACAGGAGGCAGGTGAAACCATCCGCCCTTGGCAGAGTGGTGATGTTCGCAGCTATGCTATCTGGTTCCTCACCGGTACCGTAGCATTGACATTGTGCCTGCTCGCACTTCTTTAATGAAAGTCTCACAATTAAGTAAATAGAAAAGAAATGAATTTAAGTATATTCGTCATAGTACCACTCCTGATGTTGCTCGGCCTCTGGTTGGCACGCAACGACAAGCAGGTTCGTGGTGTGATGGTAGCAGGTGCCAGCGTATTGCTCGGTCTCTCCATCTATTTGGTGTTTGCATTTCTCGAAGCTCGTGAGACAATGCCAGCCGACCAAGCTCCGATGCTCTTCACCTACTGTGTGCCTTGGTTTGAACCATTGCACATCAACTATTCACTCGGTGTGGATGGTATTTCAGTGGTGATGCTTCTCTTGACTTCTATCATCGTGTTCACCGGTACATTTGCTTCTTGGCAGATGGAACCAATGAAGAAAGAATACTTCCTCTGGTTCACACTCCTGAGCATCGGTGTATATGGCTTCTTCATCTCTATCGACATGTTCACCATGTTCATGTTCTATGAGGTTGCGCTGATTCCTATGTACCTCCTCATCGGTGTATGGGGTAGTGGTGCAAAGGAGTATTCAGCCATGAAGTTGACTTTGATGTTGATGGGTGGTTCAGCCCTTTTGGTTATCGGTATCCTGGGAATCTACTTCTACAGTGGTGCTCAGACCTTCGAAATCCTCGATATCGCTCACCATACCAATGGTGCTCATGCGATTCCAGAGAGCGTGCAGAACGTGTTCTTCCCATTGCTCTTCATCGGTTTCGGTATCCTCGGTGCGCTGTTCCCATTCCACACATGGTCTCCTGATGGTCACGCCAGTGCGCCAACAGCCGTATCTATGTTGCACGCCGGTGTATTGATGAAGCTTGGTGGTTACGGTTGCTTCCGTATCGCCATGTTCCTCTTGCCAGCTGCTACTCACGGCTTCTGGATCAAGGTGTTCCTCGTACTGACTACAATCTCTATCGTATATGGTGCTTTGTCAGCATGTGTACAGACCGACTTGAAGTACATCAACGCTTACTCATCAGTATCTCACTGTGGTATGGTGCTCTTCGCTCTCTGTATGATGACTGAGACAGCCGCTACTGGTGCAATCCTCCAGATGTTGTCTCACGGTTTGATGACCGCCCTCTTCTTCGCCGTTATCGGTATGATTTATCATCAGGCTGGTACACGTGACGTACGTTATCTGGGTGGTTTGATGAAGATCATTCCATTCCTCTCTGTAGGTTATGCAGTAGCTGGTTTGGCTAACCTCGGTTTGCCAGGTTTCTCAGGTTTCGTAGCCGAGATGACCATCTTCGTAGGTGCCTTCCAGAATGCAGATATGTTCCATCGTGTATGTACCATCATCGCATGTACCTCTATCGTAGTAACTGCGGTTTACATTCTGCGTTGTGTTGGTAAGATCCTTTATCAGAAGGTTCCTAATCCTAAGTTGGAGAAGCTTCACGATGCTACCTGGGACGAGCGTATCGCTGTAGCAGGTCTTATCGCCTGCGTTGCAGGTCTCGGTATGTTCCCACTCTGGGCAGAGGAGATTATCATGGACGCTGTCGGTCCTATCTTTAGTGTAATCATGTAATAAATATCAGAAGAAATGAATTACAGTCAATTTTTAAATATGATTCCAGAAGCTACCCTGATGGTAGTTCTGTTGATCACTTTCATTGCTGACTTCTGCAGTTCCAAGAGCGCAGACCGTAAGTGGTTCAATCCTCTGGTATGTCTCTTGATGGTGGCTCACATTGCCATCAATATCTTCCCAACAGAAGCCTCAGAGGCATTTGGCGGCATGTATACAACAGGTCCTGCTGCCGGTGTCTTGAAGACCATCCTGGCGCTGGGTACCCTCATCGTGATGGTACAGGCTAAGGAGTGGTTGAGCCGCAAGGACACAGCCTTCAAGGAGGGTGAGTTCTATATGCTGATTATCTCTACCTTGCTCGGTATGAACATGATGGTTAGTGCCAACCACTTCCTCCTGTTCTTCCTCGGTCTTGAAATGGCATCTGTGCCAATGGCTTGCCTGGTAGCATTCGATAAGTACCGTCACAATTCTGCTGAGGCAGGAGCTAAGTTCATCCTTACTGCTACTTTCTCAAGTGGCGTGATGATCTACGGTATCTCTCTGCTCTATGCTGCTTGTGGTACTTTGTACTTCGATGATGTAGCAAAGGTTATCTCTGCATCACCATTGACCATCGCCGGTATGGTATTCTTCTTCAGTGGTCTCGGTTTCAAGATTTCCTTGGTTCCTTTCCACTTCTGGACAGCCGATTCATATCAGGGTGCACCAACTACTGTTACAGGTTACTTGTCAGTAGTATCTAAGGGTGCTGCAGCGTTTACTCTCTGCGCCATCCTCATGAAGGTGTTCCAGCCAATGGTAGAGTACTGGACCGTATTGCTTTACATCGTGATTGTACTTTCTATCACTATCGCCAACCTGTTTGCCATCCGTCAGAGCGACCTGAAGCGTTTCATGGCATTCTCTTCTATCTCTCAGGCAGGTTACATCATGTTGGCAGTGGTAGGTAACTCAGCGATGAGCGTGAGCGCCCTGACTTACTATGTATTGATTTACGTAGTAGCCAACCTGAGCGTCTTCACCATCATCTCATCTATTGAGGAGCACAACAACGGTACAGTTCAGATGGACAGCTACAATGGTTTGTACAAAACCAACCCACGTCTGGCATTCCTGATGACCTTGGCATTGTTCTCATTGGGTGGTATTCCTCCATTCGCCGGTATGTTCTCGAAGTTCTTCGTGTTCATGGCAGCAGTTGGAACTCACGACATCCACACCACATTGGGAGCCTGGGCATACGGCGTAGTATTCATCGCGTTGGTAAACACAGTTATCAGCTTGTACTACTACCTGCTCATCGTGAAGGCTATGTTCATCAAGCACAGCGATAATCCGCTTCCTACTTTCCAGAGCGCATGCTCAACCAAGTTGGCGCTTGCAATCTGCACCGTAGGTATCGTAGCATTCGGTATTTGCTCATTCGTCTTCGACTGGATTTCAGTTGCAGTGAATGCGTAAATCATCAATAATTTATAAAAATCCCAGCAATCGGTAAAAGATTGCTGGGATTTTTTTTGGTATTGTCTGAATTTTGCAGTAATTTTGCACCCCGAAAGAGGCATGGTGCCTCAAGTAATCAATAATAAATATTAATTAATCAATATAAAAAGGATGGATAAGTTACCAATGAATGATGTTCCGATGCTCGTAAGCGCCATCAACTTCCTGCTTCGTGACCACGAGTTTGAAACACTCGATGAGATTTGTAATCACTTCAATGTGAACCGTGCGGCATTAGAAGCCCAAATGGCTACCCAAGGTTTTGAGTGGTCAGAGCAGCAGAAGAAATTCTGGTAGAACCCACACGCCCAGAAATGTATAGTCAGCACGCCCTGAACCAACGGTCACCGGCCGAAGGGAAAGGTAAAGGGCAGAAGCTCCTAGCCCAGGGCAACACCTTGGGTAAATATAATTGCATTTAAAAACGCCCTGTAAGGGCAAAAGCTTAAAAAAAATATAAATTATTAATTAATTATGACTCCTCCTCGACCCTTGTGGAAGTCTGTACAAGACTATGTTTTGATTGCGATAGGTATGATATCCTACGCTATTGGATGGAACGTGTTCCTCTTGCCAACCAATGTAACAGCAAGCGGACTTCCTGGTATCTCCAGTATTATCTATTGGGCAACCGGTTGCCCTGTGCAAATTCCGTATTTTATCGTCAACGCCACCTTATTAATATGTGCGTTCAAGATTTTGGGAGCAAAGTTCTGTGTCAAGACTGTTTATGCCGTTATAGTGGTAACCATCCTGACCTCATTCTTCTCCAGCCGTTTAGGTGATTTTCATCTTTTGGAAAACCAACCTTTATGGGCTGCTTTCCTGGGTGCCGTTTTCTGTGGCTGCGGAATCGGTCTCGGTTTCTCGGTTGGTGGAAGTACGGGTGGTACGGATATCATCGCAGCCATCGTCAACAAGTATCGCGACATTTCTCTAGGTAGAGTGATTATGATATGCGACATCTTCATCATCAGTTCCAGCTATCTGGTGGTACACGATTGGGAGAAGGTGTTATATGGTTATGTAGTTCTTTGCGTTCAGGCATTCTGCATCGACCAGGTGGTAAACAGCAGAAGACGAAGCGTACAGTTCTTTATCATTTCACAGAAGTATGAGGAGATAGGCAAGCGCATCAATGTAGATGCTGATAGGGGAGTAACGGTGGTGAATGCCAGCGGTTTTTATTCCGGTCAGGATGTGAAGATGCTTTTCGTGTTAGCCAAGCAGCGTCAGGCTCCTGCTATCTTCCGTCTTATCAGCGAGATTGATCCCCATGCCTTTGTCAGTCAGAGTGCCGTTATCGGTGTGTATGGTGAAGGTTTTGACAAGATTAAATATAAAAGCAAAAAAGAGCACGGAGTTTAATATTCCGTGCTTTTTTGTGTTATAACAAATGAGTCTCGGAAAAAATCACCATAGCCATCAAGTCAATTCAACTATTAGGAGGTTATATAGGGTTCATATTGCAAAAATAACCAATAATTTTTAGCAATACAAAGAAAAGACAGACAGATTCTTTGGCATATTCAGATAAATTTCTTATTTTTGCAAAGGTAAACTATAAAAAGGAGCAATCATGAATCAGAATATGAAACGTTTGCCTTACGGCATCAATGACTTTGAGGCTGTTATAGAGCAAAATCAATATTATGTGGATAAGACGATGTATTTGCCTTTGTTGGAAAACCAACCAAGCAACATCTTCTTCATTCGTCCACGTCGGTTCGGTAAGAGCATATTCCTGAGTATGCTCCATGCTTATTACGACTGTAGCAAGAAAGAGAAATTCCAAACTCTTTTCGGTGATTTATGGGTTGGTAAGCATCCTACTCCTTTGCAGGGAAAGTATCAGATTCTTCACCTTGATTTCTCGTATGTGGGTGGTGGTATCGAAAAGTTGGAGGAAAACTTCAATATGTATCTGCGTGTCAAATTGGACGGTTTCATGCGAGTTTACCAAGAGTTTTATCTGGCAGATTTTAAGGAGAGGTTCTTTAAGTCGGATTCTGGTACGGAGAAACTGGCTTTGCTTCAGGATGAGACTGCAGCCAAGGGCATTCCTCTCTATCTGATCATCGATGAATATGACAATTTCACCAATACCGTGCTCAATGAGCAGGGCGAGAATGTATATTGGGCAATCACCCATGCCGACGGCTTCTACCGTGATGTCTTCAAGAAGTTTAAGGGTATGTTTGAACGTATTTTCATCACAGGTGTCAGTCCTGTGACCTTGGATGATGTGACGAGTGGGTTCAATATTGGCTGGCATATCTCCACCAAGCCAGAGTTCAATCAGATGTTGGGCTTCTCTTTGGAGGAAGTGCGCAAGATGTTTGCTTATTACAAGGAAGTGGGAGGCATTCCTGCAGCAAGCGATATCGAGGCGATGATAGACGAGATGAAGCCTTGGTATGATAACTATTGTTTCTCAGAGGATGCTCTGCATACTCAGAGTAAAGTGTTCAATAGTGATATGGTCATCTATTATCTCCGAAATTATATAGATAGGGGGGAAGCTCCAAAGCAGATGATAGATCCAAACACGAAGACAGACTACAACAAGATGAAGAAACTTCTTCAGTTGGATAAGTTGGATGGCGACCGCAAAGGTGTTATCCGCACGATAGCTGAGACGGGGCAGATTGTGGCTCCTTTGACAGAAACCTTTTCTGCCTATAGGTTGACCGACCCTCAGATATTTACGAGTCTGCTGTTTTATTATGGTATGTTGACCATCAAGGGCACTCGTGGCGATAAGATGATATTGGGTATTCCAAACAATAATGTCCGTAAGCAGTACTATGGCTATTTGATGGACTTATATGAGGAAAGGTCATACGTAGATACCAACCAACTTACTGATTATTATTATGATATGGCGTATGAGGGTAAGTGGCGTGAAGGATTACAGTTTATGGCAGATGCCTATTCCAAGGTATCGTCAGTTCGTGACGGCATAGAATCGGAGCGCAATCTTCAAGGTTTCTTCATGGCATATCTAAATTTGAACAATTACTATTATACCGCACCGGAGCTAGAGTTGAACCATGGCTATTGTGATTTTTTCCTTTTGCCAAATCTTACTCATTATGCTACGAAGCATAGTTATATCCTGGAGCTGAAGGTGTTGTCAAAGAAAGATTACGAGTCAAAGCCAGAGGATGGCAAACTCTCTAAGGCAGAAGCCCAATGGCAGGAGGCTGAGGAACAAATCAAGCGATATGCCGTAGCTCCAAGGGTCGAGGCTCTGCGTCAAGGTACAACGCTCCATAAAATCATCATGCAGTTTGTTGCTGGCAAGTTGGTGAGGATAGAGGAGGTGGTATGTTGAGAGATGTAGAATAAATTTAGTGCTCAATGAGCACGGAGTTTAATATTCCGTGCTTTTTTTATGCATCAGGAAAAGTCAAGAGGGTGAATCATAAACTTATGACACACCCTCACTTTACCAAAAGAGCAAGTCTGGGTTCGGTAAGTCCAGTGGAAGGGTAGCAACTCAAGTAGTTCAGTCGAGCAACTCAAGTAGTTCAGTAAGACAATTCAAGTAGTTCAGTAAGCGAGTTCAGACGTCTCAGTTATCTGATGCAGACGTCTCGATAAGCTTACAGATACGTCTCCGTTAGCTTACGCAGTAATATCTGTAACCCGATGCAGTAATATCTGTAACCCGACGCAGTAATATCTGTGACCCGACGCAGTAATATCTGTGACCCGACGCAGCCATATTCGTAACCCGATGCAGTCATATCCGTAACCCGATGCAGTCATATCCGTAACACAGCGCAGCCACATTCGTAACCCAGCTCAGCCTTCATATGAACTAATTTTATGTAATCATCTATCATCCATCACGATTTGCATGTATCATACATTTTAATATGTTAATATACAGATACTTGAATAGCGTGATAGATACTTCAAAAACGGAAATATCCCTCACGCTATCCATCACGATTTGGGGTTATCCCTCACGATTTTCTCACTACACTCTACCAGATACTGTTTCTTTGCAGCCGTGTTGCTAAAATAAAATTTATCTGCATTTTATTAGGATAAAGATGCTTTAGTTTCAAAAATAATCCGTATCTTTGCAGTCGTATTCTTCCCGATAGTAGTTCTTGAATGCTTAATCTGGTAGAATGAAATTTAGAAAGAGCGGACATTTGGGATGCTCATAATTTAATAATGGAGGATTGGATATGAATAAATTAACAAGAGAAGAGGCGCTTAGACGTTGGAAATCTGCCAAGGCCACAAAGAAAGCCATGGTTGACAAGATGCAGAAGATGCTTTATGAAGACTACAAATTACGTACAGGCGAGGAGCCTGTGAGATTTAATGTCTTGTAATGAAAGAATTTGCGACATCTTTATAATCCATTTCATGTTGTTTTTATATTACCATCAACAATTGCAGCAAAGCCTTAAAGCCGCCCTTGTTCTTTTCTTCTTTGAAAACATTGAGAACTTTATCGATGAGTCCGCAGTAGTATTCAAAGGCCTCATCATAATTGAAGTATCTGAGATATGTAGTCATAATCTATGGGTTTAACGTCTTTTCTACAAAAATAATCTAAGATTAGCGCACGTATTTCAGAAATAATTATTGTTTTTACAATTGCATTCTACTGCAGAATGCCAATGACAGGAGGCTGAGGAACAAATCAATCGATATGACGCAGCTCCAAGGGTCGAGGCGCTACGTCAAGGTACAACGCTCCATAAAATCATCATGCAGTTTGTAGCAGGTAAGTTGGTGAGGATGGAGGAAGTGGTATCTTAGGAGAAGTAACCATCAAAAGTAACTATCAAGGCGATAGAGTAACCAACAAAAGTAACCATCAAGAAGATAAAGTAACTATCAAAAGTAACCATGAAGAAAATATGCTTTAAAATGTAGAATCCTGTCGGCATCATAGTCAGCAGGATTCTCTTATAAACTTCTTCTTTCTAATTGTGTCCCTCATATAACTTTTTGAAATATTTTTAGCTAAAAGTTTTGTTGTTAAAAATAAAACTTGTACCTTTGCATCGGGTATCGTTCTAGGATTAGTATGGTTCCCAAGACATTGTGGGTAAAAACAAAAGCATTCGCTATTATTTCGCGTTTAGCCAAGAGCGTAGGAAACTCAATTTGGAATAACAAGCACGGAAATAATATGTGATAGGTGGTTCGTATATATATGTAGCCTCCAGTCAATCCGATTAAGCAATGCAAACACGCTATAGGCGTGATGCATTCTTATGGATTGACTGGGGCTCCATTCCTACGCCGCCCCGTGCTAAACGCGATAAGAGGCATCACGCCCTTTTTGTGTTTTAGCGGATTGATAGTTGGGTGCGTAACAACTATCAATAATTATGGCAAATAGTACATTATCAAATGCTAAGGCTGCCAAAAAAGACGAGTTCTATACCATGTTTTATGATATAGAAACCGAAATGGAAGCCTATCTCGATTACAATCCAAATGTATTTCGTGGCAAGACGGTTCTTCTGCCTTGCGATGACCCGGAGTGGAGTAATTTCACTAAGTATTTTGCACAGAATTTTAAAGATTTGGGTTTGAAGAAACTCATCTCTACAAGTTATGCTCCAGAGAGTATGACTTATAAAAACGGCATACAGTTATCCCTGTTTGAAACTCAATCTGCCAAGTATGATAAGGATAAGACCAAAACACATGGAAAGATATTTGTACTTACTGAAGATTCCACAAGAGATAGAATGCCCAATCTTGATGATCTGCAATGGGATTATCTTGAGGGGGATGGAGATTTCAGAAGCGAAGAGGTCAAAAAACTTAGAGATGAAGCAGATATTATTATAACCAACCCTCCTTTTTCGCTATTCCGAGAGTTTTTGGCGTGGATTGTTGAAGCAAACAAACAGTTTATCATTATCGGCAATATCAATTGTGTAACCTACAAAGAAGTATTCCCTTTGATAAAAGACAACAAGGTTTGGATGGGATACTCTATTCATAGCGGTGACCGAGAGTTTGGTGTTCCTGATGAGTATCCATTAGAAGCTTCTGGAACAAGAATAGATGAAAATGGCAAGAAATACATTCGAGTAAAGGGGGTAAGATGGTACACGAACATCGATCATGGGCATCGTCATAGTGCCAAAAACTTTATGACAATGGCAGATAATATCAAATTTAGTAAGCATAAGGAGGTCCATGGAAGACCATATCTACACTTTGATAATTTCGATGCCATCGAAGTTCCTTATACTGATGCTATCCCTTGTGATTATGAGGGGATGATGGGAGTACCTATTTCTTTTCTTGATAAATATTGCCCTGAGCAATTCGAGATAATGGGTATTACTAAAACTTGGTTTGGTATGGCTAATAAGGTATATCCAAAGCAGATACAGGTTAGTAAAACTGGCATAAAGACTATAGTAACCAAACTAAATGACGGACCTGTAATAGAATTGGATGGTCCACTTGATGGTGAAGTCTATTATATTGTTGATGGCAAGTATTATACACAAGCTTATGCCCGAATATTAATCCGTAAAAAGTAACAACAATGGAAACAGAATTAAAAGAATATACAGTTAAAGAACTGTGCGAGGGTTTCACTTACAGCAAAGCTGACGGAAAAGGCTTATATGGTTTAGCTGGCAAGCTAACTATTCAGCCTGAGTATCAACGCAACTACCTCTATATAGAAAATGAGGGTGAGAAAGAAGTTGCCGTCATTGATTCCGTCATGAAAAAATATCCCTTGGGATTGTTGTACTTTAACAAGTTGCCTGATGGACGCTTGGAGGTTCTTGATGGTCAGCAACGTATCACAAGCCTTGGCAGATATTTGATTAACAAGTTCTCTTATATAAAAAGAGACAATCTGCCTTATAGATTCAAGGCATTGGATAAAGAAGAAAGAGAGCTTATAGAGAATACAAAGATGTTAGCTTACATCTGCGAGGGCACGGAGTCTGAAATCAAGGAGTGGTTTGAAATTATCAATATCGGTGGCATTCGACTCAACGAACAAGAAAAGTTGAACGCCATTTACTCGGGGCCTTTCGTCAGTGCAGCCCGAAAAGAATTCAGCAACAAGGAAGATCCACGTTTGCAAAAATGGGAATGCTACATTTCAGGTTCTGCCAATAGACAGGAAATTCTTCAGGAAGCCCTACGATGGGTGAGCAAAGGAAATATCAAAGACTACATGCAAGAACATCGCCGTGACGCAAACATCAATGAATTGAAAAACTATTTCGATGATGTTATTTCTTGGATAGACCAAACGTTCGATGAGGTTTATCCCAAGATGAAGGGGCTAAACTGGGGTGAACTATACGAACGATTCCATACCACTCCCTATAATCATATTGAGGTATCTCAAAAGGTGAAAGAGCTTTATAACGATCCATGCGTTCAAGATAAAAAGAACGTATTTGAATATGTGCTTGGCGGTTGTAAGGATACAAGACTTCTGAATGTCCGTGTCTTTGATGATAATACCAAACGCAGGGTTTATGATCGTCAGACGTCAGAAGCCAAAAAGAAGCATGAAAGCAATTGTCCTCTTTGTGCTTGTGGCGATGGTCCCAATAAGGATAAAATTTGGGCTTTGAAAGAGATGGAAGCCGACCATGTGAAGGCATGGGTTAACGGCGGAGCTACAGATGAGAGCAACTGTCAGATGCTCTGCAAGACGCATAACCGTTCGAAAGGCAACAGATAAAATGAAATGTTTAGTTTAAATTAAAATATCAAATTTATGAAAAAGTATTTATTTTTAATGTTGCTCCTGTTTATTGGAGCATTTGCAACGACAGCTTTCACAAGCTGCAGTTCTGACGATGATGATTCTAAGGTTCAAGATTTAAGTATTGTTGGTACCTGGAAAGATCAGTCTAGGACAAAGGATGCTGTATGGACCTTCAACAAAGATGGAAAAGGCTATTGTGAAGAGAAAATGTCAGCGATATCCTATAAAATTGCTTTCACATTTACCTTTGATGGTAATACACTGGCAATTTCTTCAAAAGGCAATGGAAAGACCTATAACCAAGCTTATAAAGTTATCATTAACAAAGTTAATTTGATTAAGGCAACAGGTGAAAATGGTGAAACTTTGTCCTTGGAGAAAATAAAATAAAGATTACTAACATTAAGTGTATATCTTTAAACGCGAATTCAACAAGCAAGTGTACTACCAGCTTATTCGCCAAAATCTCTCTCTTATGGATGAATTTTATTTCTTTGCAGAAAGAATGGCTTGCTGTTGTCATTTACAGGCTCATTTACAGGCTCATTTTGTATATGCAACGTTAATTTAACTGATGATAGTGCTGTATCGTTACCAAGCGTAGCGGTGTAATCGGTACCATGCTATCGTCATATTTTATATTGAAATAAAAATACCCCAACCCGCTTAAGAAAGTAGGTTGGGGTTATTTGTTGTGGTATCCAGCATAAAAGAAAAGCGTTAGTTTTCGCTTTTATCAGTAGCTCAGATTTTGAACCATATCCAAAGGTAGCTGGGTCGCTTTGGCTACCTGTTCTGTTGGAAGTCCCATAGCCAGCAAACGTTTAGCCGTTTCAATGTTGGCTTCAGTTCTACCTTCTATTCTACCTTCCCTTTTCGCCGTATCAATAGAGTTCTTGATATCCCGATATGCCATCTTGCTTGCTTCATATCGTTCTTCTACCTGTTTCATACGCTGTTTGTTTTATATCTTATGCAAAGATAAACTTAATATTTGTAACATCCAAACTTTTAGAGCGTTTTTTTTAATTTTCTTCTGCCACAGCCTTCGTTCCTATCCTGATTTATTCAGGTTTCCCTGATTTCTTCAGTAAAGGGGCGAGGAACTTGTAGGTATATCCCTTCTGCTGCTTCACCATTTCTTCTGGTGTTCCGGCAAAGAGGAGCTGACCGCCGCCTCGTCCACCTTCCGGACCCATGTCGATGAGCCAGTCGGCGAGTTTGATGACATCGAGATTGTGCTCGATGATAATGACCGTATTGCCACGGTCTACCAGTTTCTGGAGTACATCCATCAGGATGCGGATGTCTTCGAAATGCAGACCGGTAGTCGGTTCATCGAGAATATAGAGCGTCTTGCCCGTATCACGCTTCGAGAGTTCGGTAGCCAGTTTTACGCGCTGACTTTCACCGCCAGAGAGGGTAGTGGAACTCTGTCCTAACCTGATGTATCCGAGACCTACATTCTGTAATGCCTTGATCTTCTGCAGTATCTGAGGAACATTCTCGAAGAAATCTACCGCCTGGTTGATGGTCATGTCGAGAACATCGGCGATGCTCTTTCCCTTGTATCTTACCTCCAGCGTCTCGCGGTTGTAGCGTTTGCCGTGGCATACCTCACAAGGTACGTAGACATCCGGCAGGAAGTTCATTTCGATGGTCTTATATCCGTTACCCTTACATTCCTCGCATCTTCCACCTTTCACATTGAAGGAGAATCTGCCCGGCTTGTAACCGCGGATCTTTGCCTCGGGAAGTCCTACGAAGAGCGAGCGGATATCGCTGAACACGCCTGTGTAGGTTGCTGGATTGCTGCGAGGCGTCCTGCCTATAGGACTCTGGTCTACATTTACTACCTTGTCGATATTCTCGATACCCTCGATGCTCTCGTATGGCATCGGTTTCTTGAGCGAACGGTAGAAATGCTGCGAGAGGATAGGCTGGAGGGTCTCGTTGATGAGAGTGGATTTGCCTGAGCCGCTGACACCCGTTACGACAATGAGTTTGCCGAGTGGAAAATCAACATCCACCCCCTTGAGGTTGTTGCCCGTAGCTCCGTGAATGGTGATATGCTTGCCGTTGCCTTCTCTGCGGAGGGCAGGCACCTCAATAGCCATCTTGCCGTTGAGATACTGGGCGGTGATGGTATCGGTCTTGAGCATCTCCTGGGGAGTGCCCTGGAAGACAACTTCACCTCCCTTGCGTCCCGCCTTCGGACCGATATCTACTATCCAGTCGGCAGCCCGCATCATATCTTCATCGTGCTCCACCACAATAACGGTATTGCCCAGGTCGCGAAGTTCCTTCAGACTGTTGAGCAGACGTTCGTTGTCGCGCTGGTGCAGACCGATGCTCGGCTCATCGAGGATATAGAGCACGTTGACCAGCTGGCTACCAATCTGAGTAGCCAGACGGATGCGCTGGCTCTCGCCACCCGAGAGAGAAGCTGACTGGCGGTTGAGCGAGAGATAATTGAGTCCCACATCGAGGAGGAAGGTAACGCGTGAGCGCAACTCCTTGATGATTTCGTGAGCCACCTTCGCTTTCATCGAAGGCAGATGCTGTTCCACTTCTTCGAGCCAATCGCGCAGTTCATCGATGTCAAGACTGGCTACTTCGGATATATTCTTATCCCAGATTTTGAAAGAGAGCGATTCCTTTTTGAGTCGCAAACCATGGCATTCAGGACATTCGATGGTAGAGATAAACTGGTCGGCCCATTTCTTGCCCGCCGCACTCTCGTCATCCTCCATCACCTTCTGCAGGTAGTCGATGATGCCATCGTAGGCGCAGAAATAGTCGGTAGAGGTATGCACCTTTTCCTTTTCTATCTTCACATTTTCGAGTGAGCCATAGAGAATTTCCTGCATGGCATCGCCCGGAATCTCGCAGATAGGCGTCTTCAGGTTGAGGTCATACTTGCTGAGCAATGATTCTATCTGCCAGAAAATCATCTGGTTCTTGTATTTGCCGAGCGGAGCGATGCCGCCTTCATGGATGCTGAGTTTATCATCGGGAATTACCTTCTTGATATCAATCTGGTTCACCTTTCCCAGACCCTTGCAATGCGGACAGGCACCTTCGGGAGAGTTGAAGGAGAACATGTTAGGAGCTGGATCCTGGTAGGCGATACCCGTTACAGGGTCCATGAGACGCTTGGAGTATGTCTTGGCCTCCTTGGCACCTTTCTCAAGAACCATTACCATGCCGTCGCCCTGTTTCATAGCCGTAGCCACACTCTTGCGGATGCGTTCCTCATCTTCTTCCTTCACCACCAGTTTATCGACCACAGCTTCTATATTGTGGTTCTTGTAGCGGTCGGTTTTCATATTGGGAACGATTTCGAGGATGTTGCCGTCGAGTCGCACGTAGAGATACCCCTTTCTGCGCATGCTTTCGAAGAGTTCGCGGTAATGACCCTTGCGTTGGCGTACGAGGGGAGCGAGCAGGAAGATAGCCTTGCCCTTATAATCGCTGAGAATCATGTCGATGACCTGTTCCTCGGTATATTTCATCATCTCCTCGCCACTCTGGTAGCTGTAGGCAGTACCGGCGCGGGCATAGAGCAGACGGAGATAGTCGTAAATCTCGGTGGTAGTGCCCACGGTAGAGCGGGGATTCTTGTTGGTGGTTTTCTGTTCTATGCTGATGACCGGACTTAATCCCGTAATCTTATCAACATCCGGGCGTTCCATATTACCCAGGAAGTTGCGGGCATAGGCAGAGAATGTTTCGATATATCTGCGCTGACCTTCGGCAAAGATGGTGTCGAAGGCCAGTGAACTCTTGCCCGAACCCGAGAGTCCGGTAATCACGGTGAGGGAATCACGCGGAATCTCCACATCTATGTTCTTGAGGTTGTGGACCCGTGCGCCCCATACATTTATCTTTTCTTCTGAATTCATATTCCAATTCTGCTAATTGCTGTTTGCCTAATAGTTACTGTTCTGTTCTTCGGTATAACCTCTGAGCAGGTTGACATCACGTTTGATGTTATACACAACGCCATCTGCCCCCTTCGCCTTGACGAGACAGAAGTAGACACCCTCCTTGACCGGTTTTCCACGGTAGGTGCCATCCCATCCCGTGGCAGGGTCGGTCCATTCATAGAGTTTCTGTCCCCACCTATTATATATATAAGCGTGGAACTCCTCAATGTTCCGGTAACCATCCTTGGGCTTATAGATGTCGTTGATGCCATCGCCATTTGGAGAGAAGGCATTCGGCATGAGAAGAGAACTGACCTTGGTCGTCTCTTCTGTGTTGTCCTCCTCGTCGTCGTTGACTTCCTGAGCGTGTAATTGACACGTTAAAAGTGTCAACATGATGCAAAGTAATGCTATTTTTCGTCTCATTTCTAAAATAATTTGTGCAAAGATAATAAAAAGATGAGAGATATTGCGTCAGATGCAAGATTTTTTGTATTTTTGCAGATGAAAACATGAAATATTTGAAGATATCGTTAAAAAAATCTAGAGATATGAGACAAAAAATGAGATATTTCCTGCTGCTCGTTGGGCTTCTGCTCAGTGTCAGCATTAGCGCGCAGACTGTAAAATGGCGCGACATTTACACGGTTAAGAAGAAAGATACTATCTTTGGTATCGCCAACAAATACGGATTGAGCCTTCCTGAACTGATGGATGCCAATCCGGAGATGAAGCGTGAGGGATACATGTTGCAGAAGGGAGCTACGCTCTTTATTCCATACACCAAAGACCAGAAGAATCCTAATCAGGTGAACGGTCAGAAGTCGGGGAATGGGGCGACGGTTCAGCAAACTGCTACAGCTCCGGCAACCTCAAAGGCTGCTGTTGCCAGAAATGCAGTAAAGGTAGGCGTGATGTTACCTTTGCATAATGTTGATGGCGACGGCAAGCGAATGGTGGAGTATTACCGCGGTTTGCTGCTGGCTTGCGAAACCCTGAAGCAGCAGGGCGCCGATATAGATGTGCATGCCTGGAACGTTCCTATTGATGCTGATATCCGGAATACACTCTTGCAGGAGGGCGCTAACCAATGCGACATCATCTTTGGTCCACTTTATACCAAGCAGGTGGCTCCGCTGACCAACTTCTGCAAGACCTACGGCATCAAAATGGTGATTCCGTTCTCTATCAGCGGAGATGATGTAGAAAGAAACAAAGAGATTTTCCAGGTTTATCAGAGCGATGATGCGCTGAATGATGCGACCATCAAGGCATTCCTGAGCCGATTTACCAATGTGCATCCTATCTTTGTAGACTGCAATGATTCTACTTCGAGAAAGGGCAACTTTACGTTCGGTCTGCGCAAGGAACTGGAACGCAGGAAAATCAATTATAGCATCACCAATGTGAATTCAAGTGTCGAGCAGTTTGCCAAGGCTTTCATGCCTTCCAAGCAGAATGTGATCATCCTGAATACGGGACGTTCGCCACAGTTGACTCAGGTATTGAACAAGCTCGACGAATTTGATGCGAAGTATCCGGGTGCAGCCATCTCTCTCTTCGGCTATACCGAATGGCTGATGTATGCCAAGTATAATCTGGAAAGATTCTATAAGTATGATACTTATATCCCTTCCACCTTCTATTATAACCCGAACTCAGCACAGACCAAGGCGCTTGAGAGCCGTTATGAGCGATGGTTCCATCAGCCTATGATGGTGGCACAGCCAAGATTCGCCATCACCGGTTTCGATCACGGAATGTATCTGATTCAGGGCGTCAAGAGATATGGCAAGAACTTTACAGGTGAGCGCCAGCAGATGACTTACCAGCCGGTGCAGACTCCACTCCGTTTCGAGAAGACCAGTAGAGGAGGATACAAGAACAAGAGTTTCCAGTTGATTCACTATACCTTTAATCATCAGATAGAGGCGGTGAAGTACTAGTTTATAGTTTACAATTTATAGTTTACAATTTATAGTTGATAATGAATAGAAATATTGGGCTGCTGATTCTGATGCTCATCTTCGGAATTCCAGTTTCGGCACAGATAGGAGAGCATCGTAATGATTTCGCCATCGGTTTTAATGGGGGCTATATGATGAGTAGCGTAGGATTCATACCCGAGGTACAGCAGAAGCAGCACGGCGGACTAACGGGCGGTTTTTCGATGAGATATACCTGTGAGAAATATTTCAAGACCATCTGCTCTATCTATGCCGAAGTAAACTATGCGCAGGCAGGATGGGAAGAGGATATCCTGGATATGGAGAATAATCCGGTGATTATCACCGAAACCCAAGAGGCGATGGCTTACAAGCGTACCATCAACTATATTCAGGTGCCAATCTTTGCGCATCTGGCATGGGGTAGGGAGACAAGAGGACTGAATATCTTCGTGAATGCCGGTCCGCAGTTTGGCCTCTATCTGAGTGATTCGCAGAAGACCAACTTCTCGGTAGAGCACATGCCGGCAACCGACAATAACCGTGTAAGTCCGGTGGTGGCTCAGGATACGATGGCAGTCAAGAACAAGCTCGATTATGGTATCGCCCTGGGTCTGGGTGCTGAATACAGTATTCCGAAGGTGGGGCATTTCCTTGCCGAAGCCCGATACTACTATGGTCTGGGAAATATCTACGGTGCTTCTAAGCGTGATTATTTCGGAAAGAGTAACTACGGACAGATTGTTCTGAAACTCTCTTATCTCTTTGATATCACCAGAACGAAGAACGTTAGGAGAAAGTAGTTAATAGTTTACAGTTAATAGTTAAGAGAAAATAGTGATAATGAAATTATCATTTATGTTTTAAAGAAAATGAGTACAACAGAAAAAATGCAGATGAAATTGAGCGACTCTAAGTCAGCTCGCTGGACCGCCCTCCTCATCGTGAGTATCACGATGATGTTCGGTTACTTTTTTACAGATGTGATGTCTCCACTGGAGCCTCTCTTGACAGCAGCCAAGGGAGCAGAGAATGGTCTCGGACTCGGATGGAATTCGGATGAATACGGCTTCTTCTCTGGAGCTTACGGATACTTCAATGTGTTCCTCCTGCTCCTCTTCTTCGGTGGTCTTATCCTCGATAAGTTTGGCATCCGTTTCACTGGTATCCTCTCTACCGTCCTGATGTTTGGTGGAGCCTTGTTGAAGTGGTATGCTTTAGGTCATGAGTTTGACGGAATGGTTGCTGTACCATTCTTCGGTACTTACAGTACGCAGGTAGTGATAGCTGCTCTTGGCTTTGCCATCTATGGTGTAGGATGCGAGATATGCGGTATCACAGTGAGCAAGGTTATCGTGAAGTGGTTTACGGGCCATGAGTTGGCTCTGGCAATGGGTGTACAGGTAGCTACGGCTCGTTTGGGAACTGCTGCAGCCCTGAGTGCTTCTCTTCCTTTTGCCAAGGCAATGGGTGGAGTATCTGCTTCTGTTGCTTTGGGCGCTGTATTGCTACCTCAGTTCGGGATAAGAAATAGTGCCTAAAAAAGTTGGTAATCTCCGATATTTTTTGTATCTTTGTAGTTGAAATACAATTAGTTACAAACATAAAAAGATATCATTATGGAGATTACCAAGGACAAAGTTACAGAATTATTTTGTATTATTGATGAATTTTACAAAGTTTTTGATGCTGAAAATGCAGGAAAATTGCTTTTGAGTGAAGATGGAGTAAAGCGCAGACGACGTAAAGCCTCTTTATCTGATAGTGAAATCATGACGATTTTGCTGTATTTCCATTTCGGCTCATTCCGAAACTTCAAGCATTATTACCTATTCTTTATTAGAGGAACATTGAAGTCATATTTTCCAAATGCAGTGTCTTATAACCGTTTTGTAGAACTTGAAAGTCGCGTATTCTTCCCTCTCATGTTCTTCCTGAATCTCCGTGCTTTTGGCAGATGTACAGGTATAACCTTTGTTGATTCAACCATGATACCAATATGCCACAATCTCAGGCGTTATGCCAACAAAGTGTTCAAAGGCATTGCCACAGACGGAAAGGGAACAATGGGATGGTGTCATGGGTTCAAGCTACATCTGGCTTGTAATGATAGAGGTGAGATAATTGCTTTTGTTCTCACTGGTGCAAACGTTAGCGACAAAGATCCAGCGGTATTCGATGTATTGGCTAAACGTCTGTATGGCAAGCTGTTTGCAGATAAAGGCTATATCTCGCAAAAACTCTTCGATTCGCTTTTTGAGGAAGGCATCCAGTTGGTTACAGGACTGAGAGTGAACATGAAGAACAAACTAATGCCGTTCTATGACAAGATGATGCTACGCAAAAGATACATCATTGAAACGATTAATGACCTGTTGAAAAATACGGCTCAGATAGTACATTCACGTCACAGGTCTGTTGCGAATTTCATCATAAATATTATTTCTGCATTAGGGGCATACT
This sequence comes from Segatella copri DSM 18205, assembly GCF_025151535.1. NCBI lineage: Bacteria > Pseudomonadati > Bacteroidota > Bacteroidia > Bacteroidales > Prevotellaceae > Segatella > Segatella copri. The sequence goes on from NZ_CP102288.1 coordinate 600,113, forward strand.
GTTTCTTTGACAACAAGCCCAAGGCACTTACTGGATACGTTATCGAAGATACGAAACAGCTGAGTCTTTTCTAACATTGCATATTTTACAGGAGGATTTTGTCTCAGCAACCATCCAAGATATATAGATGGTTGCCAAGCCTCTGTGTCCCTTATATAAAAACATTATAAAGCCTTTAGATAGAGCTCGTTATCCCGAACTGAGGTATTGCTTTGCGCTGGTGTACTGGTTTATCTCGTTTATTGCGTGATGGACAAGAAGGAGGATGCTTCTGTGGCAGCTGTGGCTACTGGGCCGGAAGAAGGTTTCAAGTTCTCTGACTTGGGAGGTCTTTTCAAGACAATAGGTTTCTGGTATGTGGCTGTACTCTGTCTGATGTTCTATGCAGGCGTATTCCCATTCCTGAAGTTTGCTACCAAGCTGATGATTTTCAAGTATGGTGTGGATGCTAATTTGGCAGGTCTGATTCCTGCGATGTTGCCATTCGGTACCATCTTCCTCACACCGCTCTTCGGTAGTATATACGATAAGTATGGCAAGGGTGCTACGCTGATGATTATCGGCAGTTGCCTCCTGACCTTTGTGCACGTCATGTTTGCCCTTCCAATCAACTCATGGGTGCTTGCCATCGTGCTGATGCTCATCCTGGGCATCGCATTTGGACTGGTACCATCAGCCATGTGGCCATCTGTGCCAAAGATTATCCCAATGAAACTCTTAGGAACTGCATACGCCCTTATCTTCTACATCCAGAACATCGGACTGGCTCTCATTCCGGTATGGATTGGTAAGGTAAACCAGGCGAATACCGCAGCCGACGGCACCATCGACTATACCCAGACGATGACTATCTTTGCCGGTTTCGGAGTAATAGCCATCCTCATCGCTTTCCTCCTCTTGTGGGAAGACAAGAGAAAGGGATATGGATTGCAGAAGCCTAATGTGAAATAAGTGAAGAGCGAAGAACAAAGAGCAGATTGAGTGAAGAATAAAAAACGAAGAGTGTAGAATCCGTTTGCTCTTTGTTCTTCTAAATCTTTGAAAGTATAATTTTTAAAAGAAAGGAAATAACCATGAATGCGACACCTGAATCATTGATTAAGGACTATGCTGACCCGATAGAGCTGCAGGAGATTGACAAGTTTGTATGTTCAGAGATGGGCAGACAGATACACCGGTATATCAAGGGTATGTCGGGTACCAAGCAAGCTATGTTGAAATTTGAGGAAAGGCTAGCCAGCCTCTCTGTACCAGAGAAGGAGAAGGCGATAGCCAAGTATATTGATCTGAACAGAAAAGCATTGGATGGTCTTGACTTGAAGATGATTCTGGTCCGTTCGGTAGCCAACTATTGTGACACCTTCCAGTATATGCTGGATTTTGTCAACGATAAGCGCAAGATGTTTTTCTATTACCAGCGCATCAAGGCGAAATACATTCAGTATCATGAAGTATTTGAGCAGGATGGAAAGTTCGGTATGAAAGATCATCAAGGCAACATCTTACTCTCGCCAACTTATGATTTCTTGCGCACCTGCTACATTTATAATGATGACTTGAGCATCATGCCGGTAATAGCTGAGAAGAATGGCAAGATGGGACTGGTAATGCCGGATGGTAACGATACGGTAGTGGCGGATTTCCTTTACGACGAAATTTGCTTGCGTGATGAATATCCTTACTTCGAAGCATCCCGTGAAGGTATCAGTGGCTTGATTGATAAGTTTGGAAACTTTGTTAATAGTTAACAGTTAACAGTTTATAGTTAATAGAGAAAGGGCAATCAGATTGGGATGAACCAACTGATTGCCCCTTTTTACTTTCGTTGCTATGAGCAACTTGGTTTTATCTATTTTTCTCTCGTCTTCAAACCCTAGTGAAGAAAAGCAAAAGAATTCTTCACTCTTCGTTCTTCACTCTTCACTTAACTTATCCCAAGTACTTCATCAGGATTTTGATCTTACCGCTATCACGGAGCTTGATGATACTCTTTTCGCGAATTTGGCGAACACGCTCACGGGTAAGGTTGAACTCGCTACCGATTTCCTCCAAACCCTTCTCGTGGCAACCGATACCATAGCAGTAGCACAGAATCTTACGCTCACGGTCTTTCAATACAGAGTTGAGAACTCTGTCAAGCTCGCTCGCCATAGACTCGAAGTCAACACCCTTGTCGGTACGGCTGTCATCACCCGAAGCCATCACGTCGACCATCGCATTGTCATCATCATCGCTACCGAATGGAGCATCGATACTCATGTGGTGATTATCTGCCTTGATAGTCTGGTCGATTTTGCTTTCTTCCATCTTTGTGATTTGAGCGAGCTCAGCAACAGAAGGTTTGCGCTGGTTCTCCTGCTCAAACTTACTGATTTCTGCACTAATCTTACTCAATGCACCTACCTGGTTCAAAGGCAGGCGAACGATACGGCTCTGCTCGGCAATAGCCTGCAGGATACTCTGACGAATCCACCATACGGCGTATGAGATAAACTTAAAGCCGCGGGTCTCGTCAAACTTTTCAGCAGCCTTTACCAAACCGATGTTACCCTCGTCGATGAGGTCGGTCAGAGAAAGACCCTGGTGCTGATATTGCTTAGCAACAGATACAACGAATCGAAGGTTTGCTTTTACCAATTTCTCTTTGGCACGTTCTCCCTCACGACCGCCTTTGCGAATCTTCTGGGCAAGTTCGATTTCTTCATCGATAGAGACCATAGGCTCTCTACCAATCTCCACCAAGTACTTGTCGAGTGCTTCACTGGAACGGTTGGTTATACTCTTACTAATCTTAAGTTGTCTCATAAATATCCTTTTACCTTTCTATTTAGAATTTTTTGAAGTATTTTTGTGTATCCCGAAACCTCCTCTTGGTTTCGGGGTGCAAAGGTACGAAAAAAAATGCAATTACGTTGTAATATAAACGGATTTTTTTATTCTGATTTGTCTGTTTTTTAGAATTTTAGCCGGTTCCTAGTAGAAAAATGCTATGTGAAGTGCGCTTTTTGGTACAATAAGTTTGAAATATGGAATAATTTATGTATCTTTGCACAAAAATTGCGAGAAAAGAATGACTAAATAATAAAATTACAACAAAACAAAAAATTATGTTTGAGAATCAACCAAAAGGTCTGTGGGCCTTAGCTTTGGCAAACACGGGTGAGCGTTTCGGCTATTACACCATGCTTGCTGTGTTCTTGCTTTATTTGCAGGCCAACTTCGGTTTTGAAACCGGATTGGCAAGTACTATTTACTCTACATTCCTGATGATGGTTTATTTCCTTCCTATCATCGGAGGTATCGCAGCCGACAAGTTTGGCTTTGGACGTATGGTTACCACAGGTATCTTCATCATGTTCATCGGCTATCTTGTTCTCTCACTTCCTCTTGGCAAGGAAACCGTTGCCGTTGCTGCTATGGGTATTTCACTTATTCTCATCGCTTTGGGAACCGGTCTGTTCAAGGGTAATCTGCAGGTGATGGTAGGTCGTCTCTATGATGAGCCACAGTATGCCAGCAAACGTGATTCCGGTTTCTCACTCTTCTATATGGCTATCAACATCGGTGCTATGTTTGCTCCTACTGCTGCCATCAAGATTATGAAGTGGGCGCAGGAGAGCCTGAGCGTGTCGGTGGAAGATTCATACCACTTCGCTTTCGCCGTGGCTTGTGCTTCGCTGATTTTCAGTATCGCTATCTACTATGCCTTCAGCTTTACATACAAGCATGTTCTTGCTTCTGAGACCAAGAGTAAGGATGATAAGACTTCTGCCAAGGAGACAAAAGAACTTTCTAAGGCTGAGACCAAGGAACGCATCATCTGCCTCTGTCTCGTATTCGCTGTGGTTATCTTCTTCTGGATGGCTTTCCATCAGAACGGTAATACATTGACACTCTTTGCACGCGATTATACACAGAAGACTTCAGAGGGTCTGCAGTCAATGGCGTTCGATGTTACCAACCTCGTAGCCTGCATCTTCGTGGTTTACGGTTGTTTCGGTCTGGCACAGAGCAAGACTGGCAAGGGTAAGGGCATCTCTCTTGGTGTTATTGTTGCTGCCATCGCTTTCCTCTTCTACAAGTACAGCAACCTTGAAGGTGCCGTAGATGTTGAGGCTCCTATCTTCCAGCAGTTCAACCCATGTTATGTAGTGGCATTGACACCAGTGAGCGTTGCTTTGTTCTCATGGCTCCACAAGATTGGCAAGGAGCCTACATCGCCAGAGAAGATTGGTTTGGGTATGCTCGTTGCTGCTCTCGGTTTTGTATGGATGGCTGTAGGTTCTATGGGACTGGAGCTTCCTTTGACACAGGGCAATTCTGCTACAGAGGGTACACGTGTAAGTGCTAACCTCCTCATCTCTACATACCTCATCCTTACATTCGCAGAGCTTCTGCTTTCTCCAATCGGTATTTCATTTGTATCGAAGGTAGCTCCTCCAAAGTATGCTGGTTTGATGATGGGTCTCTGGTTTGGTGCAACAGCCATCGGTAACCAGTTGGTTATGATTCCTGGCATCATGTGGGGGCAGAACTTCAACCTCGTTGCCATCTGGGGTGTTCTCGCAGGTATCTGCCTGGTTTCAGCTCTCTTCATCTTCTCTATCATCAAGAAGTTGAACCGCGTAAGCTAAATCTTAGAATTATAACATATAAAAAAGGCTTGCTTCATTTTTCGAAGCAAGCCTTTTTTATATGTTATTTCTTCAACCACTTATCTAACCAGCCGAAGAAGGTGCGCTGCCAGAGCACGCCGTTCTGTGGCTTCAATACCCAGTGGTTCTCATCAGGATAGATGAGGAGCTCGGCTGGGATGCCACGCATGCGGGCTGCATTGAAGGCGCCCATGCCCTGGTTGGCATTGATACGGTAATCCTTTTCGCCGTGGATGCAGAGGATTGGAGTATCCCACTTGTCTACAAACTTATGAGGACTGTTCTCGTAAGTCTTCTTGGCGTTGGCACTCTGGTTCTTATTCCAGTAAGCATCCTCGTATTCCCAGTTAGAGAACCAAGCCTCCTCGGTATCGGTGTACATGCTCTCCAGGTTGAAAGCACCATCGTGAGAGAGGAAAGCCTTGAAACGCTTGTTGTGATGACCGGCGAGATAGTATACTGAGAAACCACCGAAGCTGGCACCTACACATCCCAGACGATCCTTGTCTACGTAAGGAAGATTGTTGGCAGCATCATCAATAGCTGAAAGATAATCGTTCATGCACTGGCCTGTCCAGTCGCCAGAAATCTCTTCGTTCCATGCGCTTCCGAAACCAGGGAGACCGCGGCGGTTTGGCAATACGACTACATAGCCGTTGGCTGCCATGATCTGGATGTTCCAGCGGTAGCTCCAGAACTGGCTTACCGGACTCTGAGGACCACCCTCGCAGAAGAGAAGGGTAGGGTACTTCTTGTTAGCATCGAAATTAGATGGCAACATAATCCATACCAGCATCTGCTTGCCGTCGGTAGTCTTTACCCAACGCTGCTCACACTTACCCAGATTCAACTGGTTCAGAATATGGTCGTTCTCGCGGGTAATCTGCTCTACCTTGGTACTCTTGGCATCCTTGCCTGGAGTTACGATGTAGATATCAGTAGGATGACTCATGCTAGCCTTGGTAGCGAGAAGCTTGTTGCCGTTGTTGGCAAGCGAGATGCTTCCGTAGTCAGCCCACTCGTTGGTAATCTGCTTTACTTCGCCCTTGAAGTTAGCCTGATAGAGGTTCAGGGTTCCGTGCCATACGCCGATGAAGCTGAGGCTCTTGTTGTCCTTGTTCCATACGAAGCCCTCTACGCTAGAGTCGAACTTCTCTGATACATAGTTCTTCTTGCCGGTAGCGAGTTCGTAAACACAGAGGCGGTTGCGGTCGCTCTCGTAGCCATCGCGAGCCATGCTCTGCCAAGCGATGTACTTGCCGTCAGCAGAGAACTGAGGGTTCACGTCGTAACCCGGATTGTTCTTCAGATTCTCAGGAGCGTTGACAGCCTGGTTCTTCATGCTCTTGGTAGCATCAATCTTAGGCTCTACATAGCCAGCCTCCTTGCAGAGGTTCTTTGTCTCGCGCGTACCTATATTATATAGGTAGATATCAGAGTCGGTAGAGATGGCATACTGAACGCCCTCTTTTTTGCGGCAGGTATAGGCGATGGTCTTGGAATCCGGACTCCATGCCAGCTGCTCGATGCCACCGAATGGAGCCATAGGGCACTCGAATGGTTCATCCTTCAGGATGTCTTCGCCGGCATTGATGGTACCGTCTTCAGCCACATCAGCCACGAAAGGATGGAGAAGGCTCTCTACGTAGTGATCCCAGTGGCGATAGTTCATATCAGTTACGAGACGGCCGGTAGCCAATGGAAGATCAGAAGGATTCTCCTTGATGGTTCCGTGGTAAGGGAGTTCCTTGATGAGGATTACCTTCTTGCCGTCAGGAGAGAAGCGGAAGCCCTGGATGCCCAACTTGTCGTTGGTGAGCTGCTTTCTGCCTGTACCGTCAGGGTTCATGCTCCAGAGCTGTCCGTCACGGATGAAGGCAATCTTCTGTCCGCCCTGAATCCAGGCAGCATCTGTTTCGCTCTTTGCATCGGTGGTCAATGCCTTCTGGTTCTTGCCGTTGGCATCCATGATGAAGAGCATCTGATGACCCTTGTTCTCCTTTACACTGTAGTAACCCACCTGGTACACCACCTGCTTGCCGTTAGGCGAAGCTTCGGCGCCACCGATACGTCCCATTGCCCAGAGAGCCTCAGGAGTCATCAGGTGGTTTTCTACCTTGATGTCATTTTTCTGAATCATAGTCTGTGCATCAGCAGCTGTGACCATCGTGAGAGCCACAGCAGCTAAAATCATAGCTTTAATCATGTTTCTAATTTTACTGTTATAATGTTGCTTTGTTGTTATGTATCCTATTTGTCTTAAATCTGATCCAAAGCCTGCTTGATATCATCGAGGATGTCTTCTACATCTTCGATACCTACAGAGAGGCGAATCAGATCTGGCGCAACACCTGCTTCCTTCAGCTGCTCTTCGCTGAGCTGGCGATGGGTGTGACTGGCTGGATGGAGCACACAGGTGCGGGCATCGGCTACATGGGTTACGATGTTGATCATGTCGAGAGAATCCATAAACTTGATGGCTGTCTCGCGGTCTCCCTTCAATCCGAAGGCAATAACACCGCAGGTGCCGTTTGGCATATACTTCTGGGCAAGCGCATGATACTCATCGCCCTCCAGACCGCTATAATGAACCCAAGCCACACGCTCATCGTTCTGCAGGAACTCTGCCACCTTCTGTGCATTTGCACAATGCTGGCGCATACGGAGGTGGAGACTCTGAAGACCGAGGTTGAGGATGAACGAATTCATTGGGGCAGGGATGCTGCCGAGATCGCGCATCAGCTGAGCTACGAGTTTGGTGGTGTAGCCCATCTTGCCGAAAGCCTTCACATAGGTCAGACCATGGTAGCTGTCATCCGGTGTGCAGAGACCTGGGAACTTATCAGCATGAGCCATCCAGTCGAAGTTGCCGCTGTCTACTACCACGCCACCTACCTGTGAAGCCGTACCATCCATATATTTGGTAGTACTGTGGGTAACGATGTCGGCACCCCATTCGAATGGGCGGCAGTTGATAGGCGTAGCGAAGGTGTTGTCAACGATGAGAGGCACCCCATTCTTGTGAGCAATGCGTGCAAACTTCTCGATGTCGAGTACTGCGCAGCCCGGGTTGCTGATGGTTTCGCCGAAAACAACCTTGGTGTTAGGGCGGAAAGCCTTCTGGATTTCTTCTTCGCTATCGTTCGGATTCACGAAAGTACACTCGATGCCGAGTTTCTTCAGGGTTACGCCGAAGAGATTGAAGGTACCACCATAAATCTCATTAGATGTAACGATATGGTCGCCCGCTTCGCAGATGTTGAACACAGCATAGAAGTTGGCAGCCTGACCGCTGCTGGTTAATACGGCTCCCACGCCACCTTCGAGTTCGGCAATCTTCTTAGCCACAACATCGTTGGTAGGGTTCTGGAGACGGGTATAGAAGTAGCCTTCCTTCTTCAGGTCGAAGAGCATAGCCATCTCGTCAGAGTTGTCATACTTGAAAGTAGTGCTTTGATAAATTGGCACTTCAATCGGTTCGCCGTTCTTTGGCTCATAGCCTCCCTGCACGCAGATAGAGGCGGTACGTAAATTCTTTTTCATTTGTCGGTTATGTTTTCTTTTAAACTTCATGTTTTTGCGATATGACATGTTATGCTGCCCATTGCAAGATGCAAAGATACGGCAAATCCTTGAGAATTAAGAATAATTTGCGTAAAACATTGTTCTATAGCCAGTTTTTTTTGTACTTTTGCAGTCAAATTTGCAAAATAATAGCGATATAGTTTTATTTAAAGTAGTATGAAGATAGGTTTCGATAACGAGAAGTATCTGAAGATTCAGTCAGAACACATCGAGGAGAGAATCTCACAGTTTGACGGAAAGCTTTACCTCGAATTGGGCGGTAAACTTTTTGACGATCATCATGCCAGCAGAGTTTTGCCGGGTTTCCAGCCTGACAGCAAACTGCGCATGTTCCAGAAAATCAGCGATAGCATCGAGATTGTTATCGTGATTAGTGCAGCCGATATAGAGAAGAACAAGAAGCGTGCCGACTTGGGCATTACTTACGATGAGGACGTGTTGCGCCTTCGTGGTGAGTTCCAAAACCGTGGTTTCATGGTGGGTTCTGTTGTCATCACTCATTATAATGGCCAGCCTGCCGCCATCGCCTTCAAACAGCGTCTGGAGCGCGAGGGCATCAAGACTTACTGCCATTATCTCATCGAGGGCTATCCTCACAACGTGAGTCTGATTGCCTCTGACGAGGGCTTCGGTCAGAACGATTATGTTGAAACAGAGCGTCCGCTGGTTATTGTTACTGCACCGGGTCCTGGCAGCGGTAAGATGGCGGTTTGCCTGAGTCAGCTTTATAATGAGAACAAGCGTGGCGTGCGTGCCGGTTATGCCAAGTTTGAGACATTCCCAGTGTGGAATCTCCCATTGAAGCATCCTGTGAACATCGCATACGAGGCTGCTACTGCCGATCTGAACGATGTGAATATGATTGACCCGTTCCATCTGGAGGCTTACAACAAGATAGCCATCAACTATAACCGTGATGTAGAGATTTATCCTGTGCTCAATGCGCTATTCGAGGGTATCTATGGTAGCAATCCATACAAGTCGCCTACGGATATGGGTGTGAACATGGTAGGTTTCTGTATCTCTGATGATGAGGCTTGCTGCGAGGCATCCAAGAATGAGATTGTCCGCCGTTACTATGCGGCTACCAACAAGATGGCGGCTGGTGCTTGCAATGATGATGAGATCAATAAGATTCAGATGCTCTTCAATCAGGCTAAGATTACTACTGATTACCGCAAGGTGACGGTAGCTGCCAAGAATCATAAGAAGGAGACGGGTCATACCTCTTCTGCCATTGAATTGGAGGATGGTACAATTATCTGCGGTCATAGCAGCGAGTTGCTGGGCTGTAGTGCCGCCTTGCTCCTGAATGTTACCAAGCAGTTGGCAGGTGTCGACCATGAATTGAAGCTGATTCCTCAGTCGATGATTGAGCCTATCCAGTATACCAAGGTGAATTATCTCGGTGGTCACAATCCTCGTCTTCATACGGATGAGGTTTTGGTAGCTCTTTCTGTTCTTTCAGAGAATGATGAGAACTGCAGGAAGGCATTGGAGCAGTTGCCTAAGCTTCGCGGCTGTCAGGCTCATAGCACCGTGATGCTGAGTGATGTAGACAAGAAGATCTTCAAGAAGCTCGGTGTGGATATCACCTGCGAGCCGGTATTGAAGAAGTAAATTAGCTTAAAATAAAATACCCCCGAAAAGGTATAATTAATAATGTTGTTAGATTAATTATACCTTTTCGGGGGTAATTCTTGAGTGCCAATTAATACTGATGAAGTAAATCTTCAATAATTATTTTCAATTCAGGCAATCCGTTTTTGATAGTATCATATACGATTGTTTCATCGACATTGGCATATTCGTGAGAAATCATATTTCTCATACCATATATTGCTTGCCATGGAATGTTGGGATAAGCTTCTAAAGGCTTTTCTTCTACTTTTAAAAGTTTACCCACGTGTTCACCAATAACTTGTAGTCTCATAACACAAGCATTGAAGGCCATATATTTTGTTGGTGAAAGCATGAAATCATCAGCTGATTTTACATCCTTGCTCCATTCTTGTATTAACTCGATGGATTCTTTAATTTCTTCGAGCTTGTCGTGGATGGTACTGCGATTATACATAAACGGCCTCCTGATTGATATTTGACTGCAATAAAGGGCGAAGCGATTTGCGGAAGCGAACTAAATCAACTTTGGTATTAAATAATTTGCTTAAAGCCTCATGTAAGTTGTGCATGAGCAAGAGAGTTGGCTTTTCTACTTCCACAACAATATCTATATCACTGTCTTCTGTATTTTCGCCTCGTGCAACCGAGCCGAAAATACCGAGTTTAGTGATTCCAAAGCTATCTCCAAACTGTTGTTTGAAGTTGGCCAATTTTTCTAAACATTCTTGTAATCTAACCATAACTTGTATCTTTAGTTGCTGCTATAAGGTGCACGAAGTGCCTTGCCTTTGGCTTTACATTTTAATAATTCCAGATAATGTTCCTCCTATTTGTTTATGTATCCGACTGCAAATGTAACTAAAAATAGTTACACTGCCAAGTATTTGGGGCTTTTTAACAATCTTTTCCTGGCTTTAAGTATGTAATCCTACAACAAAAGCGTAATGAACACCTTTGCCGGGTAATCCATTACGCTTTCATTTTTATCTGGTAATCTTTATTTTCCGAGATTATGCTTTTTCTCGTTCAGTTCTGCCTGCTTGCGTATCATCTCTTCCTGCTGCTTGCGCTGCATCTCCTGGAGAGCCTGCATTCTTGCCATCAGGCCGCTTGCCTTCTTAGGGTTGTTCTTGTTCTCCTGATAGCGCTTTTCAAGGATGGCGAGGAGTTTCTCGTCGTCGGTAGTCTTGCGCAGGGTCCACATGATGGCGGCACTGAAGAACAATGAGATGAAGTAGTAGAAGTTCAGACCGGCTGAGTAGTCATTGAACATGAAGAAGAACATCAATGGCATGAGATACATCATCCACTGCATCATCTTCATCTGCTCTGCCTGCTGACCTACCATCTGGTCGCGCTGCTGACGCATGGTCATCCAAGAGTACAACAGGTTAGCTACACAGAACAGGATACAGGTCAAACTCAAGTGGTCGCCAATCAGCCAGATGTTGGTGTTCCATTCGAAGATTGGGTCGAAGGTACTCAAGTCGTTCATCCACAAGAACTTCTCACCACGAAGCTGGATGGCATTAGGCACGAAGTTGAACATCGCAATCCAAACCGGCATCTGAATCAGCATAGGCAAGCAACCTGATAATGGGCTTACACCATACTTGGCATATTCTGCCATCATCGCCTGCTGCTTCTGCATCTGGTCCTCAGGCTTGTTATACTGAGCCGTAGCAGCTTCGAGTTTTGGTTTCAGCACGCGCATCTTGGCTGAACTCATGTAGCTCTTCTTTACCATAGGGTAGGTGATGAGCTTGAGGAGCAAGGTGATGAGAATCAATACGATACCCATTGGGAACACGTTGCTCAACCAGTCGAATACATAGAGTGTGAAGAAACGGTTGATCCAGCGGATGATAGGCCATCCCAGGTATACGAGCTTCTGGAATTCCAAGTCCTTGCCGAAGGTACTTTCCTTCTCGGTATTCTTCAGAATCTGGAAGTCGTTAGGACCGAAGTAGAACTCAAACTCAGATGCCTTCTTACCGGTTGGGTCGAAAGCTGTCTTCATCTTAGCCTGGAACTGCTTCAGATAGCCCGAACCCTTCTCCTGAGGGATAGAGGTCATGAAAGCATCCTTCTCGAAGTTATCCTTTGCTACAATGATGGCAGAGAAGAACTGGTTCTTGAAAGATACCCAGTCGATGGTTTCTTCTATCTTCTCGTCAATCTTCTCGCTACCTTCGTTGAGGTGGTCGGTACCGCCTTCTGCATTATGGTAGGTGAGGGTAGTGTAACGGTTTTCGAACATGAAACCACGTTCCTGCTGGCGTGCCTTGTCGCTCCAGTCAACATCCATTTTATTATAATTAGGTGAGAACAGATCCGCCATGCCATTTGCCTGAAGGCTCATGTGCAGCATGTAGTCATCGCCCAATGTATAAGTCAGGGTGAGCGTCTTGCCTTCACCAGCCACAGCGGTCATGGTGACAGACTTGTCGGTCACGTTGGATGGAGTGAAGTAGAGATCGCTGGTGATGATGTTGGCCTCCTTAGCCTCGAGCATGAACTTGAGGCTCTGGTCGTTACCGTCGAAGAGGGTTACGTCCTTGGCATCAGCCGAACCGTCTTTCACCTGCAGGTTGTGTCCCACATAGCCCTTGATGACAGCCTTCTCTACAGTAGCACCCTTGGTGTTGAGTGTTAATTCTACCTTCTCGTTTTTCAATACAATCTTCTTTGCCTGGCCTTTGAGTGCCGAATAGAAGAGGGCGGTTGAGTCTGCCTCAACCTTTGCTTTGGCATTAGTCTGGCGCTTAGCAGCGGCAGACTTGCTAGCCTTTTCCATCTCGGCATGTTTAGCCTTGGCGATGGAGTCCTGAACGAATGCCGCTCTCTGTTCTTCGGCAGATGGCTGGTTGTACCAGCTAAAGCCAATCAGCACTACGGCAATCAGGAGGAAACCGATAATGTTGTTCTTGTTCATTTTTAAAATTTGAAATTAAAGGAGTAAAGGGGATCACTCCTTTAACTCCTAATATTTACTTTTTGTTTTCTATTGCTGTCTTAACGAAATCCATGAAAAGTGGATGTGGTTTCAGTACCGTACTCTGGTATTCAGGATGATACTGTGTACCTACGTACCACTTCAAGCCTGGGATTTCTACGATTTCTACCAGGTCGCTCTCAGGGTTTCTGCCTACGCACATCATGCCGTTCTTCTCGAATTCCTGCTGGAACTCGTTGTTGAACTCATAGCGGTGGCGGTGGCGTTCCTGAATATGCTCCTTCTTATAGATATTGAACACGCGTGAAGCCTGTTTCAGCACACACTCGTAAGCGCCGAGACGCATGGTTCCACCCATATTTGATATGTTCTTTTGCTCCTCCATGATGTCGATGACATTGTGTGGAGTCTTCTCGTCCATCTCGCGTGAGTTGGCATCCTTGTAGCCCAATACGTTGCGGGCAAACTCGATGACCATCATCTGCATACCCAGGCAGATGCCGAAGGTAGGGATGTTGTGGGTGCGGGTATAGTGGGCGGCGATAATCTTGCCCTCGATGCCTCGCTGGCCGAAGCCTGGGCAGATGACGATACCGTCCTGTCCCTTCAGCTGTTCTGCCACGTTCTCTTCTGTGAGATATTCTGAGTTGATGAAGGTAATCTTCACCTTGTGGTCGTTGTAGGTGCCGGCATGCGAGAGACTCTCGCGGATACTCTTGTATGCATCCTGCAGGTCGTATTTGCCTACGAGACCGATGTTTACCACCTCTGTAGCCTTGTTTCTGCGGTCGAGGAATGTCTTCCAAGGACCCAGCGCAGGTTTCTCGCCGATAGGCTCGCCCATCTTGCGGAGGATGGCGGTGTCGAGGCCCTGGTTCTGCATGTTTACAGGCACCTCGTAGATGCTAGGAAGGTCTTCGCTCTGAATCACGCAGTCCAGGTCTACGTTACAGAAACTTGCTACCTTCTTCATGATTCCCTCTTCGAGATGCTTCTCGGTGCGGAGAATCAGGATATCTGGCTGAATACCTACGCTCTGCAGTTCCTTTACGGAGTGCTGGGTAGGCTTTGTCTTCAACTCGCCTGCTGCCTTCAGATAAGGCACATAGGTAAGGTGAACGTTGATGGCGTTCTTGCCCAGTTCCCATTTCAGCTGTCGGATAGCTTCCATGTAAGGGGCGCTCTCTATGTCGCCGATGGTTCCGCCAATCTCGGTAATCACGAAGTCATAGTGATACTTCTTGCCGAGCAGCTTCACGTTGCGCTTGATCTCGTCGGTGATGTGAGGCACCACCTGGATGGTTTTGCCGAGATAATCGCCACGACGCTCCTTGTCGATGACTGCCTTGTAGATACGACCAGTGGTGAGAGAATTCGCTTTCGTAGTTTGAATGCCGGTGAATCGCTCGTAGTGTCCGAGGTCGAGGTCGGTCTCCATACCATCTACCGTTACGTAGCACTCACCATGCTCATACGGGTTCAGCGTACCCGGGTCGATGTTGATGTATGGGTCAAACTTTTGGATAGTAATGTTGTAACCTCTTGCTTGAAGAAGTTTACCGATGGATGAAGATATGATTCCTTTACCCAAAGAAGAAACCACACCACCAGTTACGAAGATGTACTTTGTTTCAGCCACGATATTTATAATTTAAATTAGAATAATTTGGGTGCAAAGTTACGACATTTTTGTGAAATGAGCAAAAATATTTCTAATAAAGGGCATAGATTTATGAATTATTTATTACCTTTGTGCCCAAATTTATAAAATTAAGGTATGAAAATAAAATTTGGATTACTCGTTCTTGCGTTCCTTTCGGCTCTGACGCCTGTTTCTGCCCAGCGCAAATTGAAGAAGGTGGCGTCCGGAGAGGCATCGAAGAACAGGTTGGCTGAAATCTATGCAGACTCGCTCTTGATGTGCCGTCAGCGCATCGATTCCATGAAGATGGATTCCGGGGATAGCAGATATGCCCAGCTCTTTACGCCGCTCACCTTCTATCATGGACCCGCAGCCCGCATGTTGCGACTCAAGCCTCAGGATGGGGCGAAGGATTCGCTCGGAACGATGCTCGACCAGACGCTGATGGAGGTATATCTCAAGCGTCCCGACCTGGTGCTCAATACTGAGTCTCATCTCAAGGAGGTGGGAGCACCGCTGGCTGCGCAGAGCAAACCGAAGAAGAATCATCCTGACATCGTAGAGCAGGTGGCTCCGAAGGCGATTGAGGTGGATGCGGCGCCGATGGACATCGTCATCACCCGTCCTAACTTCTGGACCATAGGGGGCGATTATTATCTGCAGTTCCTGCAAAACTATGTTTCTGACAACTGGTATAAGGGTGGTGAGAGCAATTATTCGGTGCTCGGAAGAGTGACGATGTTTGCCAACTACAATAACAAGCAGAAGATAAAATGGGATAATAAGGTGGAGATGCGCCTGGGTTATCAGACTTCGAAGGGTGATACGGTTCATACGCTGAAAACGAGCGATGATATGATCCGATACACCGGAAAACTCGGTCTGCAGGCTTCCAGGAAGTGGTATTATACCATCCAGCTGATTGGCCAGACTCAGTTTACGCATGGTTACAAGAGTAATGACAAGACGGTTTATTCCGATTTCTTCTCGCCATTCAATCTGAACCTCTCTGTCGGTATGGATTATAATGTAGACTGGTTCAATCACCGCCTGAAGGGTAGTGCCCATCTGGCTCCTCTGGCTTTCAACTGGAAGTATGTGGGCAGAGCGTCGCTGGCTACGCGGTACGGACTGGATGAGGGGAAGCATGGCATGACCGATTACGGTTCTGAGTGTACCTTCGACCTGTCGTGGCAGATAGCGGATAATATCAAGTGGAAGACCCGTCTCTGGGGATACACCACTTACAAGCGTGCTGAAATAGAGTGGGAAAACACCATCACCTTCCAGTTTAACCGCTATATTTCTACCAACATCTTCCTCTATCCGCGTTTCGACGATGGTGTGAACCGCAAGGACGATGATAGCTATTGGCAGTTTAAGGAATTCATGTCAGTAGGATTCTCTTATTCGTTCTAGGATAAGGTGTTGACAGTAAACACAATAAAGGCTCGTTCCTGTAGCAGGAGCGAGCCTTTGTTGTAGTATGCTCGGCACGAGCATTGTCTAACGGGTGCAAGTCCCGAGTAAGCCCTAATAGCGGGAATTACATAGCCAAAGGCAAGGGTGTCCATCGTGAGGTGAAATCTGAAAGAAGCCGGAGGCAAACATCTGACCTAACGAACAGAAACTTCATACAAGGCATATGACCGTGGGTAAGGTTGCTACTCAAACCAAAGCCCTATAGCTATTCGGAACGGTCGGTGTAAATGAAGTGGGTATAAGATGGAAAGACAATGCTCTTATCCGAGGAGGTCTCACGGACGCTTCAAATAGTTTTTACGAAAGAAGCGGAGTAAAGCTTGCTGTGAGAAGTCAGCAGACGCCATAGTAGTGCAATACTCGATAACGTTGCGCGAAGGGCTGAACCTAACAATTAAACGATAGTAATTGAAACATACCTTATGAAGGAAAGAATGCAGAAAACATTATCCCAAGTTAATGGCTGCCCCCAAAGAGATAGGTCGGAAACCGAATGGTATGGGGGAGTGCAGACCTTCATGTGGATGTGTGAAGACAACATCGTGGAAGTACCATTCGACAAGGAACACCTTTTCGAGCAAATCCTTAGTCCTGCAAATCTCAACCGAGCCTACAAGGCTGTTGTGAGAAACAAAGGCTGTGGTGGTATCGACAAGATGTCGTGCGAGCAACTGCTCCCATGGCTCTTGACCAATAAGGATGAACTCATCCGTTCCTTGATGGACGGTTCTTACCGTCCGAACCCAGTGAAAAGGGTAGAAATACCCAAGGACAATGGCAAGATGCGCCTGTTGGGAATACCTACAGTAGTAGACCGTCTGGTGCAACAAGCCATCAACCAAGTACTGACTCCCATCTATGAGAACCAATTCTCCAAGACGAGCTACGGCTTCCGACTGAGAAGAGGATGCCATGACGCACTACGAGGAGCGCAAAGGATAATCAACGAAGGCTACATATATGTAGTAGACCTTGACCTTGAACGCTTCTTCGATACCGTGAGCCATAGCAAACTCATAGAAATTCTCAGCCGTACGATAAAAGACGGCAGAGTGGTCAGCCTTATACACAAATATCTCCGAAGTGGTGTAATGAACAAAGGCTTGTTTGAAGCGAGCGAGGAAGGAACTCCCCAAGGAGGACCGCTAAGTCCGTTGTTGAGTAACATCATGCTCAACGAATTGGATAAAGAACTTGAACGCAGAGGGCTTCCCTTTGTACGCTATGCAGATGACTCGATGATATTCTGTAAGTCCAAGAGGGCTGCAATGCGAGTGAAGGAGTCTATAACCCGATTTATAGAGAATACTCTATATCTCAAAGTCAACAAGGACAAGACCATAGTGTCGTATGTGCGCGGAGTGAAATATCTCGGCTACTCCTTTTATGTGATGAAAGGCAAATGCCAACTCACGGTGCATCCAAAGTCCAAAGCCAAGATGAAGTCACGGTTGAAAGAACTGACAAGTCGCAGCAACGGATGGGGATATGCCAAGAGAAAGCAAAAGCTGAAAGAATACATAAGAGGTTGGGTCGGCTATTATCACCTTGCTAATATGAAGCGTCTCTTGCTTGAAACGGACGAATGGCTAAGGCGTAGAATCCGCATGTGTATATGGAAAGCTTGGAAGAAAGCCAAGACAAAAGTGGCAAACCTCATCATATGTGGAATCAATAAATGCCAAGCATACGAATGGGGTAATACTCGCAAGGGCTATTGGCGAATAGCTGAAAGCCCTATTCTAAAAAGGGCGATAGATAACAATAAACTGCGCTCCGCAGGGTATGTTACTTTAATGGAGGTGTATCTCGAATGGTATCCAAAATAGGAACCGCCGTATGCGGAACCGCACGTACGGTGGTGTGAGAGGTCGGAAAACGAAAGTAGGAAGAAAACTGCTTCGTTTTCCTCCTACTCGATTCTGTTAGAATCGGAAGCAAACCTCGGCATCTGCCATGGAGTAATTATGCTTCGCGAGTGTCTTGTCGTTGATGAGCGCATACTCGGTAAGGATAGAGATTCGCTTGCCGATGTGGAAGTTCAAACCTGCCTCATACTGGGTTCTCTGCATGTTGCTCTTGCCGTTAGGCTGATACATGTCGTAACGTGCCTTCACGTCGATACGGCTGTTCTTTGGCAGCTGAGCCAATGGGGCGATAACCAATCCATATACACCCTGTGCCTTGTCGCCGATTTTTGCATTCAGATTGCAGTCCTTGGCGTTGGCATCATTGAAGTTGTTGATGCTCTTTGCGAATGCCTTTCCTGTGGAGTGGATATATTCGGAGCGAACGGTCCAGCCATTCTGCTTGTATTCGAATGAGAAGGCATAGCGGTTTTGGCTGAGCTTGCGAACGCCAGAGCGTTCCTGAATGTCGGCAGTATAGGAGGCATCATGCTCGTCGGTCCATGTTCCCTTTCTTGCATAAGAACCGGTCCATCCGAAGGCACCGATGCGCATGCCGCTTACAGGCATTACCCATACACCACCAATCACATTCTTCTGCTGGTCAACGTCCTTGGTATTGGTTCCCTGTCCGTTGAATACACCAATCTGATAGTGCAGCAGGTTTCTGCCGTTGGCATTCTTGAGGAAATCGCCCTGGAACTGAAGACCGATGTCACGACCGTTGGATGCATGTTCTCCGGCACGGTCGCTGAAACCGGCCAGCTTGCTCACGTTCTGTGAATATCCCATGAAGCCCTGGTCGATAGGGTGCATCGGATTCTCAAAGGTGAACGGGTTCTTGAACTGACCGATCTTCACCTTGAAGTATTCATATTTCTGCCATTCAGCAAACAGGTCCACCATTCTCGGACTGGAACCGAGGGTAGAGGTGTTGCCGTTGAACTGAATCTGAGTTTTCCAGTAGAAGTCGCCTGCTATGCGACCTTCGAGAGAGATACGCGCCATACGGATGTTGAATGAGTTGGATTCAGCATCTTTCTGTCCGCTGTACTGATACTGGGTCATTCCATAACCCGACAATTTCACGTTGCTCAACCATGATGGTATTTCGATGGTCTGCTTCTGCTGGGCGCTGGCTGAGACCGAAGCTACAGCCATGAGCGCCATGATGATGGTTTTCTTCATCTTGTTTCTATTTTGATTTCTAGGTTTATCTCTTTTCGAGCAATACCACGTTCTCTACGTGAGGGGTATGAGGGAACATATCCACCGGCTGTACGGCAGCTACCTTATACTCCGCATCCATCAGCTGCAGGTCGCGAGCCTGGGTTGCCGGGTTGCAGCTTACGTATACGATGCGCTTTGGTGCTGCATTCAGGATGACGTTTATTACGTCTGGGTGCATTCCGGCACGTGGTGGGTCGGTGATGATGACGTCAGGTCGACCGTGCTGTGCGATGAAATCGTTGGTCAGGATATCCTTCATGTCGCCTGCATAGAAGAGGGTGTTCTCGATGTTGTTCACCTGAGAATTCACCTTGGCATCCTCTATGGCCTCTGGCACGTACTCGATACCGATTACCTTCTTTGCCTTGTGAGCCACGAAGTTGGCGATGGTTCCGGTGCCGGTATAGAGGTCGTAAACCAGCTCATCTCCGGTAAGGTTGGCAAACTCGCGGGCCACGCAGTAGAGGTGGTAAGCCTGCTCGGTATTGGTCTGGTAGAAACTCTTCGGACCCACCTTGAACTTCAGGTCTTCCATCAGTTCGTAGATATGGTCATTGCCCTTGAAGAGGCTGAGCTCCAGGTCGTTGATGGTATCGTTTCCCTTCTGGTTGTCTACATACATGAGCGATGTAATCTGAGGAAACTTGTCAGCCACCTGCTGCATCAGCTCCAATGCTCTCTGCTCATCGCCCTCCTCATCGTAGTGGAACTGGAAGACGAGCATCCACTCTCCGGTGTTCGAATTACGGATCATCATGTTGCGGAGCAAACCGTGCTGCTCACGCAGGTCGTAGAAGGTATAGTCGTGAGAATCAGCATATTCGAAGACGAAGTTGCGGATCTCGTTGCAGAGGTCATCCATCAGCCAGCACTTCCTGATAGGATAAATCTTGTCGAAGGCTCCGGTGATATGGAAACCGATGGCGTTCTGGGCGTGGCGCTCCTTGAGCGATGTTACGGTATCATCCTCTTTCTGAGGGAGCTGAGCCAGTTCCTCGGCGGTGAACCATCGCTTGTTGCTGCATCCGAACTCTATCTTGTTGCGGTACTCCTGGGTCTTCACGCTGCCCATGATAGGGCGGAACTCAGGTAGTTCAATCTTTCCGATGCGGGTGAGCTGGTCTTCCACCTGCTTCTGCTTAGCCTTGATCTGCTCTTCGTAAGGCAGGTTCTGCCATTTGCATCCGCCGCAGATGCCGAAGTGCTCGCACATAGGCTCCTGTCGCACCTCGCTCTTCTTGATGAAGCGAACCACCTTGGCTTCGCAATACTTATGTTTCTTCTTTACTACCTGCAAGTCGACAACATCTCCTGGCACACAGAAAGGTACGAAGATGACCTGCTCATCTACGCGTGTGATGCACTTACCCTCGGCTGCTACTGCCTCGATGGTGATGTTCTCTAACAGAGGTAATGGTTTACGTTTTCTTGCCATAATAATGTTTTGTATTTTTTTATGGGTGCAAAGATACTGCAATTTTATGAGAAATGCAAGAGTTGTCCCAAATTATTTGCTTTTAAAGGTGAAAAGGCGTTTAAAGGTAAAAAAGTAAAAAGGTAAAGAGGTAAAAAGATTGCCGGACGATAACAAAAGTAACAAATGAAACAGGTAACTTCTGTGCTTGCAAAGGTGAAAAAGTCACTCGTCACTTGTCACTTTTATTCTTTTTTGTGTGTCGTATCATGGACCATAGGATAATATTAGAGAAATAATATTATATTTAATTTTCCATTATATTAATGTTCGCGCGCGTACATTAATTAATAATATATCTATAATATAATCTGTTTCTTATAAGCCTATTTCGTACCGATTTAACTGTTCGTGGCTTATCTGAAAAATGACAAAAAACAAAAAGTGACGAGTGACGAGTGACTTTATCACTTTTCGGGTATTGCTCTCTGTTACTTTTGTTACCTGTTATTTTTGTTACTTTTGTTATCGTCCGGCAATCTTTTTACCTCTTTACCCTTTTACTTTTTTACCCTTAAATTACGTCCCGACGTAGCGCTTGCTGCATCGCGACGCAATCTTTCGTACGTCCCGACGTGGCCATCGCTACGTCGGGACGCAGTTTCAGATGCATCGGGAGGGGGTAAAAAACACCGAAAATGCAGGCTGCAATTCCGAGAGACGCACTTTCAGATTCGTCAAATATCTTTCTATCGTATACGTGATTGTTAATTTTCTGCCCGTGTGTGCGTCAACAGTATAAAATGTAATCTAGGGATAGCAAAAAAGCGTATAAAAGTTTGGTAGTATCAAATAAAAATCGTATCTTTGCATTACAAATAATAATTAGCAACGTAAAACGAAATAAAATATATACCTATAACAATTATGAACGAAAAAAGAGTTTATACATTCGGAAACGGAAAAGCAGAAGGCAATGCCCAAATGCGAGAAGTACTTGGTGGTAAAGGCGCAAACCTTGCCGAAATGAACCTGATTGGTGTACCTGTTCCTCCAGGTTTCACCATTACAACAGACACTTGTAATGAATATTATGAAGTGGGTGAGGAAAAAATCAAAGAACTTCTTCAGGACGAAGTGATGGCTGCTGTGGCTCATACAGAGGCATTGATGAACAGCAAGTTCGGTTCTGTAGAGAATCCACTCCTCGTATCTGTACGCTCAGGTGCACGCGCATCTATGCCTGGTATGATGGATACCATCCTCAACCTCGGTTTGAATGACGAAGTAGCTGAGGGATTGGTCAAGAAGACCGGTAACCCTCATTTCGTTTACGATTCATATCGCCGTTTCGTACAGATGTACGGTGACGTCGTTATGGGATTGAAGCCTGTAAACAAGGAAGATATCGACCCATTTGAGGCTATCATCGAAAAGGTGAAGGAAGAGCAGGGCGTTACACTTGACAAGGACCTCTCTGTAGAGTCGCTCAAGAAGCTCGTTGAACTCTTCAAGGCTGCCATCAAGGAGCAGACAGGACAGGATTTCCCTACCAACCCAATCGATCAGCTCTGGGGCGCTATCTGCGCTGTGTTCCGTTCTTGGATGAACGAGCGTGCTATCCTCTACCGCAAGATGGAAGGTATTCCTGATGAGTGGGGTACTGCCGTATCTGTCATGGCGATGGTATTCGGTAACATGGGCGATACATCTGCTACAGGTGTTTGCTTCTCACGTGATGCTGGTAATGGTGAGAATCTCTTTAATGGTGAGTATCTTATCAATGCACAGGGTGAGGACGTGGTAGCCGGTATCCGTACTCCACAGCAGATTACAAAGATTGGTTCTCAGCGCTGGGCTGAGCGTGCAGGTATCTCTGAAGAGGAGCGTGCTGCCAAGTATCCTTCTATGGAAGAGGCTATGCCTGAACTCTATAAGGAACTCGACGCGCTGCAGGATAAGCTGGAGCACCACTATCACGATATGCAGGATATGGAGTTCACCGTACAGGAAGGCAAACTCTGGTTCCTCCAGACTCGTAATGGTAAGCGTACAGGTACAGCTATGGTGAAGATTGCCATGGATCTCCTCCACGAGGGTATGATTGATGAGAAGACTGCTATCCTGCGCTGTGAGCCTCAGAAGCTCGATGAACTTCTGCACCCAGTATTCGATAAGCTGGCTCTCTCTAAGGCTAAGGTCATCACACAGGGCCTCCCTGCATCTCCAGGTGCTGCCTGCGGTCAGATCGTATTCCATGCAGACGATGCTCAGGAGTGGCATGAGGACGGCAAGAAGGTGATCATGGTTCGTATCGAAACATCTCCAGAAGACCTCGCTGGTATGTCAGCTGCTGAGGGTATCCTTACCGCTCGTGGTGGTATGACTTCTCACGCTGCCGTTGTAGCCCGTGGTATGGGTAAGTGCTGTGTATCAGGCGCCGGCTCTATCAACGTAGATTACAAGACTAAGACTGTAGAGATTGATGGCGTAGTTTACAAGGAGGGTGATTATATCTCTCTGAACGGTACTACAGGTCAGGTTTACGCAGGACAGATTGAGACAAAGGCTGCAGAACTTTCAGGCGACTTCAAGGAGCTGATGGACCTCTGCGACAAATATACAAAGATGGAAATCCGTACCAATGCGGATACTCCACACGATGCTGAGGTAGCCCGTGCATTCGGCGCCAAGGGTATCGGTCTGACACGTACAGAGCACATGTTCTTCGATGATCAGAAGATTGTTGCTATGCGTGAGATGATTCTGGCAGACTCAGTTGAGGGTCGTGAGAAGGCACTTGCCAAGCTCCTCCCATATCAGAAGGCTGACTTCTACGGCATTCTCAAGGCAATGGATGGCTGTCACGTGAACATCCGCTTGCTCGACCCACCTCTCCACGAGTTCGTACCTCACGATTTGGCTGGTCAGGAGACCATGGCTAAGGAGATGGGCGTAAGCGTAGAGGAAATCAAGAAGCGTGTAAACTCTCTGGCAGAGAACAACCCTATGCTTGGTCATCGCGGTTGCCGTCTCGGTATCACATTCCCAGAGATTACAGCCATGCAGACCCGTGCCATCCTCGGTGCAGCTTGCGAGTTGAAGAAGGAAGGTTACAACCCATGTCCTGAAATCATGGTTCCGCTCATCGGTACCGTTCAGGAGCTCAAGCAGCAGAAGGCTATCATCCTCGCTACTTCTAAGGAGGTATTCGCTGAGTACGGCGTAGAGGTAGAATTTGAGATTGGTACCATGATTGAGATTCCTCGTGCTGCCCTTACAGCAGGTCAGATTGCAGAAGAGGCTCAGTACTTCTCATTCGGTACTAATGACTTGACACAGATGACCTTCGGTTACTCTCGTGACGACATCGCTTCCTTCCTCCCTGCATACATGGAGAAGAAGATCTTGAAGGTTGATCCATTCCAGGTTCTCGACCAGGAGGGTGTTGGTCAGCTCATCAAGATGGCAGTAGAGAATGGTCGTGCTACCCGTCCTAACCTGCGCACAGGTATCTGTGGTGAGCACGGTGGCGAGCCATCATCTGTTAAGTTCTGTGCTAAGGTTGGCATGAACTATGCTTCATGCTCTCCATTCCGCGTGCCAATCGCACGTTTGGCTGCGGCGCAGGCTGCTGTAGAGGAGTAAATCTCTTCTGAAAGAAGATTGTACGATTAATGATTAGATAATTAGAGGAAAGTGTTTCGTAATGAAGCGCTTTCCTCTTTTTCGTCTTTTTTAGGTTAAATTTCGAAAGAAAATGAGCAAATCATTTGCTGATTACATTTATTTTCCGTAATTTTGTCGGAAAATAGAGAAATATGGAAGGATTAGTCATGATTTATGCGACGATTTCCCGGCACGCCCTGAAAGGGCAGAAGCTCCTAGCCCAGGGCAACGCCCTGGGTAATAGTTGTATTAGCCCTACGCCCTGTAAGGGCAAAAGCTTTAAAATATAGCTGCTGTATAGAAGCTTTTGCCCTTACAGGGCGTTAGTACCATCTCTATATCGCATACCCAGGGTGTTGCCCTGGGCTAGGAGCTTCTGCCCTTTCAGGGCGTATGGGGCTTACTTGCGAAATTTAGTAAATAATTTAAAGGCTTCAAAAATGAATACATTGGCTTTAACTTTCGCAATATGCTTAGTTCCGGCTACGGCATTTTTGATTTGGCTCTTCACTCCTTGGGGAAAGAAATGGTCTAAGGAATTGTAGTAATGAAGAAGATAAAATATATATTATGTGCTTGCCTGATGATGGCAAGTATGGGCATGGAAGCCAAGTCTATGAAGGACTTGCTGGTTTCGATGCCCGATTCTGTTGTGCCATATCTCAACCACAACCTGCGGCTGGAATTTGCTGAGCTGCAGGAGATGGGAGTGAAGGCGGAAGTGAAGAATCTTTTAGGCGAAACGAGTGTGATGGATACGCTGACTGCTGATTTCGCTCAGTTGAGAACGAGTAAGAGCGCTACTTTGCAGATGAAGAAACTGCCATCGGCTAACGGCGATTCGCTGCTTTGCGTGGTGAAGACTTTTGCCGGAGTAGAGAAGGAGAGCGAACTCTATCTCTTTAATCAGGATTGGCAAGAGCAGGATGCCAGCAGGATTTTCGATGGGAAATCTTTGCAGCAACTGGCTTCCGGGCTTGTTGCCAAACCCGATACGATGAGCGAGGCTAAGTTTGAGGAACTCAAGGGGAAAATTGAACTCAAAATCGTGAGTGCCCTGCTCTTGCAACACGAAAACAGCCTCGTAGTGCGCTTGGCTTTACCTTTCGTGTCTGCTGACGACAAGAAGGCTGTAAATGCAATAAAAGTGCAAAGAAAATTTAATTGGAATGGTAAAACTTTTAAGGAGAGTTAAATTCTTGAAGTTTTTTGCTATAAACTATTGCAGGTTACAAGATTATTTGTACCTTTGCATCGTGTTTTTCATGGTATTAGATTATTAAGGTTAATAAAAGATTGGTTGTCGTGAGACAATCAATTTTTTTTTGTCCCTATCTGAAGGCATCAGCCCCTTGTCTTTCCCATCGGCTGGAGGCCGTTGGTTCAGGCCGCAGGCGATGTTTAGAAGATAACCATTCCGATGATACCGCAGATGAAAAGCAGCAGGATAGGGTTGGTCTTTCTGAATTTAGTGAAGTAGAAAGCAGCCAGAAACAGCACGATGCTTGCTCCGAAGACAAACGGATTGTCGGTTGGTGATCCGAAGTTCTCTTTATTCATCAGGAGAACAGCGGCAGCAGCTATCAGTCCGATGATGGCAGGGCGGAGTCCCGCAAAGATATCCTTTACGATTTTAGAATCCTTGTGCGTAATCAGATAGCGGCTGATGAGAATCATGATGATGAAAGGCAGCCACATGATGGAGAGCGAAGCCAATACCGAACCCAGACAGGCTGCCCAGGTAGGATAGCCGTCGTGAAGGCAGGCGGTATAACCTACGTAGGTGGCACAGTTGATGCCGATAGGTCCCGGTGTAGACTGGCTGATAGCCACAATATCCGTAAACTCAGCATTGGTAAGCCAATGGTTCTTCACTACCGTCTCGTTATGGATGAGCGAAAGCATCGCATATCCGCCACCAAAATTAAATGTACCAATCTTGGTAAATATCAGAAATAACTTTAGAAATAGCATAATCTCTATATTTTTACTTTTTTACCTTTTTACTTTTTTACCTTTCCATAAAGCCATCCCAGCACACCGGCTGCGATGATGATGTAGATAGGGGAGATACCGAAAGCTGCAATCAGCAGACAGCTAACAACGGGAATCCAGATGTTGTAGCGGTTGATGTTTGCCGTCTTTGCCATCTTGAAGCAAGGCGCAGCAATGAGCGCTACCACGGCAGGGCGCACACCCATGAAGAACTTACCCACCCAATAATTGTCCTTGAAATGCTGGAAGAACATGGCGATGATGAGAATGGCGATGATAGAAGGAAGGGCTATGCCAATGGCACCCACAATGCCTCCCCAGACTCCCTTCAGCTTATAGCCGATATGACTCGCCATGTCGATGGCGAAGATGCCCGGAGTGGTCTGAGCCACTACCATGATATCCATGAATTCCTGTTTGTTCATCCACTGGTTCTTGTCTACAAATTCCTGTTCCATGATCGGTATCATGGCGTAGCCTCCACCTAGCGTGAAAGCCCCGATTTTATTGCACGTGAGGAAAAATTTTACTAACATATCAGTTGCTTCTATATTATTTTTCTCTTATATCTGTTGAAATCGGCTGCAAAAATACACATAATTTGTTAAATATGCTAGCTTTCATGCGGATAATCTTCAAAATCGTGTGCTTTTTACCCGAAAATTTGTATCTTTGCAGCTAATATTTTATAATAAAAAGACATTAAACTATGAATCTGAAAGTACGCTTAGCGGTGATGAACTTTCTGGAGTTTGCAGTTTGGGGAGCTTATCTCACGTCTATGGGCAACTATCTCGGCAAGGCTGGGATGGGTGCCGAGATTTCCTGGTTCTATACCATCCAGGGAATCGTATCTATTTTTATGCCTACATTGATGGGTATTGTGGCAGATAAGTATATCCAGCCGCAACGTCTTTTGGGCTATTGTCACCTTTTGGCAGGAGCAGCCATGATAGGTCTGTTCGGTATGGGTCAGGCTAGTCAGACTCCTAATGAGGCAATGTTTATTGCCGTTTACACCTTCAGCGTGGCTTTCTATATGCCTACATTGGCATTGTCAAATACTTCGGCATTCAGTATATTGAAGAGCAACGGGCTCGACACCGTGAAGGCTTTTCCGCCAATCCGTGTGTTCGGAACCGTGGGCTTCATCCTCACGATGTGGATTGTGAACTGTGCTACCTGGGACAACGGTTCATTCTCGTTCCTGTTGAGCGAGAACGCCCATAAGTTCCAGTATACCCATTATCAGTTCCTGGTATCGGGTGTGCTCAGCATTCTTCTCTTCCTCTATTGCTTCTCATTGCCAGCCTGTCCTATCGTGAAGAAAGAGACAAAGAGCTGGGTAGAGACATGGGGTTTCGATGCCTTCAAACTCTTCAAGAGCCGCGAGATGGCGATGTTCTTCATCTTCTCTTGCATGCTCGGTATGAGTCTGCAGGTAACCAATGGCTATGCCACTCCGTTCATTACCAGTTTCAAGGGCGATCCTGCGATGCTCGATACTTTTGCAGCTAACAATGCTACGCTCCTGGTATCCATCTCTCAGGTGGCCGAGGCGCTCTGCATCCTTCTCATTCCGTTCTTCCTGAAGCGTTATGGAATCAAGGTTGTGATGCTCATCGCCATGATGGCATGGGTTTTGCGATTCGGTTTCTTCGGATTGGGCAATCCTGCATTCCCGGGTGTTACCTTCTTCATCCTCTCATGCATCGTTTACGGTGTAGCCTTCGACTTCTTCAATGTGTCGGGCGGTCTGTTTGTAGACCAGAAATGTGATGTGAAGGTAAGAGCATCGGCTCAGGGTCTGTTCATGCTGATGACCAACGGTCTGGGAGCATCTATCGGAACCATTCTCGCAGGTATGCTCATCAACCATTACTGCCACTGGACAGATGATGGCTACCTGATGGGTGACTGGAAAACCTGCTGGTTCATCTTTGCCGGTTATGCGCTCGTGGTAGCTGTAGCCTTTGCTGTCCTTTTCCGTCCGAAGAAAGAACAGAAATAAGGAAGAAAAAGGTCATACTCAACGCGAGAGTAAAAACAGAATGTTACGTAAGAATATAAATAAATAAATTTAAATAAAGAAAGGGTACATAATGATGTTGTACAAACTTAAACTCGCTGCCTGCTTTGGCATTCCGGAAGCTTTCGGGACATGTATTATTAGTTTGGTAGACGAATCCGAAAAAAGAGCTTTGTCTATTATGACTAATGAATATGTAGCAGAGCAGCTGAAGGCATGTAATTCGAAAACTTCTGATTTTAAAAATGATGTGATCTCTGTACTTTGGACACTATTTGACAGGCTCAATGTAGACGATTTCTATCTCGAATTCGATGCTACGCCAGAGAGGGGAGTATTTGCTACTCTTGTGAACAAAATCACAAATGAACGTATGAGCATCAAGACTGACCAGGCTGTGTTGTTGTCTGTGGCTGCGGATATAGAAATGTATACAACAGAGCTGGTTATAAAGGAAATTTCTACTCCTTTTAATAAAAATGATATGAGTTCGACTTCTTGTGCGGTACCTATTTCGGCTTTGCCAGACCAGATGCTCGAAAAAGCATTGGATAGTGCCATTAATGAAGAAGATTACGAAACAGCCTCAGCCATTCGTGATGAGATAGAGCGCCGCAAAGGCAAAAAAAGTGAATAATTAAAGGATATTCTTACGGAATAACAGAAAATTAAGAAGAAAAAGTAACAATAAGAGGAAATGAAAGAAGTTAGATTTTTCTATGTGCCAGATGCGGCTACACAGACAGAACTGCCTCAGGAGGAGGCTACTCATGCACTCAGGGTTTTGCGTATCCAGACGGGGGACGAATTGTTCCTGATGGATGGCAAGGGGGTGTTCTACCGTGCAGAAGTTTCGCTGGCTACCAACAAACGGTGCATCTATGAGGTGAAGGAGGTTATGCCGCAGCAGCCTGCCTGGCGCGGACATATTCACCTGGCCATCGCCCCGACAAAGATGATGGACCGCATTGAATGGATGGCAGAGAAGGCTACGGAAATCGGCTTCGATGAAATCTCTTTCCTCAACTGCAAGTTCTCTGAACGCAAGGTCATCCGCATAGACCGCATAGACAAAATTGTGGTTTCTGCCGTCAAGCAGAGCCACAAGGCCTGGAAACCTGTAGTCAACGAACTGCAGAACTTTAAAGATTTTATTACGGCTCCCCGCAATGGCAGAAAGTTTATCTGCCATTGTTATGAGGAGATAGAAAAGAAAGACTTTTTTGCCGAGATTTCCAAGTCATGTCCAGCTGATGATTCTGCCGGAGCAGCCCAGGAGGGTACTGATGACATCACCGTGCTGGTAGGACCTGAGGGCGATTTCTCTATCGATGAGGTGAGACTGGCCCTGGAAAACGGATATGAGAGTGTTTCGCTTGGCACCAGTCGCCTCCGTACGGAAACAGCAGGATTGGTGGCTGTCAACATGTGCCATCTGGCAAGAGCTTTATAATATTTACTAGTGTGATGAAAAGATTGTATAAGAGTTTGATGTTCATGTGCTTGGCTGTCGTATTGGGATTGCTGAGTTCATGCTCGGGCACTGACTATCTCAATGCCATTCCAAAGAAAAGTACTGCGCTCATCTCTGTTGACATGCAGCAGATGGCATCCGGCAAAAGCGATGAAGACAAGGTGGGAATGCTCAAGTCTCTGCTGCACGTTGAGGATGCATCGAAGTGTGGCATCGACATCTCAGAGAAGATTTTTCTCTTTGAGAGTGCTGATGGCAACCTCGGACTTTGTGCCAAGGTGAGCGATGAGGGCGATGTGGAAGACTGGCTTGCTTCGCTTGCCAAACAGCATATCGCTACAGAGGTGAAGGAGCGCAAAGGCTTTCATTTCTCTGTATTGAAAAATTCGTGGCTGGTCGGCTTTTCTGATCAGGCACTCCTCGTTATGGGACCAGTTGTAGCCGATGCGCAGGCCCAGCTCCAGCAGCAGATGGTGAAATATCTGAAGGCTGATGAGGACGAAGGTATTACCGCATCGCCTATGTTTGAACGTCTGGAAACCATCACTTCGCCTATGGCTATGGTGGCTCAGGCTCAGGCGCTGCCGGAGAAGTTCGTAGCTCCATTTACCCTTGGTACTCCTAAAGATACCGACCCTTCGCAGGTAGTGATTGCTGCTGAGATGGACGTGAAAGACGGTATTCTGCAGGTGAAGGGAGAAACCTTCTCCTTTAATAAAGAAATAGATGAGGCTCTGAAGAAGGCGGCTCAAACCTATCGTCCGATTAAAGGCAGCTACGTTAAGTCGATGCCTGCTGATGCCCTGGCGGGTATCTTCATGAACGTAAAGGGCGATCAGTTCCTGCCGATGATGCAGAGCAACCGCAGCCTTCAGACCCTACTGATGGGTATCAACCAGGCTATCGATATGGATAATATCATCCGTAGTGTGGATGGGGATATGGCTATCGTGTTGCCTTCGCTTACGGATAACAACATGCAGATGACGATGGCTGCTAAACTGTCGCATGCCAAGTGGTTGGGCGATGTTGATTATTGGAAGACTTCATGTCCGGCTGGTGCGAAGATTGCCAATTGGGGCAAGAATGCTTACTTCTATACCGATGGCAAGACTTCGTTCTATTTCGGTGTGACGGATGACAAGCAGTTCTTTAGCGGCAGCGACCAGCTGATGGCGCAATATGCCGTGAAACCAAGTAATCATCCGATAGATGCAAAGATTCAGAAACTCATCGTCGGTCAGAAACTGGCAATGGTCATCAATCTCGCCAAGAGTTCTGATAGTGACGGCTCGGGCAAGGATGATGCCATCTCTACCGTAACCGGTCTGCTCACCCCTGTCTTCGGAAATCTTACTTCGGTGGTCTATACTTTAAAGGTAAAAGGGTAAAAAGGTAAAAGGGTAAAAAGGTAAAAAGAACCTTACCCCCCTCCCTCTCTCTCTGCGCCCCCGTTCCTAGCGATTCTATCGCTAGTCCCCAAAAAGTCCTAATATTAAAGGTAAAAGATTAAACATTAAATATAAAAAAAGTGGAAAAGATTCAGCTTCATTCCGTTCTCCCACAGGTTTTTGCTCAGCGCAACGACCTGGATTCGGAGATATGGAAGCAGGATGTTACCTTCGAGAAAGGTCATCTTTATCTTATCGAGGCAGAGAGTGGCAGCGGAAAGAGTACTTTCTGCAGCTATGTGCTCGGCTATCGTCACGACTACAGCGGAAGCGTGATGTTCGATAATGATGTTACCGCCAACTACAAGGTGAAAGACTGGGTAGAGATGCGCAAAAAGCACATCAGCCATCTCTTTCAGGAACTCCGTCTCTTCCCTGAGCTTACTGCCCTGGAGAATGTAGAAATTAAGAACAAAATAACCGGATTCAAGACGCGTGAGCAGATTCTTAAATGGTTTGATATGCTCGGTATTGCTGATAAGGTAGATGCCCAAATCGGCAGAATGTCGTTCGGACAGCAGCAGCGTGTGGCAATGATGCGTGCGCTCTGTCAGCCTTTTGACTTCATTCTGGCTGATGAGCCTATCAGTCACCTAGACGACAACAATTCGCGCATCATGGCAGATATCATGATGACCGAAGCGAAGGAGCAGGGGGCTGGCGTCATCGTAACCAGTATCGGTAAGCACATGGACTTGCCCTACGAGCACGTGTTTAAACTTTAGTAAAGTTAATAGTTGACAGTTTATAGTTAATAGCAAGTTTGCCATAAACTGAAAATTATAAATTATAAATTCGAAATTTAAAATGAATCTCGTTTGGAAATTATTGCGTCAGCATATCAGCATACCTCAGTTTGCGGGCTTTGCCTTCGCCAATCTCTTCGGTATGCTCATCGTTCTTTTCGGCTTTCAGTTTTATAAAGACGTGCTGCCTGTCTTTACTCAGGAAGACAGTTTCATGAAAGCCGACTACCTCATCATGAGCAAGAAGATAGGTATGGGAAATACCATCAGCGGCCGTTCCAATACCTTCTCGGGTTCTGAAATCGATGAAATCGGCGACCAGAAGTTTGTAAAGAAGATAGGAAAATTCACCTCTACTGAATATAAGGTAGATGCACAGATGGGTGTAAACGGCGTGAACGTTCTGAACAGCGAACTCTTCTTCGAGAGTGTGCCTGACGGTTTTGTTGATGTGCCACTCAAGGACTGGAAATATACGCCGGGAACTCAGGAGGTGCCAATCATCCTCCCGCGTACCTATATTAATATGTATAACTTCGGTTTCGCCCAGAGTCATTCGCTCCCTAAAATCAGCGATGGACTGATGGGCATGATCGATTTCAATATCCAGATTCAGGCTGGTGGCAAGAAAGAGCAGTTTAAGGGAAAGGTAATCGGTTTCTCTTCGCGACTCAACACCATCCTCGTTCCACAGGCATTCATGGACTGGAGCAACCAGGAATTCGCTCCAAACCAGAAGAGCGATCCTAACCGCCTCATCGTAGAGGTAGGCAATCCGGGAGACGAGAACATCACCAAATACCTGGATGATAATGGTTATGAGGTAGAGACAGACAAGCTGGATGCAGAGAAGACTACCTATTTCCTTCGCATGATGGTATCGATGGTGATGATTATCGGTTTGGTTATCTCCGTTTTGAGCTTCTACATTCTGATGCTCAGCATCTATCTGCTGGTTCAGAAGAATTCTTCTAAGTTGGAGAATCTTCTTCTGATAGGTTACAGTCCGAACAATGTAGCAAAGCCATATCAGGTGCTCACCATTGCGCTTAACATCGTGGTACTCATCATCGCGTGGATCATCCTCTTCTTCCTCCGCGATTACTACATGGGCTTCATCGAAACCCTCTTCCCTGATATCGATGAGGGCACCATGCTTCCAGCCATCGCTCTAGGTCTGCTCCTGTTCCTGATTGTTTCTATCCTGAACATCGTAGCCATCCGTCGCAAGGTGATGAGCATCTGGCAGCGCAAGGAGTAAGAGTGCCTAGCCTCCGTTTCAGGCGATTCCATCGCCTGTCATAAAAGGTGAGTCCCCCGCTTTTAGCCCCGAAAAAAACTATAAGCAACCCCTCGCTATAAATAACAAATTAAAAGAAATCTGCGTTATTTGCTTAACGCAGATACAACAACTTCATGATTGATGGTGCGGCTAACAACGACGTGTTCGGTCTGGCTTCCAGCGGTAATAACGGCGGTCAGGCGGGTGCTCAGCCTGTATCTATGGAGACCATCGAGCAGATTCAGGTATCTGTAGCTCCTTTCGATGTGTGACAGAGCGGTTTCACAGGTGGTGCCATCAATGCCATCACCAAGAGCGGTACCAACAAGTTCCACGGTTCTGCCTATTACTATGGCTACAACCAGGACCTCATCGGTATCAAGTATCCTTATCTGGATGGAACGGGTTATGCGCCTAAGTATCAGGAGCAGACTCAGTACAACATGGGTGTCACCCTGGGTGGTGGTTTTTACCAGTTTACCGGTGCTTACGCTTACAAGAGCTATAGCGATTACTACAGCCGCTGGCGTGGCCAGGTTGGTTTGAAGTATACATTCTAAGGTATATACGAATCGAGTTTAACAAAGATTTTGTATAAACAATCAAAGGGTATGTAGAAAGTTTAGATAATGGTTGGCGCATAACAGTTGACTAACGCTTGCACAACAGGTGTTGTGCATGCGCATATCAGCTGTTATGCAAGCGCACAACAGCTGTTGTGCGACCGGAGATACTAACTATCTCAAAAACTTATGTTATATTTTCTAACAACATATATTATCTTTTCAGACAACATATCATTAATGTAAAAAGAGGGTGAATCATAAGTTAATGATTCACCCTCTTTTTGGTTTTATAAGAACAAGTCTTTCTTTGGCATGTTTGCCATATATTTCTTTCTCAGTTTCTCGAAGAAAGCCATTGTATCGTTAGAGAAACCATGGCCCTTCCAGGTGGATGTGTTCGTGATGAGAATCCAGCATTGGTTATCTGGATATTTCAAGACGATGGCTGATGTGCCAGCCAGCGAACCGGTACGAATCCATGGTTTGCTGCTCTTTGGTGTATAGTTCCAACCGATAGAGTATTGGTGGTCAGCCTGCTCGCGCGTCATAAACTCGATACTCTTCTTGCTGAGGATATCCTTGACATGTGGCAAACCATCGATGCTGGCTATGAAACGGCTCAGCTCGGCTGCCGAGCCACACCAGGCTCCTGCACCCGACAGGCGGGGAAGGTCGGTATCTCCATAGCATTTCTCTACCAGTCGTCCACTGTTGTTGTATTCATACACAGGGATGCTGCCCTGGTGCATGTAGTACTTCGTCTCGTTGGGGCGGCGGTCCTTTAGGTAAGTGCCGGCAATGTGCATGTCGTAGCAGCCGGCTGGGTGGAGCACATACTTCTGCATGAAGTTTTCATATTTCATTCCGCTCTTCTTTTCTATAATCATGGAGAGAATCATGTAGCCCAGATTACTGTAGCATTTGCCTTCGCCAGGAGTATAACCCAAGTGGCGCTTCAAGAGAATCTTGAGCAGGGTAGGGTGATCAGGTGGCGTTTTGAGATGGTTCTGCATCATGATGTAGCGGGTGGAAGATACCGGGTCGCCGGCATAATTGTTGAAACCTGCCTGATGGCGCAGCAACTGTTCTACGGTGATGTCGTAATATCGCTGGTCCTTGATACTGTTGTTGTAAACGGTATCGCGCAGGATTCCCTTTTCGCCAAACACCTTCTCGTTCAGCTTGAGTTTCTTCATCTCCTGCAACTTCATGATACCTACGGCTGTAATCAGTTTCGATACGGAGGCAAAGCGCATCAGCATGTTAGGCTCCATTCTGATGCCTCGCTCCTTATCCGCCATTCCGAATCCGCGGGCATATAGTAGCGAGTCGTTGCGGGTGACGACGAGTTGGGCTCCATTGATTTCCCATCTCTTGAGATACCTTTCTATTACCGAGTCCATCTCATGATATTCCTTCCCCTCTGTCAGGGCATTTGAGATGGAATCGTTGATATGAACCTTAGGGAGCGAATCTGCCGCCTTGTTCTTGTCTGATGCTGATGTACAGCGAGATACACAGCTGTGTGTAGTCCATCCTACGATTGCCGTAAAGGTAAGCAATATGATTGCTATGCGTTTTTTTCTTAGTCGTCGTGCCATTTTATTTAATTTTTCTATGTGCAAAGATAATGCAATCTCCTCAAATAACAAAACATTGAAAATATATTTAAATTTATTTTGTATTGTCTATGAATTATCGTACCTTTGTAGCCAGTTATAAAGAAAAACAATGAAGAAGGTATTAAAAAAGGTATTAAGATCCATATTCTATATAGTAGTCATGTCGGTTCTGGCATTCCTGCCCGACTTCTGGCTTTGGCATATCGGGGTGAGTGAGTGGCCTTTGCTGCTAGCCATCTTATGGTGGGTTCCCTCGTTGTTACTTGTTCTTGCCGAAGTGGGGTTGCAGTTGGGGTTCTTCCATAAGTTGTCAGTCCGTGTACTCTTTACTACCATACTTTTCTCGGCATTCCCTAAGGTTGTCTTCATCCTGTTCGATGCATTTCTTCCTTGGTTCTTTGCTCTGATTCCTGCTTTGGGTGTAATGGGGTGGTTTGCCTTCGGCTTTATAGAGGGTTGGAAGCGGTTGGAACTGAAACACATCACCTTTACCTCGCCCGATTTGCCACCTTATTTTGATGGTTACCGTCTGGTACAGATTACCGACTTTCATCTCGGTTCGTTTCCTCCCGGCAATGATTTCGTGCAGAAGGTGGTGGATGCGACCAACAATGAAGAACCCGATATGATTCTCTTTACGGGCGATCTGGTCAATAACCAAGCCAGCGAAGTGGAGCCTTATCTGGATACGCTGGGGCAACTTCATGCGTCAGATGGCATCTATTCTATCTGGGGAAATCATGATTATTGTGAATATGGCAACAATCATTCTATTGGCGCTTTGAAGAGAAACCGCCGTATGCTCTATGGTTATCAGGAAAGTCTGGGGTGGCATCAGCTGATGAACGAACATCATGTGGTGAGTCATGGTATGGCATCTATCGCTGTAATAGGCGTAGAGAATCCCGGTCAGCCTCCTTTCACCAATCGCAGTAATCTGAAGAAAGCGATGAAGGGGTTGAATCCTGATATGTTTAAAATCCTCTTGAGTCATGATCCTCACCATTGGCGCAGAGAAGTAGTTGGTAAGAAGATACAACTTACTCTGGCGGGACATACGCATGCCGGACAATTGAAAATAAGTAAATGGACGCCTGCCCGCATGGCTTTCAAAGAGTGGGGCGGAGCTTACCGCATTGGTGAGCAGATGCTCTATGTATCATCGGGTATTGGTGGTTCTTTCCCTTTCCGCCTAGGCGCATGGCCTGAACTGACAGTTATCACGCTGAAACGTGATTTATAGTTCTTTATGATAACGAAACTGGTGTTTAAGTGTTAAAATACAGTTAAATGTTAGCTGTTTGAACCATTGTGATGAAAAAAACGTGTTAAAAATTTGGTGGTTCGAATAAATATTGTACCTTTGCACTAGTTTTCGCATATATTTGGGCAAATGGGGGGTGTCGTGAGATTGTACTCCATTTGTTTTTTTGAAGCAAGGCGAAAATACTTCACATCAGAAGTAGCTGTTCACATTTTAATTTTACATTTAACATTGAAAACAATGAAGATTCCTGTAGAAGAACAATATAAATATGTAAAACTTACTCTCCCGGATGGAAGCAAGGCTGAAGGTCAGGCTGTCTTGTTGCATGCCTGTTGTGCACCTTGTTCGGCGGCTATCGTAGAATGTATGCTTCGTAATGGCATGAAGCCTACAGTATATTTCAGTAACAGTAATATCTATCCTCAGCAGGAGTATGATGTCCGTAAACATGAACTGAAACGATTTCTGGAAGCCCAGAATGTACCTTATGTAGAGGATGAGTATGATCATCAGGAGTGGCTTTCTGTTATTAGGGGTTTAGAGGATGAGCCCGAGCGTGGCAGCCGTTGTTCTGTCTGCTTTCAGTTCCGCCTCTCTCATGCAGCCAAGTATGCGCAGGAGCATGGATTTCACCTTCTTACTACCACGTTGGCATCTTCGCGCTGGAAGAATATCAGGCAGATAGATACTGCCGGTCATCTTGCCGTTGAGGCTTATCCTGATGTAGAATGGTGGGATATGAATTGGCGGAAGGGCGGTTTGCAGAATCGCCGAGGTGAACTCTTGAGAATCAA
Source organism: Segatella copri DSM 18205 (assembly GCF_025151535.1). Classification (NCBI taxonomy): domain Bacteria; kingdom Pseudomonadati; phylum Bacteroidota; class Bacteroidia; order Bacteroidales; family Prevotellaceae; genus Segatella; species Segatella copri. Next base: position 637,502 of record NZ_CP102288.1, read on the forward strand.
TGAATTCTATAATCAGTTATATTGTGGTTGCGAATTCAGTATGAGATAAAGTGTTTTTTCTGCCCTGTGATATTTTAGGCACGGATTACACAGATTACACGGATTTATGACGCTCATGATAAATCCGTGTAATCTGTGTAATCCGTGCCTTTTCTATATTCTAGGCTAGATGCTTATTTATGAAAGTCCTGTAATCTCACCGTTTACTACATCAATGCGCTCAGCCTGTGGGCTCTTTGGTAAGCCCGGCATACGCATGATAGGACCAGCGATGACTACAATCATCTCTGCACCCATATTTACGGTGATGTCGCGAACGTGGAGCTCGAAACCTTCTGTAGGACCATATGCCTTGGCATCGGTAGAGAAACTGTACTGAGTCTTGGCAATACAGATAGGGAACTTTTCAGCACCCAGCTTCTTGATCTCTTCAATCATCGCCTTGGCAGAATCGCTCAAAGTCACGCTGCCTGCTCCGTAAAGATTGAATGCAACCTTTTCTATCTTCTCCTCAACGCTATCGTTATCATCGTAAGCAAAATAGAGAGGGGCTGACGGACGCTCATCAATGGTCTTCACTACGAGGTTGGCAAGTTCAATGGCACCGTTTCCGCCTTCGGCAAAGGCGCTGTTTACGGCGAAACCGCAACCCATCTCCTCGCAATGCTTGCGCAATACTTCAATTTCTTCATCTGTATCGGTTGCAAACTTATTGAATGCAATCACTACAGTCTGACCAAAGCTCTGCAGGTTCTTTACGTGCTTGTCGAGGTTCCAGTAACCGGCTTCCATTCCTGCGATGTTTGGCTTCTTGATATCTTCCTGAGCTACACCACCATGCATCTTCAACGCCTGGAGGGTAACAACGAGAACAGTGAGGTCTGGTTGCAAACCTGTCTTGCGGCATTTGATGTCATAGAATTTCTCTGCACCGAGATCTGCACCGAATCCTGCCTCTGTAATGGCATAGTCGCCATACTCAAGAGCAGCAGCTGTAGCCATGACGGAATTGCAGCCATGAGCAATGTTGGCAAAAGGACCGCAATGAACAAATGCCGGTGTACCCTCTGTTGTCTGAACCAGATTTGGCTTCAAAGCATCGAGAAGGAGAGCTACGATACTGCCACCTACACCCATATCCTTTACGGTAAATGGCTTGTCGTCCTCGGTGATGCCCAGGAGGATATTATCGATACGGCGACGAAGATCATCGATGCTTGTTGCGAAACACATGATAGCCATAATCTCAGAAGCTGGCGTAATATCGAAACCAGACTCAGTCTCGATGCCGTTCTTATCTCCTATACCGGTGATAATGCGGCGCAAACCTCTATCGTTCACATCCATGACGCGACGCCAGAGAATCTTCTTCAACTTGAAACCCTCTGCTTCGTGCTGGAAACGGTAATTGTCCAGAAGGGCAGAGATCATGTTGTTGGCCTCTGTAATGGCATGGAAATCGCCGGTGAAATGGAGATTAATCTTATCCATAGGCAAAACCTGGGCGTAACCGCCACCTGCAGCACCACCCTTCATGCCGAAGCAAGGACCCAGAGATGGTTCACGAAGAGCTACTACAGCCTTCTTGCCAATCTTCTGCATACCCAGGGCGAGACCTACAGATACCGTAGTCTTACCATTACCAGCCTTTGTAGGGCTGATAGCTGTAACAAGGATGAGATGGTGATTCTTAAACTTGTTGGTGTCAATCTTGTCCGTAGTAATCTTAGCGATGTAACGGCCGTAGTTTTCCACTTGGTCTTCATGGATTCCAAGTTCTGCTGCCACTTCATTGATAGGGCGCAATTTTACTGATTTAGCTATTTCAATATCTGTCAACATAAAAAGTAATGTTTTGTATTTTGAGTGCAAAGGTACGGAAAAGTATTCATATATTAAAATAAGAAAGTATAAAAAAACAAAATAAAAAAAAGGAAGACTTTCCCCATTTCCAAATGACGAAGTTTAAAAAAGGTAAATTGTAGGATTTTGTCGTGTGAATGTAGTACCTTTGCAAGCGAATTTATATTTTATAGTACGTATGAACAAGTCTTTAGCATTAGCTCATTTTCAGACGAGCTTTCAGTTTATCACGCATCAGAACGAGCGCTTCTCTTATCTCGAAGGAGCCTATCTGGCACTTATCGGAGGATGTGATTGGGTTCAGCTTCGCATGAAGGGGGCTACCGATGAAGAGGTTGAGCCTATAGCCCGTAAGTTGAAGTTGGCTTGTGAGGGTGCCGGTGCAACCTTTATCCTCGACGACCGTGTAGAACTGGTGAAGAAGTTACAGATAGATGGTGTACATCTGGGAAAGAATGATATGCCGGTTGATGAGGCCCGTAAGTTCCTGGGTGATGAATTCATTATCGGGGGAACAGCCAATACATTTGATGATATTCGTCGTTTGCATGAACAGGGGGCTGACTATATCGGTTGCGGTCCGTTCCGCTATACTACTACCAAGGAGAAACTCTCTCCGGTATTGGGTATAGAAGGTTATCGCCAGATTATTGAGCAGATGAGGGAGAATAAAATCTCTCTGCCTATGGTAGCCATCGGAGGTTTGACTCCAGACGATATAGATCCGCTTGCAGAATTGGGCATCGGTGTGGCAATGAGCGGTACCATCCTGAATGCGGAGAACCCTGTTACCATGACACGTCAGATTCATGACAAGTGTTTCGGATTATTCATCGAAAATCTCAATCATTTTTTTGAGAATCAGTAGAATGATACTCATAAATGATGATTTTTCATAGAAAAGAGAAGAAAGTTTCGGTTTTCTTCTCTTTTCTCATTTTATTGTTGTAACTTTGCACCCGCATTGCAAAACTGTTGCAAGGCTATTACAAATAATAGAATTTAAAAGACATGAAATTAATAGTGGGAATTAACTTAGGAAATATAGGAAAAACAGATGCTGTCGGAAAGAACGAGAACATCATGATATACGCACCTTCAGATAAAGGTGCTTAAAAACCCGGGCACAAACGTGTTCGGGCTTTTTTATTTTACTATATATAATAGGTGTAAAACCAACTCAAAATAGATAGTGTGTGCAAAATATATAATTATTAACTTTATAAAAAAGTATTAAAATGATGAAAACAGAATGGAGAGGTTTCAAAGGAAACATGTGGCAGAGTGAAGTGAATCTTCGTGATTTCATTCAGAACAACTACACTTGTTATGACGGCGATGAGTCGTTCCTTGCAGAACCAACTCAAGCAACTAACACCCTTTGGGGTATGTTGAAGGAACTCCAGAAGGAGGAGCGCGCCAAGGGTGGTGTGCTTGATATGGAAACAGAAATCGTTTCAGGATTGACAGCTTATGGTGCTGCTTATATCGGTGAAGGTACAAAGGATTTGGAGAAAGTGGTAGGTCTGCAGACTGATAAACCTCTGAAGCGTGCCTTCATGCCTTACGGTGGTATCAAGATGGCGGAGCAGGCTTGTACAACATATGGCTATCAGCCATCTGAGAAGCTCCACGAAATCTTCCACAAGTATTGCAAAACTCATAATGATGGCGTATTCGATGCTTATACTCCAGAGATGAAACTCGTGCGTCATAACCACATTCTTACTGGTCTTCCTGATACATACGGTCGTGGACGTATCGTAGGTGACTACCGTCGTGTGGCTCTCTATGGTATCGACTTCCTCATCGAGGAGAAGAAGAACGACCTCGCTAACATGGGCGACCGTGAGATGATCGACGACGTTATCCGTCTCCGTGAAGAGGTTGCTATGCAGATTAAGGCGCTCAAGGGCTTGAAGGAGATGGCTCAGTTGTATGGTTACGACATCTCTCAGCCTGCTAAGAACGCTCGTGAGGCTGTTCAGTGGTTGTACTTCGGTTACCTCGGAGCTGTAAAGACTCAGAATGGTGCTGCGATGTCTGTAGGTCGTATCTCTACATTCCTCGACATCTATATCCAGCGCGACTTGAACGAGGGTACTCTTACCGAGGATGAGGCTCAGGAACTCATCGACCACTTGGTCATGAAGTTCCGTATGGTTAAGTTCGCCCGTATCCCTTCTTACAATGAGCTCTTCACAGGCGACCCAGTTTGGGCTACTCTCGAAGTAGCTGGTATGGGTCAGGATGGCCGCTCAATGGTTACCAAGAACGACTTCCGTTTCCTCCACACATTGGAGAACATGGGTCCTTCACCAGAGCCAAACTTGACTGTACTCTATAGCTCTCGCTTACCAAAGGCATTCAAGCACTACGCTTCTCTCATCTCTGTAAAGACAAGCTCTATCCAGTATGAGAACGATGACGTAATGCGCCCAGTTTGGGGTGACGACTATAGCATCTGCTGCTGTGTATCTGCTACACAGACAGGTAAGGAGATGCAGTTCTTCGGTGCACGTGCCAACTTGGCTAAGTGCTTGACCTACGCTGTATCTGGCGGTGTTGATTCAAAGACACGCGAGCAGTGCGGTCCTAAGTATCGCGCCGTTGAGGGTGATGTATTGACATACGAGGAGTTCATGCCACGTTTCATGGATATGATGGACTGGTTGGCTGGCGTTTATGTGAAGACATTGAACCTCATCCACTACATGCACGATAAGTACTTCTACGAGGCAGCAGAGTTGGCGCTCATCGATACAGATGTTCGTCGTACTTTCGCTACTGGTATCGCTGGTTTCAGCCACGTGGTTGACTCTATCTCAGCTATCAAGTATGCCAAGGTTAACATCATCCGTGATGAGACTGGTTTCCCTCTCAGCTTCAAGACCGAGGGCGACTTCCCACGTTACGGTAACGATGATGAGCGTGCTGATGAGATTGCAGTATGGTTGCTCAAGACCTTCATGAACATGATCAAGAAGCATCATACATACCGCAATTCAGAGCCTACTACATCTATCCTGACTATCACATCAAATGTAGTATACGGTAAGTACACCAGCAACATGCCTGATGGTCGTCCAGCCGGTGCTCCTTTGGCTCCAGGTGCTAACCCATCTTACGGTGCAGAGAAGAACGGTCTTTTGGCTTCATTGAACTCAGTAGCTAAGTTGCCATACGAGTATGCCCTCGATGGTATCTCTAATACTCAGACCATCAGTCCGGGTGCTCTGGGACATAACGATGAGGAGCGTGCCCAGACATTGGTAGGTGTATTGGACGGTTACTTCAACCAGGGTTCTCACCACTTGAACGTGAACGTATTCGGTATCGACAAGCTCAAGGATGCTATGGAGCACCCAGAGAAGGAAGAGTACCAGAACTTCACCATCCGTGTAAGTGGTTACGCTGTTAAGTTCATCGACTTGACACGTGAGCAGCAGCTCGACGTAATCGCTCGTCAGGCTCACGAGAGACTCTAAGGAAGTGAAGAATGAAGAGTGAAGAATTCTCTTGTCTCTTTGTAACATATAGATTGCCCGCTAGATTTTCTTTCCGAGGATATTTAGCGGGCATTTTAGCTTATTTAACTGTAAAATAGAGTAAGATATTGATTATTTTACTAATTTTGCAGTATGAATTTATCAAAAGATGGGAAAAGGACTTTATTTGCTGAAGCGAGTAAGTTCTGTTTGGACATTGCTAAGTTAGTTATTGGTGGTGTTCTTCTGGCGAGCATCATGAAGGAAGATATTGATAAAGTAACTCTTTATATGTTAGGAGTTCTTATAGTCTTATTCTTTACCTTTTTGGGCTTCTTGTTTTTAATCATTTCTAAAACGATAAAATAATATGGGTGTATTTCTTTTTTTAGGTGTTATAGCCTTATTTATGAGTCTTTTTGCATTGTGGGGAATATATGATCTTCGAAAGAATGCATAAGGGTTTTGTTCACAGCATAGAGAGCTTTGGTTCTGTAGATGGACCAGGCATCCGATTTTTGATTTTCCTGCAGGGGTGTCCGATGCGCTGCCAGTTCTGCCATAACCCGGATTCCTGGAAGACGGGAGTGGGAGAGGAATGGAGTGCCGATGACCTGCTGGATAAGGCAGAGCGATTCAAGAGTTATTGGGGTGACAAAGGCGGTATTACTGTAAGTGGTGGAGAAGCCCTGATGCAGATAGACTTTCTCATCGAACTTTTCGAGAAAGCCCATCAGCGTGGCATCAATACTTGTCTTGATACATCAGCGCAACCCTTCCGAAAAGAGGGTGCTTTCTTCGATAAATTCGAGCGTCTGATGACCGTTACTGATACTGTTCTTCTTGATATCAAGCATATCAACGATGAAGAGCATCGTAAACTCACCCGCCATTCTAATGTAAACATACTGGATTGTGCACGTTATTTAAGCGAGATACACAAACCAGTATGGATTCGTCACGTCCTGATTCCAGGTATTACCGACAAGGATGTATACCTCTATCAGTTGCGCGATTTCCTCTCTACACTCTCTAATATTGAGCGTATAGATGTCTTACCTTATCATACGATGGGTATCTACAAGTATGAGAAACTAGGTATTGCCTACCCGCTGGAAGGCATAGATCCTCCTACTAGTGATCGCATAGCTCATGCAGAAGCCATCTTGCAAGAGGCACTTTAGCCTCTTGCAAGATTACTTAGATGAGCGTCTAGCGAACTGGTGAGACGGGCTTTGATGATAGGCTTTGTAATGTAGTCGTTTACTCCAAGCTCGTAGCATTCATCCACATTATCCTTGTTGCTTAACAGGGAAACCACGATGATGACCATTTCACTTTTCGAGTATTTAGAGCGTACATGGTCTATTACGTCCCACCCATTTACATGTGGCATCATCAAGTCGAGCAGTATCACGTCCGGCTTGAATGAGTCAATCAGTTCAATGGCTTCTTTTCCGCCATTGGCAGTTTTCACGTCGATGTCAAAGTCCTTTATCATTTCAGAGATAGTTTCAATATTTTCTGAAATATCATCGACGATTAGCACTTTGTTCTTTTCCATTTTTCACTGGTTTATTATATAGGTTCTTTCCGATCTTGAAGATCTAGTTTCTTGGCTTGTGAATGCCGTAGATGTCGCATATGAATCCTTTATCAGTGATTAGATTGTTCATATTAATACTGTCGAACATCTTGTGATGAGTACCGATTACCACAATCTGATACTTTTTTTCCAGAACTTTAGGATCATCTGTCACCTTGATGTTATATTCTTCTTTTACTTCCTTTACATCTACCAATGGATCGTAGAGTGTGGTTTTGTAACCTGCTCCTACCAGGTTGATATAGAGATCGGCTACTTTTGTGTTTCTGATATCATCGCTGTCTGGCTTGAACGAGAAGCCGAGAATCAGCACGTTAGTCTCCGGAACCTTGAATTTTCTGCTTTCAGATGCATTCTTTATCTTTCCTGCCATCCATACCGCCATCTGCTCGTTAACCTCGCGGGCTGTAGAGAGCAGCGATGGTACCACGTCAACCTCCTGTGCCTTGTTAATCAGGTAGTATGGGTCTACTGCGATGCAGTGGCCGCCAACGAGTCCTGGAGTAGCTGGCACGAAGTTCCATTTTGTGCTAGCTGCCGCCGTTACGTCTTCGATGTTGATGTTCATCTTGTCGAAAATCTTTTCCATCTCATTGAAGAAGGCTATCTGCACGTCTCTCTGGCAGTTCTCCATCAGTTTACATGCCTCTGCTATTTTGATACTCTTCGCCCTGTAGGTGCCATGGGTAAGTACTGAAGCATAGAGGCTGTCGATGATAGCTGCTGCTTCGGGTGTAGAACCGCTGGTAACCTTCACGATGTTCTCTATGGTATGAACAGTATCGCCCGGGTTGATGCGCTCTGGCGAGAAGCCTACAAAGAAACTCTGGTTCAACTTCAATCCTGATGTAGATGCCAGTAATGGGGCACAGACCTCTTCTGTCAGACCTGGGTAAACGGTACTCTCGTAGACTACGATATCACCTTCTTTCAGAATCTTGCCAACCTCAGCAGTCGCATTGCGCACGCAGCTGATGTCTGGTTTGTTCGATTTGTTCACCGGTGTCGGTACAGCGATGATATACACGTTACACTTCTTCAGGTCATCAATATTACTGGTCAGTTTCAGTCCCTGTTCCAAAGCTTTGGATACAGGTCTGTTGTCTTTCATCGTGCTTTTGGCTAACTTGGCTACCTTCTCAGCTTTGATGTCATAACCCCATGTATCGTATTTCTTTGAGAATAAGCATGCTAGTGGAGTACCTACATACCCCAATCCTATTACTCCAATCTTAAACTCAAAAGACTTGTTTATCATATACTATATTGTTTATGTTTTATAATGTTATTTCTTTTATTGGGAGCTCCCTGCTGTATGTACGTTACAGCAAGTAACTCGGATCTTTTAGATTCCTTCGAGCTGAGCATAGCGTGAAGTCTTCTCAGGGTTCCAGGCGTCCTTGTATGAACGGCGGAAGAAAAGCTCTTGCAGATGAGCCGACAGACGGGCGATACGCAGGAAATAACCTGTATAAGGTGACATCAGTGGCAGATATCTGTAAAGGAACCACACGTCTTTCTTTCTTTCTGAAACCATCAGCACCAGGATGAAGGCAAGCTGCGAGAAGCATACTCTGATAAAGTAGCCCAGAGCCAGCACCTCGATGATGTGCGTGTTAAACGTGATGGCGAGCTTGATGATATACCACAACCACAGGAAATTGAGGAAGCAGTCGAAAACTACACTCTCCATATTGGATAACCAGTTAAGGATACTCCAGTTCTTTGTAGGCAACAGAATGTCGGCATGCTTGCGTAGACGGAATCTCACGAGCGAGCGCGACCATCTGATGCGCTGATGATACAGCTTGTACCATTTGGTAGGAACATTGGTCATACAGATGGCATCTTCGGCAAATTTCACTTTATATCCGGCTTTGCGGATCTTCTGTGTCAGGTCACCGTCCAGTCCCGGTCCTATGTCCCAATATCCCACTTCCTTCAGTGTCTTTCTTTCGAAGGCTCCGAATGCTCCCGAGATGATGTGGTAGATACCCAGTTCGCTGGTTACGATACGTCCCACCTGTATTCGCTTCAGGTATTCGAAAGCCTGCAGCGATGAGCAGATGGTCTCCTTGTAGTTGCGCACTTTCACACATCCTCCTACGCCCTTTACCATTCCGTCGATGTAGAAGGGGAGTAGAATCTTCTCCAGTGCATCACGGTCGAGCGAAGAGTCGGCATCCAGACATACGATGTATTTGCCTCTTGCCATCTGGGCTCCATAGTTGCTGGCGGCAGCTTTACCGCCTCTTGTATCCAACCTCAGGTAGTGGGTGATATACCCGGCTCGGTAGAGGTCGTTGCAAATCAGTTTGGTGTCGTCGTCGCTACCATCGTCTACCACGATGATTTCGTAGTTGCGGTAGGTTTGCTCAGCCAGCGAGTTCACCATTTTGAATATATGTTTGCCTTCGTTCTTTCCCGGTACGAGGATGCTGATAAGCGGATTCTCGCGGTACAGGAAGTACTTGGCATATTCTTTCTCTTTATCTAACTGGTTTCTCTTCATCAGTCGGTTTCCGATTACGAGATATTCCAGGATATAATATCTTGGCATCTCGATGAAGAAGAGGAACCAGTAGGTATTCACGATACTGCTAAACGATAGCGTGCTGATCCAGTCGAAGAAATCGTTCAGTTGTTCTGCTATGCTAAACATACGCTTTTCCCTTTCTTCTTGATGGCTTATCTCAGCACGGTGAGCGCCAAGAGAGCCATGATTATGAGTATACCTGCGATGGTGACAAGGATGGCAACGAGTTTCTTGTAGAGTACGATGCGTTTCTGTATCTTGTCGTTTTCATCTTCCTTCGGTTCCATATCAAGCAGCTCTTCCTGCGGCTGCACCTCTTTCTCTTCTTCCTTCATCAGAGGTACCTCTGAGTAGCGGCAGTAGTCGTCGGGAGTCATATCCACATATTGCAGTTTGTTGAAGAACTCTTCATAGTTGTTGGCGATGGTCTTCGTCTTGGTTTCCAGCATGCTGCAGATAATCTCGTCCGGTTCTATCGAGTTGGCCAGCTTTCTGATGGCTATCGACATCTCCTTGCTCAGTTTCTGCTGAGCCTCTTCCACCGTTTCTCCCTGCTCATAGAGGGTAGAGGTTACGTAGAAGATATTGTTGTTGTAAGACACCTTGTGATTGGAGAAGATTATACAGAGTTTGCCCTGTATGCTTTCCTTTATCTTTACGGTATCCTTGTTTTCATCTATAATCCATATCTTGCCTACCATGACCGAGAGTTCATCCTTGCGGTAGGTTTCCATCAGCTGGCGTCGCAGTCGGTTTATCAGCAGGTAATATTCCATGAAATTATCATAGATGTTCGCCATGTTGTTGAACATGATGTTGCCGCTGGTCAGTGTTCTGATTCCTTCTTCCGTTATCTCGTAGTCCTCAACGTCTCGTGGCACCAGGGCATTTACCGGATAGGTGCTCTGGCAGTAGCAGCAGGTTGACTTGGTGATAGGCGCGGTAAACGAGTTCTCGCAGTCGTTGCAGGTATATACCACGGCTGGTCTGTCATAGTCAACACCGATGTGGCGCAGTTTCTTGTGACACTTCGGACAGATGAGCATACCGCCCACATTGTAGCTGCTCTCTGGCGATACGTTGGCGCAGCTGAAGTGGTGGATGATGTTCTGAATCTTCAGGTTCGAACTTCCGCACTTCGGACAGCACTCTGTATAGAGCAGGTGAGAGTGGTTGCACTTAGGGCATAGGTGCTCCTTGAGCAGGAAGCGGTGAATGCGCAGTGCTCCGAACTCCACCATAATGTCGATGAACATGAACATCTCGTTGAGATGGAAGAGACCCATACTGTGATAGTGCTCGAAGATTGGGTTGATATATCCCAAAGACGATTTCTCCAGCAGTCTGTGTCCTATGATTCGCTGGTCTCTTGAGAGCAGGTATCTCAGAATGTTGGCAAAGAGCTGGTTGGGTTGTGTAGGGCGTGCAGTTTCGTTTTTCACGCCATACTTCTGTCTTGCCTGCTTGATTTTGTCTATAATCTCGTATACCTTCTCATTGTTCATGTCGCTCACATAGGCATCGATGATATTGTCGATGATCTGTTCCTTTCCCGATACCGCCGTATTGACGAATATCGGTTTGTAGCTACATTTCCATGATAAGATTGGACTGGCTCCAAACAGTATAGCATGGAACGCACGCTCACTCTTCGTATTGATGTAAATACAATCGAAGTAGTCGGGCTGGATGTCCGGTGTCGAGTCGATATCTATATAGCTATCGATGGTGAGCACCATATCTCCACGTTTGTTTCTTCTAAGTCCAATCATTCTTTATTTCTTTTGTTCTTGATGATTATTGGTGTCGCTCGAAATCATGTTGCTTCGCTTCACGTTTTCGTTCTTGCCCACTGGGACGGTGTACATCGGTAGTGGCTTCGGGTCGAGCATGGCACCAATCTTGTTCACTCTTATTCTTACCGGCAGTCTGTTGCTCATTACCCATGCCGGAACTCTCTGGTTCGGGTTCAGGGTGAATACGGCAACCACTGCGTTGGCATCATGCGAGAAGTTACTCTGCAGATGCTTTGGTATTTCCTCTACTCTCAGACCTACCATCTGCAACTTAGCCTGCAGTTCCAGGTCTTTGTTGATGATGATGTCTGCATCGTCAGGGCTTTCCATATACTTCACCATGTCGTTGGGTACGTATGCGATTACGCCCAGATGGCAGTCTGCATAGTCAGTATGCTGGATAACCATCACCTCCTCGCTTTTGAACACCAGGGTTTTGTCGCTCACATTGATTTTTGAGATGAAGGCATCGGCTGGTGCACAGCAGTAGTGTATCAGTCCTGGGTTGTAGATGCTGGTGTTGGAGTAAGGCATGGCAGCATTTGTCGTGCCGGCTCCTCTGCGGCTCATGAAGTTATAGGTGGTGTTCTTAGCCTGTGCGTAGATTTCCACCTTCTTAGCCTGCTTTCTCAGTTCTTCTTCTACCTCGGCAATCTCGGCATCCAGTGCATTTCGCTTGGTGTTGTCGGTAAGACCATAGTAGATGTCTGAACTTTCAGATGCTTTCTGTTTTCTCAGTTCGGCAAGTCGGGTACGCAGCACCGGAATCTCCTGCTGTGCGAGTTTAGCCTGTACCTCCATGTCGTGAGTCTCCTTTACGGCAGAAGGCAGGATGTTCGGGTCGTATTGGTTCACAATATTACCTAGCAGTACATAAGAGTAGAGCGTATCTCCCTTATGCACCACTTCACCTATTTCTTTGTTCACCTTAAGGATATAGATGTCGTCAACGGCACTGATATGGTTTTCATCGAGGGTTATATAACCGTCGAAGGTTGCCCATATCATACGAGTGACAATATAGTAGGCGGCAAGCACGATAACCAGCAGGAAGATCAGGGCAAAGACGATCTGCTGTCTGGCAAGGCGGTGACTCTGCGACTTCAGCAAGTCTGCCATCGCCTGTTCTTGTGGCGTGCCATTATATTGGAATTCATTCATATTCTGGTTTCCTTACATTCAAAGTTCTATTTCTTTGAAGATGTTGTTGTTGTCATAGATGCTCACGGCTTTCTCGATATTGATGATAGCGAGGGCTCGGTTCTGCATCAGTTTGTACATACGCTCCATACTTTCCAGAAGTCCCGTATATTCGTCCATACGCATCAGATAGTTGTATCCCTGTTTCTGGTTCTGGTAGGCAAACCGCCGCATTTCGATATATTTACCGGTCTGGTCTATATGGAAAGCCTCGGTGGCTATAGCCTTGTTCAGGTTGTCTATCTTCTTGAGCAGGATGCCTACCGACTGTTTTATTTCCTTCACGTCGGTACCGCGGCTGCTGCGTATGATTTCCTTCTGGGTCTCCAGTGCCTGTCGTTTGCGTGGCGTTTCGTTCCAGATAGGAATGGTGAATCTTACGCCCACGTCGGCATTGTTCGATATTTTGTTGTTGCTCTGCCAGTAGCTCGACCATCTTGCAAATGGTGTGAGTCGGGTAGTGCTTAAATAGTTGGTCAGCTTGCTGTCGTTGTCAGCAATCTGTTCTTTCACCATCATGATGCGTGCATCCAGACTTTCCTGGTTCAGATGGTTCCAGAGGGCTGTGGTGTCTACCACAATCTTGGTTGGTTTGATGCGGTAGATAGGCTTGTTGCTGATATCTCGGTCTGTGCAGAGCACGGAGATGTCGTATTCAGCCTCCAGCTTTTCGTTCATCACTTTCAGCATCTTGTCGTTGCTGATTCGGTCTTTTTCCAGCATAAACTGGTACGCTTCGTTCATGATGTCGAGGTTGTCCAGTCTGTGTGCTATGACAGTACCGATATAGAAGTTATATTGTTCGGTCAGCTCATCGGCTGCCTTTTCATAGATGTCTGCAGTTTGGCGCTTTTTTATTTGCAAGCGGTCGAGTTCATTGGCAAGAGCAATTTTAGTTCTTTTCTCCTTGCCTTGGTAGAACTTCGAGTTGATAATGTTCCAACCCAGTTCGGCTTGAACCTTCATCTTATATTTTGATACCTCTTTTGCGTCGTCTTCATCAGAATCGAAGTACGAGTCAGGTCGGGCATAAACCTGTCCGGTCACTTCCAGACCGTTGTGTCTGTTGAGCGCTAGGTGCTCATGTGCAGTTTTCGACCAGAACAGAGAGTCGGTCTTGTTGATATCAGCGTGATGCTGTTTATTGAGTCCCAGTGCGATGACTGGTGCTTTCACCCAGATTGGGTTTTTGATGAGAGTGTCGAGTTGTGCGAAGCGTTGGTTGAAGTGTCTCAATACGTTTTCGTTCTTCAGATTCTCATATACGAGCATCTTAGGGCTAAAGCTCTTTCTTTTGCTTGATTGAGTTTGCGCCATCATGTCTTGTCCTGCCGCTAGGAGTAGGGCTGTGGATAGGATAGTTGCTGTTTTTGAGAGTGTTATACGCTTCATAAGGTTTTGTATGTTTAAACACGAAGAACGCAGCTGCAGGCTAATGCAGCTGCATTCTATAGTGTTCGTAGTTTTGTATTAGTATGTATTTTACTAATCTTTCACTTTTTATTTGTTGTAGCTCGTGTTGCCATTGTTTACAACCTTGTCTATCAACTTGAATACCTGCAAGCGGCTCTGTCCGTAAGCTACATAGATGTAACCATTGTCGAGAGTTACATAGTTAGCTGAGTTCTTGGTTGAGCAACGCTTCTTGGCTACAACCTCAGGCTTGCCTTCTGCTGTCTTCTTGTTCTTGTCGAGAACTACGAGACCATAGCCACCGCATGCCAAGTAGATATAGTTGCTATCGAAGGTAACACCATTGGCATAGCCCTGAGGTACCTTGGTGATGGCTGTCAGTGGTGCTGACCAGTTCCATACTTCCTTGCCAGAAGAGCGGTCGAAGCAAGAGAGACCCTTTTCGCTGCGACATACATAAATGTAGTTGCCGTCGATAGCGATGGTGTTCTTGCCATTGTTAGGAGCGATGTCGCCAACTTCGATAGTCTTGCTAGGAGTAGCAGTCAAGATGTCTGAACCTGTGTCAAACTCTTCTATGCGTCCCTTTACGGTAGCGAGAGAATCTCCTGGACGTGACTCATAGTACAATGTTGCAATCTTATTACCGTTCATTGCGATATGCTTAGCCTTGCCAGGCAATTCCTTGCTTCCAAGTAATGTCAAGTCATCAGCGTTGTAAACCTCATAACCTCTTGTACTCATTATGAGAAGCTTGTTGCCGTCACGTACGATACAGTTCTCGTCGTTCTTAGCCTCGGCAGAACCTTTCTGTACGTTCTTAATCAATGGAACTACATTCAATGGGTTGATAGTAGTGTTCTCATCGATTTCTCTCACTTCGGTATTGAGAAGACCATTGCTGTTGATGTCGATGCTAGCAAGCATTGCACCACTGTCGTTTGAACTACCCACTAAGTAGAGCTGAGGAGTAGAAGGCTTGGTATCAATCATCAAGTGGTTGAAGTCAAGCACTCCCTTCTTGTCCTGCAAGTACTGCAACATGGTTGTCGCATCGTTGGCTGTCTGGAATACTTCTACACAAGCTCCGTGTCCTTTACCGCGAGTATGATAACTCATATACATCTTGCCATTGTATGGCTGAATGCATGTTGCTGAGATGTTGTGCGTATGGTCGTAGACGATATCGCTGACAGGGGTCAGTTCCTTGCCTGGTTTCTCTGGGGTTGTTGGCTTGTCTGGTGTGGTCGGTGTTATGGTCTTACCACACTGAGTATCAGTAATCTTGTAGTCGCTAGATATTTCAGACCAGTAAGCGTTTCTGCCGCCCTTTGGAACAACGTTCATGTCTGTCAAGACAATACCATTGTTCTCAAATTCTGTAACGTCAAGATACAATGTGCTTCCTTCAGTCTCTGCGTTAAACAGGTAGCAGGTTGAGAAATGAGCATTGTTATAGGCTTCTCCTAAGGGAAAATCATTGTTTCCATTATACTTAACTTTATTCGCTTTGAACAAAGCTTTAGAACCACTTCCTACCAAATCAACAGAGCCTACAAGGTTATTATCATTCTGATAGGTTCCTGAACAGTCAATGTATCCGTTAGAATTTAAATAAATGTGGCTTGATGCACACTGATAGATGCTTGCTGCCTTCAAATAACCTGTATGCAAGTTGGCTGCGTTGCTATCGATTCTGAACTCGCCTTTGGTTTCTACACCGCAAGCATAGAAGTTTGTCGTGCCCTGCAACTTAAGAGTATTTGCTTTGAAAGAACCAGCAAAGTTGACAGTACCATTGATGGTAATGTCTTTCTTGCTCAAGTCAAGCCCATTCTCACCTTGTACGTTAGTTGTACTACCTTGGTTGTGCTTGAAGTCTCCACATTTCAAGTCTCCTCCGATGTAGACATTGGCTGATTCTGTGTCTGTGTTATATACGTTGTTGGAGATGTTTACATCTCCAACAATGTAAACCTGAGAACCAAAGTACAAGTTTTGTGCTTTCAAGTTGCCACCTACATACAAAGGAGCATCAGCATTGACGTCATTCTTTAATGTAAGGTCTTTTGCAAAATATGAAGTTCCAGCACCAGGATAGAATTTGGAACCATTGTAATCACCACCAATGTAGAAGTTGCCTCTATTGTCTACGTCTGCTGTTGTAGTCCAATCGCCTTCGATATAAATGCCCTTGCTAGAACTTATATAGAGGTTTCTTGTTGAATCGAAGGTTGCGCCTTTGTAAATGCAAATGTTATAATCTACGTTGCCTGACTGGTAGTGGAATTTACCACCATTGAGTACGTAGATGTTTACGTTGTCTCCAATACCCCAATGGTTAGTGATAGTCAGTTCACCACCATTTTCTATGAAAATATTTGTGTTTTTTACATTTGCCAGTTCCAATGTGACATTGCTCTTGACAATGTAATTTCCTGATTGTCCGTCTATTTTGTTTACATTCAATTCTGTACCCGTGGCAACTGGAGCCTTAGGCATAGAAAGTGTTGTAACCTGTGGAGCTGTGCCCGTATATGCAGATCTAGTTCTTGCTTTCGTTGTTGCAGAGAAAGGGGCTGTGTTGAAGTTGATTACACGTGAAGCCAATTTCTGTGCATCTGTGATGGAAGTAACTTCCTTGCCTACCACAGTCTTAGAAGCATCACCTCCAGAAAGTCCATCTGTAGAATCGCTACAAGATGCTAGAAGCACTGCAGCGAAAGTAAATGTAGCTAGTTTGACATTTATTGCTTTCATGTTAGTCTTCGTTTTAAACGTAATTCTTCATCTTTATACGAATATCTTTATTATTAAGCTAAGTTAGCTTTAATACGATTAGTTCTCCCTCACTCTAAAATAGTGAGAGTGGGGGAGAACAGAAATTGTATTGCGTTATTTTGCTGTATTTGTCAGTTTAAATACCTGTACACGACCTGTACCATAAGCTACATAGATATTTGTGCCATCTACTGCTACATAGTTTGCAGAGTGCTTCTCGCCTACAGCACGATGAGCTACCACATTACCATCCTTATCAAGTACAACAAGTCCATAAGCACCTGCTGCTACATAAACGTAGTTGGCATCAACAGCAACACCATTGATGTAACCAAGACGATTATCTACGCTCTTGTTGCCCTTAGTGTTGATAGGAGTAACATAGTTGTTAGTCCAAGCCTTTGTGCCATTAGCATTCCAGCAAGAAAGACCCTTTGCACTCTGGCAAGCATAAATCTTTCCGTCAGGACCTACTGCAACCATGTTCTTGCCATTGTTTGGTGCAATGTTTCCGAGGTCGAAGTTTCTACCTCTGCTCTGCAAGTCTGCGCTTGTGAAGCAAACCATCTGACCATTAACGGCAGCATCACCAGCCTTAACATCTGTACCATAGTTCAAACCGATAAGACCTTCGGTGCTTGTAGCCATGAACTTAGCCTTTCCTGGCATAGTTACGTTGGTGTGGAGATAATTTTGTGATGGATCGTAAATCTCATAGCCTCTTGTTGTAGCTACATAGATGTTGTTGCCCCATTTCACTACGCAGTTTGCATCTCCATGATCTGCGGCATCATCTTTGCTCTGTGCATTTCTCCATGTAGGAAGTGTTGTCAAGCCAGAATTAGTATCAATTGTGCCATTGCTCAAGTTTGCGTATGCTACAACTGCACCTGCATTGTTACTACCTGCCAAGAAGAGCTTACCATCAATAACATTAAGATGGTTGAAGTCTGTCTTGTTGTCCTCACCATTTGTTGATACATTCTGGAGCAAAGACAAAGTAGAACCACTCATCTTAGCAACCTCAATGTTTCCACCGAAGGTACTTCCGTATGTGTGATAAGAGATGTACAAGTTGCTGTTGGCAGGAATGATGCTAGTTGCAGACTGACCATCAGGTGTACCAAGTGATGCAATCAAGTCGAGCTTAGGATTCTTCTGAATCTTAGCTGCAACATCATCCTTCAACTTCCATGTATGATTATCTTGTGGCACCAGTGCAGCGCCGTCTGTAGCTACGTCGTAGTCAAGATAAGAAGCGTCGAAAGCTAAGTCATTGTAGTTAACCTCAGTACTTTCAGAACCTTTGTAGCACTTCTTGAGCTGAAGCAAGAATGTTGCTGAGTTGTCTTGTGGAGTAGTGAAGCACTTCACATTGTCATCGCTACCTGTGTAGATGAATTTGTCTGCCTTTACAACAGAGTAGCCAGAAGCATCATTGCTGTTGAGTACAATCTGACCAGCTGTGTTGTCAGTCTTCAAGGTATTCAAGTTGATGACACCAAGGTTGCTCAGGATAATCTGGCAGTTGCCATTCAAAGTTGCAACAGAGTTTCCATCTGCAACATGCTCCTGACCCTTGTTGTTGTAAGTGTCTGATGTTACATTGAGGTAAGAAGTTGTAATCTTAGAACCTGCGTTCATAGTGAGAGCCTGCTTAACTTTGATGGAAGCATCAGAACTCAGTTGGCCACCATTGTTGATAGTCAAGTTGCTAACTTCCATTGTACGTCCAACGTGCAAGGCACCATTCAATTCTACGTCGTTTGTTCTGTAGATCTTGTCGGCAACGTTAACTTTAGCGTTGGCACCGATAGTCAACTTTTTAGCGCGGATAGAAGCATAGTTCCATACCTCCTTGCCATTTTCCTTGACAGGCTCGCCGTCCTTTGTTGCAACGTAACCATACAAGAATACGTTTCCATTGACGGTTACATTCTGGGCAGGCTCTGTCTTTTCTGCATTAAGTTCACCAATATGTGTAGTGCAGTACAAAGTACCATCTATTGTGATGTCATTGTCAGACTTGAAGTCGCCAGCCTTAGCGATGATAATTTTATCACCAGCTGCAACGGCAGCACCAGTGCCTTTAAATACCAAGTGAGCACCTGGCTGAACGTAAATCTTGTTGTTACCTTCTGTCTTGTCGTAAATGACAGTGGCTTTACCTCTTACCCAAAGAGTAGCGCCCTTGATGCTCTGTCCTCTCAAATCGAGAGTGCCATCACCCTTATAGTAATATTTCTGACCTTCTTCGAGGTTTGTTGCGCCAGTAATTTCATTTACACCTCTTCCAGGAATTGTTGGAATCTCAGGCATAGAGGTCAAACCATTAAACAATGTTTCATCAGCAGCGCGAGAGAAACGACGAGCTCCTGCGTTGGCAGAAACCTTGTAGTTCGTTACACTTGCAGCAAGTGAAGCTGCGTCTGACTGTGTAAGACCAATTGTTGTAGCGTCGAGGATATCAGGGTTGGTGCTAGGACCATCACTGTTACTGTCGCTACATGATGCGAATACGAATGCTGCCAAACCGATAGCAGCAAGTTTAGAATTGAATACTTTCATATCTATTTAAGTTTAAATTGTACTTTCAGTTTCTTATTAATACCAATTTACTTGTATTTTTGTCCTCCAGCTCGTTGTTTTTTGGGGTAGTTTGACTATCATCATCTTACGTACATTTACAAGTGGAGCTGTTTGACGCTGCAAATTTAATGAAATTATTTCATAAATAGTTGTTTTATAGGGTTAAATAAACTTAATTCGTTACTTTTTGTTCTGATACTCATTAGGTTGGCTTCTTGTGGGCGATAACGAATTGGCTCTTCCGCTTGTCAAACGATAACATTTCTGAACTCATTAACCCGAAAATTACTCCGAAAGATAGCAGAATATCTCCGAAGAATACGAAAATTACTCCGATAGATAGCAGAATATCTCCGAAGAATAAACCAGGAAAACAAATGTTGGGAATACGATGATGGATATGTGTTGTGGTGACGAGGTGAAGGGTGAAGGGTATATTTTAAATCTTATATTATATTCTTTTTTTAGGATTTTTGGAAAATCCAGAAAGTCAGAAAAATGAAAAAACGGATTTTTTTCCTTGCCGCGCGTATATATAAAAAAGAGTTTTCAAACCTTCACCCTTCACCTTTTTATTTAACATTTTGTGTGTCAAATAGTTACGGGTGAAGGGTGGTGAAGGGTGTTTTCTGCTTTTTATAAACATATTTTAAGAGTTTGGCCCGTTTTTACATATTTTAAGTGTTTATTTTGGGTTCCGAAAGAGGTGCCATTTTTTTAGGGTCCCATTTTTTCTTTTTTCTTACCGCTGAAATCTTTGAAAAGCGAGTGGGGTAGGGTATCCTGTCTTATGTTGTGTTAAACAATTATCAGATAAAAGAAGTTAACGATACCGAAAAAAGACTGATTTTTAAACAAATATTAACGCGGAAAACTTGAAGTTTCGCATATTAGGTGATTCAAGTTTAAGGCAAGTTCAGAAGTTAAAAGAGTTAAAGAAGTTTAAGTGGTTAAAGAAGTTAAAGGGAAGTTAAAGAAGTTATCACTCCCTATGGTCGTTCAGTAAACCAGGAAAACAAATGTTGGGAATACGATGATGAATATGTGTTGTGGTGACGAGGTGAAGGGTGGTTCTTTTTCTGAAATCATAATTCTAATATTTTAAAATATGGCGCAAATATACGATTATTTTCTGAAACGTGCAAGAAAATCCTGTTTTTTTATAAAACTTGCATAATAAGCAAGGCAATTGAGGCTCTTTTGCAAACTTTTTGGGCTTTCCCTGCAACCTTTCTGTGTCTTCTTACGTCTAACCATCAGATTTCCGAAACAGAAAGGTATTCGGTATATCACGTATTTAGAAACATAAAATTAGATATGAGTATGAAGAAATTTGGTATTTGGGCGGTGGCTGCCGCTTTATTCTTTGCCCCAATGGGCTTGAGTTCTTGCAGTATGGGATCTTCTTCCAGTGAAATGAAGGGAAGTCTCAACTTTACGCAGGATGATTTGACCGAGAAGCCTTTCAAGGCGATCGACGTGAATGTGATTGCCAGCGTTTATTATACCCAGAACAATGGCGATGAATGCAGCGTTCGATTGGATTACTCTGCCATCAAGGATGCTGAGTTCGTACAGAAGCTTAAGGAGAAACTCAAGGTGGTTTATCGTGACGGCGAGGTGAAGATCGGACTCAACGGAAAACTCAAAGTGCCTGCCGTTTGTAACTCTGAAAAGTATAGGCTCAAGATTTATATCACCAGTCCTGACCTGGTGAAGATTGCACAGGAAGGCGTGGGTTCATTCTATGCCAAGAGCATCAATAGCGACCGCCTGAAAATCGATAACGAGGGTGTAGGCTCTGTCAAGATTGGGAAGATTCTTGCCAACAAACTGGAGGTAACCAACGAGGGTGTTGGCTCGGTAAATATCGATGATGTGGCTGGAGATGATATGAACATTGATAACGAAGGCGTAGGCTCAGTGGTAATCTCTAAGGTTGAGATGGGAAGTGTGAAACTGGATAATGAGGGCGTAGGCTCTGTTAGTCTGGGAATGTTTAAGGGCGGCAGTCTGATTGTCAAGAATGAAGGCGTGGGCAGTGTGAAAGCCAAGGTTGACTGCCAGAGTGTAAACGCTACTTCTGAAGGTGTTGGAGGGGTTAACTTGAGCGGTGTAACCCGTCAGTACAATAAGAAAAAAGGCGGAATCGGAGGAATTTCTGATGGCGGTTTGATAGTAAAAAAGTAACGTAAGTTATTGAAAAACAGAAAATAAAGTGGTTAAGAATTAGTGCGGAAAATTTTTAAAATGAATTTTTGAAAATTTTCCGCAGCTAAGAAATTCGTAATTAGAAGTCCCACTTTACACCGAGGCAAGGACGAACCATCCAGCCGGCATTGCTGCCGAAGTTGTGGCTGATTTCTACCTCGCTACCTACGCTCAGGTTCTCGCAGCCGAAGTGCTGACCTACGTTGTACCAGAGCTGTGGCTCAGTAGTGAAAACGGTGTGCTCAGCTTTGTAATCGATGTTGCCATCCTTGTCGAGCTTCAGGTTGCCATCCTTATCCTTGAAAGAACTGTGGTCCTCCCACCAGAAATCTGCGAAACCGCTAAAGTTCAATCCCTTTAATCCAAAGATGTCTTTGCATCCCCAAACAGCAGTAAACTGCATTGGCACGTTCTGGTCGGTCTTGCGGATAGTCTTGTAGAGTGCCTGGAGTGTCAAGGTGTTCTTGAAACTCTTGTCGTGCATGAAATACTCTACACCGAAGAGCCAGGCATTGTTGATAGGGTAGTTCTTGGTAATACCACCATTATACTCTACGTGGAGGCTCCAGTTCTTCATTGGGCTGTTCTGCCAGAAGTTCAATGCACGTGAAATCTCAGTATAAGTTCCACCCTGTGCCACGTTTGGACTGTTGGTGTCCATTTTGTCGTAATTGAAGTCGTGGTCTACAAAGAAATAGGTGTTACCCCATTTGTCCTGCTTGAACATTTCGAGTGTGAGGGTAACAAACTTGCGGTCACTGCCGAAGTCGTAGAAAACTTGGGCGTTGGTCTGTGCTAAAGTTTTGCTCGCAGGGAGCAACGCAAGTGCCATGAGCAGTAGGCTTTTCATCTTTTTCATAAATTTTTTCTTTTCTTTATTATTTATTAAATGAAACAAAAAACTGCGGACGGAAGGCCCGCAGTTTGTAATTATATTTATCCGTAACGATTAGTATGCAAAGAGAGGGTAATTCTTCATCGTAGCATTCACCTTTTCGCGAACGCGGGCAATGACCTTCTCGTCCTCAGGAGCATTCAGAACCTCCTCGATGAGTTCGGCAATGAGGTGCATCATATCTTCCTTGGCGCCACGTGTGGTCATGGCAGCTGTACCCAGACGGATACCTGATGTCTGGAAGGCAGAACGGCTGTCGAATGGAACCATGTTCTTGTTGACTGTGATGTCGGCTGCAACCAGCGCATTCTCAGCGACTTTACCTGTAAGATCTGGATATTTACTTCGGAGGTCTACGAGCATAGAATGGTTGTCTGTACCACCGCTCACGATACCGAATCCGCGACCGATGAGGTCATCTGCGAGTACGGCAGCATTCTTCTTTACCTGAGCTGCATACTCCTTCCATGAAGGCTGCAGATTCTCATTGAAGGCTACCGCCTTGGCAGCGATGACGTGCTCCAGCGGTCCACCCTGCTGACCTGGGAATACAGCAGAATTCAAGAGCATGCTCATCTTCTTAACCTCGCCCTTCTTGGTTGTCAAACCCCATGGGTTGTCAAAATCTTTGCCCATCAGAATGATACCGCCACGAGGACCACGGAGGGTCTTGTGAGTAGTAGAAGTAACGATGTGCGCATACTTCAATGGGTTGTCGAGCAGACCGGCTGCAATCAGACCTGCAGGGTGAGCCATATCGATCATGAGGAGAGCGCCTACCTCATCGGCAATCTTGCGCATGCGGGCATAATCCCACTCGCGGCTATAAGCGCTACCACCACCGATAATCAGTTTTGGTTTGTGCTCAAGAGCCAGCTTCTCCATCTCGTCGTAGTCTACACGACCTGTCTCCTTGTTCAGGTTGTAACCGATAGGGTTGTAGAGAATACCGGATGTATTGACGTGGCTACCATGAGAGAGGTGGCCGCCGTGGTCGAGGTTCAAGCCCATGAAGGTATCACCTGGCTTCAATACGGCAAGCAGAACAGCAGCGTTAGCCTGCGCACCAGAGTGAGGCTGTACGTTGGCATACTCAGCACCGAACACCTTCTTTACACGCTCGATGGCGAGGTTCTCTACGATGTCAACTACCTGGCATCCGCCATAATAACGCTTGCCTGGCAGACCCTCGGCATACTTGTTAGTAAGGTAAGAACCCATAGCGTTCATCACCTCGTCACTCACGAAATTCTCAGAAGCGATAAGCTCCATACCCTTCAGCTGGCGCTGATGTTCTCTTTCGATTAAGTCGAAAATCTCTTGATCTTTTACCATTTCCCTTTACTTTTTATGGTTGATGTTTAATGAAATCGGGTGCAAAAATAAGCAATATCTCTCAAACTACCAAATAAATCGTAACATTTTGAGTGATATTGCTTACTTTTTGTTATAAACTACCTGTTTTTATTACTTGCAGAGCTCTACTTTGTCCAATTGCTGCTCTTTGTCGCAGTAGTGGCAACGTACGATACCGAGCACTTTATCTACGGTATGGAAGAGGGTCTGCATAGGCTCGTTGTTGGTGATGCACTTAGGGTTGTTGCACTTTACGATGCCCTTCAGCGTATCAGGAGTCTTGACGGTCTTCTTCTCTACGATTTCGTAGTCTTTGATGATACTCAGTCCGATGTTAGGCGCAACGACAGAGAGTCGGTTGATTTCCTCATCGGTAAAATACTTGTTGGCAACCTTGATGATGCCCTTCTTGCCAATCTTCTTGCTTGGCAGGTTGTAGCCGATAGTAACAGGAGTCTCCATCTTCTCCAACTGGAGCAGATTTACTACCTGATAGGTCTTTTCGGCTGGTATATGGTCGATTACGGTACCGTTCTCGATAGCCGCAACCACTAATTGACTTTTATTGTTTCCCATCTGTCTATTAACTATAAACTATTAACTATAAACTACTCAATAATGGTCTTATCGTTCTTCACATCATCGAGCGAGATGCCGAGGCAGTGGCAGAAGATAGCCTCACGTGCATAGAGGCCGTTCTGAGCCTGCTGGATATAGTATGCATGTGGATCATCATCTACATCGTAAGCAATCTCGTTCACGCGTGGAAGCGGGTGCATGATCTTCATGTTTTCCTTCGCCTTGCAGAGCATGTCGCGCTTCAGGATATACACGTTCTTTACGCGTTCATACTCCATCAGGTCGCTGAAACGCTCCTTCTGTACACGGGTCATGTAGAGAATGTCGGCACCTGCAATCACATCTTCGTTAAAGTCCTCGTGCTCAACATATTTGATGTTGTGCTCCTTGCAGTAGAGTTTATACTCTTCTGGCATGGCGAGTTCCTTAGGTGCGATGAAATGGAAGGTAGGATTGAAGTGGCGCATAGCTGTGATAAGTGAGTGAACGGTGCGGCCATATTTGAGGTCACCCACAAGATAGATGTTCAAGTTCTCCAGGGTACCCTGGGTCTTGTAGATAGAGTAGAGGTCGAGCAGGCACTGTGAAGGATGCATGTGAGCGCCGTCGCCTGCATTTACAATAGGCACTGGTGCTACCTCGCTGGCATACTGGGCTGCTCCCTCGATGAAATGGCGCATGGCGATTACATCGGCATAGTTGCTTACCATCAGGATGGTATCCTTGAGGGTCTCGCCCTTGGTGGTACTGGATGTCTTGGCATCAGAGAAACCAATGACACGGGCACCAAGACGGTTGGCAGCGGTTTGGAAACTGAGTTGGGTACGAGTAGATGGCTCGAAGAAAAGGGTCGCTACGACCTTTCCCTTCAACAACTCCCTGTTCGGGTGCTTTTCGAACTCTTGCGCCATTTCCAGGAGGTACATGATTTTCTCCTTGGAAAGGTCTGCAATGGTCACAAAATTATGTTTTTCCATTTGAAATATGATTGAATGTTCTAAAATCGCCCCCAAAGTTACATAAAAAATCTGATTTATGTGCGATAAGTCAAAACTTTTATGTAATTTTGCACAAATATTTAAAGAAATAGTGATGAGAAAGCGATTTATACATATTTTATGGGCTGTTTTCGGCACCGGAATACTTACGGTAATTCTTGCCTTTGTTGCCATCTGGTTTGGAATGATTGGCTACATGCCCGACATCGAGGATCTGCAGAATCCTATCAACAGATTTGCCACCCAGGTTTACTCTGCCGATGGCAAGGTGCTTGGTACGTGGAACCTGAATAAGGAGAACCGTATCGTGATTCCTTACAAGAAAATGTCACCTTATTTAATAAAGGCACTGGTGGCTACCGAGGATGAGCGATTCTATGAGCATTCGGGTATCGACTTCCGTGCACTGGGACGTGCCATCGTCAAGCGTGGTATCCTGGGACAGACTAATGCGGGTGGTGGAAGTACCATCACGCAGCAGCTCGCCAAGCAGCTTTATTCTGAGAAGGCAGGCAGTACGATGGAACGATTGTTGCAGAAGCCGATAGAGTGGGTGATTGCGGTGAAGCTGGAACGCTATTATACCAAAGAGGAGATTCTGGCTCTCTATCTCAATTACTTCGATTTCCTGCACAATGCTGTAGGAATCAAGACGGCGGCTAATACCTATTTTAATAAGGAACCGAAGAATCTGACCCTCTGTGAGTCGGCAACGCTCATCGGACTGTGCAAGAATCCGTCGCTCTTCAATCCGGTTCGCTATCCGGAGAGAGCGAGGGAGCGCAGAAATGTGGTTCTTTCGCAGATGGTGAAGGCGGGATATCTGAGCCGGAGCGAGTATAGCCAGTATGCTGCTGAGCCGCTGACACTCAATTTCCACCGTACCGACCATAAGGATGGTTCGGCTACTTATCTGCGTGAGTTCCTTCGCCAGTATATGATGGCTAAGCGTCCGGAGCGTAGTGATTATCCATCCTGGAACCATGCCCAGTTTGTGGTGGATTCTACCCAGTGGGAGAATGATCCGCTCTATGGATGGTGCAACAAGAACTATAAGAAGGATGGTTCGCCATATAATGTATACAGTGATGGACTGAAGGTGTTTACAACTATCGATAGCCGTATACAGCAGTATGCGGAAGAGGCTATGTATCAGCATGTAGCCCGCTATCTGCAGCCTCGTTTCAGTGCAGAGATAGCCCGCAAACCAAGCTCGCCATACAGCGATAAGCTGACACCAAAACAGATTAAGAGTATACTGAACCGCAGTATCACCCAGAGTGAGCGTTACCGTACGATGAAGGCTGCGGGATATTCTGAGGATGAAATCAAGGCGGCATTCCGCAAGAAGCAGGAGATGACCGTATTTACCTATCATGGTGATATTGATACGCTGATGAGTCCGCTTGATTCTATCCGTTATTACAAGAGTTTTCTGCGTAGCGGTTTTATGAGCATGGATCCTAAGACGGGTGCTGTGAAAGCGTATGTGGGTGGATTGGATTATACTCATTTCATGTATGATATGGTGAGTCTGGGACGCCGGCAGGTGGGTTCTACCATCAAGCCATTCCTTTACAGTCTGGCGATGTCTAACGGCTTCCAGCCTTGCGATCTGGCGCCTAACCGTCAGCGGACCTATATGGTGGCAGGTCGTCCGTGGACACCTCGCAATGCCAACCATTCACGTGCCGGACAGATGGTTCCGCTGAGTTGGGGATTGGCGCAGAGTAGCAACTGGGTGAGTGCTTATCTGATGAGTAAGCTCAATCCGCAGCAGTTCGTACAGATGTTGCGCGACTTCGGCATCAACAGTCCTGATATCCATGCATCCATGAGCCTCTGTCTGGGACCATGTGAGGTAAGTGTCAGCGAGATGGTGAGCGCTTATACCGTATTTGCCAACCACGGCATCCGTACAGCTCCCATGTTTGTGAGCCGTATCGAGGATAATGAAGGTAATACGATTGCTACCTTCCAGCCACGTATGAACGAGGTGATCAGTGCAGATAATGCCATGAAGATGCTCACCATGCTGATGGGCGTTGTGGATAATGGTACGGCAGGAAGACTGCGCTACCGTTATAACCTGGAAGGACAGATTGGCGCCAAGACCGGTACTACCAATAACAACAGCGATGGTTGGTTTATCGGCTTTACTCCACAACTCGTAAGTGGCTGCTGGGTAGGTGGTGAGGAGCGTGATATCCACTTCGATTCCATGAGTATGGGTCAGGGTGCTACCATGGCTTTGCCTATCTGGGCGATATTCATGAAGAAGGTTTATGCCGACCCGTCGCTGGGTATCAGTCCTGCTATCAAGTTCGATTTGCCGGAAGACTACAATCCTTGTTCCCGCAAGGCAGCCGAACAGGATGACTTTGAGGAAGTAGGAGGTGGCAGTATCGACGAAGTTTTCGAATAAGAACCAAGGCATTCGCCATTTTTGCATGTATTTATTTTAAATAGTGCAAAAATGGCGAATGTTATTTGTTTATATGCATTTTTTTTTGTATTTTTGCAGAGTTTTAGAACATGCACAGCCTGAATGATGTTTCTTCGGGTTTTTCAAAATAGAAATAAAATAAAAAATCATTATAATGAACGTTTCATACAAATGGCTTAAAGAATACGTTGATTTCGATTTGACACCACAGGAGACTGCGGACGCGTTGACCTCTTGCGGACTCGAAGTTGACGCTTTGGAAGAAGTTCAGTCTGTCAAGGGCGGACTGAAAGGTCTCTATGTGGGTAAAGTATTGACATGCGAGGAGCATCCTAACAGTGATCACCTCCATGTTACAACCGTTGACTTGGGCAAGGGCGAACCTCAGCAGATTGTCTGTGGTGCTCCTAACGTTGCTGCAGGTCAGAAGGTTATCGTGGCTGATTTGGGCTGCGTGCTTTACGATGGCGACCAGAGTTTTACCATCAAGAAGAGCAAACTCCGCGGTGTAGAGAGTTTGGGTATGATCTGTGCTGAGGATGAGATTGGTGTAGGTACCTCTCACGACGGCATCATCGTACTCCCAGAAGATGCTCCGGTAGGTCAGCCTGCTGCTGAGTATTATCATCTGGAGAGCGACTGGCTCATCGAGATTGATATCACAGCCAACCGTGCTGATGCGCTCGGTCACTGGGGTGTAGCCCGCGACCTGTATGCCTGGTTGAAGCAGAATGGCTACAAGACAAGCTTGCATCGCCCATCTTGCGATGAGTTTGTGGTAGACAACGAGGATCTTCCTATCGATGTTGAAATCCAGAATACTGAGGCTTGCAAGCGTTATGCCTGTGTAAGCATCACCGGTTGTGAGGTGAAGGAAAGTCCTAAGTGGTTGCAGGATAAGCTGAACATCATCGGCTTGCGCCCTATCAACAATATCGTGGATATTACCAACTACATCATGATGGCATACGGCCAGCCATTGCACTGCTTCGATGCAGACATGGTTACCGGTCATAAGATTGTAGTTCGTACCCAGCCAGAGGGCACCAAGTTTGTTACTCTCGATGGCGAGGAGCATACCTTGGGTGAGCACGACCTGAGCATCTGCAATGCTGAGGAGCCTATGTGTATCGCCGGTATCTTCGGCGGTAAGGGGTCTGGTACTTATGAGACAACCAAGGATGTAGTCTTGGAGAGTGCTTACTTCCATCCTACATGGATCCGCAAGAGCGCTCGCCGTCATGGTTTGAGCACAGATGCCAGCTACCGTTTTGAGCGTGGTGTAGATCCAAACGGACAGATTTATGCATTGAAGCAGGCAGCCATCCTCTGCAAGCAGTTGGCTGGCGGCAAGATTTCCATGCAGATCAAGGATGTATATCCAGAGCCAATGCAGGATTTCCCTGTTCGCCTGAACTATGAGTATGCGCATCGCCTTATCGGTAAGGAGATTGGTGCTGAAACCATCAAGAACATTGCTACATCTCTCGAGATGAAGATTGTGAAGGAGGATGCTGAGGGTATCGACCTCCTGGTTCCTGCTTATCGTGTAGACGTTCAGCGTCCTTGCGACGTGGTAGAGGATATTCTCCGTATCTACGGATATAATAATGTGGAGATTCCAACCCAGTTGAAGAGCTCCCTGACTGTTCAGGGCGATGAGGACAAGGCTTATCACAGCCAGAACCTCGTGGCTGAGCAGCTGGTAGGCGAGGGCTTCATGGAGATACTCAACAACTCTCTGAGCAAGGCTAGCTACTATACCGACTTCGACCTCAATAAGTATCCTAACGAGACAACCGTGAAGGTGATGAACCCATTGAGTGCTGATCTCGGTGTGATGCGCCAGACGATGCTGTTCGGTGGTTTGGAGAGTGTGGTTCGCAACATCAACCATAAGAGCCAGAACCTGAAGTTCTTCGAGGTGGGTAACACCTATATATATAATAAGGAGAAGTGGAGCGAGGAGAGTCCTATCAAGGCTTACTCTCAGGAGGCTCACATGTCACTCTTCATCACCGGTAAGCGCGTAGAGGGCAGTTGGGCTCATGCTGATGAGCAGAGCAGCATCTACGAGTTGAAGGCTGTGGTAGAGAATGTTCTCCGCCGTGTGGGTATGCCACAGAACAACGTGGTTATCAAGCACAGCGACAATAACATCTTCTCTAAGGGCGTAAGTTACGAGACCCGTGCCGGAAAGGTATTGGTAGAACTGGGTATCCTGAGCCTGAAGTTGAAGAAAGCATTCGATATCGAGCAGGATGTATTCTATGCTGATATCCACTGGGATAACCTGATGAAGGCAGTGAAGAAGGTGAACCTTACTTATACCGACATCAGCAAGTATCCTTCAGTTAGCCGCGACCTTGCATTGCTCGTAGACAAGAATGTAGAGTTCGCTCAGATTGAGCAGATTGCCCACCAGACAGAGAAGAAACTCCTGAAGAGCGTTGTTCTCTTTGATGTTTACGAGGGTGAGCATTTGCCAGAGGGCAAGAAGAGTTATGCCGTTAACTTCATCCTGCAAGATGAGGAGAAGACTCTGAATGACAAGCAGATAGATGCTATCATGAAAAAACTCATAGCCAACCTTACAGGCAAGCTCAATGCAGAATTGAGATAACAGAACTTTCGTATAGAGGAAGTTAAGGGAAGTGAGAGGGAAGTGAGAGGGACAAATGTCCTACGTTTTACGCTAGATGACTATTGTCTTTTAACTTCCCGAACGACCGTAGGGAGTGATAACTTCTTTAACTTCTATTAATTCCCTCACTTACGAAACAAGAATAAGATAATATTATAAACAAACGATAAACATTTAAAATTTTATTCCAATGGGAAGAGCATTTGAATATCGTAAAGCTACAAAGCTGAAAAGATGGGGCCACATGGCCAAGACATTTACTAAGTTGGGTAAGCAGATTGCTATTGCTGTGAAGGCAGGCGGTCCAGAACCAGAGAACAACCCATCATTGCGTGCTATCATCGCTAACTGTAAGCGTGAGAACATGCCTAAGGATAACATCGCTCGTGCCATCAAGAACGCTTGTGGCAAGGATACCAGCGATTACAAGGAAGTAACATACGAGGGATATGGCCCTCACGGAGTGGCTGTCTTCGTTGATACTCTGACAGACAACACTACACGTACTGTTGCTGACGTTCGTTCTATCTTCAACAAATTCAGCGGAAACTTGGGTACAACAGGTTCTCTGTCTTTCCTCTTCGACCACAAGGCTGTGTTCACATTCAAGAAGAAGGAAGGTCTGGATATGGATGAGATGATTCTCGACCTGATCGACTACGGCGTAGAAGATGAGTTTGATGAGGATGAGGAGAACAACGAAATCACTATCTATGGTGCTCCTACAAGCTTCGGTGAGATTCAGAAGCACCTGGAGGCTGAGGGTTTCGAAGTAACTGGTGCTGAGTTCACTTACATCCCTAATAATTTGAAGGATGTAACTCCTGAGGAGCGCGAAACTATCGACAAGATGGTTGAGAAGTTGGAAGAGTTTGACGATGTTCAGACTGTATATACCAACATGAAGCCAGAAATTCCTGTAGACGCAGAATAAGCATTATGTTGCAGCAAGACAAACAGGATAAGTTGCAGAAGGTAACTTATCAGACTCATGGCACCTGCTCAAAATACATCTGCATCAGTATAGATGAAGATGGAAATGTGCAGGATGCCCAGTTCATCGGAGGCTGCGATGGCAATACCAAGGGCGTTTGTGCTTTGATTAAAGGCATGAAGGCAAAGGAGGTCATCGCCCGACTGAAGGGTATCACTTGTGGCAATAAGCCTACAAGCTGTCCAGACCAGTTGGCGACAGCTTTGCAGGAAATGGGATATTAATAGTGTTTTAGGCACTGAGTATATTTTAGGCACGGATTACACAGATTACACGGATTTTCTATACGCTTTTTCTATAGCGTCATAAATCCGTGTAATCCGTGTAATCCGTGCCTTTTTCTACTTCTAGTACTCCGTGTCTTTTCTAATACTTGAAGGTATCATCCAGCAACACCTCTTTCGGGTTCTTAGCCGAATGATATACGAAACGGAAGGTGAAATGCTCTTCCTTATATTTCTTCAGACCAGGGTTGTTGTCCAGGGCTTCCTTCTGAATCTTATGGAGTTTATCCTTGTTGGCATCAATCGCCTTCTTGTTATCTGCCTTGTTTCTCAAAGAGATATAGTACGTATATATCTTCTTGGTTTTATCAAATGCAGCACTGTCAGTCCTGGCGTCGTTGACGTATGGAGTAGGACAGTATTTTTCAGTATACTCCTTGGCTTCACGAGCCGCTTTGTCCTCCAGACTTTCTGTACAAGAAACGAGCAAAGAAGCAAAAATACCGATGTAAATCAACTTTTTCTTCATGATTTTTCTATATTTTACCTAAAAATCTCTATTATTTTCAATATTTTGTGCAAAGATACGAAAAAAAATACTATCTTTGCACTCTAAAGAGAGAAAATTATATGGAGAATATAAATAAAATAAGAAATTTCTGCATTATTGCACATATAGACCATGGTAAAAGTACCTTGGCAGACCGACTTCTGGAGAAGACTCAGACCATCAAGATTACTGAAGGACAGATGCTTGATGATATGGATTTGGAAAGAGAGCGTGGTATCACGATCAAGAGCCACGCTATCCAAATGGAATATAAGGCAAAGGATGGACAGACCTATATCCTGAATCTTATCGATACTCCGGGACACGTTGACTTCTCATACGAAGTTTCCCGTTCCATCGCTGCTTGCGAGGGAGCACTGCTGGTTGTTGACGCCACTCAAGGCGTTCAGGCACAGACCATTTCAAACCTCTATATGGCTATCGAGCACGACCTGGAGATTATTCCGGTAATCAATAAGATAGATATGCCTTCAGCTATGCCTGAAGAGGTAGAAGATGAAATAGTAGACCTGATCGGTTGCAAGCATGAAGATATTCTCCGTGCTTCAGGTAAGACAGGTGAAGGTGTAGAAGATATACTGGAAGCTGTTATTAATCGTGTTCCTGCTCCGGTAGGAGACGAGAAGGCACCGCTTCAGGCTTTGATTTTCGACTCTGTATTCAACTCTTTCCGCGGCATCATCGCCTATTTCAAGATAGAGAATGGCGTGATCCGTAAGGGAGATAAGGTGAAGTTCTTCAATACCGGCATGGAATATGATGCAGATGAAATCGGTGTATTGAAGATGGATATGATTCCACGTCAGGAATTGGGTACCGGTGAGGTAGGTTATATCATCTCGGGTATCAAGAATGCTACCGAGGTAAAGGTGGGTGATACCATTACCCATATCGCCCGTCCTTGTGACAAGGCGATTGCGGGTTTCCAGGAAGTAAAACCTATGGTCTTTGCCGGTGTTTATCCTATCGATCCTAGCGATTACGAGAATCTGCGAGCATCGCTCGAAAAACTGCAGCTCAATGATGCTTCATTGACTTTCTCGCCAGAGAGTTCTGTGGCTTTGGGCTTCGGTTTCCGTTGCGGATTCCTCGGCTTGCTCCACATGGAAATCGTACAGGAGAGACTGGACCGTGAGTTTAATATGGATGTCATCACTACCGTACCTAACGTATCTTATATGGTATACGACAAGCAGGGCGGTGTGAAAGAGGTTCACAATCCTTCCGGATTGCCAGACCCAACGCTGATAGACCATATTGAGGAACCATATATCCGGGCAACCATCATTACGGCAACCAATTATATTGGACCTATCATGAAACTCTGTCTGGACAAACGAGGCGAACTCATCAACCAGGAATATGTGAGTGGAAACCGTGTAGAGCTCCACTTCATGTTGCCGTTGGGAGAAATCGTCATCGACTTCTATGACAAGCTGAAGAGTATCTCCAAGGGATATGCTTCGTTCGACTATCATATCGATTCCTTCCGTCATTCCGACCTGGTGAAGCTCGATATCCTGTTGAATGGAGAGCCTGTAGATGCTTTGAGTACTTTGACTCACCGCGATAACTCTGTGAGCTTCGGCCGCAGAATGTGCGAGAAGTTGAAGGACCTCATACCTCGTCAGCAGTTCGATATTGCTATCCAGGCAGCTATCGGTGCCAAGATTGTGGCACGTGAGACTGTTAAGCAGGTGCGCAAGGATGTTACCGCCAAATGTTATGGTGGTGACGTGAGCCGTAAGCGCAAGTTGCTGGAGAAGCAGAAGAAGGGTAAGAAGCGCATGAAGCAGATTGGTAATGTGGAAGTTCCACAGAAAGCCTTCCTGGCTGTGCTCAAACTCGATTAATGAATTAATAATAAGTATCAAGTAAAAGGAGGTTAAGTATTATGGCAGACTTTAAAGTAATTATCCCTAAGCGTGATATTGCGCGCGAGCTGGCGCGTAAATATAGTACGATGACTCATGATGAGCTCGATGTGATGGAAGATATCCTGGAGCCTATCAAGTATGGCAAGGGCGAGATGATCTTGCCTGAAGGTGAACAGTGCATGGGTATCTCGTACATCGAGAAGGGATTGGTGCGCCAATTTTACTTAAAGAATGGCAAGGAGGTGACCGAACATCTGGGTGTGGATCATTCCATCTTTATGTGCATTGAGAGCCTCTTTAAGGAAGAGCCTACCCGCCTGCAGGTAGAAGCTCTGGAGCCTACTCTGGTGTATATGCTACCGAAGAAGAAGCTGGAGGCGGCTGCTATGCGTAATGTCAATATCCAGATGCTTTATCGTAAAATACTGGAAGAGAGTTTGATTCAGTCTCAGATTCATGCCGATCTGATGCGATTTGAGTCAGCACCTAATAAATATAAGCGCCTGTGCGAAATGAACCCACAGGTGGTTCTGCGTGCTCCGCTCACCTATATCGCAAGCTATCTGCAGATGACTCCGGAAACGCTGTCCAGAATCCGCTCGAATACTTTATTATAATTTATAACTTATAAAAAATGGTGTGACTTCAAAACCGAAGTCACACCATTTTTTTTGTATCTTTTGATTCTATCGAATGAAGTTTTCTTTATTCCATAGATAGATGTTTTCTTTATTCTGCCGTATAGAGGAATCGCTTGATACTCTTCTTAGGAGTCTTTTCAAACTCATCTTCATGTATACGTATTTCTGATACTTTGCTGTAAGCAGGAATCATGGTGTTGAGCTCCTGGCGGTTCTGCTCCATGACATCTGCCAGTTCTTTGGTACCGAGGTTCAGGGTCTGAGCTTCATCATAGTCTGGGTGAACCAGAGCAATGAGCTTGTCGCCCTTCTGTATAACCACGCTTTCCGCTACCAGAGCCAAAGAGTTGAGTTTATCCTCAATCTCCTCAGGGTAGATATTCTGACCGTTTGCGCCGAGCAGCATGTTCTTGCTACGACCCTTGATGAAGACGTTGCCGTCACCATCCATGGTTCCGAGGTCGCCTGTATGATACCATCCGTTCTCGTCGATGGTCTGCTTGGTAGCTTCCTCATTCTTATAGTAACCCAACATTACGTTAGGACCCTTGGCAAGGATTTCGCCCGGTACATTCTCAGGATCAGGACTGTCGATGCGGACCATCATGTGGAGGGCAGCCTTACCGCAAGAGCCCGGTACGAAGTTTTTGTAATCCTCGTAGCAGATGATAGGGGCACATTCTGTTGCGCCATATCCCACGGTATATTTGAAACCTACGCTATGGAGGAAACTTTCCACTTCCTGGTTAAAGGCTGCACCACCGATAATCACCTCGTAGAAGTTGCCACCGAAGGCATTGGTTACCTGGTCGCATATCTTCTCCTTCACCTTCTTGCTGATTACAGGCATGTGGAGCAGCATACGCATACGGTTGTTCTGGATCTTAGGGAATACCTTCTTGCGGATAATCTTCTCGATAACCAGAGGTACAGCTATGATGACGGCTGGCTTGATGCGGCCGAATGCCTCGGCGATGATGGCTGGGCTAGGGATGCGGGTGAGATAGAAGATGTGGCAGCCCTTGATGAATTCGAAGATAAATTCAAACGCCATGCCGTACATGTGGGCCATCGGCAGGATACTGATGATAGAATCTCCCGGCTTGATCTTCTTACCCAGTACGTCCTCAGCAAAATCTGCATTGCCCCAGAGTGCACGGTATGGAACCATTACTCCCTTGGAGAAACCGGTAGTTCCGCTGGTATAGTTGATCATAGCCAACTCATCCGGATTCTGTTCCATATAGTAGTTGACATGGTTTTTGCGGAAGTACTTAGGATACTTGATACCGAACATCTCGTTGAGGTGTTCGCGCGCATAAGTCAACTTGTCGGTACGTGAAACGACAAGTGAATAATCCGGTATATAGATGATGCCTTCAAGACCTGGCATCTTCGTTGCATCAATCTGTGTAGCTACAACATCACCCACAAAGAGCAGTTTGGCATCGCTGTGGTTTACTATGTTGTGAATCTGGTCTGGCATGAATTCATGCAGGATAGGTACGGCAATGGCACCATAGGTAAGGGTAGCAAGGAATGCTACAGCCCAGTTTGCGCTATTTCGACCGCAAAGTGCTATCTTGTCGCCCTTTACTACACCAGAGTTCTCAAACATGATGTGTAGCTTCTCAATTTTGCGTGCTACATCATGGTACTGCAAGGTTGCTCCCTTGTAGTCTGTCAGAGCATCCATATCCCAATGGTCTACGATGCTCTTTTGGATGAGTGCGTTAAAGCTTGGAATCTCCATATTTTTGTTATTTAACGATTTGCTTTTTTATATTTTTCTCGTACAGAAGTCAGTTTGCTGATGATAGACCTTATCTGCTGATGGTCTGTCAGCAGATAGGGCCTGTCTCTAGATTGCGTTCTGATAGAGGTAACGCTTGATAGACTTCTTGGCTGTCTTTTCAAATTCCTGATTATGAAGTTTGATGCGTGACACCTTTGCGAAGCTAGGTATCTGCATGTTCAGTTCCTTGCGGTTCTGCTCCATGATGTTCTCCAGGTCTTCGTCTGTAAAGCCGAGGTTGTTAACTTCTTCCATATCCGGATGAACCAGAGCTACCAGCTTGTCATTGCTCTGTATTACGATGCTCTCGTTGACCATAGCCATGGAGTTGAGCTTGTCCTCAATCTCTTCCGGATAGATATTCTGTCCGTTAGGTCCCAGCAGCATGTTCTTGCTTCTGCCTTTAACGAAGATATGTCCGTCGGCGGCCATCGTTGCCAGGTCGCCTGTATGGAACCATCCGTCTTTATCTATTACGGCATCTGTTGCCTCCTGGTTCTTGTAATAGCCCTTCATCACATTGATGCCGCGGCAAACCAGTTCACCGGCTACGTTCTCCGGGTCATCGCTCAAAACCTTTACCTCCATGTGCTTCACGGCAACACCACAACTTCCTGCCACATAGTTGTCCTGATGGGCAAAGGTGATAAGTGGAGCAGTCTCAGTGGTACCATATCCCATTGCGATAGGGAAACCTACGCTGATGAAGAAGTTCTCTATCTCCTTGTTGAGCGGAGCACCACCCACAACAACCTCGTAAGGACGTTCGCCAAACTTTCTCAATACAAACTCGCGAACCTTCTCCTTGATGCGCTTATTGATGACAGGCATGTTCATCAGCAGTCTTGCGCGGTTGGTTTGGATATGTGGGAATACTTCCTTTCTTACAATCTTGTCTACTACAAGCGGCACCGCATAGAGGATGTCTGGCTTGATTTCTGACAACGCCTCTGAGATGAGCGTTGGGCTCGGCAGACGGGTAAGGAAGAAGATATGGTTACCCAATACTATATTGAAGAGAAATTCTGTCATGAGTCCATACATGTGAGCCATCGGAAGGGTAGAAAGGATGTTGCAGTTCTTACCTATATGAGGTTTCACTGAATCGATGAGGTAGTCGAGATTACCCCAAAGTGCTCTGTATGGGAGCATCACACCTTTTGAGAAACCGGTAGTTCCACTGGTATAGTTGATCATTGCCAGTTCTTCAGGATCGTCTACGTGATACTTCACGTGTTCTGGTCTGAAATACTTAGGATATCTGTGTCCGAACATGGCATTGAGGTTCTCGCGCGCATAAGTCAGTTTCTCAGAGCGCGAGATGACAAGCGAATTGTCCGGAAGATAGATGATTCCTTCCAGTGAAGGCATCTCCTCTGGTGTTATCTCTGTAGCTACCACGTCACCAACGAACAGAAGTTTGCTTTCGCTGTGGTTCACGATGTTGTGAATCTGCTCAGGCTTGAATTCGTTCTGTATAGGTACGACAATGGCTCCGTAAGTAATAATGGCCAGGAAGGCTACTGCCCACTGGCTACTATTTCTTCCGCAGACGGCAATCTTGTCGCCCTTCTTTACATCGCTGTTTTCGAACAGGATGTGTAGCTTCTCAATCTTTCTGGCAATATCGTGATATTGGAGGGTTGTGCCCTTGTAATCGGTGAGCGCATCCAGATTCCAATTCTTGATAATGCTGTTCTCAATATACGAGTTAAAACTTGGTATTGAATTCATTGCACAATTTACAAAATTTTGTGCAAAGATAATGAAAATAGTGCACACTGCAAAATAAAATGTGCACTATTTTCAAAAACTATATAAAATAATTAGTTTTTTTTCTTTTTAGTTTACATATTGTGGTGTTATAGACTGTATTTTACTCATATCTCATTGATTTGGCTGGATGGATATGAGAAATCAGGTAGCTTGGTGCTACGAGCATGAAGATGCTTATCAGCAGCGTAGCAATGTTCAGGGCTATGATGGCAAGCCAGTTGAATTCTACCGGAACGGTACTTACATAATAGGTCTGTGCATCGAGTTTGATGATGCCTGTAAAGTACTGGAGGGTAAGAATGCCGAGGGCGATGATGTTGCCCAGAAGCATACCCTTGCCGATGATGAAGACGGCAAACCACAGGAAGGTGTGGCGGATGGTCTTGTTGCGGGCACCCAATGCCTTCATTACGCCTATCATGGAGGTGCGTTCCAGAATAATGATGAGCAGACCGCTGATCATGGTGACGCCGGCTACTATCAGCATCAGACCGAGAATAATCCAGACATTCAGATCCATCAGGCTCAGCCATTGGAAGATGTTTGGATTCAGGTCCTTGATGGTAGAACTGCTGTAGGTTTCTCCATAGTGATCTACCGTGCGGTTCACCTTATTAATAATATAATCTTCAGTTTCGTTGAGCTTGTTGAAGTCGTTTACGGTCAGTTCTGCACCGCTCGCCTGGTCTTCTTCCCATCCGTTCAGCTTCACGGCAGTATAGAGGTCGGTGTATACCATTACCTCATCATACTTCTTCAGGTTGGTCTGATAGATACCCTTGATGGTGAAGCGGCGCATACGCACTGCGTTGTCATCAAAGAAGTAGGCAAAGATGCGTTCTCCCGTCTTCAGCTTCAGCTTATCAGCCATCAGCTGTGAGATGAGAATCTGGTTATGACTCGCTTTGTCATCAAACTTAGGGATGCTGCCTTCAATCATGTTCTGATGGATAAAGGTAGAATCGAAATCAGGTCCTACACCTTTGAACATGACGCCCAGGAAATCGCTGTCCGTCTTCAGGATTCCCTCTTTCATGGCAAATTTCTGCACATGTTTTACGCCAGGTATCTTTTTCAGTACGTTGACCATCGAGTCGTTCATGACCACCGGATACTGGTTTTGCTGCTGCAGCGTCATGAAGTCGGCCACCTGTATATGGCTTCCGAATCCTATTACCTTGTCGCGTATGGTATGCTTGAATCCGAGCACTACGCATACCGACATAATCATAATGGCGAGTCCGATAGCAACACCTGCAGTGGCTATATGAATAGCAGGGCGAGAAACTTTATGTTTATCGCCCTGATCGCTATATAATCTCTTTGCTATAAATAGAGGAAAATTCATTTCATTTGTAATGTTAAATGTTAAGTGTTAAATGTTAAATTCATCTTCGTGTCCGTTAGGCAACTTAACATTTAACATTTAACACTTAACATTGTTAATAATCAAAGTCCTTCGTCTTCCACTCTTCCCGGATAAGCCTCAAGTGCCTTACCCAGAACCACCAGAGCACGCTCCAGATCGTGTTTCTTCAAGACGTAAGCTACACGAACCTGATTGTGACCGGCTCCCGGAGTCGTATAGAAACCAGAGGCTGGAGCCATCATGATGGTTTCGCCCTCGTAGTTGAATTCCTCCAGACACCAGCGGCAGAACTTTTCTGAATCATCGATAGGCAGTTTGGCTACGGTATAGAAGGCTCCCATAGGAATAGGAGAGTATACGCCCGGAATGCGGTTCAAGCCGTCTATCAGGCACTTACGGCGCTCTACATACTCATCGTATACATCGCGGTAGTACTCTTCAGGAGCATCCAGAGAAGCTTCGGCTACAATCTGACCGATCAGTGGAGGAGAGAGACGGGCCTGGCAGAACTTCATCACCGCCTTGCGGATTTCAGCATTCTTGGTGATGAGGGCACCCACACGGATACCGCACTCACTGTAACGCTTCGAAACAGAATCGATGAGAACCGTGTTCTGCTCGATGCCTTCCAGGTGCATCGCACTGATATAAGGACTGCCGGTATAGATATACTCACGGTAAACCTCATCAGAGAAGAGATAGAGGTCGTACTTCTTCACCAGGTCACGAATCTGATTCATCTCTCTGCGGGTATAGAGATAGCCCGTAGGGTTGTTAGGGTTGCAGATCAGGATGGCACGGGTGCGCTCATTGATCAGCTCCTCAAACTTCTCTACCTTAGGCAGGGAGAAACCTTCTTCTATCGTTGTGGCGATGGTACGGATCTTGGCACCCGCCGAGATGGCAAACGCCATATAGTTAGCGTAAGCAGGTTCTGGTACGATAATCTCGTCGCCAGGGTTGAGGCAGCTCATGAAAGAGAAGAGTACAGCCTCAGAACCTCCCGATGTAATGATGATATCATCGGCAGTTACGTTGATGTTGAATTTCTTATAGTAATCTACAAGCTTCTCGCGATAGCTGAGATAGCCCTGACTTGGAGAATACTCCAAGACCGTGCGGTCTATATGCTTCAAGGCATCTAGGCCACATTGAGGAGTTGGAAGGTCAGGCTGACCGATGTTGAGGTGATATACCTTTACTCCACGTTTTTTTGCTGCGGCAGCCAGAGGAGCCAACTTTCTGATAGGTGACTCTGGCATTTCAAGACCGCGTACAGATATTTCTGGCATCTTAAAATATTGTTTCTTTCTATTAATTTTCCGTGTCGAAAATTGAATTCTATGACCTTCTGGTCTTTTCAATTTACGCTATTCGGCTGCAAAGATAAGAAAATTAGATGAGAATTGAGAATAACTTTCGGTTAAATTTTATTTTTTGATTAAAAACTCTTTAAATATGTCGCTCTTTGCTTTCTTTTTTATAACTTTGCACTTAATTTCAAGAATTGTTATAAGATTATACGAATTAATTAAAATAAGTAAGAAGAAAAATATGAGAAGTAGAACAAGTACATGGTTTGAGACCAAAGTGAAATATCAGAAGACAATGGAGGATGGTTCAGAAAAGGTTGTTTCTGAAGCATACGTAGTAGATGCTTTGAGCTTTACCGAGGCTGAGAGCGCCATCATCGATGAGATGTCGGTTTATGTAAGCGGCGAGTTGAAGGTGAGCGGTATCGGTAAGGCTGGCTACGGCGAAATCTTCTTCAGCGATGTGGATGATGATGATAAGTGGTATAAGGCTAAACTCCAGTTCATCACGATTGATGAGAAGAGTGAGAAGGAGAAGCGCAGCAATGTTACCTATCTTGTTCAGGCTAAGTCTCTCGCCCGTGCCCTCCGTTATATTGATGAGGTGATGGGCAAGACCATGATAGATTATGATGTGGTTGGTTTGAACGAAACCAAACTGATGGATGTATTCGAGCACCATGCTCCTAACGAGAAGAAAGAGGAGAAGAATGATGTGCCTGAATACGAGGAGAAATAATTCAACATTCAAGATATGGACTATGATGTAAAAGGAAATCTCCATGAGGTGCTGGGCAGCTTGCCTGCCGGTGTCCGTCTCGTTGCCATCAGCAAGTTCCATCCCAACGAGTATATCGAGGAGGCTTATGCTGAAGGACAGCGTATCTTCGGCGAGAGTCATGAGCAGGAACTCGCCAAGAAGGTGGCTTCGCTGCCTGAGGACATCGAGTGGCATTTCATCGGTCATCTGCAGACCAATAAGGTGAAGTATATCGCACCTTATATCTCGATGATTGAATCGGTAGACAGTCTGAAACTTCTCAAGGAGATTGAGAAGCAGGCTGCCAAGCACGATCGTGTAGTGAAGGTTCTTCTGGAACTTCATCTGGCAGAGGAAGATACCAAATCGGGTCTTTCTCTTGATGCTTGCCGCGAACTCCTGGAGGCAGGCGAATGGAGGGAGATGAAGCATGTGCAGATTTGTGGCATCATGATGATGGCATCTAATACAGACGATGAGCAGCAGATTGCTCAGGAGTTTGATGAGGCTGCCCGGTTCTTTGATGAGATAAAGGCCAGATACTTTGCTGATGATGAAGCTTTCTGCGAGCGCAGCTGGGGTATGAGTCACGATTATCATATTGCCGTCAAGCACGGCAGCACGATGGTTCGTGTAGGTACCACCATCTTCGGTCCTAGAATATATTAAAAAGCAAGGGAATTTATAAATTAGGCACGGATTACGCGGATTACACGGATTTATGGCGCTAATGCCAATAAACCATATTTATGGTTTTGTAAAAATCTGTGTAATCCGTGTAATCCGTGCCTTATCTTTCGTTTAGTATATTATCTTCTGTCCCTTGCTGGTGATATAAATCTTGCCCTTTTGTGGAACGGAAACCTTTCTGCCTTCCAGATCAAAATAGACTGTCGGTCTGTCTTTACCGATGATGACCGAAGAGATTCCGGTAGGAGAGAAGTTCTTGAGATAATCGAAGGTAACCAGACCGGTTGCTTCATCCTTTGTGATGTTGTAGAGCGGATGACTCGTATCAACACTGTTGTTCAGGGTGATACTGGTCAGACTGTTCACCTCATACTCTGTAGCTGAGCCCGCCTTGTAGGTCGGGAACGGGTCGTTCAGAAGACTTGTTATCATATCAACATCGTCGACGCCCGTGTTATAGCTGTTGTATACCATTCCGTCTGCAGGAACAATCATGACCCTTGGCTTACCAGTCGTGTTGTTGGGATAATCCTCCAGGTTAACCGATGGCAAATCATCGTAGTCGATGCGCCATACCAGCAATCCGTAACCAAAAGCCTCCTTGTACCATCCCTTGTTTCTGATATTCTGCAGCAGCAGGTATTCGCCCTGGCTGTTGGCTATAATCTTGTATGCATCCGATGCCTTGTCGTATGGTTCCAGTGTTATCTGCTGCGCCTCGGTATCAGAAAGGAGGGTAGGCTGTTTCCATCCTACGATGCTCTTCTCCCATGGTGAATAAGGGATAGGCTGGTAGCCGTTAGCCAGATAACTGCCCATATCCATAACGTCCCAATATTCAGGACTCTGGTTATGGTCTGTGATGCCGTTGGTAGGATAGATGTCTGGCAAACCGAGGGTATGCGAAAACTCATGACAGAAGAGACCGATACCATTGATGTAGTATTTGCCGTCTTGGGTATCTGCAGGCTTATTGTTCAGCTCGTTGTTGATGCCGAACCGGCATACTATTTTTCCGTCATAGGTTCCCAGTCCTCCTACGGTACCCGATCTCGGCCAGAGACAATCGCCTGAATTACCTGAGATGCTTTCAGAATAGCCGGCATAGATTACATATACGAGGTCTACATATCCGTCGCGATCGCTGTCGTAATCGGCAAAGTTTACCTTGTCGTCTACCTTCTGGCAGGCTTCCTTAATCATCTGAGGATAGAAGGTGTCGCCGTTGGCACTACCTTCATTATTGCCATAATAAGCAGAATTCTTGCTTACCGTAACAGGACCCACTACGTCAAACTGTGGTATAAACTGGTTATCGCTCATGTCAGCGAAATACTGCTGTATGCTGCCGTAGTTCTGGCAGTATTTCTCGTTGGTGATAAACACTTCTTTATCAGCCTCAGACATAGATTCTCCCTTTTTTCCGTTGAGGTAATGGTTG
The DNA here is from genome assembly GCF_025151535.1 of Segatella copri DSM 18205. Classification (NCBI taxonomy): domain Bacteria; kingdom Pseudomonadati; phylum Bacteroidota; class Bacteroidia; order Bacteroidales; family Prevotellaceae; genus Segatella; species Segatella copri. The sequence continues at coordinate 681,354 of NZ_CP102288.1, forward strand.
AATGTAGCAACCGGATCCTTACTCTTGAACTTCACATCCTGAAACTGCACCAGGAGTACCAATGCCTTCGGACTTCCCTTATGAGGGAAATAGCTTGGTCTCACGGTTCCTATTTCTGATGCTCTTGTGAGATTCTCTGAAGAGAAAACACGGGTTTTTCGGGTGTTCAGCTCTTCAGCAGTTATCTTTTCGTATTTTCCGTCTTGGGTTTCCCGCAGGGGCGTACCGTCCAGCAGCATGTAGTAGTGGAAGGTTTCGTCGCCATGCAGGGTGGCACATGCTACGGTTCCATCAGCCAGCATAATCTTGGCGATGCCCGGTTTAGCCTTTACGGCATAGAGATTGGCGATGCCCAGGAAGGCGAGCGCCAGAGAGATGATTGTCTTCTTCATAAACAGTTAGGGTAGATGGGGATTATTTATAAAAGTATTGTCCTTTCTTCTGAGTCTGGCATCCAAACTCGATGGCGTGATGCGGACAATGGTGATAGCAGGTAAAGCAGGTGAGGCAATCCTTGTGATGCAGCCATTCCGGATATTCTCCATGACCGCCCTTGATATCGCCTACAGGACAGACGTTGGCACAGATGCCACACTTCACGCACTTGTCTTTCTCCACATGAAACCGCTTGTCGGTGATGAGCACCTTCTCAAAGAATCCGCCCACAACCTTGGTGAAGAACCAGGGGATAGGACCTTTTACCAGACGGTTCACGCCCTCTTTCCTGTCGAATATCTCTTCGCAGATAACCGCCAGTTCCTGTGCCGATTTCGATTTCTTACGAACTTCGCGCTCCTTCGAATCAACATCCATGAAAGGAAGTCCCACATAAGATTCCGGCATGATGAGTGAGTAGGAAGCAGAAACCTCCGTGATGCCCAATGCCTGAAGCGATGCATTCAGCGCAATCGTATCGTTGAGGTTTTCGATGGTGAGTCCGATGCTGTCGCCTGCAGTACAGACGCAATAGGCGAAAGGATGCTTTCTGAACGTCTCCTTATCTTCTGCATTAGCATCAGGAGTTTCTCTCTGTATCTTCATCTTCCTGATAAACTCCCTTACAAGGCGTGGAACTCTCCAGCCATGTACGGGGAAAACGAATCCGAGCCGTTCATCCTCTTTCAGAATAAACGGCTCGGCTATATTGTGGCTTGAATCATCCGCCCGCATATAAGGGGCGATAGGAATCAAGTCTTCGTGTGTAGCCGCTGCCAGTCTGGCTGCTGCCCACTTGGTATTTCCTGTTCCGGAGAAATAGAAAACCATGCTTACTTTTAAATATGTATTGAGCTAGATTATTTCTTTTCTGTCATAACACCTTCTATATAGAGACGTGACATTTCTACATTGCCGTTAGAACGGACGGTGATGCTCTTCTTGAAATGACCAGGGAACATGCCCTTGCCGTTATAGGTAACACTAATCTGTCCCTTCTCGCCTGGAGCGATAGGCTTCTTGGTGTAAGAAGGTATGGTACAGCCGCAGCTGGCAATAGCCTGGTTGATAATCAAAGGCTTGTTGCCCACATTGGTGAAGGTAAAGGTAGCCTTCTGTACCGGATTTGATTCTTCGAATGAACCGAAGTTGTGTATCAGTTTGTCGAACTTAATCTCTGCCTGAGCAGATGCAGTAGCTACAAGAGCCACCAGCATAGTGAGTGTCAATATGATTCTTTTCATCTTCATATCCTTTCTTCTTTTTTATATTTCCTCTTTAATTTGCTTCTTATTTTTATATAATTTGATGCAAAAGTACATATAAAGTTTAGTATTACGTTACTTTTTTACATTATTTAACCGAACTTTCGCAAGTTTTGTCCCACACGCCCTGAAGGGGCAGAAGCTCCTAGCCCAGGGCATCTCCCTGGGTAATTACGGACGCAACCCTGTCGCCCTGAAAGGGCAAAAGCTTTAAAATATCGGGCAATAAACAAAGCTTTTGCCCTTTCTAACGCTTTCTGAAATAAAGGAGACAAAAAGTCCCCCAACCTTAATCACTTAAGATTGGGGGAGAGAGTAGAAAAAATAATAAACTATGAACAATATCAACTGAATAGAGGGCTAAATATGGAAATTAATTTCATTCAGCCAAGCCTGAACACTGAAGCAGGGACAGGACTTGTGGACGTTCGGGAGATCACGATGACCTAGGATCTCGGCTTCGGGATAGTCTACGCACAGACTCGTCAGGAGATTCTGGAGCGACTGCTTCTGAGCCTTCGTACGGGTATCTGCCGGATTGCCGTCGGCGTCGAGACCGCCTTCGTAACAGATGCCGATACTGTGTGCATTGAAATGGCGGGCGTGGGCGCCGATTTCTGACTCGGGACGTCCGGGGTAGATGACGCCGTCTTTCGTGATGTAATAGTGATAACCGATGCCGCGGAAACCACGGGCTAAATGACAGGCTTCGAGCTTTTCGAAGGTGAAGTCCTGGGTGACGCGGGTGGCTGAACAGTGAATGACAATAAGTGATATTTTTCTTGTGTTTTTCATAGTGCTGAATCTTTAAAGGGTTGATACTACTGGCAGCTCTGCACACAAAAGGCAGAGGCTACGGCAGTGAGAACGGTAATGACGAAATTCAGAATTTTCTTGAGTGTTTCTCTTTTCATTTTCATTTGATTTAAGGTTAACTGAACTTTCGCATATCAGGAAGTTAAAGGAGTTAAGGAAGTTAAGGAGTTAAGACGTATGTCTTGCTGCTTAAAAACAACGCCAAAAAGACTGTTGTCTTAACTCCTCAGCGACCGTAGGGAGCGATAACTCCTTTAACTCCTTTAACTTCTGAGCTTGCGAAACTTGAAAGGTTAATAAATGGATTGGGGGGCTCGGATTTCCTATATCCGTGCGATACTGGAGAAGGAAGGCTGACAGGATGAGCAGATGGGCTTGATAGCGCGTGTTTCAATGATGCTTGCTATATTGATGAATAGCCGGGGGTGCTATAGCCGAATCCCGGACTGCATCCTGTCTAAAACCTTCTTTCTTCATCTACTGGCGATGGGGTTACTCCAGGCCGTCGCCACCATCGGAGCCGCTGCTCTCGGTATTGCCTGATCCGCCAGTCTGGGTTGAGTCGCCACCCTGGTTTGTGCCGCCACCCTGGGTGGTATCGCCTGTGTTATCCTTACCGCCGTCTGGTGGAGTAACATCTCCTGTTACGGCTGTAGCCTTCTTCAGGGTTGCATCGAGGTTCAGACTGTTTGCCTTGAACTCACCGGTGCCACGGGCACGGAGCTTCAGTCCGGCAATGTTCTTGGTGATGCTGAACTCCTTCTCGGAGGCAGCACCTTCCTTGTTCTTGATGCCGATGCTGAAGATGGCGAGGTCGGGAATCTTCACGGCGATACCCTGCAGAACCAGTTCTCTTACGCAGCTCACCATGTCGGTGAGCATACCCTTGATGGCTCCCTTTGAGAACGGGGTGTTGTGACTTTCCATGTGCTCTGCGAGTTCATCAAGACCATAGGTCTGGGTGACTACAGGGTAGGCGAAAAACTTGCCGTAAGCGGCGCTCAACTTCTCGTTGACATACTTCTTCAATGTGTACAGAATCATAGTGTCTTCATTTTAAGGTTAATAAATTGTGTTTGTGTTGTAGGGGGCGCTGCGCATTGCCTCTTGGTGGTATGAGATGTTATCTCTGAACCACAATGCAAAGATACGAAATCGGTGAGGGGTCAACTCACAGTTGCTCATACTTGCTCATGCTTTATCATACTTTTTCATAGATTCTTTTTTTCTGGAGTTTATAAGCCCATTATAATGAATCATCATTTGCTTGAATCTTACAAAAACAAGTAGGTCGGCAAAAGCTATGGATGGCGGTCTCCTTACCGCACTTTTTAGGGGTGATGTGCAATAGAATAAAAGTTTTTTGTAACTACTCAGCACCCCTATGGGCATGAGTAATCGTCTTACTGTTGTACTACAGCAAGAATTGCATTGAATTTAGAATTTCCGTTCTTCATAGCAGTTTCAGCAATGGAGTGCAACTTGGCAAAATCATCGGCACCGCTGTCTGTTCGGAAGCAACCGCTGACTTTCTGCTTTATCTTGATTTTCATCAAGCTGCTAAATAAACTTAAAAATCACTGTGTTTATGCGGAATAGTGATGTATTATAATTACCTTTGTAATTAAATATGCATCTGCATATGGCAAATAATACACTGATAAAATGACAACAGACAATAAAGACAACAAACTCTCAATAGGAAGTAGCGATTATGCTGAGATACTGCGACACGCTGTCGCAGTAATTGAGCATGCACGGACAGAAATAGCCCGACATGTCAATGGCTACGTATCTACCGCCTATTGGGAGATTGGTCAAATGCTTCATGAGCGCAAGATTGAAAGTGGGTATGGTGACAGCGTTGTAAGAAGATTGTCAGCAGACCTGAAAGAACGATACCCGAAGATGGGTGTTTCACCACGTCAACTTTGGAACATGAAGAAATTTTATGAACGTTACGCGGGACATGATGAAAAAGTGCTACGCTCCGTAGCACTTTTGCCGTGGTCGCACAATCTGCTACTGCTGAGCAAGGGATTTAATGATGAAGCCACGCTATATTATGCTCAGGAAACTATAACCAAAGGTTGGAATCGTGACTTGTTGCTCAATGCCATCAAACTTAATATGTATGAGACACAGGCATTGGCACGAGTAGATAACAATTTCGACCGCACTCTTCCTGCCGAACAAGCGCAGTATGCCAATGAGGTGTTTAGCAGCAGCTACAATCTTGGTTTCTTGGGAGTAACAAGTCCCATTCTGGAGCTTGAACTTGAAGACCGCCTTGTAAAAGCTATCACCCGTTTCCTTATGGAACTTGGTAATGGTTTCACTTTCATTGGCAACCAACATGTATTGGAATACAATGGTAAAGAAAGTAAGGTAGATATGTTGTTTTTCCATCGTGGACTGCGCTGCCTTGTTGCTGTTGACCTAAAGATAGGTCCTTTCAAACCAGAGTATGCAGGTAAGATGAACTATTATCTGTCTCTGCTTGACCGCCTTGAACGTGGTGCTGACGAAAACCGTTCTATAGGAATCATACTTTGTGCGGAAAAAGACCGTGTAGAGGTAGAACTCGCACTTGAAGATATGGGAAAGCCTATCGGAGTAGCGGATTATCAGTTGATAGTACCGAAAGAAAAATTACAGAAAGTCCTTGCTGATGAGATTAAGGCATTTAGTGAGGAGAAAGAAAACAAAGAAACATTATAATATGGACATTCAAAGAATACCTCAGTTCGGGATATCAAGCTCTATCTAAAGGCTTTATAATGTTTTTATATAAGGGACACAGAGGCTTGGCAACCATTTATATATCTTGGATGGTTGCTGAGACAAAATCCTCCTGTAAAATATGCAATGTTAGAAAAGACTAAGCTGTTTCGTATCTTCGATAACGTATCCAGTAAGTGCCTTGGGCTTGTTGTCAAAGAAACAGTATGCCCCTAATGCAGAAATAATATTTATGATGAAATTCGAAACAGACCTGTGACGTGAATGTACTATCTGAGCCGTATTTTTCAACAGGTCATTAATCGTTTCAATGATGTATCTTTTGCGTAGCATCATCTTGTCATAGAACGGCATTAGTTTGTTCTTCATGTTCACTCTCAGTCCTGTAACCAACTGGATGCCTTCCTCAAAAAGCGAATCGAAGAGTTTTTGCGAGATATAGCCTTTATCTGCAAACAGCTTGCCATACAGACGTTTAGCCAATACATCGAATACCGCTGGATCTTTGTCGCTAACGTTTGCACCAGTGAGAACAAAAGCAATTATCTCACCTCTATCATTACAAGCCAGATGTAGCTTGAACCCATGACACCATCCCATTGTTCCCTTTCCGTCTGTGGCAATGCCTTTGAACACTTTGTTGGCATAACGCCTGAGATTGTGGCATATTGGTATCATGGTTGAATCAACAAAGGTTATACCTGTACATCTGCCAAAAGCACGGAGATTCAGGAAGAACATGAGAGGGAAGAATACGCGACTTTCAAGTTCTACAAAACGGTTATAAGACACCGCATTTGGAAAATATGACTTCAAAGTTCCTCTTATAAAGAATAGGTAATAATGCTTGAAGTTTCGGAACGAGCCGAAATGGAAATACAGCAAAATCGTCATGATTTCACTATCAGATAAAGAGGCTTTACGTCGTCTGCGCTTTACTCCATCTTCACTCAAAAGCAATTTTCCTGCATTTTCAGCATCAAAAACTTTGTAAAATTCATCAATAATACAAAATAATTTTGTAATTTTGGATAAAATCGCAATTCATCTTTATAAAAGGCAGTCTGAGGGATTGAGGAAAATTGGGGTTACGGATAAGAGACCGTATTCAATTCTACATTCTGCTATGATTTGCGTATCAAAGAACTCCCGACGCTGAGCCACCAGCCTGTTTCAATGGCTCGTTGTCGGGGCAAAGGTAATACTTTTATTTGAAACCACCAAATCTTATACACACAATTTAACGGTGCTTACCGCCATATTGGCTCCTTGCGCCAGTCACCAGTAAAACCGTACTTGTAATAAGGTATATTGGTACTGTGGTCAATCAAGGCAAGCAACTTGTCCTTTATCTGATTGTCTGGATACACGGCATTGCAGAGATAGAGCATAGCAGAAATCACTCCGTATGGTTTCTTCTTTTGGTTGTCCGTCAATAGATTCAGCAACCACCTGTCACGATGTCCTTTGGGATTGGTCACTTGCTTGGCAAGGCTACGGTTCCAGAGACGTGAGTGGTGGGCTATGATGTTACGAAGCACAGAGATAGCCTCCAACCAACTGGATAACTCCTTTGCAGAATACAGTCCGAAGTCGTTGGCAATAGCGGCGCGTTCTGGCAACTGGCTCTTCAAATTCTTATACATCTTGGAGAGTGTACCAAAGGTGGCACTTTCGAGTATCATCCACGCATCAGGATTATCGCCCTCCATCGACTCCCAATCCCAATTAGAATGCTCTGCTATGTATTCTTTGGCAAATGGCTCTGTACTACGGTCAAACTCATATTTGAGGTCGAGCACGAAGTCCTCGTAATAGTCTTTACGCTCAAAGAGAGAAGCATCCAAATACCAAAGTCCGCTACCCTTTGCTTGTGAAAGATGGTTGATAATCTTAGCACGTAATGCCACTTCTATAATCTCAATGGCATCAAAGAGTATCAGTCGAAGTCTACGGTCAAAGTCGTATCGGGCAATTACATCGTCGAATGACGCACCCTCCTTGAAGTCGTGCTCTGTTTCCTCATCCCTCATGTCCGTCCAATAGTATTTCAAACGGAAATAACTGATATGCGCCAAACACTGCTTGGCACTCTCCTCATCACCAAACGCCATACCTCTTGAACGGAGCAGGCGGATTTGTTCATCTATTGTGCGTGGCTTCTGATTGCTCATTGCTGTTTATAAAAAAGTGACCCGCCAGCAGATCTACGGGATGCCGACGGGTTCTGTTATCGTTTGATTCGGACTGTCTTATCCGAGAATCTTCCTATTTTCGTGGGCAAAGATAGCATATTTTCTTGAATTACGCAATATTTTCATAAGTTTTTTCACTAAACGGCTTTAATTCTATCAATTTTTCAGTATCTTTGCACCGAGTTTCGCAAGAGACACGACATATTAGATGCTCAATTTCATCTCGAATCTGCACCTCGAAAGAATGAGAGCTACCTATACACGTTGAAGTGTACGCATAAGCGTGGACTTCACCATAGTGTATAGAGGCAGTGCAGAGCCTGAGATGAATATGGCAGGGGTCTGCGCTTTCTTTCTGCTTGACTGTTAGTGCTGATTTCCCATTGAGAAGATAGTAGTAACTAAAGATAAAGATTATGAGCAAGAAAATCATTTTAGCCTGTATGTGCGTCTTGACACTTGGCGCGTGTAAGAAAGACTATCAGAAGTTGGCGACGGAGTTTGAGCGTGCGTTGCCAGACACGGTGGAAGTGTTAGCAGAACAGATTAATGAAATCGACCACTTTGTCTATTACAAGAACAAGAATAATACGGAGTTAATTCGTTATAACCTTGAAACTGAAAGCAAAGAGGACATCAAGCCTACATTGGAAGATGGAGAAAGTATCTATGGCATCTATATGGGAAAAGAGAATATATCTTTCTTAAAACATGACATTTCAGAGTATGGTTCGTCTACATCTACACTTCTTCTATACAATTTGAAGACTCAAAAATTCAAAGAGATAGAATCTTTTTTTGGTGCAGACCCAGTTGATGCGTATGCAGACGAAAAGGACAAAACGATTACGGGGTTTATTGGGATGAAATATGCACCAACGGTGAAATATGTATATGATTTTGACGGAAACAAAATATCAGAGGAAGCAGAACAAGTTGAGGCATTCAATCCAGATGATATACTTGAAGATGTGTCTGTGGCAAGCACCCAAAGACAACAAGAAACACCGCTGCAGGAATTTCGTTGCAGAAAATGTGGCCAACGTGTTGCCGCAAGAAATACAATAGAAGCGGATATAAAAGCCCGCTATGGTTGTGAGCCTGCTGGTAGTAGTCATTCGTGGGATTACATACAATTTTGAAATGAAATACAACGAGCGACTAGATGATCTTTTCAGCCGATGGATGGAAAGCCTTGATGAAACACAGAAACCATTGTTTTGCAAAGACGGGCTAATGTTGAAAGCCGACAAGCCCGTAGAGTATGTAGATGAGCGATGGGACAATGCGACGAGGCGTGTGATGTTTCTGCTGAAAGACAAAAACACGCCTGACGGAAATGACACTAGACTATGGCTGATTGATGAGCAGAATGGAGCGAACAACAGACGGCTCTCTGGCGGGAAGGTTGGCAAAACTGGATTTCTACCGAACATTGCGCGAATGCTCTATGGTTTGCTGGAGTTGGGACCAGACTATAGGATTACATTTGACGAAGTGAAACGCACAAAGAGAGACAAGGTGAGGATGATCTGGAACACTGAGCCTTTCGCCTTTATCGAATCAAAGAAACTGGCAGGTTATTCGTGGGTGTCAAGTAAGGCGGTAGCAAAAGCGATGCTGAAAGATGAAGCTTTTCTAAATGAGGAAATAGACATCCTGCGCCCCAATATTATCGTCTGCTGTGATGCGGACGATTCGCAGTTCAATTATATCACCCATAACTATCTTGCAGGCAGAGAGACTGAGAAGATAGAGTATGATTATCCCGATGCGAAGATGAAACCCTGTTGCCTGTGGTACTATCCTAAAGAGCACATTGCCGTTATCAAGTCCTATCATCCTTCACGCATCGGCAAGGCAGATTGGATGATATTCGAGCGGGTTATCAGTCCTTTCCATGAGTTAGTAAAGAGAGGTATTTTCTAAAAAACAACGTAATATGGCACAGAAAGTTAAAACGAGCGAGCGGTACATCAGAATTAGTGATAGCGGCCACAGTTTGGATATATCAAGCGATGGACGAAACTGGACGAATTGTTTAGGAACAACCGAAGTGTCTGCTACATACCAGGATTTAATATCCTACAAAGGCTATGTACTGGCAATAGTCAAAGACCATTTTTATTGCATGAAGATTCTGGATAGGCTGGGGACTGTGAAATTCAGTAGCAGTCTGAGAGAGAAAATCATACGCTTCGAATATGGTGAAGACAATCTTTTGCATGGGTATGACGAGAACGAAACAGACTTCGTCCTCAATGAATTTGACATTAGATTCAGTCGTTTTTCGTGGATAAGGCACGACAAGTGGAAGGAAGAGCAGAAACGGAAAAGCGAAAAAGATGAGAAAGAACGGAAACGCAAGGAATGGGAGAAGGAGAAGGCTGTGAAGAAGGCGAGTAAGTCGCAGAGTCCAAAGAACTATTCCAAGCGGTCTTATAGTAGCGTAAGTTCTACAGGCGGAAAAGAGTTAGGTTGTTTAGGCAATTTATTTGTCGGTATCGGAAGCTGTTTGGGAACAATCTTGATTATAGCGTTTCTCATCTGGGTGTTTATGAAAGTATTATCGTAGTTCTTTGAAAGATGGAATAAGACAAACGCCTTGAAAAATATGAATCCCCTGAAAAAATAATTATCAACCCATACTTCGCGGTTGTTCCAAGGGTCTATACACCTCGACAAAAGGGTGTATAGACCCTTTTTCCTATTGTTTTATGGTGTTGCTATTTTCATCTCCGTATCAACGCTTAGTTTGCACAAATTACTCATTGCATAGAGTGGAATTACATCTACGTGGCGAATGGCATCCTGGGATTCTTTATCAACATACTCAAACTCTCCGAAATTCTCTAGGGATGTACGAACAGCATGATGAAGAGCCTTCTTTCTCATGAATAGCCATAAGCTTTGCATGCTACCCCTGGTAGTGGCTTTCACTTCTATCGGTAAAACCATACCATCCTTGGCTTCCAGAAAATCAATCTCAGCATTGGCCCCTCTTGACAAATTCTGCCAATAATACATTTCTGCCTTCTGGAAACAGTCGTGGTTCTTGACGAGTTCCAAACCAGCAAACATTTCTGATGCAGCACCTTTATTGACGAAATCAACATTCGAAGCTAAAAGTACATTGGCAGCAGGAGTACCCAACATGGTTTGCATCAGTCCCAAATCCAAGAAAAGATATTTCCTATAGCTGTCATTCTCTTCAGCTCCAAGTGGAACGCCATTTCCATCACTATGGGTCACCGGCTTTATGAGTCCTGCCAAGGTCAATAAATGAAGTGCGTCTTTGATAACCGAAGAATGAACATCATCGGCCACCTGCCTATAGACAAACTTACTGCCAGCCTGCAAAGCTACGGAACGCAAAACCTTTCTCAATAAAGCCGGAGATACACGCGACTTGTACTTGGCAAAATCATCCTGATAGGTATCCAGAATATCATTATGGACATGAGCGCATTCTATGTAACTGTTAGTCTCTATCCATTCTGTAACTGCGGCAGGCATACCACCCACCAGATAGAAAGTCTTCAACTGGTCCACCAGTTTATTATGAACGGCCTCTGGAAGCGGAGATGAGGGTGAAGCCTGCTGCTTGTAACTCACCGTGGTATCTAGTCCCTGTGCCATGAGAAATTCATCAAAGGAAAAAGGGTACATATAGAGTGAGCGTATTCTACCCACTCCAAAGGAAGGCAGTTCTTCTAAGGTGAATTCCAACAAAGAGCCAGCAGCGATGACATGCAGTTCCGGATAATCTTCTTTGAAATAACGGAGCGACATGATTGCTTCCTGGCTCACTTGTATCTCGTCTATGAAGAGCAGTGTTTCACCAGGTATCACTGGGATGCCGGTAGTGGCACTTATGCTTTCACACGTTCTATGCACGTCAATATCCTTTGAAAAGAGTCCTCTTATGGATGGCTGGCTCTCCAGATTGATCTCTACAAAGTACTTGAATTCTTTACCAAAGTGGCGCACAGCAGAAGATTTTCCTACTTGTCTGGCTCCACGTATCAGCAGCGGTTTTCTTCTTTGAGAAGCCTTCCACTCCAGGAGTTTTTTATCTATAATTCGCTTGTAATATGTCATTTTGTATAATTTATTGATTTACAGTGCAAAGATACAACTTTTATCCAAAAGTCAAGGCAAACAATAGTTAATTTTATCCAAAAGTCAAGGCTAAAATAATGGCTTTTTATCCAAAAGTCAAGGCTAAGAGCCTAAAACTGCCGTCATCAAGAATCTGTGTCGCCAAAATCGTGATGCAGCATTCTCGCTTGAGGCGGATTGCAAATCCGCAAGGAAATAGGTCGAGCCTTTTTTGACGTCGGATTGCAAATCCGCCGGAACGCCTAGCGGGGTTGCGTTTCTTCTTTACGTCTGGTGTAGGAAACAGGGTTAGGGCTCACCGAGGAAGTAGAGGATGTAGGAGACTTGCATCGGGGTGAACTCCTTGCAGTTCTTGCCGTAACCGGTGGCGGCGAGCTTCTGGAGAAGGTCGGGGATGCGCTGGATCCATCGCATCAGGTGAGCACTGGCTACTGCTGGAGTAGCATCGGGAAAATACAGGAGAGCAAGCTCTTGCTTGGTATAACTTCTTAAATCCATAGTTTTGTTTGATTTTTATGAGGGTTAATGATTGAGTTGCGGTTCATAAGCTACTGACTTTTTCATCGTAAGTCTCTGACTTTTGCACCGTAAGTCCTTGGTTTCCGTTTCGGAAGTAACTGGCTTCTGGGTGACAGGGTGACAGGGGTGACAGGGAATTCTGAAGATTTACTCTCGCGCGGGCAGGCAGGAAAAATCAGGCCGAAAGTTCCTGCCTGCCCGCGTGCGAGGCGAAAAGTTGAAAAACTCGTGTCACCGTGTCACCCTGTCACCCTGAACCGGATGAACCGATGGCTTGGGAACGGCTAGAAGGGGGCATCATCATCGCATTGCGGCGGGTTGATGCAGACGGATACCTGATATGCCTTGATTTCCTCGGCTGTACGGACGATTGCCCTGTAACCACGGCTGTGCTTGGTGCGCATCTTTTCGAATCCGAGATCATTGAAAGCCTTGCCCAGTTTCGAACTGTTCAGCTTCTGGGAGATGTTGCAACTGATGATCTGCATCGCTCTGGCTATGGACACGAACTCCCCTGTCTCCGCCTCCGTTGGCTTTCGGAAGTAGAGATCCACAAGTTCCTGTTCTAGTCTGGGCGCCTCAAAAGCGCGGTTGTGCCGGTTCTGCTGTTCTATCTCCTCATCGGTGAACCAGTAGCGGAAATCACTCTTGTAGAGGGCGTAAGCCTGGGCGTAGATGCCTTCGTAATTGAACGGATGCTCACGGGGCGAGAGGATGCTCTCTATCTCGTAGGGCAGCCAGCGACGGTTACCGGTAGGGTCGCTCAAAAACTCGGGATTGTTGCCCGTGCCGCAGAAGGTGTTGATATGCTTGCGCTGCTCGGCATAATGTCCGTATGCCGCCCTTTCGTTGGTATACTGCATCGTTACCACAGCCTTCAGCTGGTTCAGTTCCGACGGACTCATCGTATCGAGCTCTTCATAACAGATGAGTGCATACTGCGAAAGGGCGATGATATCATCCTTCGTCATGCGCCTGGCATTCGCCTTCGTATAGAAGTATTGCTTCAGTTCCGGCGGCAGGAGATAGTTGAACCAGGTGGTCTTGTAGGCGCCCTGTCTGCCGATGAATACCAGGATGACATTGTTTACGGCACCTTCGTCTATCCATCCTGCTATCATCGCCACGAGCCATTTCCTGAGGGCTTCACAGAAGGGCATCACGGGGTCTCCCTTCATCTTTACCGTGGCAGCGAGTTCGGCAATATAGTCCTTGTCGCCTTCCTGCCAGGGTGGGAGATTCTCCAGATAATCGGTGAAGGGATTGTAGGGCGGGGTATAGTCGCTCTCGATGACATTGATCATGTCGCTCTTGCTCACCCTTGCGGTTAGCGACATGTTGCTCCATAGCGTATTCAGATTGCGGTCCTGGAGGATTCGCCATTTCTCCTTCTTATACTCGTAGCGCAAGGTGATGAGGTTGAAGCGGAGCTTGATATGCCCGTCGAGGAAGTCTTTGATTTCATCTACGGTGGCATAGGGAATCTTTCCGGTTTCTGCCTTCGCCTTCTGTGGGTGAGTGGTGTTGTCGTAACACGACTTGAACACCTGTTCAACGTCGTCGTATTCGGGAAACTGCCTGATAGCCCACTGGGTGGCTTCTTTCCTGTCGTACCGTTTCTTTGCCATCATGTAGCCCACCCGCATTACATACTGGTTGTGGTTGCCGGGTTCGTACCTGATTTTTTCGCTTTCCAGCTTGGGTTTGACGATCTGCTCGTAGTAGTCGGCGATGCGTTCCTGTTTCTTTTTCTTCTGGGCGGTCTTGAGCGTAGCGGAATGGAAATGGCTGATTTCCTCGGCGCTGAAGGCTTTGGCTTCAGGATTGAAATAGACTTCGGGGTCGTAGGCGAGTCCGCTGAGCCTTGTGATGTTCTTGCAGAGCGGATCGCTTTCCTTGCCGATGAGATGCGCGTAGTAGTCGTTTCCCATGGCGAAGGCGGAGGGATAATCATCGCCTTCGTAGCGGTAGATGACGCGCAGTCCGTTGCCGCTCATGGTAACGTAGCAGAGCAGGGTGTGGGCATCGTGGCAGATTCTCTCTTTGAGCGAGCGCAGGGTGCCGTCATCCGGTTTTTCTGTGATGTGGTCGAAGTCGACCAGTGACAGATGTGTGAGGCTCCGGATGTTGTCCTTGCCTTTTCCGCCTTCGAAGATGCAGGCTACGGCGAAGAGGGGTGCATCGTGCTTGTACGACTTATTACCCGTTTTCCGGTAAGACTCGGTGAAAAACCTGAGTTTCTCATCTTCCTTCATGAAGGTTACCAGGCCTTCCAACTGGCCAGGTGAAGGAATCTTGCTGGCCATGTTAATGAATGTGCTGATGTTCATCATCTCCTAAAAATTTTATATTGTTATACAATATATGTATCAGTTATTCGTTTTATTATTGGTAAGCAGATTGTTGAATCTGTAATACATGGTGCAAAGATACTAAAAAGAAAATAAAAAAGAGTTCCCGACGTCGGGAACTCGTTTACATATTTTTATAACATTTAAAATTAATTATTATGTTCTACGACAAATTTAAAGTAGACAACAGCCGTTTCGGTGCTGTTTTGAGTGAAGAAATGAAGAACCATCACATTACTGGTTCTCATTTAGTGGCTTGTGCAGACATGCGCAAGGAAAATGTTTTTGCAATCTAAAAGGGTAAGGGCGATTATCGGCTCAGTGTTTATGTGAGGATTGTTTCTGCTCTTCGGTACTTTATCGAAGACTCGGCAGAATACGCCCGAGTGAAGCAACGCCTTATCGAAGCAGCCTTCGATGATAGTTACTTTTTTAACAGATAATTCTTTTGAATTGGATTTTTAAATTAAAAAGTGGAATCCGGCGGTTGTCGGATTCCACCGATATCGTATTTTCACCCTGTGCGGGTGGAATTTCGCAGATACAGGAATGAGGCTAGGCAAACTGATTTTCGGGGGGATTTGCAGATTTATTGCAAATTTTGCCCTTATACATTACTAATTAGCAATGCAAATATAGTAAGAGGCAGACGAAGGGCAAAGGACTGCACCCTATCTCTTGAGGATACAGATCCGATATAGAGGATACCCTATCAAGGGTGTAAGAATAGTGCAGAAGAGAAGGTAAAGTACCCAGTAGGCGGGAATCCTGCTCTTAACCAGGAAAGGCATCAGTACTACCGCTATAATGGCGGAGTAGCCTTGTATATACGTTATCAGTCCCATAATATTTTAATATGTTATATAGTAACAGACAGACTCTCGGATGCAAAGATACACCACTTTTTCTGAAAAACCAAATTTTCGGGAAAGAAAAAAGAAGACCACCCTCACGGGCAGCCATCCGTGATTAGAGAACAGACTAAATTTAAAGCTTTATTACATAATAGATTAGAAAACTACTCTTTTGTACTGTTACTGAGTACTTTGCGGAAAGTTTCATACTCAATGTAGTCTTTCCTGCTTATCTCGAAGACTGTTGTGATTTTCTGCGTATTTTCCGTGCGCTTTCCGCATGAGAAAGCCCCGATGCGCTGCTGCAACGGGGCTGATGCGCCACAAGGCTATGGCGACTTCTGTCTTATGGGGAACGATGACCCCAGCCTCATTATATCCTGTCCGCAGCCGCACGCAAGCGATTGGAAACATCGCAAAGTGCTCCACGGAGCATAACCTTCTCTTCTTCGGTGAAACCACCTACACCACCATTTCCATCAATACCATCGAGCTTATGATAAAGCCATGATGCCGATTTCCCGAAATAGGTATGTGCTATCTCGCGCCATGATACCGTCATCTGGATATCTTGTATGCGCTGCTTTACTGTGCTGTCCTTAGCCTGCTTCATTGTTACTTCCATAATCTTATGCTTTTTAATGCCCTCCCCGAAGGGAAGACTGTTGTTAATACTAGGTGTAATACTCGGGTGGCTCAATCATCTCATCAAACAGCTGCTGAGCGTACCATAATAACTGTGGGTTACCTCTAGGGTATGACTTCCGGAAATTTCTGATAGCTTCTATCAGTTCTTCCTCTTTTTCTGTTACTAAAATCTTCTTCATATCGTTTTATTTTAAGACAATGCAAAGATACTACTATTTTTCGTAGTAACCAAATGTTTTATACGAAAAATAGTAGTCTTAACTATGTTTAAGCTATCTGTATGTGAAAAGGTAGAAAATGAGCGGGAAAAAATAGGCTATACTCAGGGGCACCTGTCATTCTGACCGAAGAAGGCATCACCAAAGAGACTATCATTTCTTTTTGCTGATCTGTCAAGGTGTAAAATTTTTCAGATATACCAATCGTACCTTCCCTAAACTTGAGGAATGTTTGTGAGGAGATATCGTTTGCAACATCATAAGCAGAATGGCCAATGTAATTCTTTACTTGTTTCTAACACATAGAAATACTAAAAGGTTGTGCTCAGTTACAAAAACAAGTAAGTCGGCAAAAGCTATGGATGGCAGTCTCCTTACCGCACTTTTTAGGGGTGATGTGCAATATAATAAAAGTTTTTTATCAAGCTGCTAAATAAACTTAAAAATCACTTTGTTTATGCGGAATAGTGATGTATTATAATTACCTTTGTAATTAAATATGCATCTAGCAAATAATAGACTGATAAAATGACAACAGACAATAAATACAACAAACTCTCAATAGAAAGTAGCGATTATGCTGAGATACTGCGACACGCTGTCGCAGTAATTGAGCATGCACGGACAGAAATAGCCCGACATGTCAATGGCTACGTATCTACCGCCTATTGGGAGATTGGTCAAATGCTTCATGAGCGCAAGATTGAAAGTGGGTATGGTGACAGCGTTGTAAGAAGATTGTCAGCAGACCTGAAAGAACGCTATCCAAAGATGGGTGTTTCACCACGAAATCTGTGGTATATGAAAAAGTTCTATGAACGTTATGCAGGGCATAATGAGAAAGTGCAACGGAGCGTTGCACTTTTGCCGTGGTCACATAACATGCTGTTGTTGAGCAAGGGACTGAATGATGAAGCCACGCTATATTATGCTCAGGAAACTATAACCAAAGGTTGGAATCGTGACTTGTTGCTCAATGCCATCAAACTCAATATGTATGAGACACAGACATTGGCACGAGTAGACAACAATTTCGACCGCACTCTTCCTGCCGAACAAGCACAGTATGCCAATGAAGTGTTTAACAGCAGCTACAATCTTGGTTTCTTGGGAGTAACAAGTCCCATTCTGGAGCTTGAACTTGAAGACCGCCTTGTAAAAGCTATCACTCGTTTCCTTATGGAACTTGGTAATGGCTTCACTTTCATTGGCAACCAGCATGTATTGGAATACAATGGTAAAGAAAGTAAGGTAGATATGTTGTTTTTCCATCGTGGACTGCGCTGCCTTGTTGCTGTTGACCTAAAGATAGGTCCTTTCAAACCAGAGTATGCAGGTAAGATGAACTATTATCTGTCTCTGCTTGACCGTCTTGAACGTGGTGCTGACGAGAACCGTTCTATAGGAATCATACTTTGTGCGGAGAAAGACCGTGTAGAGGTGGAACTCGCACTTGAAGATATGGGAAAACCTATTGGAGTGGCGGATTATCAGTTGATAGTACCGAAAGAAAAATTACAGAAAGTCCTTGCTGATGAGATAAAGGCATTTAGTGAGGAGAAAGAAAACAAAGAAACATTATAACATGGACATTCAAAGAATAAATCTGCATACATCCGCTTTCAACGAGATAACGCATCTCAATTTTATAAAAAACATTAAATTATAGTGTTGTGAAATTTGTAAAACAATAAACGCTTATGGATAGGAACGATTTCATAGAAACGCGCGAAGATATAGTCCAAAACATCAAAACGCTTTATTCATACCTCGATGGTGAGGTGGACAGCGAGCATAAAGACTGGGCTATCCAAAGGATGTCCCGTGGGAGTAACTATGTCATAGAAGTTGTAGATTCTCAAATATACTTTGCTCCAAGTCGTTTTGTCGGATATGTTGACAACACGATGGAAAAGCATGTAGCCAACCATGGCAATGGCACCGAAACTGACAACAAGATAAAGAATTTCTACCAGAAAGTACAGGATGTCAAACTTGATGCCTTGTTACAAAAAAACATGTCTGAATACGGTATTGTTGTGGGGGCAAAGAAATATTGGATAAGCAAAGATACAACGGTAGACGATATCCTGTCTTGTTCCGCTGTTAAAGTTCGTAGATATTGGATTGCCCGTCTCTCAGACGACAACCACTGGGATTATGCATTGGAGAACAACCTGTGGCTTATGCAACAGCGATACGACATTCAAAGAAATCACATAGTCACCCAGTTACTGAATTTAGTAAAGGAAATAAGAGTCGGTGATGTGCTATTGCTTACTTTTGACAATATAATATATGCATATGGGACTGTGGTAAGATGTCCATTTCAAACCCGTCAAATCTCAAATCTGCAGAACATAGTGTCCCTAAGACAATATGATTATAATGATGGCATAGTATGTTTTGAAGATGCTCCAGCTTTCTATGAAGACTTAAGAGATGGAGAAGAAAATTGGGGGCAGCGAGTATCTGTAGACCAATGGCATTGTTATGACAACGACTCAACCGTATATAATTCCGGATGTCAATCTGCTCTTTTAGCAGGCAATACTCAACAGTCAATATTCGAAGTTGACGCTAAGTTTGCACAAGACAAAATAAAAGAATTGGAAAAACAATACTATAAGAAATATATGTTCATTAATAATACTGCAAAGTTGCTGAAATCCAAGCACAACATAATCCTTCAAGGTGCGCCAGGAACTGGCAAGACCTATAATACGGCAGCCATTGCGCTCAGTGTGCTCGGTATAGACGGAGTCGACCTTGACAATCACGATGAAGTAATGAAGAAATATCAAGAGTTGCAGGACGACCGCATATTCTTCACGACATTCCATCAGTCTCTTGACTATGAGGATTTCGTCGAAGGTTTGAAACCTCGCATTCAGTCGAATGAGAATGGCGAAAGTCTTGGCGTAACCTACGAGCCCGAAGACGGCATCTTCAAACGAGCATGCAACGCAGTGGTGACCGATGACAGCAAGGATATTATAGAGTGCATTGATGATTACCTGCAAAAGATAAAGGGATTTGAGAACCGTCGTGAAATACCTACGGTAACCGGGAAATCGTCGTTGTATGTATGGTGGAACGAAGGGAACAAGACCGTCAGCAGTAGAAGTACAAACTCTACAAGTCAACGTGAGGAAAGTTACTCTCCGTCTCCACTGAATATTGAGAAAATCAAGGCTCAAGCCTTGGGAAAAGGATGTGAGAATAATTGGCAGCAATATGCTCAGGCTTTCATTGAAGCGGTCAAGAATGAATATCACGCCAAGACAGACAAATCAGTGGTACTCATCATTGATGAGATAAACAGAGGAAATGTTTCCAAGATATTTGGTGAACTGATTACATTGCTTGAAGCGGACAAACGAGACAAAGGCAATCACCCTATAAAAGTGACATTACCATACTCCAAGACATTGTTTGGCGTGCCAAGCAACCTGTATATCATAGGCACAATGAACACAACAGACCGAAGTACGGGGACGCTTGACTATGCCCTCCGTCGCCGCTTTGCATTTGTGACGTTAAAGTCTGACCCGAATGTGATAGTCAAACATTATGAGAAATTGGGCAACGACGACTTGAAAGCAATAGCTATCGACTTGTTCAACAATATCAAAGCCTTCATCACAAATCCAAAACATCTGTGTGGCGACTTGGGCATTGACGACCTGATGGTGGGCCACAGCTACTTTATGGCATCCTCTAAAGAAGAACTACAATGCAAGGTGGAATTTGAAATAATACCCCTCATCGCTGAATATATCAATGACGGCATCTTGACCGTGAACGACCAAGAGAAAGAAAAGGCATTTGATGCCTGGGAGTCCCTCCACCCCGTGCAGATTGTAGACGATGAGGACGAAGATAATATAGACGAAGAAGACGAATAAAATGATACAACTCCAAGAACACGAACAACTATGCAAGAATGACTTACCCGTTGAAAAAAGCGAAAGGTACGATAACCTTCAACTCATTCAATGGGATAAGCCTATGGATAATAGTGCATGGGGGTACTATGCCTCATTCAAAATTGGAGCAGAATGGATTGACAAGCAAGAAGCATTGGTGGTTACGGCAAAACGGGGAATGGAGAAAATCGATTTCCTGCGCATGTTTATGACATGCTTCTGCTCTGACCTTGCGGTGGAATCGTTTTCCAAAATCTATTCCATTGATCAGGAGAATCCTGCCATTGTAGCCCCTGTATTGAGCAGTGTTGTTAGTCCACTTATCGTGTTTCATTTCATAGGAGTGGTAAACAGAATCAAGTCGTTAAGAAAAGGATATGTTCTGCGCCAAAAGAACCTTAAGAAGGTGAAGGGGCATATCAAGATGCTCAAAAACGAACGCATCAATATCGCCGTAAAACGATACGACCGTATTTATTGCGAATACGCTGACTACTCAGTAGATACTCCAGAGAACAGACTGCTAAAGAAAGCACTTGTCTTCTCTCAGAGATTTGTCGCCAAGATAAATCGCAATAATGTAGTATATTCAAAAGTCAACCAGATGGTCACGAAAGCACTATCGAAATTTGATTATGTGAGCGATGACATCAACATCAATTCCATTGGGCAAATACGCTCCAATAAACTCTATCGGGAATATGCGGAAGCCATGCGATTGGCCAAGGTCATATTAAAGCATTTTGACTATAGTCTCTCAAATGTGGAAGCCACGGAAAATAGGGTCACGCCGTTTGTGCTCGATATGTCTTTACTATACGAACATTATGTGTACGGTTTGTTACATGAAGCTTATCGGGAGAAAATCAGTTACCAGTATCCGGGAGTAACTGGACTGCCAGACTTTTTATACAAGTCGAAACATTTCAATGCTATACTGGATACCAAATATATCCCTAAATATGAGAAAGGGACGCTTGACAACTACGTCATTAGGCAACTGAGTGGCTATAGTCGCGATCTAACAATTTTGAGAAAGTTAGGATATGAAGACATTGACGAAGACTCACCGGCTCCTTCTGTTCCGTGCATCATTATATATCCCAAGGAAGGTGGAGATACTACCAATCCGTTCAAAAGCAATAAGCTGAGAGATCTTTGCACGAGACATCTAAAAAAAATCTCGAGGTTTTACAAAATCAGCATCTCTGTTCCAACTATTAGCAGATAAAAGAGAAAAATGTCGGCCTGTACGGTTGAAATTACCCAATACGCCCTTTCAGGGCGTGTGGAACTTACATGCGAAACTTGAACTTTATTATACTTCATCAGATTGTGATGAGGTTGCAAAAGTAAACTGTGTCAAATTACTTTGGTTGTAACTTGACACAGTTTTTTTATATCTCCAACTCTTAACGCAAGAACTTTCCGGTAAGGCTTGCCTTGCAGGCAGCTACTTCTTCCGGAGTTCCGGCAACAACAAGATTGCCGCCTTTATCGCCGCCTTCAGGACCGAGGTCAATGATATAGTCGGCACACTTGATGACATCCAGATTGTGCTCAATCACTACCAGCGAATGGCCCCTTTCTATCAGGGCATTGAAGGCATGGAGCAGGCGCTTGATGTCGTGGAAGTGAAGGCCCGTGGTAGGCTCGTCGAAGATGAAGAGCGTAGGCTCCTGTTCTTCCTTACCTATGAAGAAGGCGAGCTTTACACGCTGATTCTCACCACCCGAAAGCGAACTTGAATTCTGACCGAGCTTGATATAGCCCAGACCCACATCCTGAAGCAGCTTCAGGCGGTTTACGATGATGCGGCAGTTGTCGAAGTCGCCCTCGTTGCGCTGCAACTTTTCATCGCTGAAGAACTCAATGGCCTCGTTTACCGTCATGTTCAGCACATCATTGACGTCTTTTCCGCCATAGCGTACCTCCAGGATATCGTGCTTGAAACGCTTGCCCTTACAAGCCTCGCAGGTCAGCGTGAGGTCTGCCATAAACTGCATCTCGATGGTAACATATCCTGCACCCTTACATTCCTCGCATCTTCCACCTTCGGTATTGAAAGAGAAGTACTGGGGCGTGAATCCCATCTGCTTAGCCAGTGGCTGGTTGGCAAAGAGGGCACGTATCGCATCGTATGCCTTCAGATAAGTGGCAGGGTTGCTGCGGGTACTCTTTCCGATAGGGTTCTGGTCAACAAACTCTACATGACTGATGCTCTTCCAGTCGCCTTCCATCGATGCATATTCGCCTGGTGCCTCTGCTACGAGGTCCAGACGGCGACGCATGGCAGGATAGAGGATTCCCTTGATGAGCGAACTCTTGCCTGAGCCTGATACACCGGTTACACAGGTGAATACATTGAGCGGTATCTTAACGTCGATGCCGCGCAGATTGTTCATCCGGGCTCCCTTGATTTCGATATACTGGTTCCAGGCACGGTGGCTCGTTGGCGCCTTTATCTCCTCGTTGTGGGTCAGGTATTTGATGGTATAACTCTCCGGATATTCAGCCAGCAGCTTTTCCTGTTCAGCCTTGTCGGTGGTTGAATATTCTGATGACGGACCGGCGTAGACCACTCTTCCGCCCAGTCTGCCGGCATCGGGACCGATATCGATGAGATAGTCGGCTGCCCGCATAATCTCTTCGTCGTGTTCTACCACAACCACCGTATTGCCCAGTTGCTGCAGTTCTTTCAGCACCTTAATCAGTCGGGCGGTATCGCGGCTATGGAGTCCGATACTAGGTTCGTCGAGGATATATACGCTACCCACGAGCGATGAGCCCAGGTTGGTAGTCAGGTTGATGCGCTGACTCTCACCGCCGGAGAGGGTGTTGGAGAGTCGGTTGAGCGTAAGATACCCCAGACCTACATCCAGGAGGAACTGCAGGCGGTGGGTGATTTCGGTGAGCAGACGCTTGCTGATTTCCTTCTCATGCTCAGAGATTTCCAGTTTCTTGAACCATTCGCTCAGGTTCACAATCGACATTTCAACCAGTTCGGTGATGCTCTTTCCGCCAATCTTTACATAGTTGGCTTCCTTCTTGAGTCGGGTACCATGGCAGTCGGGACAAATCGTCTTTCCACGGAATCGGCTCAGCATCACGCGGTATTGTATCTTGTACTGGTTCTCCTTTACCATTCTGAAGAACTCATCGATGCTCACCCTTTCCTGCTGTTTACGTTTCTTTTCGCCAGGCAGACCGTGCCACAGCCAGTCCTTCTGCTGCTGAGTCAGTTCGAAATAAGGCTTGAAGATAGGGAAGTCGTATTCTGCAGCTCTGCGGATGAATTCCTTGAGCCACATACCCATCTTTTCGCCTCGCCAGCAAACCACACATCCGTCATATACGCTCATCGAAGTGTTCGGGATGACGAGTTTCTCATCGATGCCTATTATGCTGCCGAAACCTTCGCAGGTAGGGCAGGCTCCGAGAGGGGAGTTGAAGGCAAACATATTGTCGGTAGGCTCTTCAAACTGCATGCCGTCAGCTTCGAACCGGGTAGAGAAGTCGTAGCAGATATTGCTTGGCAGGAAGACGAGGCGGCAGGCTCCATCTCCCTCATAGAAGGCAGTTTCGGCAGAATCCATCAGTCGGCTGATGTCATCCTTCTCATCGCTTACCGAAGCACGGTCGATGACCAGGAAGATTTCTTCATCCTTCTGCTGCATTCTCTTTTTCAGTTTGTCGCCGCTTACTTCCAGCAGTTCCTTATCCGCCTGCTCCATGAAGTCTTCTATGCGCACGAATTCACCTTTTATATATATACGCGCGTAACCTTCCTGGTTGTACATCTCCAGCTGTTTGCCCAGACTGCGCCCTTCGATGACGTGGATAGGGGCGAGGATGACAAACCTGGTACCCTGGGAATACTGTCGGGTGCAGGCGAGTACATCTTCGGTAGTATGGCGTTTCACCTCCTGTCCGCTGATAGGCGAATAGGTTTTTCCGATGCGTGCGTAGAGCAGTCGCAGGTATTCGTAGATTTCGGTGTTGGTGCCCACGGTAGATCGTGGGTTGCGCGAAATCACCTTCTGTTCGATGGCGATGGCCGGTGGCAATCCCTTGATGAAATCACATTCCGGTTTGCTCATACGTCCCAGAAACTGGCGAGCGTATGAAGAGAGCGACTCCACATAGCGGCGCTGGCCCTCAGCATATAAGGTATCAAAAGCCAACGATGATTTTCCCGATCCTGAGACACCCGTAATGGCAACAAACTTGCCCTGAGGTATCTTCACATCGATATTCTTGAGGTTGTTGGCTCTTGCCCCTTTTATTTCTATATATTTATCTTTTGGCATATTCTTTCTTCTTTTAAGATTAGGGGACCAGCGATGGAATCGCTGGGGACGGGGGCGCAAGGGGGAAAGGCTCTTTTTACCTTTTTACCTTTTTACCCTTTTACTTTTTTACCCTTTTACCTTTATTCGTGGTGGTAAGGCTCACCTTTTATAATAGTACATGCTCGATAGAGCGCCTCGGTAAAGATAAGGCGCACCATCTGATGCGAGAAGGTCATCTTGGAGAGGGAAATCTTCTCGTTGGCGCGGTCGTAGACAGACTGTGAAAAGCCGTAAGGACCGCCGATGACAAAGACGAGCCTGCGGGCAGTAGCCTGCTTGCGCTCTATCCATTTGGCAAACTCGATGCTTCGGAATTCCTGTCCATGTTCATCCATCAGCACCACGGTATCCGAAGGCTGGAGGAGTTTCAGAATCAGTTCTCCTTCCCGTTCCTTCTGCTGCTGTTCGCTGAGACTCTTGGTGTTCTTGAGCTCAGGAATGGTTGTTATGTTGAAAGGCATATAATGGGTGATGCGCTCGGCATAATCCTTGATGCCCGCAATGAAATGCTTGTTCACGGTCTTTCCGACCAGAATGAGTTCTGTCTTCATTTCGCTGGCGTTTTCTTCCTATACACTTTACACTTGAATTGACTTTCACTTCGTCCGTCGAACGTTGTTTCTTCGTTCTTCACTTCGCTTCGTCCCTGTAATATCCTGTTCCTATTCTTTTCGGATTCTTCGGGAACCAGCCTTTCTCGCAGCGTTGTCTCTGTTCGAAGAGTTCACCGATGCTCCAAAGGCATGAAGCACCTACTACGCCCAGTATGGCAGAGAAGAGCACGTTGGCAACCAGGAAGGCAGCTCCGATGCAGATGATGCCTGCAACGAGGAAAACCCACCAATAGCGGGTGCCCGTATAATATTCCGTCTTCATGACGATAGGGTGAAAGATACCTATTATTAAAAAGGTGGATACGGCGATGATGACGCCCGTGTAATATACTTCCATATTCTATTGTTTTATATTTTGTTCATTCAACTTTTGCTATCTTACCAATACGATGTTGCTAAATATTAGCCTTATTCTATTTTCAATTCCATTTCAATGTGCAAAAATACAAAAAAAACTTCAAACATGTTTGGTTTATCAAATATTTTATATAACTTTGTACGCAAATAGAGAAAATATGCATTGTTTTCGTGCACATCCTTCTCGATAAGAATTAATTAATAACTTAATATAATCAAACTATGGCTAATAACGCAGAATTGATCAAGCAGTGTGAAGAAAGAGCACAGCAGTGGCTCACACCTGCTTTTGACGAAGAAACCCGTAAGGAAGTAAAGGCAATGCTCGACGCAGAGGACAAGTCTGCTCTCGTTGATGCATTCTATCAGAACCTGGAGTTCGGTACTGGTGGTTTGCGCGGTATCATGGGCTCAGGTACTAACCGCATGAACAAGTATATCGTTGGTATGGCTACCCAGGGCTTTGCTAACTACATTCTCAAGGCTTTCCCAGGTGAGGAGAACCTTTCTGTAGTGGTAGGTCACGACTGCCGTAACAACTCCCGTCTCTTCGCTGAGACCGTAGCTGCCATCTTCTCTGCCAATGGCATCAAGGCTTATCTCTTCGAGAGCCTCCGTCCTACACCAGAGATTTCTTTCGCTATCCGCGAGCTCGGTGCCAAGGCTGGTGTCAACGTAACAGCTTCTCACAACCCTAAGGAGTACAACGGTTACAAGGCTTACTGGAGCGACGGTGCTCAGGTTCTGGCTCCACATGATACAGGTATCATCGAGGAGGTGAACAAGGTTACTATCGACCAGGTGAAGTTTGAGGCTAACTGGGATAAAATCAAGATTATCGGTGGTGAGATGGATTACGACTACATGACAGCCGTTCATTCTGCTATGATTGACCAGGATGTCATCAACCGTCAGAAAGACCTCAACATCGTTTATTCTGCTATGCACGGTACAGGTCGTGTCATCGTTCCTCTCTGTCTGCGTTCTTGGGGCTTCCAGAACATCAATGTAGTTCCTGAGCAGATGGTAGTAGATGGCAACTTCCCAACAGTGGTTTCTCCTAACCCAGAGAATGCAGAGGCTATGACCCTCGGTATGAAGCTCGGTACTAAGTTGAACGCTGACCTCGTGGTAGCTACCGACCCAGATGCTGACCGTCTGGCTATCGTTTGCCGCGACGACAAGGGCGAGTGGATAATCATCAATGGTAACCAGACAGCCATGATGTTCTGCTACTACATCATCGAGAACAAAAAGAAGTTGGGCAAGTTGAAGCCAACAGACTTCCTCGTAAAGACCATCGTAACAACAGAAGTTATTGCTGAGATTGCCAAGAAGAACAACGTAGAGTTGCGCGACTGCTACACCGGTTTCAAGTGGATTGCACGCGAGATTGCTATCTCTGAGGGCAAGCAGCAGTACATCGGTGGTGGTGAGGAGAGCTTCGGTTTCTTGCCATACGATAAGGTACGCGATAAGGATGCTCCTGCATCTATCTGTCTCATCTGCGAGATTGCAGCATGGGCTAAGGATCAGGGCAAGACACTCTACGACCTCCTGATGCAGATTTATGCAGAGTATGGCTTCAGCAAGGAGTTTACTGTAAACGTAGTTCGCCCAGGTAAGACCGGTGCTGACGAGATTAAGCAGATGATGGCAGACTTCCGTGCCAACCCTCCACAGGAGTTGGGTGGAAGCAAGGTGGTAACCTGGAAGGACTACCAGAGCCTGGAGGCTAAGCATGCTGACGGCAGCGTAGAGAAGCTCGATATGCCTGCTACAAGCAATGTACTCCAGTGGTTCTGCGATGACAACACCAAGGTAAGTGTCCGTCCATCAGGTACAGAGCCTAAGATTAAGTTCTATATTGAGGTTAAGGATCCTTCATTCAAGTGCGCTGGCTGCTACAACCGCTGCACAGCTGCTGCAATGGATAAGATCGAGGCTATCAAGAAGAGCCTGAAGTTGGATTAATTTCATAGGAAATCATATCATGGCGCTCCGGTAATTATTGCCGGAGCGCTTTTCGTTTCAGTAGCCGTTTATTCTCCTCGAAATAGGGTAGCAAGTTACCCTCATTATCATGTTTTTATAGAAAAAAAGCAAAAAGACTTGCATATTTTCTGATTTTTATTTATCTTTGCACCCATATTACAAAATTATAACATAGAATTATACTCTTATGGGAGGCATTTTCGGAACTATTTCCAAGAAAAGCTGTGTCGCAGATCTCTTTTACGGCACAGATTACAACTCACATCTCGGCACACGCCGGGGCGGTTTGGCAACCTACAGTAGTGAGAAGGGCTTCGTGCGCTCTATCCACAATCTGGAAAGTTCATACTTCAGAACGAAGTTTGAACCTACACTCAACAAGTTTGAAGGAGCTACATCGGGCATCGGCGTGATTAGCGATACAGATGCCCAGCCACTCATCATGAACTCTCATCTTGGCCGCTTTGCCATTTGCACTGTAGCTAAGATAGTAAACAAGGATGAACTTACTCAGCTTCTGCTCGAAAAGAACATGCACTTTGCAGAGATGTCTTCGGGTAGTACCAATCCAACTGAGTTGGTGGCTCTGCTTATTATTCAGGGTAAAACCTTCAGGGAAGGTATCGAAAACGTTTTCCATCACATCAAAGGTTCCTGCACAATGATGATCCTTACCGAGGATGGCATCATCTGTGCGCGTGACAGTTGGGGACGTACTCCAATCATCATTGGCAAGAAGGAAGGTGCCTATGCGGCTTCCAGCGAAACCACCTCGTTCCCTAATCTCGATTATGAAACAGCATATGAGGTAGGACCAGGCGAAATCGTGAAGATTACAGCTGATGGCATGGAGCAGATCCGACCTGCCAACAAGAAGATGCAGGTTTGCTCTTTCCTCTGGGTTTACTATGGTTTCCCTACATCTACCTACGAAGGCAAGAATGTAGAGGAGGCGCGTTTTACCAACGGCTTTAATCTCGCCAAGACCGATGATGTGGAGGTAGATTGCTGCAGCGGTATTCCTGATTCGGGTACAGGTATGGCGATGGGTTATGCTGCCGGCAAGGGTGTGCCTTACCAGCGCTGCATTGCCAAGTATACTCCTACATGGCCTCGCAGCTTTACTCCTAGCAACCAGAGCATGCGTTCGCTGGTAGCCAAGATGAAGCTGATTCCTAACAAGGCGATGCTGAAGGGCAAGCGAGTATTGTTCTGCGATGACAGTATTGTGCGTGGTACCCAGCTTCGCGACAATGTAAAGGTGCTTTTCGACCAGGCTGGCTTGAAGGAGTGCCACATGCGCATAGCGTGTCCTCCATTGGTATATGGTTGTCCGTTCATCAACTTCACTTCTTCCAAGAGTGATATGGAGCTGATTACCCGCCGTATCATCGAGAAGTTTGAGGGCGATGCCAACAAGAATCTTGAGAAATACGCTACCACCGGTTCTCCTGAGTATCAGAAGATGGTAGGTGAGATTGCCAACCAGTTGGGCTTGACTTCCCTGAAGTTCAACACCATCGAGCAACTGGTAGAGGCCATCGGTCTTCCAAAGTGCCAGGTATGTACCCATTGTTTCGATGGCAGCAGTGCATATACTCTGAATGAGTTTGCTGATGAAGACTAAAATAAGAATATAAGTTCTTGATAGATTAGAAGATAGGTCTAGCGACCCCGCTTAGCGCAGTGTAACTAGACCTATTTTTATTGTTATTTTCGGAAATTTTGAACATATTATGATAAGATGTGAATAGTCATTTATCACCGAAAAGCCGTATCTTTGCACCCAGATAATAAATGAAACGTAAATCAATAAAAATCATTAAAATAGAAATCATTAAGAAGAAATGAAGAAAATAATCATCTTATGTTTCGCGCTCGGAGCTTTCCATACACTTGGCGCACAGGAGACGCTTACGCTCAGCCAGTGCCTGCAGATGGCAGTGGATAACAACCTGTCGCTCCAGAGCAGCCGAAACGAAATAGCTAAGGGAAAGTACGCTATCAGCGAAAATCAGGCTAAACTCTATCCGCAGATTAATGCGGTGGCACAGCTCAACGACAACTTTACGCCGCCAGTTTCGGTTACCGACGGCTCGGCTTACGGCAAGCCTTATAATGTAACCAAGACGTTGCAGTATAATGCATCGGCGGGTGTACAATTGCAGATGCCACTGTATAACCAGATGATTCTTACCGCCATCGACATTACCAAGATTGCCGATAAACTCAACCAACTCTCTTATGAGAAGGCGCGTGAAGACCTCATCGTGCAGACTGCCAAGATGTATTACATGGCGCAGAACATATCTGAGCAGATTCGTCTGACGAATGACAACATCAAGCGACTGGTAGAACTCAGAAACATCACCCAGGCTTTCTATGATAACCAGATGAGTCTGGAGGTAGATCTGAAGCGAGTGAATCTCAATATCGAGAACCTCACCGTGCAGCGCGATAACGCCATCGCCATGCTCGAACAGCAGTATACCATGCTCAAGTATGTGATAGATTATCCTGCCGAGAAGGAGATGAAGGTGACAGCCGTAGATCCGGGAAAGATTGAGATGGTGAAGGCTGACGGACTGGATACGGGACTCTACGAACTCCAGTTGCTGGAACAGAAGAAACTGCTCACCCAAAAGCAGACCAAACTAGCCAAGGACGGCTATCTGCCATCGCTCTCGCTGACCGGAAACCTGATGTATTCTGCCTTTACCGATAGGATAGATCACTGGATTCATTCGGGCGAGTCAAACCACTGGTATGGTTCCAACGGTCTGGGCATCCAGCTGCGAGTGCCTGTATTCGATGGTTTTGAAAAGCGTTCTAAAATCAGAAAGGCGAAGATAGAGGAGGAGAATGCACGCATCGGTTACGAGGACGCCCTGAAGGGACTGCAGGCAAACTATATGAATGCGGTGAGCGAGGTGAACAACAGTCAGCGCAACTACAAGAAACAGTTTGATAATTATACCATGGCGCAGGATGTTTACAACGTAACAGCCGACCAGTATAAGGAGGGTGTGGCTTCGATGACAGCGGTGCTGCAGGACGAGATGCGTATGAGCGAGGCGATGAACAATTATCTCACAGCCTACTATAGCTATAAGGTTGCCAATCTCTCGCTGCTCAAGTTGACTGGACAGCTCAACCAGATTTCGGTTGCTAAATAACGGAGAAGAATAAATCATTAAAAAATAAAATATAAACAGGAAAACGGGACATAAAAAAGTTTACTTCATATTCCCTGATTCCAAATTACAATATAACTATGGAACAGAACGAAAATAAAAATGTAGAAACAGCAGAGGCTACACAGGTATCTCACGAAGAAACCATGAAAAAACTGAAGAAGCAGCGCGTAAGACAGATTGTTGCCAGTCTGATAGGTATTGCTATTCTGGCTTTCGGACTCTGGAAAATCGTATGCCTCTTCCTCGATTATAACTCTAACGAAACGAGCAATGATGCTCAGATAGAGCAATATATCTCACCGGTTAATCTCCGTGCATCCGGCTATATCGCCAAGGTATGCTTCAGAGAACATCAGGAAGTACACAAGGGAGATACCCTCCTTGTGCTCGACGACCGTGAGTATCGTATCCGTCTGATGGAGGCTGAAGCAGCCCTCAAGGATGCCAAGGCAGGAGCCAATGTCATCAACGCTACAGAGCAGACCACCGAGACTTCAGCTTCTATCTATCAGGCATCCATCGATGAAATAAATGTACGACTTGCCAAACTTGCCAAGGACTGCGAACGTTATCGCAACCTGGTAGAAAAGAAGGCGGCTACTCCTATCCAGCTCGAACAGCTGGAGGTGGAATATGCTGCTACCAGGAAGAAACTCGAAGGGGTAAAGAAGCAGCAGGCTGCTGCCTATAAGGGCGTAAACGAGGTAACTACCCGCAAGCAGAATGTGGCTGCCTCCATCGAACGTGCCGAGGCTGCCGTAGAGATGGCAAAGCTGAACCTCTCTTACTGTGTGGTTGTGGCCCCTTGCGACGGTAAACTGGGTCGCCGCTCTATCGAGGAGGGACAGATGGTAAATGCAGGAACCACCATTACCTACATCATTCCAACTAATAACAAATGGGTGATTGCCAACTATAAGGAAACCCAGATAGAGAATCTCTATGTTGGACAGAAGGTGCGTATGACCGTAGATGCCATCAGTAACAAGGAGTTTGAGGGTACGGTGACCGCCATTTCTGGTGCTACCGGTTCGAAATATTCGCTGGTACCTACAGACAATTCGGCTGGCAACTTTGTCAAGATTCAGCAGCGTGTGCCTGTAAGAATCGATTTCAACAACCTTAGCAAAGAGGATAATGAGCATCTTGCTGCCGGCATGATGGTGGTTGTCAAGGCTGAGAGAAAGTAAAAAACAGCTAGATGGAAATGAAGTAATATATGGAAGAAGAATATAAGAATTATCCGTTTTATGATTGGGTGCCCAAACCGCTCGGCATCATCTTCATGATCATCCTCTTCGTGCCGATGATTACGATGAGTGGCGTCTATTCTGCCAACAGCGGCGAGATGATGAGCGGGCTCGGCATCCAGTCGGAATACATCGCCTTTGCGGGCTTCTGCACCTCGATAGGAATGGCGGCTTTCTCGCCGTTCTTCTATGAACTGGTGTGCATCCGTAGAGAGAAGATGATGTGTATCGTGGGCTTCTCCATTCTCTTTATCCTCAGTTTCGTGTGTGCCCAGACCGACTCGCTGTTTATACTCGGACTGTGCAGTCTGCTGATGGGTTTTGTCCGCCAGACGCTGCTGATGGCGCATCTCTTCGTGCTCATCAGATATGGTTTCGGAATAGAGGCTACGAGGAATCTCACGCCGGGATGCGAGCCTACTACCGAGGAAGCATGGGATGCGGCAGATTCGGAGAAGATGGTGTCGCAGCCGGTCATCTATCTCTTCTTCATGATTATCGGACAGTTGGGAACCTGGCTAACGGCATGGCTTGCCTATGCCTATGAGTGGCAGTATGTTTATCATTTCATGATGGCATTCATGCTGGCAGGCATCATTATCGTGTTCTTCACCATGCCTTATCATAAGTATCCGATGCCTAAGTTCCCGATAACGATGTCGAAGTTTGGCAATGTTACGGTGTTCAGTATCATGCTCTGTTCGTTTGCTTATGTCATGGTATTCGGTAAGACGCTCGACTGGTTTGATGATCCTACCATCCGTTTCTCTTCGGTGGTCTGTCTTATCTTTACCGCTCTGTTCATCTATCTGGAGAAGACGAGGCGTTCACCTTATTTCATCATGGAGGTGTTCCAGCTCAGGGTCATCAACTACGGCATCCTGCTCTTCTTCCTGATGATGGTCTGCAATTCGAGTGCCATGTTTGTCAACGTGTTCACCAATGTGAGCATGAAGATAGATAACTGGCAGAACGCCACGCTAGGCAACTGGGTGATGGTGGGCTACACCGTGGGACTGATATTCGCCGTCATCGCCCGAGCCAAGAATGTTCACCTGAAGTGGATGTACTGTCTGGGCTTCCTCTTTATCGGAGCCTATGCGCTGTACATGTATTTCGAGGTACAGAACGACGGCATGTATGAGCGTATGAAATGGCCTATCATCATCCGTTCTACGGGAATGATGCTGCTCTATTCGCTCATCTCCACGATAGCCAACCAGCGCATGCCTTACCGCTTCATGTCAACCTGGGTTTGCATCATGCTTACCGTTCGTATGGTCATTGCCCCTTGCATCGGCTCTGCGCTCTATACCAATGTGTTGCAGCACAGACAGCAGTATTATGTAACCCGCTTTGCCCAGGATTACGACCGCACGAACATCGAGACGGCGAAGACTTACGACCAGACGGTGAGAGGCATGCAATATCAGGGCAAGAGTGTAACCGAGGCGCAGAATATGGCTGCCATGAGTACGAAGGGAAAGGTACAGGTACAGGCCACGCTGGTGAGTATCAAGGAGATGGCAGGCTGGACCTTCTACGGCTGTCTGCTGTGTGCCGGACTGATGCTCGTTCTCCCTTGGCGCAAGCGCAATATCGGGGAACTGACGCGTGAGTATCTGCTGAAGAATGTAGATGTGAAATCCCTGGGAAGAAGGTAGGGGAGTGCTAAAATATCATAAAAGATACAGGGTGCTCATCTGATGAATGGATATTTTTGTTATCTTCGCAGTTAAATCTGAAGATAACAGACCCATATTCATCATGAAAATAACAGATAATATCATCATATACGAGGCTCATGAGTTTCCTCAGCTGTTGATGCAGCCTTTCTACTCCGACTATGTCGGAATCGTAATCTGTCATCAGGGGATGTTCCGTTTCTGCGTAGACGGAACATCCTTTGTTGCATCTGTGGGTGAGACAGTTTTCCTCACCAAAGGAGTGATGTTTCATGTGCAGGAAACGGGCAAGAACCTTAAATATACCCTTCTTTTTTACCGTGCTGAACAGATTCGTCACATGTTGGGCAATACTGTGGTTACCATGCGTCTTTATGCTACGATTTATCCCAAACCCTGCCATGTCAAGACGACGGGCTATGAGGATATGCTTACTTCTTATGCCATGATGCTGAGGAAACTGGAGCTGGAAAAAGAGAAGAGTGGTGAACTGGATGCCTATTGTGTGCATGAGCAGAAACTGTTGCTGATGGCTGTTACGTACCGTTTGTGCAGCATCTTCTCGGCATCGTTCAAGGCTGCCGGCAAGGAGATGGAACGGAAGATTGCCATCTTTGAGTCGCTGGTGCTGCTGATAGAGAAGAACTATATGCGTGAGCGCAGTGTGGCTTTCTATGCAGACGAACTCTGTCTTACACCGAAATATCTGTCGGTACTGGTCAAGTCGGTTTGCGGTCAGACGGTCCAGCAGTTGCTTTTCAAGGCGATGATCCGTCGCAGTATCTATCTGATGAAGAGCACCACGAAGACGATACAGCAGATAGCCAATGAACTCAGTTTTCCTAATGCTTCAGCCTTCGGAACCTTCTTCAAGAAACATACCGGTCTGTCGCCTAAGCATTACCGTAATTGGGAAGAGGGGAATGAACCGCCTTCTTTCAAATAAAGATTTCATCCTATACCTATAAAATAAAAAGGGACAGAGGATTTGTTCTGTCCCCTGTCCCGAAACTGTGATATAACTAAAACAACTGAGCGAAAGCCTCGGCTGTCTTTCCTGTATAGGTCTTCATCTCTGTAACCGGCTTGTAACCGAAATCCTTGAAGGCAAGGAGCTGTGTGGCAACAAACTGGTGGTCGTCAGAGATGCAAGCCTGTAACTTCATATTACCCATGCTGATGGAAGAAACAGGGAATTTGCTGATCGCTGTTTCTACATCCTTTGGGGCTGCTCTGAGGATGTTCTCAAGCTTTCTTCCATCCTCTGTAGAATATTCTTTCTCTTTTATCTTAATCACACTGTTGGTAGGTTGATAGATGAGCTTGACAGTCAAACCCATGAAACCTTTCTTTACCTGTACATCCTGGAGTGCCAAAACATCAGCACCCATCTCTAAATGATTAATCTTTGCCATAATTTTATACTGTTATTTGCTTATTCTTAATTCTTGAAAAATAATATATATTGAACTGTTTTTTGTTTTGAATAGGGGTGTAACCAGTCTTATCGCAATTCTTAGGAAAGATGCGATAAACCTATATGAAATTTTAAAAAGAGAAAAGAATAAGCACTAACAGAGCAGATGTCGCAGGCAAATGACATAATACTTGCTGGCGACATCAAAGTGGATTGGGGCAGTTTCCTGTCGGAAAGGCTCCATGCCACCTTCTATAGCTGATAAAAGGGATGATAAATAACGGATTCTATTTGTAAGCAATCTACTGGCAGTCTGACTGTTGTGCATGTTGCCACTTGGCAATAAGCGCTGCGGACGGCTGCTACAGATGCGGTAAGCAAGTTGTGAGGCGTTTTCAAGCTGTGCCTCAGGCTGGCTCTTGTCATGCTCAACCTTCGCCAAACCATCTTTCTTATGGCTTGCATCTTCGGTATAAGAATCCTCGGGGGTAAAAGAAATAGAGGCAGCAGATACCTCTCCATAGCCTGAGAAGACCATGGACACCAGAAAAAGGATGTATAGTATCAACTGCCTCATATTTGATATGTAGTTAAAGGAGTTAAAGAAGTTATCGCTCCCTACGGTCGCTGAGGAGTTAAGACAATAGTCTTTTTAGCCTGTTTTTGGGCGAAGTGACATACGTCTAAACTCCTTAACTCCTTAACTTCCCGTTTAATTAATAGCTTCTTGCGATGATGACACGGGCTACGGCTGGCTTGCCGCTTACCATATCTACCCCTGGAGTCTGCTCGTAAGCGAAAGGCACGCAGCGGATGGTAGCCTGAGTCTCCTCCTTAATCTTAGCCTCGGTCTCGGCTGTACCGTCCCAATGGCAGAGGAAGAAACCACCGTCCTTCACACGCTCCTTGAACTCCTCGTAGTTGTCGCACTCATAAACGTGAGCATCACGGTAAGCACGAGCCTTCTCGAAGATATTCTTCTGGATGTCTTCCAACATATTCTTTACGAGCTCAACGATGCCGTCGAAGCTTACGTTCTCCTTCTCCAAGGTATCACGGCGCATGATTTCGATGGTGTTGTTCTCCAAGTCACGGCCACCCATAGCCAGACGAACAGGAACACCCTTCAACTCATAGTCAGCGAACTTGAAGCCAGGACGCTTGGCAGGGTTGTCATCATACTTCACGGTGATGCCCAACTCGCGGAGCTGGTCGATGACAGGCTGCAACTTAGCAGTAATCTGAGCCAACTGCTCGTCGCCCTTGTTGATAGGAACGATAACCACCTGGATAGGAGCCAGCTTTGGAGGCAATACGAGACCGTTGTCATCGCTGTGAACCATGATGAGGGCACCCATCAGTCGGGTAGAAACACCCCATGAAGTAGCCCATACATACTCAGGCTTGTTCTCCTTGTTCAAGTATGTTACGTCGAAACTCTTGGCGAAGTTCTGACCCAGGAAGTGAGAAGTACCGCTCTGGAGAGCCTTGCCATCCTGCATCATTGCCTCGATGGTATAGGTGTTGAGAGCACCTGCGAAACGCTCAGTCTCACTCTTCACACCCTGCAATACAGGAACACCCATGTAGTTCTCTGCAAACTCAGCGTAAACCTTGAGCATCTCCTGAGCCTTTGCCTCAGCCTCTTCCTTAGTGGCATGAGCGGTATGACCCTCCTGCCAGAGGAACTCAGAAGTACGGAGGAACGGACGGGTACGCATCTCCCAACGCATTACGTTGCACCACTGGTTGCAGAGGATAGGGAGATCACGCCATGAATGGATCCAGTTCTTATAGGTGTTCCAGATGATGGTCTCAGAAGTAGGACGGATGATGAGCTCCTCATCGAGCTTTGCGTTAGGATCAACCTCAACCTCTTTTCCATCCTCTGTAGAACGGAGGCGGTAGTGGGTAACTACGGCACACTCCTTGGCGAAACCTGCCACGTGCTCAGCCTCACGAGAGAAGAAACTCTTCGGGATGAGGAGAGGGAAGTATGCGTTCTGTACACCTGTCTGCTTAAACATCTTGTCGAGCTGCTGCTGCATCTTCTCCCAGATAGCGTAACCGTATGGTTTGATAATCATACAACCACGAACTGGTGACAACTCAGCGAGATCAGCCTTTACTACCAAATCATTGTACCACTGACTGTAGTTGTCAGCGCGCTTGGTTAAATTCTTGAGTTCTTTAGCCATATTGCTTTATTCTATTTATTTTGTTTTTTATTTCTTCTGTTATTTATATATTAAGGTATAAACATGAGCCCCTTCATCATCTGCTGACGGCAGTTCATCTGTCTGCAGATTTCTGAAATCCTACTTTTAGGGATTTTCCACCCCCAAATAGGTGATTTCCTAGCTCTATTTCGACAAATACCCTTAAATTTGCATGCAAAAATACAAAAAAATATTAGAAAACTCTCCATTATGGAGAAAAAAGAGTTATCTTTGCAATTAAATAACATAAATATAGGAGATTTTAAAATGAAAAAGACTAATTTTGCAGTTGCAGGCCTCTCTTTGTGCTTGCTTTTCTCAAGTTGTGGAACCAATCAGAAGACAGGTACAGCTGTAGGTGCCGGTTCTGGTGCAGCCCTGGGTGCTATCGTTGGTGGATTGCTCAACAATAGCCATCGTGGTACAGGTGCTCTCGTAGGTGCTGCTATCGGTGCAGCTGTTGGTGGCGGTGCTGGTAACCTCATCGGAAAGCACATGGATAAAGTGAAGGCTGAGGCTGAACAGGTGAAGAATGCACAGGTTGAGACTGTAACAGATGCCAATGGCTTGTCTGCCGTTAAGGTAACATTTGCTTCTGGTATCCTCTTCCCAACTAACGGTTCTACTCTCAGCAGCAGCGCAAAGACTGATTTGGCTCAGTTTGCCGGTGTATTGAAGAACAATACCGACTGCGAGGTTTCTATCCAGGGTTATACTGATGCTACAGGTAATGACGGTATCAACTTGCCTTTGAGCCAGAAGCGTGCTGAGGCAGTTTACAACTATCTCGCTTCTTGCGGTGTTACCAGCCGTCAGGTAAAGAATGTTCAGGGTTTTGGTTCTGCTAACCCTGTAGTGAATACTACTGCTGCTTGTGCCCAGAACCGTCGTGTAGAGGTTTATATGTATGCTAGCCAGGCTATGGTTAACGCAGCCAACAACGGTACATTGAAGTAATAACTTTCATGATCCCGGAAGGGAAAAACTAAATAGATGATTTTGAAGAAAATCAAGAATATAGTAAAATGGGTGGTGGTGCTGTTTTTCAGTACCACCATTCTTGCTGTAGTGGCATATAGGTTCATTCCTGTGTATGTCACTCCTCTGATGTTTATCCGATGCTTCCAGCAAGTAGCTGATGGAGAGAGTATTACCCTGCATCATCATTGGATTTCGATGGATAAGATTTCGCCTCACATGCCAGTGGCGGTAATGGCGAGCGAAGATGCGAGATTCCTGAAGCATCACGGTTTCGACTTCAATGCCATCGAGAGTGCGGCGAAGAATAATGCACGTGGTGGAAAGGTGCATGGAGCCAGTACCATCAGTCAGCAGACTGCTAAGAATGTCTTCCTGTGGCCTGGCCGTTCATGGACCCGCAAGGGATTTGAAGTCTACTTTACCTTCCTCATCGAAATGATGTGGAGCAAGCAGCGCATCATGGAGGTTTATCTCAACAGCATAGAGATGGGACCGGGTATATATGGTGTGGATGCGGTTGCAGAATATCATTTCGACAAGAAAGCGAAAGATCTGTTTCGTGGCGAGTGTGCGCTGATAGCAGCTACACTTCCTAATCCGCGCAAATTCAGTTCGCTGCATCCTAGCGCTTATATGAAGAAGCGCCAGCGACAGATAGAACATCAGATGAGATTTATCCCTACCTTCCCTCGTGAGGGCGAAGATTTCGACCCGGGCACGGCTGTGGGAGGATATAGGGTGAAGTAATACTTAGTTGATAGTTTATAGTTTATAGTTGATAGGGGTGACCTTAAAATAGTTTTTTGCCTCAAATATTGATTCATGGATTTACTGAACGACTTGAACGAAGCGCAGCGTGCTGCGGTAGAATATATTGACGGACCTTCGCTGGTGATAGCCGGTGCAGGTTCGGGTAAGACGCGTGTGCTTACTTATAAAATAGCTTATCTCCTGAGCCAGGGCATGAAACCCTGGAGCATCATGGCGCTCACCTTTACCAACAAGGCGGCTAGGGAGATGAAGGAACGTATCGGAAAACTGGTGGGAAATGATCTCGCCCAGCATCTCTATATGGGTACCTTCCACAGCATCTTCTCCCGAATCCTGAGAGCGGAGGCTGAGCATATCGGCTTCAACAACAACTTTACCATTTATGACGAAAGTGACTCGCGCTCGCTGATCAAGGCGATAGTGAAGGAGATGGGGCTGGATGATAAGAAGTATAAGCCTGCTGCCGTTCATGCCAAGATTTCGATGGCGAAGAACAACCTGATGAGTGCTGCGGCTTATGAGAGCGATGCGACTATCTTCGAGCAGAACAAGCGTGCGCAGATGCCTGAGGTTGGTAAGATTTTCGTGGCTTACGTGCAGCGCTGCAAGCAGGCCAATGCCATGGATTTCGATGATTTGCTGATGCTTACCTATCAGCTCTTCAGGGAGCATGAGGATATTCGCCACAAATATGCCGCCCGCTTCGATTATGTTCTGGTGGATGAGTATCAGGATACCAATCACGTTCAGATGTCTATCGTCATGCAACTCTGTCAGGAGAAGCAGCGTGTTTGTGCCGTGGGTGATGACTCGCAGAGTATCTATAGTTTCCGTGGTGCCAATATCGATAATATTCTCAACTTTCAGCGCCAGTTTCAGGGCACGCGTCTCTTCAAACTGGAGCAGAATTACCGTTCTACCCAGACCATCGTTGAGGCGGCTAACAGTCTGATCAAGCATAACCGCAACCAGATTCCTAAGGATGTGTTCAGCGAGAATGCGAAGGGTGAGAAGATTCAGTATAAGCCTGCTTACAGCGACAAGGAAGAGGCGGCGATTGTGGCGAAGGACGTGAAGCGTATCCGGCGCGAGGATGGCTGCCAGTATAGTGATTTTGCCATTCTATACCGCACCAATTCCCAGAGTCGCAGCTTCGAGGAGGAGTTCAGAAAGCAGGGTATTCCTTATCGCATTTATGGCGGACTGAGTTTCTACCAGCGCAAGGAAATTAAGGATATTATTGCTTATTTCCGTCTGGTAGCGAATCCGAATGATGAAGAGGCTATCAAGCGTATCATCAACTATCCGGCTCGTGGAATCGGTGCTACTACGGTGCTGAAGATTGCTGACTGTGCCCATCAGAACCAGGTGAGTTTCTGGGAGGTGATCGGTGCCCCTGAGCGGTATGGACTGGCGGTTAACAAGGGTACGATGAACAAGCTGGAAACCTTCAGATTGCTGATTTCTTCGTTTATCGAACGGGCTCAAACCACGGATGTCTATGAATTGGGTGATGCCATTATCAAGGAGAGTGGTATCAGTCAGGATATCATGTCGGGCAAGGATGCCGATGATCTGGCACGTCAGGAGAACCTGGAGGAATTCTTGAGCGGTATGTCGGCTTTTGTGGAGGAACGGCGTGAAGAGGGTAAGTTCGATGAACTCTTCCTGCAGGATTATCTGCAGGATGTGGCGCTGCTTACCGATGCTGACAGCGATGGTGATAAGGATGAACCTCGTGTTTCTCTGATGACGGTTCATGCTGCCAAGGGTCTGGAGTTTCCTACGGTTTTCGTGGTTGGTTTGGAAGAGAATATCTTCCCGAGTCCGCTTTCTGCAACTTCGCTCCGAGACCTGGAGGAGGAACGGAGATTGCTTTACGTAGCCATTACGCGAGCTGAGAAACATTGTATCCTGACGAACGCCAAGAACCGCTGGCGATATGGCAAGATGGAGTTTGATAATCCGAGTCGGTTTATCGATGAGATTGACGGCAAGTTGATTGATAGCCTGGATGAGGCTGGTGGAAGCTTGTTTGGCTCTATGTCTGACCAGCCGGAGTGGGCGAGAGCGCAACGTCCTCGCAGACCGTGGGAGGATGCTGAGCAGCCTAGATACAGTAGCAGGTATCAGAATTCCAAACCGGTAGCATCGCAGTTTGTGGCAGATCCTAAGCCTTCTCTCTTTGATGATGAACCGGAGACTTCACGTATTTCCGGACGCTCGTCTGTTTCCGGACGCTCATCTCTCTCTGAAGGTAATTTCAAGTCTGTTAGAGCGCTGAATGCAGCGAAGCGTTATATGGAGACGCATTCTTCTCATCCTGCTTCTCGCGGTACAGGATCTTCTGCAGCATCAGTTTCTTCTTCTACAGCTTCATCTGCTGGCAGTTCTTCTTGCGGTTTGCAGGAGGGAATAAAGATTGAACATCAACGTTTTGGACGGGGAACGGTGTTGAAGATTGAAGGTACTGGTGAGAATACGAAGGCTACGGTTGAGTTCGTTCATTCTGGCACCAAACAGCTTCTGCTGAAATATGCCAAGTTTACGTTAGTAGATTAAGTTCAGTAGTCTGATGTTTATATTTAAAGGTTTATCCTGTTTTGAAGTTCTCTCTTACAGGTAGAATCTTATAATATAGATAAAGAGTTATAAAAATAGATTGAGCGAGGCCATCTCTGGTCTTGCCCTTTTTGTTTCTATATACTATAAATTGAAAAAGCGTCCCCGCAGTAGCCTCACGGTCACTACGGGGACTTATAATTACTAACATCTAACTTTAGCATTTTTGTTTAAACTTAAAAACATATTCTTTATGAGAGTAATTTCTCCATTATCTATAAACATAAACCAAGTATCTCATATATTGCAAGTAACTTGTATCCTGCAAATATCTTGATTATTTTTATTTTATTGCTTTTTGTCCGTTTAATATTAAATACTTTTAATTTGCAATGCAAAGATATAAAAAAATGGGTAAACTCCAAATTAATTTTGTTTTATTTTGTATTAAATGGCTTTTTTTGTACTTATGCAGCGGTTTTTAAGGACTAACCGGCAAAGTTAAGAGGGTGTATCATAAACATTCAAATGCTTTATGACACACTCTCTTTCTCAGAATTCTGAATATTTTTTCGTGTTTATAACGCTTCGTCTTCAGGACGTGGCATCTGTATCTGGGGCTTCTGTTTCTTGCCTGACTTCATGAATAGTTTCTTTTTCTTGAGCCATGCAGCCTTGCGTATTTCGTATTCTTCGCGATGACGCTCCAAAAAATTATCTGCCATGTTTCGTTTCCTTTTTTACTTTGCGTTATGAATGCTTATTCTTCTTTAAACTTACTGTAAATCACCTTGATTCGGATCGGACCAGATGCCACCTTCTTACCAGTCTTCTCGTCTGTGGTATAATCCTTGTCAGGATCATCCGTACCCACGATGAGTCGGGTAGAAGCGAGTGACATATCGTGATTAATCTTGGAGATGACGGTAGTATATCCCTGTGTGGTTGTGATGACGTTTACAGGAACCAGCACTACTTTATTCCAGTTTTCCCCCTTGCCCTTGTTCTTATACATGGCAGAAATCAGGTTGGCGATATTCTGGAATGTATAGGCATTCTTGTAGGTGCCGGTACTGCTGTAGCTTGCCGTATAAGAAGTACGATTGTCAGCCAACTTGCTCTTTTCGAAGAACGACTGCAAACTATCTTTCTGAACCATCAGGATGGTGCTTGGTGTAGCAAAGTTGTATGGGTTGTCTTCGTTTTCATTGTTGAGTCGTGGGAAAGAGATGGTAGCTGTGTTAAGCGTATCCTTCTCATGACCATTCATGATGTCTTCGATAGGGAGGGTAACCTCGGTGAAGATACCTGCCGGTGACTTGAGATAAGTACATTTCTCCTGATCCTGACTTGCCAACTTCTTCAAGTTCTCGGTATCGTTCTCAATCTTGTTGAGCTGCAATACCTCTTCTGTACCATCGAAACGGTTGTATCCGATGCTTACAGCAGTACTGTCAGTAACGCCGTCCTTAGCCTTGATGGTCTTGTGGCGGGTCCAGTAGAAGATAAGCTCTGTATTCCAGATCTTAGCCATGTTACCCGTACCGCCTACGTTCTTGATATAGAAGCCAGGGCAGACGTTGTGCAGGAACTTGTAGTTGGTCTTGAAGTACTCAGGATGTTCGGCGTATGTTTGCATGATGTAAGAACCATAGTTCTTGTATGTCTTGCCATCTTTCTTGTACTCCTTATTCAAGTATATCTTGAAGTTCTTGACATCTGATGTATTGCTCAAGTTGTAATTACTGCTCCAGTGCTGGTTGTTTTCGCTTACCCAGCCTTCCTTGACCTTGAAGGCATCATAATTAGAGTAATACTCCTGATCTTCTGCCATCGGCTTTGTCATCTCATAGGCTGTCACCTTCATTGGGGCGATGGTATCACCATAGCTGGCGTTGTATGAAACCAGGAGGTAGCATGAGTCTGCTTCGATAGAACCTTTGTTTGCCTGCTTGATGTAATCGAGTGTATCTACAGAGAAAGTAGGCAATACGCTCAACTGGGTCATGTAGTCGCCCTTTACATAGTTGCCGGTTTCCGGGTCTTTCATCTTTCCGATGAGCCCCGTGTTGTTGCGGCTCAATACGGAATCTGCTACTATAGACTTTGTGGTAACATTGAACGCTGAGTCAGAAATGTTAATGTTGTCTATCTTATTAGTGATGCTACCACCGATTCCCTCGGTGGTATCATCACATGCAGCGAAAGTAAGCGCTG
Source organism: Segatella copri DSM 18205 (assembly GCF_025151535.1). NCBI lineage: Bacteria > Pseudomonadati > Bacteroidota > Bacteroidia > Bacteroidales > Prevotellaceae > Segatella > Segatella copri. The sequence goes on from NZ_CP102288.1 coordinate 725,065, forward strand.
CTATTACTAATACTGTTAAGAGTCTTAAAATTTTCATTATCCTTGTATGTATGTGTCTCTGTTGTCGGAATTTTATTCTGCGTCAGGACAAACCTTGTTGATGAAGTCTGCGTATGGCTCCTGGATATCTTCTCCCGGATAAGCCAGTACAGGCTTGTTCTTCTCCTTCGCATAATCAAAGAGAATCTTGTTAGCTTCTTCTTCACCTTCTACCACACCGTCGCTATAGTCGATGGCGAGTTTGCCGAGCTCAATGAAGTTGAAGTCGTCCTGATAGCCGTCGAGCAGTTCAGACTTGGCATCGCGGAAGGCAACGCAACGTTTGAAGTTGGTACCCAGTTCACCCTTGAGTTCGTTGGTATAGAGAGCGGTAATCACCTTTGATTCTGCAAATGAAGGCTCTTCGCTATAGGCAGTCTTTACATAGAAAGGCACTACTGCGCTAGCCCAACCCTGGCAGACGATTACATCAGGCTGCCAGCGGAGCTTCTTTACGGTTTCCAATACGCCACGTGCGAAGAAGATAGCTCTTTCTCCGTTGTCGGCATATTCCTTTCCGTTTTCATCGGTACCCATCTGGCGGCTCTTGAAATAGTCGTCATTATCGATGAAATAAATCTGCTGTCGTGTTGTTGGTATAGATGCAACCTTGATGATCAGCGGATGGTCTGTATCATCTATGATAAGGTTCATACCAGACAGGCGAATGACCTCGTGCAATTGTCCGCGACGCTCGTTGATGGTGCCCCACTTAGGCATGAAGGTGCGGATCTCAAAACCTGCTTCCTGCATCTTCTGAGGCAGTTCGCGTCCCATGATTGACATGTGAGACTCGGCTACGTATGGGTCGATCTCCTGATTGATAAATAATACTTTTTTTGCCATAAAATTTAAATTTTATTCTTACGAATTACGTGCAAAGGTACAAAAAAAACTTCAAATAGGGGCATTTTTTCTCCGAAATTCATTATTTTCGGCAATAATTCGCATATTTTTAGGTTTTTTCTTTCTCATTTGAGAAAAAAGTTGTTATTTTGCACCCGAAAACAGATTATGACGATGAAAGTATTCAATAAGATTGTTGACCTCCAGAACGAACTCTTCATGTGTCGTAAGGAGGGAAAGGAAATCGGCCTTGTGCCAACTATGGGTGCGCTGCATGAGGGTCACGCCTCTCTTGTTAAGCGCTGTGTGAAGGATAATGGCGTGACTGTAGTTTCTGTGTTCCTGAATCCTACACAGTTTAATGATCAGGGTGACTTGGATCGCTATCCTCGTACCCTCGATGCTGACTGCAAGCTCTTGGAGGCTTGTGGTGCTGACTATGTGTTTGCACCATCGGTGAAGGAGATGTATCCTACACCAGATACACGCCACTTTGAGTTTCCACCTGTTTCTACCGTGATGGAGGGTGCCAAGCGCCCGGGTCATTTCAATGGTGTATGTCAGGTAGTGAGCCGTCTTTTCTATATCGTTCGACCAACTCGTGCTTATTTCGGTGAGAAGGATTGGCAGCAGATTGCTGTCATCAAGCAGCTCGTGAAGTACATCAACAGCGATGTGCAGATTGTGGAGTGTCCTATTGTCCGTGATGAGGATGGTTTGGCTAAGAGCAGCCGTAATACTTTGCTGGCTCCTGATGAGCGTGCCATTGCGCCAAACATCTATAAGGCCCTGAAGGAGAGTGTGGAGTATGCCAAGACTCATACCGTACAGGAAACTCACGATAAGGTGGTTGCCGACATCAATGCTGTAGAGGGTCTGGAGGTAGAGTATTTCCAGATTGTGGATGGCGACAGCCTGCAGGATGTTTCTTCATGGGAGGATAGTGCCTATGTGGTAGGTTGCATCACCGTTTATTGCGGTAAGACTCCTATCCGTCTCATCGACCATATCAAGTATAAGGGATAATTCCTCGATAGATTTCTTTATTAAGTTTAATCCGTAACAGATCAAGTAATAACAGAACAATGCAGATAGAAGTATTGAAGAGTAAGCTCCATTGTGTAACCGTAACTGAGGCTAACCTGAATTATATGGGTAGCATCACCATCGATGAGGACTTGATGGACGCTGCTAATCTGATAGCAGGCGAGAAGGTTCAGATTGTAGACAACAACAATGGTGAGCGCTTGGAGACCTATATTATCAAGGGTGAGCGTGGCAGCGGTTGTATCTGCCTGAACGGTGCTGCAGCCCGCAAGGTGCAGGTGGGCGATACCGTCATCATCATCGCTTATGCCCTGATGGACTTTGAGGAGGCTAAGACCTTCAGGCCAACCGTGGTTTTCCCAAAAGAGGGAAATAAGGTTTAATCCCAACACGCCCTGCATCGCGTTTTGTTTTTCCCAACACGCCCTGCATCGCGTTTTGGCTTTTCCCACACGCCCTGAAAGGGCAGAAGCTCCTAGCCCAGGGCAACACCCTGGGTTAACATGCAAGCAACAATGTCGCCCTGTAAGGGCAAAAGCTTTAAAAAGCCAAAAGCTTTTGCCTTTGCAGGGCGATTATATTTTATTCTTCGAGAAATGACTCATGATGAACCTGCCTCCGAAACTCAACACCAATACGATGCCGCCCGCCAGAACCGTATATCCCGAAGAGAACTCTACGAAAAGGGGAGCAACATGCTTTGAAACCCAAGGCACGATGAGCAGGGTACCCCATACGCCATAGATGACGGAGGAAAGTCCGGCTAGAATATCGAGCAGCGGATATATCCCTTGTCCTGCAGCTTGTTATAAGGCACATGGTGCTTCTTTACATACTGCTCCACATCCTCTTCGCTCCAGTTGATGAGCGGGTTCACCTTAATCAGGTTATGAATGTCGTCCCATTCCACTACCTGCATATCCTTGCGGGTTACGCTCTGCTGCTTTCTCAATCCGCAAATCCATACATCCAGTCCCTGCATCGCCCGCTTCAGCGGTTCCAGTTTTCTAACCTGGCAGCAGCGGTGTCGGCTTTCAATCGAATTATAGAAGAGGTTGATGCCTTCTTCCTTCACCATCTGCTGCACCGCCTCATAGTTTGGGAAGAACACTTCCAGGTTGATGCCGTAGGTCATGTTTGTCTTGTCGATCAACTGGTAGGTCTCCGGGAAGAGTCTGCCTGTATCGAGTGTGAAGATGCGGGCAGATTTATCTATCTTCACGAGGGTGTCGCCACGCGAAATGTCGATGTCATCGTTCAGCGTCAGAGTAATGCTCATAGGGGCATAAGCCTCCTCCAAGTGCTCCTCTACGAAGTCGATGCTCTTCACGGTGCTCTCCGTGCCCGATGGCAATACTCTTATCTTATCGCCCGGACGGATGATGCCGCCGCTTACTCTGCCCGCATAACCTCGGTAGTCAGGGAACTGATATCCAGCGCCTCCGACATCTTCTTATAGTCGGCAACAATCTTGTCGTATACATCTTTACTGAAATCAACCAGGTCCATCTTGTTGATAGCCACCAGGATATGTGGTATGCCGAGCAACGATAAACTTGCGTTTCGGTGTGGCGAAATAGCGGTAAGCCACATCGATTGTGATGCCCTGTTCGCTTTTCTGGGTGCAAAGGTACTGCGATTTCCCCACTTGGGCAATACCACATGTGGTGTAAAAAGACTACCATACAGGGTGTAAAGAACATACCATACATTTGGTATAAGGCTGCCAAACGTATGGTATGTATGATGGATTAGGATGTGTGTCCTATATATAATAAGGTGTAATTGGGATAGACCAATTAAAATAGTATCTTCATTTTATTGCTAAATAATTATAAAGAAGTTGTTGGTATCAAATAAAAAGAGTATATTTGTACGATATAAAATTAATAAATCATGGCATTACCAATAAATATAGAAAGCCTTCTTAGTGGAAGTGCAGTAGAAAGCAACCAGCTTGAATACAAGGAAGGTTGGAATCCAGATACAATATATCGTAGCATCTGTGCCTTTGCCAATGATTTTGAAGACACTGGTGGTGGGTATATCATTGTTGGTGTAAAGGAAGAACGCGGTCATGCTGTTCGTCCTGTTTTAGGTGTTAATCCTAATTTGATAGAACAGATAGAGAAGGATATGGTTGGTTACAATAATCTTATCCGTCCATACTATCAACCTCGTCTTTTCATTGAAGAGGTTGATGGCAAGACTATTCTTGTAATCAAAGTGACGGCAGGAGAACGCCGTCCATATAAGGTGCCTGATCGTATTACTGCAAAGCAGAAGGATTTCAACTATTATATCCGCTATAATAGTAGTAGCATTGTGCCGAAAGATGAGTATGAACGTGAGCTGATAAATTTGGCTAATCGTACACCTTTTGACGACCGTGGCAATGATCAGATAAGTCTTAGGGATATTTCGGCTACTTTGTTGAGAGACTTTCTTGTTGAAGTAGGTAGTAATTTGGCAGATCAAGATCTATCGGGTGAAAACTTGAAAATAGTTCTTGACCAAATGGACTTGTTGGAAACTACACCAGAAGGTTTCAAGGTCAAGAATGTTGCTGCGATGATGTTCTGTGAGCATCCTGAGAAATTCTTCAAAATGACCCAGGTTGAAATCGTAATATTCCCTAAGGGGAGATTACAAGATCCTGATAATATGATAGAGATTGCACCGATAAGGGGTTGTGTGCCTAAGATGATTCGTGATACGATGAATTATCTCAAGACAAATATTATTCAGAAAACAATTCATAAGCCAGAGGATACCGAACGTTCCGTTGTTACATATAATTATCCTTATCAAGCTTTGGAAGAAGCTGTCGTAAACAGCCTTTATCATCGCAGTTATATTGAAAGAGAACCTGTTGAGATAACTATCGAACCAGATAAGATTAGTATTCTCAATTTTGGAGGACCTAATCACACAATATCTATGCAGGCTATAAAAGAAGCTCGTATGCTTCGTTCTCGTCGATACACAAATCGCCGATTGGGAGAGTTCTTAAAGGAATTGAATTTGACAGAGGGTAGAGCTACGGGGATTCCTACTATTCAGCAGAAGTTGCAGGAAAACGGTTCGCCTCGTGCAATAATTGAGACCGATGAGGAACGTACATATTTCTTAATCGATATACCATGTAATTTAGACTATATCGGTGTGCCTATTGGTAAAGAATGCAAGAAAGAATGCAAGAAAGAATGCAAGAAAGAACAGTCTGAATTACAGATGCTTATCATGGGGGCGTTGTCTGAAAATGCTAAGTTAACAATACCAGAATTAGCAAGAATGATGGGCATATCTGCAAGAAAGATTTCTCAGGAACTAAAGTCTTTACAGGAAGAATTTCAGGTCTTGAAACGTGAAGGAGGTCGCAAGAATGGTTATTGGGTAGTATTGAATCATGACGTGTAAAACGTATTATAAAATACAATTTATTTCTGTACGATAGCAAGTGCTTTCTAAAGTAACTCGAATGGTTGGGAGTTATTCAGAGCATAACTTGCTATCGTCAGATATTTCGTTCTGTTACGGATAGATTTCGATATGGCTGCTGCCGGAGTTGCCATTCTTGATAATCCTTATCTGGGTGGTGATGCGCTCGCTCATCGTGTCGGTATGACTGATGACGCCCACCTTCTTGCCTTGCGAACTTTGCAGCATGGCGAGGGAGTCGATGACGGTGGCTAGGGTATCGGGGTCGAGGGTTCCAAAGCCTTCGTCGATGAACAGGTTTTCGAAGGAGATGTTGCGGGAGGATAATGCCGACAGGCCCAAGGCGAGACCGAGACTCACGATGAAGGTTTCGCCACCTGATAGGGAGGTGGTGTCTCGGATGTCGTCGGCACGGTCGTGGTCGATGACTCGGATGCCCAAGGAATGCTTTACCTGCTGCAGTTCGTAACGGCTGTTGAACTTTCTGATTTCCTGGTTGGCGTGCGCTATCAGGAAACTGAGTGTATAGCATTGGGCTATCTTGCGCAGCGTCTTGCCGTCAGCTCCGATGGCATCCGTAATGGCTGTCCAGTCGTCCTTTTCCTGTGTTACTAGATTCAGAGCCTCAGCCTTGTCACCCAACTGCTTCACGGCTTCCTGATGGTTCTGCATCCTGGCGTTGGCAGCAATCAGTTCGTTGCGCTGGCTTCTCTCCTGATACTCCTGCTGAATGGCTAGGAGAGCATCACGGGTTTGGGCAGGCTGATGTTCCAAGTGCTGCTGATGCGCCTTTTCTGCACTCTGGTAAAGGGCGGTAGTCGAAGCCACGGCTTTCTCCTTTTCGTCCTTTTCCCGTCGGATAGCGTTCCAATCTTCGGCAGAGTGAAGCATCTCCCGGATGGTATTTCGGTCGATAAGGCTTGGCTCGATGCTTCTTTCCTCGATGCCTTCCTCTTCGGAGTCTTTTCCTTCGATGCTCTTTTCTTCAAGCTGCTTGTTGTATTCCTCAATCCAAAGGTCGAGTTCCTTTTCCTTCGCCAGCAGATTCTCTTTCATCGTCTTGTTCTGAGACAGCATGGTTTGATGCGAACCTTTGCTGTTGGCGAGTTCCGCCTTCAGTTTGTTAATGTTCTCGTTCTGCTTATCTGCTGCTTTTGTTGCCTCATCCTTTGCTGCTGTCAGTCTTTGTTCAGCCGCGTCTGGTTCTTCGCCATTCAGAATCTGCTGGTATTGCGCCTGCCATTCCTCCATTTCCTTCTTGGCGCTATTCCATGCCTGAAGGGCTTTCACGTAAGCCTCCTCCTTACTCTTCTGTTGCGAGATGAGGTTGGATGTAAGTGCTTTTTGCTCAGCTAGTTTTGTTGCGCAGGTTGAAGTGCTTTCTTGGGCTTTGTTCTGTATAGTAGAAGCCTTGCTTTCATACGCAGCTTCATCCTTTACAGCCTTATCCTTGAGTTGGGTCAGCCGTTCTATCTCTTTCTGAATCTTGTTAAAGAGGCTCAGTTTGCTGCTCGCATCTTTCGCCTTGTTTTCATAGATAGGCAAGAGCGATTTCAGTTCTGCCTCTGCCTTTGGAATCTTTGGATACTGGGCGATGAGCGCCTTCCAATCCTCTTCGTAAGTTGCTATTTCTTCCGAGAGCTTTTCCTGTTGTTTCTGGAGCGTCTGTACTTCGCCATCGTTCTGTTTTCTCTCGCCGGAAAGAACCTTCTCCTCTTTCTGCTGCAGTTTCAGCAGATTCTCCTTGACTTTCAGAAGTTGAGAGAGTTCCGTGGTGGCTTCCTCAAACTGTCTGTTGTCGGTATGATAAGGATGGGTCGTGCTGCCACAGAGCGGACACGGTTTGCCTTCGGTCAGGTTGGCACGATGAATCTCCCATTTCTCGCTCACCATGAGGGTATAGGCATTTCTCAGCGTCAGGGTCTCTTGTGTCAGCGCCTCGATGGTCAACTTGCCCAGGGCTGCATCTATCTCAGCGTTTCTCTTGCCCAAGACCAGGATGCGCTCCTCATTCTTCTGCTTTTCTTTTGTGGCAGTATCGAGATGAGCCACAACCTTGATGGCTTGCTGGACATCCTGCAGTTTCTTTTCGGCTGCCGATTTATGGCTCTGCAGCTCCTCTATGTTCTGTCCGGCAGTCTTATTTCTTTCCGTCTCCCAAGCCTGTTCAGCGGCTTGCGTCGCTTCGTGCAGAACCTGTTTCTGCTTGGCAATCTCTTCCTGTGTTGTTTTGAGGGCAAGGTTCGCTTTCTCCGTTTCTGCTTCCCATTTTTGGATGTTTCGGGCGTTTTCCTCCACGTCTTTCTGGGCAGTTTGATTCTCTTTCTGAGCCAACTCCAATGCCTCTTTCTTTTCTTTCAGATTCGGCATCGCCGCTTCCATTTTGGCTTTCAGCGCTCTTGCTTCTGCGATGACCGGCAGCGCCTTTTCCAGCTGTTCCTGTGCCTTGCTTACTGCTTCCTTCAGACTGGCGAGAGTTTTCTCGCTTTCGCTGATGGCAGACTCTTGACTTTTGATGTTTCCTTCCGCTTTCAGAATGTTTTCTTCCTGCTCGTGGATGCTTTGCGTCTGTCGCTCTACTTCCTGCAGCAGGTTGACGGCTGGCTGTACTTCATCGTGCAACTGAAGACGGAGAATCTGGGCTTGCATCGCTTTAATGGCATCTGCTGCTTGCTCCATATCAGTCTGGCAAATAGTGATTTGCTTGATTTGCTTATCGTTTTCCTCAAACCATTGCAGGTCTTTCGAAATGGCTTGCAACTGGCTGTCGAGTTCCTTCTCAGCCTTTTCCAAGCGGGCGATTTCCTCCTTCAGTTGGGCGAGTTCTTCATCGTTCAGCAGGTTCTGTTTAACGGCTTCCACCGATGCTGCCATCTGGTTGTAGGCATCCGTCGCCTGGTCTTTCGCCTTCTTGATTTCAGTAGCGATGTTCGTATAAGTTTCCTCGCATCCGATGAGTTTTTCCAGGAGTTCGTACCGCTCGTTTTCCTTCGCCGTCAGGAAGTTGGCAAATGAGCCTTGGGCGATGAGTACGGTGCGGAGAAACTGGTCGTAGTCGAGTCCGATGATGTTCGGCAGCTCGTTCCAGTCGGCAGTTTCCTCCGTTATCTCTTCGCCGTTTCTTGTGATTTTATAGAGCGCAGTCTTGGCGTTCTCGTAGCGCACTCTCTGGAATCTGACGTGCCATTCTGCGCGATAGATGCTGCCGTTGTTGGCAAGGAAGGTGAGTTTGCTGTAGCCTTCCTTCTTGCCCCGGGTCAGGATGTTTCGGCTGTCGGTAGGTGCCAGACGGTTACTTTCGCTGGCATCGGCAGCTCCGAAAATCTCGATGTTCTGGTTCTTGTCGCCTTTCTTCCTGGGGTAGCGAGGGGCGCGGTTGTAGAGAGCCAGACAGATAGCATCGAGTAGGGTGGACTTGCCACTTCCCGTCGGACCTACGATGCTGAAGATGGTGCTCTCGCCTAAGGCACCTTCTTCAAAGTTGATGACCTCGCCTCCCTGTTTGTCAAGCGAAGCGAGGTTGAGTATTTCGAGTTGTAGGAATTTCATAATGATGATGTCGTTAATAAATCGGATAACATTTTCTCCTGTCTTTCGTTCATCGGAGCGTTGTGTCTGATGGCGAAGGCTTCCTTCAGCGTGTCGAGCGGAGGACGGTTGATGATGTCTTCTATGCTGGTGATATGCTGGGAACCCTGGATGGTGGAGAGGTCCAGTTGCGGGATGATGCGCTGGATTTTGCAGAGCACGGCATCCTTTTCGTTGACGAGTTTCTCCAGTTCCTTGATGTCATCGCTGGTCAGTTTCTCCTGTTTCACCTTCAGCATCACGTAGTCGAAATGGTCGCTCAGTTCGCCGTCTGTTCTCTCCGAGAGTTCAGAATTGATGAGCTTCTGCCATTTCTTGAAGGTCAGCTCTTCCTCATCTTCGGGCAGGATGCGGAGGGCGTGCTGAGGCTTGTATTCCAGGAAATCTACTTTCCATTCCTTACTCTTGCCGGTTTCCTTTCCTTCCTCCTCTTCTCCGTGTTCTATGGTGATGAGGTCGATGCCGTGGGTGTAGTCTTTCTCGGCAAACGACATCGGGAGGATACTTCCCGTATATCTTGCCCAGTCGGTATTCCAGATATGTTGCCGCTTGTGGATGTGTCCGCAAGTCATATAGTCGGGATGGTCGTTCCATCCTTCCAGGTCCACTTCCTCCTGTCCGCCGATGATGATTTTCTCGCTCGCATCCTTTTTGGCGATATCCGAACCCTTGGCGTACATGTGTGCCATCATGATGCATTTCCTGCCCGGGTATTTCTGTCGAGCCTCAGCCGTCAGTTCTCTCAGAAAGTCGTTGACACCCTGCGAATAACTGGCGTTCTGCACCACATCGCTTCTTAGGAAAGGTACGGCGAGGATGATGACTTCTTCTCCTGCCTCGTTGGTTACGGGGATGATGAGGTCATCGAAGGAATATATCCAATGTCCGCCGGTTTTATCATCGTCCTCGCTTTCTCCCTGCTTCCAGATTTTCCTTACGTTTCCTCTTATTTCCACGTGGTATCGGGTGAGCAGCGGACGGGGAGCCTCCAGTCGGCTGGCGGAATCGTGGTTGCCGGCGGTAATGATAACCTGCATGTTCGGGCACAGTTGGGTAGCATCGGCAAGAAACTCGTAATAAACGGTCTGTGCCGCTGCCGATGGATTTCCGTTATCAAAGATGTCTCCTGCTATGAGGAGAGCATCGGGCTTTTGTTCAGCTATCTGTTCCAGGAGCCATTTCAGGAAATGCTTGTGTTCCGGCAGACGGTCGTTGCCGTGAAACAGGTTGCCCAGGTGCCAGTCGCTGGTTGCTAATATCTTCATACTCATAAGAATGTCTAATCTTTGTCTTTTTCTTTGTTTTTGGCTTGCAATCCTTTGGCCTTTTGCTTGCAATCCTTTGGCCTTTTGCTTACAATCCTTTGGCTTTTGGTTTGCAATCCTTTGACCTTTGGCTTGCAATCTGACTACAAAGTTAACACAATTATTTGGGATACGCAAAGAAATAAGCTCAAAAAACGAAGAATTATGGCCGGAAAAGTAAAGATATTCAGGAAAAGTCTTGTTTTATATCTGATAAAGTTGTATCTTTGCATAGTAGAAATCTTCGTTCACCGACGTTGAACCGACATTCACCGACGTTGAACCGCCGTTCACCGACGATGAACGGACATTCAGCGTCGGTGAACGGAGATTTCTCCTAGGATAAAATACTTTTCTTCCTAGGTTTGTGGTCTTTTCTTCTTAGGTATGATCATAAATGCTGTAGGATGCAAAGGCTGCTGCAATAAGGAGTGATAACAATCTTAATAAGAAAGGAAACTGATATGGCTAAGTACAAGTTGCAAGAGTTGAATGATTTGCGTGATGAAGGCAAGCGCAGAGTTTATCCCAAGATGGTGACCAACCGTACACTATCCCGAAAAGAGTTCGTCAAGATGATGCAGAACTACCATCGCGGTATTTCGGAAAGTACCACGGAGGCTGTATTGACCGATGTGGTTGATATGCTGACAGACATGCTCTCCATGGGGTACAACGTGAATCTGGAAGGTTTCGGCACCTTCTCCCTCTCCCTCGCTTTCGAGGATGAGAAGCCTAGGGAAATTCTGAATCCAGATGATAAGATGACGTACCGCAAGGTGGGTGTGAAGGACATCAACTTCAAGGCGTCTCCTGAGTTTATCAAGGAGGTGAAGCGTGAAACCGACCGTGACCTGGAGCGTGATATGGGTGGTGTAAAGGTTATCCGTAAGCAGCTCTATTCCAAAGAAGAGCGCATCGCCCGTGCCCTGGAGGTGATAGAGAAGAACGGAGTCCTCACCCTAGGCGATTATGCCTCCATCAACAACCTGAGCCGTACTTCTGCCTCTATGGAACTGAAGGAGCTGACCTGTGATAAATCTTCCCCGATAGATTCACTAGGCCGCGGCAGCCATAAGGTTTGGGTGAAGAGAAAAGAATAAATGCAAATATCTTTCAGAATATTTGTTAGTTTCAATTCTTTTTCGTATTTTTGCGGTGTAATAAAAATGATAGTGTTATGACGACAATAACAAGGGAACATCTTGAAGATGAGGTACTCAAGTCGATTCAGAAGAAAGCGGAGTCGATTATGCCGAAAGATGCCAAGGTTATCCTTTTCGGGTCAAGGGCTAGAAGGGATGCTAAAGCAGATTCCGACTGGGACATCCTTGTGCTTTTGAACAAGGATAAGATAGATGAGCAGGATCATGATAATTACACCTATCCTCTTTGGGAATTGGGATGGCAAATCAATCAGATGATTCACCCGATAGTGTATTCGATGAAGGATTGGAACTGCAAAAAGGGTAGTCCCTTTTATAATAATGTAGAAGAGGAAGGGGTGATGCTATGCTAGAAAAAAAGGATAATGGTATGCCGACAGATAGCCGCTATTTTGCGCAAAAAGCAATAGATGCCGCAGATGAATTGTGGGATAAGGGCTTGATAGATGAAAATACTATTGAGCAATGGAAGCATGAACATATGAGAACGCCTTATTCTGAATAAATGCAGCGGATTGTATTAAAATAGATGTTTAATTTAATGTCCAATAATTATGGAGCAGATTACCATAGATTTTAAGAACGCTTTTGATTGTTCCAAGAAGGAAAAGTCGAAGGTTTGTCGCTCTGGCTATGTACGTTTGGTTCGTTTTATGGATGATAAGAAGCATACTAGACCACAAGTGTATGAGGGCGATTTGTTGGAGGCTATTATGGATGTAAAGAGGGGGAATGTCAAGAACTTCGATACATTGGAGGATATGATGAACTATCTGGAAGCTTAGACATGAGTATAAAATGCCTGGTTAAGAAGTAAATCATTGAACTTTTGCATGTGGTTCAAGCACGGGCTGAAGGCCCAAAAGCTCCTAGCCCAGGGCAACACCCTGGGTATTAAGATGTTGTATCCCTGCGCCCTGTAAGGGCAAAAGCCTTGAATATATGCTGCTTTATAACCGATTTTATTGTGATTTGCAAGAAACTATTTTTCTTTTAAATCATTTGCCGACTTTTCGAAATCAGCTTTGATTTCATCTAATAGTGGATTTCTGTTTTAGCATAAATGTCAATGCCATCATATTGTTTTGCTCTTTCGAGCATCTCCTCTTTATGTTTTAGGAGTTGTTTAAACTTTCTGATGTTTTCCTCCTTTGTATTGTTCTTTATTGCTTGCATAATAACCTCCTTTTTAATGTTATTGTTATTAATTTGGTGGCAAAGATAAGAAAAGTAAATGAGATATGCAAGAAAAAAGACCCAAAATTTTGTGAACCCAATTCTTTTTCGTACTTTTGCAGTTGTCTTGCTGTGGATGGCTGGCGATGAGTCGCTGGCTAGGTAAAATCCATGGCTTGGCCTATCATAATTAAGAAAGACGTTCTCTACGTTTTCTTCTGACCTATTGAAATCTGGTAAATTACAAAAGGTGTTCAGAGGGAGACAGCAGTGGGCGTCTACCCACTGTGTATATACACATGGCATAGGTGTGCCCCTTCGTCTGGAGGGGGTACGCTCTGTGCTATCATATATATACCCGCTTGGCGTAGGCTCTATTGCTTCTTATCCTTGACACCAGGGTTTTACCAGAACCTCAATAGGCAAGGATTATGCGAGTGATAGATTCCCTACGCCTTCCTTTTTGATAGCTAATCAGTTATCCTATTCCTTATCTTACGATGAGGCTGGACTAGAATCAAAATAATCTTTTAAAATCAGATGGTTTCTGCTTTCGGGAATCGGTGGAGTAATAGGATGGCAAGGCTTTGCTATGCTCCCATCGGCAACGGAAGTTATGGCAAAGAAACAGCAACTCAGCTATAAGGAAATCGAATCCCGATTAGAATCGTTTAAAACTAAAGTGGTGCCAGCCTCTGAGGTTGGCTATGAGATACTGAAGGCTTTTGGTAAAAGCGAAAAGGATGTGTCGAGATACAAGGAAGGAAAGGGTGTCTTGAAGACATTCGACGGCTTGCTTATCAAAGGCTTGTTCTGCTATCAGGCTGTAGATACTTTGCATCTTACCACCAGGTTGGAGGCATTGAAGACCGATGCTCAGGTAAAGAAGGCTGCACCAAAGATTATTGCGGTGAGCGATGGTGAAATCCTCCTTGCTTGTGATACTCGTGAGAATGATACTTACGAGCAGAAACTCGTCAAGATGCACAGCGACTTTGGCTTCTTCTATCCTTTGATGAATGTTGAGCGAGTACACACTACGGCAGAAAACCCTGCCGATGTGAAGGCTGCTGAGAAACTTGCCAAGCTGCATGATGAGATTCGTGCTTATAACGAATATAATAGTGATGACGACTTGCACGACCTCAATATCTTCATTACCCGCCTGCTCTTCTGTTTCTTTGCCGAAGACACAGGTATCTTTGCCGAAAATCTCTTTACCAACTTTATCAAGCAATTTACCAAGGAAGATGGTTCCGATCTCGGCGAGATGCTAGGTCAGGCATTCCAGGTGATGAATGTGCCAAACAAGGAGCGTTCGGAAGAACTTACCAAGGAAATCAATCAGTTTCCTTACGTGAATGGCGGTCTTTTTGCCTCTGACATTCCTATCCCAAAGATGGGTTATAAGGCTAGAAAGATTATCATCGAATGCGGCGACTTGGATTGGAAGGACATCAATCCGGATATTTTCGGTAGTATGATTCAGGCGGTGGTGAATCCTGATGTGCGTGCCAAGGAGGGTATGCACTACACCAGTGTGCCTAATATCATGAAGGTAATCAATCCGCTCTTTATGGATGATTTGAGAGGGGAATATAAGAAACTGGAAGAGTTTTACGAACAGAAGAAGAACCTGCTTGATATGAGTGCCTTGTCTCAAAATCAGTTTATTGACGAGTGCAAACCAATCATTAATGGTTGCAATAAGTTGATGGTAAGAATGAGCAAGATGAAGTTCTTTGACCCAGCTTGTGGTAGTGGTAATTTCCTGATTATCACTTATAAGCAGTTGCGCTTGCTCGAAATGGATATTCTGCATCTCCGCAAGAAATGTACGCCTGAGCAGATGCTCGACTTTATTGATGGTTCGTGCATCCGTTTGGAGCAGTTCTTTGGAATAGAACTTCTCGACTTCCCTCACGAGGTAGCCATGCTTTCGCTCTGGCTTGCTGAGCATCAGATGAACAACAAGTTTCACGCCGATTTTGGTGTGAATGTTGCTGCCTTGCCTTTGCATAATATCAACCAGATAAAATGTGGTAATGCCTGTAGAATGGATTGGGAGGTAGTATGCCCACATACCAAGGATGAAGAAGTGTTTGTATTTGGAAATCCGCCGTATTTGGGGAGTAAATTACAAACCAAGGAGCAGAAAGAAGATATAAGTTATGTCTTTGGTAAATTAAAGAATAGTAAGATACTGGATTATATCACAATTTGGTTCTATTTGGGAGCAAAATATATTCATGAATCCAAAGCCAAGTACGCTTATGTGAGTACAAACTCAATATGCCAAGGAGAACAAGTATCTGTGCTTTGGCCTCAAATTTTGAAAATGAATGAAGAAATAGCTTTTGCTTATACTTCTTTCAAATGGACCAATAATGCAAAATATAATGCCGGTGTTACTGTTGTGATTGTTGGGGTGTTCAATAAGAGTAATAATAAGAAACTATTGTTTACCTCCGACAAACAAATAGAATCTTCTGTGATAAATCCTTATTTATCTGTAGGAACAGAAACGATAGTATATAAGGATGTTCATACACCTGATGGCTATCCGAAATTATGCTTTGGCTGCATGCCTTATGATAATGGTAACTTGTTGTTTAACAAAGTTGAATATGAAGATTTTATAGCCAAATATTCATCATTCTCTAAGTATTTGCGAATGATGTATGGTTCTGAAGAATTTATAAATGGGAAGCCTAGATACTGTTTGTGGATAGACGAACAGGATGCTGATGAGGCATTGAAAAATGAAGAAATTGCAAGGCGTGTAGAAAGAACTAAAGAACTTCGGTTGGATAGTACTGATGCTGCTTGTTTGAAATTGGCAGAAAAACCTTATCAGTTTAGAGAGCATCCGATATTAGATAGAGACAAGATTATCATTCCTCGTGTATCGTCTGAAAGGCGAAAGTACATTCCTATGGGATTTTTGGACAAAGGAACTGTTATTTCAGATTCAGCTTTCGCTATCTATGACGCATCACTATGGCTCTTTGGCTTTCTTACCAGCGAGATGCACATGGTGTGGGTTAGAACAGTAGGAGGCAGATTAAAGACTGATTACAGATATTCCGCAGGTCTCTGTTACAACACTTTCCCCTTCCCATCCATCTCCGACACCAAGAAGTCTGAGATAGAAGAGGCGGCAACGAATGTGCTTCTGGCTCGTGAAAACTATCCAGAGAAGACGCTTGCAGATCTTTACGACCCGGAAAAGATGCCGGAGGATTTGCGTACTGCACATGAGGAACTGGATGCCATCGTAGAAAGCTGCTATCCTGGCGCTCCGTTCCCAAATGATGAGGCTCGATTGGAATGCCTCTTCAAACTCTATGAGAAAATGACAGCTAACAAGTAATAATTTGAATGGCTTATGAACAAGATAAATGATAATATCGTTGATATTTCGTATCAGCAAACGGGTAAATCGAGTAATACGAATGAACTCGGTATGAGAGAGATGCAAGCCAAGGCTTACGAAGTCCGCAACCATCGCTTTCTGCTTATCAAGGCGCCACCTGCATCTGGCAAGAGTCGCGCCTTGATGTTCATCGCCCTGGATAAGCTGAAGAATCAGGGCATCAAGAAGGTTGTAGTGGCTGTACCGGAAAAGAGTATCGGCCGCTCCTTCCAAAACACCGACCTGATGAAGTATGGCTTCTTCGCCGATTGGAGGGTGGCGCAACAGTATAATCTTTGCGATAATAATCTTTGCGATACTACCGACGAGAAAGTTAAGGCGGTACGCTTTAAAAATTTCTTCCATCAAGATAAAAACAATATCCTGGTTTGCGCCCATGCTACCCTCAGAAACGGCATGAAGGAAATAAGTGACGAGGAGTTTAATGATTGCCTCTTGGCGATAGATGAGTTCCATCATACTAGTGCTGATGTGAACAGCGGATTGGGCGATATTGTGCGCCGGGTGATGAATAATTCCACCGGTCATATTGTTGCCATGACGGGCAGTTACTTCCGTGGCGATGGCGTTCCGGTGTTGAGGGCAGAGGATGAGGCCCGTTTCTTCCCGGTAACCTACAACTATTATCAGCAACTCAACGGTTATCGCTATCTCAAGAACCTTGTCCTGGGCTATCACTTCTATCACGGCAGTTATCTCGACCATATCGCCGAGGTGCTGGATACTACCAAGAAGACCATCATCCATATTCCGAGTGTCAACTCCCGAGCATCCAGCGGTTTGGGTAAATACACGGAGGTGGATGAAATCATCAAGATTATCGGTAAGGTAGAGGAACGGGATTACAACAATGGCGGCATCTATCACATCAGAACCAAGGACGGCAGACTACTGAAGGTTGCCGATCTGGTGGAAGACCACGCCGAGACCCGCAATCTGGTGCAGGGATATTTGCAGCGGATAAAGAAGCGTGATGATGTAGATATTATCATCGCTCTGGGTACTGCCAAGGAAGGTTTCGACTGGCAATGGTGTGAGGAATGTCTGACCATCGGTGTGCGTGGCTCGCTGACCGAAGTGGTGCAGATTATCGGAAGATGCACCCGTGATTGCGAAGGCAAGGAAACCGCCAAGTTTGTGAACATGATAGGAATGCCTGATGCCAATCAGCCCGATGTGAAGGTGGCGGTGAACGACTTTCTGAAAGCCATTACCGCATCGCTTCTGATGGAGCAGGTGATGGCGCCTAGTTGGCATTTCAAGACGGTGAAGGATGTGGATAGTGATGAGGGTAGTCCGTTGGATGCCCGTACCCTGGTGATAGAGGGCTTGAAACCTTTGTCGAGCGAGAAGACGAAGATGATTGTAGAGGAGCAGTTGGATGATTTGAAGGCTTCTATCTTGCAAGACGAACTGGTGGTGAAAGCCATCAGCGGAAGTACTACGGCTGAAACCATCACCAAAACGCTCATTCCGAAAGTGATTCGTGAAAAGTATCCGGATTTGAGCGAGGACGAAGTGGAAGAAGTTCGTCAGCGCCTGCTGCTTGATACCCTTGTCAAGGGTGGTGAAGTGGTGGATGATAAGGGAAATCCTATCGATTTCGATGCTTCGGCAAACGATGAGGAGAAGGAGTCGGAAGGCAATCGCCTCATCAAACTGGCAAACCGAATGATTAACATCGACCAGTTGAGCATCAATCTGATTGATTCCATCAATCCTTTCCAGCGTGCTTACGAAGTGTTGTCGAAGAATGTGGATAAACAGACCCTGAAGATTATCCAGGACACGATGGCTGAACAGAAATTCGATATGACCATCGAACAGGCGATGATGCTGTTCAAGGGGCCCTATAAGCGATGGGTGGCAGAGCATGACGGTCTGCGCCCAGACATCAATGACCCTGATCCGAAGGTAAGGGAACTGGCTGCTGCATTCCAGAAACTCAAGAACCTGAAGATTCGAAAGATGATGGGATTGGAGTATGAGCCGGAAAAGTAACATTTAACATTAACATAAATGGATTGGCCAGAAGAATTATTAGAGATATTTGATGACCCCTTGTTGGCGGATGTACGTCCGAAACCGAAGGCACCGACGCCCGATGACAGGCTGGCACAGAAATTGCTTGAAATCAACAAGTGGGTGGCAGAGCATGGTAGCGAACCTACAGCTGACGGTGGCTTGAAAGAAAAGTTGCTTGCTGCATCGCTCAAGGCTCTGCGAACCAAGGCAACAGATAGCCTCAGACAGTATGATGAGTATCATCTGTTGGGATAGGCTATAGTTTTTCACCTTATTATATATAGTGATATGGATATTGATAAAGAATTAGAAGATATATTCAGCGATCCCTTGATGGATGTTTCCTATCAGGAGGCAAAACTCTTCGATGTGCCTGCCGACATGAAAGGCGTAATGGCTCAGAAGAAGGATGCGCCCGACCATGTGGCGCAAAGAAAACTGTGTGAGAATTTCGCACAGTTTAAGCCGCTCTTCGAACAGGTGCATCAGGATTTGAAGACCGGTAAGCGACAGTTGCAGAGAATCTCGAAGACGACGAGCTTATTGGCTGGACGCTATTATCTTGTAGATGGTCAGATGGTTTTGTTATATGAGATTATTGAGAAGAAAAAGGGTACTAATGGTTTGCCCGATGGCAGAACCCGTTGTATCTATGAAAATGGTACGGAGTCGGATATCTATCTCCAGACACTTCGCAAGAGTGTGGTGGCAAGTGGTTATGCCATCACCGAAACTCTGGAGGAGACGGATGCTCATTTCTTCAATCCTGAGGATGTGAAGCAGGAAGACCAGGTGACGGGTTATATCTACGTGCTTCGTTCGAAATCAGAGAATCCGGAAATTCGTAACATCAAGAATCTCTATAAAATAGGTTTCTCTACGAATCGGGTGGAGGAGCGTGTGGCAAATGCCGAGCATGAGCCTACTTATCTGATGGCACCTGTAGAGATAGTAAGCACTTACAAGATAGTGAACATGCACTCTCAGAAGTTTGAGGACCTGGTGCATCAGGTGTTGCAGACGGTGAACTTCCGTTTTAAGGTGGCTGATGATAAGGGAGAGATGCATGAGGCTACGGAATGGTATCAGGTTCCGCTGGAAATCATCGACAGTATCATTCAGAAAATCATGAATGGCACTATCATCTACTTTGCCTACAATAAGGAACAGCAATGTCTGGAGCAGCGGATAGAGAAAAAGCCATCGCAGTTAAATCTGTCGGGCTTGAAGGTTTTGACGCTGATTATCGAGAAACAGTATTTCGAGGAGATTGTATCTGGTGTGAAGACCGAGGAGTACCGTTCGCTGAAGCAGACCACGCTTAACAAATATACTTATATTGATGAGGCTGATGGCAAGCGTTATCTCCGTCGTTTCGATGCGATAAGGTTTTATGTGGGTTATCATTCGGATAGGGATAGTGCCGTGGTTCAGGTATTGGACACCACCTATGAGGATGGCTTGGTAACTTATCATCTCGGAAAGGTATTGGAGGTGATAAGGGGAAAGGAAAATAAATAAAATAGTTGAAAACCAATAGTTTAAGGTCACAAATTGTGACCTTAAACGCTATTTCTATGTGTTCTAATATAGAGTGTTATACGAAGCTTTTGCCCTTACAGGGCGCATTGCTGACTGCGAGTGTACCCAGGGCGATGCCCTGGGCTAGGAGCTTTTGGGCTTTCAGCCCGTTCTTGAACCACCTGCAATGTCCTATATGTTAGACCTTTCGAGTATTGTGCGCATAGCACGATAGCGAGAATAATTTTGGTATTGCTTTTATTGGATAAGCCATAATCCTTCTGCCTTTAATTCTTCTATAAATTCTTCAAAATCTGTAGTCTTGCCTGTCCTTTCGTATTCCCCTTCAATGGCTTCAATCCTAGCCACGGCTTCTTCTTCATTAGCCGGATGCCAGCCAATTGGATATCTTTTCTCCTTCATAAGCTTTTTCCTTTATAGTTTTCTTTTGAATTGTCTAATCAGATATCTAGGACTTCTTCTCATATCCCATAAATCTACGAAAATGACGAGGTCGTTGGCTTCGTCGTAGCGATAGATAATCTTCCAATTCTCCTTGATAATTGCACTATGGTAAGGACGGTGGAATCGCTTAAGCATAGGCTCTCTGGGTGAAGAAAGAGGATGTTTGCTAAGTCTGTTTATTATTGCTTGCAAGCTTTCGTCAAATCTTTGAACGCAAAGTCGACCAAAGTTTTGATAACTATAGTCGGTTGTTTCTTTATAAATTTGAAGAAAGCTATTGCGTAGTGTTACTTTAGCCATGTTCGTTCTTCGTTTAGTTTATTGAAAAACTCTTCTACACTATAGCTAATGCCTGTCCTTTCATACTCCGCCTCAATAGCTTCAATCCTAGCCACGGCTTCTTCTTCATTAGCCGGATGCCAGCCAATAGGAATCTTATTCCAGTCAATAACTTCTTCTGCACATTCATCCTCGGGAAGTGCTATGGCGGCATTTCCGTGATAGGCTGGTGCAGGCTCTGCTGCGAAAGCTGCATCTTTCTGCTCTTCTGGCAATGTATATCTTTTCTCTTTCATAAGCTTGCGTATTTTATCTGCTGCAAAAATACGATTATTATCTGAATCATGCAAGAAAAATGGGAGAAATGTTTTATAAAGTATCTTATAATCAAGGTTTTTGTTCTTTGTAGGGCTTTGGGGTGGTTCTGAAAAAAAGTCACAATACCTAGCTGATAGAGCTGGGTATTGTGACTTTGCTTTTTGCTATATGTGTTTATTCGAAAATAATCACTAAATCTTAGTGGTGTTTCAAATCACACGCTGCCTGCTCATAGTCGATGAGATGATCGATGGTAGGGTGGTCGCCGCAGATTTCGCAGGATGCACGCTTCTTTACCTTGATGGTGCGGAAGTTCATCGTCTTGGCATCGAAGGTGAGCAATCGGTCGGTGAGCAGTTCGCCCACACCGAGGAAGTACTTCAACGCCTCGGCAGCCTGGATGGTTCCGAGCATACCAGCGATGGCACCAAGGACTCCTGCCTGGCTAGAGGTAGGAACAGTGCCTGCTGGAGGTGGTTCCTTGAAGAAGCAACGGTAACATGCCGTGCCTGGCAAGTGGGTAAAGGTCTGTCCCTGGAATCTCAGGATGCCGCCATGCGAGAATGCCTTGCCCAGTCGCACACAGGCGTCATTGATGAGGAACTTCACCGGGAAGTTGTCGGTGCAATCAATGACGAAATCCCATGGCTTGATGATTTCCTCGGCATTGTCTGAGGCGAGGAAGGTATGGTAGGTTGTTACCTCCACATCAGGATTGATGGCAATCATCTTCTCCTTGGCGCTTTCCACCTTAGGGGTGTTCAAGTCCTTGGTCTGGTGGATGACCTGTCGTTGCAGGTTGCTGAGGTCAACCACATCGGCATCCACGATACCGATATGTCCCACGCCAGCCGCAGCGAGGTAGAGGGCAACTGGGGAACCCAAGCCTCCGGCACCAATGATGAGCACCTTGGCATTGAGGAGCTTTTCCTGTCCCTCGAGGCCTACATCCTGAAGGAGGATGTGGCGGCTGTATCTTTCTATCTGTTCTTCTGTTAAATCTATCATTTTATAGTACTTTATGTCTTTTTTCTTTAGTAAAAAATTACTTTGTATAGCAGTTTATGCTCATACAGCAGTATAGAAAAAGGTCGCAAACAATTAACAGCTTGCGACCTTTGATATTCTTTATAAGAACCCGAATTATAATCCCGAATCTGGAAGTATAATTCTCTAATTCTCAAATTCTTGATTTACTCGATTACTACGAGTGCATCCTCTTCGAGCACAGCCTGACCAGGCTTAACGCAGATAGCAGTAACCTTACCATCCTTCTCAGCCTCGATGTTGTTCTGCATCTTCATAGCCTCGAGAACGACAACAGTATCACCTGCCTTCACCTCCTGACCAACAGCTACCTCGATGCTGGTGATAGTACCAGGGAGAGGAGCCTTTACAGCATTGGCTGTATTTACGTTGGCAGCTGGAGTAGCCTCAGCATCATCAGATGAAGCAGCTGGCTGACCAAGCACAACCTTCTTCTTCTCTGGCTCAGCCTCCTGTTCCATCTCAACCTTGTAAGCTTCGCCATTCACGTTCACGCTTGCGATGTTACCCTCAACAGCGTCAATCTGAACCTTGTATTCTTTTCCGTCAATTGTATATTTAAACTCTTTCATTTCTATATCTTTATGGTTTAGCTGTTAAACTCAAGAACTTGGCGTTCCACATCGTCAGACGTGGCTTGATAGTGATGATGCCAGGCTCCTTGTCGTGTACGTTATTGCCCTGGTACTCATAAAGAGCCATGGCAATCGCAGCATAAATATTCTTATCCATTTATTCTAATGTTTAATTGTATCATTACATTGGCATACAGCCATGCTTCTTAGCTGGCAAGCTCTGACGCTTGGTAGCGAGCTGAGCCAAACCACGGCAGATGCGGAAACGGGTGTTACGTGGCTCGATGACGTCATCGATGTAACCATACTGAGCTGCCTGATATGGATTAGCGAACTTGTCAGTATACTCCTGCTCCTTCTCAGCCAGGAATGCCTTTACATCCTCGCCAGCTTCCTTCTTAGCCTTAGCTTCCTTACCACAGAGAACGGCAACGGCACCGCTGGCACCCATTACAGCAATCTCTGAAGATGGCCAAGCGAAGTTCAAGTCGGCACGCAACTGCTTGCAACCCATCACGATGTGGCTACCACCATAGCTCTTACGCAATGTGATAGTAATCTTTGGCACGGTAGCCTCGCCGTAAGCGTAGAGCAACTGTGCACCGTGGAGGATGACAGCGTTGTACTCCTGACCTGTACCTGGCAAGAATCCTGGTACGTCAACCAGAGATACGATAGGAATATTGAAGGCATCGCAGAAACGGACGAAGCGGGCTGCCTTGCGGCTAGCGTTTACATCGAGTACACCTGCGTAAGCTGCTGGCTGGTTGGCTACGATACCAACGCTCTGACCATTGAAGCGGGCGAAACCTGTGATGATGTTCTTGGCGAACTTAGGCTGAATCTCGAAGAACTCTCCGTTATCGGTTACAGCACCAATCACCTTATACATATCGTATGCCTGGTTTGGATCGTCTGGGATAATCTCGTTCAGAGTATCGTCCATGCGGTCGATTGGGTCTGTGCACTCTACGCGTGGAGCCTCTTCTGTATTGTTGCTAGGGATGTAAGAGAGCAGGCTCTTGATCATCTCGATAGCCTCTTCCTCAGTTTTAGCAGCGAAGTGGGTTACACCACTCTTGGTTGCGTGAACAGATGCACCACCGAGGTGCTCTGCATCGATGTCCTCACCAGTTACGGTCTTGACAACCTTAGGACCAGTCAGGAACATGTAAGAAGTCTGCTCCTTCATGATGATGAAGTCGGTCAAACCTGGAGAGTAAACGGCACCACCGGCGCAAGGGCCCATGATAGCAGAAATCTGTGGGATAACACCAGAAGCGAGGATGTTGCGCTCGAAAATCTCACCATAACCAGCGAGGGCGCAGATACCTTCCTGAATACGAGCACCACCAGAGTCGTTCATGCAGATAACAGGTGCACCCATAGTCATAGCCATATCCATTACCTTGCAGATCTTCTGTGCCATAGTCTCAGAGAGTGAACCACCATTTACGGTGAAGTCCTGAGCATATACGTAAACCAGACGGCCAGCTATAGTAGCGCTACCAGCTACAACACCATCACCGAGGTACTGCTTCTTCTCCATGCCAAAGTTAGTGCAACGGTGCAACTTGAACATATCATACTCCTCGAAACTGCCGGCATCTACCAACATTTCGATACGCTCACGAGCGGTATATTTGCCACGTGCATGCTGCTTCTCGATGGCCTTCTCGCCACCGCCAAGACGAGCCTGTTCGCGCTTAGCGATCAGCTCCTTAATCTTTTCTACTTGTTTGCTCATAATTGATTATTATGTATTATTTCTTTATTCTTTATAGAATGGTTTTCTGAATCCATGGGATGAACGGACGAACCGTCATCGCATAATTCGGGCGCAAAGATACGAAAAAAACCGCAGATAGCGAACTATCTACGGTTAAATATTTAGAATAATGTGAAAAATCACTATTATTTGGTCCTAAAATTCCAAAAGAATGCGGGCATTGAGCTGTCTGCCGGTAAGATAATTAGGTACGGCGTATTGCTGACTGGTTACATCTGTCACCCAGTAATAGCTGTTTACGTTGTCTATGCCGAAGAGGTTGAGACAATCTACCCCCAGCATCACATTCTTCAGGAAGGTCTTCTTCTCCCGGCGGCTGTTGTCGAGCAGCTGATAGCTCATACCGATATCTGCACGGCGATAGGCGGTGGCACGGAAACTGTTGGTCTCCAGCTCTCTGTGGGGTGCTGCAAAAGGAAGACCATCGGCAAAGGCGAGTTTCAAAGACATGCGCCATTTCTTGCTGCCCGGGAAATAATCGGTGAAGAAGAGGTTTATCGCATAACGCTGGTCGGTAGGCAAAGGTATGCTCTTGCCACCCAGTTTCATCTTTGTATCCATGAGCGAAAGACTGAGCCAGGAATCGGTACCCGGAACAAATTCTCCGTAGAGCTTGAAGTCGAGTCCTGCTGCATGACCGCTGCATTCGTTCTGTCCGTAATAAACT
The DNA here is from genome assembly GCF_025151535.1 of Segatella copri DSM 18205. Lineage (NCBI taxonomy): Bacteria > Pseudomonadati > Bacteroidota > Bacteroidia > Bacteroidales > Prevotellaceae > Segatella > Segatella copri. The sequence continues at coordinate 749,794 of NZ_CP102288.1, forward strand.
ACCTTCACGTTACTAACCGAATAAGGAACCAGATTGCCCAAAGCCTTGTAATAGGCTTCGGCGGAGAATTTATAGCGTTGGTCTCCTATCTTGAACCTATAGTCGTAGCCGGCGATAAAGTGGATGCTTCGCTGGCTCTTGATTTTCTTGTTCAGCGATGCGATGGTTATGCCGTTCACCGTAGATGTATCTCTCAATTCCTTGAAGAATGGAGCCTGATAATACAGACCTGCCGCAAAACGGAGAGTTGTATTCTCATGGTTGGCTGGTATGATGGCGAGCGACAGACGAGGACTCACGATGGTTTCTCTGTTGAAATTCCAATGACTCATTCTGATACCATAGTTCAGGGTGTAATGTGTCTGTCCGTTCCCGGTACTGTCGGCTGTTCCTCCCGAAAAACGGTAGGTGTCCTGGATATAAGCTTCCATGCGGTTGGCATTCAGTTCGTTGCGAGCCTTCAGTGAATAAACCATATAGAGGTCTTTGCCATTGTGAGGAATACTGTATCCTGCAGAATCACGCATCTCATATTCTACAGAATTCTCCTCGATATGTTCACGCTTCAGGCTTACTGCGGCCTCTATCTGATGTTTCTTCACCTTGTGTTTGAGCATCAGTTTGGCACTCATCACGCGAGCCGTAAGATAGTTTCGGGCATGTTCGAAATAGGTACCTACACCCAGGTTTTCTGAAGTCTCGGTTTCGTCGAGCCAGTATTGTCCCTGAATGTCATATTTCTCCTGTTCCTTGGTATAGAAAGCACTGCCCAGAAGCGAGAGACTGGTGTTGGCTGTAAACTGGCGGGTAATGCCGAGTGTACCGAAGTAGGTGAGGAAACGGTCTTTCTCCTGACCGTCAAAATATACTCTGAAGCTCTTTACGTTTTCCATTGTTCCGAACTTCGTTTCTCGGTCTTCCGGTTCGAAGTTGTAGTGATTATCAGAGATGTAGCCTATGAAGTCAAGCTTCCAGCGTTTGTTGGGCTGGTAACTCAGATATGTTTGATAGTCCAGATAGTTTGGCTTGTATTCGCCTTTGGTTTCCATCGAACCGAGCAGGTAAGAGGTAGTTTTGTAGCGCACGCTGTTGAGCCATGAAAGTTTCTGGGTTCCCAGACCGATGTATGCGTCAGCACCCAGCAGACTGGCAGCCAGACTGCCTTCAACCACCGGTTTCTTGCTTTTTGCTTTCAGGGTTTTGTAGGTGATGTCGAGAGCCGAACTCATCTTGTCTCCGTATTTGGCAGCATATCCTCCGGTTGAGAAACCGATTTTATCTACCATATAAGGGTTGATGACGGAGAGGCCTTCCTGCTGCCCGCTGCGAACCAGGAAGGGGCGGAATACTTCTACGTTGTTGATGTATACGGAGTTCTCATCGAAGGCACCGCCACGTACATTATATTGCGAAGAGAGTTCGTTGTGGGTACTCACGCCAGCCTGTTGCTGAACCAGACTTTCCACCCCATTTCCGTTGGCAGATGGCGTCATCTTCATGTCCTTAGTCTTCAGCTCCTGTATCTGGTCCGACTGTATTTTTTCTCCCTTGATATTCACCTCATCGAGGGTGGTGGATGCTTCGCGAAGTACCACCTGCAGGGTTTGTTTTCCTCGCGGTCTTCTCAGCACTTTTGTTTTTGTTTTGAAACCGATATATGAGAATTTGACTACCACGCTGTCTGCTGAATGCAGTTTGAGGCTATAGTCTCCCTTGATCGAAGTAACGGCAGTCTTTCCCTGGCTAGCCACCGAAACGATGGCAAACTCCAGTGGCTGGTTGTTCTCGTCTACCACTTTGCCGTGAAGGGTAAACTCCTGCGCCATCATCTTTATGGTTGCGATGAGGCATATTGTGAGTATCAATAATCTTTTTTTCATACTTTTATTAACGAGAAAAACTGAAAAATATTGTAGATGGTTGCAAGTTTTGATGAATGTCACTGGTTGTAATGCATTTGCGTCAGCCCGATTTGGCAGTCATGACGAGACCATATCTACATCAACCTTTATGATTGATGCAGCAAAGATACATTCTTTTCTGTTTCATAGCTATGCGATTTGTGGCAATTGTGTGGATTCGGGAAATAAAGTTGGCGAAAATTATATTTTTATGCCTTATCTTGAAAATCGAAGAAATATTTCCGAAGAATAGAAAATTATCTCCGAAGGATAAAATAATATCTCCGATAAATAGGAAAATATCTCCGAAGGATAAAATGATATCTCCGAAAGAGAATTGTCTCCTGATTATATATCCCGGCACAGATTGCTGCAGATGATTTTCTGTTGCATGCAGAACAGGATTTTGGATGTGATTTTTGGGAGGTGAAGGGTGGTGAAGGCACTTTCTTGTTTTGTATTAAACACTTTTTTGTATTTGGACATTTTAAGGAGAGTTTGGTTGGGAACGGAGAAATATGAACTTGCTTAGGAAAAGCGAAAGGAGATGATGAAAAAGCCCGATAAAAGAGTCTTTTATCGGGCTGGAATTGTTATGATTATTTACTTGTTGAATGCATAGAACAAACCATCATTCATAGCCATGCGAACCTGGTATAAACCATTGGCATCTGCTGGGACGTTGATCTTCTCGCCACTTGGCAAGCAAGCCTGGATGCTGCCATCCTCGTTGAAGCTGAAAAGCTCACGGATATCGCCATCCTTGCTGTATGACCAACTCTTGTGCTTCTTGTCGAACACAAAGTATGATTTCTCACCATCTGGGTCGGTAATCTCGTAGCCATTCTTCAATGTCTTGATGGCATACATGCGGCCATCCTTACCCATTACGTCCTTAGTAGTTCCTACCTGGCCAATCACCTTGTCGCCTGTCCAGAACTCGATAGAGTTGATAACGAGAAGGTCTGCAAATGAACATACTGCGTAAGCTGGAGAGATAAGCACGAAGATAATCTCGTTTACAAACTTGTTGTCTGTTGCTCTCTTGTTCCAGTCAAGTACGGAATTTGTCAGACCAAATGAGCCGATGCAAGAACTGAATGTCAAGGCGCCCAGCAGGACTGCGATGACAGGTTTAGTTAAATTTTTCTTCATAGTCATAAATTAATTTATATGTTGAGTATCTTTTACTTCGCAGACTCAAACTCGCGCAAGAAACGAGTATCGTTCTCAGAGAAGAGACGAAGGTCGCTCACGCGATATTTCAAGTTGGTGATACGCTCAACACCCATACCGAAGGCATAACCCGTATAGACATTGCTGTCGATACCGCAAGCCTCGAGATCATGAGGGTCAACCATACCGCAACCTAAAATCTCAACCCATCCGGTATGCTTGCAGAAGTTGCAACCCTTACCGCCACAGATGTTGCAGGAGATATCCATCTCGGCACTAGGCTCTGTGAATGGGAAGTAGCTAGGACGGAGACGAATCTTGGTATCTGCACCAAACATCTCACGGGCAAAGGTAAGGAGCACCTGCTTGAGGTCGGTGAAACTTACGTTCTTATCTACATAGAGACCTTCTACCTGATGGAAGAAACAGTGAGCGCGGGCGCTGATAGCCTCGTTACGGTAAACGCGGCCTGGGCAGAGCACACGGATAGGTGGCTCATGAGTTTCCATATAGTGAGCCTCGTCGCCAGAAGTATGGCTGCGGAGAAGCACATTCTTGGTAACGTCGTCGCTGTTGGTCTTCTCTATAAAGAAGGTGTCCTGCATATCGCGGGCTGGGTGGTCGGCAGCAAAGTTGAGCATCGTAAATACGTGCTTGTCGTCATCTACCTCAGGACCCTGGAAAAGGGTAAAGCCCATGCGAGCGAAAATGTCGATAATCTGATTCTTCACTACGGTGAGTGGATGGCGGGTACCGAGTGCTACAGGGTAGGCGGTACGGGTCAAGTCGATATCATCGCACGATGCCTCGGCTTCTTCCATCTGCTCCTTCAGTCCGTTGATCTTCTCAAGGGCTGCGTTCTTCAGTTCGTTGATTTTTACACCAACCTCTTTCTTCTGGTCGGCTGGCACTGTGCGGAAGTCGGCCATAAGGGCGTTAATCTCGCCCTTCTTGCTCAGATACTTGATTCGAAGCTGCTCTACTTCTTCTGCGTTTTGGGCAGTCAAAGTGCTCACTTCTTTCAAGAGTTCGTCTATTTTTTCTAATAACATATCTATATTTTTATCTTTTTTGACTGCAAAGATAACATTTTTTGCTTAAAAGATGAAATAATTCAAAAGAAAGTTGTACTTTTGCATGGAAAATTTGAGAAATTTAATAGGTTTATGAAAAAACTCTGTTTATTAACGGTGTTAATGGCGGTGCTTACCATCGTTTGTTTCACGTCTGTGGGATGCACAGACAAGAAGCCTGCGCCTGCCATTGATTCGGCTTCATCCGACTCGGTGATTGCCGACACCCAAGCGATGGACTCTACAGAACAACTGATAGAGGAGACTCCGATGCCAAAGGCGGCTGACGAGCTTTTTGATGATTTCGTGTTTAATTTTGCAGCTAACAGAAAGTTGCAGAAAAGTCGTATTGTCTTCCCGCTGCCGGTATATCACGGTAAGAAACTGACCAAGAAGATAGAAAAAAAACATTGGAAGATGGAGCATTTCTTCATGCGCCAGGATTATTACACGCTGATCTTTGATAATCAGAAACAGATGAAACTGATGAAGGATACTACTATCGATCATGTAGTAATAGAAAAGGTGTTCTATAGTAGAAAGACAGTTCAGCAGTTTGTGTTTAATCGCATCAATGGTCAGTGGATGATGACTAGCATCTGCTACGTGCCTATGTATCAGAATAATAATGCCAGTTTCCTGAAGTTTTACGGCCATTTTGCTACTGATACCGCTTTCCAGGCTCGCCATATCCATAATCCGGTGAAGTTTACCGGTCCTGATCCTGATGATGATTTCAGTACGATGACAGGCGATATAGACCCGGAAACATGGCCTGCCTTTGCGCCTCAACTGCCTCACGGCATGATTTACAATATAATCTATGGTCAGAAATATACCGAGAGCAACCGGAAAATCTTCGTGATTCGTGGTATTGCCAATGGTATGGAAACCTCTCTTACTTTCAAAAAGAGTGGAGGTAAATGGGAACTGATCAAACTGAATATGTAGCTTTTTAGTTAGTAGTAATAGTTTTAACCAGATATGAAGGATATTCGTAACTACAGCCTTTTGGCTCACAATACGTTTGGCATCGATGCCAAATGCAGCAGATTTCTGGAGTATGAATCGGTTGAGGAAGCCCGGCAGATAGTGAGTTTGCTGACAGAGGCAGATCAGCCGCTGCTTATTCTGGGCGGTGGCAGCAATCTCTTGCTGACCGGTGATTATGCAGGTACAGTGCTCCATTCGGCTATTATGGGTATTGAGGTTCTAGACAACAAGACTTTGGCAGCTGCAGAGGGGGATGATGCTTTGTGCAATCCGGATTGGGTATTCCTTTCCTGTGGTAGTGGTGAGGTGTTTGATGATGTGGTAGCTTATGCCGTAGAGCATGGCTATCATGGAGCGGAGAATCTGAGTATTATTCCGGGTGAAGTAGGTGCCAGCGCGGTCCAGAATATCGGTGCCTATGGTGTGGAAGCCAAGGATATTATATATAAGGTGGAAGCGGTTGAGATAGATACGGGTAGGGTAGTGGTGTTTGATAATGCTGACTGCGAGTATAGTTACCGTCAGAGTAAATTTAAGCATGACTGGAAGGATAAGTATCTTGTAACGCATGTGGTTTACCGTTTGCAGAAGACCTTCCGCCCGGATCTGGATTATGGTAATATCCGTTCTGCGCTCGAGGCTAAGCATATTGCTGAGCCTACAGCCCAGCAGCTTCGTGACGTCATCATAGAAATTAGAGAGGCAAAATTGCCTGATCCTAAAGTGTTGGGTAATGCAGGCAGTTTCTTTATGAATCCTATTGTAGAGAAGGCTAAGTACGAAGAACTGGCTGCTCTTTATCCGGGTATGCCTCATTATACCATCGATGAATCTCATGAAAAGATTCCGGCTGGCTGGATGATTGATCAGTGTGGCTGGAAGGGAAAGAGTCTGGGACGGGCCGGTGTGCATGATAAGCAGGCACTGGTGATAGTGAATCGTGGCGGTGCTACGGGCGAGGAAATCGTAAAACTCTGTAAGACCATCCAGGATGATGTGAAGCAGAAGTTTGGTATAGAGATTCATCCGGAAGTGAATGTGAAGTGAAGAATTCGGTTGTTTTCAGAAAAATATTTGATAATTAATGAAGGTTACTTTATTAGGTACAGGCACATCGGGCGGTGTTCCTTCGTTGGGATGTAACTGTGAAGTGTGCCGAAGTACGGATCCGCATGATAAAAGATTGCGTAGTGCGGCAATGATAGAAACGGAGAATACCCGTATTCTGATAGATGCCGGACCTGATATCCGACAGCAGTTGTTGCGTGTGCCTTTCAGAAAGATAGATGGCGTCCTGGTTACGCATATCCATTATGACCATGTTGGTGGCATAGATGATTTGCGCCCTTTCTGTATCTTTGGTGATATCAATATCTATGGCGATGAAATCGTTACTGCGGGGCTGCCTCATACGATGCCTTACTGCTTTCCGAAGAATGCAGAAAAACTCTATCCGGGAGCTCCTAAACTCAAATTGCATACCATTCATCCGCATGAGCATTATCAGATAGGTGACATTGAGTTTGTTCCTATCCGTGTGATGCACGATAAGATGCCTATTCTCGGCTATCGGTTTGGTAAGTTTGCCTATATTACTGATATGAAATCTATGGGCGATGAAGAATATGCTTATTTGGAAGGCGTGGAAATGCTCGTAATTAACGCACTCAGATTTGAGAAAACACATCACAGTCATCAGCTTGTATCTGATGCTATTGAGGTGTCGCGCAGGATAGGAGCAAAACATACTTATTTTATCCATGTGACTCATCAGATAGGTTTTCACGATGAGGCGAATAAAAGGCTGCCCGAAGGCTTTGAATTTGGCTTCGATGGAATGGAGATATATGTAGAAAAAGAATGATTTTTATCGAAAAAGGCTTAAAAATAGGTCTATAAAAGTTAATTAAACTAAAATAATGGGTCTTTTGCTAAGAAAAATTTGCGAGTATCATAGATTATTTCTATATTTGCATGTGTGTTTTTCATAGTATTAGATTTAAGGTTAACAAGGTATTGGGGTCGCAGCGGCGACCCTTTTTTGTTTTTATCCCCTTTTGGATGACTAAAAGATACCTTTTTTCAAGGCATCTTTCCTTTCCCCAAAACGGTATATGATTCATCTCTTCCGAGGTTTGAATCTCCGGTAAAGTTTCCAAGCCAACAGTGCACCGTCGAATGCTCCTGCTCCCACCTGCAGCAAACTCTGCAGTCGCTTGCTAGGACTCGTATTGCGTGACAGGATTGCAGGTTTTGTGAAAAGCGAGTTCCATAAAGTCTGAATCTTGGCATCATCGGCATCAATTTCCTTGCGTATCGCCTCTTTTTTGAGTCGGATATCGTTTAAGGAATTATATTCTGTGATTTCTGAATGATTTGTCATGTTGCGAAAAGGAGATTATTTTTCCATTAAGAGGCTGGCCAGAAATCTGACCAATGGTCTCTCGATCCACTTATGGCGGAAAATTACAAATAATATTAATATAAATAGGTATACTGCAGCAACAATGCAGAATCCGAAAGTCAGACTACCTATTAAGTCTGCCAATACAAAAGCAGCGCCAAAGGATAGGTAAATGAGGGTAAGCGTAAGTAAACCCAGGAGTACCAAGGTCATGGTAATGACTGTAAGCAGGCGTACCACCTTATCCACAATATCGAGCTTCAGAAATTCGCTCTGAAGCCCGATGTAATGTTTAAGCACCTCAATGAGCTGCCCGATAGTTTCTACATTTTTATCGTTAGAGAACATCATGATAGGTGATGATTAAACCTCAGGAGCAGCGTCCTTGATATCGTCAACCAGATCATCAACGTCCTTACGGCTCAACTTGATGTCGTGCTTCTTGCAGAAATCGTCTACTGCACCTGCAATCTTACTACGTGTATCCTCACCCTTCTCAGGAGCGAAAATCAAACCGAGTGCTGTACCAGCGATAGCACCGCCGAGGAAAGCACCAATGTAACCTAATGTTTTCATATGCTATAAATTTTAAACGTTAAACGATTATCTTCTTGTCATTTTCATTTGACAATGCAAATATACTAAATTCTCTTTAAAAAACAAGCCTTTTAGCCTTAATTTTTCATTAAAAATGTTTTAATAGCCTTATTTAACAAACTTTAGGCGGCATATTCTTCGTTTTTCGGGCATTTTTTTGTATTTTCGCAGAGTAAAAAACGCATAACGCGAAATTTATATTGAATGAACAACAAAAATAAACAATAAAACGAATAAGAATTATGAAGAAAATTACAGTATTAAGCATGGGTATGTGTGCAGTTTTGGCGCTTGCAAGTTGTGGTACATCTAAGGAAAGTGCATATAAGAAGGCATATGAGAAGGCTCAGCAGCAGGAACAGCAGGCAGCTCAGGCTCCTGTTGCTCAGGAACCAGTTGTAGCTCCTCTCGAGACTCAGGCTCCTTCTGATGAGCAGACAGAGGTTGATAATGCTACTGTTCGTTCTGAGGATGTTTCTCTCATCTCAGGTTCTGGTTTGTCAAGCTATAGCGTAGTAGTTGGTTCTTTCTCTCTCAAGGCTAACGCTGAGGGATTGGCTAGTACATTGAAGAGCGCTGGCTACGATGCTCAGATTGCCCTGAACACAGAGCGTAACATGTATCGCGTGGTAGCTTCTACATTTGCTGATAAGGCTGCTGCTGTCAAGAGCCGCAATCAGCTTCGCGCTGGTAAGTATCCTGATGCTTGGTTACTCCTTAAGAAGTAAACTGATATTATATAAGGATAAGATATCCGTAGATTAATGCGAATTTTATCTATAGATTACGGTAAAAAACGTACCGGACTGGCTGTGACCGACCCATTGCAGATTATTGCCAATGGGTTGGCCACTGTTTCTACACATGAACTTTTCACTTATATCGAAACTTATATTCAGAAAGAACAGGTGGAGCGCATTGTTATCGGAAAACCGATGCAACCTAACGGGCAGCCAAGTGAAAACCTGGCAAGAGTAGAAAACTTCTACAACCGTTGGCGAAAGGCTCATCCTGAAATTCCAATTGAATATTATGACGAGAGATTTACATCAGTCCTGGCACATAGAGCCATGATAGATGGAGGTGTAAAGAAGAAAGTGAGAAAAGAAAATAAAGGATTGGTAGACGAGATAAGTGCTACCATCATATTACAGGATTATTTGCAATCAAGAAGATAATGATTTTACCGATTTATATTTATGGTCAGCCAGTGCTGAGAAAAGTGGCTGAAGATATTACACCTGATTATCCAGATCTCAAGGTGTTGATTAATAATATGTATGAAACCCTTGATTCCAGCAACGGCATCGGACTGGCTGCACCTCAGATTGGCTTGCCTATCCGCCTCGTTGTTATCGACCTGGATGTGCTCAGCGAGGATTTCCCTGAGTATAAAGGATTCCGTCATGCTTTCATCAATGCCCATATCCTAGAGCGCGATGAGGAAAATACCGACTCTTCTGAAGAGGGATGTCTTTCTATTCCTGGTATCAATGAGAAGGTGGTTCGTCCTACACGCATCCATGTAAAGTATATGGATGAGGATTTTAATGAACATGATGAGTGGATAGAGGGATATCTGGCTCGCGTGATGCAGCATGAATTCGACCATTTGGAGGGTACAATGTTTGTTGACCGTGTGTCTCCTCTTCGCAAGAACATGATAGCAGGAAAGCTCAAGAGTATCATCAAGGGCAATTTCCGTGCTGCCTATCGTACTAAGATACGTCGATAGTTCTTCCGAAAATATAGTAAGCTTCATGGTAATCGTGACGATTGGGCTTACTATATTTTTTTATTCTACATTCAATAGGTTTTATTTCAGAGAGTTACGAACAGATGAAGAAGATTCTCTTAGTTCTTTTTATGGTAATGGGTGCCATGTCGACTTCTGCCCAATATCGTGTAGACCGACTTGTTACGGCCGGTCGGAGTGCTTTGTATTATGAGGATTTCGTCCTTTCAATCAAGTATTTTAATCTGGCTATCGGTGCCAAGCCTTATCTGTATGAGCCTTGGTATTACCGCAGTGTGGCAAAATTTAATCTGGATGACTTTACGGGTGCCGAAAGTGATGCCAGCGAGGCGTTGCATCTTAATCCCTATATCAATGATATTTATGACTTGAGAGCCATCTGTCGCATCAGACAAAACAGGTTTGATGATGCGATAGCTGACTATAATGAGGCTATCAGACTGGAACCGCGCAACCGAAATTACTGGTTCAACCGGGCTATCTGCCAGATGGAAAACAAAAAGTATGAGGCGGCGCAGCAGGAACTGGATACCATCGTGGGAAAATGGAAAGACTGGTCGAATGCTTATTCGCTCAAAGCTGAAGTGTATCTGCATCAGAAAGATACCGTGCAGGCTGAGAAATGGCTAGACAAGAGTCTGCAGCTCAATCCGTATGATGGGGATGCCTGGACTACGCGTGCCTATATGGCGCTGGCTAGAAAGGAATGGAAAACGGCTGATGAGGCATTTACCAAGAGTCTGCATTTCAAACCTAACAATGTGAACAGTTACATTAACCGTGCTTTGGTGCGTATCAATCTGAATAACCTCAGGGGGGCGATGAGCGATTATGACAATGCCCTTGATCTGGATCCGAACAATTTCCTGGCTCATTATAATAGAGGACTGATGCGTGTACAGTTGGGTGATGATAACCGTGCTATCACCGATTTCGACTTCATTATCAAGATGGAACCCCAGAACTTCATGGCTATCTTCAACCGAGCTCTATTGCATGACAAGACCGGTAATCTGAGAGCAGCCATCAAGGATTATACTATGGTTATCAACCAGTTCCCTAACTTCTGGACCGGTTTGTCTAACCGTGCCAGCTGTTACCGACGCCTGGGCATGACAGCCAAGGCAGAGATGGATGAATTCCGTATCTTCAAGGCGCAGATGAACAAGCATATCGGAATCCAGCCGAGATGGAGCGCAAAGACCAAGAAGGAGATGCGTAAGCGCTCTGAGGTTGACCCGAATAAGTTTGCTTCGCTGGTAGTAGATGACGAACCGAAGTATGAACACAACTATAAGAGCGAGTATCGTGGTAAGGTTCAGAACCGTCAGGTAGAAACCGCCTTCCTGCCGATGTATCAGCTCTCTTATTTCCCAAACAATCAGAATGTAAATGGAGTTCAGGCTTATGACAAGGAGGTTGATGCGCTCAATCAGCATACCAAGGCAGACAAGGTTTATATCGTTTGCAGTAAGGAGCAACTCGATGAGAATGGTTCTATGAAGATATTCTCGATGATTGATAAACTTTCGGCAGAGTTGAGTGTGGCGAGCGATAATGAAACCAGAAAACGTCTCCTGATGCGCAGGGCCATCGCTCATAGTGTACTTCGTGATTTTGAGGCTGCCATCAGTGATTTCACCTATTATATTTCGCTCGATGACAAGAACTCTTTGGCTTACTGGCAGCGTGCTGTCTGCCAGGCTGAGATGGATGAATTTAACAAGGCAGAGGGCAAGGGTGTTCTGAACATCCATTCTGCCGAGGCTGATTTCAGTGATGCCATCCGCCAGAACAGCAACAATGCTTACATCTATTATAATAGAGGTAATCTTCATGCAGGCAGAAACGAACTATCAAAGGCAATAGATGATTATACCATTGCCTTGAGAATTGATAACCGCCTTGCAGAGGCTTATTATAATAGAGGTATAGCACGAGCCAAGAGTGGCAATAAGCAGACTGCCATCCAGGATCTTTCAAAGGCAGGAGAACTTGGTTTGTATGATGCTTATTCTGTGATCAAGCGCTTGAATAAGTCGAAATAAAAAAATCCCGCAGATTTCTCTGCGGGATTTTTTTATGGTTATTTCTGTATTCCGGTTTTATATTCTCGTTACCTGCTTAACGCCCTTCACGGCGCTCAGTTTCTTGATGAGTGCATCAGTCTTGCCGGCATCATCAATCATCACGGTAACATTGCCTGAGAAGAGACCATCCTTGGAAGAGATGTTGATGCCTCGCATGATGAGTTTGTCTTCCTTGGAAATGATGTTGGTGATGTTGCTCACGATACCGATATCGTCGTTTCCGATGATGCGGAGCGTGATGGCATACTTGGATGTTCCCTTGCCGCTCCATTTCGCCTTCACGATGCGGTAACCGAAACGGCGGCGCAGTTCCTTGGCGTTAGGACAATCCATGCGATGTACCTTGATACCCTTGCTGATGGTAACGAATCCGAAGATTGGGTCGCCGTAGATAGGGTGGCAGCAATGAGCCAGCTCGAAATCGATGCCCTTGAGGTGCTCATCGATAACCAGTACATCGTCGCTCTGCTTCATCAGTTCCTCGGTAGGATTCTCAAACTCAAAATTCTCTGCGCTTTCTGCAGGCTTGTTGGTATTGGCGAGGTTCAGGTCGTGGTCGCGCTCCTCTATGTATCTCTCGATGATGCTGTTCACGTCGATTTTCTCCTCGGCTACATCCTTATAGAAGTCTGAATTCTCCTTATATCCCATTTTCTTGATGATACGCGCCATGATGCTCTCATCAATTTCCAGTTTCCTGTTCTTGAATCGGCGCTCCAGAAGTTCCTTGGCATAGAGGCCGTCCTTCTTCTGGGTTTCCTTCAGTGCTAGACGAATCTTGGCCTTAGCCTTGGATGTCTGCACGATGTTGAGCCATTCGCGGCGTGGCTTCTGGTTGCTCTGTGTGAGGATTTCTACCTGATCTCCCGAATGGAGTTCCTGTCGGAAGGTGACGGCTCTTCCGTTAATCTTTCCGCCCACACAGGTATTGCCGATGCGGGAGTGGATATAGTAGGCAAAGTCGAGTACCGTAGCTCCCTTCTGGAAGTTCAGCAGGTCGCCCTTTGGAGTGAACACGTATACTTCGTCTTCCTTCAGGTCGGTGGTAAACTGGTCCATCAGCTGCAGATCATCGTTGCTTTCCAAGGCAGCACGGATATTGGCAAGCCATTCGTCGATGCCGCCTTCTCCCTGCTTGATGCCCTTGTAGCGCCAGTGGGCAGCAAGTCCGTGCTCTGCAATATCGTCCATGCGCTCGGTTCTGATCTGTACCTCTACCCATTTGTTTTCAGGACCCAGTACTGTGGTATGCAGACTTTCATAACCGTTGCTCTTAGGCACGCTGAGCCAGTCGCGCATACGCTTTGGGTTTGGCTGATACATGTCGGTGATGAGGGCAAAGGTCTGCCAGCACTGCATATACTCTTTCTCTCTTGGTGCATCGAGGATTATACGGATGGCAAAGAGATCGTATACACCCTCGAAGGCGCACTTCTGCTTCTTCATCTTCTGCCAGATGGAGTGGATGCTCTTGGTGCGGCCTTTCATGTGATATTTCAGACCGGCAGCATCGAGCTTTTCCTGGATTGGCTGGATGAAGCGGGCAATATAGGCATCGCGCGAAGCCTTGGTGGCGTTCAGTTTGTCCTTTATCATATAGTAGGCATCGTGCTCGAGATACTTCAGACTGAGGTCTTCCAGTTCGCTCTTCAGTTTGTAGAGTCCCAGTTTGTGGGCGAGTGGGGCATAGAGGTAGCTTGCCTCTTCGCTTACTTCATGCTTTGCCTCTTCCTGTTTGGTATCGCGTATCTGTCTCATCACATTCACGCGGTCGGCAATCATGATGAGGATGACGCGCATATCCTCAGAGAATGAGATAAGCAGATTTCTGAAGTTCTCGCTCTCGATGATAGGGTTACGCTTATATAAATCGTGGATGCGGAGTAGACCACTGATAATGTGGGCTACGCTATCTCCGTATTTCTTCTGTATCTCTTCGATGGTCTGATAGCCATCGATGACGCTGGTCTGCATCAGGATGGCGATGATGCCATCTCTTTTCAGACCTATCTCGTTTACTGCGATTTCTGCGGTTTGCAGGGCAGCGAGTATTGGATTCATTCCAAAGACATTGCGCTTAATCTGATGGTTGATGAAGGCATGCTGTATGTCTTCACGCAGATGCTGCTCATCGCCTGGCTTGAATGTATCGCCCACGGCGGTTCTCAGGCGCTCCAGTATCTGGAGTGTCTGCTCCTTTTCTTCGGATGTGAATTTAAAAGTAGTTTCATTCATTGTCGTTCCCTCCTGCTGATGATATATTTATTGAGTTGTTATAACTCGTCTATCCACTTCTGACCTGATTTCGTGTTGAGCCAGATGGCGAAGCTGGTTCCTATTACCATCATGATAAACATGAATAGAGTAAATACTTCCATAATTAAAAATTTTAATCGTTATATTTCATTACTTTGTTTGCTGCATAGGCGAACATAAAAGCAGATAATGTACCAAATGCTAGACAGAGATAATTGAATACTGCTATTTCTCCACCTGTGACAAGTGGTGATAAACCACCGATTCCTGTTCCGCTAAGAACAAGATTAGACACTCCATAAAGATAGTGTGATAGGCCTGTTCTGCGGTCGTGCTCTTTTGATAATTTACTAACCATATCTGAAAGATCCTATTTTAAATTTGACAAACAATGGCGATTCGGCGTTAAAAAACGCCTACTTCGTTAAATTTTCAATGCAAAGGTACAAAAAAAAGCGGAAATATTTCTGATTATCAGAAAAAACTATTATCTTTGTAGCACATATAGTGTAAATTTAACATAAATATGGTATTATGAATCAGCAAGATCTAAACCAAATCTCTGCTCGCGGTATCTCCGAGCAGCAGATTGAACACCAGTTGGAACAAATCAAGAATGGCTTCCCATTCCTCAAGCTCGAGGGTGCGGCTGCCATCGGTAAGGGTATCATGGCTCCTACAGCTCAGGAAGTAAAGAACTACGAGAAGACGTGGAACGACTACAAGGCTGAGGGTCACAAGATTGTGAAGTTCGTACCTGCTTCAGGTGCGGCAAGCCGCATGTTCAAGAACATGTTTGCATTCCTCGATGCTCCATACGATGTTCCTACTACTGACTTCGAAAAACAATTCTTCGAGAATATCAAGAAGTTTGCTTTCCGCAAGGCACTCTGCGATAAGTGCCATGTAAACAACGAGAAGGGCATCATGTGCCTTATCAAGAAGGGTGATTACAAGGCTATCGTGGCTAATCTCCTCAAGCCAGAGGGATTGAACTACGGTCAGTTGCCTAAGGGATTACTCCAGTTCCACGAGTATGAGGACGAGGTTCGCACTCCAATGGAGGAGCATCTGGTTGAGGCTGCGCTCTATGCTAGCAGCAACGGCGAGGCAAACGTTCACTTCACCGTTTCTCACGACCACCTGGAACTCTTCAAGCAGATGGTAGCTGAGAAGGCTGATAAGTATGCACAGCGCTACGGCATCAAGTTTAATATCTCATTCTCAGAACAGAAGCCTAGCACCGATACCATCGCTGCCAATCCAGACAATACTCCTTTCCGTAACGAGGATGGCTCTTTACTGTTCCGTCCGGGCGGTCATGGCGCACTCATCGAGAACCTCAACGAGATTGATGCTGATGTGGTATTCATCAAGAATATAGACAATGTGGTTCCTGATCGCCTGAAGGCTGAGACTGTTACCTGGAAGCAGGTGATTGCAGGTGTATTGGTTACTCTGCAGAAGCAGGCTTTCGATTATCTGAAGGTTTTGGATTCTGGTCAGTACAACCATGAGAAGCTGGAGGAGATTATCCGCTTCGTTCAGCGCGACCTCTGCTGCCGCAAGGATGATATCAAGGAGCTGGAGGATGCCGAACTGGTTATCTATCTGCGTAAGAAGTTGAACCGTCCTATGCGTGTCTGCGGTGTCGTTAAGAACGTGGGCGAGCCTGGTGGTGGTCCATTCCTTACTTATAACCAGGATGGTACCGTAAGTCTTCAGATTCTGGAGAGCTCTCAGATTGACAAGAATAACGAGGAGTATATGAAGATGTTTACCGAGGGTACTCACTTCAATCCAGTAGATCTCGTCTGCGCTACCAAGGATTACCAGGGCAAAGCCTTCGATCTTCCTAAGTTTGTTGATCCATCTACCGGTTTCATCTCTAGCAAGAGTAAGAATGGCAAGGATTTGAAGGCACTCGAGTTGCCAGGTCTCTGGAATGGTGCGATGAGTGACTGGAATACAGTATTCGTAGAGGTTCCTCTTGGTACATTCAACCCAGTGAAGACCGTGAACGATCTGCTCCGCGACCAGCATCAGGCTGTAGAGGGTGGCATCAAGCACGAGCATCATCACGGAGAGGGCGGCTGCTGTGGTAAGCACTAATATCCGATTCCGTATATCTCGTTGATAAGATATAAACACAATAAAGGCTCAGTTCCCGATTTTATTCGAGGATTGAGCCTTTATCATTGAGCTAATAATGTGTCTGCTAAAAATTATAAGATGTTCTGAATCAAATAAAATAGCCTCATGTTTCATGTCTGCTAAAGAAAACTATCTGATACAAAGGATAGGAATCCTAAGCAGGAAGTTCTTAGTTGTACCAAATTTCTCCGCCTAATACTGTTGGATACTCTTCAGCTGTTGTTCTTTCTACAGGAGCCGCAATTTCTACGAACTCACCATACTCCTTTACTTTGTTAATGTTCATAATTTGTAGGTTTTGTTGATTTATTAATTTATATTACGGATTGGTATCTATTAAGGATACTGATCTTTTACTTTTTTTCTACGCTGCAAAGTTACACAAAAAAATGATATGCAACAAGTTTTTTGGCTAAAAATCTGTCGATATTTAACCTTCTTTAAAAGTTTCCTGCAATACTATTCTGTTTTAGTAGAATATTTTTGTTTGTATTTCGCTAAATACCTCATAATGAGCGGGTAAATGACAGCCTTCTAATCTATAGCTTAATCGTATACACTATTAGGAGGCTGTCATTTACTTCCATTGCTTCATTATATGGATGAAGATTTCACCTTATATTATATAGAGATTTCGCCCGCCAGAGATTCTGTCAGTTTTTCTCTTACCTTTTTATTGTCAGCATATCTTCCCTGCAGATACATCATCTTGGTGACCATAGCCTCTACCGTAGAATCGTATCCGCTTATCACATGAGCAGCTTTCAACTGGAAGCCGGCTCCGTAGCGTTCCATCTCTACACTGCCCGTAAGACATTGGCTGATATTCACGATGTTTACTCCGCGATGGGCAGCCTGATCCAGAAGACGCATGATCCATGGCGTGTGAGGAGCATTACCTGAACCGAAAGTACGCATCACGATGCCGCGGAGGTCTGGTGATTCCATCACGTGGCGCACAATGTTATCCTGGATACCCGGGAAGAGACTGAACACGATGACGTTCGGATCGAGCTTCAGATGTGGAACCATTGGCTTTCTGTAATCCGGCGTAAGAATGTGATGGTCGTGATATTGGAAATTGATTCCTACATCGCAGAGGTGAGGGTAGTTGAATGATTCGAAAGCATGAAATCCCTCGGCATTGATCTTGATGGCACGGTTACCGCGAATCAGCTTGCCGTTGAAGAAAATGCATACCTCGGGCACCATCGGGCGTCCTTCAGCATTCTTGGAAGAAGCAATCTCGATGGCTGTCATCAGATTCTCCTTGCCGTCGGTTCGCAATTCACCGATAGGCAACTGGCTACCTGTCAATATTACAGGCTTGGTCAGATTCTCAAGCATGAAAGATAGGGCAGACGAAGTGTAAGCCATAGTATCAGTGCCATGAAGGATTACGAATCCGTCATAGTCGTTGTAGTTGTTGGATATCATGCTTACGATTTCTGCCCAGCGCATAGGATCCATGTCGCTGGAATCGATAGGTGGGTCGAATTTTCGCACATCGATTTCTGCCTGAATGAGCTTGAATTCGGGCATGGAAGAAACGAGGTGATTGAAATCAAGAGGTTCCAGTACACCTGTCATCGGGTCCTTTCCCATTCCGATGGTACCACCGGTATAGATGATGAGAATCTTTGGTTTTGCCATTTTCTATGTTTCTTTACATTTTGTCACGTTATCGGATGCAAAGATAATGAAAATATTTGTTTCTCCAAAACTTATTGGCTAAAAATGTATCTGAATTTTACAAAGTGTTACGAAATGTTGGTAGAAAAGCAGATGAAAACTTCAATATCTCAGCATTTTCGGTCTTAAAAGCCCTTAATATAAAGAGGTATTAGCAAAGTTTAGCAAAATAAATGCATTTTTATTCGCTTGTTACAAAAAGAAATCGTACTTTTGCAGGCGATTTAATAAAAATACTAAGTTGTTATGGTAAAAATCACATTCCCAGACGGATCTGTTCGTGAGTATGAACAGGGCATAACTGGTTTACAAATCGCCGAGAGCATCTCACCGGCTCTCGCTCGCAACGTTGTATCTTGCGGTGTTAATGGTGAGACAGTAGAGTTGAACCGTCCTATCAATGAGGATGCAAATGTAGAACTCTACAAGTTTGAGGATGAGCAGGGTAAGCACACATTCTGGCATACATCTGCCCACTTGTTGGCTGAGGCTCTTCAGGAGCTTTACCCAGGCATCCAGTTCGGTTTCGGTCCAGCCGTAGAGAGTGGTTTCTTCTACGATGTGATGCCAGCCGAGGGGCAGGTGATCTCTGAGAATGATTTCGCCAAGATTGAGGCTAAGATGATGGAACTTGCCAAGAAGAACGAACCTGTGGTTCGCAAGGAGGTGGCTAAGGCTGATGCTCTCGCTGAGTTTAAGGCTGACGGTCAGACTTACAAGTGCGAGCATATTGAGCAGGACTTGGAGGATGGTACCATCACCACATATACCCAGGGCAATTTCACCGATCTTTGCCGTGGTCCTCACTTGATGAACACTGGCCTTATCAAGGCAGTGAAGATTACCAGTGTGGCTGGTGCATTCTGGCGCGGTGATGCCAAGCGCGAGCAGATGACCCGTATCTACGGTATCAGCTTCCCTAAGAAGAAGATGCTCGACGAGTACTTGGTAATTCTCGAAGAGGCTAAGAAGCGTGACCACCGTAAGATTGGTAAGGAGATGGAACTCTTCATGTTCTCTGAGCGTGTAGGTAAGGGTCTTCCTATCTGGTTGCCAAAGGGTACACAGCTCCGCCTGCGTCTGCAGGAGTTGCTCCGTTCTCTCCTGAAGCCTTACAACTATCAGGAGGTTATCTGCCCAGGTATCGGTGGCAAGAGTCTTTATGTTACATCTGGTCACTATGCTCACTATGGCAAGGATGCATTCCAGCCTATCCAGACTCCTGAGGAGGATGAGGAGTATATGCTCAAGCCAATGAACTGTCCTCACCACTGCGAGGTCTACGCTCGTAAGCCTCGTTCTTACAAGGATCTTCCTTTGCGTATTGCAGAGTTCGGTACTGTATTCCGCTATGAGAAGAGCGGTGAGCTCCATGGTTTGACTCGTGTTCGTACCTTTACTCAGGATGATGCACATATCTTCGTTCGTTCAGATCAGGTGAAGTCTGAGTTCGAGAATGTAATCGACGTAATCCTGAAGGTATTCAAGATTTTCGGTTTCGAGAACTACGAGGCACAGATTTCTCTCCACGATCCTAAGGATACAGAGAAGTATATCGGTTCTGATGAGATTTGGGAAGAGAGCGAGAACGCTATCCGCGAGGCTTGCAAGGAGAAGGGTCTTGAGACTCGTGAGGAGGTTGGCGAGGCTGCCTTCTATGGTCCTAAGCTCGACTTCATGGTAAAGGATGCCATCGGTCGTCGTTGGCAGTTGGGTACCATCCAGGTAGATTACAACTTGCCAGAGCGTTTCAAGCTGGAGTATACAGCTGAGGATAACTCTAAGAAGACTCCTGTGATGATCCACCGTGCACCATTCGGTTCACTGGAGCGATTCACAGCCGTTCTCATCGAGCATACCGCCGGTCACTTCCCATTGTGGTTGACTCCAGATCAGGTTGCAATTCTTCCTATCTCTGAGAAGTTCAACGATTATGCTCAGAAGGTACGTCAGTATCTTGACAAGCAGGGTGTACGTGCTTTGGTTGATGACCGTAACGAGAAGATTGGCCGCAAGATTCGTGACAACGAGTTGAAGCGTGTTCCTTACATGGTCATCGTAGGTGAGAAGGAGAGTGCCGAGGGCTTGGTATCTATGCGTAAGCAGGGTGGTGGCGAACAGGCTACCATGAGCATGGAAGAGTTCGCTCAGCGCATCAATGCCGAGGTTGCAGAGCAATTGAAGGCCGCTGAGGAGTAATCCCGCAGATTGATATTTTCTAATCTCCCGCAGATTTCACAGATTTACACAGATTTTTTCTGTTGAGGGTTTAGTCCCACAGATTTCACAGATTTACACAGATTTTTGTGTGTTCTGTTGAATATCTGTAACAACTGTGACGTCTGTGGGAGATTTTTTTTGTTAAGGAGGATTTTAAAATCGTTTGGTTATGACAGAAAATGAGATATCTTATAAGATCATTGGAGCTATTTATAAGGTTTATAATGAATTGGGACCAGGTTTACTTGAGTCGGTTTATGAAGCAGCTCTGTGCTATCAGTTGCGCAAAGATGGACTTAGGGTAGAGAATCAGGTAAAGTTGGATGTCATGTATGATGGTAAGGTTTTGCCTGTAGATTTCCGTCTGGATATTCTTGTAGAAGATAAAGTCATAGTCGAACTGAAGTCTGTGGCAGAAATGAAAGATGTCTTTCATAAGCAATTGCTTACGTATTTGCGTGTGGCGAAGAAGCATCTTGGAATATTGGTCAATTTTTCCACCACAGATATACGAAAATCAATCTTCCGTAAAGTCAATGGATATACTTCCATCGATTGATCTTCTTTAGTCCCGCAGATTGTTTTCTTTTAGTCCCACAGATTTCACAGATTTACACAGATTATTGAAGCAAAGATTTAAATCTGTGTAAATCTGTGAAATCTGTGGGACAAAAAACGAAAACTGTGTGATTTTTAATAAAATATAAGGTTAAAAATGAAAAATCTGCGGGAAATCCTTGGTGGTTTCACAAAATAATCGTAACTTTGCAGCCGTTTAATCAAAAAGACAAAAAAAGAATATATCGAATAGTTAATGAAAAATGACAAAATGAAAAATCAGTACCGCGTAAACGAACAGATTCGTGCACGCGACGTGAGAGTAGTGAGTGATGGTGGAGCAGAAGTGATGCCAACACGTAAGGCGTTGGAGTTGGCACGTCAGCAAGAGCTTGACTTAGTCGAGATATCTCCTAATGCGCAACCACCAGTTTGCCGTATAGTTGACTATTCTAAATTCCTTTACCAGCAGAAGAAGCATGCAAAGGAAATGAAGCAGAAGCAGGTAAAGGTGGAGACCAAGGAAATCCGTTTCGGACCTCAGACCGATGAGCACGACTATCAGTTCAAGCTCAAGCACGCTATGGAGTTCCTCAACGAGGGCAACAAGGTTCGTGCATACGTTTTCTTCCGTGGTCGCTCTATTCTCTTCAAGGAGCAGGGTGAGGTTCTTCTTCTCCGTTTCGCCAATGATTTGGAAGAGTACGGAAAGGTGGAGCAGATGCCAAAGCTTGAAGGTAAGAAGATGTTCCTCTACATGAGTCCTAAGAAGGCTGGTACTGCAAAGAAGAGCCAGCAGAAGATGGACCGTGAGAAGCGAGAGGCTGAAGCTAAGGCTGCTGCAGATGCAGAGCGTGCTGCTAATGCTGAGAAGAATGGCTTGCTCGCCAATGCTAAAGGCGGCGATACCCTGAAGAAACTCGCAGAAGGAACAGAGGATTAAGAAAAAAAGATGCGTAACGCCCTGGTATATGCGTTGCCATCGCTATAATAAATAACAATTTAAAATTAAAAGTAAAAATGCCAAAAGTAAAGACTAATTCCGGCGCAAAGAAGAGATTCCGTTTCACCGGTACAGGTAAGATTAAGCGTCATCACGCTTTTCACAGTCACATCTTGACTAAGAAGACAAAGAAGCAGAAGAGAAATCTCCTTGGTGAGACTCTCGTAGACCGTTCAAACTTGAAGCAGGTTCGCGACTTGCTCTGCCTCCGTTAATTATTAACTTTTTAGTCGAACTTTTAAAGAAAAAAAATTATGCCAAGATCAGTAAATCACGTTGCATCAAAAGCAAAAAGAACAAGAATCTTGAAGCTCACTAAGGGTTACTATGGAGCTCGCAAGAATGTATGGACAGTAGCTAAGAACACTTGGGAGAAGGGTCTTACCTACGCTTATCGCGATCGTCGTAACAAGAAGCGCACATTCCGCGCATTGTGGATTCAGCGTATCAACGCTGCTGCTCGCCTCGATGGTATGAGCTACAGCCAGTTGATGGGTGCTCTTCACAAGGCTGGTATCGAGATTAACCGTAAGGTTCTCGCTGACCTCGCTGTAAACAACCCTGAGGCTTTCAAGGCTATCGTTGCAAAGGTGAAGTAAATCCGACGCTAGGCTCTTTTCTTCCGTGAATTTTTCTCGTAAGAAAGTGTTTAGCCTCTAGATTAAAGAAAACTGAAGATTGCATTGGTTGGAAGTATTTCCGCTGATGCAATCTTTTTTTGTGCCTGGAAAACTAGGATGAAAACCCCTAGCGCCCTGAATCAATGGTAAAGGGCAGTAGTTCCAAAAGTTGGCAAAGATGTCTCCATACGCCCTGAAAGGGCAGAAGCTCTTAGCCCAGGGCAACGCCCTGGGTTAAACAAGAAACAGCAAGGCGCCCTGTAAGGGCAAAAGCTTTAATATATGGATAATAAAGCTTTTGCCCTTACAGGGCGCCTATGCTGTATCTTGTTTATACCCAGGGCGTTGCCCTGGGCTAAGAGCTTCTGCCCTTTCAGGGCGTGGGGGCAGAAGCTCCGGTTTACTTCATCAACTCAAGACCTGCCTCGAACTTGTTGGTCTTGCCCATCAACTCTGGCAACTGCTTTACAATCGCCTTGACCATTCCGGCAAAGCCGTTCAGATCTTCATCACCGAGGCTCTCAACCATTTTAACAAGAACCGGATTAGATGCCAATTTTGTAGCAAAATCCTGATTCAGATAGAAGAATGCAGTATTGTTGTCGTTGAAGCGAACGTTTACAGGAACACCATCCTTGAAAGCAGACAGAACTGCACCGATGGCAGCCTGCTTGGCAGGATCTGTAATAGTGCCGGCAATCTTTTCGTTGCTCAGGAAAACGATGATCTGGTTCTCATCTACAATCTTGTAAGTTGCATAGCCTTCAGCAATCTGCCAGTTTGGAGTGGCAGGTGCCTCTGTACCAGTTTCGCCTAACTTAGCCTCTGCGTATTGAGCGATGATCTTGCCATCAGCTGTGAATGTTACAGACTTCAAGAGGGTTGGTAACAACTGGTTTACAATGCTTTCTGCCATCTGTGGTGCTGTTGCTGCAGGGATGAAACCCATGATTGGAGGGCAGTCTGCTGCAGTTTCCCAATTCATCTTGAATGAGCCCTTCCATGCCGTAGCATCATCTTGCTTGTCTGTCTGATTGCCGTTCTCGTCATACATGGTTACAGGCTCGAGATTCCAGGTTGCAAGAAGCTTGGAAACTGCTGGCTTTTCTGTGCTGTTGCCTGCACTGAATGTACCATCTGCTGTCTTAAGTTCAACGCTGATGTTCTTGTAGTCTGCAGAAATCTTGGCTGTAAAATTTACCATCTCTGAGTTGGTGTTGTCTGTAGCCTTGGTTACATTGTCGTTATAGGTTACCGTTCCCTGTCCTCTCAATGTGTAACCATCCACTGCAATAATGGTTGCCTCTGGTATGTTCACGGTTACCTTGCCACTCTTGTCTGTCAAAGTTACCTTGGCAGTTTGATCTCCAGCCTTTTCGATATTCATATCGAAATCCATGAAGTTATAATCTACTTCGCCATCTTCTGTATCGAGCTCCTGCCCCCAGACATTGTAAGTACCTGCCTTGAATGTGTCCCATACCGTAGGATCATCATCATCGCTGCTACAAGCAGTGAAGAAGCCAAGGGTGCAAACCATGGCCATTAAATAAATAAACTTTTTCATTTTTCTTCTCTTTTTTGTGTATTAATAAATAATTATTGTATTGTTTCTATTTATTTATATAATAATGTACGCATACATTATATGATATATTACTTCAGCTGATACGTGATACCTACGCTGCCGTAGATAGGATACATCGTCTGCTCGATGGTCTCGAAATCTTTCTTGAAGATACCATTTAAGCCCCAGCTCAGGTCGGCGCAGATGCCCCAACGGTTGTTCAAGCGCCAGTCTATTCCGAAATCTACGCCCACCTGCCAGTTGCGCATATCATCGCTGAAATCATAATCACCACGCTCGCCTTCATCATGACCCAACTTTACCTTTTGTCCAGTAGGATCACCCTTAGGATGACCTTCCTCCTGGCGGCGCAAGTAACCATCGTATGCCCAGCCTTCAAACTTCTTTGATGTCACATAGCTAACATATGGACCCAACTTGAAACGGAGGTTGTCGCAAATGTCGTATGTTGCCTGCAATGGTACTGTGATGAGACTCATGTCTACCTTCGTAACCACGTTGCCTGTAAATATGCCTTTCAGCTCTTCGCCTCCACGAACTATTCTCATATAATAGTTTTTTACGCCTGCATCAATCTTCATGCCCTTGTTTTCAAAGTGCAGACCTCCAACGAATCCCCATTTGCCTGAAAGTGGGTGATAAGCATCAATACCCAGACTGAAGTTAGGTTGCAGGGTATAGCTGTGTAGTGTACGGATGGTGGCTGGAAGACCGATAGGGGCTGTGCCTCCTATATTATACGCCACGCGAGCCTGATACTGGTAGCCGTGGAGATATTTGTTCCACGAGCTGCGCTTGCTTTCTTCTACCTGTTTATGCTCCTCAGCTTCTTGATTTTCATTTTCTCCTGCCCATGTAGCAGTGCCCCATGTCAGCAGGAGAGCTAATATTGTTATCTTCTTCATTCTATGTTTTCCTCCTTAGCTTATTCGCAAATCAACTTGAAACTGTCTATCCAAAGGGTACTGCCTACGGCACCCAGGAAGTTAGCTCCATCTGAACTGGATGAACTGACAATAGTGAGACTGTAGCCACCATTCTTCAACTTGTTTGGGTCTATGGCTTTCTTGTACTCGAAATCTACGCTGAAGTGATGCCATTCCTTTGTGTTTCCAATAGCAACTTTTCCGTTGTCATCATGGGTTTCACCTACCAGAGCAAGTGCTACTATCTGTTTGCTGGTCTGTACATTATCTCCGTAGAGTAATACGGCATTTCCCTTTTCATCGATGTTCTCGTAAAGCACAGCATAAATGGTTCCGTAGTCATGGCGGTCAAGTTCCTTCATATTCTTATCGGTGAATTTTTCGCCAGCCTGATACTTATACCATCCTTCTAACTTAGCAGGTTGGGCATCGAAACTGAATGGATGACCAAACTTTGTTGCCTTCATCGCATCGCGCAGGGCATCGGTGGCATCAAACTGTCCGATGAAGAGGTTGCCGGCAGCGATAGGCTTGTGTACCATATCAGCGATCTTGCTTGTGCGTCGGGTTGTGAGTTGCACTCCCTTTCCCCTGTGTCCATCTTCAATCATCAAGGTAGGATATTCTTCCGGTTTAGATGAACTGTTACTCATTTTGAATCCAGAGTTTCCTGTTGCCCAGATGTCGAGTTTATTGCCGTTCCAGTTCTCTTGCCAGTTGTAGTATCCTTTGTCGAGATATGCGTCTTCAAATTCGAATTCTTTCTCGGTTAGTATAGTAGTCTGTCCCTTCTTGATGCTTACCTGATAGGTGCGGCTCCATTGCTTGTCTTCTGAAGTAACTGTATATGTTACAGGCCCTTTTGAGAAATCCTGAAGGCTTCCACTTTCTGGTGAGATGGTCGCTCCAGGTGTGAGGCGGAATATTGGCGCCTGTTTGGTAAGAGCGGCAAATGGTCTCATCGTGAACTCGATGTTTGTCTGATCACTCTGCACATTGACCAATGTATCAGATGGATTAGTAAACAATAAGTTCAATAAAATCTTGTTGTCTACATGTATGTATGCCTGCTCGATGTCGCATTCGGCATTGAGCGGTTCTTCCTTAAAGCAGGAGGAGAGGGTAGTGATGCAACTCATTGATAAAGCGGCTACTATAAATCTTGACTGTTTCATATCTTGAACTTTCTTTTCCTTTTGTACTCTGGAGAATCGCTTCTCTTTCTTTTCTGCTAATTCTTGAGAGAATGATTTCTCTAGATTGTCATTCGGTTGCAAAGATAAACAGAAAACTTGAAATCGCCAAAGGTTTTTGTATTTTTCGACATGTTTTGATAGAAAAATACCATAAATTAGTGGTTTTAGAACATGAATTAGTCGAGATGAGTTTACTGAAGTTGGCAGATAGCGCCTGATAGTTTTTTAATACACCTAATAAAAAAAGGGGACTGAAATCTCATTACTGAAATTTCAGTCCCCTGAATGTTATTTAGCTAATGAATAGCAAAAGCCTGATCTGTTTAAGATTAAGCCTTGCCCTCCATCTGAGCCTTCAACTTAGCGAGTGCATCGATATCACCGAGTGATGTGCTAGCAGCAACGTTGTTGATCATAGCTGTCTCGTTGTTGTTCTTGCGACCGCCGTTTGTACGCTTGTGAGCTGGCTTAGCAACTGGCTCGTTACCCTCCTCGAATGTACGAGAGTGAGAGAGGATAATGCGCTTTGTCTCCTTAACGAACTCGATAACCTTGAAGTCGAGAGTCTCGCCCTTCTTAGCCATTGTGCCGTCCTCTTTAGTGAGGTGCTTAGGAGTAGCGAAACCTTCACCACCCTCAGCGAGAACTACAACAGCACCCTTGTCCATCAACTCAGTGATAGTACCCTGATGAACAGAACCTGGAGTGTAGATTGCCTCATACTCATCCCATGGGTTCTTCTCCAACTGCTTGTGGCCGAGGCTCAAGCGACGGTTCTCCTTATCGATTTCGAGAACTACTACGTCGATAGAAGCGCCTACAGAAGTGAACTCAGATGGGTGCTTAACCTTCTTAGTCCAAGAGAGGTCAGAGATGTGGATCAAACCATCAACACCTTCCTCAAGCTCTACGAAGATACCGAAGTTAGTGAAGTTGCGAACCTTAGCTGTGTGCTTGCTGCCAACAGGGAACTTAGTCTCGATAGCCTCCCATGGATCTTCCTTGAGCTGCTTGATACCAAGGCTCATCTTGCGCTCAGCGCGGTCGAGAGTCAGGACAACTGCCTCTACCTCGTCACCTACCTTCATGAAGTCCTGAGCAGAACGCAAGTGCTGGCTCCAAGACATCTCAGATACGTGGATCAAGCCCTCTACACCTGGAGCAATCTCAACGAATGCACCGTAGTCAGCCATAACCACTACCTTACCCTTCACGTGATCACCTACCTTGAGGTTCTCGTCGAGAGCATCCCATGGATGTGGAGTGAGCTGCTTCAAACCGAGAGCGATACGCTTCTTCTCCTCATCGAAGTCGAGGATAACAACGTTGATCTTCTGGTCGAGAGATACAACCTCGTGTGGATCGCTTACGCGGCCCCATGAGAGGTCTGTGATGTGGATCAAACCGTCAACACCGCCGAGGTCAACGAATACACCGTAAGTAGTGATGTTCTTAACGGTACCCTCGAGGATCTGACCCTTCTCGAGCTTGCCGATGATCTCCTTACGCTGCTGCTCGAGCTCCTGCTCGATGAGAGCCTTGTGAGATACAACGACATTGCGGAACTCCTGGTTGATCTTTACAACCTTGAACTCCATTGTCTTGCCTACGAATACGTCGTAGTCGCGTATAGGGTGAACGTCGATCTGGCTTCCTGGCAAGAAAGCTTCGATACCGAAAACGTCAACAATCATACCGCCCTTAGTGCGGCACTTGATGTAACCCTGGATAATTTCCTCGTTCTCGAGAGCTGCATTAACACGCTCCCAAGACTTGCTGAGGCGAGCCTTCTTGTGAGAGAGTACCAACTGACCCTTTACGTCCTCCTGGTTCTCTACATAAACCTCAACCTTGTCGCCTACCTTGAGGTCTGGGTTGTAACGGAATTCAGAAGCAGGGATAATACCATCGCTCTTGTAACCGATGTTTACGATAACCTCTTTCTTGTCTACAGAGATTACTGTACCCTCTACAACCTGGTGTTCTGTTACCTTGTTAAGAGTTTCGTCATAGGCCTTCTCGAGGTCTGTTTTGCTGACGTTTGCGCTTGTGCCATTCTCAAACTCATCCCAATTGAAGTCGTCCAATGGCTTTACGTTCTTTAAATCTGACATAAAAAATAATTAAAAAATTAAAATTAATAAAGTTTGACTTTATGTGAATTATATAAATCGGGCGCAAAATTACTCATTTTCTTTGAATTACAGGCATTTACTCTTGATTTTATTCTTTTTGTTAGTAATATTTAACTTAAATCGCTGTTTTTGGTGGGTTCCTTCGGGGAAATACATAATATATATATATGCGCATAACCTATTAAATGTTCTGATAACTTCCTCCTCGATATTTCTTCCTGTGTTGTTCTTCTCTGTAATCCGTGTTTTCATCTGATTCTATGATGAAAATGAAGAGGGAAGAAAAAAACTGGCGAAATTTTCATTTGTATGAAAATGAGTTAAATTCATTAAAAAAAGACACCGAAATGTTGGCGATAACAAAATAATTGTTACCTTTGCGTTCAAAATGTAATGAATATAATAAAATAAATGATATGACACTAGTCATCCTTGCCATACTGATACTGGCATATATTCTCATTGCAACCGAGAATATTACCAAGGTGAACCGTGCTGCCGTAGCCATCTTTGCTGGAACGGTAGGATGGGTTCTCTATATCTGTTTCGGTATGGACTTCGTGACCAGTGAACACTCTTCTGATTATTCACGCTATCTGAATCTCGGAATGTGGAACGAGATAGAATCCACCAGTACAACGGTGAAGTATTTTATTGCCCGTAACATCTTCCTTCCTTATGTGGGTAGAGCAGCAGAAATCGTACTCTTCCTGTTAGCCACTATGACGATAGTTGAAATTCTCAATAACAACGGATGCTTCGATTTCATACGCCAGTTGTTACGTACCCGAAGCGCCAAGAAAATGCTATGGATTCTCGCTGCCGTAACCTTTGTTATCTCGGCAAATCTCGATAATCTTACTACAACAGTGATGATGCTTACGATGATGCATGGGGTAATTCCAAACCGTCGTCAGCGCATGGTGTATGGAGGTGCCATTCTCCTTTCTGCCAACTGTGGCGGAGCTCTTACCGTTATCGGAAATCCGGAAGGACTGGTGATGTGGAATATGGGTGCTGTAACGGCTACTCATTATTTCCTGTCGCTTCTGCTCCCATGTCTTGCTGCCTGGCTTATTCCGTTGTTGATGATGCAGCGCATGCTGCCTGAAAGAGTAGAGACAGAATGGATTGCTATGCCATACCGCGGGGATGATACCCGTCTCAATGTATGGCAGCGCTTGCTGATGCTCTTTGTGGGCATCGGTGGATTGTGGTTTATCCCTACCTTCCATAATATTACGAAATTAAGTCCTTTCCTCGGTGCGCTCTGCGTATTGGGCGTACTTTGGATTGTGAACGAGATATTCAACCGTAAACTCATGAATATGGATGCGATGGCTGACCGTCGCACTCCTAGAGTGTTCCAATACGGAGTTGTCCAGATGATTCTCTTCGTGATGGGTATCATGCTTGCCATCGGAGTGGTGAAGGAGACCGGCGCTTTTGACGATTTTGCTACTCTTCTCAACTCTGTCGGTATGGATGATAAGCGTCCTGGCGTGCTGTTGCATGGCGTCTTGGCTGGTATCATCAGTACTGTACTTGACAACTTTGCTACAGCCATGAACTTTTTCTCCCTTCATGATCTGGCAAATGTGAATGATCCTTCATTCAGCATGCTTACTGATTATCATACCAATGGTATCTACTGGCAGATGATTGCATATTGCGTAATGGCTGGTGGTAACGTTCTTGGTATCGGTACAATCAGCGGTCTTGCCCTGATGAAGATGGAACGTATGCACATGGGATGGTATTTCCGCAATATTGGCTGGAAAGCTTTGATGGGTGGCGTCATCGGACTTGCTATCCTTTGGCTCTCCCATATCCTGGTGGCTGGTGCCGCAAACCTAATTATTTAAATCGATAAACCCAAACAAAGCAAGGGGTATACCCTTGGATACCTACTGTTTATGTAGGGGTAATGGATGAAAAACATCATCCTGAGAGGATAATAAACTAACATTAAAAATATATATATAATATAATAAGGTATAGTTATGGCAAAGATTAAGACTATTGGAATTTTAACATCTGGAGGAGATGCTCCAGGTATGAATGCTGCTATCCGTGCGGTTACCCGTTCGGCTATCTACAACGGTTTCACTGTGAAAGGTATCTATCGTGGTTACGATGGTCTCATCAATGATGAAATTAAAACCTTTTCTACAGAGAATGTAAGCGGTATCATCGGCACAGGTGGTACGATGCTGAAGACAGCCCGTTCTAAGGAATTCATGACCGAGGAAGGTCGCCAGAAGGCATTTGAAACGATTCAGAAAGAGGAAATTGATGCGCTTGTCGTGATTGGCGGTAACGGTTCGCTGACAGGTGCGATGAATTTCGCACGTGAGTTTGATATATGCTGCATCGGATTGCCAGGAACAATTGATAATGACCTTTATGGTACAGACAATACAATCGGTTATGATACTACGATGAATACCATCGTAGAATGTGTAGACCGCATCCGTGATACTGCACAGAGCCACGAGCGTATCTTCTTTATCGAGGTGATGGGCCGTGATGCCGGTTTCCTGGCACAGAATTCAGCTATCGCCAGTGGAGCAGAGGCAGCTATCATTCCAGAGGATTCTACCGACGTAGACCAGTTGGCTCAATTCATGGAGCGTGGTATCCGTAAGTCTAAGAAGAGTTGTATCGTCATCGTGTCAGAGAGTCCTAAGTGCGGTGCTCTTTATTATGCCGACCGTGTGCGCAAGGAGTTCCCTGAGTTTGATGTACGTGTATCTATCCTGGGTCACTTGCAGCGTGGCGGCCGTCCGTCAGCCCGTGACCGTATTCTTGCGAGCCGTACCGGTTGTGGTGCCATCGAGGCTATCATGCAGGGACAGCGCAATGTGATGATTGGCGTACGCAATAACGAGGTGGTATACGTTCCGCTTTCTGAAGCTATCCGCTCAGATAAGCCATTCGACCGTAAACTGATCAAGGTTTTGGACGAGTTGAGTATCTGATTGATAGAGATTGGAGTAAGAAGAAGGGAGTTTGGACTCCTGACTTCTTGCTTTTGCATAGGAAAATGGTTTAAAGGGAACTAAAAATGGTTTAATAAGGTATAAAAGCCGAATAAAACTTTAAATTAATTTGTGGTTTCCATAAATTGTTGTTACTTTTGCAGTCAAGAATAATATAAATATATATATAACTTTTAAACTAATAAGCTTATGTCACAAATTAATGGACGTATCTCTCAGATTATCGGTCCTGTTATCGACGTTTACTTCGATACAAAGGGCGAGAATCCAGAGAAGGTGCTTCCTAAAATTTATGAAGCTCTGAAGGTAAAACGTCCAGACGGACGCGAGCTTGTCATCGAGGTGCAGCAGCATATCGGTGAGGATACGGTTCGCTGTGTCGCTATGGATAATACTGACGGTTTGCAGCGCGGCTTGGAGGTTATCCCTACAGGTAACCCAATCCAGATGCCAGCCGGAGAGCAGATCAAGGGCCGTATGATGAATGTCATCGGACAGCCTATTGATGGTATGAATGAATTGGACATGAAGGGTGCTTATCCTATCCACCGTGAGGCTCCGAAGTTTGACGAACTTTCTACTCACAAGGAGATGCTTGCTACCGGTATTAAGGTGATTGACCTGCTTGAACCTTACATGAAGGGTGGTAAGATTGGTCTTTTCGGTGGTGCCGGTGTAGGTAAGACGGTGCTTATCATGGAGTTGATCAACAACATTGCCAAGGGACACAACGGCTACTCTGTATTTGCCGGAGTAGGTGAGCGTACCCGTGAAGGTAACGACTTGATTCGAGACATGCTCGAGTCTGGTGTTATCAAGTATGGTGAGAAGTTCCGTAAAGCGATGGAAGAAGGTAAGTGGGATCTCTCACTTGTCGATCCTGAGGAACTTGCCAAGAGTCAGGCTACCCTGGTATATGGTCAGATGAATGAGCCACCTGGGGCACGTGCTTCTGTAGCTCTCTCTGGTTTGACCGTAGCAGAGGAGTTCCGTGATCATGGAGGTAAGAATGGTGAGGCAGCGGATATCATGTTCTTTATCGATAACATCTTCCGTTTCACCCAGGCTGGTTCTGAGGTATCTGCGCTGTTGGGTCGTATGCCATCAGCCGTAGGTTATCAGCCAACGCTGGCTTCTGAGATGGGTGCCATGCAGGAGCGAATCACTTCTACCAAGAATGGTTCCATCACCTCTGTACAGGCCGTTTATGTGCCTGCCGATGACTTGACCGACCCTGCTCCAGCTACCACCTTTACTCACCTGGATGCTACCACTGAGCTTTCCCGTAAGATAGCATCTCTCGGTATCTATCCTGCCGTAGACCCGTTGGGTTCTACCTCTCGTATCCTCGACCCGCTGATTGTGGGCAAGGCGCACTACGATTGTGCACAGCGAGTAAAGCAGTTGTTGCAGCGTTATAACGAGTTGCAGGATATCATCGCCATCCTCGGTATGGATGAGCTCTCTGATGAGGATAAGTTGACCGTGAACCGTGCACGCCGTGTACAGCGTTTCCTGAGCCAGCCATTCACCGTAGCAGAGCAGTTTACCGGTTTGAAGGGTGTGATGGTTCCTATCGAAGAGACTATCAAGGGCTTCAACGCCATCCTCGACGGTGAGGTAGATGACCTGCCAGAGCAGGCATTCCTCAACGTAGGTACTATCGAGGATGCCAAGGAGAAGGCTAAGCAGTTGCTCGCAGCAGCACAGGCGTAATCTTTAAAAATCCACGGCTTATGTTACAGCTAAAGATAGTATCTCCTGAGAAAGTCGTCTTCCAGGGTGAGGTAGAGAGCGTACTGGTTCCGGGAACCCTCGGCTCGTTCGAGATTCTCAAGGATCACGCGCCTATCATCTCTTCGCTCGAAGTGGGCAAGGTGGAATACACTACCAAGGAAGGCAAGCAGGTAATGAACATCCAGGGCGGATTCGTGGAATGTAAGAAAAACGAAGTAAGCCTTTGCGTAGAAGTATAATTTAGTTAATAGTTGACAGTTAATAGTTGACAGCTAATAGTTGACAGCTATATTGATAAAATAGAACAATGGAAAAAGACGAAAAGTTGCGCTTGCAGACTATCAGACAGGCGAGTATCAGGTATAAGCAGATTTCTTTGTGGCTTACAGCAGCAGTGGCTCTTGCCGTGCTCTTTGCCTGCAGATTGTCTGCTCAATGCGATGATATGATAGCCCAGGTTGTTAACCCGCTGGTAGTGAGTGCGATATTCTCACTCGTTGCAAGTACTGCTTATGGTGAAGCATGGAAGGCTGTTGCAAAGTCATCGCCAGCCAATCTCGCCAAGTTCTATCTGGCGGCACTGGTCTTGAAGCTGATGGCTGGTACGCTGGTATTCCTCATCTATGTGCTGGTATGCGACAGGCAGAACATTCTGGGCTTTACCGCCATCTTCGCCCTTTTCTATGTCGTACTTCTCGTGTTCGACTGCATCT
Source organism: Segatella copri DSM 18205 (assembly GCF_025151535.1). NCBI lineage: Bacteria > Pseudomonadati > Bacteroidota > Bacteroidia > Bacteroidales > Prevotellaceae > Segatella > Segatella copri. The sequence continues at coordinate 783,584 of NZ_CP102288.1, forward strand.
ACTTCGCTCGGGTAGAGAAAAAGAACCGTCTTTCATAAGCGGTTCTGAAACAAATAATTAATAAACAAAAGTAAGAATTAAAGAATATGAAACATCTCAAGCAATTCCTCTTGATGGCGATGCTGCTCTTTACGCTGGCACCTCTGCAGGTATCGGCTAAGGAGAACATCGACGTGAAAGAGATATTGTGGGGTCATATCAAGGATTCTTATGAATGGCATATCACCAAGGTGGGAGACCATCCCGTAGTGATTCATCTGCCAATCATCGTTAACACCACTTCGGGCTGGCACGTGTTCTGCAGCAGCGAATTCTCGGAAGAGAAGGATGCTAATGGAGACCGTCCAGGACCTTTCAACCTGGTGATCAAGAACGCTGATGCGCAGGCGAATCCCAACAAGATAGTAGAGAAGGTGGGAGGCCAGGAGGTTCGTCCGCTTGACATCTCCATCACGAAGACCGTTTGCGTGCTCTTCATCGATGCTATCATCCTGTTGCTCTGTGTCCTGATACCAGCCCGCTGGTGCAGGAAGCACAAGGTGGATGACCCTGCACCAAAGGGATTTGTGGGACTGATGCACATGTTCATCATGTCGGTATATACCGATGTAATTGAGGCCACCCTGGGTAAGGAAGCGCCAAAGTATGCACCATGGTTGCTTACTTGCTTCTTCTTTATCTTCGTGGCGAACATCATGGGTATCGTACCATTCCCTCCAGGTGGTGGTAACCTGACGGGTAATATCGCCTGCACCGTATTCTTCGGTGTAACGACATTCCTGATCACCAACTTCACCGGTACCAAGGAATACTGGAAGGAAATCTTCTGGCCGGAGGTACCAACCTGGTTGAAGGTCCCTGTGCCACTGATGCCATTCATCGAGCTCTTCGGAATCTTTACGAAACCGCTGGCTCTGATTATCCGACTTTTCGCCAACATGATGGCGGGTCACGCCATCGCACTTTCGTTTGCGGCTATCATTTTCATCATGTTCAACATCAGTGAGAATGCTATCGCCAATTATGTGGCAGGTACGGGTATGACAATAGTAAGTGTTGCGATGAGCGCCTTTATGATGCTCCTCGAAGTATTGGTAAGCTACATTCAGGCATTGGTATTCACCATGCTGAGTGCAGTATTCATCTCGCTGGCTCATGTAAAGTCTCATGAGGCTGAGCCAGAGGTAGTGAAGTAGTTTATAGTTTATAGTTTATAATTTATAGTTTATAGATTATAGATTACGGATCTAATTTCATTCAGATAATAAACAAAGAAAATATAAACAACTTAAATTATTAAGATTATGTTATCACTTTTATTAGCAGCAGAGATTGCAAAGTTGGGTGCCGCAGTAGGTGCAGGTTTAGCCGCTATTGGCGCAGGTATTGGTATCGGTCGCATTGGTGGCCAGGCTATGGACGCTATGGCTCGTCAGCCAGAGAAGATGGGCGACCTCCGTTCTTCTATGATTATCGCAGCTGCGTTGGTTGAGGGTGTTGCGTTCTTCGCTGTCATCATCGCCATCCTGGCAATCGTTATGTAATCATCTCATCTGTCACTATCATCTGCCCCGATAAAAGGAAGTCTCAGGCTTCAGCCTGATGTCTTTCCGGGGCATGATAGAGATGATTCTAGAGTTAGTTAAAATAAAACGTTTAAGTAAAACTTTAACCAGTATATATGGATTTATTAATTCCTGATAGCGGTTTGCTCTTCTGGATGACGCTGGTCTTCATCATCGTCTTCATCATTCTTTGGAAGGCTGGATTCCCAGCCATCATTAAGATGGTGAACGAGCGCAAGGCTTTCATCGATGATAGTCTGAAGAAGGCTCACGAAGCCAACGAGAAGCTTGCCAATATCCAAAAAGAAGGTGAATCCATCTTGCAGGAAGCTCGCGAGAAGCAGGCTGCTCTCCTCAAGGAGGCTGCCGAAACCCGCGATGCCATTGTAGAGAAAGCACAGGATAAAGCACGCGAAGAAGGCGCACGTCTCCTCTCTGATGCCAAGAAGCAGATTGAGACCGAGAAGCAGAACGCCATTCGTGAAATCCGAGGCCAGGTAGCCGAACTCTCTGTTCAGATTGCAGAGAAGGTGCTCAAGGCTAAGCTCTCTGACGACAAGGCACAGATGGATATGATAAATCGACTGCTGGACGAGGTTTCTTCTGACAACAAATAGTAAAGCTTATGGATATAGGTGTAATATCGGTGCGTTATGCCCGTGCCCTCATCAAGGCTGCACTCGGCATGAAGCTCGAAGATCAGGTCTACCAGGAGATGCAGACGCTCTTTAAGAGCTACATCGACGTGCCTGAACTGAGATTTACGATAGACAACCCTATGCTTTCCAAAGACAAGAAAGAGGCACTTCTCACCACAGCCCTGGGCAAAGAGCCTACGGAACTGAGCAGGAAGTTTATCGCTCTCGTCTTGAAAGAGGATAGGGAGAGCACCCTGCAATTCATGGCTGCTTCGTATATCACTCTTTACAGGAAACAGAAGAACATCATCCGCGGTAAGCTGATCACCGCCACTGCCGTTGATGCCTCTACGGAGGACAAGATGCGCAAGATGGTGGAGCAGAGAACGAAAGGTACTGTGGAGTTCAAGACCGAGGTGAACCCTGAACTGATTGGCGGTTTCATCCTTGAGTATGATACTTACAGAATGGATGCGAGCGTAAAGACTAAGCTCAACAACATTCTGACACAGCTCAAAAAGTAATTTTTTTGAGTAGTTAAGAATTTAAGAAGTTAAAGGAGTTAAGACAACACCTTTATCCTGATAAAACAGGAGGACTTCTTAATAATGAGAGAAACTGGATATAAGATAAGCTATTGTCTTAACTCCTTTAACTTCTTTCAACTCCTTAACTCCTCATTTAACAATTAAAGTAAATAAACAATGTCAGATAAAATTAAACCAAGTGAGGTGTCTGAGGTTCTTCAGCAGCAGCTCCAGGAGGTTAATGGCTCTCAGCAGTTTGACGAGGTGGGTACTGTGCTTACCGTCAGCGATGGCGTGGCTCGTATCTATGGTCTGCGTAATGCCGAGGCTAATGAGCTTCTTGAGTTTGAGAACGGAACCATGGCTATCGTCATGAACTTGGAGGAAGACAATGTAGGTTGTGTCCTCTTAGGTCCTACAGCTGGCATCAAGGAGGGACAGAGCGTGAAGCGTACACACCGTATTGCTTCTATCCGCGTAAACGACAACTTCCTCGGACGTGTCGTAAACCCTCTGGGTCAGGCTATTGATGGTCTGGGTGACATCGACCTCACCGATTCTTTCGAGATGCCTTTGGATCGTAAGGCACCTGGTGTAATCTATCGTCAGCCAGTAAAGGAACCTCTTCAGACTGGTTTGAAGGCGGTAGACTCTATGATTCCTATCGGTCGTGGACAGCGTGAGCTGATCATCGGTGACCGTCAGACCGGTAAGACTGCCATCGCAGTGGATACCATCATCAACCAGAAGAGTTTCTATGAGGCTGGCAAGCCAGTATATTGTATCTATGTAGCTATCGGTCAGAAAGCATCTACCGTTGCTGCATTGGTACAGAACCTCAAGGAGCATGGCGCCCTGCCATATACCATCATCGTAAGTGCTACCGCTGCCGATCCTGCAGCCATGCAGTATTACGCACCATTTGCCGGTGCAGCTATCGGTGAGTACTTCCGCGACCGTGGTTACTCAGCTCTCGTCGTATACGATGACCTGAGTAAGCAGGCTGTGGCTTACCGTGAGGTATCTCTGATTCTCCGCCGTCCATCCGGACGTGAGGCTTACCCTGGTGATGTGTTCTATCTCCACTCTCGTCTGTTGGAGCGTGCCGCTCGTATCAACGACCAGCAGGAGGTAGCCGAGCAGATGAACGACCTTCCAGAGTGCATGAAGGGTCACGTTAAGGGTGGTGGTTCTTTGACAGCCCTCCCTATCATCGAAACACAGGCTGGTGACGTATCAGCATACATCCCAACCAACGTGATTTCTATCACCGATGGTCAGATCTTCCTTGAGACCGACCTCTTCAACCAGGGCTTCCGTCCAGCTATCAACGTAGGTATCTCCGTATCCCGTGTAGGTGGTTCTGCCCAGATCAAGAGTATGAAGAAGGTAGCTGGTACACTGAAGATTGATATGGCTCAGTATCGTGAGCTGGAGGCCTTCTCTAAGTTCTCTAGTGATATGGATGCCGTAACAGCGATGACTCTGGACCGTGGCCGTAAGAACGACCAGTTGCTGGTTCAGCCTCAGTACCGCCCAATGCCGGTAGGCGAGCAGGTAGCTATTCTCTACTGTGGTGTTCACGGATTGATGCACGACGTGCCAATGGATAAGGTTCGCGACTGTCAGGATCTGTTCCTCGATGCAATGCGCAGCCAGCACGCTGATGTGATTGAGACTTTGGGCGATGGTAAGTTCACCGACGATGCCATTAAGGCAGTCGAGGAGACCATGGCTAATGTTGCAGGACAATATAAAGCGTAATAGCCTATGCCGTCATTAAAAGAGATTAAAACTCGCATAGCCAGCGTTAACAGTACCCGTAAGATTACGAGTGCAATGAAGATGGTGGCTTCCAGTAAATTGCATCATGCTCAGGTAGCTATCCAGAATATGCTGCCTTATGGAAATATGTTGGAACATATCCTCAAGAGTTTCCTGGTAAGTACTCCGAATGTCGACCATCCGTTGCAGTTGGAGCACAAGGAAACCAAGCGTGTAGCTCTTGTGGTATACAGTTCTAACAGCAGCTTGTGTGGTGGATTTAATTCCAACGTTATCAAGATGATGATGCATGCGGTGGACGAGTATAAGGCTCAAGGCATTGACGACATCACGGTATATCCTATCGGACGAAAAGTGGCAGAGAAGGCACAGAAACTGGGTTTGAAGATTGGCGGTAACTTTAATGATCTTGCCGATCATCCTCATGCCAGCGCCTGTGCAGATATCGCCCATTCACTTGCCAGGCAGTATGCTGCTGGTGAGCTCGATAAGGTGGAGATGATTTATCATCACTTTAAGAGTGCCGGTTCACAGATTCTGACCCGCAAGACTTTCTTGCCTATTGACCTCAGCACTGAGGCGATAGGAGTGGACAACGATCGTGACCTTACCTCTAATGTGGTTACGGCAAAGGCTCAGGAATATCTGCGCCAAAAGCAGGCTGAAGCTGACGGACGCCAGAGTTCTGAGGCAAAACCTCTGAATGATGACTTCATTGTAGAGCCAGACTTGGAGACTGTTTTGGGAGTCTTGATTCCTAAGCAGCTTCGTCTGATGATTTATACAGCGTTGCTGGATAGCCAGGCGAGTGAGCATGCTGCCAGAATGGTGGCCATGCAGACCGCTACGGATAATGCCGATGAACTCTTGCGCGAACTCAACTTGCAGTACAACAAGAGTCGTCAACAGGCCATTACCAATGAATTGCTTGATATTGTGGGAGGTAGCGTAAACAACTAAGTTGCGCATCTCTTCAATCTATAAAATTAAATCGGGATGTTTGCAGTTCTGAACTTGCAGACATCCCGATTTTTTTATCTCCCTTAGTTACGAATGCTATCTCCCTTAGTTACGAATGCTATCTCCCTTAGTTACGGGTATTATCTCCCTTAGTTATGAAAATATCTCCGAAGGTTATGAAATTATCTCCGAAGGTTATGAAAATATCTTTCGGAGATATTCTCCTGTTATAGTCCTGTATATTTCCTGATAGCCTTGATGAAGGTATCGCCATATTTATTGAGCTTGAATTCTCCGATACCACTGATCAGGCTCATGGCATTCTTGGTGGTAGGTTTCATTCTTGCAAGTTCATGAAGGCTCTTGTCGCTGAGTACGATATATGGAGGATAACCCTGTTCGTCGGCAAGGTTCTTGCGTATCTTTCTGAGGTGTTCAAAGAGCCCTTTGTCTTCCACGCCTTTCGAGTCTTCCTGGAAGAGGACACGTTCGGCATGTACCTCAGGAATGAGATTTCCCGGCTGGGCGATGGCGCCCTTCCTGTTGCGTACCGTTTTCTTTGGGCGGGTGGCTTTATCATCTTCTTCGATATAAGCCAGCGAAACATGATGTTCTCCCTTCAGTACCTTCCAGCCTAAATCGGTAACCTTCATGTAGTTGTGGTTGTTGTAGGCAATCTCGAAGAATCCCATCTGTAGCATCTGCAGCAGATAAGCATTCCAGTCCTTAGATGTTGTATCCCTGCCCACACCGAAGGTTTTCATCTCGTTGTATTTGTTTTTCACAACTGCAGAAGAATGCATGCCTCTCAGAATCTCGATGCAGGTACCTACTGCAATATGCTCACCCGAACGGACTACGGCACTCAGGGCTTTCTGGGCTCTGATGGTGCCGTCGAAGGTGCGTGGAGGATTCTTGCAAACATCACAGTTGCCGCAGTTGCAGGATGATGTCTCGCCAAAATAATTCAGCAGAATGCGTCGTCGGCATACTCTCGATTCGGCATATTCCTCCATGCGGCGCAGTTTCTCCATGTTCACATCACGCTGTCCGCTTTCTTCACAGAAAGAACGGAGGGTGATGATGTCGGCCATCGAATAGAACAGCACGGTATCTGATGGTGCTCCATCTCTTCCGGCTCTACCTATTTCCTGATAGAAACTCTCTATGCTTTTAGGCATATTATAGTGGATTACCCAGCGCACATTACTCTTGTCGATGCCCATTCCGAAAGCGATGGTTGCACATACCACCTGAATCTGGTCCATCTTGAACCGCTCCTGTACTGATGCTCTGGTCTGGGCAGTCATTCCGGCGTGATAGGCTGCGGCATTGATACCCAGATCGATAAGTTCCTGAGCTACCATTTCGGTGTTCTTGCGGGAGAGACAGTAGATGATGCCTGCTTCTTCCGGATGATTACTGATGAAGCGGGTGATGTATTGGAGCTTTGCCTTTTTGGTGCTCTCCTGTCTTACGGTGAGGGAGAGGTTGGGGCGGTCGAAACTGCTTACGAACGTCTGCCCATTGAGATGAAGCTGGCGTATGATATCTTCGCGCGTTATCTTGTCGGCTGTGGCTGTGAGCGCCATCACCGGGACATTGCGGAAATTCTCGTGCAGCATACCGAGTTGCGAATACTCCGGACGGAAATCGTGTCCCCACTGACTGATGCAGTGGGCCTCGTCAACGGCAAAGAGCGAAATCTTGATGTTGCTGAATAAATAAGGTATCTCGCTGATGAGTTTCTCGGGCGAAACATAAAGAAGTTTCAGTTCTCCCTTCTCGCATCGGCGGCGGATGATGAGTTCATCGGTCGTGTCGTTTCCGCTGTTCAGTGCCTCAGCCGGGATACCGTTTGCCTTGAGCGCCTCCACCTGGTCGTGCATCAGACTGATGAGCGGTGAAATGACCACAGCGGTACCTTCCATCGCTAATGCGGGAACCTGGTAGCACAGACTCTTTCCACCACCTGTCGGCATGAGAACCAGACAGTCGTGTCCCTGCATTACCTCTTTGATAATCGCTTCCTGGTTGGGGCGGAAGGAATCGTATCCAAAATAGCTTTTTAATATCTCGTTTATCTGCATGATTGCCGTTTTATGATTTCTGCCTTTACCGGCATGTTTTTGTTTTGATTTTCATGCAAAGGTAATGAATAATCTGCATAAATAAAAGTTTTCTCCAAGAAAAAGTGCATATTTCAAGTAAAAAACTTTGCAAAGAGCGAAAAACAGGAGGAAAAGTTTGGTATGTGGAAAAAATGTATTACTTTTGCATGGTAAATACAGATAAAAATGGCAAAATGTAATGTAAACACTCAAGAGCGATTTGCCGATATCCAGATGCTCCGTTATGAGCTGAAGGGTTTCGAAAACCTGTCGCTCACACAGAAAATTTATATTTATTGCTTGTCGAAGGCAACCCTCTTGGGACGAGATATCACCTTCGACCAGCAGGGCAAATACAACCTGCGCATCCGTAAAACCCTGGAGGCTGTATACCTTCATTACGAGGGTAATCGCGAAAGCGAAGATTTCAAGGCTTTCGAAGTTTATCTGAAGCGTGTCTGGTTTGCCAGCGGCATCCATCATCACTATGGATGTGAAAAGTTTGTGCCAGGATTTTCAGAGGAATCTTTCTATGAGATGGTTGGGGCTGTAGCCGATGAATATCTGCCTCTTTCCAAGGGACAGAGCAAGGAAGATCTGTTGGGCATTCTGGTGCCTGTCATCTTCAATCCGGAAGTTATGCCTAAGCGCGTGAATCAGACGGATGGCGAGGATCTGGTGCAGACTTCAGCCTGCAATTTCTATGAGAATGTTTCTCAGGCAGAAGTAGAACGTTTCTATGCCAGGATGAAGGAAGAGGGCAACGAACAGGCACCTTCGTATGGACTGAACTCTAAACTGACCAAGCGTAATGGTGAACTGGTGGAGCTGAAATGGACTGAAGACGGCCTCTATGGAGCAGCTATCAAGGAGATTGTTTCCTGGTTGCTCCGTGCTCAGAAATATGCAGAAAATGAGGAACAGAAACATCTCATCGATCTCCTGGTGAAGTATTACCGAACAGGCGATCTGAAGGATTTCGACCGTTACAGCATTGCCTGGGTGCAGCAGCACGAGGGAATGATTGATTTTATCAACGGATTTATCGAAGTGTATGGCGATCCGCTCGGACTGAAAGGTACTTGGGAAGGCATCGTAGAATATAAGGATCTTGAAGCAACGAAGCGCACCCAGACCATCAGTCAGAATGCCCAGTGGTTTGAGGACCATTCACCTGTAGACCCACGTTTCCGCAAGCCGGAGGTGAAGGGTGTTACAGCCAATGTCATCTGTGCTGCGATGTTGGGTGGCGAGGAATATCCTGCTTCTGCCATCGGCATCAATCTTCCGAATGCCAACTGGATCCGTCAGGAATATGGTTCTAAGAGTGTGACCATCGGTAACTTGACCGAGGCATATAACAAGGCAGCTCAAGGCAATGGTTTCCGCGATGAATTCGTTATCGACGAGGATACCATCAGTCTGATGAATCAGTACGAGGATATTACAGATGATCTGCATACCGACCTGCATGAGTGTCTGGGACATGGTAGCGGACAGCTCTTGCCTGGTACCGACCCTGATGCACTGAAGGCGTATGGCAGTACGATAGAAGAGGCGAGAGCCGATCTTTTCGGACTCTATTATGTAGCCGACCATAAATTGGTAGAACTGGGTCTGACTCCGAATGATGAAGCATACAAGGCTCAGTATTACGGTTATCTGATGAACGGTCTGCTCACCCAGACCATCCGCATCAAGGAAGGCGACAAGATAGAGGAAGCCCACATGCGCAACCGTGCGCTGATAGCCTGGTGGGTGATGGAGCATGCCGAGGGGGCTGTGGAACTGGTGAAGATGGATATGAACTATGCTTCTGCCGAGGATGCTTTGAAGGACAGTGAGGGCAATATCATTACGACGAAGACTTATGTGAAGATTAATGATTATGCCAAGCTCCGCCATCTCTTCGGCGAGTTGCTTGCTGAAATTCAGCGCATCAAGAGCGAGGGCGATTTCGAGGCTGCCCGCCTGTTGGTAGAGAAGTATGCCGTGAATATTGATCCGGAATTGCATCGCGAGATACTGGCAAGATACAAGAAACTGAATCTCGCTCCATACAAGGGATTCATCAATCCGAAGATGACGCTGGAGATGGATGAAGAAGGCGAAATTACAGACGTGGTATTGGATTACGAGGAGAGCTATGTCGACCAGATGTTGCGCTACTCTGATGAATACGGAACGCTTTAGAAAGTTAATAGTTAAGAGTTGATAGTTTATAGGGCAATCTTGCCATACGGCAACCATGCTATACGGCGAAGCCGCTATAAACTGTTAACTATAAACTTTTAAAAAAACGATGATAGATAATAAGAACGAGGAATTTCCGATAGTAGATGAAATGGGCAACATCCTGGGCGCTGTTACCCGCGGTCATGCCCATGACGGAAGCAAGATATTGCATCCGGTAGTTCATCTGCATGTATTCAACAGCCGGGGGGATCTGTATCTGCAGCATCGTCCAGCCTGGAAGGATATCCAGCCGGATAAATGGGATACAGCCTGCGGCGGTCATGTTGATTTAGGCGAAAGTGTGAGTCAGGCTTTGCATCGCGAGGTAAGGGAAGAATTGGGTATCACCGATTTTGAACCGGAATCTTTGGGACATTATGTCTTTGAGAGTCAGCGGGAAAAGGAACTGGTTTACGTACATCGCTGTGTATATGATGGCGAGGTGAAACCGAGCCAGGAAGAATTGGCCGGTGGCAGATTCTGGACAAAGGATGAAATCAGCGAAAACATCGGCAAGGGTGTTTTCACTCCGAATTTCGAAAACGAATACCAGAAGTATTTCATGTAACGCTGAAATTAGCCATAAAAAAACGTCCCGACGTAGCATTTGCTGCATCGGGACGTATTTTTTTGTATGTCGGGACGCAGCAAATGCTATGTCGGGACGTATTTTCAGCAGGGTCGTGGCCTGTTTCTGACTGCGTCAGCAGAGCCATTATATCTCGTAGATACCCTTGAGTGCGCCTCTTGCAATTTTCTCGAAATCTTCACCGAAGTCGCAGAAACGGAGAACCGCATTAGAGGCAGCATGTTTTATTCCCATGTTGTCACCCTGCAATGCAGTGGCAGCCTGATCCAGGAATTCGTTGATGCCACGCTCGTTAGGCTCTTTCCCATTGGCAAAAAGACGGGCAAGGAGCTGGAAACCGGCAATCTCATAGAGTGGCTTATCACTTGCTATCCACTGATAGGCGATGACAGGTGCATAATCTACGTGTTGCAATAGGTTGAAGGCAAGCATCTCTGCCATCTCCTGACTCTGTACCTGTTCCATCCATATATCTGTGATTTCCGGAAGCATCTTATCGGCAGGCATGATGAGTGTAGCCAGAATCTTGCATTCCCGGATATCTTCCTTCCACAGTTCGATGGCGAGGTCATAGTCTTTACCATATTCTTCAGCCATCTTTTTCAGTTCATAGAATGGTACGCCCCAATTCAGTTTATATCCCAGTCCCTTATCGCGCATAGATTGCGATCCCGGACCGTTCATCAGCAAGCGGAAGCTTCGCTTGATAGTCATCAGTTTCTGATGTGTTTCTTCGTTCATTATATTTAGAGTAAACTATTAATTAAATTAAAGTTTCATTATTTTACAGAACATTCCTTCGAACTGTTCCTCTATATTTGCAGGTTTATGCTTGAAGATACCGAAGATGGCACTACCGCTACCACTCATCGCTGCATATACGGCACCCAGGTTGTACAGCTTCTGTTTGATTTCTGCCAGTTCCGGGTGCATCTTGAAGATAGGTGCCTCAAAATCGTTGACAAGTTCCTCTTTCCAAGTCTCGATAGGCTGGCGTACAATGTCGCGGCAACATTTGGCTGGAGCCTGTGGGGTGATGGCTGCATAAGCCTCTTTGGTGCTGACGGCAATATCATCGCGCTTCACCACAACCAGATGATAGCCCCTCAGATTATCGCCAGGACCACTTACCGGCATCAGTTCTTCGCCGATACCTTCTGCATAGCAAGCAGTATCGCCATCCTCAGGATTGGCAGAAATGAAGTAGGCACAGTCTGCGCCCAGTTTGGCAGCATATCTTTCCATCTCAGGATTACCGATATTGAGGCGGAAACGCTCGTCAAGCAAACGGATCATGAAGGCTGCATCGGCAGAACCGCCACCCAAACCAGCCTGCGAAGGAATACGCTTCACCAGGTGAGCATGGATGCGTGGAATCCTGAAGTCGGCAGCCAGGAGATTATAAGCTTTTACAACGAGATTGTTCTGTTCGTCGCAATCCACGGCGTTACCTGTAATCTTCAGATCACAAGGAACATCGCTAGGGAATTCATCGCCCATGAGCTTGATTTCAAGTGCATCGGTCAGCGGAATAGGGTAGAACACCGTTTCAAGATTGTGGTATCCATCTTTCCGCTTGCTAACTATATTTAAACCAAGATTAATCTTGGCGCAAGGAAATGTAATCATAACTTTTCAGTTTAATGGGTTCGTTACTATTTCTTTTTCTTTGCAAAGATACGGAAAAATATCTAACATGGTGCATCTTTTACAGGATTATTTTTATCAGTAGCATTAAAAATATTAAAATAAGCCCTGTTTTGCAATATCTTTTGTATCTTTGCAATTACAAATTATTAATAGATTATGAAAAAAGGAGATAAAGTCAGATTCTTGAGCGAAGTGGGTGGCGGAAAGGTTGCCGGCTTCCAAGGTAAAAATATTGTGCTTGTTGAGGATGAGGATGGTTTTGAGATTCCGATGCCTATCAACGAGGTGGTTGTGGTGGAGCAGGATGAATACTCCATGGGCAAGATGATTTCGGCTAAAATGGATGCGCAGCAGAAGGCTGAGGAGCATGCCAATACCGAACTGCATCAGGACAGCCGGAGTATCAAGGCCATCTTGAATGATCACGATGACGTGGATATGGATGTAGAGGAATATGATGCTGCCGACCGTGAGATAACCTTTGTGAAACCGGTTCAGGAACGTACGGGAGGCAACAAACTCAGTGCTTATCTCGCCTTTGTACCTATCAACATCAAGGACGTAACCAATACCCGTTTCGAGACCTATATGGTAAATGACAGCAACTACTATCTCCACTATACCTATCTCGTGGCTGAGGGAAATGCATGGACTCTGAAAGCAGAGGGAGAAATAGAACCGAACACCAAACTCTTCATCGAGGAATTCGGTCGTGAGGCTCTGAACGAGATGGAGCATATCGCCATCCAGATGATAGCCTACAAGAAGGACAAGCCATTTCTCCTAAAGCCGGCAACAGATGTTCAGTTCCGTCTCGATCCCGTGAAATTCTACAAACTTCATCTTTTCGAGGAGAACGATTTCTTCGAGACTCCAGCCTATCTCTTTACGATTGTAGAGAACGATGAAATAGCCCGTCCGCTGGTTATCGATTCCAAGCGTCTGAAAGAGCAGATGTATAAGGATGAGAAGGTTGTCGCCAACACCAGCAAGAAGAAGAGCAAGAAGGATGATGGTACCCTTGTGATAGATCTTCATGCGGATGAAGTGCTTGAAACAACTGCTGGAATGAATTCTGCAGATATTCTTCATTATCAGATGGATATCTTCAAGAAGACCATGGAGGAATATAAGAAAAAGAAGGGACAGAAAATTATCTTTATTCATGGAAAGGGCGAAGGTGTGTTGCGCCAGACTCTCATTCATGAGTTGAACTATCGCTATAAGAGTTGCACCTATCAGGATGCTTCTTTCCAGGAGTATGGCTATGGTGCTACACAGGTAACAATAAAGTAATTTATTATGAAGTACGGATTTATTAAGGTAGCTAGTGCCATCCCTGCCGTAAAGGTGGGTGATGTCATTTTCAATACCCAGCAGATAGAGGAACAGATAGCGCTGGCTGAGGGAAAGGGTGTAGAGATCATTACATTTCCGGAACTCTCTATTACGGGCTATTCCTGTCAGGATCTCTTCCGTCAGCAGATGCTTCTCGAATCATCTGAGCAGGCGGTGATGATGTTGCTCGATTTCACACGCAAACTCGATATCATCTCTATCGTGGGTGCGCCGGTGATAGCGGGCGACTTGTTGCTCAATTGTGGTATCGTTATCCAGCATGGACAGATTCTCGGTATTGTACCGAAGACATATCTTCCAAACTACAGCGAGTTTTATGAGAAACGCTGGTTTGCCTCGGCTCAGGACCTGAGAGATTGCGAAGTCCGTTATGCCGGACATAAGGTGAAACTGACGCCTGATGTTCAGATTTTTCAAACTTTCGATGGCGTACAGTTTGGTGTGGAAATCTGCGAAGATGTATGGGCTCCGGCTCCTCCTAGCAACAAACTGGCGCTAGCAGGAGCAGACCTGATTTTCAATCTTTCTGCAAGCGACGAACTCATCGGAAAACATCATTATCTGAAGAGTCTGCTCAGCCAGCAGAGTGCCCGTACCATGACAGGATATATCTACAGTTCCTGCGGATTCGGTGAGAGTACGCAGGATGTGGTTTATGGTGGAAATGCCCTGATTTATGAGAATGGAGTTTTACTTTCACAGAGTGAACGTTTCTCTATTGAACCGCAGATGGTTATCTCACAGATAGATGTAGAGAAACTCCGCTCTGAGCGTCGTACGAATTCTACTTATGTAAATGCCCAGCGCAATATTAAGTATTCTGTTCTCGGCGGTCAGTTCAATATCCGTAATATCGAAGCCGATCCTACCGAAAATGAACGCGATTTTGTGTTGGAACGTGAGGTGAATCCTCATCCGTTTATTCCTACCAGCAGCGATATGAATGCCTCTTGCGAGGAAATTTTCAATATCCAACTCATGGGACTAGCCAAGCGTATCGTTCATACCCATGCCAAGACCGTAGTAATCGGTATTAGCGGCGGTTTGGATTCTACGCTGGCCTTACTCGTTTGTGTAAAAGCTTTTGATAAACTCAAGGTGAACCGAAAGGGTATTGTAGGTGTCACTATGCCGGGATTCGGAACCACAGACAGAACCTACAATAATGCTATCTCGCTGATGCAGAGTCTTGGTATTACCATTAAGGAAATCAGCATCGCCAAGGCTGTAACCCAGCACTTTGAGGACATCGGTCAGGATGCCAGTGTGCATGATGTGACTTACGAGAATTCCCAGGCTCGTGAACGTACCCAGATCCTGATGGATTTAGCCAATAAGATGGGGGGTATGGTTATCGGTACCGGTGACCTTTCAGAGTTGGCATTAGGATGGGCTACCTATAATGGTGACCACATGAGCATGTATGGCGTGAATGCCAGCATTCCTAAGACCCTGATCCGTCATCTTGTAAATCATGTAGCAGAGAGTGGGGTAGACGAACAGAGCCGCATCACCCTTCGTGATATCATCGATACTCCTATCAGTCCAGAGTTGATTCCGGCAGATGAGAATGGAAATATCAAGCAGAAGACGGAAGATTTGGTGGGACCATACGAACTGCATGATTTCTTCCTCTACTATTTCCTGCGTTTCGGTTTCCGTCCTTCCAAGATTTACATGTTGGCAAAGAAGGCATTTATTGATTCCGAACTGGAGCGTGTAAAGATCAGTGATAATGATCCTGACAGCTATGATGAGGAGACTATCAAAAAGTGGCTGAAGACCTTCGTGCGCCGTTTCTTCAATCAGCAGTTCAAGCGCAGCTGTCTGCCAGACGGCCCGAAAGTAGGTAGCGTAAGCCTCAGTCCTCGTGGCGACTGGCGTATGCCTAGTGATGCTGCATCTGCCATCTGGCTGCAAGAGGCTGAAAATTTATAATACATGGCAGCGAAGTTTTAATAAAACGGGAAATAAAAAGTTAGGAGTCGGGACGCTGTTCCAACTCCTAACTTTTTCGTTTATAATAAAATAATTATATAAAAAGTCTTTCTATTTTTGGGTAAAACATATTTTTTTTGTAACTTTGCGCCCAAAAGTAAAAACATTATAAAAATATAAGATAATATGGCTAAGAAATTTGCCGAGCACAACGGTCTGAATTTGACTCAGACAAACAATGACGTACTAGCAGCGTGGGAGAAAAATGATATCTTCCACAAGTCTATCGACGAGCGTGAAGGCTGCCCTCAGTTTATCTTCTTTGAGGGACCTCCATCAGCTAATGGCCACCCGGGTATTCACCACGTGTTGGCACGTAGTATTAAGGATACATTCAACAGATACAAGACCATGAAGGGTTTCCAGGTTCACCGCAAGGCGGGATGGGATACCCACGGACTCCCTGTTGAACTCGGTGTCGAGAAGGAACTCGGCATCACCAAGAAGGATATCGACAACAAGGCTTCAGAGAAGTATATCTCTACTGAGGATTATAACCACAAGTGCCGCGAGAACGTGATGAAGTTCACCGCTGAGTGGCGCGAGTTGACCGAGAAGATGGGTTACTTCGTAGATCTCGATCATCCTTATATCACCTACGATAACAAGTATATCGAGACTCTCTGGTGGCTCCTCAAGCAGCTCTACAACAAGGGGTTGCTCTACAAGGGTTACACCATCCAGCCATACTCTCCAGGTGCAGGTACAGGCTTGAGCTCTCACGAGTTGAACCAGCCTGGCTGCTATCGCGATGTTAAGGACCTTACCACCACAGCCCAGTTCCTCATCAAGGATCCTAAGGCAGAGTGGACCAAGTGGGGCAAGCCATACTTCATCGCATGGACCACTACACCTTGGACTCTGCCTTCAAACGTGGCTCTCTGTGTGGGTCCTAAGATTGACTATGTAGCCATCGAGACCTACAACCTCTACAATGGCGAGCCTATGACACTCGTGATGGCTGAGGCTCTGGTAGGGTCATATCTGAAGGCAGACCAGGAGTGCAAGGAAGGCGATCTCCTGCCATTCGACAAGGAGAAGAAGCAGTGCCCATGGCGCATTATCGACCACATGAAGGGTACCGACCTCGAAGGCATGCACTACGAGCAGCTCCTGCCATGGGTGAAGCCATGCGAGAAGGTTGATCTCTTCGCACCGGCTTTCGTAACAGAATATGCTGCTGCTCATCCTGAGAAGGTATTCGCTTCAGAGGATGGTCGCGATCAGTTCGTAGAGATGGATAGCGAGGCTTTCCGCGTAATCCTCGGCGACTACGTTACTACCGATGATGGTACAGGTATCGTTCACATCGCTCCTACATTCGGTGCCGATGATGCCAAGGTGGCTAAGGATGCCAACATCCCAGCTCTCTACCTTATTAATAAGAAGGGCGAGACCCGCCCAATGGTTGACCTGCAGGGTAAGTTCTATCTCATCGAAGACCTCGATGCCAACTTCGTGAACGCTTGCGTCAACAAGGAGGCATACGCTCATCACGCAGGCGACTACGTGAAGAATGCCTACGACCCACAGTTTAATGTGGATGGCGTCTGGGACAAGAAGGCTTCTGAGAAGGCTGAAGACCTGAACATCGTGCTCTGCTACGAACTGAAGCAGGAGGGCAAGGCTTTCAAGAGCGAGAAGCACGTGCACAACTATCCTCACTGCTGGCGTACCGACAAGCCTATCCTCTATTATCCATTGGATAGCTGGTTTATCAAGGATACAGCCCGCAAGGAGCGCATGGTAGAACTCAACAAGACCATCAACTGGCAGCCTGAGAGCACCGGTACAGGCCGTTTCGGCAACTGGCTCGAGAACCTGAACGACTGGAACCTTTCACGTTCCCGCTTCTGGGGTACTCCATTGCCAATCTGGCGTGACGAGAACCGTGGCGAGAAGTGTATCGGCAGCTTGGAGGAACTCTATGCTGAAATCGAGAAGTCTGTGGCTGCCGGTATCATGCAGAGCAACCCATTGAAGGAGAATGGTTTCGTTCCTGGCGACTACAGTCAGGAAAACTATGATAAGATTGACCTCCACCGTCCATACGTTGACAAGATTGTATTGGTTAACGAGGAGGGCAAGCCAATGTATCGTGAGAGCGACCTCATCGACGTTTGGTTCGATTCAGGTTCAATGCCTTACGCCCAGCTCCACTACCCATTCGAGGGTGAGATGGCCCGTGGCACAGAGGCAGACCGCGATGCACTCATCCACAGCACCTACGAGGGATATGCTATTCCTCCTAAGTTCTATCCAGCCGACTTCATCAACGAGGGCGTGGATCAGACCCGTGGATGGTTCTTCACCCTGCACGCCATCGCTACCATGGTATTCGATAGCGTAGCCTTCAAGAACGTAATCTCTTCTGGTCTCGTTCTCGATGCCAAGGGTAACAAGATGAGTAAGCACGTGGGTAACGTGACTAACCCATTCGAGATGATTGACAAGTATGGTGCCGATCCTGTTCGTTTCTATATGATGACCAACAGCGAGCCTTGGGACAACCTCAAGTTCGACCCTAATGGTGTGGACGAGACCCGTCGTAAGTTCTTCGGTACCTTATATAATACCTACAGCTTCTTCGCCCTCTATGCTAATGTAGATGGTTTCGATGCAGAGGCTGCTCAGGTGCCATTCGAGAAGCGCCCAGAGATTGACCGTTGGATTCTCTCTTCACTCAATACCCTCATCAAGGGCGTTGACAGAGAGTTGGCTGGCTATGATCCAACCCGCGCAGGCCGTCTCATCGATGCTTTCGTCAACGATGACCTCTCTAACTGGTACGTTCGTCTGAACCGTAAACGTTTCTGGGGTAAGGAGATGAGCGAGGATAAGCTGAGTGCTTACCAGACTCTCTATACCTGCCTGATGACAGTGGCTAAGCTGCTGGCATCATTCGCTCCATTCTATGCAGACGAGTTGTATCACGACTTGGGCGGCGAGTTGGAGAGCGTACATCTCGATAAGTTCCCTGTAGCCGATGAGGCTGCTATCGATGCCGACCTGGAGGAGCGTATGGCCATCGCCCAGAAGATTACTTCTATGGTATTGGCATTGCGTCGCAAGGTGAACATCAAGGTGCGTCAGCCACTCCAGCAGATCATGATTCCTGCAGTAGATGATGTACAGAAGGCACACATCGAGGCAGTAGCCGGACTGTTGAAGAACGAGGTGAACGTGAAGGAGGTTAACTTCATTGAGGGTCAGGGCATTCTCGTAAAGAAGGTGAAGTGTAACTTTAGAGTGATGGGTAAGAAGTTCGGCAAGCTGATGAAGGGTGTTGCTGCCCAGATGTCAGCGCTCGATCAGGACCAGATTGCAGCCTTCGAGAAGGCAGGCAACATCACATTGAATATTGACGGACAGGAAGCCGTGGTAGAGGTAGCCGACGTTGAGATTATCTCTGAGGATATTCCAGGATGGCTCGTATCTAACGAGGGCAATCTGACCGTAGCGCTTGAGGTAGAGTTGACCCCAGAATTGAAGAAGGAGGGTATGGCTCGTGAGTTGATCAACCGTATCCAGAACCTCCGCAAGGAGACAGGTCTGGAGATTACCGACCGCATCAACGTAACTGTGGCTCCTAATGAGGAGACTGACGCAGCCATCGAGGCATTCGCCGACTACATCAAGGGTCAGGTATTGGCAGACAGCATCGAAATCGGCGACAATGCAGGTGTTGAGACCGAGTTTGATGACTTTAAGTTGAACATTCTCGTAGAGAAGAATTAAATAGTTAGGAGTTAGGAGTTAGAAGTTAGGAGCATTTCCAAACTGCTTGCTTCTAACTTTCTAGTCCTTATTCCCTAAAAACATTAACAAATAACATAATAGATAACATCTATGGCTAACGAAAAACTACGTTATAGCGATCAGGAGCTCGAG
This sequence comes from Segatella copri DSM 18205, assembly GCF_025151535.1. NCBI lineage: Bacteria > Pseudomonadati > Bacteroidota > Bacteroidia > Bacteroidales > Prevotellaceae > Segatella > Segatella copri. The sequence continues at coordinate 802,892 of NZ_CP102288.1, forward strand.
GAGTTCCGCGCTATCATTAATGAGAAATTGAAGGTGGCAAAGCAGACTTATCATGATTGTATGGCTCAGCTGAACCACTCAGACAGTAATGATGTGGTAGATACATCACCAACCTACAAGGCTCTTGAGGAGGGTAGTGAAGCACAAAGCAAGGAAGAAATCATCCAGATGGCTCAGCGTCAGCAGAAGTTTATCAAGGGATTGGAAGCAGCTTTGGTTCGTATCCAGAACAAGACCTATGGTATTGACCGCGAAACAGGCGAGTTGATTCCTAAGGAGCGTTTGCGTGCTGTACCTCATGCCACTTTGAGTGTAGCTTCTAAGGAGGCTAGAAAGAAGTAATAAATGGAGAAAACAAGTAAAATTAAATGCGGATGGCTCGTCACGGCAATGGTGGTTGTGCTTCTTGTTATCGATCAGATTATCAAGGTGTACATCAAGACCCATTTTTGCCTTGGCGAGTCTGTTCGTGTTACTGATTGGTTTTATATCGAATTTGTAGAGAACAACGGAATGGCTTGGGGTATGTCGTTTATCGGCAAGTTCTGGCTAAGTCTGTTGCGCCTGGTAGCCATCTGTGCGTTGAGCATTTATCTGCATCGCATCATTAAGCGTGGTACCTATCGCTTGTTATATATCATTTTGGTGGCGCTGGTTCTGACGGGTGCAATCGGCAATATGATTGATTCCATCTTCTACGGACTTATCTTCACCGGTGCTTCACCTTATTATGTATCTTATCTTGTGCCTTTCGGCGAGGGGTATGCACCCGTGCTCATGGGCAAGGTGGTTGATATGTTCCGCTTTCCGTTCTTCACCTATACATGGCCTGAATGGTTCCCTTTCTGGGGTGGACAGCATGGTACATTCTTCGATCCTGTATTCAATTTTGCAGATTCCTGTGTATCAGTCGGCATCATTTCTCTCTTGCTTTTCTGTAGAAAAGAACTGGAAGCTCTCGGAGGTGGTGATAAGGAGAAGAAGGTTAAAGATTCTTCTTTTATTGAAACTGCTGAAGAAAAGATAAAGTCTCAATCTAAAGAAAATAAGGAGGACAACTAATCATGAAGAAAGCTTTTCTTTATCTCTGTTGGATAGTAACCTTTTGTGCAGCCTTCGCTTCTTGCAAGCCTTCGCTGCCAAGAGATGTGCTCTCTAAAGGAAAGATGACGGATATTCTCTTCGATTATCACATCGCTCTTGCTATGGCGCAGAGCGAAGACGGTGGTAGTGAGAAGAATAGTCTGGCTTATCGCGAGGCTGTACTGAAGAAACATGATGTCACCTCGGCAGACTTCGACAGTTCGATGGTTTATTATATGCGCCATACAGAATTGCTGCATGATGTGTATAAGGATTTGGCTGAAAGATTGGATAAAGAGGTGGTTGCATTGGGTGGAAACAGTGCAGGAAATAGTGATTTTGACAATCTTACTGCTGTTGGCGATACTGCCAATATCTGGAAAGATGCTACTTCGATGGTATTCTCGCCTGATGAGGGCTTCAACAGTCGCAGTTTTAAAATTGAAGCTGATACTGCTTTCCATAAGGGTGACCGGTTCCGTCTTGATTTCGAATCGCAGTTTATCTTCCAGGATGGTATGCGTGATGGTATCGCTTTGCTGGCTGTTCAGTTCAAGAACGATAGTGTGGCACAGACTGTAATTCATATTCAGAGTGCTCAGCACTATAGTGTAGAACTCGCTGATAATGATAGCCTTGGAGTCAAATGTATAAAGGGGTACTTTATGTTGAATGAGGGTGGCTTCAGTTCTGATGCCGGTTCTTTGACGACTCTTAAACTGATGTTTGTCAATAAGATTCGTCTCATCCGTATGCATCCTAAAAAGGTGGCACCGGTTTCTTCTTCTGCTGCATCTTCTGATTCGGCAAAAGTAGATACTGCTCGTAAGACCCGTATACCAGGTCCGAGTGTTCCAGCACGTCCGGATGGAGCTTTGGCACCTCCGACCAGTGCACCGGTTCCTATGCCTGATAAACCTATTCAGATGACGAGTAATTAGTCTGGATGTTTAAGATATGGCTGAAATGAGAAGATGCGGAGCCCATCAGGTGATATTGCCGGATGGCTCGATATTGCAGCAGGCTGTGGTAGAAATACAAGAGGGCAGGGTGGTGAACTACTTCGAGTTTCGAGAGGAGTTGCCGATGACCGAATGGTTAGGCGGCGAAATCCGGGTGGAATGCGATGAGGAAGGCATCCTCCGTGCCCTGTGGAACGGAAAAGTAATCAATAAACATTAAACATAAACATTAATAATATGTTAAGCGTAGATCAATTAGAAGACAAGTTGATAGACTTGGCATTTGCTGAGGATATCGGTGATGGCGACCACACAACTTTGTGTTGTATCCCAGAAGACGCCATGGGTAAGAGCCACTTGCTTATCAAGGAAGATGGCGTGTTGGCAGGTGTTGAAATGGCAAAGAAGGTATTTGCGCGTTTCGATCCTACCATGAAGGTAGAAGTGTTGCTTCAGGATGGAACCCACGTTAAGAAGGGTGACATTGCAATGATTGTAGAGGGTAAGACCCGTTCTTTGCTCCAGACAGAGCGTTTGATGCTCAATATCATGCAGCGTATGAGTGGCATTGCTACCATGACTGCTAAGTATGTAAAGCGTCTTGAGGGTACAAAGACTCATATCCTTGATACCCGTAAGACAACTCCAGGTCTTCGCATGTTGGAGAAGCAGGCTGTGAAGATTGGTGGTGGTATGAACCATCGTATCGGTCTCTTCGATATGATTCTCCTCAAGGACAACCACATCGATTTCGCTGGCGGTATCGATAACGCCATCGACCGTTGCCATGCTTATCTCAAGGAGAAGGGGCTCGATCTGAAGATTGAAATCGAGGTTCGCAGCTTCGATGAGCTCGACCAGGTATTGAAGCATGGTGGTGTAAATCGTATCATGCTCGATAACTTCTCTGTGCCTGATACTAAGAAGGCAGTAGACATCATCGCAGGTAAGTATGAGACTGAGTCTTCTGGCGGTATCACTTACGATACCATCCGCGATTATGCAGAGCAGGGAGTTGATTTCATCTCAGTTGGTGCCTTGACACATAGTGTAAAGGGCTTGGATATGAGTTTCAAGGCTTGCGAATAAGTGAAGAATGAAGAGGGAAGAGTGAAGAATTCAAATGCTCTTCTCTTTTTGTGTATATAAACTTGGTATATATAAATTAAGGTATATTTTATGAATAAGATTTTCGCTTCAGCCATAATGGCTGTAGCTATGTTGGGCAGTGTCTCTGAGGCTGAGGCATGTACCAACTTTATAGTAGGAAAAAAAGCATCGGTTGATGGATCTGTGATGTGTTCATATAGTGCCGATGACTATGGTATGTTCCAAAATCTCTGTCATTTTCCTGCCGGTAAGCATGCTAAGGGCGAGATGCGTAAGATTTACGATTGGGATACCAATAAATATCATGGTGAGATTCCGGAGGCTGCCGAGACTTATAATGTGATTGGCAATATCAATGAATGGCAGGTTACCATCGGTGAAACTACTTATGGTGGACGTGAGGAGATGGCTGATTCTACAGGTATCATGGACTATGGTTCACTCATCTATGTTGCCCTGCAGCGTAGTAAGACAGCCCGTGAGGCTATCAAAGTGATGACAACCATCGCCAATACTTACGGCTATAATTCAGAAGGCGAGACCTTTACCATCTGTGATCCGAACGAAGCTTGGATTATGGAGATGATGGGCAAGGGACCAGGCTCTAAGGGCGTGGTTTGGGTAGCTCTCCGTATTCCGGATAATGCAGTTTGTGCACATGCTAACCAGAGTCGCATCGGTAAGTTCAATATGAAGGATAAGAAAAACGTGATGTATGCCAAGGATGTCGTTTCTTTTGCTCGCAGTAAGGGATGGTATCAGGGCAAGGATGCTGATTTCTCATGGAAAATGGCATATGCTAAGCCTGATTTCTCAGGACGTCGTTTCTGTGATGCTCGTGCTTGGGCTCTCTTGAATCATTTCTATGATATGAGTCCTTATCTTGATTGGGCTTTGGGTAAGGATCCTAATGCGAAGGATATGCCTCTCTGGGTGGTTCCAAACAAGAAGGTGAGTGTTGCTGATGTTGAGGCTTGCATGCGTGACCATTATGAGGGTACACCTCTTTCTGTTGCTGATGGAACTGATATCGGAGGTGGTATCTGGCAAATGCCTTACAGGCCAACTCCATTGATGTTTAAGGTGGATGGAAAGCAGTGCTTCAACGAACGTCCGGTCAGCACCCAGCAGACTGGTTTTGTTTTTGTTAGCCAGATGCGATCATGGATGCCTAGAGAGATTGGCGGTGTTCTTTGGTTTGGTAATGATGATGCCAATATGGTAGCGTTCACACCAATCTATTGTTCTTCTACAGTTCGTCCTGAGTGTTATAACACGCCGGGAGCAGATGCTGTGAATTTCAGTTTCAAGAATGCTTACTGGGTGTGCAATATGACCAGCAATATGGTTTATCCTCGTTACAGCCAGATGTTCCCAACTTTGAAGGAGGTTCGTGATAGTCTGGATAACAGCTATTTTGCTGCACAGCCAGGTGTTGAGGCTAAGGCTCAGGAACTGTATGCACAGAATCCACAGGCTGCAGTCAAGTATCTCAATGATTATGGTATTGAGAAGGCACAGCAGATGTTGGCGCGTTGGCAACAGCTCTTCCAGTTTATGGTAGTGAAGTATAATGACATGATTATCAAGCCAACCAAAAAAGATGGCAGTTTCGAGAAGACTCCTTATGGATTAGGTGCAACTCCTGTTCGTCCTGGGTATCCTGAGAAATATGCCAAGGAACTTATTAAGCAAACAGGAGACAAGTTCCTGGTTCCTGAAACAAAGTAACAATATTTATCATCACATAAAGAAAGCCGATTCAAGTATATTACTATACAAGAATCGGCTTTCCTGTTTGCTTGACTTAAAATACTAAATAATCGTATTATAATTTTTAAAGTTACGTCTTTTAAAATCTATTACTTGAAGTATCTCTTGTAGAGACCTGCAAAACCTGCACAGTGGCGGGCTTCATCCTTAGCCATCTCATGAACGGTATCGTGAATAGCATCTGAACCCTGCTCCTTAGCAAGCTTGGCAATGCGGAACTTATCCTCACAAGCACCCTTCTCTGCTGCAATACGAGCCTCGAGATTGCTCTTGGTATCACCCAAAACCTCACCGAGAAGTTCTGCAAAACGAGAAGCGTGATCAGCCTCCTCATAGGCATAACGTTTGTAAGCCTCTGCAATTTCAGGATAGCCTTCACGATCTGCCTGGCGTGCCATAGCAAGATACATACCTACCTCGCCACACTCACCATTGAAATGGTCTTTCAAACCCTTGATAACGTCTTCATTAACGCCATCCTTAAATGCCTGACCGAGAACGTGAACGGTAGCAAATGTCATATCGTCATCTACTGCTTCTTCCATCTCTTTGAACTTGCTGGCTGGAGCCTTGCAGATAGGGCACTTCTCTGGTGCTTCTGTACCTTCGTAAATGTAACCGCAAACGGTGCAAATAAACTTTTTCTTCATAATGTTTTTGTTTTAAATATTGTTGTATAATTATTGTCTTTTGAATTAGTGAACAGTCTCTGTGAGAGGTGACTTTACACCTTTTTTAGCGCATTCTGCACAGATTCCTCTGTAGTAGAGCTGTTCTTCCAATACGATGTTTCCTTCAATTTCCTTTCCTGGTTCCACCGTTGGAGCAGGTTCGCCGAAAAAGTCAATTACCTTGCCACAATTTCTGCAATAGAAGTGAACATGGCTTTTAATATTTCCATCATAACATACGCGATGTTCATCGATTGTGATCATCTGGGCCGCATTGTGCTCACTAAACATTCTGAGCGTGTTGTAAACGGTTGTCTTGCTCAATGTTGTGATACTCTCGGCTAATCCTTTGTACACATCCTCGATAGTTGGATGAGTGGGATGCTTGATGAGCCAATCCATAATGGCAATACGCTGGAGTGATGGTCGGATACCTTTCTCCACGAGTCTTTGATAGGCTTCTGTCTGCTTCATAATTACTTGTTTTTATAATTTCTTAATGCAAAGATAACCAATTCTTTTGTATCTGCCAAATGTTTTTGCAAAAATTCCAAAGTATTTTTGAATATTTTACAATTACATAGTTGTTTTAAGATTTGTTGTGCAAAAAGGGAGAGTCTATGATTCGCTTTTGGAAATTATTGATACTAAAACCCTTTTGGAAAAAGTAATGCCCCGTCACGCTACCGGAGTGTTGTGGCGGGGAATCTTATTTGAAAATAAACTTTATACGATTTTTCTGGCAATTATCTCAGGTCGATGACTTCAGCTCCTGGACATTCCTTGCTGTTGAAATTGAATGTGCTGTTAGAAACGCTCCTGGCTCTGAAGTTACTTACCGTGATGGTACTCCAGGTATTGCCCTGTCGCATCTTGACAACTGATGGAATATGTGTCTTTTTGTTGATGGTGATATACATTTCGGCTACAGAACGTTTCTGGTTATTGGCAACGAGATGTACTACATAGTTACTGCCTACTGTCTTGAGCGTTGACTTATAACCAGTCTTATATATATTTGTAAAGGTATAAGGGTTCATGGACATCTGCTGAGCCTGTGTAGGGTTGCTGACATTCACCTCGTTGGTTTTCTTTAGATAAGTCCACTGGGTCTTGCCGTTGAACCAGACGATGGCTTGCGGGGTACGGGCGTTAAACTTGTTGCCTTTGATGGCAATACTGCCGCTTGCTGATCCATACTTAGAACTGCTCATATTGAAGTTGGCGCTAGCTCCACCTTTGTTGCCAATAACGGCAGCGGTCTTATCAAGTACCTGTTGCGCTGTCTGCGCCATGGCTCCGATGCTCATCATTGCAACGAAAGCCAATGCTAAAATCTTTTTCATTTTTATCTTTTCCTTTCTTTTAAAATTCTATGTTATATTATATCTTCTAAAATTTCATACTCTATCATAAAGCCGTAAAAACGTCTTTTCTCTCTTAGACGTTTTCACGGCTTCAGGGTTTAATAATTTAACCTTTTCCAATATTATCTTCTTTCATACCCTTAGTTATTTACTAAAATTAAGAGTTTCGAAGTGCCATTAACAGATTATTAAGCTGGTTTTCATCCTGTATCAGTACCTCACGAGGCTTGCTGCCCTGTGCTGCACCTACGATGCCTGCAGCTTCCATCTGGTCCATCAGTCGTCCTGCACGGTTATAGCCGATACTGAACCGGCGCTGTATCATGCTGGTAGAACCCTGCTGCGAAAGAACAATCGCATGGGCTGCCTCTTCGAAGAACGGATCCAGTTCGCGGGCACTGATGCTGCCGCTTCCACCTGCGCTTCCTTCATCATTAGCTGGTTCTGGCAACTCCATAGGTTCGATAGGGCCAGGCTGTTCGCAGATATACTCGTTGATGCGCTCGATTTCAGGTGTATCAACAAAGGCGCACTGTACACGGACAGGTTCATTGCCGCAGAGATAGAGCATATCACCACGACCAATCAGCTGGTTGGCTCCTGTACGGTCAAGAATGGTCTTTGAGTCGATGGCTGATGTAACCTTAAAGGCGATACGGCCAGGGAAGTTAGCCTTGATATTACCCGTGATGATGCTGGTTGTAGGACGCTGGGTGGCAATAATCATGTGGATACCCACGGCACGTGCCAGCTGGGCGATACGGGCAATAGGAAGTTCTACTTCCTTGCCGGCTGTCATGATCAGATCACCGAACTCATCTATAATCACCACGATGTATGGCATATACTCATGTCCATCTGTCAACTTCAACTTGTGGTTGATATACTTCTGGTTGTATTCTTTGATGTTACGGGCTCCTGCCTTTTTGAGCAAGTCGTAACGGCTATCCATCAGTACACACAGACTGTTCAGGGTTCTAACCACCTTGGTTACATCGGTTATGATAGGTTCTTCCTCATCAGGAAGCGCAGCCATAAACTTGTTGGCAATACGGGAGTAGACGCTAAACTCCACCTTCTTAGGGTCGATGAGAACCAGTTTGAGTTCGTTTGGATGTTTCTTGTATAATAAAGAGGTGATGATGGCATTCAAACCTACAGATTTACCCTGTCCGGTAGCACCCGCAACAAGCAGGTGAGGAATCTTAGCCAAATCAACCATAAACACTTCGTTGGTAATGGTCTTACCCAAAGCGATAGGTAACTCCATCTTGGTTTCTTGGAATTTCTTTGAGTTTAAAGTACTTTCCATACTAACGATGTTCGCCTTTGCGTTAGGTACCTCAATACCGATGGTTCCCTTTCCTGGGATAGGAGCGATGATACGGATGCCGAGAGCTGCCAGACTCAAGGCGATGTCATCTTCCAGATTCTTGATCTTAGAGATACGTACGCCTTCTGCAGGCTGGATTTCGTAGAGTGTGATGGTAGGACCAACCGTAGCACGGATGGTTTTGATCTGTACGCCAAAGTTGCCCAGCACCTCGATGATGCGGTTTTTGTTGGCGCGCTGCTCTTCCTCATCGATGGATACGCCGTCATCCTCATACTTCTTCAGAAGGTTGAGTACCGGATATTTATATCTGGTGAACGGCTCCTTCGGATTGATCGGAGTATTCAGTACTTCTGCATTGCTCAAGGTATTGCCTGTAGCCTTCTCGTCGGCTGTGGCTACAGAGATGTCCATACCTATATGCTCAGAAGCTGCAGCAGCCTCGGCAGCTTGCTTTTCCAATGCTTCCTGTTCAGCCCGTTTTGTACGGAGTTCGCGCTGACGTGCAATGAGTGACATATTCTCGTTCTGCGTGCCGTTGGCTATAGCGATGGTTTCATCTTTTTCTGTATCACCTTCTGTTCCTGTAGCTTCCGGTCCGTCTGCCTCTGGTTCAACAGGCGTAGAAGGTATGTCCGGGGTTGCGAAAGTCTGGTCCGGATCCAGATTCAGGTCGATGACTTTGGCAGGTTCTTCTTCCTTATATTCTTCTTTCTCATCCTCAGTGCCAGCACCATATGCTGCGCTGGCGTATACCTCGTCGATAGCTTCCGTATCTTTCCTGTTCTTTCCATGGTTAGTAATCTCAAATTTTACCTTATTTGATATATAACCGATAGGGTTGAGTGCTTTTCTGATTACCGTAATGGTTTCAGTGGTGAGATAGGTGAGGAATGCTACCGCCACGAAGAAAAGAATGGCAGTAAGTCCTGGAGGACCCATGATGTTCTCCAGATTCTGCACGACATAGAGTCCGTGCTTTCCGCCCGGATTGAAGATGAGGCTTGGCATGATAGGTGCGATGAACTTGGCAAAGGTTACCGACATCCATAGCATGACCACAATCATGCAGAAGAACCATTTCCACAGGTTCAGCTTGTAGGCATGCATCATCTGCAATCCCACCATAATGACAAAGAATGGGAGCATGAAGGCTGGAAATCCGAAATTGATGGCAATGAGCCAATAGGATACAATGGCTCCCCAGGATCCGCAGTAGTTCTGAAACTGTTTTTCCGTGTTGGTCCATTCACCCGGCTTCAGATTTTCGAGCAAACTCTGGTCATTGGCTCCTGTGTTGAGAAAGGAGATCATAGCGATGATGATAACCACAGCAATGACTACCAAGGCTAATCCTATGAAAAAGTCGGTGATAGTATTGTTGAAAATATACTGTAAACCAATAGCTTCGCTAAAGGTTTTGGTCTTTTTTTCAGTTCTTTTTTTAGCCATTTTATATATTTTTGAATAATTTATCTGCAAAATTAGCGAAAATAATTGAGAAAACAATTCTTTTTCTCATCTTTTTTTTCTAATTTTGCAACTTGTAAAGAATAAAAAGCATAATGAAGATTATTTTCACTAGTTTCGACAAGGCGGCAATCACGAATTTGCCAAGAGCTTTGTTTCCTGGCAAAATCGTAGTCGTTGACAAGCCTGAAGATACAGAAGCGGCTGTTAATGACCTACTTAGCCATTATATACTGGGTGTGGATACAGAAACGCGCCCATCATTCAAGCGTGGTCAGGCTTACCATGTTTCGTTGTTGCAGGTGAGTACACATGATACTTGTTATCTCTTCCGCCTGCATCATACGGGCATTACTCCTGCCATCATTCGCTTGCTCGAAGATACCACCGTGCCAAAAGTAGGACTTTCCTGGCACGATGACTTGCTGCAGCTCCATAAGCGAGCTGCTTTTAAGGCTGGCTACTTTATCGAGTTGCAGGATGTTGCAAAGAACTTTGGTATCGCAGACATGAGTCTGCAGAAACTGTATGCTAACCTGTTTCACCAGAAAATCAGCAAGGCGCAACGGTTGAGCAATTGGGAGGCTAGCGATTTGAAGGAATCGCAGGCTCTCTATGCAGCAACAGATGCCTGGTGCTGCATTAATCTGTATGAGGAATTCAAGCGTTTGTCTGCCACAGGCGATTACGAGCTCGATGAACTCAGGGTATGATATAAGTGGTAAGGAATAGAAATTGATAATCGTAAGAAACTTCATATATAAAATATGTATAAAAGCGTATATTTAAAGAAAGGTAAGGAAGAATCGCTCAAGCGTTTTCATCCATGGATCTTCTCGGGTGCTATCCAGGCAATGGATGAGGGCATAGAGGAGGGCGACATTGTGAGAGTGTTTACCCGTAGTGGTGAATTCATTGCTATAGGTCATTATCAGATCGGTTCTATCGCTGTACGTGTTCTTTCTTTTAGAGATATTGAGATTGATGAGGAGTACTGGTGTGCCAGATTGGATTCGGCATATAAAATGAGACTCGCTTTGGGTATTGCCGGTAATTCATCCAATACTACTTATCGCTTGGTTCATGGTGAGGGGGATAACTTGCCGGGACTTGTTATCGACTGTTATGGGCCTACTGCTGTCATGCAGGCTCACAGTGTGGGTATGCATGTTTGCCGCATGGAGATAGCCAAAGCCTTGAAGAAGGTGATGGGCGAAGCACTGGAGAATATCTACTATAAGAGTGAGACAACCTTACCGTATAAGGCTGACCTCAGACAGGAAAATGGCTTTATACTGGGAGGTGATGCTGACGATGTTGCTGTAGAGAATGGACTGAAATTCCATATCGACTGGTTGCGTGGTCAGAAAACGGGTTTCTTCGTAGATCAGCGTGAGAACCGTTCGCTGCTCGAGCATTATGCCAAGGGTAAGAGTGTGCTCAACATGTTCTGCTATACCGGCGGCTTTTCTGTTTATGCGATGAGAGGCGGGGCTAAGGCTGTTCACTCCGTAGACAGCAGTGCCAAGGCGATAGAATTGACCAATGAGAATATTGTGCTCAATTTCCCTGGAGATGCACGCCATGAGGCTATCTGCGAAGATGCCTTCAAGTATCTTGATGAACATGACCAGCAGTATGATCTGATTGTTCTTGATCCTCCTGCTTTTGCCAAGCACCGTGCGGCTTTGCGCAATGCGTTGAAGGGCTATACCCGCCTGAACGTAAAGGGCTTGCAGCGTATTAAGAAGGGCGGCATCCTTTTTACCTTCAGTTGCTCTCAGGTGGTTACGAAGGATCAGTTCCGCAATGCTGTGTTTACTGCTGCAGCGCAGGCTGGAAGAAAGGTTCGCATCTTGCACCAGTTGCACCAGCCTGCCGACCATCCTATCAATATTTATCATCCGGAAGGTGAATATTTGAAGGGATTGGTTCTCTATGTAGAATAACAAATGATTAAAGGATAGATAATGAATAAGTTCAAAACGTTTACAGCCTTGATGCTCTTGCTGGCTATAGGATTTGCAGGATGTGGCAAGTCGGAAGCAGAACGTCATCGCTTGAGCAAGAAGGAAAAGGCTAGATTGGATAGCCTAGACCGTGCTGCGCTGAAGATAGCGGTGATGCCAACAATGGACTGCCTGCCAATCTTTCTGGCATGTGATGACAGTATCTTCCAGCAGCAAGGTGTAGACGTACATTTGCGTAGATATACTGCACAAATGGATTGTGATACTGCTATCGAGCGCAAGCGCGTAGAGGGAGCCGTGACCGATCTGATTCGTGCTCATCATATAGAGAAACGGGGTACTGCTTTGACGTATCCTATTTCTACCAATCTTTATTGGCAGTTTATCACCAATAAGCGTTCGCGTATATCCGAACTGAAACAACTGTCAGATAAGATGGTGGCAATGACCCGCTACTCTGCAACTGATTATCTGGCTACTTTAGCAATCGATAGCGGTAAGCCTAAATATGATGCTTATAAGGTTCAAATCAACGATTTGAACATCCGTCTGCGTATGTTGCTTAACAACGAGATGGATGCCATGTTGCTGCCAGAACCTCAAGCTACCAAAGCCCGACTTGAACAGCATGTAAAACTCTTTGACAGCAGAGATAAGAACTTGCAGTTGGGTGTTGTTGCTTTCCGCAAGAAAATACTTTCAGAGCCGCGCCGTAAAGACCAAGTTGCCAAGTTTATCAAGGCGTATAATATTGCTGTTGATAGCATAAACAGTCGTGGGGTACAGCATTATGCAAGAATCATCACAAAATATACGGGTGCCGATGCTGAAACCATCAGTAATCTTCCAAAACTTAAATATGAACACGCTATGGAGCCAAGACGTCGTGACCTGGCTGTAGCACAAAAATAAGCGGCTTATGAAAAGAGAAGATTTTAGCTGGACAAAGTTTTCGCATGAAAATGTCACTACGATATCCAGAATAGAGGCAATTCGCAAGATAATTGACCAGGAAGTGGGTTTGGAGCCATGTCTGCCTGGAATAGCGGAAATAGAACAAAGATATGATGCTTTATATCATGATTATATAGATGGCAAACTTAAACATCGGGAACTTTATGATCTTGCTTCAGATTTGGATATGGATATAGACAAGCTCTATAGTAAAATGCGCCACGAATGGATTTTGGCTAATGAGTCTACATTTGTTGCACTTTGCAAAAGAGCTCAGAATCTGACAAGTTTTGATGAGGTACAGGAAACCTTTGAGAAATTTGCTACAGATGAAGCTATGCTAAATTTGAGGGTAGACTTGTCTGAAGAACAGATAGACGAGGAAAGACAAAAGATACAAGAGCAGCTTAATGCCTATCGCAATATGGTGTTTTCTTATATTTTGACAACTGATGATTGGAATGATGATTTTGTCAAGAATATTCTTGATATCATCGCTTCCGATTTGGTAGATCCATACACCATCAATATGATTGTTTCGGCTGTTTCATTGTCATGCTCTGTATTCATGGAGGCCCCTAGACTTGCAGTCTTGATGCGCTTAATCAAGTCTGACGACAGTACTTGCAGTGTTCGCCAGCGAGCTTTGGTGGGTTTCGTTTTCTGTGCAATAACCAATTCGGGTGAAAAACAGAAATATTGGGATTCTGCTGCTGGCTTGATCATGGATGATGAATTTTTGGCAGCCTGTGTTGATCTCCAACGCCAGATGCGTCTATGTCTTACCAGTAAAAAGGATAGCAAGGAGATGATGCATTCCGTGGTGAAGACCATGTTCACTTCTTTTACTCAGGATTTGGCCGAAAAGATAGACCAAACGGGTGAATTGGGACTTAATTGCTTCTCAGCAGATGGGGAGAATCCTGATGATGCCCTTAAGGGAGCCTTCGACTATATGTTGAATTCAGAAGATATAGGAGTTGATGTCTATTATCATCAGTTTGCCAATCAGAAGAGCTTCGGTCATTTCCATTCACTCTATAATTGGTTTGTTCCTTTCTATGTCCGTAATTCTACGCTCAAGAATGTTCGGGCTACGATGAAACAGCATCGCAATTTCATCAACAATCTGTTGAAAGGTGTCTCTATGTGTGATACCGATCTGTATAGCATCATTCTTTCATTGAATAATACATCTAAAGAATTTATTAAATCATTGGATATTGCCCCGGAAAATATGGTGTCTGGTCCTGTTTTTTATGACGAAGAAGATGAGGAGGAAAAAGAGCAGAATACCGAAGAGCCAGTAGAGGATGAGAATGATTCTACAGAAGCAAAGGATTCAGAAAATGTCACACTGCTTGATTCGGTAATGGAACATGAAGAGAATCTCTCTGAAGAGGAAAAGAAGAAACGTGCAATCAGGGTTCGTCATCGCTATGTGCAGGACCTCTACCGATTCTATACTCTCTCTCCGATGAGGAAGGCATTTGATAATCCTTTCGAAGTGCAGAAGGAAATTCCTTTCTTTACTACAGGACTGTTTGCTAAACCGGAATATGACAAGTATCGCCTGTCGCTGGCCCGTTTCTCTGCTAAAAGAGGTGACTATGCCTTTGTTAGCAAGATTTTGCGTAATCTGGAAAAATATACCGACGAAGAGCATATGATGCTTGCATTGGCATACAAATCGGAGGAAAAATATGATGAGGCGCTTGAACATCTCTATGTGATTAAGAAAACAAGCCCAACTTATAAGGCTGCCACGGAGTTGAAATTAGAAATAGAAGAAGAGATAAAAGATCCGGCGGCTTTAATATCATTGAATTGCTTGATTAAAGAAGAATCAGATGAGAGTAAGCAGTTTAAGCTCAAGCTGAAAAAGACCGATCTCTTATTGAAATTCCATCATTATAAAGAGGCTTTGGAATGGGCTTTCCAGATGGATGAACAGTATCCTAAGGAAGAACAGGTTGAATGCAGACTGGCTTTCTCTTTGCTCTTTTCAGAATCGGAAGGCGATAAAAACATTGACCATGCAATGGCTTTAATAGAACCTTATCTGCAAAATAGTGATGATAATGAGATCAGGGAAATTTTGAATTCTGACATGACAGATATGGATAAGGATGATAAGCAACGCATGTTCATGAAAATGTTATCTGCGATGGTGAGCAAAGTTTCCAAGCCACAAGACCACAGATGGGAGTCTTTGAAATTTTTCTATTATGGACTCTGCGTTCTAGTGAAAAAGGGAGGAACTGCAGCTATCAGATTTTTGGATGAAGCATCTGGTCATGCAGCTTTTTCCCCTAAGGAAGATATAGATGCATTCGGCCTGCTCGAGATGGGAGATTGGCTCGATGATCGTGGTATTGCGCCTATAGAATTGGAATTTATAACAAAAAAAGTTTTCGAGGAAAGGAAAAAACAATAAAGATGGCGGAGAATAATAAAAATAAGAATAAGGTACAGATAGATCCAACCTACGCCCATTTGCAGCCGCAGGCTGTGAATGTGGAGCAGGCGGTACTGGGTGCCTTGATGATAGATTCTGATGCCTTTTCGGTGGTGTCGGAGTTGCTCAAGCCGGATACTTTTTATGACCCGCGTCATAAGAGAATATTTCAGGCTATCCAGGTGATGAACATGGAGGAACGGCCTGTGGATATCATGACTCTTGCCGATCAGTTAGCCAAGACTGGCGAACTGGATAAGGTGGGAGGAGCACAATATCTCATGGATATTTCTGCAGGCATGGCTTCGGCTGCCCATGTAGAGTCGCATGCCCGTATCCTGGCGCAGAAATATATGCAGCGCCAGCTGATTCATTATGCCGGCGACATCGAGACGATGGCGTATGAAGAAGGTGTGGATGTGGATGAACTGATGCAGAAAGCTGAAGGTGAACTCTTCCAGCTTTCGCAGAACAATATGAAGCAGGATTATACACAGATTGAGCCGGTTGTAAAGGAGGCCGTTGCCATCTTGCAGCGCGCCGCTCAGAACTCGGGTGGTCTTACCGGTATTCCTACGGGTTATCGTGGATTGGATGATATAACATCAGGTTGGCAACCGTCCGACCTTGTGATAATCGCCGGTCGTCCTGCCATGGGTAAGACTTCCTTTGCATTGAGTATTGCCAAGAATGTGGCGGTAGATTATGATGTGCCTATCGGATTCTTCTCTCTGGAAATGAATAACGTTCAGTTGGTGAACCGACTCATCTCGAATGTTTGCGAGATTTCGGGTAAGAAAATACTGAACGGACAATTGGAACAGCCAGAATGGGAACGGTTGGATAAAAAACTGAGAAAACTGACAGGTGCACCTATTTATATTGATGATACGCCTGGTCTTTCTGTTTTCGAACTCCGTACCAAGGCGCGCCGACTGGTAAGGGAAAAGGGTGTTAAACTGTTGATGATCGACTATCTCCAGCTGATGAATGCCAATGGTATGAAGTTTGGTAGCCGTCAGGAGGAGGTGTCTACCATCTCCCGTTCGCTCAAAGGTATTGCCAAAGAGCTGAATATTCCTGTGCTTGCTCTTTCGCAGCTCTCCCGTAATGTAGAGAACCGTGAGGGTTTGGAAGGAAAGCGACCTCAGTTGAGTGACCTCCGTGAATCCGGTGCCATCGAGCAGGATGCCGATATGGTGCTTTTCGTTCACCGCCCGGAATATTATCACATCTATCAGGATGAAAAGGGTAATGACCTTCATGGTATGGCACAGATTATCATTGCCAAGCACCGTAAGGGCTCTGTTGGAGATGTTCTCCTGAACTTCCGTGGAGAATTTACCCGATTCCAGGATCCGCAGGATGCTGCAGCAGCACCTGTCGAAGAAGGTGGTGAGATTGTAGGCTCTAGAATGAATGGCGGAGGGCTGGATGGTAGTCCGCTACCACCGCCGCCTGCAGAGAATCTGCCTTTCTAAGGTTAGAGTTTGTCAATTTTTTCACTCAAAAACTGGCTTTTTCGCCAAATTCTTGCACAGGATTAACGTTTTTGGGTAAAAAATCTATAAGATTATAGGAATTTGTTATCATTTCTATTAAAAAAGTTATAAATTGTTTGCTAGTATCAAATAAAAGTGTTACCTTTGCATGCGAATTTAAGAATATAACATAATAAGATAGATATGAGAACAACATTGTTGAACATTACAAGCATTATTATTCGACTTCGACTGCAGTTTGTGGGCGGAAGTGATAAGGTGTGCGTATAGTTCATCGCTTAAGATATTAAAAGCCTTTCTACACTTCCGTCTATGGAGTGGGGAAAGGCTTTTTACTTTATCTGATGCTTCTGCACGGATTGCTATATAAACGTAGTGCGTTCTGAATGTGTAGCTCTTATATATAATAAGGTGTAAATTTAAAATTTTAAAGATATGAGTGACAGATTATACATTTTCGACACGACCCTCCGCGATGGCGAACAGGTTCCGGGATGTCAGTTGAACACAGTTGAGAAGATTCAGGTGGCAAAGCAACTGGAGCAGTTGGGCGTGGATGTAATTGAGGCTGGATTTCCAATATCAAGTCCGGGCGACTTCAATTCAGTGGTAGAAATCTCTAAGGCTGTAACCTGGCCTACTATTTGTGCACTTACCCGTGCCGTAGAAAAAGATATTGATTGTGCTGCTGAGGCTTTGCAGTATGCCAAGCATAAGAGAATCCATACCGGTATCGGTACCAGCGACAGTCATATCAAGTATAAGTTCAATTCTACCCGCGAGGAAATCATCGAACGTGCTGTAGCTGCTGTCAAGTATGCTAAAAAGTATGTTGAGGACGTAGAGTTCTATGCTGAGGATGCAGGCCGTACTGATAATGAGTATCTGGCTCGTGTCGTAGAGGCTGTTGTCAAGGCGGGTGCTACTGTAGTGAACATTCCTGATACTACAGGTTATTGTTTGCCTGATGAATATGGTGACAAAATCAAGTATCTCATGGAGCATGTTGATGGCATTGACAAGGCACGCCTTTCTACCCACTGTCATAACGACCTCGGTATGGCTACTGCCAATACCCTGCAGGGTGTTTTGAATGGTGCACGCCAGGTTGAGGTTACCATCAATGGTATCGGTGAGCGTGCAGGTAATACTTCTCTCGAAGAGATTGCCATGATTCTGAAGTGTCACAAGCATATCAATATTGATACCAACATCAATACCACCAAGATTATTCCTACCTCACGCATGGTGAGCAGCCTGATGAATATGCCTGTCCAGCCGAACAAGGCTATCGTGGGTCGCAATGCGTTTGCTCATTCTTCCGGTATCCATCAGGATGGTGTCTTGAAGAATGTCCAGACTTACGAAATCATTGATCCTAAGGATGTGGGATTGGATGACAATGCTATCGTATTGACTGCCCGTTCAGGTCGTGCTGCATTGAAGTACCGTCTCCATGTCAATGGTGTAGAGATAAATGATGAGGAGAAGCTCGACAAGATTTACAAGAAGTTCCTCCAACTGGCTGATAAGAAGAAGGAAGTTACCGATGAGGATGTTTTGATGCTTGCCGGTGCTGATTCTGCTGATAAGCATGGTGTTCAGCTCGACTGGTTGCAGGTTACTACAGGTAAGGGCGTGAAGAGCGTGTCAAGTATCGGTCTTGATATTGCAGGTCAGAAGTTTGAGGCTGCATCATCTGGTAACGGTCCGGTAGATGCTGCTATCAATGCTCTCAAGAAGGTCATCACCAAGGAGATGAACCTCAAGGAGTTCACCATCCAGGCTATCGACAAGGGCTCTGATGATGTGGGCAAGGTTCACATGCAGGTGGAATACGATGGTCATGTATATTATGGCTTCGGTGCAGATACCGACATCGTTACGGCTTCTGTTGAGGCTTACATCGATTGTATCAACAAGTTCAAGGTAAGATAAAATTAATTCAGATAAATATATAATAAACAGGATATTATGAATACATTATTCGACAAGATTTGGGACAAACACGTTGTCCAGATTGTTCCGGACGGTCCTACACAGCTTTACATCGACCGTCTCTATTGTCACGAAGTAACATCACCTCAGGCATTCGCTGGTATGCGAGCACGCGGACTCAAGATGTTCCGTCCAGACCAGATTTTCTGTATGCCTGACCACAATACTCCAACCCACGATCAGGATAAACCAATCGAGGATCCTATCTCAAAGAAGCAGGTAGATACCTTGGCAAAGAATACCGCTGATTTCGGTGTAACTCACTTTGCCATGAACACAAAGGATAATGGTATCATCCACGTAGTAGGTCCTGAGAAGGGTCTTTCTCTTCCTGGTATGACCATCGTTTGCGGTGACTCTCATACTTCTACTCATGGTGCCATGGGTGCCGTAGCTTTCGGTATCGGTACTTCTGAGGTCGAGATGGTGATGGCTTCACAATGTATTCTCCAGAGCAAGCCAAAGTCTATGCGCATCAGCATCAACGGTAAGCTCAGCAAGGGCGTTACTGCCAAGGACGTTGCTCTCTATCTGATGAGCCAGCTCACTACTTCTGGTGCTACCGGTTACTTCGTTGAGTACAGTGGCGATGTAGTGAAGGATATGTCTATGGAAGGTCGTCTTACACTCTGTAACCTCTCTATCGAGATGGGTGCCCGTGGTGGTTTCGTAGCTCCTGATGAGACAACATTCGAGTACATCAAGGGTCGTGAATATGCACCTAAGGGTGAAGAGTGGGACAAGGCTGTGGCTTACTGGAAGACCTTGAAGAGTGGCGATGATGCTGTATTCGACAAGGAGTTGACTTTCGAGGCAAAGGATATCGAACCACGTATCACCTATGGTACCAACCCAGGTATGGGTATCGGCATTACCGGGAATATCCCAACTCTCGATGAGATTCCTGAGGAAGAGCAGGCTGGTTTCAAGAAGAGCCTCAACTACATGGGCTTCCAGCCAGGCGAGAAACTCGAGGGGCATCCTATCGATTATGTATTCTTGGGCGCATGTACCAATGGTCGTATTGAAGACTTCCGTGCTTTCGCTTCTCTTGTTAAAGGAAAGAAGAAGGCAGATGGTGTAACTGCTTGGCTTGTACCAGGTTCATGGTTGGTTGATAAACAAATACGTGAAGAGGGAATTGATAAGATTGTTGAGGCTGCCGGCTTCGAAATCCGTCAGCCTGGATGCTCTGCCTGCCTGGCAATGAACGATGATAAGATTCCTGCAGGCAAGTACTCTGTAAGTACATCCAACCGTAACTTCGAGGGTCGTCAGGGACCAGGTTCCCGCACCATCCTTGCCAGTCCATACGTAGCAGCTGCTGCCGCTATTACAGGTAAGATTACTGACCCAAGAGAGTTTATGTAATGTTAAGTGTTCAATGTTAAATGTTAAATTGAAATGAAACAGAAATTCAATGTAATTACATCAAGCTGCATTCCTCTTCCTTTGGAGAATGTAGATACAGACCAGATCATCCCAGCCCGTTTCCTCAAGGCCATCGATAAAGAGGGCATGGGCGACAACCTCTTCCGCGACTGGCGCTACAATGCCGACGGAACTCCAAAGCCAGACTTCGTGATGAACGACCCTTCTTACAGTGGTGTCATCCTCGTAGCTGGCAAGAACTTCGGCTCCGGTTCTTCCCGTGAGCACGCTGCCTGGGCTATCGCAGGTGCAGGCTTCCGTGTAGTCATCAGCTCTTTCTTTGCTGATATCCACAAGAACAACGAGTTGAACAACCTCGTATTGCCAGTAGTAGTAAGCGAGGAATTCCTGAAGGAACTCTTCGAGAGCATCGACAAGGATCACAAGACAGAGGTGAAGGTAGATCTTCCTAACCAGACTGTGACCAATCTTGCTACCGGCAAGAGCGAGCACTTCGAAATCAACGGCTACAAGAAACACTGTTTGGAGAATGGTTTGGACGATGTAGACTTCCTCGTTCAGAACCGCGACAAGGTTGAGGCTTGGGAAGCTAAAAACAAGTAATTATGAACGTTAACGCAAAGAGAGATAATTCCCGTATCAAGGAGATTGAAATCATGGACTGCACGCTGCGCGACGGCGAGCAGACCAATGGTGTCAGTTTCCTTCCTCACGAGAAGTTGATGATAGCAAGAATGCTGTTGCACGACATCAATGTAGATCGCATTGAGGTGGCTTCAGCGCGTGTGTCAGAAGGTGAAAAGGATGCTGTCGCTCGAATTTGCCGTTATGCTAAGACTATAGGTAAACTGGATTCCGTTGAGGTATTGGGATTCGTGGATAACAACAAGAGTGTGGATTGGATTGCTGAATGCGGCGGTCATGTCATTAACCTCTTGGCTAAGGGTAGCTACAAGCACTGCACCCAGCAACTCAAGATGTCGCCAGAGGAGCATCTCGCTCATATCAAGCAGACCATCGGCTATGCTTTGAGCAAGGGATTCACCGTGAATCTCTACTTGGAGGACTGGTCGAGCGGTATGCGTGACAGTCGTGACTATCTCTTCATGATGATGGATGAGTTGGTAAAACAGCCTATCAAGCGCTTCCTTCTTCCTGATACGTTGGGTATTCTGAACCCATTGCAGTGTGTGGAGTATATGCGCCAGATGGTGCGCCGTTATCCGAATTCTCACTTCGACTTCCATGCCCATAACGACTACGATCTGGCTGTGAGCAACTCGCTGGCTGCCGTATTGAGCGGTGCCAAGGGTCTTCACGTTACCGTGAATGGTCTAGGTGAGCGTTGTGGCAATGCACCATTGGCAAGTGTTCAGGTGATTCTGAAAGACATGTTCGAGGCAAAGACCAATATTAAGGAAGACCGTCTGAACGATATTTCCCGATTGGTTGAAGGATATAGTGGCATTGCCGTGGCTCCGAATACTCCGGTAGTAGGAGACAACGTCTTTACTCAGGTAGCTGGTGTGCATGCCGATGGTGACAACAAGGACAAGCTTTATTGCAACGACCTGGTACCTGAGCGTTTCGGCAGACATCGTGAGTATGCGTTGGGTAAGAACTCTGGCAAGGCGAATATCGTGCAGAACCTCAATGAACTGGGATTGGAACTGACGCCTGAGCAGACCAAGGCGGTGACCAAGCGAATCACAGAACTCGGTGACCGTAAGGAACTGGTAACCCAGGACGACCTGCCATACATCGTGAGTGATGTGTTGAAGCATGGAGCTCCAGAGGATAAGGTGAAACTGGTAAGTTACATGGTATCAACCTCATACGGTTTGAAGCCTATAGCCAGCGTGAAGGTAGAAATAGAGGGTAAAGAGTATGAAGACCAGAGCTCCGGTGATGGTCAGTATGATGCTTTCGTGAAAGCTCTCCGCAATATCTACAAGGTGAAGCTCGGCAAGACCTTCCCTAAGCTCGACAACTATCAGGTAACTATCCCACCTGGTGGTCGTACAGATGCCCTCGTTCAGACCGTCATTACCTGGCGTGAAGGAGATCGTATCTGGCGCACCCGAGGCTTGGATGCTGACCAGACAGAAGCAGCTATCAAGGCAACGCTGAAGATGATTAATATGTATGAGGCAGATAAGAGCGACGATCAGGCTGTTTCGCCTCGAAATCTTGATATGGAATAATATCTCCGAAGATTACGAAATTATCTCCGAAGATTACAGAATTATCTCCGAAGATTACGAAAATATCTCCGAAGGTTTCTATTCAGCAGCACGCCCTGAAGGGGCAGAAGCTCCTAGCCCAGGGTAACACCCTGGGTATAAGATAGCATTTAGCAATGCGCCCTGTAAGGGCAAAAGCTTTAATCATTCAAAAAATAAACAATTAAAAAATCAGATAAGATGAAATTAAACATTGCAGTTCTCGCCGGTGATGGTATCGGACCAGAGATTATGAAGCAGGGCGTAGCAGTTATGCAGGCCATTGCAGAGAAGTTCAACCACGAGTTTACTTATAACGAGGCTATCTGCGGCGCTCACGCCATCGACGAGGTAGGTGATCCATTCCCAGAGGAGACCTTCAAGACTTGTATGGATGCTGATGCTGTACTCTTCGCAGCCGTTGGCGACCCACGTTTCGACAACAACCCTACAGCCAAGGTTCGTCCTGAGCAGGGTTTGCTCGCTATGCGTAAGAAGTTGGGCCTCTTCGCCAATGTTCGCCCAGTAGCCACATTCGATTGCCTGCTCCACAAGTCACCATTGAAGGATGAACTCCTGAAGGGTGCTGACTTCGTAGTTATCCGCGAGTTGACTGGCGGTATGTATTTCGGTGAGAAGTATCAGGATAACGATAAGGCATACGATACAGATATCTATACCCGTCCTGAGATTGAGCGCATCCTGAAGGTAGCTTTCGAGTTTGCCATGAAGCGCAACAAGCACTTGACAGTAGTAGATAAGGCAAACGTATTGGCATCTTCTCGTCTCTGGCGTCAGATTGCCAAGGAGATGGAGCCACAGTATCCTGAGGTAAACACCGATTATATGTTCATCGACAACGCTTCTATGCGCGTATTGACTGAGCCTACATTCTTCGATGTTATTGTTACAGAGAATACCTTCGGTGATATCCTGACCGATGAGACTTCTTGCATCACCGGTTCTATGGGCTTGCAGCCATCTAGCTCTCTCGGTGAGCACACACCATTGTTCGAGCCTGTTCATGGTTCATGGCCACAGGCAGCTGGCAAGAACCTGGCTAACCCAGTAGCTCAGATTCTTTCTGCAGCTATGTTGTTAGAGCACTTCGGCTTGAACGAGGAGGGCGCCTTGATCCGCAAGGCAGTAGATGCTTCTCTCGATGCCAATGTCCGCACACCTGAAATTCAGGTTGAGGGTGGTGCTCAGTATGGCACAACTGAGGTTGGTGCATGGATCGTTAACTGGATTAAGAATGCTTAATCTGTAAATGGATTTTTCGGCGCTGGATGAATTTTCTATCCAGATGCTTTATAGATAAAAGCCTTAAGAGGAGTGTTTCTTTCTCTTAAGGCTTTTCTTGTTGATTGTCCTGTCTTTCTGAAATTTAGTTCTTTTTGTAAAGTCAAATAAGTTTTATAGTTTTTTATTTGGCAGTTTGCGAAAGTCTTCTTAACTTTGCACCATGAAAAGTTTTTATACATTATTATTGGCATCGATGGTTTCTTTGTCTGTATCTGCGCAGAACGTAGATGCCGACAAGGCACGTGCTGCTCAGAATCAAGCCTTGCGCGATTCACTCTCCAAGGCTACAGAAGTGCTTGCATATCATCCCGATAGTATCGATCTGCGACTGAAAAAGGCTGCTTGGAATATCCAGTTGGAGCAATGGCAATATGCGAAGGATGATCTTGATAAGGTACTCTTTCTGAACAATACCAATATCGCCGGTTTGTTCTATCGTGCCTTTGTCAATGAGAAGTTGCTCCGTTATAACTTTGCACGTCTAGATTATCAGAATCTTCTGGTACTTGTTCCTGGCAACTTCCAGGCGCAACTCGGTCTGGCTTTGCTCAATGAGAAAGATAAGCATTATACCGAGGCTTACGATGGCATTAACAGTCTGATAGAGCAGTATCCTGACAGTGCGATGGCTTATGCTGCAAGAGGTGGCATGGAGAAGGAGAGGGGTATGCTTGAGCTGGCAGAGTTTGATTACGCCAAGGCGATGGAGTTGGATGCCGGTAATGAGGATTTTGCTTTCAATCATGTAGACATCCTGATTCTGCTTGGAAGAAAGGACGAAGCCTATCGTGATTTGAAGAAACTGCTCGATGCCGGTTGTCAGCCAGGTCGTTTGCAGAATTTCTATGCAAGGTTGAAAAAGAAGAAAAAGTAGTATTTCAGAGTTATAAAAAGGAGTTTTAATGATTAATAAGACAAGAATGCATAAAATTATTTCCTATATCCTGTCTGTTTGTTGTCTCTGTATGATGGCATCCTGCGATACCGTCTTCGATGTTCACCCGTATGATGTGCAAATCGATGGGGCAAGAAACTTGAATGTTACCAATATTCAGAAGATTGAGGCTGCAGTCAAGTCGAAAGATACAATCCGTTTTGCTATGATCAGTGATTCGCACCAGTGGTTGGATGATTTGAAGAGTGAGGTTAATGATATCAATCGCCGCAGTGATTCCCTCGATTTCGTGATTCATTGTGGAGACCTTACCGACTTTGGTGCTACCCGTGAGTTTCAGTGGACCCGTGACCATCT
Organism: Segatella copri DSM 18205; assembly: GCF_025151535.1. Classification (NCBI taxonomy): domain Bacteria; kingdom Pseudomonadati; phylum Bacteroidota; class Bacteroidia; order Bacteroidales; family Prevotellaceae; genus Segatella; species Segatella copri. The sequence goes on from NZ_CP102288.1 coordinate 827,714, forward strand.
TCAGAAGTTGAAGATACCTTTCGTGGCTCTGCTGGGTAATCATGACTGTTTGGGAACAGGTAACCAGTCTTATCAGAAAATCTTTGGTAATCCGGATTTCAGTTTCATCGCCGGTAAGGTAAAGTTTGTCTGTCTCAATACCAATGCCATAGAGTTTGACTATTCCCGCCCTGTACCTAATTTCGATTTCATGGAAGAGCAGGTTAAGGCAGATGCAGATGACTTTTCGCGTACCATTGTCTGTATGCATGCTGCCCCTTATTCAGAGCAGTTTAATAATAATGTAGCTAAGGTCTTCAATTTTTATACGCATCAGTTCCCAGGTTTGATGTGCTGCCTTTACGGTCATGGTCATCATACCAAGCAAGAAGATATTTATGGCGATGGCATTATCTATTATCAGGTGGCCAATGCCGCTAAGCATCAGTACTATATATTCACCATTACTCCAACAGATTATCGTTATGAAATTATTGAGTTTTAAGCATATATTCATTCTGGGAGCTTTGCTTGCTGCAGGTTCTGTACAGGTTCATGCTGCCGATGAGGTTACCGGGAAAAGTGAGGAGTTGGAACTGACGGATAGTATTGTTCATGATACTCTGGTGTTGGCGGATGGCAAACTGACCCGATATGACCGCCGCGTCATGCGCTACCGTAAGCATTGGGATTTGCTGATACCTACTAGTGGCATCATTCAGACCTGTGGCAATATGGGTATCATTTCGCTGGGTATCGGGTGGGAATATGGTAAGCGCCGCCAGTGGGAAACGCAGCTCTTGTTTGGCTACATCCCGAAGTTCAGTTCTGACGATGAGAAGTTAACCATGACGCTCAAGGAGAATTTCATTCCTTGGCGTCGTAATATAGGTAAGGGCTGGTGGTTTGAACCGCTGGAGTGCAGCCTGTATTTCAATACGGTGTTCGGACATGATTTCTGGACTAAGCAGCCTACCAAGTATGAAAGCGGCTACTATCCGTTCTCTACCAGAGTCCGTCCTAATATCGCCTTGGGTGAACGTTTTAAGTATGATATTCCGCACAATAAACGTAAGCGTATCAAGAGTATTACGTTCTTCTATGAGTTGGGTACAACGGATATCTACTTTATGCGTTTCTACCGTAATGGCAATGCCGGTTTCTGGGATGTCTTCGGCCTCTCTATCGGTGCCAAGGTGCAGTACCTTTAAACCAAGAACTGGTTGATGAGTTTGCTTACTCTGATGATATCTTCATCGTTGAGCGATGAGTTGCAAGGCAGACTCAGTTCTTCGTCAGCTATTCTCTTGGCTACCGGAAATTCCAGATGATTCATTTCCGGATAGCATGGCTGCAGATAGGGTGGGCGGAAGTAATGAATCTTTGTGCCGACCCCATTCTCAGCCAGGAAAGCTTTCAGTTGGTCTCGTTTCGGGGTAAGGAAAGGGAAGACGTGGAAAACATTTTCATGAGCAGGAGAGAGGAGTTTCGCAGCGATGCATCTGTCCTTGATATCGTCATCCAGATGCTCCAGATATAGCTGTACCTGTCTGTATCTCGCTTTCTGTTCGTTTTCAGGATATTGCAGTTTCACATTCAGTACCGCAGCCTGAATCTCATCCATGCGCGAGTTGACGCCCTGGTATATGAAGATGCCGTCTTCTATCTTTCCATATTCGTGTAGTGACATGATGGCTTTCGCCAATTCCCTGTTATTGGTAGTTACAGCTCCTGCATCTCCCAATGCTCCCAGATTCTTGCTAGGATAAAAACTGTGGGCGGCAGCATCCGAAAGATTGCCGGTATATCTTCTTTTCGATGGTTTTTCAGAAGAATCAGCTAGAGTAGTGGAGCATCCGAATCCCTGCGCATTGTCTTCGAAAAGCAAGAGATGATGCTTCTTGCAGATTTCAGCAATCTTCGGAGTCCATGCCAGTTTGCCATAGAGATGAACAATCATGATGGCTTTGGTCTTCGGTGTGATTCGGGCTTCTATCAGTTGGTCATCTATCTGTAATGTATCGATATTGGCATCCACCAATACAGGAGTCAGTCCTACGCTGCTGATGGCAAGTACGGTAGCGAAATAAGTGTTGGCAGGCACAATCACCTCATCACCTTTCTGTAACTTTCCGATAGCCAGTTCGCCCATCAGCATCAGCTTGAGCGCATCCGTCCCGTTAGCGCAGCTGATGCAGTATTCAGTACCGATAAACTGTGCATACGATTTCTCAAACCTTTTTACGGCTTCACCTTGCAGATACCATCCGCTGTTGACCACCTTGTTGATAGCATCCTTTATCTCCTTCTCGTAAGGCTCATTGATAGCCTTCAGGTCGAGATAAGGAATCTTCTTTACTTCTGTTTCCATTGTTTCTTCTGTGATGATTTATACAAGTGATAAGACTTGTTTCTATAAATAAAAACGGATGTTTTGCGGTATTTATTATATGGGGAGCTATAAAAAAGACAAGAGCAGCTATCTTCTCAGACAACTGCTCTACATTCAATAGGTATTAGTTTTCTTTAAGGTAAAAAGATTGTATTCAGGATAACGTTTGCAAAGGTACTAAAAAAAAATGAAACAAAAAAATAAAATGGCAACAAAATTACCATCAACTTAAAAAAAAGTTTTAAAAAACCTTTGCGGAGTCTTTTCTATTTGTACAAGGAACCAGATTTTTATATAAATAATGCCAAATAAAAAGCTGTGAAATGGAAAAACTGTCACGAAACCGTCTTTTTCCCTTTCACAGCGTTCGATGTCTAAAATCTTTCGATTTGTATGTTTGAAATTACTCAACTGAGCCCTTCGGCCTGTTTCAACCATACAGTTCGCACCAATTTCTTCTGCAACTTTCGAGAATTGGATATATTTTTCAGCCTTTTATCGTTTAAAAGAATCTAAAAATCAATAATTGTCGTTTACGAGTTCCCACTATGGGAACTCTCATTTATTTTATTTTTACTATCTTTGCACCGTGTGACACAGATTAGTACCTTATTACCTACTTTGGAGGCGTCGCGATAAAAACAGTAATGTACGGATCTCTACTTCCGAAAGCCAACGGAGGCGGAGACAGGAGAGTTTATGCCCATAGCAAGAGAGCTATACAGAGCATTCTCTGCTCAGTGTTTACGGTGACAGGGTGACACGATGACACTAGTTTTTCAACTTTTCGCCTCGCACGCGGGCAGGCAGGAAAAATCAGGGCGAAAGTTCCTGCCTGCCCGCGCGAAAGTAAATCTTCAGAATTCCCTGTCACCTCTGTCACCCTGTCACCCAGAAGTCGGTTGCTTCCGAGACGGAAATCAAAGACTTACGATGCAAAAGTCAGTTACTTACGATATGAAAGTCAGGGACTTATGATGCAAAAGTCAGTAGCTTACGATGTATAAGTAGCTACTCATTAAAATATTTTGCCAAACAGGATGTTCATCATAGTTTTGAACAGAATCTTAGCATCAAACCACCAGGATCTGTGTTCCAGGTAGTAGAGGTCAAGACTCAGTCTTCTCAACATCTTCGGCATTGTATCCGTATATCCGTTATATAGGGTGGCATAAGAAGTAGCACCCGGTCGGATCTGATACAGATAAGTATAGCGAGGATCATGCTTGATGATTTGGTCAATGTAGTATTTCCGTTCCGGGCGTGGACCAACCAATGACATGTCTCCCTTTAGAATATTCCATAACTGTGGAAGTTCATCTAAATGGTGAGTTCTTATGAATTTTCCCACACGTGTGAGTCGCGTGTCGCCCTCAATCTCGAGTAGATTTGGACCATCTTTTTCTGCATCAGCCTTCATAGATCTGAACTTATAGATGTTGAAAGGTTTCCCGTGCAAACCTATACGTTCTTGCTTGTAGATGATAGGTAATCCATCTTCCCATTTGATAGCTAAGGAGATAATGACAAATAGGGGAGAAGATAGAACGAGACAAGGTACAGAAACAAGAATATCTGTGGAACGTTTTACAAAACGCTCCATTCTGTTGTTTCTATTCTTGGTTTCTGTTTTGTTTTGTTTGGTCATTTCTCTATTTTTTTCTTTAGTTTGATTTTTTGATTGATACCGATGTGTAGCATTGTATAGAGGGCTATATCGATAAGTAATATTCCTGTTAATCCTACACTCATATTACCTAGTATTACGTTGGTTCCAATGAATGCTAGGGCTAGTAGGATAATAATGAATAATGTATAGTGCTGGTTATATCCCATAGCCAGGAACTTGTGATGTATATGGCATTTGTCTGCATCAAAGATTGGTTTTCTGTTTCTGATGCGATGAAGCACAACCCTTACGACATCAAATGTTGGAATGATGAGTAGACTGTATGCTATCAGAACGCGTTTTGGAGACATAGGCATCACGTTCGGATTTACAGCAATTGCTTTGACAAATAGAAATGCCAAAAAGAATCCCAACGTTAAGCTGCCCGAATCACCCATGAATATCTTGGTTCCTTTTTCTACTTTCCCATACATGTTAAAATACAGGTATACAACCAGAACGCCTAACAATCCTGCAATCATTACTTCATAAGCAATCAAGTCGTATGGTATGAAGCAATAAAAGAAACCCAGCAGAGCTATGATGGAGAGACTTGTTGCCAATCCATCTATGCCATCTATCAGATTGAGTGCATTGTCTATGAACACAAATACAAGGATGGTTAAAGGAATACCAACAACCGAAGGTATTTCGTAAATTCCAAACAGTCCGTAAAGATCATTGATTTGAAGTCCACAGAAAGGCATGATGCTGGCAGCGAGAATTTGAGCGACAAATTTCACTTTAGCGTTAAGACCGATTAAATCGTCAATGATTCCTACAGAGTAGATAATTGACAGACTCAAGATAAAACCTACGCTCCACATACTGAGAGAGATTTTGTCTTGAATATTATTTGTAGCTATGATAAGCAAAACAGCCACAGCTGAAATCATCATGCTTGGTATGAATGCAATGCCACCCAATCGTGGTATAGGTGCGCTATGCACTTTTCTTAGGGTTGGAATATCATACAACTTTTTTTTCTTGCAGAATTTCAGCACTGATGGAATGAAAAACACACCACATGTCATGCTCAGTATGAATGCTCCTATGATTGGTAATATTTCTGTTAACATATTTATATCTTCATTTTATTATATAAACTGAAAAGGTACGTGAATATTGTATAAAACATAAAAATTGTTTGGCTGTTTCATATAAAAGGAGTATATTTGCAGAAAAATGAGACAAGATGACGCAACTGAATAGAAAATTGCCTTTGGGCATACAGGATTTTGAAGAGATGCGTAGAGATCATTATATCTATGCTGATAAGACTGATATGGTTTGGAAACTGGCTAATGGTACTAAATACAATTACCTGAGCCGTCCACGCCGTTTCGGTAAGTCTCTTTTGTGCTCTACCCTTAAGTGTTATTTTGAGGGTAGAAAGGAACTCTTTGAAGGTCTCAAAATTATGGAACTTGAATCGGAGTGGGTAAAACGTCCTGTAATCTATTTCAGTATGAGTTTGGGTGGTTCTTCTGCACAGACGCTTACAGAATATTTGAACAATGTATTGTCTTCATATGAGAAGATATATGGCAGAAATCCGGATGAGCAGTCTTTAGGTAATCGTTTAAATGGTATCATTCAGAGAGCATACGAACAGGCAGGAGTACAGATAGCCATTATCGTAGATGAGTATGATATTCCTTTGCAGCATACCTATGAAACCAATCATCATGATGCATGCCGTGAGATATATCGTAACTTCTTTACAGGGTTAAAAGACTATGGTTACTGCATCAAGTGCGTCTTTATTACTGGCATTACTAAGTTTACTCAGATAAGTTTGTTTAGTATGCTTAATACATTAACTAATGTCAGTTTTAGGAATGAGTACGCAACAATATGCGGTTTGACTAAAGATGAAATTCAGTTCTATTTTTCAGAACAGCTATCTGAATTGGCAGATAACTATGCTATCACGAAGAGTGCCCTTATGGATACAATGAGTTCTATTTATGATGGCTATCATTTCTCTCGTAGTCTCGTCGGTGTTTACAATCCTTTTAGTGTATGTAATGCCTTGGCTAATCTGCGCCTTAATTCTTATTGGATAGCTTCTGGTTCCAACGAAATGTTGCTCAAGGTTTTGCGTAAATTCATCAACGAGATTCCTGAGCTGGATAATTGTTTGATTGATTCTGACTATTTGGAAATGAGTGATGTCAATATGAATGATCCAAAACTCTTCCTTTATCAGTCCGGTTATCTTACAATCAAAAAGGTAGTAGGTAGCAGTTATATGTTAGGTTATCCTAACCGAGAAGTCCGAAATGCGATGTTTGGTATGATTCTTCCGATAATATTGCATAAGGAGTCTTCGCAAGTAAGCAATGCTATTCAAGAATTAAAGATATCGATGCTAGCTGCTAATATTGATAGGAGTATGCTTTGTCTTAAGCAGTTGGTTGCTGGCACTCCTTACAGTACCCAAAAGAAGGAAAACTTTGTTTTTGAGGAGCATTTCCGTTTTATTCTGAAAAATATTTTCTATCTCTGTGGCTTTAAGGTCTCAGAGGAACAGCAGATGTCTGCAGGTAGAATAGATTTGGTGGTCGAGACCTCAGAAAATATCTACATTTTAGAACTTAAGATGTCAGATAATGGTGGGGTAGTTTCTGCCTCACATCAAATCGCTTCTCATCATTATGCTGATGCCTATGCCGCATCTTCCAAACCTGTTATCTCACTTGCGCTTGAGTTTGATAGAGAGAGTAGGGGGCTGATGGATTGGAAGAAACTGAATATAGCACTAAAACAATACCGCTTGTAGCACTCATATGATACCACGTATTGTAGTTATATGAACGCTGCAAGCTGTATGAACTATGGATTTGCTTTTATCTCAATGCATGTTTATATATAAGTTCTCTTACAGAGTAAGGAACAATTCTGACAGCAAATCGGATTATGACATTTTGTAAAAAGCGATGGAAAGTAGTAAAGCCCATTTTATGAATGTTCCATTGCGTAATGGCTTCATCGCAGGCATATTTCCATCCTCCTCTTCTTTTGAATACACCAATATCAAATCTAAACCACAGAAGACTTTCTTGAATGTTATAGATTTTACAACCATTCATTAACATTCTTATCCATAAGAAATAGTCTTCCGGAAAGTATTTCGTTAAGTAACCTCCTGCAGCAAGTACATCTTTTTTGCGATACATAACAACAGGATGATTCACGGGACATCTTTTCTTTGCATATTTATAAATTTCATCAGGTGTCTCAGGAACCTTTCGGATGGATGATACATGGTTTATGTCTGTTATAAATTCGTCAATCCATGCTCCAACCATAGCATATTCAGGGTGAGATTGCATAATTTGTAGTTGAATCTCCATGCGGTTCGGTTTGGATATGTCATCCGTATCCATACGAGCAATTATTTCATTTTTGCATCTGCATAACCCATCGTTTAAAGCAAAGCCTAATCCTCTGTTTTTTGTAAATCTAAGAACATGTAGTTGTTGGTATTTTTTTTCATACTCACATACAACATCTTCTAGTTCTTTACCTAAAGTGCCATCTTCTATCAGTACTACATCATTGGACGTTACTGTTTGGGTAAATATAGAATCCAAAGCTTGTCTTAAGTTAAGTGGATCTTCCTTATAATATAAAGACATAAGAACAGAATAATTCTCCATAATGTTATAATTAATTATTTCTAAATTTCTTTCGTTCAACTAAAAATACTAAAACATAGAAAATCCAGCAATATAATGATAGCCAGATAAATCCTTTTAGTTCTATGTTATAGACTGCTACTAAAATCGTGCCCAACAATAGAACGGTAAAGTATTTCACTCTAAATGTATTTACATGCTTTTCATCAAAGACATGAAGGATATATTTTTTTAAGAATTTGTTTTGATATCCAAATTTCCCTTTGACGCTTAATTCCATGAAGATAAGTAGAGGATGTACTGCGAGCATCCAACAACTTAGTGCAAGATTTGCAAAATTGCATGAGAAGAAAACAGGAACAGCATATCTTAAAAACATAAGTATTACATGTATATGAAGATTCCATTTACATCTTATATGATTGTATATAAGGAATACGGGTATAGTTGTTACTGCAAGTATTATGATGAGTATTTTTATACCTATGGCATAAGATATTGCGATAAGTAAAAGCATGTAAAATAATCTAGACGCATAAATAGAGCCTTTGTGCTTTTCATAAAATACAAGGTCGTCATCTGTTAAACGCATAGTTGGATACTCTTCGTATTTTATAGTTTCTGCATCGTTTTGAATATACCCAAATTCATACATGGTGAACATTAGGAACATTCCAAGTATGAAATAGAAACCATTAAAAAATTGTTCATAGGCTTGTGAGCCCATGAAACATATCATTATATATTTAAATATAAAGGCTATAGTGCCTTTAATTCCTTTATAGCGAGTGTAAATTGAATACACTCCTGGAATATAAAAAAACAATTTATTCATATATCGTAATTAACTTTGTTTCAATGTTTAGTTTGTCAGACAAATGTTTCCAATAGTTCTTCTTGTTGCTGTATTGGATCAAAAATACATGTTGCGATTTCTTTATCAGCGCCATATCCGAATAGTTGTCTGTTATGATTCCCCAATAAGGAGGATTGATTTTATTATCAACTAGTACATTTAGCTTATTAGTTAATAAATCATGCTGTAAGCGTCCAAGACATTTATTATTCTTAAAGGCAAGTTTCGATGAGAAGACGCAAGGTATATTCATATTCTTAGAAACAGCAAAAGCTATGCAATCTAAAGTTGCAGAAACTAGAATAAGTTCCTTATTTTCTTCTTTAACTCTATTGATTATTTCTATAGTTTCATCGTTAATGCAATTAATTAGATAATTGTTATAGAATTCTTCAGCCATCTTGTTTAGCTGTTCTTTTGAATAACCTTTAAGATGGGTGAGTGCCCAATATCTTAAAAGATCTATTTTTGACAGACGCATGACTATAGCATTAACTATGATTAGAAATCTTGTTTTTCTAATTATAGTCAATACTTTATACCATGGTTTCTCTGAAAAAAAATATTTCAAAAAATCAAATGTCGTGTTCGAATTAAAAATCGTACCGCAAATATCAATTATGAAAATGTTATTTGTCATATGAATTTACTTCATTTTTAAAATTACGGAATCCATATCTTGAGCAAATGAATCCTTTAATTAATTGTTTCCAACAAGCCAGTCCTTTTCTATGATGCATAAATGGAAGAAAGACAATTCGAGCTATAAATTTTATTCCAGTCGCTAGTTTCCATTTAATTGGTACATAGTTAACTGTTATTAGCCATATGAAATTACGAGCCTGGAAATAATACCGAAATGGTGTCCAAACAAGTATTTTATAGCTACCTATAGTTATGCTTTTACCACCAACTTGATGATTCATTTGTATGTTCTGAGTGATTCCACATGTATACCCTTTATGTTTTGCTCGCCAGCACAGTTCAAAGTCTACGAAGTCTATGAAAAGAGTTGTTAATGTAAGACCTATTGATTGGAGTGTCACTAGTTCGATAATGCTTCCCGAAGAAATTATTTCACGCCTTTGGGTGAAACCTTCTTTGACGGTATCGTTTTTATGAACAGGTGATTTGTATTCCTCTTTCGTATAGTCATCTATTACCCTAGGTCCTAAAAACGCTAGCTTTTTATTATTAGACTTAATCCTACCGTATTCTTTTTGCATTTTGAGAGGAAAATCGATATCAATTTTACTATCTTGATCTAAAAATAAAATGTGCGTTATGCCGTTAGTTGATATTAGGCGCTTTATTCCTATATTTTGTGCAAATGCAATCCCAGTATTGTTCTCTAAAGGGTAATAGGTCATGTAACCTATTTTATCTTTTATAAAGTTACGGTAAGGTGAATTATCTACAATTACTCCCTTATAGTATAAGGCTATGTTTTTAACATTGTCGATTTCTTTCATGCTAGGGTTGTACATCACAATGATAATGCCTATATTTTCTGATAGTAATTTATTTTCCATATTCATTCGTCATTTTATATGTAATGCCAGTTTTTATTCCGTTTATCATCATTTTAATGCGATTAAATTTATCATCTTCTAGTAAGATGATTCTCAAAATTCGCATGATAAAAAAATCTTTAATTATTCGATATTTATCTTTGAGGGTTAGCCAATCGCGATGTTTGCGCCATAATAATACTTGGCTTCTGGTTATTTCTTTAGTTCGCCAGGCACTATAATTATTGGCTTTAATTGGCAGCCATTTTGCACTAGTGGGATTGCCCATTGTGTGACTTAAATTGTAATTTGTTAAACACACAATACTAAAACCTGCTTTCTGAACTCTTATGGACAAGTCATGATCAAGTGCATCCAAAGGAAAGCGTTTGTCAATTCCTCCTATAGCATTTAAAATTTTGGTTGGATATACTGTTCCTGAGTTTATGAATATTCGGCGTTGTTGAATTTCTTTGCAAATTGGCCATTTGTCTCCACCCAGTATGTACGGAGTATAAACACAAAATATGTTTTTTGAAAAAAACATTTCTATTTCTTTACGGTATGCTCCAAAATCTTCCCATTTACTATCTTGATCCATCGTTAGAACAAAATCGTAATGTTCGGATTTCGCATAATTCCATGCAAATTCTATTGCAGGAGCGATATATAAATTTTCTCCTGTAACATGCCATAAAACTTTTTCTTCCTCATTTTGCAATAAGCTCTCCATTCTCTTTCGTACAGATTTATCCTTATATGAATTATCCCAGATAATGAGTTTGTCTATGAAAGGAAGAAATAAATTAATATTAGTAGCAACCTGTTCTATTTCTGGGTTATATAATGTTACTACCCCAAGCATTCTATATTTATACATTGTCATATCAATTATTTATTGTAAAATTCTACTTATGTAAATTCTTATTCAATTTGTAAAGATCTACTACCTCTACTCTTATGAATTGTAAATTTTATTTTATTTTGACAAATTATATATACTAAGAACATGCGTTGCAAAAATTGTGGTATAGCCACAAAAATTAGTTCATCGAAAAATTGCATTGTTAGCACAAAAACTAAATATGTATACATACAAATACCAAACGCATTTCCATTACGAGCTTTACGATATATAAAACCAGTTACTAATCCATATATAAATGCATAAAATGCAACACCTATTGTGCCCAAATCTTGATAGAATGGTTTCATAATAGTGTATACATTTGTTGGCATTGGTACATATACAAACTCTCCGAAATCTTCGTGTTGAATAATACTTCCTGAACCCATGAGACGGTTTGTATATGCATATATCGTCCATAGACTTTCTGAACAGAATGAATCTGATATAGTTCGACGAAGATGCCCAAATGCAACAGGTGGTGACATAAGATACATGCCAAGAAAATCTAGTATAGATGTGTTCTTTTGGTAATCACTGTCACTATCTGATCTTGACAGATTGAAAATGTAGAATCCTATTATTAGTAAGATGCCACAAATAACAATAGTTCGCAGCTTAATAATCCTTCGTTCGAACAGCACGAAAAAAATCGTGATAAAGACAAGGAAAAAAGTCAGTTTTTCCATGTTGGCGATTGCATACGCTAGGCAACATCCTACAACACATATAATTTTCCATTTCGGGAGATAAGGAAAACGCCATAGACCTGTAAGGAGTAAAGCTTGATTTATCACCATAGTATAATTAAGAAAACCATGTCCATTGCCATTAACAGCTAATTCGCGCATATTATTCATCAAATCTTTTGAATCAAACATAGTCACAATTTTATAAATCTGATACATGTATAATGGTGTCATAATCATAGATAAGAAGAACAATATATTGAATATCGTTATATTAATTTTAATACCTTTTACGCCTGTTTTTATGTCTTGATTAGCTGGCATAAGTAGATATGTGCTAATAGAGGTTGCTGTAAATATTGCAAGCCAGACTGATATATTAGTGTAAAAGACATCTTGTATTGGGTCTATAATATCACTTGAGAAGGCTATAATAATGCCTAAAATGCTCCATATTAACAATGATAGAGTCCATGGCGCAAATATGTCTCCTAGGTCGTTGCTATAATACTTTTTAGTGACAACCTGTTTGTTCTCTCTCTGCCTGTATAGCATAAATGCTTTTACAAAAACTAAAGAGAAAATGTTGAAAAACAGAAGGTAACCTATGAGATGTTTATTGCTATGTTGCGGAACTACCACATTTCTTATAACAGCAAAAGACATATAATTCCTAGTAAATAAAGCTTTTTGACGCGCATACGCAATTGTTGCCTTTTGATAGGCAGCAAATGTTTGGGTCTTGTTGTTCTGTAATGTGCTAGCATTTTGCTTTCCTTCAACAGTTTGTTCATCAATATGACTATCCATATAATTTGCGTATTGTTTTTGAGCTTTATGATAATTTGAAGCTGTTGTAATAAGTTCTTGTTTTGCATTTTGCAAATATGCTTTGGATATATTGTGGCGTGTCTGAGTTACAAAATTTTGGAGCATCACTACAATGGAATCGAGCATTTGGGCTGCAATAACAGGATCTCTATCTGTAAATTGTATAGTTAAAGTTTGATGCTTTGTTGAAATATTGTACTCGATGTTATCTTTAATCATATTGATAGTGTCCTTGCATGCAAGATATTCCCCATAGGTCATACCTTTAACTGGTACATTTTTTTTTGATAATATTCTTGCAAAATCTTCAGTTTTTAAGGTTTTGCAATAGACTTCAATATCATTAATGCCAGAATTTTCACATCCAGAAAGGTCTCTGATTTTTGCACTAATATCATTTAGACCTATTGCAAGATCTGTTTCTTTAAATTCATCACCTAGTTTTGTTGTAGCTGAATATTTATTGGGCGTAAAATACCATGCTACTATTGAGAAAATAGTAGCCAAAATAATAGCGACAATATAGGGATAACTTTTAATATAATTCATTTTGAAATTGGTGAGAATTCTTCTTAAATAATGTAAATATTTATTGTGTTATGAATAATCTTAATTGATTCCATCCAAGTATGGTTGCACGGACTATAAATCCTAAAAACATCCATATAAAAATCGTCATGATTTTTGAACGACTGCTTGGCCGAATCGGTACACTTGCACTTTGTACAACTGTAAAAGCAGGAGTCTTTTCTTGTACTTTTGCTTGTGCTAATTGTAACTGTTCTACTACTTGTTGGTATATGTTGTATTTTAGTTGCATATCATTTTCTAAATCCTCAGTTTTTAATTTATAAGATTGAAGACTCAGATCCATATCCGCGTCTGCTGCAGCGCCATATTGTTGCCTGGCTTTATCGTATTGTTTACGTGCCTCATCAAAAAGTTTTTCCATATATTTTAAATCAACACGTGCTTTCTTTGTTTTGTAATTTGTAATTGCGATTTGAAGATGAGCTTTTACTGAGTCAGCCATAAGTGCAGCAACTAATGGGTCTTGATCAGTCACAGATATTGTTATGACACTAGTTTTTTTGTCAACGATACAATTAATATTTTGTTCTGTGGCTTTTGCAATGTTCGCTTCATCTTTGGTTAGCCAAAAAGGATTGATTTTGTTGTTCTCACGATGAGGGGTGATATCCTTTTGAGTAAACTTCTCTATAACTTTAGATAATGCTGCCAAAGGCCAATCCATAAGTGCTTTTTTTTGATGTTCTTTCAAATATGTGTAATAGTCGCACATGATTAAATTATCTTTAGTTCTAATTTTTACATTAAAAAGCCCAATAATAAAATCAGTAGAAGAAACCAAATCTGGATATATTTCAGGATAAAGGGCATCGCCAGACTGACCGATTTTCATATTCATACCGACCATTGAGGCCAATGAAGATATACTACCAGAAAAGCCAGCACCAGATTCTTCTGGTGCTAACATAACTGTACTCTTGTATGTTTTTGGAGTTGTGAATGCTACTATTAATCCTAATATGCCTGCTATAAATATATAGATAAGTATATATCGTTTGTCTGCCAGTAAGATTTTTATACAACTAACTAAATTAATTTTAATCTGTTTGTTGCAATTTTTATTTTCAATGTCTTTTCTCATAATGATATTTATATAATGTTATATTATTACTCTAACCAAATTCCGTGAGCTTTGCCACTTAAGATTTTGTAATATTGTTTGATGTTTATAATTAATCCAGGAACATTTATTAGCCACATAACAATGAGTAGACTATATATGCTTCCGTATACTCTACTTACTCCTATTGCTAAGGGTATATATATAGCAGCTGCTCCTGTTGTTGTTATTAGTTGAAGTTTAAGAGTACCTATTCCGTTTATTATATATGAGTAGCGTATACTTATTAACATTGTAAGAATGTACAGAGCCACTAAAATTTTCATTTTTATAGGTATATATACATTTGTACCTATCCAAATTGGAAATATGAATTTAGATGCGAATAACAAAGCTGCAATAAGCACAATAATTACTATTAAATACTTGTTCAATGTTATGTCTGAATGTCTAATCCATTGTATATCCCCCCTTCTATACGCATCTGTGGTTGCTGTCCAATATGGCATGCATATAATGTTAAAAAGTAACTGTGCCACGCTAAAATAACGATATGAAATTTGGAAAGGTGTCACTAATTCTGGGGTAAAAACATTTGATATAATTATATTAGATGACATGAATAATACCATACCAGCTAATTGAAGAATAAAAAATTTAATACCCATAGAAAATAATTCGGTTACCGTATTCCATTTTAAATATCGCAATGATGGACTTATGTACTTATACTTTCCATAAAAAGTAAGCCCCCAACTTGCTAGATATACGACTAATGGAGATGCTGTATTAACTAGCGTGATGGCAAGCAGAGAATGAATATCACTATAATATAATGCTGCTGTACCTAGTAACATGAGGGTTTGACCTGCGGTAACCATAAAGTTGTTTATTGCAGGTAACTGGAGTCCCATGAAAAAATTCCCAATAAATTTAAAAATAAATGTTGTACATATAACCGTGACAGCTGTGGTAACGACAGCTCGCAAATTATTGATAATTTCAGGATCTACATTAAAGAAAGCGTAAATATCTGTTTTCCAAATTAAGATATTAATGATTACGCAGGCTGGTAAAATAACGATAATGAGCATAATAAAGGTTGATGATACAGCTTTACGTGCACCATCTATATCGTTTTGAGCTAGACTTTCAGCCAATTTGTTTCGGAGACCATTTCCTAATCCAATGTCTAGGTTATCTACCCAAACTAGCATTGAACTTATTGTTAGCCAAACGCCATTTTCGTATGTACCTAAACATTTTAGAGTTAGTGGGACAAGGGCGAACAGTACTATTGTTGACCATCCCTTGATGAGAAGAGATGCTGCAATGTTTTTTTGTATAAGTGCTGTGCGTGGGGATTTTCCCCAAATTCTATTTCTCATGTTCTATTATAAAATAACCTTTAAAATATTTGATTTTTTACCACATCTTTCTAAGACAATCTCTTGTATTCATTTTTTTAAAACGATAATGGCTTACCCATACTGATGTCTCTTGTTTTTCTCATTGCGAGAAAAATAGAATGTCTTTATGTCTTTCGTCTTAAGACCTGTATAGAGACGGTCTTGATCGTCTTCAAATAGTTCTTTCATTGCTTCTGAATATTTGTTGCCTAGTATTTGCTTCAATAGGGTGTTAGCCCACGCAAAGTCGAGTAGAACAGAAGAGTGAGTGGAGATAATAACCTTATAGCCTGCATTCATCACTGCTATCACTTGCAGCAGAACTGTTTGCATGGCGTTTGGGTGAAGACCCATTTCTGGTTCTTCATTCACTATGTATCTATAATTTGGGGTAAGTCTCAGGTCCGCTAAAATGCTTTCCTCTTCATTGCGATGGTTGAAGATAATCGTACCATTCAAATCTTTGCATTGTTCTTCTGTTACGAACATACTCCCATTCACTCTTGGCTGTAAGACAAAGGAGTATTGGCTTTCTTCACAATTAATAACAGAACAGATTTCTTGGGTATGCTTTACACCGAAATAAACTAAGTCTTCGGCATTATTTTGCATAGTATAGTTGCATAACCTTTGTTCGTAAAGATTATGTATAAGTAAGAAATAGGATATAAAGTTACTCTTATCAGAGCCATTAGCTCTGATAAGGACGTTTATATCTCTTAGTTCCAGTTCCATCATTTTGATGGATTTGTAGTCTTCTATTGATATCTTTTTTATCATATAGTTTTATTTCTTTACTTACTCATATTAGCAATCGTAGCAATCATGGCGGCGATGCTGCTCATGCTGCTTCCAACTCTCAACTCCTCTTGTTTTGCTGGAGAAGTTGATGCCAAGCTTGACAACTGTTCGCTTATCCATAGCGAAAGGAGCTGCATAGTTTTTGACTTCTATCTGTTGCAGAGCTTCTTCGGCGCTTCCATCTAATTTGCATTCGATGATGTAAATGTAGTCGGAAGTTTGAATGAGAACGTCCATCCTGCCATCACTTGTCGGTATTTCTACCTGTGTGTGGAATCCCATAATCTTAAAAATGAGATATAGGGCATTTTGGAAGTAAAGTTCTGCTTCGCCTGCTACCTGATAGCTGTTATCTGCAAAGAAAGCCGTAAGCCGATTCATAAATTGTTCAACATGTCCTGCTTCAACATCCTTCACAAACTCATCGACCATAAAGGCGGAACGATCACCTGCAGAACAGTATAACGGTAGGAGGAAGTTAAGGAAACCTTCTTCCACCTCTTTGTTCGGGAAGCCTAGCAGATATTTCTTAAACCTTTCGTCATAGCCTTTGATAGTGAGATAACCACTCTGGTATATCACAGGTATCGGATTGGTTGACAGCGAATCCACGCTGTTGATTACATCGTCTGATACCCTTTCCTTTGTCATGTCTGGCAAACGATAGTTGTGCATTTTCAGCAAGTCAACTAGAAATGTTGGTGTGCCAGTCTCAAACCAGTAGTCTTTATAGCGAAGTCTTGACAAAGTGTTCAGTACGCTGAATGGGTTATAGATGCCTACTGTATTTTCCTCGAAATGATATCCGTCGTATCTTGCCTTCAGTTTTGCTATTGTGGCTTCTTCTGTATCGCCATTGGCTTCGGCTAATTCGTTGATACCTTCCTTGAAATTCGTAAGCAGTTCCTTCTCTGTCATTCCGCAGATGCTAATATAGCGGTGGTCCATCGAGATATCCGTCAGGTTGTTGAGGTCGCTGAACACGCTAACCTTGCCAAACTTGGTTACACCTGTGAGGAATGCAAACTTGATATATCGGTCTTGTGTCTTCAATACAGAATAGAATGCTTTCAGCTGTGCACGGTGTTCTGCCTGTAACTCTGGGTCGCGCAGGGTTTGGAGTATAGGCTTGTCGTATTCATCTATAAGAATTACGACACCACATCCTTCTTTCTCCGCAGCTCTTGCTATCACACCCTTGAAACGAAGGGCAAGTGTGGCTTCTGACTCACGGGCTCCATATTTGCTTTCCCAAGTTGTGAGGTAGTCATTAAGAACTGTATACAGACTATCTTTCTCTCGAAAGTTGGCTGTGTTGAGATCAATATGGAAGATAGGATATTTCTTCCAATCTGTTTCCAAGTCATATATGGCTAAGCCCTCGAAGAGTTCTTTCTTACCCTGGAAGTATGCTTCCAAAGTAGACAGAAAGAGACTCTTTCCGAATCGGCGTGGACGACTGAGGAAATAGTATTCTCCCTCTGTCGCCAACTTGTACACGAATCGGCTCTTATCTACATACGAATATCCATTTGTACGTAGCTTTTCGAAATCTTGTATTCCTATAGGATATTTCATAAAATGACTCCTTTTTTATAGGTGTTTGATTATTCTTACTTATTCATATTGGCAATCGTAGCAATCATGGCGGCGATGCTGCTCATGCTGCTTCCCATACTCATCATTTCGGCGGTACTCATCTTGCGCTTCAGCTTGGCTGGGATGACAATCTCGCTGCCTGGCTGCACTTTGGCACCATGAGAGAGCTTGGCTACCTTGCCATTCATATAGATGATGTATGCTTTGCTCTTTAATGCATCTGAGGCAAAACCACCTGCCTGGTCGATGTAGTAGCTTGGCTTCTTGCCCTTTTCGTAGGCTACCGTATTGGCAAACATTACAGCACCGTTGATCTTTACCGTACCATTGTACTGAGGAATGACCAGACGGTCACCCTCGCGCAAGATGATGTCGGCATCACTGCCTGGGTTCGCCAGTGCTTCTGGAAGATCAATACCTACAGGGTATTCGCTAGGTACATTGAACTTCTCTATGTTGGTGCGTTCTACATCCTTAGAGGTCTGCGAGATGGCACTGGCATTGTTGCTGCTGGAGGCTAGCTGCAGAAGATTTTTCTGCATCTCTTCGCGCTGCATCTTCAATACTGCCTCCATGCGCTGCTTCTCTTGTTCGTTGGCTTTGCGGATGATGCGGGCTCCCTTGAGATATGCCTGGTCGGTAGCTCCACCTGCCTTCTTGAAGAGTTCACTCAGGCGGGCGTTGCGACGGTCTAATGTATAGAGACCGGCAAACATCACTTCACCGGTAATCGATACGTTCTGCTGCTCTACATAAGCCGGACTCTGACGGATCATTACTTCATCAAATGGCATCAGCTTGAAGCCAGGGGTGCCGTCGATAACGAAGCCGTCTTTAAGAGATAGGGTGTAGGTCTTGGCGATAATGCTATCTGGACGTAAAGCCTTGGCATCCATTACTCTACGGCTTACCATTACATTAACGGTTGAAGCCTTGTCGGTCAAGCCGCCTGCCTGAAGAACGAAGTCTTCGAGGGTCTCATTGTCGGCATATTGATAGACGCCTGGATACTGCACTTCGCCACGGATGGTGAGGGTGCGCTCTACAATCTTTTCCTGTCGGGTAGGGATGAAGAGAACATCGTTTTCCTTCAATGGGATATCTGGAGTCTTGCCGTTCATAATGCCGGCAATGTCTACACTTACTACTTCGAGTGAGCGGTCTGACTTCATGCGGTGCATAACGGCACGGTTGGTGAAGGCTTCCTCTGTTAATCCTTCGGCATGCTCTATCAGAGTGCGTACGCTGTTGATCTGCTCGCCCAGGTTGTACATGCCAGGACGGAATACGGCTCCTTTCACCTCTACGGTGTTGGCGTAGCGTGGCAGGATGCTGTCTACGCTGATTGAGTCGCCGTCATCGATACGGAAACTGGAGAAGTCGAACTCTTCTATATTATATACGGCACGTTCTCTGCCGGTCTTGCGGTTCAGTCTTACTGATTTCTTATAAGCATCGCCTGTAAAACCGCCGGAATACTTCAGAAGGGAATTGACGCTCTCGTTCTTCTTCATTTCGTAAATCATCGGGCGCTTAACCTTTCCGGCGATGGTTACGAGACAATCGTATGGACCTACTACGATGACATCGTTGTCGGCAAGACGGACATTACCCGTCAGTTTGCCGTTCAGAATATAGTCGTAGATATCAACAACCGTTACCAGTTTGTTGTGTCTGTATACCTTGATGTTTCGCAATGTACCCAGATCGTTGGTTCCGCCAGCCATGTAGAGTGCATGGAATACGGTAGCGAAGGCTGAGAGGGTATAGGTGCCCGGAATCTTAACCTCGCCCATTACGTTTACCATGATGGTCTTGGTCTGTCCTACGGTAAGCTTGATGCGGCTTGAACGGTATCTGCTGCCCACGGTATTGCGCAGGCGGGCATTAGCCTGAGCTACGGTTAAGCCTGAAACGCTGACCGGTCCATAACCCTCGATGGTTACTTCACCATCTGGCGAAACGGTGCTCTCGATGGTTTTCTGAGAGGCGCCATAGATATCTATGATGACGGCATCGCCAGGCCCCAGACGATAGTTCTGTGGGGTAGCGATGTTCATATTTGGCTCGAAACTGAGGTCTTTGTTATTGAAGATGTCACGGCCGAAAACCTTACTGCGCTTCTGGTTGAGCTCAGCCTGCAGCTGTTTTACCATGGTAGCGGTATCGGGTACCAGGGCGTTCATTTCCTTGCTGAAATCGTCATAATCTGGGTTGGTTTCATCATAAGATGAGTAGTAGCTGTCGTTCTGCTTGCTCTGGATGCGATAATTGCTATAGGTTGAAGCCTGTTTCTCTTTTTCCTTGTCCTGGTAATCTTCTCTTTGCTTACCATTGTTGGTCCGCATTCTCTTGTTGCCTGCATTTCCTGCAGCGGTTGTGCTGTAGAGCTCGTTCTGCTGCGACATCTTCTGATACTTATTGCGTACACGTCGAATCTGGGAGATGTCTACGCCCTTCTGCATCAGTTTGGTAACAATCTGCGAATTGGCTGTGCCACGCTCATGTTCTTTCACTACAAAGCTCATGACCTGATCATCGGTCATGTGTGAACTCTGTGCGAAAAGAGGCCCTGAAGACAGGACGAGCGCCAGTACAAGTATGATATGTTTCTTCATTATTATTCTTTTATCTTAGTTTAATTTATATAATAACTCGAAATGAGTTATTTTGTTGTAGTAGAAGATTGAAAAGATGTTAATAAAACAAGAAACCCAGGGCTGAACCCTGGGTTACTGATGTTCTGAGCGAGATACGGGAGTCGAACCCGCCTCACAGGCTTGGGAAGCCCGTGCACTACCGATGTGCTAATCTCGCGAAGGAAAATACTAACTCCTTTCACAAGAAAGAGCCACGAGCGGGACTCGAACCCGCGACCCACGCATTACGAATGCGTTGCTCTACCAACTGAGCCATCATGGCTTTTTGCCCGAAAGCAGATGCAAAGGTAATGAATATTTTTTGAAATAAGAAATTATTGCCTAAACTTTTCTCGTGGTTAACTCTTATTAACTAAAGTTCGTTAGATACTTTGCCGGGGTCATAATAAAAGAGGGACTATCGCCAGTGGATAGTCCCTCTTCAGATTATACTTTCTTGAATGTCAATTCTTCTTTTTTCGAATTTTTGCCTACCGAGATGGTGTCGCCTGGCTTCATTGTGCCATCGAGTAACATCTCGCAAACGGAATCTTCGATGTAGGTCTGGATGGCGCGGCGGAGTGGGCGGGCACCAAACTGTACATCGTATCCCTTCTTGGCTACCATCTCCTTTGCCTTTTCGGTAATCTGGAAATGGAATCCCAGTTCTTCTATTCTCTTGACCAGTCCTTCCAGGTCGAGGTCGATGATGCGCTTGATGGCATTGAGATCCAGCTGGTCGAAGGTGATGATGTCATCGAGGCGGTTCAGAAACTCTGGAGCAAACTGCTTGCTCAGACTCTTCTGGACGATGCTGCGGGCATACTCCTTGTCTTTCTCATCCATCGCCAATCCGCCTTTTATACCTGCAGAAGTAAAGCCGACGCCTCTGCCGAAATCTTTCAGCTGGCGGGTTCCTGCATTAGAGGTCATGATGATGATGGTGTTGCGGAAATCGATGAGTCGGCCGTTGCCATCGGTGAGTCTGCCTTCGTCGAGTACCTGTAAGAGCAGGTTGAATACCTTGCTGTTGGCTTTCTCTATTTCGTCGAGCAATACGATGCTGTATGGTTTGCGGCGTACCTTTTCGGTCAGCTGTCCACCTTCGTTATAGCCTACGTATCCTGGAGGTGCACCTACCAGACGTGAGGTGTTGAAACTCTCGGAGAATTCGCTCATGTCTATTCTGATGAGTGAATCTTTCGAACCAAACATTTCCTCGGCAAGTTTCTGGGCAAGATAGGTCTTACCTACACCCGTAGGACCCAGGAACATGAATACGCCAATAGGATGGTTAGGGTCGCGCAAGCCTACACGGTTCCTCAGAATGGTCTTTACCATCTTGTTGATGGCATTATCCTGAGCAATCACCTTGTGCTTCAGGTTGTGTTCCAGATCTTTCAGACGTTTGCTTTCACCCTCTGCCATGCGTTGAGCCGGTACGCCGGTCATCATGCTGATAACGTTGGCAATGTCTTCGGCTGTCACCTCAACATATTCGCCAATCTCTCCCTGCTGCCATTGCGCCTTCATGTCCTCAATCTCTTTCTCGATCTTGGTCTGGGCATCTCTGCATGAGGCAGCCATCTCGAAGTTCTGATTTGCTACAGCCTGCTGCTTCTTGCTGATTATCTTTTTCAGTTCTTTTTCCAGCTTGATATATGGAGCAGGAACACTTGCATTATTAATATGTACGCGCGAGCCGGCTTCATCTATCACGTCGATAGCCTTGTCTGGGAAGTGGCGGTCGGTGATATAGCGCTCTGTCAGTTTGACACATGCCTCGAGAGCCTCGTCTGTATATCTCACACAGTGATGCTTCTCGTAATGTTGCTTGATATTGTGCAGTATCAGCAGGGTCTCTTCGCGTGTAGTAGGTTCAACGAGAACCTTCTGGAAACGGCGCTCCAAGGCTCCGTCCTTCTCAATGCTCTTGCGATACTCATCGAGCGTGGTGGCACCGATACACTGGATGATACCTCTTGCCAGGGCTGGTTTCAGAATGTTGGCAGCATCCATGCTTCCTTCGCCGGAACCGGCGCCTATCATGGTGTGAATCTCATCTATGAAGATGATGATCTCCGGATGGTTCTCCAGTTCCTTGATGACATTCTTGATGCGCTCTTCAAACTGTCCGCGGAATTTGGTTCCTGCAACGATGGCAGTCAGGTCGAGACTTACCAGACGCTTGTTGAAGAACATAGGCGATGTTTCCTGGTTGTTGATGAGCTGTGCCAGTCCTTCTACGATGGCACTCTTTCCTACGCCCGGTTCACCTATTAATACTGGGTTGTTCTTCTTTCTGCGACCCAGAATCTCGAGCACGCGCTGAATCTCCTTCTCTCTGCCCACGACAGGATCCAATTTTCCTTCGGCTGCAGCCTTGGTCAGGTCGAAACTGAATTTGTCGATGGTAGGGGTGCTGCTCTTTTTGCGCGGAGTTCCATTTGGACGGGTAGACAGTCTCATCGGGTTCTGGTCCTTTTCCATATCGAATGGCTCTTCGTCAGTTTCCATCATGTCGTTCTGCTCGTTGTAGTCATCTTCTGCTTCTATTCCACCTGCCATCTCCAGATTCTCTGCTTCCTCTTGCCTGTCAGCATCAGGGATTTCTGAATCTGGTGTTTGGGGTTCCATTTTGAAATCCTTCGGCTCTTCTGTCTTCTGCTCTTCATCCTTGTCAGTAGGATAGAGCATTTCGATGGCACGGTCGTAGCTTAAACCCAGTTGACTCAGCCAGTTGGCTACAGGGTTCTTGTCATTTCTCAAGATGGCAAGCAGCAGATGTCTTGGCTCTACAATCTTGGAGTGCTCGTAGTTGTTTGCCTCGCGGATAGAGTCTCTGATAATGCTGTCTGTTATCTGGCTGAATGGGATGTGGGTGTTCTCCTTCACGTTATCGGCAGGAGTTTCTTCCACACGCTTTTCCAGTTTGCTGTTAAGGACTCCGCTGAAAGCCATCGGACTGATGTCTGCGCCCTTCAGGAGCTTGTTGACATCGCTGTCGTTCTGGCTGATCAGACTCAGCATCAGATGCTCCACGCTGATTTCTCTTCCCATGGTGCGTGCTGCTTCTTTGCTACTTCTTTTCAGTATGTCCTGTATATGTGAAAACGGATTTATCATATTTGCTTATATTTTTAAATATTTCAGTGCAAAAGTACACATTATTTTCAATAATAGCAAATGATATGCCAACTTTTTTGCATTGTTAAAATACAAATAATGCTAAAATAATGCGATTTTTCGCCTCTAAAGCGTTTTGGTATCATTTTTTTTTGTATCTTTGTCGGGAAATTCAAAAGGGTAAAACGGCTTAGAACGCAAGGAAATGCCCTTAAACGCGATTTCCGGATGGAAAACAGGCGTTTTGAAAGTAATGAATAAACAATAATACATTAATATAAGAAATGGACGAAAATCAGACAATGGATCATGATAGAATCATGAAGATCAACATTGAGGAGGAGATGAAGTCGAGCTACATCGATTATTCGATGTCAGTTATCGTGGCTCGTGCCCTCCCTGATGTACGCGATGGTTTCAAGCCTGTGCACCGCCGTATTCTTTACGGTATGCTCGGTATTGGAAACACCAGTGACAAACCTTATAAGAAATGTGCGCGTGTTGTTGGTGAGGTGCTCGGTAAGTATCACCCTCACGGCGACTCTTCTGTTTACGGCGCTCTGGTGCGTATGGGACAGGAGTGGAACATGCGTTATACCTTGATTGACGGACAGGGTAACTTCGGTTCTGTTGACGGTGACTCTCCTGCTGCCATGCGTTATACAGAGTGCCGCCTCTCCAAGATGGGTGAGCATATCATGGATGACCTTGACAAGGAAACGGTTGATATGACCAACAACTTCGATGATACCCTGCAGGAACCTACCGTGATGCCTACCAAGATTCCTAATCTTCTGGTAAATGGTGGTAACGGTATTGCAGTAGGTATGGCTACCAATATGCCTACCCACAACCTGGGTGAGGTAATTGACGGTTGCTGTGCATATATCGATAATCCTGACATCGACACCGATGGATTGATGCAGTATATTCCTGCTCCTGACTTCCCAACCGGTGCTACCATCTATGGTATCCAGGGAGTGAAGGATGCATACGAAACGGGTCGAGGCAGAATCGTGGTTCGTGCCACTGCCGAGATTGAAAGTAGTGAAAACCATGATAAGATTGTTATCACCGAGATACCTTATGGCGTTAACAAGGAGCAGCTCGTGATGGCTATTGCTGACCTTGCCAAGGAAGGCCGAGTAGATGGCATCGCTAACGTAAACGATGAGTCTGGCCGTCAGGGTATGCGTATCGTTGTTGATGTGAAGCGTGATGCCAATGCTAATGTTCTTTTGAACAAACTCTTTAAGCTGACAGCTCTTCAGAGTTCATTCTCAGTGAATTGCATCGCTCTTGTTAATGGCCGTCCACGTCTTTTGAGCTTGAAGGAGTGTGTGAAGTATTTCGTAGAGCATCGTCATGATGTTACGATCCGCCGCACCCAGTTCGAACTGAAGAAGGCTCAGGAGCGTGCTCATATTCTCGAGGGCTTGATCATTGCCTGCGACAACATCGACGAGGTGGTACATATTATCAGAGCCAGCAAGACTCCTTCTGATGCTCAGCGCAACTTGGAGAAGCGCTTCGAACTCGATGAACTTCAGAGTAAGGCCATTGTGGATATGCGCCTCAGCCAGTTGACAGGCTTGCGTCTGGAGCAGTTGCACAATGAATTCAACGAGTTGATGAAGACTATCGACTACTTGAACCAGATTCTGAACGATCCTGAGCTCTGCAAGAAGGTAATGAAGGATGAACTT
The DNA here is from genome assembly GCF_025151535.1 of Segatella copri DSM 18205. Taxonomy (NCBI): domain Bacteria; kingdom Pseudomonadati; phylum Bacteroidota; class Bacteroidia; order Bacteroidales; family Prevotellaceae; genus Segatella; species Segatella copri. The sequence goes on from NZ_CP102288.1 coordinate 853,123, forward strand.
AACGAGGTGAAGGAGAAGTATGGTGACGCACGTCGTACCATGATTAAGCCAGATGACCATGAGTTCAATCCAGAAGACTTCTATCCAAACGACCCAGTGGTTATCACCGTGAGTCATCTCGGATATATCAAGCGCACCCCATTGTCAGAGTTCCGTGAGCAGGCTCGTGGTGGAGTAGGTTCTAAGGGTGCCCGTACCCGTGATAAGGACTTCACCGAGTATATCTATCCTGCTACCATGCACCAGACCATGCTGTTCTTCACAAAGAAGGGCCGCTGCTACTGGTTGAAGTGTTATGAGATTCCAGAGGGTGACCGCAACTCCAAGGGTCGTGCTATCCAGAACCTCCTCAACATCGAGAGCGATGACCAGGTGAATGCATTCCTCCGCCTCAGAGGCTTGAACGACGCTGAGTTCATCAACAACCATTATGTAGTCTTCGCTACCAAGAATGGTACGGTGAAGAAGACCTGTCTGGAGGCATATTCCCGTCCACGTGCCAACGGTGTGATTGCTATCAACATCGTAGAGGGCGATGAGGTGGTAGATGTTCGTCTGACAAATGGTCATAACGAGCTGATTATTGCCAACCGCAATGGTCGTGCTGTCCGTTTCGACGAGAACGAGATTCGTACAATGGGCCGTACATCTACCGGTGTTCGTGGTATGCGCCTCGATGAGGGTGATGATGCCGTAGTAGGTATGATTGTTGTCAACGATCCTGAGAAGGAAACCGTGATGGTAGTGAGCGAGCAGGGTTATGGTAAGCGTTCTGACGTACTCGATTACCGCGTTACCAAGCGTGGCGGTAAGGGTGTGAAGACACTGAATATTACCGACAAGACCGGTCGACTGGTAGCTATCAAGAACGTAACCGATGATAACGACCTCATGATTATCAACCAGAGTGGTATCGTGATTCGTCTTGCCGTAGCCGATTGCCGTGTCATGGGCCGTGCTACCCAGGGTGTACGCCTCATCAACCTTGCCAAGAAGAATGATGTCATTGCCAGCGTATGCAAGGTGATGAGTTCTGAGCTCGAGGCTTCTGTAGAAGAGGAGAGCCGTTCTGCTTGGGCAAAGAAGAGCGAGGAGATAGAGAATGATACCGTTGGTGCCAAGACTGCCGAAGAGGCTGCCGAGGCTGAGGCTCATCTCGCTGACGAAGCATCTGAAGCTGAGGATACCGATTCGGGCAACGTAGATTTCGAATAAAAGAAAAGACGCGTAAAAATAAATAACAACAACTTTTAAACTCATTAAGAAAAATGAAAAAGTTTTTAGTAGCTGCAATGATGGTACTAGGTGCCACATCAGCATTCGCAGGCGACAGTGACGCTCTCAAGGCTGTCATGAAGGCTAAGTCTTATGCCGAGGCTGAGGCTTTGGTTAAGCAGAATTTGGGTCAGATGGCTAACGATGCAGAGAAGGCCAAGGCTTACAACAAGCTCGTTGATCTCGCTATGAAGCAGTTCAACGACCAGCAGAGCATCCAGCAGACCAATCAGATCATGAAGAAGAACGACCCGGTTGACGAGGTTGCTATGTCTGAGGGCGCTTACAATGCATTGATCAATGCTATTGAGTGCTACAAGTACGACCAGCTTCCTAACGCTAAGGGTAAGGTTGCTCCTAAGTTTAACAACAACGCTAGCCGTGTATGGGGTGCTCGTGTTCAGCTCGTTAATGCGGGTCAGACTGCAGCTCAGAACAGTAAGGCTGATGAGGTATTGAAGTATTGGGGTACATTCCTCGATACAGACAATGAGCCTCTCTTCGCTTCTATAGACCAGAAGCAGAAGGATAGCGAGAATGAGTATATCGGTCAGGTTGCTCTCTTTGCAGCCCGTTATGCATACCAGGCTAAGGATGTTGCCCGTTGCGAGAAGTATTGCGACATCGCCATGAAGAGTGAGAAGGAGGCTAAGGATGCCCTCAACCTCAAGCTCTATGTGATGAAGGACGGCTTGAAGACTCACGAGGATTCTCTTGCCTATGTTAACAAGCTCAAGGACATCTTTGCAAAGGACGAGACCAATGAGGTTGTTCTCGATGGTTTGAACTCTATGTACACTTCATTGAAGATGGAGAAGGAGCAGACTGAACTTTTGGACGCAGCTATTGCAAAGAACCCTAACAACTTCGTAGCTCTTGCCAACAAGGGTATGATGTATATCCAGAAGAACGATGCTGACAACGCTATCAAGTGTTTGAAGCAGGCTCTTGCTGCAAAGGAGGATAACGTAGTTGTTCTTACTTATCTGGGTGCTTGCTACAACAGCAAGGCTGGTAACTTGCAGGATCCTAACGGCCGCAAGGTTGTTTACCAGGAGGCTATCAAGGTTCTCGACAAGGCTAAGCAGCTCGATCCAGAGAAGGCTCAGGCTAACTGGGGTTACACCCGTTACCAGGCTTACTATGGCTACTATGGTCCTAACGCAGCAGAGACCAAGCAGGCTGAGGCTGAGAGCAAGTAAAGTTTAAGCTTCAAAAGTATTTGATTCTCATAGGGGGATGTCACCTAGCGTGGCATCCCTTTTTTTGTTTCTTTGAGATAGTGAATTGTTCTCAGTTTTACCAAAGTATTGATCGGAATATGACTATAGTTTTTTTGACAAATACCCAGCTGAGATTCCCGTATTTTCATCCTGCTTTTATTTTGCTGTGAATATTGAAAATATGACAGAAAATCACAATATCTTGATAAACAGGAAGTTATGTGATTGTTGGTAAACGGCTTTTGCACAGATTCTTTAGTTGTACGGCTAAATGACCTATAGTTGTACGACCATAACTCTACGGTTGTACGACTATAGGTGTTATAGTTGTACAACCATAGCTCTACAGTTGTACGACTATAGGGGTTATAGTCGTACAACTATAGATTTTTCTCTTATAGAAAAACAGGTAATATGGCAAATGAAGTGCTTAATAGCTCTATTTCTATCTCTAGATTGTATAGTAATCAATATCAAAAATCCGGTTATAAGTTTTTACAAAACAGATAGATAAAACCATCTGTGACTAATGTTGGTTTGCTGTAGGCGCCCATCAGCTGGTCTGCGCATGCACAACAGGTGTTGTGCGAGCGCATATCAGCTGTTATGCAAGCGCACAACAGCTGTTGTGCGGCCTACGGAACTTACTTCTCCAGGAACCTATACTATCTTTTCCGACAACTTCATCTGTCTTTTCCGACAACTTCTTCCGTATTCTGCGATTGTATCTTACGCATTATCCTTTGATATCATACGCTTGCGTGTATTTAATAATGCAATAATACTAATAATTCGCTGAAAATCAAAGGAAATACCAGCTTTTTTATAGATTTGCCAGAAAATATTTGGTATTTTGAAAACTTCTGTGTATTTTTGCATGAAATAAGTGATATTCGGTATTTAGAAAGCAAATTTTTAAAAAGGATTTTGTATGACAGCATTAAATATACAAGCAGCACAGAATGATATTATTCGTCAGGTGCTTAATACACAAGATATCCATCTTTTGGATAGGATAAGAAACCTCTTTGCAAATAAAGAGGCAAATGAGGCGTGTATGGTTCAAGAAGAGCCTTGTATGACTAAAGAAGAAATACTCTCGGGTTTCGACAATGCCCTCCATGAGCTGAAGTCCTATCGTGAAGGAAAGCTAGAGCTTAAACCATTGGAGGACGTGCTGAATGAGTTGTAAGATATTTACTTTCCCTTCTTTTGAAAAGGAAGCTAAACGATTGAATAAGCGCTATAAGTCGTTTAAATCTGATTTGAAGGAATTGATGAATGAGTTAAGTTCTTCCCCCTCTTTGGGTGCAGATTTAGGTGGCGGCTTGCGTAAGGTTCGTATGGCTATTAAATCGAAAGGAACTGGTAAAAGTGGCGGTGCCCGTATTATAACAGTTGTGTTAGCCGATATAAAGGATGGTCTCGGCTTGCTTTATATTTATGATAAATCGGAGCGGAGTACTATAAAGGGGAAAGAATTGACAGATTTGTTGAAGAAGAATGGCTTAGTTTGATATGCTATTGAAGAAAGGAGTAAATTATGAAGGAAAAGAAATTAAAAATATTCACTCTTCCTATTGAGGAGTTTGAAAAGAAATATCCTGTTAGCTATTCGATAGTAGTACCAGGAATTCCTGAGGGACATGTGGCAAAGGTAGTTTCTGTACGCCCTTGCTAAACTTTTATAATCTTTGTAGATATGCAAAAGATTAGTAAGAAGCATCCATGTAGAGTAAATACAATTCAAACAGATTGCGTTATAACTTTCTTTTAAAAGAGAGGGTGTTAGTATCCTTAGGTTAAATCTGGCATTTTCTCGATTTTGGGAGTTTGTTGAATTGAAGTATACAGAAAATGAAAATCGAATGGTGTGAAATCTTAATGGGTTTTACAGGCTTTTAATGGTATTTGTTTGATTGGACTATTTATAAATAAGATTTACGGTATGATTTTGCAAGGACAACAATCGTATTTCTCATAGAATTTTATTACTTTTGCATCAAAATTAAAACATTTGATTCGATATGACAAATCTCAACAGACTAAAAGTTGTGCTTGTGGAATGTGGCAAGACTGGCAAATGGCTTGCAGGACAGTTGGGTAAATCAAATTGTACTGTTAGTAAATGGTGTAGTAATAGTATTCAGCCAGACTTGGTTACTTTGAACAAAATCGCAAAAATATTAGATGTTGACGTAAGAAGTTTGCTCAACAATACAAAAGAAGAGGATTGAACCTCTAATTTGTAATAGGGCTACTGCTAATTGTTTCACTTTATCTTAAAGAATAATGTCAAATTATACATTTACACAGCTATTTCGTAAGGGGCAGGAGTCTCTCAACCAATGGCAGCCTCAGGCGAAAAGAACTTCTGAGGCAGCTTTTGATGTAATTGACTTTTTCTGTTGCGGTGGTGGAATGTCTTTAGGATTTGCCTCTTTGCAGGAGTACTTCCGAATCATAGGTGGTGTGGATATCAATAGTACTTCATTAAAGACGTATGAGTTGAATTATGGAACTCCTGTGATGAACGCTGACATTACAACCATATCACCAAATTCAAATGTGGTTCAACAAACCTTCAAGATAAATAAAAAACGTCCTTTAGTAGTAATTGGATGCGCTCCATGTCAAGGCTTTTCCGCTCATCGCAAAAAGGATAGCGATAAGCCAGAAGACAAAAGAAACACTTTAATTGGTTACTTCTCTGACATTGCTGTAAATCTTAATCCTGATTTTGTGGTTATGGAGAATGTGCCAGAAATTCTTACTGGCAAATATAAGATGCACTACGAGGAAGCTAAAAACGTGTTCATCCAGAACGGCTATTATGTGGTCCAACGGGTTTACAATGCTGCAGGATTTGGTGTTCCTCAAGCAAGAATTAGAGCTATAATTGTAGCTTCAAAATATAAGAATTTTGTACTGCCTGACGAAATGCTATCCGTAGAGGAATACAAGACAGTACGTGATGCTATTGCCGATTTACCACATGTGGATGCAAGACACCAAATTCCAATGGTTGATAGGTACCATCGTTGCTCGACCCATAAACAAAGTACAATTGATGTAATAGCACAAGTACCCCATGATGGTGGAAGTCGCCCCAAAGGGGTTGGTCCAAAATGTTTGGACAAAGTAAATGGCTTTAGCGATGTTTACGGACGATTAAGATGGGATAAACCCTCTATAACTATCACACAATATGCCAGAAATCCGGCAAGTGGTAGATACTCCCATCCTGAACAGAACAGAGGATTGACCATACGTGAAGTCGCTCGCTTGCAAAGTTTTCCTGATGGTTATCTTTGGAATGGTAGTTTGGGAGACGCCTTTAAGCAAATCGGAGAAGCCGTTCCCCCTCTACTAGCATTAGCAATTGCCACACAAATAGCATTAACAATTAAAACGCAAGAAAACAATGAATAAAAAATATAAATGCATAGATTGCTTCTGCGGGGCAGGTGGATTGTGCCTTGGTCTAATTCAGGCAGGCTTTGATATTCTCTATAGTTTTGATATTGAGGCAAAAGCGATAGCTACCATAAAAGCGAACCCTGAGTATTTTAAAAATCATAAAGCAGAAACGCGTGATATTTATGACGTAGAAACAGCAGAGCTGTTGAAATCGCTAAACCTCAAATCTGGCGAACTTGATTTGTTAGCCGGCGGTCCTCCGTGCCAAGGCTTTTCTGTCCAAAGAATCGGAGCAGACCTTGACGAACGTAATCATCTTGTTGAGGAGTATATCAGCAAGGTTATTGCTATTCGGCCAAAGATGTTCATACTCGAGAATGTTCCTGGTATAGAAGGTAAAAGAGGTAAAAATATTCTGCATAGTGCCCTGGAAAAGGTTGAGAAAAGTGGATATTTCATTCATGAAAAGATACTCGATGCACAAGATTATGGCGTCCCTCAGCGCAGGAAAAGGGTTGTAATAGTTGGTGAGAGGAAGGATCATAAAATTCCACTCTTTGAATATCCAAAGCCACAAGAACATAAAATCACGGTAAGAGAAGCAATTGCATATCTTCCAGAACCGCCTGAAGATGGAAGCGATCATCCGCACATTTCCTTGCATCGTAGAGATAGGTTGTCTGCAAAAAATATTGCGCGATTGCAGGCACTTAAACCTGGGCAAGGTCGCGATTTTCTTCCTCCTGAACTACTTGCAGATTGTCATAAGGTAAGTTCTAAATTAATTGGGCATAGAAATGTATATGGTAGAATGCCGTGGGATGATGTTGCTCCTACTATAACTGCACGCTTTGATAGTTTCACACGTGGGATGTTTGGGCATCCTGAACAGAACCGAAGTATTTCACTACGCGAGGGGGCTATACTGCAAACGTTCCCCGCAGATTTTGTTTTTGTGGGAAATAAAGTTGAAGTAGCACGCCAAATAGGCAACGCTGTTCCAGTAGCTATGGCTATGGCAGTAGGATTACAAATAAAAAAATGTCTTGACAAATGGAACAATTGAATAAAATACTAGCAGAATATGTAAAGCGACTTGGCAATGACTACGAAACAGCTATTGCCACAGGTAATGCTACACCGGAGCTTTCGTTTCGTCCAGCATTAGATGATTTTCTCGTGCAGATGTCTGGATTCATAGATCGTAAGATTGATAGAATCTTTGAGCCTCGTCAGCAAGGAAAATATGGTCGTCCTGATTGGTTGTTCTGCAATAAGGACACAATGGGAATCTATGGTTATGTAGAAGCAAAGAGCTTCAATCCAAATGTTGTTCTTAATCCTGTCGATTATGAAAGACAGGTAAAGCGTTATCTGTATTTGGGCAATCCGGTGATTCTTACAGATGGGATCGACTTCATTGTGTATTATCCCAATAAGACATCATCTCTTATATCTGTCTGTAAAAAGCCTATCAATTGGAATGCGCCAGAATTAAATTCGGACATATTCCCTATGTTCAAGAATTTTTTCAAAAAGGAAGGGTTCAGAACTATTAGTGAGAAACAACTTGTTGCCGAATTGTCTAAACGTGCTAAGCACCTTTGTGAGGATTTAGAAGGAATCCTCGACATTAATGAAGATGAGGCAGAAAATGAAACTGAAAGAAAAACAATCATTTCGTTGAAGCATTTGTGGGATGTAGCCGCTAAGAGTCATGACAAGTCGCTTGCCGATAATCATACATTTGCAGGATTTGTTGCACAAATACTTGCATTTGGCTTACTTTATGCCCATCGTTATGTAAACGAAAAGGACATCACACCAGCCGATAAGTACCAAAAGTTACAGGTCTTTTGGAATTCACCTTCATTTAAGACACAAGCTTTACGTCTACAACCTTTCAAAACCCTTGTAAATGCACTTGCAGATGAACTTAATTCCCCATTCAGTAAAATAGGTATTTGGTATGACAATACTAGACGCATGCTTTCTTGCATTCGCTTGTCGGAGCATCAGATTACCACTCCTAATTTTCATGAACTCTATGAGTCATTTCTTGCTGCTTACGATGGCAAGACAAGAAATGACTTTGGGGCATGGTATACCCCTATGCCATTGGCAGAGTACGCAGCAAAGTTTGTTGATGCAATCCTGCCGTCTGTATTGCCAGGAGAAAATGTACGTGATAAAGCCATCAAGGTTGTTGATCCTTGCTGTGGTACTGGCACATTTATCGAAGCTGTTCTCAACAAGATGCCCCTTCTTGAAGGCTCTAAGATTATTGGATTTGAGATTTTACCTGTTCCATATGCTTTAGCCAACTATCGTATTTCAATGTTAGACGTTACCGACAATACTGATATTGTAGTTGTTCTTACAAATACGTTGAGTGATTCTACTTTCAAACAAACACATATAGAAGGAAGAGCAAGCGATGTCGTTTCCACCTTTTTTTTGAATGAACAACGAAAAGCCAAGAAACTCTCAGAACCACCGTTGACTATCATAATTGGTAATCCACCTTGTTCTGATTCTGTTGACATCAACAACGAGGGAAAGATTATTGCAAAACTTATGAACGATTTCCGTCCGAAAGTTCGTAAGGGGCGTTCAAACAAACAGAAGCAATTGGCAAACGAAATGACTAAGTTTCTGCGTTGGTGTCTGTTTAAGGCAGAGAAGAGTCGTCCTTCCATCTTCGCACTTGTTCTTCCATCCACGTTTGCGCAGAACGAATCATTTGTAAACGCCCGAAAGTATTTGGTAGAACATGTTAGCGAAATGTGGGTATTAGATTTTGATGTTGATAATCGAGCAGGTCATAATGCAGAAAACCTATTCAATACGCTTCAAGGAAGATTGTTGCTTGTTGGTACGCTTAGAGAACTGGATTTATCAATTCCTCATATTCACTACAAATGTATTTATCCACTCAGCAAACGTGAAAAGATTGAATTCTTTAATGCAAATGTCGATTTGGCTGATTGGGAAGATGTTAAAATAGGCAAGAGATACCTTTTCAAGCCTACATTAGATGTTAATGAAGAGTTGTATTCTAAGTTCTGGCATTTGAAGTCAGAATATGAACCTGCCATCTTTGATCGTGATTGCTCTGGATTAAAACTTGCACCTACACATCTGCTTGTGCATTTTTCTAAGGGTACATTGAAAAGACGTAGCCGTTTCATTGCTGACGAAAACAATACATACGAGCAAATTAAGGATTGTTGGTACAAAGGTCAAATGAAACCACCTGCACAGAAGAAACTTACGCATGAGGTTAAAAAAGCCCTTGCGAATAGTGATATGAGGATTGTTGATTATTCCTTTCGACCGTTCCTTACTGCAAGTTTAATATTAGATAATTCTTTAATGGATGCTTTGAGGAATACGCCAGGAGGGGGGATGCGTGAACGTCCGGAGGTACAAGCCGCCTACAGCGATGAGGGAGTTTTTGGTTTCGCAGTTGCTCCAGCACCTGCAGATATAAGTCCTGTAATCAAGAAATTCTCATCTTTCTGTTGGTATATTCCTGATAATGATCTCGCCACACGCGGGAATGCTCACATCTTCTGCAATCGTTTCCCAGAGTACAAAGCTGGAGGAAAAGAATGGGAAGGTAAAGCCGTTACTAATATTAATAAGAATTTGCTTCAACGGCTTGTTGCAATATTTGGGGAATCTGTTAACCAGTTGACAGATGAGATTGTTTACTATTCCTATGCATCTTTGAATTCCAACTTCTATATGAAGGCATTTGAAGGTAAGTTGCATACGGTTGCTGGGGAATGGGCATCTATTCCAATAACTTCTGACAAATCATTGTTTGAATCAATGGCGAAAGTAGGAAAGAATATGGCAAATATAGAACGCAAGGAATACAAAGCTAAGGAATCTACATTGATAACTGTATTAGAAAATGTTTCATCTAACAATTATCAGGAGTTTAAACTGTCTGATTATCAGATATCAGAAGGAAAAATCATCCTTCTTGACGAACATGAATCTGCAATTGTTTCCGTCGGTGTTTCTGACACCATCTTGCGATTTGAAGCCTCAGGTTACAACATCATAGAACAATGGCTTAAGTATCATCGTTATGCCTATTATCGTAAAGTATGCTCGAACGAAGATATTCATGATCTCTTCAATTTAATTGGAAGAATAGCAGAATATCAGACAGAAGCAGCAATAAGTGATGGTATCATGAAAAAGATTCTCAAAGGAGAATTAATAAAGCCAATTAAATAGCAGTACAACGTTAAAAATTGAAGATTATGATACTAACAGTTAAAGATGTAGATTATTTAGGAGATTATACTCTTCTTTGTACATTTAATGACGGAGTGACGAAGAAGGTTGATTTGCAGCCTCTGTTGAAATATCCGGCATTTGCAGAATTGAAGGACAAGAAAAAGTTCGTTCAATTCGGACTAGACCAAACTATCTTCTGGTATAATGGAGCTGATATTGCTCCGGAATATCTCTATGATAATGGTGTTATGGCTTAAAGATTTCTTAGGTTGAAAGACAGTCTGCCTTTCCATAAAAATAGGCTGAGCCATCATGCGATGACTCAGCCTTAATTCTTTTTTATCCATTCAGAACTTTACTGCTGAACAGGAATCTTCTTGACGCGACGCTCGTGACGGCCACCCTCGAATGTTGTGGCAAAGAACTCGTCGAGAATAGCCTCGGCGGTCTTGTTGTCTACGAAACGACCTGGAAGTACCAATACGTTGGCATCGTTGTGCTGACGAACCAAATGAGCAATCTCCTTGCACCATGCCAATCCGGCACGTACACCCTGATGTTTATTCAATGTCATGGCGATACCTTCGCCGCTGCCGCAAATGCCGATACCTGGATATACTTCGCCGCTCTCAATGCCTTTAGCAAGAGCATGACCGAAGTCAGGATAGTCTACACTCGCATCGCTGTATGTACCATAATCCTTTACAGGATAACCCTTCTTTTCCAAATATTCCAATACAAATTGCTTCAATGGAAAACCTGCGTGATCGCATGCAATACCAACTGTCTTTACTTCCATAATACTTAAGTTTTTAAGTGAAGAAAACGGGGTAAACCCTTATCCTTCACAAGGTTAATGTTAAAAGAGTGAAAGGAGTCGGATGCCGGAAATGGAAATCTGCCATCCGGCAAAATCTCCAACTCCAGCTTCCAACTCCTGTTTAGTTTATGCTAATTAAGCCTCTGCCAAGAAAGCCTTTACCTGCTTGTAAACGTTCTCGCCTGTGTAACCGAGCTTCTCATCAAGTACCTTGTAAGGAGCTGAGAAACCGAAGCTCTCCATACCCCAAACCTTACCATTAGCGCCTACGAGACCCTGGAGTGTTACAGGAAGACCGGCAGTCATACCGAAGATCTTAGCGTTCTTTGGCAATACGCTCTCCTGATACTCCTTGCTCTGACCGCGGAACAAGCCCTCTGATGGAGCACTTACCACGCGAACCTTGATGCCGTCGGCACGCAAAGCCTCGCAACCAGCCTCCAATGTAGAAACCTCAGAACCGCTAGCTACGAGGATAACGTCTGGATTCTCGTCGCTGCCTGCTACGATGTAAGCACCCTTGGCTGCCTGCTCATAGTCTGTTCCCTCTGGCAATTTAGCGATGCCCTGGCGAGAGAAGATCAAAGCTGTAGGAGTCTCAACATTCTCCATAGCGAGCTTCCAGCAAACTGTAGTCTCGTCAGCATCAGCTGGACGGAATACGCGAACGCTGTCCTTACCTGCGTGGTTCTTCAACTTCTCCATCAAGCGGATCTGTGCCTCCTGCTCAACTGGCTCGTGAGTAGGTCCATCCTCACCAACGCGGAATGCATCGTGAGTCCAGATGAACTTCACTGGAACCTGCATCAGGGCAGCGATACGAACAGCTGGCTTCATATAATCAGAGAATACGAAGAATGTACCCATTGCTGCAACCACACCACCGTGGAGCATCATACCGATACACATATCAGCCATTGTCAACTCAGCAACACCTGCCTGAAAGAAAGCACCTGAGAAATCACCACGAACGATGCTCTTGGTCTTCTTCAAGAAACCATCTGTCTTATCAGAGTTAGAAAGGTCAGCAGAAGCACAGATCATGTTAGGAACCTGCTCTGCCAAAACACCGAGACAGGCAGCTGATGCTGCACGTGTAGCTGAACCAGCCTTCTGCTCAACCTTGCTCCAGTCTACCTTAGGAGCCTTGCCGCTGAACCACTCATCCATCTGGGCAGCCTTCTCTGGGTTAGCCTTGCGCCACTCAGCCTCTGCAGCCTTGCGCTCAGCTACGATCTTCTTCAACTCCTCAGCACGCTTAGCGTAGATTTCCTTTACATCGTCGAAGATAACGAATGGATTCTCAGGATCACCACCGAGGTGCTTGATGGTATTAACGTAAGCGTCGCCACCGAGAGGAGCACCGTGAGTATTGATGCAAGCCTCGTAGCTTGTGCCGTCTGCGCGGAGAGCACCCTTACCCATTACGGTCTTACCGATGATGAGGGTAGGACGGTCCTGCTCCTTCTGGGCAGCATCGAGCGCCTCACGAATCTGAGCTACGTCGTTACCGTTGATCTTGATGACATTCCAGCCCCAAGCCTTGTACTTCATCTCTGTATCCTCGTTCATTACAACGCCACACTCTGTAGAGAGCTGGATGTCGTTAGAATCGTAGAACATGATGAGGTTGTTCAGACCGAGGTTACCGGCGATACGACCAACACCCTGAGAAATCTCTTCCTCTACAGCACCATCAGAGATGTATGCGTAGATCTTGTGCTGCATCATGGTTGAACCCAGACGAGCCTCGAGGAACTTCTCTGCAACAGCTGCACCAGCTGCGAGGGCATGACCCTGACCGAGAGGACCAGATGAGTTCTCGATACCACGCTCAAGGTCGAGCTCTGGGTGACCAGGAGTTACAGAACCCCACTGGCGGAACTGCTTGAGGTCTTCCATTGAGAAGAAACCACGCAAAGCCAAACCTGCATAGAGCATTGGACTCATGTGACCTGGGTCGAGGAAGAAACGGTCACGACCTGTCCATGTTGGATCTGATGGATCATAAACCAGGTACTCAGAGAAGAGCACGTTGATGAAGTCAGAACCACCCATAGCACCACCTGGGTGACCGGAATTTGCCTTTTCTACCATTGAAGCAGCCAAGATACGGATGTTATCAGCTGCATGATTCATTACTTTAATGTCGTTCATAATTTTATATTTATTATTGTTGTTATTTCTGCTGAAATATTCTTGTTTTTCTAGCTCTGAAGGCTACTCAAAAGAAGGATACTTCCTTTTTTCGCCTTCAAAAATACTATTTTATTTTCAAAACTACGATAGATTTTGCAGGAATTTTTACTTTAAGGGTGTTTTTCTTTACTTTTGCATCCTTAAAAACTGCAGGCTTCACTACATCCGGGTGTGCGAAGTCGTTGTAATCGCTCACCTTGTTGCAGGAAAGAATCTGTCCTGTTACAGTTTTCGGAGCAGCTGCACCATCCAGATTAAACTCTACCTGCTGAGCCTTGTCAAGGCTGACATTGGCAAGAGCAACCACAATGGTTCCATCTGCCTTCTTGGCTGCTGAAGTAGATACCAATGGAATCTTTCTTCCATCTCTTGCGTGATCATCGCCGCGAACATCCATAGAGTCGCACTTTACATCCATTGGGAGATAGGTTGCCTCCTGGAAGTCCTTGTACATGTTGAATACATGATAGGTTGGAGTCAGAACCATGTGACCTGTTCCCTTTGTATCTGTCAGGATCATTGACTGGAGTACGTTGACAATCTGTGCGATATTGGTCATCTTCACACGCTCTGTATGGCGGTGGAATACATTCAGCGAGAGCGCAGCAACGAAGGCATCGCGCATACAGTTCTGCTGATAGAGGTGGCCCTTGATAGTGCCAGGCTCCTCATCCCACCAGGTTCCCCATTCGTCAACGAGGAGGGCTACCTGCTTCTTTGGATCAGCCTTGTCCATGATAGCCTCGTGCTTCTTGATGACATCTTCTATGCCGAGCGCCTTGCCCATGGTCCAGTAGTAATCCTCATTGTTGAACTTGGTGGCAGAACCCTTGCTGCCTGTCCAGCCTGTTACTGTATAATAATGTAGAGAGATGGCGTTGGCACGGTTGCCGATGCGGTCCATCAATACCTTAGTCCAGTTATAATCGTAATCGCTCGCTCCAGATGCAATCTTATAGAGCTGGTTTCCGTCATAGTTGCGGCAATAAACAGAGTAGCGGCGGAAGAGATCTGAATAATACTCAGGACGCATGTTGCCACCGCAGCCCCAACTTTCGTTACCAACACCGAGGTATTTTACCTTCCAGGCCTTGTCGCGGCCGTTCTGTCGGCGGAGTTTTGCCATAGGAGTATCTCCATCGCTGGTCATATATTCCACCCACTTTGCCAATTCCTCAACAGTGCCGGAACCCACGTTACCGCTGATGTAAGGCTCGCAACCCAACATCTCGCAGAGATTCAGAAACTCGTGTGTACCAAAAGAGTTGTCCTCAATGGTTCCACCCCAGTTGTTGTTCTGCATCTTTGGTCGCTTCTCACGTGGACCGATACCATCCATCCAGTGATACTCGTCAGCGAAGCATCCTCCAGGCCATCTTAATACAGGTACTTTCAGGTCCTTGAGGGCTTGGAGCACGTCGTTGCGGTAACCCTGAGTGTTAGGAATCTTAGAATCAGGACCTACCCAAAGACCACCATAGATACAACTTCCGAGATGCTCGGCAAACTGGCCATAAATCTCTTTATTGATTTTCTGTGTTCCCTGGTTGGCATGGATTGTTCCTGTTACATCCTGAGCTTGAGCTGAGAATGCAACTGCTGTTGAAAGCAATGTGGTAGCGAATAGTTTCTTCATCATTGTTCTTATTAATTGTTGTCGATTTTTAGTATAATACGTTTGTGGAGGTAGAATCCCCACAAACGTATTTATCTTTTATTTACTTTTTGTTCTCAATTGCTGCCTTTTCGATAGCAAGACCAGCCTTGTAGGTTTCAATATATTTATCAAAACCGGCTACATCTTCGGCAGTAGGTGCAATCTCTACACCAGTATTGCCTGCAAATACCTTCTTGTCGAGATAATCTGCCAGGCTCAACTTCTCTTCGTTGTTAACGAGATAACCTGCGAGCAGGGCGATACCCCATGCACCACCTTCGCCTGCTGTCTCCATGACAGAGATAGGGGAGTTAATGGCTGCAGCGAGGATGCGCTGACCTACACCCTTGGTCTTGAACAAACCGCCATGACCTGTGATGCGATCTACCTGTACCTTCTCGTCCTTGAACAATACATCGTTACCAATCTTCAATACAGCTACTGAAGCATAGAGGTTGGCACGCATGAAGTTGGCAAGGTTGAAGTGGTCGTTGGCAGAACGTACGAACATAGGGCGACCTTCTGCAAGACCTGTTACAGGCTCACCAGAGATATAGTTGTAAGCAATCAATCCTCCGCAATCAGCATCGCCTTCAAGAGCGTGGTTGTAGAGCTTGCCGAATACCTCGTTCATATCTACTGGAACACCGAGCAACTCCTGATATTGCTTGAACAAACCTACCCATGCATTGAGGTCGGAAGTACAGTTGTTACAGTGAACCATTGCTACAGGGCTGCCGTCTGGAGTAGTCACCATATCAATGACTTCGTAAGGTTGGCTCAAGGCTTTCTCCAATACAATCATAGAGAAAGAAGATGTACCTGCACTGACGTTACCTGTACGCTGACGTACAGCGTTGGTAGCTACCATACCAGTACCTGCATCACCTTCTGGAGGACAGAGTGGGGTGCCTGCCTGGAGTGCGCCTGATGGGTCGAGCTTCTTTGCACCTTCCTCGGTCAATACGCCAGCATCTTCGCCTGCGTTCAGTACCTCTGGGAGAATGTCGAGAATCTTCCAGCCCAGGTTCTTAGGCTCGATGAGCTTATCGAACTTAGCTACCATCTCTGCATCGTAGTTGTTGGTGTTAGAGTCGATAGGGAGCATACCTGATGCATCGCCTACGCCCAAAACCTTCTTGCCTGTGAGCTGCCAGTGGATATAACCGGCGAGAGTGGTAAGGAAGTCAATCTTGTTGATGTGGTCCTCACCATTCAGGATAGCCTGATATACGTGAGAGATACTCCAACGCAATGGGATGTTGAAGTGGAAGAGCTCTGAAAGTTCAGCTGCGGCCTTGGCTGTATTGGTGTTACGCCATGTGCGGAAAGGAACGAGAATGTTCTCATCCTTACCGAAAGCCATGTAGCCGTGCATCATCGCAGAAATACCGATGGCAGCCAACTGCTTGATTTCGCAGTCGTACTCAGCCTTCACGTTCTTGCGGAGGTCGGCATAACAATCCTGCAAACCTTTCCAGATTGTGTCGATGCTGTAAGTCCAGAGACCATCAACCAACTGGTTTTCCCACTCAAAGCTACCCTGTGCGATAGGGTTGTTGTCGGTGTCGATCAAGACAGCCTTGATTCTGGTAGAGCCAAACTCGATACCGAGAATGGCCTTACCTGATTCTATAATAGTTTTTGCGCTCATTATTGATTCTTTCTTTAATGTAAGGAACAAAGAGAAAAGCAATGGAATTCTTCACTCTTCGTTCTTCACTCTTCACTTAAATTATCTCAACGCCTTGTTGAGCATGTAGTAAATCTCGTTGTTGCGGAGCTGCTGCTTGAAGCTGCTGATAGTTGTGTTCTTGTCGATGTTGACGAACTCAATACCGAGAATCTCGCAGAAGTCTTCCCAGTACTCAGCAGTGATATCGTAAGAGAATGCACTGTGGTGAGTACCACCAGCGAGGATCCAAGCACCTGCACCAATCTCGAAGGTTGGCTGTGGAACCCAGAGAGCTGAAGCTACAGGGAGCTTAGGCATTGCCTTTGGCTCGATGCACTCTACCTCACTTGCGATGAGACGGAAACGGTTGCCGAGGTCAACTACAGTTGCCTTAACACCCTTACCTGTCTTAGATGTGAATACCAAACGGGCTGTCTGCTCCTTGCGGATACCGATGCCGAGGAAGTGTACTTCGAGTGTTGGCTTGTTGACTGCGATGAGAGGGCAGACCTCAAGCATGTGGCTCTGGAGGCTAGATGTGCGGTCGGCAGCGAAGTTGAGGGTATAGTCCTCAAGGAATGAGCAGCCCTTTGTCAAGCCCTGGTTCATTATCCAGAGTGAGCGATAGAGACACGCTGTCTTCCAGTCACCTTCGGCACCGAAGCCGATACCTTCAGCCATCAGGCGTTGTGAAGCAAGACCAGGAATCTGGTCGAAGCCGATGAAGTTAGGATCGGTGATGTCTGCCTCACCAAGGTCGTCGAAGTTGGTAGTGAAGGCTGTTGCACCTTCCTCCTTGAGCACGCGACGAAGAGCGATCTCTGCCTTTGCGGCATGGAGCACTTTCTCCCAATAAACCTCTTCGCCTGACTCGTCGATCTTGATTATATATTCCTTCTTGTATTGCTCAATGAGAGCCAGTGCCTCTTCGTCAGAAACCTGCTTCCAATATTCCATGAGGTTAGAAACTGGATAGTAGTCAACATGATAGCCGAGACGCTGTTCGAACTCAACGCGGTCACCATCTGTTACAGCAACATTGTTCATGTTCATACCGAACATGAGGCAACGTACATTGTGTGCATCAGCAACGGCTGCAGCAACACGTGCCCAGATAGCAATCTTCTTCTGAGCCTCAGCGCTCTTCCAGTGTCCAACTACTACCTTGCGAGGAATGCGCATGCGAGAGCAGATGTGACCGAACTCAATATCACCGTGAGCTGACTGGTTGAGGTTCATGAAGTCCATGTCGATAGTGTCCCATGGCAACTCTGCGTTGTACTGGGTGTGGAAGTGGAGGAGAGGCTTCTCGAGAGCCTGCAAGCCCTTGATCCACATCTTAGCTGGAGAGAAGGTGTGCATCCATGTGATGATACCTACGCACTTCTTATCGTTGTTGGCAGCCTTCATGACGGCCTCTACTTCTGCAGAAGAGTTAGCTGTGCCCTTGTAAACTACCTTGATTGGGATGATGCCACTGTTGTTCAGACCATCTACCATGTCCTTTGAGTGACCATCAACTATCTTAACTGTTTCGCCTCCGTAAAGAAGCTGTGCACCAGTTACAAACCATACCTCTAAATTTTCAAATGCTTTAATCATGATTGTTTGTTGTATTAATTGTTATTGTTAATGTTATCTAATATCTTTATTTGAAACACCCTTTAATTAGTGCTTTTTTTGTCCATAGTAAGCGTTAGGACCGTGCTTGCGGTTGAAGTGCTTCTCTACGAGCAATGGGTTCATGGTGGTGTTTGGATTCACAGAGAATGAGATGAAAGCCATCTTGGCCACCTGTTCAGCTACTACTGCGTGATAAACAGCCTGGTCAGCATCCTTACCCCATGTAAAAGGACCATGGTTCTTAACCAATACGCCAGGAGTATGAACTGGGTTGATGTTATCTTTCTTGAAACGGTCAACGATGACAACACCTGTGTTGTGCTCATATTCTGCCATCATATCCTCTGTCATCGCATCAGTGCAAGGGATGCAATCGTGGAAGTAATCAGCATGAGTTGTACCAATATTAGGGATGTCCAAGCCAGCCTGTGCCCAAGCGGTAGCATAAGTAGAGTGAGTATGAACTACGCCACCCAACTCTGGGAATGCGCGGTAGAGAACCAAGTGGGTTGGTGTATCAGATGATGGATTCAGATCGCCTTCTACTACCTTACCTGTTTCCAAGTCTACTACTACCATATCGCTAGCCTTCATGGTGTCATAATCGACGCCTGATGGTTTGATGACAACCAGACCTTTCTCGCGGTCGATGCCACTCACGTTACCCCATGTAAAGAGCACGAGGTTGTGCTTAACGAGATCAAGGTTTGCCTTGAACACTTTTTCTTTTAATTCTTCTAACATAGTTTTTTTTGTTTTAAGTTGTTTATTCTATTTCAAATTGAACGATGGGTCTTCCTCGTATGCTTTCTTGTTGAAGCGGTAGAGGGCGGCGCCTCGTTTCGAGTTGACTTTATCGATGAGTTCTGTTTTCTCGATGAAGTCGATATCCTTCACGCGTTTGCGGAAGTTGCGCTTATCAATCTCTTCGCCTATTACTGCCTCGAATACATGCTGAAGCTGTGTCAGCGTAAAGAGGTCTGGGAGGAGTTTGAAGCTTAATGGCTCATGATTGATGCGGCGGCGTATCTGTGCGATAGCGTTGCGGATCATGAGTTTGTGGTCTGAGTAAAGTTCTGGAAGTTCGTTCAGACTAACCCATTCCAATCCGTGTTCTACACGGAGGCTGTCATCATAGTCTTTCACATTGATGAGAGTGCAATAGGCGATAGAGATAACTCGCTCACCTGGGTCACGGTCGATGCGGCCGAAAGCTCCTACTTGTCTTATATAGAGGTTTTTCATTCCAGTAAGTTCCAGGATGACTCTGTTGGCAGCATCTTCGAGATTTTCTGTTGCGCCAACGAAACCACCATAGAGTGACCATTCGCCTCTTCCCGGGTCCATCTTGCGTTTGCCTATCAGTACCTGGAGGTTACTACCGTCGAAACCGAAAATGATACAATCGACGGATACTAATACTTTGGAGTATTCATTATAAAACTGGGTCATGGTCTTACTGCTGTTTTGATGTAATGATTCAATGTATGTTGTGTTCTTTTGCTTGCTCTTCATAGAGCAGCTTCGAGAGGAAAATCAAGGAGTAAGAAGGAGAAGAAAGAATCACGGATTTTTCAACAGAAACAGTTTTGTCTGATCTTTGAGAAAATTCCAGACTCCTCACTTCTTACTCCTGACGTGAATAATATTTTACCAGAAGTATGCGTAGAATGCTGCGCAGAGGCCGATTACTACGAGGGTACCGATAATATCGAAGGCACTCCAACTCTCACGGATAGACTTCTTGAAGTCTGATGTGAAGGTGATTGCCTCTACCTGCTCCTTGCTTGGAGCTGGTGTGAAGCAGCTTACTACTACCATGAAGATGATGAGGAATACGAGCAACCAGCACTCGAATACGAGCCAGTTGGTCTGCCAGAACCATGCGGTGTAATCCCAGAATGCACCATCCATTGTAGCCTTACCTGTATCAGTGATGACGTTGGTAACGAGGCGGAGCATACCGATGAGGAAACCGGTGATCATAGTGTACTCACCTGCCTTTGGAGTAATCTTCTTGAAGAAGATACCCATTGCAAATACGGCTACCATGGCTGGTGCCAGAAGTGACTGGATACCCTGGAGATAGTTGTACAAAGTATCCATCTTCATCATGATTGGCAACCATGCGAAACCGAGAACTACAACTACAACGGTAGCGATACGGCCAACGAGTACGTAGTGAGCCTCAGACATGCCCTTCTTCAATGGCTTGTAGAAGTCCTCGGTGAAGAGGGTAGCACAGCTATTGAAGAATGCTGCCAATGAAGCAACGAGTGCGCAGATGAAACCGATGGTTACAATACCCTTGATACCTGCAGGAAGAACGGTCTTTACCATGATGGCGAAGGCTGCATCAGTCTCGTTCATCTGGATAGCACCCTTCTGAGCCAAGGCTGCTGCAATCATACCTGGGATGAGGAACATGAAGCAAGGGAGTACCTTGAAGAAACCGGCTGCGATAGTACCGCGGCGGGCACGCTTCATAACCTCTACGTTGCTCTCGCCAGGAACCTGACCGAGTACACGCTGAACGATGTGCTGGTCAGTACACCAGTACCAGAAACCGATGATGGTTGCACCGATGAATACTACGAAACCAGGATAATCCTGATACATAGAGTCACCTGCCTCCCAGTGGAACATGTGGGTTGTACCATAACCATTGTTCAGCTTGCCGCAGTAATCCATCATGTCGGCCCAACCGGCAGAGATGCTGCCACCGCCGAGGGTAGAGAGACCGAGGAAGAGTACGAGGAAAGAACCGATGACGAGGATAGGAGTCTGGATGGTTGACAATGTCATCACACCCTTCATACCACCGAATACGGTGAAGATGGTAGTGAGGATAATCAAGCCGATGGCACCAACCCAGAAGTTCAAGCCCCAAAGATATTCAAAGAAGATACCACCTGTAAGGGCTGTAACACTCACCTTAGTAAGGATGTAAGCTACGAGGGTGATGATAGAGAGCCATGAACCTGTGCGCTGGGTATAGCGGAACTTCAGGAAGTCTGGCATGGTGATGATTTTACCCATCTTGTTGATGAGCAACTGGTAGAAAGGTACGAACAGCCAACCCAAGATGAGGATCATCCAGCCCTGCATCTCCCAGTGTGCCATACCGACACCACTCTTGGCACCTGTACCAGCCAAACCAACGAGGTGCTCTGAACCAATGTTGGCTGCAAAAATAGCCATACCGATTACATACCATGGCTCACCCTTACCGAAGAGGTAGGCAGAAGAGTCTTCACCTTTCTGAGCCTTTCTGTCTTTCATGATTGCGTGCCAGACAGCCCAAATTACGCCGATAACACCAATGGCGAGTATAGCCCAATCAAGCCATACGAATTCTGTTGAATTCCAATTCATAATTACTATAAGATTGTTTGTTTATTATTATTTGTTTATTCTTTTCTTTTATTGGATGCTTATTATGTTAGTTTCTTATCCAGCACATTTCGTTTTTTTGTTATTGCGAAAACTTCTTGTTGGATGTTAGCTGTTCCAGCGGACTTTATCCGCCGGTTCGCTAACTTTTAAACTAACTTACGCTTACTTTTTAACGCTGAATTTGTAAGCGAGGTGAGAATAGTATTTCTCTCCTGGCTTCAATGTGGCATCTGTCCAATCCTTTACACCCTGAGCAATCTTGGTTGGAGAATCAGGATATTTCTGGCTCTCGAAGCAAACGCTTACGTGTTTAGGATACTTGATGCCATGCTTGCAGGCAATACCTGTGCCTTGGAAGTTACCGGTGTAAACCTGAATGCCTGGCTCGTTGGTAAATACTTCAAGAAGGATACCGCTCTTTGGTGAGTAGAGGCTTGCGCAAACTGTTTTGTCATCGCCCTTACCGTTCTTATATGTGTTCAAACACCAGTTGTGGTCGTAACCTGTGGCATTCTTAATCTGGTCAAAGTTATAGTCTACCTTCTTGCCGATTTCTGCAGGTTTACGGAAATCCATAGGGGTTCCCTCGACACTCTTGATTTCACCTGTTGGGATGTAAAGTGAATCTGCAGGAGTGAACTTATCTGCATTGATGTACATTACCTGATCGAAACCTTCCTTAGATGGATCGCCATTCAAGTTGAAGTAACTGTGGTTGGTCATATTGACAACGGTCTCTTTGTCTGTTGTAGCGCCAAACTCGATGTCGAGTGTGTTGTCACTCTTGACCGTATATTTAGCTGTTGCTGTTACGTTGCCAGGGAAACCATTCTCGCCATCCTTCGCATTGATAGTGAAGGTAACGGATGAGTCGTTCTTCTCTGTAATGTCGTAAACCTGGTTCAACCATCCTGTTGCACCACCACCATGCAGGCAGTTGCCATTATCATTTGCCTTCAACTGGTATGTTGAACCAGCAAGTGAAAGTTTAGCATCCTTGATACGGTTGGCATAACGTCCTACTGAAGAACCATAATCTGAAGGAGAGTTAAGGGTGTCAGCATACTGATGGATATTATCGTAACCAAGAACCACATCTGTTGGCTTTCCGTCCTTGTCTGGAACGGAAATGGAAACGACACGTCCACCATAATTGGTGAGGCAAACTTCCATGCCGTTTGCATTCTTGAGAGTTACTAACTCAGTCTTCTTGCCCAATACTGTTGAATCGAAATCTGCTGGATTCAAACCAGATTGTGTGAGACTTGCATTGCTGCTTGATGAACAAGCTGAGAGGGTAGCGATAGCCGCAAAACCAACTCCCATAAATAGGGTCTTAAATGTACTCATTTTTAGGCTGTTTTTTATTGTCTATTCATTTTGGGTGTAAAATTACAATTTTATTTCGAATCTGCAAGCGTTTTCCCTAACTTTTTTTCTTCTAAAGTGTCTTTTTAACACTATTTGTATGAAAACGCCTGTTTTTGTCTTATTTGGGACAAAAAAACTGCAGTTAGCAAATACTAACTGCAGTTCCTTATATTATATATAATGTATATATTAGCAAACCTTGTGAGAACCCTCAGAGATGATTACAGGGTAAATCTCTGGAGCATGACCATATTTAGCTGTGAACTTAGCTGTAACGTCCTCAACGAACTTGTCGTAGATATCGTCCTTTACCAGGTTGATGGTGCAGCCACCGAAGCCACCGCCCATGATACGGCTACCAGTAACACCGTTCTCCTTAGCAACATCGTTTAAGAAGTCGAGTTCCTCGCAGCTTACCTCGTATTCCTTGCTCAAGCCGTAGTGAGTCTCGTACATCTTCTGACCTACTGTCTCGTAGTCGCCCTTCTCAAGAGCATCGCAGACTGCCAAAACGCGGTCCTTCTCGCCCAATACGAAGTGAGCGCGGCTGTAATCCTCTTCGCCTACCTCAGCGCGAACCTCTTCCAACTGCTCCCATGTGCAATCACGGAGAGTTTCGAACTTAGTTTCTGGGTGCTTTGCTGCAATGTGCTTAACAACATTTTCGCAAGAGTTGCGGCGGTCGTTGTATGGAGAACCTGCCAGCTCGTGCTTTACCTTAGAGTTTACCAGGCAGAGTTTATAGCCCTTAGGCTCGAATGGGAAGTATTCAAATTCGCGGCTGTTGCAATCGAGGCGCATCAACTTACCTTCCTTACCGAAAACAGAAGCAAACTGGTCCATGATACCGCAGTTAACACCTACATACTTGTGCTCAGTAGCCTGGCCTGCGAGTACGAGATCCCATTTAGAAACCTTGTTGTCACCAAAGAGGTCGTTCAAAGCAAAAGCAAAACAGCTTTCAAGAGCAGCAGAAGAAGACATACCTGCACCGAGAGGCACATCACCATAGAATGCTGCATTGAAACCCTTTACGTCAACGCCCAAAGCCTTCATCTCCTGGCAAACACCATAGATGTAACGTGCCCATGAAGTGCGTGGACCTTCAGGATCATTAATCTTGAATTCTACACGGTCCTTCAAGTCGATAGAGTAGAGCATGACGGTATCTGTTCCGTTAGGACGGATTTCTGCCATAATACCCTTATCTACTGCACCTGGGAAAACAAATCCACCATTATAATCGGTATGCTCGCCAATCAAGTTAATACGACCTGGTGACATGTAGATGTTACCTGTTTTACCATCGAAATGCTTGATGAAACGGCTTCTTACTTTTTCAATATCCATAATTAGTTAAGTTTTTGTTGGGTTGTTACTAAAGATTTGATTATATGATTTAGCCCCAAGACTATATATGCCTTAGGGCTAATTTATTTCGTGTTATTAATCAACAGGAATATCCTTGTTGATGTTCTTGCAACCAGCTACAGCATAAAAGAACATGTATGCCATACAGATGAGAGGCACAATGTAACTAGCCATATAGCCAGCGTTGTCTGCGATGAAGTTCTGTACCAATGGCATCAATCCGCCACCTACTACCATCATCATGAAGATACCTGAAGCCTGGGCTGTATACTTGCCAAGCCCCTCGGTAGCGAGGTTGAAGATAGAAGACCACATGATAGAAGTGCAGAGACCGCAGAGTACCAGGAACATGGCAGCGATAGGCACTGTTACCATCTGGAATGATGTACCTGTAAATACAGGCATTTCTACTGTAGTTGACTTGCCGAGAAGTACGGCGAGGACGATAAAAATCATACCTGCACCATTGGCAATCATCATCATCATGCGGCTAGATACCTTGTCAGCAATAAAGCTAGAGCAAAGACGACCAACCAGCATCAGGAGCCAATATGTACCTGCAACGAAACCACCGATAGCTGCTGCATTTGCCAAGGCTGTACCATTGATGAAACCACCACCATTTGCTGTTGTATCAGAAATGTAGAAGTTCAATGTTCCAGGAATGCCTACCTCAACACCTACATAAACGAAGATTGCGATAACGCCGAGGTTGAAGTGGCGGAAAGCCCATGGTGAATGCTCGAATACAGTCTTGTCTGTAGTCTTACCCATCTCTGGATCCTGGATAGGGATGAAGTTCAAGATAACGAATGCTGCTGCGAAGACGGCAAGGGCAATGTAAAGCACGAGGTTCACATCTACCATTTTGGTATTAGCAGTAACAGTACCGATAAGGGCACCTACGAGCATTGGGGTTAAAGTTCCGGATAAACTGTTCAATGTACCACCGATGAGGTTCAACTGGTTACCGCGGTTACCACCACCACCGATGAGGTTCAACATTGGGTTTACAACAGTATTCAAAATACAAACTGCGAAACCTGAGATGAACGCACCGAAGAGGTAAACGGCGAAGCCTGAGATGTCGGCACCGAACTTACCTGAAAGGAACTGGATGAGCACGCCTACGAATCCGGTAGCGATACCGGTGAGGGCTGTCTTCTTGTAACCGATTTTGGTGAGCAACTTACCTGCAGGGATACCCATGAAGAGGTAAGCCAAGAAGTTCATGGCGTTACCCAACATACCGATCATGTTAGCACTTCCGCTGTCAGCGAATACATTTTTCCAAATAACTCCGATAGGAGCGGCCAAATTCGTTACGAACGAAATCATGGCGTAGAGGAACATCATCGTGATAATGGCGATGATATTGCCATTTTTACTTTGGTTTTCCATTTTTTTTGATAGTTGATATTGTTATTTGTTATTATTATTTGCGAAAAGCTTGTTTATACTCTTTTTGAAGAGGTTATTGATTCTCTTTTATGGTAAAGAGGTTGCTACTCTTTTCTTCTAAGAGGTTGTTTCTTCTTTAAAGACGTTAAGACTTCTCTTTAAGATTGTTGTCGCGCTGGATGGGGTTTGTCATTCAAGCGCGAAAATGGAGCAAGTGCTGTTTAGAGTACCTGCTCCATGATTTATTCTGATTTATTTGTCAATTCCAAACTTATAGATTGTCTTCTGGGTGTATGTTTCACCCGGATTTAATCTGCAACTTGGGAAATAGGTGTGATTTGGAGTGTCTGGGAACTTCTGTGCCTCGAAGCAGACTGCACTGCGACGTGGGAATGTTGCACCAAACTGTCCTGAGATACCTGCAAGGAAATTACCTGTGTACATCTGCAAACCTGGTTCTGTGGTATAAACCTCCATGGTACGGCAGCTTACAGGGTCTTTTATACGGGCAGCGAAACTCAACTCACCTTCTTCTGTCTTGTTCAATACATAGTTGTGGTCATAACCCTGACCATTCTTGATCTGCTCGTTGTCTGCATTGATGTCCTGACCAATTGGCTTTGGTGTACGGAAATCGAATGGTGTGCCCTCAACCTTCAAAATCTCACCTGTAGGGATAGAATACTTATCGATAGGGAGATAGTAGTTTGCGTTCACCTCACAGATGATATTGTCAACTGTTGGGGTAGGATTAGCAATACCCTGGATTGAGAAGAAAGCGTGGTGTGTCAGGTTGCAGATGGTTGTCTTGTTGGTTGTAGCCTGATACTTGATAACGAACTCATTGTCGTCGGTCAATGTGTAAGCTACCCAAACTGTCAATTCACCAGTGAAGCCTTCTTCACCATAAGGGCTTGTGTATTTCAATACGACAGCGCTATCACTCATGCGGGTTGCATCCCAAACTTTGGTGTGGAAACCTGTAGGTCCACCATGCAGGTGGTTGGGACCATCGTTGCATGCCAAATGATACTCCTTGCCGTGAAGTATGAACTTGCCTTCTTTAATACGGTTGCCATAACGACCGATGAGCACACTCAAGAATGGCTCTGGTGAGTTGATGACGTCCTGTATGTTGTCATGGCCTTGGATGAGGTTGGCATAGTTGCCATCCTTGTCAGGCATCATGATGGCTACGACTGCTCCACCATAGTTAGTCACTGCAACTTCGTTGCCTTGCTTGTTTCTTAACACGAAGAGATCAGTCTTCTTGCCATTCACTGTGGTCTGAAAATCTTCTCTTTTCAAACCACACTTATTTGCTGGTTCTGTATTCATAATATCTCACTTTTTTTAGTTACCTTACTTTGGTTTAAGTAATGTACTGCAAAGTAACTAAAAAAAAATGAGTATTACAAATATTTTATGAACTTTTTGATTTAAAAAATCCTAAAACGATTCTGATAGCAAATCGGCAACGACGTAACTTGATCCGCCAATAAAGATAAAATCATCTTTTTTTGCGTTTGCTTTTGCTGTGTTAAATGCCTGTGCGATAGTTTGATAGCATGTTCCGTTTAAGCCGTGCTTTTGTGCGTATCCGAATAATTTGTCTACAGGAATCGCTCTTTTGGTTGATGGCTGTGTCCAATAGAAAATCGTGCTTTCTTTTGGCAACTTTTCTAATAGTTCCATTACATGCTCTACATCTTTGTCGTCAACCATTCCGAAGACAATATGTTTCGTATCGGCTTTGACGGATGCAATCTGAGGTTCCAGATACTCCCATCCGGCAAGGTTATGTCCCGTATCACAGATGGTGAGAGGGTGCTCGTTGAGTTTTTCCCATCTGCCACGTAAGCCTGTCAGCTCGCATACATGTTCGAAGCCGTTCTTTATGCTTTGATCTTTGATTTCTATTCCTTCTTCCTTCAGGCATTCTACGGCTGCGGATATGGTGCAGAAGTTCTTTTTCTGATAGTTGCCTTTCAGTTCGAAGTTCATGTCTGCGTCAGTTTCATGTGCAAAATGGATAGGAGAATTCTGTTCATGGGCTTTCTTGATGAACACAGGTTGGGTCTCTTCGTTCCATTCGCCAATAACGACAGGAATCTTTGGCTTGATGATACCCGCCTTTTCGCCTGCAATCTCGCCGAGTGTATTCCCGAGAAATTGGGTGTGGTCAAAACTGATGTTCGTGATAACGGATAGGATAGGAGTGATGATGTTGGTACTATCCAGTCTTCCTCCCAATCCAACTTCGATGACGGCAAAGTCTACCTTTTGTTCTGCAAAATACTGAAATGCCATCATGGTGGTCAGTTCAAAGAACGAAGGATGTAGCGGTTCGAAGAATTTCCGGTTGTTTTCTACAAAGTCGATTACATACTCTTCGCTTACCATCTCACCATTTATGCGAATGCGTTCTCTGAAATCTACAAGATGTGGAGATGTGAACAGGCCGACCTTATAGCCCTGGCTCTGCAGGATTGCTGCAAGGGTATGGGATGATGAACCTTTTCCGTTGGTTCCTGCAATGTGGATACATTTATATTGGTTATGAGGATGTCCGAAGTGTTCATCCATTTTATACATCGTATCAAGCCCAGGTTTGTATGCCTTGGCTCCAATCTTTTCAAAAACCGGCGTGCTGGTGAAAAGATATTCAACAGTTTCTTGATAATTCATGTTATATGTTATACCTTATTATATATACAGATAATCCCCGAAAAGAGCGAACCGTTCTTTCAAAGATAGTTCGCCCTCTTCGGGGATAGCTCTTTACTGTTTATTTTTTAAAGAGATTCTTGAAACTTTCAAAGAGAGATTTCTTCTCTGCATTATCTGCTTTGAAATTATCGCATTCCTTGAATTTCACAACAAGATCCTTTTCTCCTTTGGTCAGAGAGGTAGGGATGAAAACGGTAATATTGACGATAATATCACCACGGCCATAACCATATCCCTTAATAGCCGGCATACCTTTGCCACGCAAACGGATCTGTTTGCCTGGTTGTGTGCCTGGTTCTATTTTAATCTTTGTCTTACCATCCAAGGTAGGGACTTCTACCTCGCCACCCAAAGTGGCAGTTGCAAAGTCAAGAACAAGATTATGGTATAAGTCCTGACCAACACGCTCGAAATCATCGTTCTTTTCTACGCTTACCATTACCTGTAGGTTTCCGTAGAGACCATTGTGCTTGCCTTGGTTACCCTTTCCTTCAACGGTAACAACCATATCGTTGTCGACACCTGCAGGAATATTGATTTCTACGAGTTCCTCGCCCTTCACGATTCCGTCGCCACCGCATTCCTTACATTTGTTCTTGATGATAGTTCCCTCACCGCCACACTTTGTACATGCAGCCTGAGTTTGCATCATGCCGAACATGCTGCGCACCGTCTTTAAGACATAGCCGCTTCCATGACATTCCGGACATGTTTCTGGCTGGGCACCACCTTCGCAACCTGTTCCGTGACATGCAGAGCAAGTTACATCCTTGCGAATCTTGAAGCGCTTGGTAACACCTGTTGCTGCCTCTTGGAGAGTCAGTTTTACTCTTACGCGAAGGTCGCCACCCTGGTAAACCCGCTTCTGTGAACCGCCACCGAATCCGCCGCCACCAAAGCCGCTGAATCCGCCGTGTCCGCCAAAGATATCTCCAAACATAGAGAAGATGTCGTTCATGTCCATGCTGGCACCACCGCCGAATCCGCCGAATCCACCTTGTGGGCCGTTGAAACCAAACTGGTCATACTGCTGGCGCTTCTGGGCATCGTGGAGAACTTCGTAAGCTTCGGCAGCTTCCTTGAATTTCTCTTCCGCCTCTTTGTTGCCAGGGTTGCGGTCTGGATGATACTTGATGGCTATCTTTCGATAAGCCTTCTTTATTTCGTCTTCTGATGCCGACTTGTCTACGCCCAGCACCTCATAATAGTCTCTCTTAGCCATTTGCTTATTTCAAATATTGAATTTTCTTGCAGAATTCTAATGGAATGTTCTGAATTTTGAAAAATAATTTTTGATATTTCTTTCTTACTGACCTACAGCTACTTTGGCATGGCGAATTACCTTGTCGTTCATCGTATAACCTGTCTGGACGCAGTCAATAATCTTTCCCTTCTTGTCATCGCCCATTCCCGGAACCATAGCAATAGCCTCGTGGAAATCTACATCGAAATCCTTGTCGTTGGTTTCAATCTTCTTTACGCCAAGACCTTCGAGTGTCTTTACGAACTTGTTGAAAATCATCTGGACACCTTCCTTGATAACCTTAGGATCTTCGCTCTTGTCAGCGATGGCGCGCTCAAAGTCATCGAGAATAGGCAGAATAGCAGCTACAGTCTTCTCGCCACCATTCAAAATCAGTTCTGCTTTCTCTTTGAGGGTACGCTTACGGTAATTCTCAAACTCAGCAGTCTTATAGAGCAACTGTTTCTTGAGTTCCTCTACCTCTTGCTGTGCTTTTGTTAAAGGATCAACCTCTTCTGCCTTCTTGTCAGCAGCGTCTGTATTGTTGTCACCTTCTTCTGCCTTGTTGTCAGTATTCTGATTTTCCTCAGTATTTTCATTTTGAGTTGTCTGCTCATTATTTTCATTCTGAACAGTCTCCTGAACGTTTCCGTCCTCTATATTGATTTCTTTTTCTTTTGACATAGTCTTAAATTTTTTAAACATGATAATTCTTGTTATTGGTTGTTTGACAAAAAGTGTGCCAACCCGATTCTCATCGAATTGGCACTATTGAATTATAAGATAATTTGTGGTTGCTGTTTAAAACAGCAGAATAACTTTCTGTTTAGAATCCGTACATCTTAGCCTTCTGCTCCTTGATAGCATCATCGTAGATATACTCATCATAAGACATGAGCTTGTCGATGGTGCCTGATGGAGTGAGCTCGATGATACGGTTTGCCACGGTGTTGATGAATTCGTGGTCGTGGCTAGAGAAGAGGATATTGCCCTTGAAACCTACCAGGTTGTTGTTGAATGCCTGAATACTCTCCAAGTCCAAGTGGTTGGTTGGTGTATCAAGAATCAGGCAGTTGGCGTTCTGCAACTGCATGCGTGCAATCATACATCTCATCTTCTCACCTCCGGAGAGGACATTTACCTTCTTCAGTACTTCTTCGCCGCTGAAGAGCATTCTTCCGAGGTAGCCCTTCATGGCAACTTCGTTACCTGGACCATACTGGCTCAACCAGTCAACCAGGTTCTTGTCGCTCTGGAAGAATTCTGTATTATCGAGTGGGAGATAAGCTGTTGTGATAGTAACACCCCACTTGTAGTCACCTGCGTCAGCCTTTCGGTTGCCGTTGATGATTTCGAAGAGTGCGGTCATCGCCTTAGGGTTATGAGAGAGGAATACTACCTTCTCGCCCTTTTCTATGTTGAAGTTAACGTTGTCGAAGAGCACTGTTCCGTCTTCGTCGCATGCTTTCAATCCCTCTACCTCCAGAATCTGGTTACCTGGCTCACGGTCCATCTGGAAGATGATGCCTGGGTATTTACGGCTTGATGGACGTATTTCTTCAACGTTCAGCTTCTCCAGCATCTTCTTGCGGGATGTTGTCTGTTTACTCTTAGCAACGTTAGCTGAGAATCGGCGGATGAATTCTTCCAACTGCTTCTTCTTCTCTTCAGCCTTCATCTTCTGGTTCTGAGCCTGGCGGAGAGCCAACTGAGAACTCTCGTACCAGAAAGAGTAGTTACCTGCAAACATAGTAATCTTACCGAAGTCGATATCTACGGTCTGGGTACTTACTGCATCGAGGAAGTGACGGTCGTGAGATACTACGAGTACGGTCTGTTCAATGTTGCTGAGATAGTCTTCCAACCACTCAACTGTGTCGAGGTCGAGGTCGTTGGTAGGCTCATCGAGAAGGAGGTTGTCTGGGTTGCCGAAGAGTGCCTTTGCCAGCATCACGCGCACCTTCTCTGTATTAGAGAGTTCTCCAACGAGTTTGTCGTGGCGGTCTTCCTTTACACCGAGGTTCTGCAGAAGTTGTGCGGCATTGCTTTCTGCCTCCCAACCATTCATTTCTGCAAACTTGAGCTCCAGCTCAGCAGCGAGGTTACCATCTTCTTCTGTCATCTCTGGTTTAGCATAGAGGCGCTCGCGCTCCTTCATGTTTTCCCATAATGGCTGATGGCCCATCAGAACGGTATCCATCACGCGGAAATCGTCATATTTGAAGTGGTCCTGTTCCAAGACAGAAAGTCGCTCGCCTGGTCCCATTTCCACTGAACCCTTGTTTGGTTCAAGGTCGCCGCTGATAGCGCGGAGGAAAGTAGATTTTCCGGCGCCGTTAGCACCGATGATACCATAAATATTACCATGAGTGAACTTGAGGTTTACATCCTTGTAAAGCACTCTCTTTCCGAATTGGATCGCAAGATTTTGTACTGTAATCATTATTTGTTCCTAAATATCTTTTATTCTGATTATATCTTTAATTCTGCTGCAAAATTACAAAAAAATATTTGAAACACAATGATTTATTGGCAAAAGTTACTAATTTTTAGTTAAAAACATGGTGGCTTTTTGTTATTTTGCAGAAAAGTCTTACTTTTGTAGGCTGAAACGGAGAAAATGCAGCATTGATTCTGTGTTTTTCATGTAAAGAAAATGATATCGATAACAATATGAGACAACAAAATAGAAAAGGAAATTTTAGTAAGCATACCAATAATGCTTATGGCTACGGAAACCCAAATGAATATGAGCATTACAAGGTAGAAAAACCTGCTCCGTTGCTGGAATGGCTGATGGAGAATGTGAAGGGACCTAGCAAGACCAAGGTGAAGCAGACTCTGCAGGGTAGGGGAATCAAGGTAAATGGCAAAACCATTACCCAGTTTGATTATGCCCTGAAGCCGGGTATGAAGGTGAGTGTGAGCAAGACAAAGAAGAATCAGGAGGTATTTAAAAGTAGATACCTTAAGATTGTTTATGAAGACAGATATCTGATTGTTGTCGAGAAAAACATTGGTATCTTGAGTATGGCAGCCGGTCATTCTACTCTGAATGTGAAAACGGTACTTGATGATTATTTTCATAAGACTCGCCAGAACTGCCAGGCGCATGTAGTACATCGCCTGGACCGTGATACTTCGGGCTTGATGATTTATGCCAAGGATAAGCAGACGGAGTTAGCTTTGGAGGATGATTGGCATCATAATGTGTACGACCGCAGATATGTGGCTCTGGTTTCCGGAGAGATGGAAGATGATGAAGGTACCGTTGCCAACTGGCTGAAAGATAACAAGGCCTACATTACTTACAGCAGTGATACGGATAATGGCGGCAAGTATGCTGTTACCTATTACCATACATTAGAGCGTACCACCGCTCATTCTCTGGTGGAGTTTAAACTCGAAACGGGCCGTAAGAATCAGATTCGTGTTCATACAGCTGATATGGGGCATCCGGTGTGTGGTGATATTAAGTATGGTAATGGTGATGATCCATGCCAGCGCTTGTGCCTGCATGCCTATGTGCTGTGTTTCTATCATCCCGTAACGCATCAGCCTATGGAATTTGAAACTCCGATACCGGCTGAATTCCGCAGGGCATTAAAGAATGATCGTTAATAGGGTGATGAATACTGATTGGTAGTTTATATATAATAATGTGATATGAATGATTTTGGATATTATGCGCTGGTATTGGTAGTCCTTGTTGTAGGACTGTTTGTCTTAAAGAAGGTGGCTACCTGCATGATTAAAGCAATGGTAGCTGTTGTTATGGTAGCCGTGCTGGCAGTTCTTTACTGGCTCTTCTGTTGATAGTAGAGTTGTATGATGATGACGGGATAAAAATTTAGATATTTTTGATTGGTAAATTGGTTGCAGTTGTCTGGGGGTAAACTTTGGATGGCTGCAATTTTTTATATTGATATTTAAAGAGATATAAAGTGATATTTAAAGGTGATATGAAATGGTAGGGAGAAATAAATAACAAAAAAGAGCATTCCTGTTAAGGAATGCTCTTTTTGTACACCCTTAGGGATTCGAACCCTAGACCCACTGATTAAGAGTCAGTTGCTCTACCAACTGAGCTAAGGGTGCAACTATTTGTTGGTGACTCCGCAAGGATTCAAACCTTGAACCTCTTGATCCGTAGTCAAGTGCTCTATTCAGTTGAGCTACGGAGCCAAAACCGTTTGTTTCAGTGAAGCTTTGATAGGAGAGTGACTCCGCAAGGATTCAAACCTTGAACCTCTTGATCCGTAGTCAAGTGCTCTATTCAGTTGAGCTACGGAGCCAATTCTTATCTTTTGTACACCCTTAGGGATTCGAACCCTAGACCCACTGATTAAGAGTCAGTTGCTCTACCAACTGAGCTAAGGGTGCAACATTTAAAAGCCTCATTTCTGAATTGCGAGTGCAAAGGTACTACTATTTTTTGATTCCACCAAATTTTTTCGCAACTTTTTTCGAAAAAAAACAATTTTTCTTCATCTTGAAGGTTCCTAATGTATGTCTATACCCCTTCTTGTTGATGCTTACCACGCGGTAGATACCCTCCTTTAAGTTTCTTACATCTAGCGTGTTATCTTTTGCATGGAGGTACAGAATATCGCATCCTTGCAGGGTTTCGATCATCAGAACGTCAAAAACGAGATTTTTGGTAGTTTCTGCTAGATATACCTTCTTTCCGTCACATTCGAGTAATTTCGCAGCTCCTGTGCTTTTGGAAAAAAGTTGATTCTCTTCCTCTTTTTCTTGGGTTGGCAGACTTTCTATGCCATATCCGTCCATTGAAGTTACGGCAACAAACAGATGTTTTGCATCAGGATTTTCTATTTTGAACGAATTTCCTATGATTCGTGCGGCAACCAGGTTGCGTGCATCGGTGATGTCAACCGGATATTTCTTGCTCGCGTATACATTATTATATATATAAGGGGTTGCGATGTTAGTGCCATCCGTATAGTTTGAAGGATTGCTCCAGGAAACTGATACCTTGTTATCGGTGGTGATTACCGATAATTGTTGTGGCTGTTCCGGTTGGTTCTTGCTTGCCCAGGTCATCGGCGGAACCAATGATGGGTATGGATTGAAACGTTGGGTAAAGTCGAGGATACCCTGTTTGTTGTCCAGAAGAAACTTGTTTCTGAAGAATGCATATCCCATTCCGAGGTTTCGGATGTGATACATTTCTGCCGTCACGTCATTGATGTTCCACTTTCCTTCTTTCGGATCGAGAAAGTAGATGCCCAGTCCTGGAACCACAATCTTGCCATGGCTCTGTTCCTGCCAGTCGATGGCAAACGGATAAAAGTGTTCGTTCTTGAAATACATCATAGGGAAGAGTTCGTCCATCAGACCGCTCTTGAGCCAGCCCTGTGCATCCTGACAGACCTTCGTGTATGCATTCCAGCCAAAACTCCGGTATCTGCTCAGGTCATCATACTTTCCTACAGGTGAGCAGCTCATTTTTACCCAAGGTTTTTCAGCCTTCACTGCATCGTGAATCTTTCTTACGATGTTGGTGATATACCGGCGTCCCTGTTCCCGGCTCACTTTGATGTTCCAGGTTTCAGGGTAACGGATATAGTCGAGGTGAATACCGTCTACATTATATTTATGTGTAATTTCCCTGCAGATGTTTGCTAGATAATCACCAGTCCGACTGTTTTCCGGATCCATGTATCCGTCGGCTCCAATTTTCTTGATGAGTTTCGGCATCTTCTGTCTGAGGGTTTTGCAGCCGAGTGCGTTCCATTTTCCTACAGGGATGGTTACCACCCAGGCATGCAGTTCCATACCGCGCTTATGGCATTCGTCGATGGCAAACTGCAGGGCATCATAGCCCGGACTTCTGCCCGGAAATCCTGACAGACATCCATCCCAAGGTTCGTATGCCGACGGATAAATCATGGTACCTCTTACGCGGGTCTGTATCAGTACGGTGTTGATTTTAGCCAGCTGTAACCGGTCCAGTATATCAGTAAGCTCCTTTTTCTGCTTTTCGGCAGAATAAGAAGACTGGGCATAAGAGTGTGGCCAGTCGATACCTCCTATGGTTGTCAGCCATACAGCTCTTACTTCATGTTTCGGCACCTGGTTATTGAACACGATACTCTGGGCTTTTGCGGCCAAAACAGAGCATAAAACGATAAAAAATATCTTAAATCTCTTCATAATCTTACAATTTGGCAACAAAGATACCAATATTTTTTTTTATTTCAAATAAAAATATTACTTTTGCGGTTGAAATATTAAAATAAAGTGCATTTTGCACCGAAAGAGAGAAAATTTTAAGCAATAAAAGAAAAATGGTCAGTTTCGTTATTAGTTTGGTCGCCCTTGTATTGGGTTACCTTCTTTATGGAAAGTTTGTGGCGCATGTGTTCGGACCTGATGACCGCCCTACGCCTGCAGTGACCAAAGCCGATGGGGTCGACTTTATGGTACTGTCTAGTTGGAAAATCTTCATGATTCAGTTCCTCAACATTGCAGGAACGGGTCCTATCTTCGGTGCTATTATGGGTGCCTGGTACGGACCGGTGGCTTATCTGTGGATTATCTTCGGATGTATCTTTGCAGGAGCCATGCATGATTACATGAGCGGTATGCTCAGTATCCGTAACGGTGGAGCTGGTTTGCCGGAATTGGTAGGTAAGTATTTGGGTGGACGCACCAAGAAAGTGATGTTGGTCTTTTCGGTACTTTTGCTGATGATGGTGGGAGCTGTGTTTGTATACAGTCCGGCTATCATTATGAGTGGCATTTGCAATACGGATGCATACTGGGGCAGCCAGATGTTTTGGATAGTGGTGATTTTCGTTTATTACGTCATTGCTACATTACTGCCTATCGATAAGATTATCGGTAAGGTTTATCCGCTTTTTGCCTTCTCGCTTCTCTTTATGGCGGGTGCTCTGATGATAGGTCTCTTTGTGAAATGGCCTTCATTGCCTGAACTCTGGAGCAATTTGCAGAGTTTCAATCTCAATGAGAATCCGGCTTGGTTGGGAACGGAGTCTTTTGTACAGAAGAGTCCGATTTTCCCTTGCCTCTTTATCACGATAGCCTGTGGTGCCATCAGTGGTTTCCATGCTACGCAGAGTCCGCTCATGGCCCGATGCATGAAGAATGAGAAGATGGGTCGCCCTATTTTCTATGGAGCTATGATTACAGAAGGTATTGTTGCCTTGATATGGGCTACGGTTTCCATGTATTTCTTCTATTATGGTGGATGGCGTGAATGCGTAAGTCCGGAGGTGGCTCAGCAGTTTATCGCTCAGTTTGATGGCGGCAAGTCGCTTATCCAGAACTTCGATGCGCCTACCGTTGTGAAGATAGTATGTTCCAGCTGGTTGGGTGTGGCTGGTGGAATCCTGGCTCTGCTGGGTGTTGTTGCAGCGCCTATTACCAGTGGCGATACGGCTTTGAGAAGTGCCCGTCTGATTATCGCCGAGTTTATCGGTTTGGAGCAGCGCTCTATGCGCAAGCGTCTTTATATCTGCGTTCCGTTGTTTGCTCTTACGGTGGGCATTCTGGTTTGGCAGATGGAGAATCCTGATGGTTTCAATATCATCTGGCAGTATTTCGGCTGGGCTAACCAGACGCTTTCTGTGTTCACTCTCTGGACATTGACGGTTTATCTGGTACAGCAGAAGAAGCCTTTTGTGATGACGCTGGTTCCTGCCTTGTTTATGACCGTGATATGTTCAACCTTCCTGCTCATTTCGCCAACAGCTTTGGCTTTGGGTGAGAGCCTGGCTTATACGGGCAGTGTCATCATTCTGGTGATTGCCTTGGTATGGTTCCTGGGTTGGTATCGCAGTTATCAGAAGAAACAATAGATTTATATATAAGTATTAATCAATATACGTAATTTTTTATGATACGAATGAAAAAATTAGCTATTGCAGCATTGGCACTTGTCGTTTCGACAGCTGCCCATGCTCAGTTTGAAAGTGGAAAACAGTATATAGGTGCGTCGATGACGGGCTTAAACTTGAGTTATAATGGCTCTCAGGACCTCAATCTCGGTATTCAGGCTAAGGCTGGATACTTCGTAGAAGACGATTGGATGCTGTTGGGGCAGGTAGAATATAATCATTCTGGTCTTGAAGGCGTGAAGGATTATTTCTCTGTCGGTGCCCAGGCACGTTATTATATCGAGCAGAATGGTCTGTATCTGGGTGGCGGCGTAAAGTTGGCTCATTCCGGAGGTTATAATGATTTCATGCCAGGGCTAGAGGTAGGTTATGCTTTCTTCCTCGGCAAGTCGGTTACCCTCGAGCCAGCTGTCTACTACGATCAGAGTTTCAAGAAGCATGTAGATTATTCTACTGTAGGTTTGAAACTGGGTATTGGTATTTATCTCTAAACTGCTAAGATGCAACAACAGTTTTCTTCGACTTTGTTGGAAAAGGCAGTGGCGGAGTTTTCTAAATTGCCAGGTATAGGGCGCAAAACAGCTTTGCGCCTTGTACTTTTTATGCTCAAGCGTAAGAGTGAGGATGTGGAACTCTTTGCTGATACCATTTCCAGGATGCGGCGTGAAGTGAAATACTGCAGAGTTTGTCATAATATCAGCGATACTGATGTCTGTCCGATCTGTTCTGATTCCCGGCGCGATGCTTCTACCATCTGTGTCGTCGAGAATGTGCAGGATGTGCTGGCGATAGAAAACACGCAGCAGTTTCACGGACTCTATCATGTCTTGGGCGGCATCATTTCGCCGATGGATGGTATCGGTCCTTCGGATATAGAGATAGAATCGCTGGTTCAGCGTGTGGCTGAAGGTGGGGTGAAGGAGGTGATTTTTGCTCTCAGCAGTACGATGGAGGGTGATACTACCAACTTCTATATCTCCCGTAAACTTGCTGATTATCCTGTTAAACTCTCTGTTATCGCCCGTGGTATCTCGGTGGGTGATGAATTGGAGTATACAGATGAGGTTACCCTCGGACGGAGTATCCTGAACAGAACTCCATTTGGACAATAACAAAAGACAACAAAATGAAAATCAAACAAGTACAACGAATATTGATGACCAATTTCCTCTTTGTCCTGTTGGTAGGATTCCTGCTGGTCTTGCTTTATGAGACAGAAATACTGGAACCTACTAATCTGGCAGGGGATGTCACGTTGGTCTATGTGATAACCGTAGCGATGGAGTTTCTTACCATTGCCGTAATTCCTTTGGCGCTCAAACTCTTCAGTTTCAAGACTATTCACCGTCAGTTGGTAACCCATAAGGGAGATGCACTTCTTCCTCTGGGCACTGCCCGTCTGAATATGCTCTGCTTGCCAATGCTGATCAATACGTTTATGTATTATCAGACGATGGCGCCTGCTTTTGGATATATGGCTATCATCCTTTTTCTCTGTCTCTTCTTTGTTTATCCTTCTGTCGGAAGATGTGAAGAAGAAACAACAGAGGCGGAAGGTTAAACTCTCAGTATCTAATATTTGCTATTCGGTATGAAACTCAGTGTTGTCATAGTAAGCTATAATGTGAAGTACTATCTTGCCCAGTGTCTGCGTTCGGTAGAGAAAGCTATCGGCGTGTTGGAGTGTGGGCAGCAGGGTGATGCAAGTGGCGATACGGCAGAGATTATCGTGGTTGATAATCATTCTCAGGATGGAACGGTGGAATATCTCGAACAGTGTTTCCCGGCTTCCCGATATCCTAATCTCCATGTTGTAGCCTGTACGCATAATAACGGATTTGCCCGTGCCAACAATCTTGCTATCCGCAAGAGCGAGAGTGATCTGGTTCTTTTGCTGAATCCGGATACCATTATCGGTGAGCATGTTCTCAAAGATGCTGTCTGTTTTATGCGTTCTCATCCTGATGCCGGTGCACTGGGTGTAAGGATGTTGGGAGCCAATGGCAAACCAGCTCCTGAGAGTAGGAGAGGATTGCCTTCTCCGATGGTGGCTTTCTATAAGATGATGGGGTTGTGCGGCCGGTTTCCTCAGCATCGCAGTTTCGGTCATTATTACATGGGTTATCTTCCATGGGATAAGCCGGCAAAGATAGAGGTTGTGAGCGGTGCTTTCTGTATGATTCGTCGTGAAGCCTTGCTGAAGGTGGGGTTGCTGGATGAGGATTTCTTCATGTATGGCGAGGATATTGATCTTTCTTACCGTATCTTGAAGGGTGGTTATCAGAACTATTATCTGCCTGTAGATATCCTGCATTACAAAGGTGAAAGTACTCAGAAGTCGAGCTTCCGCTATGTTCATGTGTTTTACGAGGCGATGCTTATCTTCTTCCGTAAACATTATTCGGGTATGTCGCTTCTCTTGAGTATTCCTATCAAATTTGCCATCTATGCCCGTGCCTCTGTAGCCTTTACGCAGATGATGACTGCGAGAATCAGAAAGAGTCTGGGATTCTTTTCTCCTTCTCATGTCGACCTGTCAAATCAGGTATTGTTTGATGCTGACGAGATGAGCTATGAAGAGATGCTGCATCAGCTTGCGCAGCGGTCTGACGAGAATATCAAACTGGCTACCTATACGAAGGACATCGGTAAGGTGATTACGGATAGGGAGGTGATGGATAAGGATGAATTTGGTTATTTATAAGGATAGATTTATTTCTATATAATAAGGTACGCGCGTACATTCTTAATAAGTGTAGTTTATGAAAGAACCGAATATTCGATTACGTGCTTTAGAGTTGGAAGATCTTGATTTTCTCTACCAGATAGAGAATGATGATCGGCTTTGGGAACTGGGTGTTTCCAATGTTCCATATTCGCGCCGGGTGCTGCTCGACTATATAACCAGTGCTTCGGCAGATATTTATGTAGACAATCAGGTGCGCCTGATAGTAGAGAATGAGCAGAATGAGCAGGTGGGCATCCTGGATCTTACAGATTTTGATCCCCGTCATCACCGTGCTGAACTCGGAATTGTCATCAAAAAGGAGTTTCAGGGGCAGGGTTACGCGAAGGCTTCTGTGTCACGCTTGTTGCAATATGCTCGGAATGTACTTCATCTTCAGCAAATTTATGCTATTGTAGGTATCAGAAACCAAAAAGCGGCTAAAATGCTGCAATCTGTTGGATTTGAGGGGAATAATATCCTGAAACAGTGGCTTTGTGGCCAAGTTGGATATGAGGATGCGATGTTTTTTCAATATTTTCTGTAAAAAGTTGCATAAAAATTTGGTAGAACAAAAAAAAAGTAGTACCTTTGCACTCGCAAATGAAAAATGAGCGCTAAGCCATTCAATTTGATTTCATGATTGGTGCGTTAGTTCAGTTGGTTAGAATGCCTGCCTGTCACGCAGGAGGTCACGAGTTCGAGTCTCGTACGCACCGCTCAAAAATCATCTTGCAGGTTTGCCAAAATAGTTTGGTGCGTTAGTTCAGTTGGTTAGAATGCCTGCCTGTCACGCAGGAGGTCACGAGTTCGAGTCTCGTACGCACCGCTAATTTCATTTGAACATTTCGACTCCTCCATAATAATAATGGTGCGTTAGTTCAGTTGGTTAGAATGCCTGCCTGTCACGCAGGAGGTCACGAGTTCGAGTCTCGTACGCACCGCAGAAACCTTCGAGAGTGATCTCGGAGGTTTTTTGTTTTTATTTAAATCTAAGAGAATATGGCTATCGTTATCACAGTTCTGGCATACTTCTGTGTGCTGCTGCTCTTCAGTCATCTTACTGCCCGTAAAATGGCAAGTAATGAAACTTTCTATCGTGCCAACCGCCGTTCGCCTTGGTATATGGTTGCTTTCGGTATGGTGGGAGCGTCTATTTCGGGCATCACTTTCGTCAGTGTGCCGGGCATGGTGATGAGAACGGATATGACCTATCTTCAGATGTGCATCGGTTTCATCCTGGGTTATTTCCTGGTTGCCTTTCTTTTGCTTCCTATCTATTACCGGTATAATCTCACTACGATTTACGGTTATCTGCAGCAGCGGTTGGGGGAACGTTCGTATAAGACTGGAGCTTCGTTCTTCCTCTTGTCCAAGATGACGGGTGCGGCGGTCCGTTTCTTTGTCGTCTGTATCCTCTTGCAGCGTTTCGTGCTCGATGGGATTGGTGTTCCGTTCTGGGTCACGGTTCCTGTCATGGTACTGCTTATCTGGCTTTATACGCGCAAGGGTGGCATCAAGACGCTGGTGTGGACGGATACCTTTCAGACGCTCTGTATGTTTGCTGCGCTCATCCTCATTATCTGTCAGGTGATGTCAGCGTTGGGCATGACTCCTTCCGAAGCGATCACCGCGATTGCTCACGACAGTCATTCCCGTATTCTTGTCTTTGATGACTGGATGTCGAAACAGAATTTCTGGAAACAG
Source organism: Segatella copri DSM 18205 (assembly GCF_025151535.1). NCBI lineage: Bacteria > Pseudomonadati > Bacteroidota > Bacteroidia > Bacteroidales > Prevotellaceae > Segatella > Segatella copri. The sequence continues at coordinate 895,099 of NZ_CP102288.1, forward strand.
TTCCTCAGCGGTGTCTTTGTCGTGATTGTGATGACTGGTCTTGATCAGGACATGATGCAGAAGAATCTTACCTGCAAGTCGCTCCGTGAGGCCCAGAAGGATGTTTGCAGCTATGGTTTTGCCTTTGTGCCTGCCAATCTGCTTTTCCTGAGTCTGGGTGTGTTGCTGGTGATGCTGGCTCAGAAACAGGGAGTGGCTTTGCCTGATGCTCCTGATGATCTGTTGCCGATGTTTGCGGCTTCGGGGGCGATGGGAAACCTGGTGGTGGTCTTGTTTACCATTGGCATTGTGGCGGCAAGTTTCTCCAGTGCCGATTCAGCATTGACCGCGATTACTACGAGTCTCTGTGTGGATATATTGGGCAGGAAAGAGGATATGAAGCTTCGCAAGCGCATGCATCTGCTGGTGGCTTTCGTCTTCATGCTCTTCATCATTGCTTTCAAGGCGATTAATTCTACGAGCGTGATAGATGCCATCTACATCCTCTGCTCTTATACTTACGGTCCGCTGTTGGGTTTGTTTGCCTTCAGTCTGCTCACCAAGCGTCAGGTAAACGACCGCTGGTCGCCATGGGTCTGCATCGCCAGTCCGCTCATCTGCTTCGCCATCGATACCCTTACCTCGCAGTATGTGGGCTATAAGTTCGGTTATGAGCTTCTGATGCTGAATGGCGCCCTGACATTTGCAGGTCTCGCTCTTATAAAAAAAGAAACAGTTAAATACAAACAATAATGAAAACAAAAGTATTATTCGCAGCATTGTTGCTCAGTGCAACAACTGCTTTTGCCCAGCAGGAGAAGTTGGGCTCCGGTATTGACAAGACCAACATGGACTTGACCATTAAGCCGGGTAATGATTTCTATCGCTATGCCGCAGGCAACTGGATGAAGAATCATCCACTCGATGCCGAGCATACCGACAATGGTGCTTTCACCGATCTCTTTGAGCAGAACCAGAAGCGCATCCAGGACATCATCCTTGAATATGCTTCCAAGCCACAGCAGAAGGGGTCACTCGGACAGAAGATCGGTTCGCTCTACAACCTCCGTATGGACAGCGTTCGCCTGAACAAGGAGGGATGGGCACCTATCAAGCCAACTCTCGACCGCATTGCAGCCATCAAGGACCGCAGAGAGTATCAGCTCGTTACCGCTCAGCTCGATTTCCGTGGCGAGGGTACCATGATGTATGGCATCGGTGTGGGCGCCGACCTTCGTGATGCCGCCAACAACCTCGTTGAGGTAGACCAGAGTGGTCTCGGTCTTGGTGTACGCGATTACTATGTAAACGATGACGAGCAGACCAAGAAGATTCGTGATGCATACAAGGCTTATATGAAGAAGCTCTTCCAGATGGTAGGCAACGACGAGGCTACCGCCCAGAAGAAGATGGAGGCTGTGATGGCTATCGAGACCCGCATCGCTAAGGCAAGCTATAGCCAGGTACAGCTTCGCGACATCGACAAGAACTATCACAAGATGACCTACAACCAGCTCGTGCTCGATTATCCTGGCATCGACTGGGGCAATGTGTTCCTGGCATCCGGTTTCCCTGCTTTCAAGGAAATTTGCGTGGGTCAGCCTGAACCAATCCACGAGGTTGAGAAGATTCTCGCAGAGACCTCTCTGGATGATCTGAAGACATACGCAGAGATCAAGGTGATTTCTGGTGCAACCAGCGTATTGAGCGATGATTTCCGTGCCGTATCCTTTGAGTTGAGCAAGGTAATGAGCGGTGTTCAGCAGGACCGTCCTCGCTGGAAGCGTGCCGTAAGTACCGTGAGCGGTGTGTTGGGCGAGGCTATCGGAAAGATTTACGTAGAGAAGTACTTCCCGGAGAGCAGCAAGAAGCGTATGCTCGAACTGGTTCACAATCTCCAGACTGCGCTTTCACAGCGCATCGACGAGGCTACATGGATGAGTGCTGCTACCAAGGCACAGGCTAAGGATAAGCTGGAGAACTTCATCATCAAGATCGGCTATCCTGACAAGTGGAAGGACTATAGCGGATTGCAGGTAGATGACAGCCTTTCTCTCTACGAGAATATGGCAAATATCTCTGAGTTCTTTACCAAGGATGAAATCGCCCGCAAGGTGAACAAGCCGGTAGATAAGACAGAGTGGGGAATGACTCCTCAGACTATCAATGCTTATTATAACCCAACTACCAACGAGATCTGCTTCCCTGCAGCTATTCTCCAGCCTCCATTCTTCGACCCGACAGCTGATGATGCGATGAACTATGGTGGTATCGGTGGTGTAATCGGTCATGAGATGAGTCATGGCTTTGACGATCAGGGCAGCCAGTTTGACAAGACCGGTAACCAGCACAACTGGTGGACTGCTGCTGACAAGAAGAACTTCGAGTCTCGCACCAAGATCCTGGTTGACCATTTCAACAAGATTGAGTTGGCTGGCAAGAAGGTAAACGGCCAGATGACCCTGGGTGAGAACATCGGTGACAATGGTGGTTTGAATATTGCTTTCCGTGCACTTCAGAATGTGATGAAGATAGAGAAGTTGGGTGTGAAGGATGGATTTACTCCAGAACAGCGCTTCTTCCTGGCATGGGCACGTGTATGGGCAGGCAATGCCCGTCCTGAGTACCTGCAGTATCTGATGACCGTGGATGTTCACTCTCCAAACGAGGCTCGTGTAAACGGTGCCCTCCCAATGGTGGATTCATGGTATAAGGCATTCAACATCAAGAAGGGCGACAAGCTCTTTGTTCCTAAGAACAAGCGTGCACATATCTGGTAAAAACATAAAACATAAAAAAAGTCTTGCAGGCTATATGCTTGCAAGACTTTTTTTATCTAATCATTACTTTGTTCCGAAATAGAGGAACAGCATTCCGAGCAGAACGAGGAGAAGGTCTACGAACTTCGCCTTGAGATTCTTCTCATGGAAGATGGCTGCACCGAAGAGGAAGCTGACGATGACCGAACCGCGGCGAATCATGCTCACGATACTGATCATGGCGCCAGGCAGACTCAGAGCGTAGAAATATACGAAGTCGGCTGCCGAAAGGAAGATACTGATGAAGATGATACTCCAGTGCCAGTGGAATGGGGTAGAATTCTTCTTGGTAGGCCACCATATCATCAGAAGCATGGCTCCCATGAGGAAACACTGGTAGATGTTGTACCAGCTCTGCACAATCATTCTGTCTAATCCTACACCATCATTCTCTGGTGGAGCCATCAGATACTTGTCGTAGAGACCGCTTATTGCACCGAGCACGGCAGCCAGCACGATGAAGTAAATCCATTTGTTGTGCTTGAAGTCGATACCCTCTTTCTTGCCGCTGCGCGAAAGCATGGCAAAGGAGATGATGGCAAGTATGACACCAATCCACTGATACAGATTCAGTACCTCGCCATAAACCAGCAGGGCGCCTACGAGTGTCATTACCGGTCGGGTGGCGTTGATAGGTCCTACGATGGTGAGCGGCAGGTGTTTCATGCCGAAATAACCGAAGATCCAGCTGCTCAATACGATGAAACTCTTGAGCACGATGTACTTGTGAACTTCCCATCCGCCTTCTGCTACATGAAACATCGTTCCATCCAGCGAATTTCCTGTATAGCTCATTACGATGAACGGCAGGAAGATGAGCGATGAGAAGAGCGTGTTCAGAAAGAGCACGGGAATCACTGCGTTACCTGAAAGTGCCTTCTTCTTGAAGGCATCATAAAATCCCAGCAGCGCTGCTGAGAGAAATGCTAATACTAACCACATTTTTATGAATGTTAAATGTTGAATGTTGAATGAGGCTCACGCCCTTGTGTTTCTAATCATTTAATCTTTGAAATCATACCCCACGTCTTCCAGGAACAATGCGTTACCCGGCATGCTTTCGCCTGCATCGCTGCGGCTTCCGTTGTGCAGGATATCGAGAAACTGTTCCATCGTAATCTTTTCTCTGCCTACATCGATGAGTGTACCTACTACGGCTCTCACCATGTTTCTCAGGAACCGGTTGGCGGTAATCTCAAAATACCAGGTGGTAGGAGAGGTCTGTATCCATCGGGCGGCTGTTACGTGGCAGATGGTAGTCTTGTTGTCGCCACCCGCCTTGCAGAACGCTGCATAGTCTTCGTGATGCAGAAAATGCTGAGCAGCCTCGTTCATCTTCTCGAAATTCAGGGGATAGTTCATCTGCAGTGAATAATGGCGCTCAAACGGATCTTTCTGCGTATGTATATAATAATGGTATGTGCGCGAGATAGCAGAGAAACGGGCATGCATCTCCGGGGCTACCTCCATTACTTCGTATACGGCGATGTCGCGGGGCAGGATGCGGTTCAGGCGGTATACCAGCTGGTCGGGTTCCATCGGAATCCTGTCGGTATCGAAGTGGGCTGCCATGTGTCGTGCATGTACGCCGGTATCGGTCCTTCCTGCTCCCACCACCTCCATTTCCTTTCTCAGAAGTATGGAGAGGGCGCGCTGCAACTCCTGCTGCACCGAATTGGCATTGGGCTGAATCTGCCAGCCGTGGTAGTTGGTGCCGTCGTAACCGAAGAATATGAAATATCTCATGATAATCTTTAAACTTTTTTGTTTTTTTGCTATGAACTTTGAGCTTTGATTTGTTCTACGTTCTTTGCTTAATTCGGGTGCAAAGTTACTAAAAAAACGTGAAATATGGTATAATAATACAGATTTTTTTCAAAAATGGTACAATCTTGAAAGAAAAGTTCATTTTTATTTTGCAAATTGACAATAATTGTGTACTTTTGCCAACGTTTTTGATATTATAGATTATGGCACAGAACATATTCAAGGGTTTAGGTGTTGCCCTTATTACTCCTTTCAACACCGATGGCTCGGTTGATTATCAGTCGCTCAAGCGATTGGTAGAGTTTCAAATTGACAATGGTGCAGACTTCCTTTGCATCCTTGCCACAACTGGTGAGGCTCCATGTCTTACACAGGAAGAGAAAGATAAAATCACAGAATTGGTAAAAGATGTGAACAAGGGTCGCATCAAGATATTGAAATATTGTGGCGGTAATAATACTGCTGCTGTCGTTGAAGAAATCAAGAACACCGACTGGAGTGGCATCGATGGCATTCTCAGTATCTGTCCTTACTATAACAAACCTTCTCAGGAAGGTCTCTATCAGCACTTCAAGGCCATCGCCCAGGCTAGTCCGCTGCCTATCGTGCTCTACAATGTTCCTGGCAGAACCGGTATCAACATGAAGCCTGAAACAACCTGCCGTATCGCCCGCGACTTCCCTAATGTGGTAGCCGTGAAGGAGGCTAGTGGCAGTCTGGAGCAGGTAGATGAGATTATCAAGAACAAGCCTGATAATTTTGATGTTATCAGCGGCGATGATGCGCTTACCTTCTCAATGATTGCCAGTGGTGCTGCCGGCGTTATTTCTGTTATCGGCAATGCCCTGCCTAAGGCTTTCAGCCGTATGATCCGTCTCGAGTTCCGTGGCGAATATGAGCCAGCCCGTAAGATTCATCATTCTTTTACCGAGCTCTACAGTCTGCTCTTTGTTGACGGTAACCCTGCCGGTGTAAAGGCGCTCCTCAATGATATGGGCTTCATCGAGAACGAGCTCCGTCTGCCTCTGGTTCCTACCCGTATTGCAACCAAGCAGAAGATGAGCGACATCCTGAAGACTTTGAATATCTAAAATAGTGATTAGTTACTGAACTTTTGCATATGGGGAAGTTAAGTGAAGTTAGGGAAGTTAGAAGGAAGTTAAGGGACAAATGTCCTACGTTTTACGCTAGAAGACTATTGTCCCTTAACTTCCCGAACGACCGTAGGGAGTGATAACTTCTTTAACTTCAATCAATTCCCTCACTTGCGAAACTTGAATATAATACAGCCAACGTAATCGTTTAAGTGAAATTATCAAAAATATTTCGCTTAAACGATTCTTTTTTCGGATATTTGTTGTATCTTTGCGCTACAATTTGAAATGTATAAATAAACATTTAAAAACTACGATAACGAATTATGAAGCAATTTATGGATGAAAACTTCCTGCTCGACACGAAGACAGCACAGGATCTTTTCCACAATCATGCGGCTAAAATGCCAATTATCGATTATCACTGCCACCTCATCCCTGAGATGGTAGCCAATGATCACAAGTTTAAGAGTATTACAGAACTTTGGCTCGGCGGCGACCACTACAAGTGGCGTGCTATGCGTACCAACGGTGTAGATGAGCGCTTCTGCACAGGTACTGATACTAGCGACTGGGAGAAGTTCGAGAAGTGGGCTGAAACAGTGCCTTATACATTCCGTAACCCTCTCTATCACTGGACTCACCTGGAGCTCAAGACTGCTTTCGGTATCAATAAGCAGCTCAGCCCTAAGACTGCCCGTGAAATCTACGATGAGTGTAACGAGAAGTTGCAGTTGCCTGAATTCAGTGCTCGTGGCTTGATGCGTCATTATAACGTAGAGTGCGTTTGTACAACAGACGACCCAATCGATGACCTGCGTTACCACAAGCAGACACGTGAGAGCGGTTTCGAAATCAAGATGATTCCTGCTTGGCGTCCAGACAAGGCTATGAACATTGAGAAGCCAGATTTCGCTGACTATATGAACAAGCTCGGTGAGGTAGCAGGTGTTAACCTCGTTACATTCCAGGATATGTTTGATGCTTTGCAGAAGCGTCACGACTTCTTTACTGAGAACGGCTGTAAGTTGAGCGACCACGGTATCGAGGAGTTCTACGATGAGCCATACACAGATTCTCAGATTGAGACTATCTTTGCCAAGGCTATGCGTGGTCAGCAGCTTTCTGCTCTCGAAATCCGTCAGTACAAGCATGCATTCCTCAAGGTTTGCGCTGAGATGGATCACGCTGCCGACTGGACACAGCAGTACCACTATGGTGCTATCCGCGACAACAATACACTGATGTACAACAAACTCGGTGCTGATACCGGTTTCGATTCTATCGGTGAGTTCACTACAGCCAAGGCTATGAGCAGCTTCCTCAATGAGCTCAACATGGAGGGTAAGCTCACTCGTACTATCCTCTATACATTGAACCCATGTGCCAACGAGGTAATCGCTACCATGCTCGGTAACTTCCAGGATGGTTCTTGCCCAGGTAAGATTCAGTTTGGTTCTGGCTGGTGGTTCAACGATCAGCTCGATGGTATGACCCGCCAGATGAACGCACTCTCTGTATTGGGTCTCCTGAGCCGTTTCGTAGGTATGTTGACCGACTCACGTTCATTCCTCAGCTACCCACGTCACGAGTACTTCCGTCGTTTGCTCTGCAACCTCCTCGGCAATGATGTAGAGAAGGGCTTGCTTCCTAACGACATGGAGAGCCTCTCTCGCATGGTAGAGGATATCTCTTACAACAATGCTCGCAACTACTTCAAGTTCTATTAATCCATAGAACTGTAGCAATTTATACTAAGACAAATCCCTTCACGTCATCCCGGTGGTGTTGTGGAGGGATTTGATGTTTTTATCGTGAAACCAACACTTTAAGCTTATGGGGGTAATAGAAAGAATACTAGGTTTTTACGAAGATATCAGAGAGTTCAATTCTTCTAATATCAAAGACTTCCGGGGCAGACTCAAGTCTTGGATCAAGATGGGTATGCTTGCCGGTCGCATCTTCTATCTCAAGGATATGTGGGCCAGGGATGTGGCTGCCTTGACTTTTGCCTCCTTCATGGCTCTGATACCTTTCATGGCTATGATGTTTGTCATAGCCCGTGGTTTCGGCTATGCCTCTCTGCTCGAATCCTGGCTCTCTACCACCTTCGAGGCACAGCCCGTTGTAGCGCAGACCATCGTTAACTTCGTTCACAATTATATCGAGAATACGCAGAGCAACTACATCATCGGTACGGGTATCGTGATGTTTCTCTATACCATCGTTTCGCTGATGCAGAAGATAGAGCTTACCTTCAATGATATCTGGCATACGGGCGAGCGTTCATGGAAGCAGATTGTTACCGAATATCCAACCATTCTGTTTGGTCTGGGACTGCTGATACTCTTTGCTTCGAGCATCAATGTATGGACGGTGAATATGGTGGATAATGTAGACAGGATAGCGGATATCGGTGATACCATTCCTTCGTTCATCCTTCATCTGGCGGCTTTTGTTCCGATGTTCCTGTTCTTCGTGTTCTGCTATTATGTCATCCCGAATACCTATATCCGGGTTTGCAGTACCCTGGTTCCATCGTTCCTGGCGGGTGTCTGCATGACGGCACTTCAGTATGGATATATCTATCTGCAGGTTTTTCTGTCCAGCTACAATGTCATCTATGGTTCGCTGGCAGCCATTCCGCTTTTCCTGTTATGGCTTCAGATTTCGTGGGCTATCGTAGTGTTTGGCGCCTTGCTTTGCCATACCAACCAGAACATCCATTATTATGATGGTGATTTGCAGTACGATCATCTGAAACTGGTGCATCGCATCAAGGTTTGTGGGGTAGTGATGCATCTGGTATGTCGTCGGTTCAATCAGGGCGAACAGGCGTATACTCCGAAAGAAATTCATGATTTAACGAAGATACCTCAACAGATTGTCAACCAGTCGGTTAAGGAACTGTTACGTGCCCGTTTGCTGGTAGAAATCCGGATTGGTAAGAAGAGCAGTTTTGAGGAATCGGTGGTTCTTCATCCGATAGAGAAGATAGAGCATCTTACCTATGGTGTGATGATAGAGCGCCTCTTCAGTTATGGCGAGGATATCTCAAGCCTGGCCGCATTTGAGTCGGATATGGCGATGTGGAAGGATATCGACATCGTGAATGCAGAGTTCATAGAAAGGGGAAAGAAAATCGCTTTCTGTTAATAAACGGTGTTTTTTAGGCACGGATTTTATGTGAGATATTTTATTAGGCACGGATTACACGGATTACACGGATATTCTTTAAGAGTTGTTTATTGGCTTTAGTGCCATAAATCCGTGTAATCCGTGTAATCCGTGCCTAAATTATTTCTGGTCATATCCGTCAGAAATCTTTTTTCCCAGTGCTAGCGCCAGTTCAACCTTGGCACCATATCCTTCCAGCTGGTCGGCAAACTTGGCTACCGAATTGCCGGATGCGATGATGTCATCAAAGAGAATAATCTTTTTGCCCTGGAAGAAAGCCTCGTCGATATGGAGTTCATCTACAGGATCGCCATCTTCATCTACATCATGCGTGTAGCTGAAGGCAGGGTAGGCGTTGGTCATGCCCGTAGCCTTGCATATCTCCTCGCTGAACTCCTTGAAACGGCGCTTGGTATGCGCCTCAAGAGCTGCAGGAATGCAGACCAGGGTAAACTGTGCTGCCTCTTCGCCCAAAAGACTCTTCAGCTTGTCTGATACCATTTCGATAGCCTTCTTCAGGGCTTCCTGATGGTCCATCTCCGTAGTGAGCTCGGAGTTACCTTTAAAGTTGACGATAAGGTCGCGTTTTTCCCATTCCTCTGCTGTGAGTTCAAAAGTACCGAAGGCGCTGAATGCAGCGTAGTCGACAAGCCATTTGTAGTGCAGTCCGTTTTTCAGCACCGGCCACGAGTTGATTTCATTTTCGTAATTAGCCATAGACTAGAAATTTTTGATAATTAATAATGCATAGTTTCTGCAAAAATAGGAAATCTTTTCGAATTAAGGTGCCGGTTTCATAAAAAAGATTTGTTTTTTAAGTAATATTTCACGTAGCTGCCCTTTTTTTACTTATTTTTTAGTACCTTTGCACCGCATTTTAAGAAATACGTATATTTTTATGACGAGAAAAACAAAACTTCATGAAATCCGCGACTACGTTATCATTGCCCTGGCGATGATAGAAGGTAGTATCGGTTTGAACATCTTCCTGCTCCCCAATCATATCACGATGGGTGGTGTAGGAGGTATCGCTTCTATCCTTTACTGGGGATTTGGCATCCCGGCATCTGTATCTTATCTGGCGCTCAATGTGTTCCTGCTTCTCATTGCATTCCGCATTCTGGGCTATAAGTTCTGTCTGAAGACCATCTATGGTGTTGGTATCTTTGCCTTAACTACCCGTCTGATAGAGACGCATACGGTAGGCATGACGCCGCTGCTTCACGACCAGCCGTTCATGGCAACGGTCATCGGTGCGTTCTTTATGGGCAGCAGTGCCGGTCTGGGTCTTTCCTGCAATGGTTCTACGGGTGGTTCTGATACCGTAGCGGCGATGATCAACAAGTATTGGAACATTTCCCTGGGTCATGCCATCATGATTTGCGACCTGTGTATCATCACCAGTTCTTATCTGGTATTGCGCGATTGGGAGATGGTGATTTACGGTTATGTCTGCCTCTTTGTGCAGTCGCTCTGTGTAGATCATGTGGTGAATGCGTTACGCCGTTCGGTTCAGTTCTTCATCATCAGCGACAAATATCTGGAGCTCAGTGCAGCCATCAATACCGCCGCCGACCGAGGTTGTACGGTGATGGATGGTCATGGCTGTTATAGTGGCAAAGATGTCCACATGCTGTTTGTATTGGCGCGTCAGCGTGAGTCTCAGAAGATATTCCGTCTTATCGACGAGATAGATCCTACCGCCTTTGTCAGCCAGAGTGCCGTCATCGGTGTTTATGGCGAAGGTTTCGACCGTTTCAAGGTAGGCAAGAAGATAGGTTTGCCGAAGAAGAAATAGATAAATGGAAAAAGGGTGTGTCATAACTGCATGACACACCCTTTTTTAGTAATTTTCTAAGTATAGACATCTATATCCTCTGGCTTCGGCTAGATGTGGAAATCTACCAACTTCAGCCATCGCTTGACATCAAACGACGGACAGTCTTTGTGTACGTTCGGCAAATCGCGGTGGCCCAGTATCTCTGCATCAGGATAGGATAGGCAGAGGCTCTCCAGAAGCGAATACAGAGCCTGATTCTGGGCTGGAGTGCGCGTATCGGCAGGCTTGCCGTTCTTGTCGAGACCTCCCTCATAACAGATGCCGATGCTGTGGGCATTGTAATGACGGGCATGGGCTCCTACTTCCGATTCCGGACGACCCGGATATACCACACCATCCTTCGTGATGTAATAATGATAGCCGATACTCTTGAAACCGCGGGCAAGATGGCAGGCCTCCAACTGCTCGAATGTGAAATCCTGAGTCACTCTCGTGGCAGAACAGTGGATCACGATGAGTGAAATGCTACGATGTTTCTGTGTCATGGCAACCTCCCTTCTTTTAGCAGTTCTGTACACAGAATGAGCTTGCTACAGCTGTTAATACCGTGATGAGGAAGTTGATGATGGTTTTCCAATTTACTTTTTTCATTTTGCTTTGTTTTTTAATGATTAATACTAAGTGGATAATGATAGTCACATGCTTGTTTTAGTGGTTGAAATTTAGTTTCAGTAAGCGTTTCTGGAAGAAGAAGGGCGGGGGAGGAACTGCCAGCCCGGATACCCGTAAAAGGCAGGTTCTTGAGTCGTTATGATTTGCTGTTTATCCGTAATCGTCAGGATGAAAACCAGCCGCTTTGTGCCTTCGGAATATCCCTGTCGCCGGTCAGTTCTCTCCTTCCTTCTTCTGTCGTTTCGCATATTTGAGAGACGGATAACTACTCCAGACCGTCTCCGTTGTCGCCTGTTCCGTCGGTGCTGCCACCTGGTGATGTGCTGCCGCCCTCAGTGGTTCCGCCGCCCTGTGTGGTATCGCCTGCAGCGCTCTCGCTAGAGTTGAGGAGATCCATGGCGTTCTTGGCGTTGGCATCGAGAGAGAGCTGTGTGTTGCTGAGCTTGCCGGTAGCACGTGCTCTGAGACGGTAGCCTTCTACAAACTTGGCGAGGCTCCACTCCTTGATGCTGGCGGCTCCCATCTTGTTGATGATGCCGATGGAGAAGATGGCAAGGTTGTCTATCTTCACAGCCTTGTTCTGGAGCACGAGCTCCTTCACACAGCTCACCATATCGGTGAGAAGGCCCTTGATGGCACCCTTCGAGAACGGGGTGTTGTGGCTCGCCATGTGTTCGGCGAGTTCATCGATGCCGACGGTTTCTGTTACTACTGGTCGCGCATAATACTTGCCATACGCTTCCTTGATAGTCTTGTTCTTGTTCTTCACTAATTTGATGAGAATCATACTTTTAAAAATTTAGTTTTAGTAAAAGCAGTCTGTGTCTCCGCCGAGACCGTTGCTGCATCAACCTCTCTGATTGACGATACAAAGATACAACATTCCCGAACCCCCAACTATGCGATTTGTGCGATTTGCAGGGATTCGGGAAAAAAAGGTTGAAAAAAGTGGTATTTTTTTATGGTTCATCTAGAAATTCGATGATTTCTGCTACTTGTTGCCGGGTGTAGAAGTGGGAAAACTTGCCGGCGTAGCCCGAACAGAGGCTCTGCTTGAGCTCGGGACACCGGTTGATCCATCTCACCAGTCGGTTGAGCGCTACCCTGGGGGTAGCGGTGGGAAAGTAGAGCATGGCGAGCTCTGCCTTCCCGTAACTTCTGTCTTCTATCATAATTTGTTCGTTTTTTCTTTCGCATATCAGGAAGTTAAAGGAGTTAAAGGAGTTATCGCTCCCTACGGTCGCTGAGGAGTTAAGACAATAGTCTTTTTGGCGTAGTTTTTCAAGCAGTAAGACAATGTCTTAACTCCTTAACTCCTTAACTCCTTTAACTTCTGAACTTGCGAAACTTGAATAAAAAAATCCCTCCGAAAGATACGGAAATATCTCCGAAAGATAAAAAAATATCTCCGAAGCAGAATTTCCTAAAATGGGAGATCCTCGGGCGGAATATTCTCGCTGCCATCCATCTTCTGGTTGTTCTCTATCTCGTCAGGACGCATTTCTATCACCTTCCAGCCGTTGCCCGTCTTGCGGTGAATCTTCTTGAATCCCAGCGCCTCCATGAACATCGAAATATCCTTGTTCGACATCGACTGGCGGAAGGCGGGGTTCGTGCAGATGCGCTCCATCACATCACTCGCCGTAACAAACTTGCAGAACTCGGACGGCGTATCGGCATCAGGAACACGGTAGAACTTGTTGATGCGCTCGGCTATGTAATTGTTCACTCGGAAATAAAGATTGTGGCGCTGTATCTCCTCGTTCTCCTCCTTCGTAAACCAGTAAACCCAGTCGCAGGGCTCACCCCTCCGGCGCTTCTCTATCACCTCCTGAGCCAGTGCCACAGCCTGGGAGTAGATGCCCTCGTAATTGAAGGGGAAGTCGATGGGACTCTTGATCTTCTCGATGCGCCAGATGAGGAAACGGCGGTTCTCGTCATCATCTATGATATGAACCTCATTGCTCGTGGCACAGAACCCCGCATTGTTCTGCAGAATGCAGTCCCACTCGGCATAAGGGATTCGCATGCTGATGTTGCGCTTCGTGATGTTGCTCTTGAAGGAATCCAGGTTCTTACCGCGCAGACAGCTGAACTCATCGAGACATACTATCGCCTTGCTGGCACACATCTGCAGGAAATCCTTGTTCTTGTAGTCGCCCGTAGAATCGTTGGCGAAATACTTGCGCAGATGGGGCGGCAGAAGATGGTCGAAAAACGTGGTCTTGAAGATGCCGCCCTTGCCTACGAAAACCATGATAGACTGGTTGGTGACATCGGGCCGAACCCAGCAAACCACCATGTTGACCAGCCATTTCTTGAAGGCATAGGCAAAATCCTCCTCCGTATGGCGGTAACCGCCGGTCTGCATCACGGTTACCCGATGGGCCAATTCAGCGATATAGTCAGTCTTCCGGTCCCATTTCGGCAGACTCTTCAGATATTCCTCCATGGGATTGAATTCGGGACTGAAGTTGCTTCTTATCACCGTATCCAGCTTTTTCTGGGTGGTGCAGATGTTATCCAGTTCCATCTTCACGAACAAGGAATTGCTCACCCGGGTATCCACTTCGGTCCAGTCGAGATAGAGTTTCTCTCCGGTGTTGATGGCGCGCACTTCATACTGGTTGCTCAGCGTGTTGTGGTGCATTTCATATCGGGCTCCCAGCCATCCCAGCAGTGCTCTCATGCTGGTATAGCGTTTCTGCTCATCATCTCCCTGCTGTCTTATCTTCCAGGTTCCCAGCCGCTCGGTATGCTTGTAAATCTCCCGTGCCACCCGCTCGGTATCGGCATATTCGCCGCCAAACTTATCTGCCATGTGTTTCACAGCCTCCTCTTTTTCGGCTCCGAAACAGAGGCAGAATGTGGCGTATCTCACTACGTAGCTGTTGTGATGATGCTCCTCAAACCGCTCTTCCCATCTCTCTGCCAGTTTGTCTACATACTGCAGAATCTCTTCGGTAGTGAGCGTTTTGGGTGGCGCCTCGTCTTCCTGTTTGCGAGGGCTTTTCTTTCTGGGTTTTTCAGCCTCCGTCTGCCTTTTCCTGTTCTGTTCCTCCTGTTGCTTTGTGGCTTTTTCGAATTCCTCTACCTCCTCCTGGGTGATGGCGAAGACCTCGGCATTCCAGTTGAAGTAAGCCTCGGGGTCGTAAGCCAGTCCGCAGCTTCTCACCATGTCCTGGCATTGCTTGTCGCAGCAGATACCCAGCAGTTTGTCGTACACGCTCATGGCTTTCCTGATGGCGAGCTGGTGGAGCTCGGTGGCAGTGAGATTGCATCCTTCAGGCCGCATATATCTGAGCAGGATGCGGAATCCCTTGCCCGAGACGGTGATGTAGAAGACCATGGTGAAGGGGATTTTCCGGGCGGTCTGCCTGAGTGCCGCGATATTTTTGGGGGGCACGTCGTCATAATCGAGCATCAGCCAGTAGGTTTCCTTCTGGAAGTCAGTCAGCTTTTTGGAGCTTCCCTTGAGCTGCACGCTGGGAGTGATGCAGGGCAGCCGGTGCTTGATGTCCTCTGCCGTTCTCTTGTCCACCTTTATCATCGACCTGTAGCCTTCGGTATTGGTTTTCACCGGTGCCGAATGCATGATGGTGTACTCCAGCACCTCTCTGTTGGGGAGAGGCTTGCTGGTAGAGGTCTTCAGAGTCTGGAAAAAAGAGGGCAAGACCTCTTTCTCCTGTTCTGTTTCCGGGTTATTTCCGGTCTCGTTTGTGGGTTTAATCTCTTTCATTTCTTTTTGGGTTTTATGAATCTGTATCTTCTAATAATTCTTTAAGTTTATGAGTAATATACCAGTAGGGAAGGCTATATCTCCAGTAGCTCCATGCTCTGTTATGTTCCCTCCAGTATACCGAACCTTTGTTCTGTTCCCATATGTACACTTCATCGCAATAATACTGGAATCTTGTTTTATGATGGACATTTTCTTCATGAACCCAGGTTTTACCTTCGAAGGCATCATCTTCGTCTTTTTCCATGAGAATGGTTTTGATGGCTCTATCAATAGCGAATATGTACTCTGGTATGAGCGTCATCTTATCTGCCTTCTTATCGATAGTGTCCTGTCCTCCAGCTTCTTTACGAATCATAGTTGGTGATACGCCACATGTTTCTGCGATAGCCAGCTTAAATCTGGCTTCATCTTCAAGTTCTGCCATAAATTTCAGCAAATCTTTTTCTCTTATATTTTTCTTCTTTTTCATGTTGCGAAGGTATACAAAATGATTTACTTAGGCGGCGAGTCCTATAGGACTCGCTTTTTACAAAGAATAACCTAGGTTAAACTTTTTAACATGGTGGCTTTGCGCCCATTTTTGTTGGGGTATTTTGAAGAAGAAGTAGTGAAGAAGCGAAACATCGGAAAAGTGACGAGGTGAAGGGTGAAGGGTATATTTTAAATCTTATATTATATTCTTTTTTTAGGATTTTTGGAAAATCCAGAAAGTCAGAAAAATGAAAAAACGGATTTTTTCCCTTGCCGCGCGTATATATAAAAAAGAGTTTTCAAACCTTCACCCTTCACCTTTTTATTTAACATTTTGTGTGTCAAATAGTTACGGGTGAAGGGTGGTGAAGGGTGTTTTCTGCTTTTTATAAACATATTTTAAGAATTCAGTGCGTTTTTACATATTTTAAGCGTTTGTTTTTGGTCCCGAAATGGGTGTTTTTTTTTTAGGGTCCATTTTTTCCTCTTTTCTTACCGCTGAAATCTTTGAAAAAGCGAGTGGGGTAGGAAATTCCGTCTTATGTTGTGTTAAACAATTATCAGATAAAAGAAGTTAACGATACCGAGAAAGGACTGGTTTTTAAACAAATATTAACGCAGAAAACTTGAAGTTTCGCATATTAGATTCAGGTTTCGCAGGTTCAGGAGGTAAAGGAGTTAAATCGTTAAATGAGTTAAAGAAGTTAAATGAGTTAAAGGAGTTATCGCTCCCTACGTTCGCTGAGGAGTTAAGACAACAGTCTTTTTGGCGTAGTTTTTTAAGCTGCAAGACATACGTCTTAACTCCTTAACTTCCTTAACTCCTTAACTTCCTGATATGCGAGGTTCAGTAAAGCAAAGGTAATGCGAAGCTTTTGTCGGCGAAAAATCAGAAAGGCAAATCCTGAATCCTGTTCTCATCCGTTACCCCGAAGATATCAGCCTCTTCCGGTTCTCCATCCGCAATCACGATATCCCTTATCTTCTTGCGGTAGCTCTTTACGATACTCCCGTTCTCCAGTTCCACCCTTCTCCTGATGCTCAGGTCCAGATATTCCTTTTCCCTTTCTATGCCCAGATAGCGCCTGCCGGTCAGCGAGGCAGCGATGCCGGTAGTTCCGCTTCCCGAGAACGGGTCGAGGATCCATGCTCCGTGCCGGGTTGAAGCCAGGATGATGCGTACCAGCAGGGCGAGCGGTTTCTGCGTAGGATGCTTGCCCTGCGATTTCTCCCATCTTGCGATGGCTGGCAGCCTCCATACATCCGTCATCTGTTTGTTCTCGTTCAGCAGTTTCATCAGGTCATAGTTGAAGTAGTGCGGCTTCTTCGGGCACTTTCTTGCCCAGATGATGAACTCGGTGCTGTAGGTAAAGTACCGGCACGAGATATTGGGCGGTGGATTGTCTTCGCCCATGTGATGACATTGAGGATTTTGAATCCGAGTTGCGTCAGTTTGTTTGCCACCGAGAAGATATTGTGATAAGTTCCCGAAATCCAGATAGTTCCGTTCTCCGTCAGGTGTTCCCTGCATTCCGCAATCCATTCCTCGTTGAACAGGTCGATATGTTCGGGCGTCCCTCCCTTATCCCATTCCCCCTTGTCTACGCACACCACCTTCCCGCTCTATACGCTGATGCCGCCGTTCGACAGGAAGTAAGGAGGATCGGCAAAGATCATGTCGAACTTGAAATCAAATTCGCCCATCAGCCGGATGCAGTCTCCGTGAAGGAGAGTGAAGTCATCAGCCCTATGATATATCGCCTTTTTATTCATCATTTCGGGTGCAAAGGTAATGCAAATATTTGATTTATAAATGATTAGATCATACTTTAACTTTCATGATCAAAAAAGATCAATTCGGCAGAAAGAAAAGAAAAATTGGTTAAAATGAATAAAAACGGAAAGTTTTTCATATATTTTTTTGTTCTTTCTGAATATTGATGTAAATTTGCAGAGTGTTTATTTATACAGGCTTTAAACGAAATAAAACTTAGCGAGATATGAAACAATACGAAGCTGTAATAGAGACCTTGAAGAGGTTGGGTGGATGTGCTACATTCGGTCAGCTGAATCAGGAGGTGTTCAAGATTGAGGATTGCACATGGAATACCAAGACTCCATTTGCATCCATACGTCGTATTGTGCAAGACCGCAAGGAAATCTTTCGCATTCGTCCGGGATTATGGGCTTTGGAGGAATATAGAAGCCTCTTGGCGGATAGGGGGATTGTGGCACAAGATGTGACGAATTCGGATTCTGAGCAGGTGCAGGAATTCAATCATTCCTATTATCAGGGACTTCTGCTGTATATCGGTAACATGAAGAAACTTGAAACCTATGTCCCTGCACAGGATAAGAACAGGAGATGTATCAATGTGAAGCTGGGCGAAATCTCCACATTGACGAAAGTTCCGCCATTCTCCTATCAGGAATTCGTGAATAGGAGTAGCACGATAGACGTTATGTGGTTTCAGCCTAATTCTTTGGGCAGCGAGGTGATGATGCCCGATAGTTTCTTTGAGGTAGAGCATTCTACGGATATTCAGAATTCTCTCTGTAAGTTTTCTGACCTCCAGTGTTTCAATGCCCAGATGTTTATCGTGGCTGATGCCAGGCGCCATGATGAATTTATAGCCAAGTTGAGCCATGATTATTTCAAGCCTATCTCGGATAGGGTGAAATTTGTAAGTTATGACAAGCTTGATAGATATTATGAGGGGCTGATGACGCAGAGAAAGAGTTCGCTTATTCTCTGATGATAGGATTGGCTTGTCTATATTTTCGATAAATAGAAGTGGTATTTGTATATACTAATTAGAAAGTGGTACACTTTTAAATTAGTATATACAGATGTGTCAGGTTTTTACGAATGCCTGAAATCCGTCATATTATTCATTTTAAGGCTTAAGAAATATGGATTTTTTTGATTTATTGTTCGGTGGCGGTGAAGCCATACAGAGTATCTTTCAGCTAGGGTTTATCCCTAAAGAAGAGGACTTTAGAGAGTTTTCGAGTGTAGAATATCAACAGTTCAATGAGAAAGAGTGTGACATTTGCGGCAAGATGTACACATTCAATTCAGACTTCCCTGTTTCAGGAAATGATATTTATGCCTTCAGCGAGAAAGAGAAGGAGTTTATGCTGAAAGGGGCTGAGATTATTGACAACCTCTGTGAAAAGAAGACCTTCATCTCGGATGATGTAAAACTTCGATATGTTGCCACCTTATTGCCTGGCGTGTTCTCTGAAGGGACAAAATATGCTTGTAATGAAGAATAATCTATGCAAAAATGAAAAAGAGGGTGTGTCATGGATTTATGTCACACCCTTTTTGAACTACTTAACAGGGCGACAAGTTTGTGTCCGTAATTATCCAGGGCGTGCCCTGGGCTAGGAGCTTTTGGACCTTCAACCCGTACTTAAGCCACATGCGAAGTTCAGTAAGTAATTATTTTGAAAGTGCAAAAAAGATGAGAAAAGTATGGCGGTTTCGGAAAATAATCGTAAATTTGCAATTGGAAAACAAAGATTAGGAATTATGGTAGAGACTAACGATAGAATATTGCCGGTAGGCATCCAGTCTTTCGAGAAAATCAGAAAGGAAGGATACCTTTATGTTGACAAGACAGATATCATCTGGCAACTTGCCAACAAAAATAAAACGTACAACTACCTGAGCCGCCCACGCCGCTTTGGTAAATCTGTGCTGATCGATACGCTCGAAGCCTACTTCATGGGTAAGAAGGAACTCTTCGAGGGCTTGAAGATCATGCAGCTGGAGACAGAATGGGTGAAGCGTCCTGTCATCAGACTGGATATGAGTCGTGCAGGCGCAGAACCGGAAACTTTGCGCTCTTATCTCGACAACACTTTCGACAGATTAGAGAAGGAATATGGTATTCCACCTAATCCAACCGCCAAACTTGCCGACCGCTTCAATGCAATAATCGTGGGGGCGTATGAGCAAACCGGACAGCAGGTTGCCATCCTCATCGATGAATACGATTCTCCATTGCAGCATTCCTGGAAGACTCCTTATCACGAAGCATGTACCGCTGTTTATCGTGAAGTTTTTGCCATTCTCAAGGCAGATGATAAATACGAAAAGTTTGTCTTCATCACGGGTATCACCAAGTTTACGCAGCTTTCTCTTTTCTCTGTGCTCAACAATCTGAGCAATATCAGCTTTGAACCTGAATATGCTGCCATCTGTGGTATCACGAAGGAAGAAGTCTTACGTGATTTCAAGCCGGAAATCAATAAGTTGGCTGAATACGAAGACTGGACATTCAATGAAGCTGTTGCGAAGCTTACGGCTTATTATGACGGCTATCACTTCAGTCGCCGCAATATGGTTGATGTCTTCAATCCGTTCAGTCTCATCAATGCCTTGGCAGATTCTGATTTGAAGAACTATTGGGCTTCTTCGGGTGCAACCTCGCTGCTTCCAAAGTTTGTGGATGACATGGAGATTCGTTTGAAGGATTTTGATCATAGTGCCCTGTTGGACACAATCATAGAAACTTCTGACGTAACAGGCGGTGGAGCAGAGCTGTTTCTCTATCAGTCGGGCTATCTCACGATTAAGGGTTACATAAACGGAACTTATCTTCTTGGCATTCCTAACTTCGAGGTTCGGCAAGCCTTGAATGAAATCGTGTTGCCAACGCTTGCCATGCGCAAGAATAATGACCTTCAATCTACCCAGGCATTTCTGAATGTTCACCTCAGCCTTGGCAATCTTCCCGAAGCCATGAAATGCCTGAAGGCTCTCATAGCTGACGTGCCCTACAGCAACAAGAAGCTTGCCAGCATGGATATGGAGGAGCGCTACCGACTGATTATGAGCACCATCTTCTATGCTATCGGCTGCCGGGTAGAAGTAGAAAAGATGATTGCTACGGGCAGGATTGATATGGTGGTAGAAAACACTAACTTTATCTATGTGCTGGAGTTGAAGCTGAGTAACAATGGTGGTGTGGATGCTGCCACGGAGCAGATGAAAGCCAAGCAGTATGCCGAACCTTTCAAGGCTGATAAGCGCAAGGTAATTGCCCTTGCCATAGAACTGGATGATATGGGAAAGGGACTGGTTGATTGGAAGGAAGTATAATATTGCAAAAGATAATTGTGAAAAATATCTCTCCCAAAATTTTCCTATTCAAAAAAATATTCGTAACTTAGCAGCGCAAAACGTAAAGCATGTAGGAATATGGCAAAAATGGTAAATTTCTATCCTGTAGGAATACAGACATTCTCGAATATCAGAGAGGGTAATTATCTCTATATAGATAAGACCCAATACATCGTGGATTTTCGAGAGAAAAAAATGAAGTATGTCTTTCTGAGTCGTCCAAGACGATTCGGAAAGTCGCTCTTTGCATCTACCCTCCAGGCCTATTTCGAGGGAAGGAAAGAACTTTTTGAGGGATTGGCCATTGCTGATTATGAGAAGGATTGGGTGAAGCACCCTGTGCTGCATTTCGACCTGAGCGGCGCCAAGCACATGGGAGTGGAGCAGCTGGAAAGATACCTGGCTGATATGCTTGAAGAGCAGGAGACAATTTGGGGATATAAGACGCATCAGGTGGACGCTAACCTCCATTTGAAAGACCTGGTGAAAGAAGCATACAAGCAGACGGGTAAGAAGGTAGTGATTATCATTGATGAATATGATGCCCCTTTGCTGGATGTAGTGCATGAAAAGGAAAATTTGAAACCGCTGCGCCTCATCATGCAGAACTTCTATAGTCCCATCAAGATGCTCGACCCATACTTGGAGTTTACCTTCATCACGGGTATCACCAAGTTCTCGCAGCTCAGCATCTTCAGCGAACTGAATAACCTCGATAACATCAGTATGTTCGACCAGTATTCGGCTATCTGCGGTATCAGCAAGAAGGAACTTACCACTCAGATGAAACCGGATATTGAGGCATTGGGAGAAGACCTGGGTATGACGTATGAGGAGTGCCTGGCAGAGCTGACAAGATTCTACGACGGCTATCATTTCAGTAAGAAATCTGAAGATGTATTCAATCCGTTCAGTCTGGTAAAGGCACTGAATGCACAAAAGATTGCTCCTTACTGGTTTTCCGATTTATACATCCATAAAACAGTAAATGAGTACCTTTGTAATTTTGATGTTGCTAAGAATTATAATATTGGGGATTTGCCTGAAATTCCTTTTGGGGAGTCAGACATAATTCCTTTCCTTTATCAATTTGGAATTCTCTCAATAAAAAAATATAACCCTATTATTGGAGTATATACTATAGGTGTACCTAATGATGATATTCGAAAAGGGATATCTGATTCCATATTCTGCCGATGGTAAGCGCCTGTTTAAGATTGGCGTAAATTATGACAGCAACCAGCGGACGATAGGTGATTGGATTATCAAGGAATAGGTCACTTGAATCCAACCTTGTTTTGCCATGATGAAATGCTATACAAGATAGATAAGTAATTATACGAAAGTAAAATCCCCCATCCCGCTTGAGAAAGCAGGATGGGGAATTTAGTATTATTTGGCCAATAATGATGTTAATTTCATTCAAATATTTGGCGTTGTCAAGATTTTGCAGTATATTTGCATCCAAAGAATTTAAAACTACTTTAGCAACCAGATCTTATTCCAACAAAGATTAAGGATATTGTTAAATTTAAAATAATTAAGGATTATGAGTGAAAGTGAGATTGAGGGCTTTATCAACAAAGTTGAATCAGGCTTAGTTGAAGCTCAGCATGATATGTTGGTAGAAAAGGCTTTATACAATCGTCCTGTTGTCATTAGTGACGGAAATGGCGGGGTAGTAGAAGTTTCTGCCAAGCAATTATTAAATTAGAAAAGGTTTTATCATTCTTTTAACTAGAGTCGCCCTTTGCGGCATGGATTTTTAATACAGATGATTATGAAGCAGGTAGAAGAAAGATACATCAGCTTGCTGACCGACTTCGGTTTCAAGCGAATTTTTGGAACAGCAATGAACAAGGATTTGCTCATTTGCTTCCTCAACAGCTTGTTTAATGGCAGACAGGTTGTGAAGGACGTATCGTATCTGAACCCGGAGCACGTGGGAGATGTATATACCGACCGCAGAGCCATCTTTGATGTATATTGCGAGGGCGAAAACGGCGAGAAGTTCATCGTTGAAATGCAGAATGCCTACCAGACGTATTTCAAGGATCGCGCCCTTTTCTACTCAACCTTTCCTATCCGTGAACAGGCACCAAAGGGGAGTGAATGGGATTTCAGACTCAATCATGTCTATACCGTTGCCCTGCTCAACTTCAGCATGAACGAGGATGCTTTCGACAAGGAGAAAATCCGCCATCATGTGCAGTTGTGCGACACTGCTACCCACAAAGTATTTTACGACAAACTCGAATATATTTATGTAGAGATTTCCAAGTTCAACAAATCCCTGGAAGAACTGGATACGCTCTACGATAAGTGGCTCTATGCACTGAAGAACCTCTATAAGCTTACCCAGCGTCCTAAAGAGCTGTGCGACAAAGTTTTCGACCGCCTCTTCGAGGAAGCCGAGATAGCCAAGTTTACTCCGCAGGAAATGAGGGAGTACGAGACCAGCAAGATGGCATATCGCGATATCAAGAATTCCGTAGACACTGCTAAGCGTGAAGGTATAGCTGAAGGTATGGAAAAGGGAATGGAATTAGGTATGGCGAAAGGTAAGCAAGAAGGTCTTGCGGAAGGTATGGAAAAAGGTATGAACCAGAAAGCCCTGGAAATAGCTAAGAATATGCTGGCAATGGGACTTTCAGCCGAACAGGTTGCCAAGGCTACCCAGCTACCTTTAGAAATCATTAAGAATCTGAGCAATTCATAAAAAACAGAAAGCGGAGATGTAGATTACGAATATCACCATATAATCAAGGGTCTATACGCCACCTTTTCATCGTGGCATATAGACCTCATCGTTTGCCGTGAAGTGCGGGGAATTATACAGAAGAAAAATCCCCCAGCCCGCTTGAGAAAGCAGGATGGGGGATAGTTTCTTATTTCTTCTTGAGCCCCTTGTATGCAAGGAAAGCTACAATAACAACGGCAAGAGCCAAGATGATGTAACCGAGCTCATGACTATACTTTAATGCCTGCTGATATACATCTTGAGCTGTTTTATAGTCTGTATATTGGTAAATACCCCAACCGATGGTTGCTAAAACAGTATTCCAAATGCCAGCACCGATTGTGGTATAGAGCAAGAATTTGCCTACATGCATACCTGCCAAACCGGCTGGAATGCTGATTAACTGGCGAACAGCTGGTACCAGGCGCCCAAAAATAGTGGATGCGGCTCCATGCTTGCGGAAAAACTCTTCTGCAACTTCTACCTTTTGGCGGTCTATCAGGCACATATGTCCGATGCGGCTGTCGGCAAAACGGTAGATGATAGGACGGCCTACCCATTTAGCTAAATAATAGTTGATAAGTGCACCGATATTGGCACCAATGGTGGCAAATACGATGACTAGGATAAACGACATTCCGCTATCAGGATCCATGGCTTTCCATGCTGCAGGTGGAACAACCACCTCTGATGGGAATGGGATGAATGAACTCTCGATAGCCATGAAAAGGGCTACTACCCAGTAATTTAAATTGTCGAGTATCCAAAGAAAAAGCTCTGCTGTATTCATTTGTTATCTTGAATCTAAATAATATCTGTCTCAGCTGTTGAAACTGAGACAGACATAGGTGATTTATTTATTCTGTTTTGCCCATGTATCCTTCAAACCAACGGTTTTGTTGAATACTGGTTTTTCTGCAGTAGAATCAAGATCGGCCATGAAATAACCGATACGCTGGAACTGGAGATATTCACCTGGCTTCTTGCTGGCTGCATATTCCTCAACATAGCAGTTAGGATAGTCGTGGAAGCTATCCGGGTTGAGCAACTCGTGGAAGTCACGTTCATCAGCAGATGGATTTTCTACCACAAAAAGACGGTCGTATTCGCGCACCTCTGCCTTTACGCAGTGATCAGCTGATACCCAATGCAATGTACCCTTAACCTTACGGTTGGCACCTTCCATGCCGCTCTTGCTGATAGGATCGTATTCTGCCTGAATCTCAGTAATAACGCCATTTTCGTCCTTTGTGCATCCTGTGCACTTAACGATGTAAGCATTCTTCAGACGAACTTCTTTACCCGGAGTCATACGGAAGAATTTTTTAGGAGCATCTTCCATAAAGTCAGCACGCTCTATCCAGAGATTCTTAGAGAATGTGATGGTGTGTGTGCCATCAGCTTCATTTTCTGGATTATTGATTGCTTCCATTTCCTCTGTTTCACCTTCCGGATAGTTGGTAATTACGAGTTTTACAGGATCAAGTACTGCACTCACACGACATGCTTTCTTGTTCAAGTCTTCTCTAACAGATGCTTCGAGTAAGGCCATATCGTTGAGAGCATCGAACTTAGTATAACCTATACTGTCGATAAACATACGAATACTCTCAGGAGAGTAACCGCGACGGCGCATTCCGCAAAGAGTAGGCATACGTGGGTCGTCCCATCCGATAACCAGTTTCTCATCAACCAGCTGGTGAAGCTTACGCTTGCTCATTACTGTATAAGTGAGGTTCAATCTGTTGAACTCAATCTGACGTGGACGATTGTCGTTTAATACATCTGCAGTTCCGTCCTTCTCCTTCAAGAAGTCGATGAACTTATCGTAAAGCGGACGGTGAGGTACAAATTCCAATGTACAGATAGAGTGGGTTACCCCTTCAAAGTAGTCACTCTGTCCGTGAGCGAAATCATACATAGGATATGCATGCCATTTAGTTCCTGTACGGTGATGAGGAGTATGGATGATACGATACATGATAGGATCGCGGAAATGCATATTTGGATTCGCCATATCGAGTTTTGCGCGAAGAACCATGCTGCCTTCTACGGCCTCAGGAGTATTCATCTTCTCAAACAAAGCAAGGCTTTCTTCGATTGGGCGATCACGATATGGGCTAGCAGTACCCGGAGAGGTAGGAGTACCCTTCTGCTGTGCAATTTCTTCAGCAGTTTGTTCATCAATATAGGCATTGCCCTTCTTGATCATCCAGACAGCAAAATCCCAAAGCTTCTCAAAGTAGTCAGAAGCATAGTAGATATTACCCCACTTGAAACCGAGCCACTGGATGTCTTGAAGAATATTCTCTACATATTCATTGTTTTCCTTGCTAGGGTTAGTGTCATCAAAACGAAGATTGCAAACACCATTATATTTCTCAGCAACACCAAAGTCCATGCAGATAGCTTTGGCATGGCCGATATGCAGATAACCATTAGGCTCTGGCGGAAAACGCGTCTGGATTCGTCCTCCGTTTTTGCCTTCTTTGAGGTCTTCCTCAACTAACTGTTCTACGAAAGAGATACTTTTCTTCTCTTCCAAATTGTTTTCTTCATTAATTGCCATAATTCAATAAAAAGAATAATTTTTAAATTTATGGTGCAAAGATACAAATTTAATTGTAAGTACCGAAATTATCTGGCAGATAATTTTGTTTTGGGAGCGATAATTCACAAAATATGTTTTTAAACATATAAAAAGATTCGTTTGTTTCGAAAAATATGTCTACCTTTGCATCGTTATCCTGAATACAATCTTTTTACCTTAAATGAAACTAATACCAAAAAGAACGCCTTCGCTGTGAAGCGAGGGCGTTTTGCATTTTATACCAGGTTCATATTCTATTACTTTTTGCGGAATGTTTCGTTCTTAATAATGATAGAACCTTCTTCTGTATCGAGTGTAGCCTGTTCCTGAACATCGGCATCAAGACCCTTGCGGCTCAGGATAATCACAGCTGCTTTACCTTCTGGCTTAGCTGGCAATTCCCACTTGTAAAATTCCTTATCAAGGCCTTTTACTTTAACAGAGAAATCACTGTTCAAAGTTACACTACGCTCACCATCTGCGCTCTTATATTCACCGGCTGCTGCAGCCTGAAATGCAGAATCGGTTACAACTGTCTGTTCTGCCTGAGCTGGTGCAGGTGCTGGTGCCTTTTTCTCAGAACATGCTGTGAAAGCCATCAGGCCCATAGCAAATGCAAGAATTGATAATTTCTTCATAATCTTTAAATTTTATATGTTAATAATAATGTTAATCTAAACCGTTTTTATAAGCTAACTCTTTTTATACATTTGTTTATCTCAGTGGTATGCTATAGAAAGACAGTATTCCACTGGTACAAATGATTACCCAAATAGAAACGAGCCCCGTAATGATAGGGACGCTTGCAAATCTGATGTCGTGATTGGGCTTAAAACGTTCGGTATGCTTTCTTAAAAAATACTGAAATATATAATAATATAAGGTGGCATAGAGAAAACCAATGAGGGTACCAATCAGGATGTCGCCAAAATAGTGTACACCGAGATACATTCGGGAATAACTGGTTATCAATGCCCACAGGCATAAGAATATCGTGAGTTTGCTCCGGCGAACCAGATATTGGGCAAAGAAGGCCATGCTCCATGCATTGGCTGCATGAGAAGATGGGAAACCATATCTGCCACCCCGATATCCTTGAACAACATGTACCATCGGACTGATAGGATTATCAGGATTGCTGGGACGCATTCTTGCTACCAATGGCTTCAGAATTCCTGATGCAGTCTGGTCTGAAAACAAGATAATCAGAGTGATGACAACTATAGTGCTCATCACAACCTTGACAGGAAAATTCTTTAGCAGTACAAAGATAAAACTGGCATAGAACGGAACCCATACAAAACGGTCTGAGAAAATCATCATGAAGTAATCCCAATACTCGTTGTGAAAACCATTGAAAAACAGAAAAATCTGCGTATCAATCTGTTCTATTTGATGAAGTAATTCTATCATAGTCTTTCTTTATGAAATTCTGTAATGTTCGCTTTCTTGTTTCTGATAATCTGTTGCCCTGTCGTTTGGGCTATTTTGCACTCAAGTCATCGTACAACTTCTGAAGATAAGCCATGCCTCGCTTCAGGTTATAACCTTTTTTGCCTTTATCATAAACAACCTTTTTGGATTTATTGTCGTAGATGATAGAGTTCTCCTCTGATACCATGCCGAAAGCATCGGGTACATCAAAGAATGCAAATTTAGGCGTAGCATCACTCAACATGTTCTTGCTGAACAAGAAGTCTTTGTGAGGAATGCCTAATTGTCCGAGCAGTGTAGCTGCTATATCATGCTGACTTCCTATGAGCTTAACATTCATTGGGCGAGCTATAGCTCCACCGGTCATGATAAGTGGAATCTGATAGCGGCTGCGGTCAAAGTTGTCAAGATGTTCTTTGTATGCGCCAACATGATCGGCAACGAGTAATACCAAAGTATTTTTCCATCTAGGCAATTTGCTGTATTCACGCAGAAGATGACCTATGACACTATCAGTGTAAGCAAATGCATTTAAACGCTTGTCTTTCAGTCTGCTATATGGTACATCGAATGGCTCATGACTGCTTGATGTCTGGAATACTCTCAGCATAGGCTGTTTGGCATTCTGTTCTTTCCTGAGGTCTGCAAGCAGCCGGTTGGCTACAATATGATCGTGTACTCCCCATTTGCTCAATTTGTCTTCTATAGGGAAATCACTATCTGAAATGATTCTCTCATAGCCCTGGGAAACCAGCCAAGAGCGTTGGTTGGCAAAATCAACATCACCACCATAATAATATGCATTGCCGTAATGCTTTGCTTTAGCCAATGAACGTGCCAATGATGGTAATTGTGCAGATTTTGCCGGGTAGCGCATGATGCTGGTTGTAGGTTGTGCTGGATAACCGCTCAAAACAGCAACCAGACCACGATCCGTGCGGAAAGTGTTGGAATAGAATCTTGGGAAGAAAATTCCCTTTTTGGCTATTGAGTCCAAGCAGACAGCTACGTCTTTATGTGTTCCGACGGAAGGCATGATGTCGTTGGCAAAGCTTTCCATAATGATAATAAGTATATCCGGCTTTCCGTTTTTCCGAGCTTCTTCATTCAGGAGCGGGTAGGTATTCTGGTCGCTTGAACTTACCATTTGAGCAAAGAGTTGGTTAGCTTCTTCTTCTGACATGTATCGGTATTGCGATGCAAAATCTTCCTGATGGGTAAGTGATTCAAACAGGCTGAACATCGGATTGACGGCAGCATGATTCAAAAACGCATTTTGGCTGAAATATGCCTTTCCTGTATTTGTTGTAGATACAGTAAATCCTCCTCTGATAGGGATGAAGAGAAGGGCAGTAAGCAGCAACAGAATAAGAGAATGGCGCATACGATGATGCTCTATGTCAGAGTAGCGTGTTCTACGACCACTGCCGAAATCTCCAAAACCATAGTTGCTGTATCTGCTGGAATAGCGCTTCTGGGTATGAGGCATGCGGAGTGCGAACCAGACGGCTATGGTAAGCAGCACAGTGATGAGGAGAGCAAGAAAGATGTAAAGCCCTCCAACACTCGCAAGTGCATCCTTTGGCGAAGTAAAGAAATAATATAATGGTGTGCTATCTAGTGGGAAGTTCCAATATGGATATAATCCTGCATTCAGTACGAATGTAATGGAAACCAGGAAAGATGCCAGTATAAAATAAGCATTCAGAATGGGACGTATAATCTCCTTACGAAACCAAATCATTGCGATGAGCAACAAACCCGGTAGTGCGGTGAGGTAACCAGCCATAGAGAGGTCGAGTGATAAACCGTACCACATCACTGTAGGCATTTCGCTCCAGATATTATCGATAGGTTGTGTAGTAGAAGCCTTTTCCAATATCATGAAAAATGGTTTCTGAATACTGAACAAAATGACAAACGTAAAATACGTTTTTATAAACCACAATATTTGCTTCATATCTATGCTT
This sequence comes from Segatella copri DSM 18205, assembly GCF_025151535.1. Taxonomy (NCBI): domain Bacteria; kingdom Pseudomonadati; phylum Bacteroidota; class Bacteroidia; order Bacteroidales; family Prevotellaceae; genus Segatella; species Segatella copri. Next base: position 924,468 of record NZ_CP102288.1, read on the forward strand.
CTTGACTAATAATTATGATATACTCGGCTTTGAGCTTGAAAATTAATGCAAAAATAACCATTTTATTTCATATAAACGACTTTTTTGTGTTTATTTTTCAAAAAAGTGAGAAAAAATTTGGTCGTTCTAAATAAAAGTTGTACCTTTGTTGTAATAAATTTTATAACATAACTATGGCTAAGTACAATATTCAACCTAAAAAAGAAAAAATAGCAAGATATCAATCTATGCTGAGTGAAGAAACTAAGGACCGCCTTCGCGACGAGATAATCCGTGTTCTTGTGACTGAAAGAAAGTACAAGGACCCAGACTATAGTTCCAAGAAACTTGCAGAGGATTTGAATACTAACTCTCGCTATATTTCTGCTGTATGCGCAACTCGATTTCATAAGAATTATGCCGAGTTGGTGAATGATTATCGAGTAAACGATGCTATGTCTTTACTTACCGATAAACGTTATGCAAGAATGAGTGTAGAAGGTATCAGCGAAATGGCTGGTTTCAATACTCGTCAGAGTTTCTATGCTAATTTCTTCAAGCGAATAGGCGTTACTCCACGTCAATATCGTGCTAATCATTTTAAGGGATTGGAGTAAGTTTAATTGTTAATAACTAGAACATGAAACAAAAAGGAGGGTGTATCATAAGTTAATGATTCACCCTCCTTTTTGTTTTTACAAACTATTGCGAGTTACCTCTTGAAGTAGTTTCTCAATGCCTGGTGGCGGATACTCCTGTTCAATCTGCGTATGGTCAGATTTCGTATCTGGCGAACTCGCTCGCGTTTGAGCCCCATATCTTCAGCAATTTCAGCCATCGTTTCCTTAGGAACACCTATACCATAGAATTTGGTGATGATTTCTTTCTCTCGTGGTAATAAATCTGCAATGCTTTCTGCCATCTTTTTCTTCATCATTTCTATATTCAGGGTATCATCTGCAATCTTTACATCCGGATCGTTTAATATGTCTAATAGGGTATACGGATTGTTTGCGCTTAGTGGCGCATCTACAGATACAGCCTTGTCTGCGTTTCTTGGGGCAAATTTCTTCTGGTCTTTCGGTAAACGATAAAGTCCTGATTGTTTATCGATGGCCTGTGATATAGCCTTGTGAACGAATGGACCGGCATAAGCCACAAAATCGGTGCCCCGGTCGGCTTGGAACTTTCTGGCTGCCATAAGCATTGCCAGCGTTCCTTCGCTAACCAAGTCATCAAACTCAACGCCTTTACCTTTATACTGGTTGGCTACTGATTTTACATAGTTTAAGTTCTCACTAACTATCTTGTTTATTTCTTTTTCTGTCATATTCAATAATTCTTTTTGCAAATATACATAGAATAATTCAAAAAAGCAAGTATTTTGCGCATTTTAACCAATCATTTTGGTTTCCACATATTATATATGTTTCTATGACTTGCATAAAGCTGCGTATGGACAGTATTCGCAACGATGCTTATCATCTGTAGGTCGGAATGGCTGCTCCTTGTCAAAGATGTTGGCGATGAGAATTTTCAGTTGTTTCATAAACTCTTCTTCGTATACATCTATGCTACTGATGAGTTCCTTGCCCATTTTTAATGTCGGATCATAATCTTCTGCTCCTGCATTTTGTATAAACAGCAAGCCTGGAGATACGGGCTCTTGAGCCGGATTCAGATTTCTGTTGTGTCTTACAATAATCGAGTAGAGCATAGATTGTAAATAATAATCTGTATGCTTGTTGAGCATGGATGGATCAAACACTTCGCTCAGTTCTCTTGGACGTGTTGTTGAAATACGTCCTGTTTTATAGTCTATTACGCGGATTCGTTCTGCAAGATTATTGCCATTTGCATGACCGTTAGCTGCAACAGCGTCCAGTCGGTCGATAAAACCTCCTATTGACAGAGATAAATTGCCGATACTTGTTTCTACTTCGACGTCAGTTTTTACAACCAGCTCTAATCCGAGTATGGTGAATGGAGCCTGTCGCATATCTATCGTGACAAGTTGCCGGATATATCTTGCTATTACTTCTTTGTTAATCAGTTGCAGACCATTATATTTTGGACGATACCCTGCAGCGCTAACTTTAAAGAGTTCTTCTCTGAACGCCTGATCTACCAGGCGATAAACAAGCGATTCATCTTTTAAGGCTTGCTCTAATTGCTCTTTTGATACAACGATAGGACGAGTCAGTTTGAGTTCTCCTTTACCGTCTGTTGTCAGAGCATCGCTGCTTGCTAATCCCAGATAGAACAGCTCTGCTGCCCGATGGAATATATTTCCAAATACTTTGTTGTCTACTTCGTCCTCATCCATTTCATCTGGCTCAATCAGTCCTTCTACATATTTATAGTAGAATTGCTTTTCACATCTCAAATAGGTATTCAAAAATGTTGGCGTAAGCATTTTCAAATTCTTGAGCTGGCTGAGCGTATGCAGTTTTTTCTCTATTGGTTCATAAGTAGGACGCAGTGTGTTTTGTCCTGCGACCAAAGAAAAGCGCTCGATGTCATGATGGCTTTCTACCAGGAGTTGTAGCATAAAACGGCTCATCTCACCCGATTGGCCATCTTCTGTTGCGTTATTGTAACATAAAGTGATGTCGTGTGAGCGTTGGAGCAGACTGTGAAAATAATAGGCGTATATAGCTACTTTGTTATCAATTGTGGTAAGACCATATGCCTTTCTCAATGAATAGGGAATAAATGAAGCATCGTTCACACCTTTCGGCAGTTTCCCTTCGTTGCATGAGAGTACTAAGATATGCTCGAAATCAAGATTTCGGGTTTCCAATACACCCATTACCTGTATTCCTTCTGCAGGTTCACCATGGAAAGGAATACTTGTTGACTGGATGAGCTGTTGGATGAGTCGTTCCAGAGTGATGCAGTCTACAGCTAAGTCTCCTGTCTGGATGAGTTCTTGCAGACGGTTCAATAAGGTATAAGTTCTGAAGAGCGATTCCTGGAATAAAGGATCGTCCTGTTCTTTACTATTCACACCTATTGTCTTCAAAATATCCAGCAGATACTGGATGAGTCTCAAGTTGTATTCATTTTCTGTTGCAGTCTCACCCAAATCTTTGAAAAGCAGTGACAAGCCTTCATCACCATCCATGCTTAGGAATGGGCGGGTAGGGTAGAACTGCTTCTGCTCGTCAAGAGCGCTCAAGAGTTTGCTATAATTTTGAGAAATATAGCGTGTATATGGATGGCGGAGCGCCATGAGCACATTGTGTAAGCGATAGTTGTTACTATGCTTGGGGTGACCTACGCCCTGCAACTTGATGAGTTGTTGCAGCAAGCTGTAGAATGGTGTCTGTTGAAGCGGATAGCCCAATGTTATGTTATATGCTAACTTGTCGTTCTCAGAATAATCTGGCAACGACTTGATGTCTTCGTTTGTAGGAAGACTATGTATAACACTTTGTAATAATCCTTCATCGGCTAATACTATAGCCACTTTTTTTCCATATTTATAGCGTTTCTTTTCTTTAAGCCATTGGTTTACATAGCGGGCCTGGATGTTTTCTGTAGATGCCGATATGTATGTAATGTCTTTATTGTTATCAAAGTTATGATAAATTTCACGAAAATCATGAGGAGGCATATCATTCAATTCGTTAGGATAATATTTGAGATATTCTCGAATGTAGTGACCTGCCTCATGATTGTTTTGCATATAATAGTCATCGTAGTCCCAATAGAAATGTGCTTTACCCTCTTTCATCAAGCGGTCGCAGAGTTTCCGTTCTACTACTTGCATCATATTAAAACCGACAAAGAGATATTTCTTGTGTTGGAATTTGATATTTTCATCATTTACAACTTTCCTGTATAGAGCCCCCTCATAAGCTAATCCTTGTTCTTCAAGACGCATGTTGAACTGCTTATAGATATCAAGAAAATGGCTCCATAATTGTAGAAATCTCTTTTTGAGTTCTGAGTTGTGATCATCGTTGAAATTGCTGAAAAATTTCTTAATCAGCGTTTTCTGTTCTTCTGTAAGATATGAGATGTCATCAAGTTCATGTATATTGCTAAGATTGGCAAAGAGTTTTTCTGCTTCTGCCATGTTTTTATCAATATCGTCAAAATCTGTGATAAGAAGTTGTCCCCATCCATAAAAATGGTCGAGGGTCTCATCAATACCAGTGCAGGCTACGAATGTTTTATGTAAATCGCAAACAAGTTTGATTGGGTCTCCAACTTTCAATGTGCTATGTTTGCGAAACAGGTCGCTGATTGTTATGTAAGATGGCGACCAGATAGGGTGATCAGTCAAACGGGCCAGACTCTCGTTGAGGAAAAGAGCGGCGCGTTTATTTGGAAACACGACGGCAATGTCGCTGAGATTGTTTCCGTATTTCTCGAGTATATCTCTTGCTACATATTTTAAAAATGCTTTCATATCTTAATGGACTTTTCAATGTTTGCAACTGTTCTTTATGTTGCCCTGTTTTTTTGAAGGGGGCAATAGAACCATATTATTTTATTACTTCAACTATTCTGTTAGGGTATACATACCATAGATAACCTTTTACTCGGTGATGTCCCATGCTTCTTAATAAACCGATGTATTTTCTAACCTGTTCATGGTGTTCTACTTTCTGTTTACCGAATTTGAAGTCTACCACGATGGTTTCATTTTTTGAGTTTTGCATCACGCGGTCTGGACGGTATTCAGCCACTTTTCCATTTTCAACTGTCAGGATAGAACATTCATTTAGTATGGTCAGTTCCTTGTCAAACCATTTTGCGACCTTTGGTGATTCAAGTCTTTTCCTGATCATCTCCTTTATTTTCTCTGGTGTGAGGTCTTGGTCGTATAAAAGTCCGTCTAACTCCAACTGTTTCAGGGCTCCATCAATATCATCAACCGTGCGTATTGTAGAAAAGAGGTTGTGCAAAATGGTACCCATTTTGATATAAAACTTCTGTTGTTCTTCAGTTTCATCACGCTTTATAAAGTCACGGCTCTGGTTACTTTGTCTGAATTCTGGCATTTCAGGCGTAACATTTATTTTAATTTCTAAAGGTTGAGAATAGGCTGAGAGCACGTTTGTATCCTTCTTCTCGTTTGATTTCTTGGAAGAATCAGGTACATATATTTCATTATAGCAGAAAGATATGTCATCTGTTTTGGCATCAGAACCTATTCCTGTTAACTTCATCTTTACATCATTAGCTTCAAGTCGACTGGCTACCTTATCGAGTACGGATTCGATAATGGCAGAACGATATGCACTATTAGCTCGTTTGCCAATTACAATCAGGTTATGACTGGCACGTGTGAAGGCTACATAAAGCAGATTCAAATTGTCGACTATGTTTTGCAGATGTTCATGATTATAATCTGCTTCATATATACTTTGCTTCATCAGTTTAGCACTGAAATCTATAGGTACCAGTGGAAGCTCGTTGTATGGAGCTTCTTGCGGTGTGCACCAGATCGTGTTGGCTTTTTCTAGTTGCCAGTCACAGTAAGGCATGATAACATGATCGTATTCCAGTCCCTTACTCTTATGTATAGTAAGGAATCTGATACCTCCATCGCCATCGCTATGGATGCTTTTTTCGTGGATACGGTTATCCCACTCTTTCAGAAATCCAGTGATATCACTACTGTTATCTGTGAGATATTTACTTAAGCAATCATAAAAAGTACAGATGTAGGCAGTTTGCTTGATCATGTCTTTTATTTCGCCAAGTTTAAGTTCTGCAAAAAGGCGTTCTGTGAGATCGAACAGTGGCATTTCCAGATACTCAGAACGATTGGTCAAAAGTTGTTCCGGCATATTTCCTGCTACAGAATACGTGTCACAAAACTTGTTGAGAGTTGCTAATGCAATATTGTCATTTGGGTGTACCAGTATGTAGAGAGCGTTAACCAATGTGCATACTGCTTGGGAGGCATCCAGCCTGAATGCCTCATCTGAAACCAACGGATAGTCGGAATGGTTCATAAAATACTCAGCAATGTCCTGTATGTTACGGTTGCTTCTTACCAGGATTGCTATTTTGTTGCAAGGAACACCTCTTTCAACCAACTTGTCTACAGTGTCCAAGGTTGTTTGCATCATTCTGTCTTCAATATTTTCACCGCCCAGGAGATGGATACTGATAGAACCATTAGGATTAGAATGGTGGACTGGTACTTGCTGGCAGACATCGCTATATGCGTTTTCCAGCTGTTTACATTCCTCAGGACCTATATCTTTCAGGTCTTCAATCTCCAACTTTACTGCTTCTGTGAAAAAAGCATTGTTAAACTCAATGATGTTTCTATCAGAGCGGTAGTTGGTACCCAAAGTTTCTATGCTTACTTTTTTCGCGCTTTTATTAAATTCTTTATCGATATTATTGAGCAGTCTCCAATCGCCGGATCGCCATCTGTAAATACTTTGTTTTACGTCACCAACAATGAGGTTACCTGCATCTTCTCTACTCATGGTTTCTTCGAGCAGCACTTTAAAGTTCTTCCATTGGATGGTGCTGGTATCTTGGAACTCGTCTATCATTATATGGTCGAGTTGAGTGCCAATCTTTTCAAAGATGAATGGCGAATCGCTATCCTTTATCAGTGAGTTGAGCAAGGTCTGAGTATCGCTCAAAAGGAAACGGTTTGCCTCTCTGTTCATCTCCCTGACTTTTTTATCTATGCTTCCCAAAAGGCGGAGCTGATTAAGATGCTTTATGGTCAGATCGGTACTTTTGAAGATTCGGGTGAGTCTTGGACGATTATCTTCTGCAAACAGCAGAATAGGGTAGAGCACCGATTCTACATAATTGAAGATATCAGTACAATTTTTTACATCAGATTTTTTGACCCATGCTTCCGGACTTTCCCGACATTTACAGAAAGTATCATTATGTAGATCATCATCACTGTATTTGCCATTTTTCAGCTTGTTGAAATAGCTCCAAATACCTCTCGTTTTTCCAGCTAAGTCGTCTGACGTAAAGCCTTCTTCTTCAAGGGAATCGAAAAAAGTAGCAGCAATTTCTTTAAGCTGCTCTTTTGCCTTATTGCGCATCTTTTTCATTCGGTCGGTAAAATCCTTGAAGAAATCTTCTTGTTCCATCAATTCTGTCAGCTTGTCGGAATGAGCTTTGTAATAATCCTTGAATATGTTCTCACCGAATTTCTTGATTTGTCCTATGACATTCCAACTCTTATCATCATCAATATTTTCTTTGATATAATCCATAATCCAGAAAAGCAGACGATCGGTATCTTCAAGACTTTCTATAAGTTCATCAACGGCATGCTGTTCTATTTGATAGTCATTGAGTTCTATCCGTAAATTGGCAGTCAGATCAAGTTCACGTGCTAGATTTCTCAATACACTCTGAAAGAACGTATCGATGGTCATAACCCGGAAATAGTTATAATTATGTATGAGCAAATGCAGGGCTGATTCTGCATTTTTCTGAATTTGTTTGGATGAAAGATATGGTAAAGCCTGTTGTATTTGATTTACATAATCGTTTGCTTCTGGTAGTCCGTGTGCAATTTCGTATAATTTTCCTAAGATACGCATTTTCATTTCTTCAGTAGCTTTGTTGGTGAAGGTTACTGCAAGAATGGTTCTGTAGGAAGCAGGATTAGCTATCACGAGTGTCATATACTCGCGAGCCAAAGTAAATGTTTTACCTGATCCTGCACTTGCTTTATAAACAGTTAGTTGTGAACTCATATTTTGATTTTTTTATGATGTTATTGATATTGTGCCCTAGAAATCATGTTTTATCCATGCTTTTATGAATATTACCAATCTCTAAATAGTTCAAAACCGAAGCGACAGCCTATGCCATTATACTTCGTGTTTTTGAAGGCTGCAAAGAATCCTAATGTAATAGCTCTTGTTGTTACTCCATATCCCCATTCTGTATATGGGTGTAAATGGTTTACAACAAGACTGCTTACATACAGACGCTCTGCTTCTATATATTTCCCAATCAGGGGGAGCCATGCAGTTGCAATCATGGGAGCTTCATAAGTGAAATTTCCGCGAACGTAATAATCACTGGCATTATACCATTGGGATGGCAGTAATTCGAATTCTCCACTCCAGCTATCATTCCAGCCTCCAGGAATATTGTCGTCATGGAAATTGGTATAGTCAACGAAGTCCCAATGATCACCTTTGCGGGTATAAAAGCCAGCTCCTAACCTTATAGAATATGATTGACGGCGTGATGCTTGAAAAATAGTTTGTGCATCTGCTTCTACCCGTTCGTAGTCTATGTTTGAACCTAGTAGGTTTTTCCATCCCTTTTCATAGTCTATCTTAAAGATAGAGCCTTTCTTACCCCATGGTAAGAGTTCTAAAGCTACAGCTGGTGCTACTGATACATATTTGCTTGGATTTTTAAACAGTTTATAGAAACTTTCTACTACAGCTTTTCGTTGATGTGAAACTAAACCTACTTCAAAACCGACATAGTCGTTGAAACTCCAGTGGTTAGTTAGACGAAGATAATCATCTTTAAACTCTGTCAGTTTCCTGTTATTAGCATCAATATCTGTTGAGATTTCCGGTAATGACAATCCTGGATATTCTGAGAATAGTGGATTTAGAAAATCGTTATCTTCAGGTTTGCTGATGCCTAACATCTTTCGTGCAACACGATTATTCGATATTCTATTACCGTTACCGATTTCTAACTTCAGATATCCATTGTGCTTCTGGTTATAGTTGAATGTCAATGGTATATTGAAATAAAATCTGTGTTGTTTCATACTGTAACCTCCTTTAAAGCGAAGCCCCAATTCCAGATTTTCTGTAAACCTGTAGCCTCCCTTCAGGTCAAACTTGTATACAATTCCTTTTCGCTCGGAGTATCCCATATAGAGTGGGTTGAGAATAGGACTGATACGGAAGTAGCCTTGGTTTTGCTTACCGAAGCCTTGGGAAATCCTGTTTAATACATTGTCACCGATAACATCCCAAAGTATGTCTTTTGCAAAGTTTTTCTCTGGTATGTGGTTATTCAAGGAATCTGTTATTTGGTTCCTTTTTTCGTAGAATTTTTTATATATGTCAGCCTCATCTTGGTTTAACTCAATAGGGCGCACTTTTGCCATTAATGCAGTGTCGGCAACATTATTGAGTGAATCACTTAATATTTTCGGCAGTCCGTATACAGTTGTATACATGCCCGTTATCTTGTTACCCATAAAACTGAAGTTGGCTCTCATGCTGCATCTTGCAGGAGAAAGTGAACCAAATCCGTCTTTACCCATAATAATAGAGATATAGAAACGGGTCATATCATATTCGCCCTCAAAGTCTACCATGCTTATCTTTCCGCTTTGGGAATCAACTATGGCACGTGCTTCAATAACTTGGGTGTTTTTGAGACGTGGATATACGTAGACTTGTGCTTTGCCGAATGGTAATTGGGTGACGGCATATTTATAATATCTGCGATTCTTATAGTGGAAAGGAGAAAGAATATTAGTTTCGAAAAGTGTTTCTCCATATACCGTTGGAGTCATGTATTTCAAAACTGATGACAATGTGTTTCTTCTATGCGGAATGGTGCTTATGTTCAGCAAACGCTTGGCAACTGGTCTGCCATTTGCGTCTAGCGTCATTTGGTTATAAAACTCGCTGATGAATCTCCTGCCACCGCCATGAGCCACCGCATACATTGTCGGTACTAGCATGAGCGTTGCATTACGTTTGTTTGTTTTGATTTGAAATTTAGTGTAGGCATAACTCTTGTGCTCAGCTCTACCTGTTGTGTCAACAGATTGCGCATATTTAAATACCAAACACATCACCGAGTCACTAAAGGCGTCTCTCGGTGACATTCTTCTTGCATGTGCTGCAAAAGCCATCATGCAGAAGATAATCGTCAAAATGATGTGTGTTTGATATTTCTTCATCTATTATGAGTTAAGATGTTACTTGGCAGAAGAACTATGTCAAATATTTTGGGCAGCAGCTTTCCTAGCCAAGATATTTCATAAGGATTCCTATCTTCCCGGATTCTCTCAGTTTGGTGATGCTTTTTTCTCTTATTTGGCGAACTCGCTCACGTGTCAGCCCCATTTTATCACCAATTTCCTCGAGCCCCTTTTCGGTTTCCCCAATTCCGTAGCATGCGCAGATAATTTTCAGTTCGCGATCCTTGAGGCAAACTTTTAAAACCTGTCTTAGGTCTTGTGCCATACTTTCATGGTCAACCTGCTTGTCTGTTCTGGCATCGTCTCCGCTTGCCATTACATCTGCCATAGAGTTGTCATCGTCATCACTGAATGGAGCATCGATGCTTACATGATGACCACTGGCAGCCATGCTCTGAGAAATCTTGTCCTCGTCAACACCCGTTCTGGCAGCAAGTTCTTCAACGCTTGGACGACGTTGGTTTTCCTGCTCAAACTTATTAATTTCCTGGTTTACCTTATTGAGTGATCCTACCTGGTTGAGAGGAAGTCGAACAATTCGGCTTTGCTCTGCTATTGCCTGTAAAATGCTCTGACGAATCCACCATACAGCGTATGAGATAAATTTGAACCCTCGTGTTTCGTCGAAGCGTTCTGCTGCTTTGATGAGTCCGATGTTTCCTTCGTCAATCAAGTCTGTCAAGGTGAGTCCCTGGTGCTGATATTGTTTTGCTACCGACACCACAAAACGTAAGTTGGCTTCAATCAACTTATTCTTTGCTCTTTCGCCAGCTCTGCCTCCCTTGCGGATAGCTTGAGCCAATTCTATTTCTTCATCAATAGAAACCATTGGGGCTCTACCTATCTCTACAAGATATTTGTCGAGGGCTTCACTATTACGATTGGTTATACTCTTTTGTATCTTAAGCTGTCTCATTATCTTTCCTCTTAGTTACACATTGCACAATTGGCGCAAAGATAATAAAAATATTGATACACGACTAGAATTATAACTTACTTTAACGTAATTAACCTAACTTACTCATTTAAAGGTTATTTTACGGTCTTGTTCTTAACAAAACTTTGAAAAGCGTCATCGTATCCGTTAAACACGTTGATGTCTACCTCTCCATGTATTCCTGCTACTCTTCCGTCGGGGCAGAGTTGCCAATATACCAATCGGATGTCTGGTTTATACTCTCCATATCGTGCAATCCAAACCTGGTAGTTATGTTTCAGATCGGGAGCCTTTGGCAGATAGCGATTTACGAAAGTTTGGCTGATGTAAAGAATAGGCTTAACACCAGTTGCTCTTTCTACAATTCTAAGCCAAGTTCTAATGCGTGCAAACAATACACCCGACCCTCCCATTTTCTTGATTTGACTAGGAAGCGGTTCAACATCAAGAACTGGAGGAAAATCGCCTTTCCTAATGATACTGTGTTTCAGAAAGTGTCGTGCTTGTTCGGCAGCAGGTGTGATGGTGGTAAAGAAGTGATAGGTTCCAACCTTGTAACCATGTGCTTTTGCATCACGATAATCTTTTCTATAATAAGGATTTAACAGCGATTTACCTTCTGTACTCTTGATATAGATGAAGCGAATCGGGAAGTTTACTGTTCCTGATATGGTCTTTTTGCTGAGACGTCCAAGATGTGTAATGCGTAAACGGTTCCAGTTGATAGCATATTTTTTTCTGCCTTTTCCATGCTGGTATTTGCTCAGATCAATGCCATAAATACGTTCCGATGTATATACGAGTCTTTCGCCTTTATAACGGTCATTTTTCCATTCGCCTATTCGTAAAGGCTTCTTGGGAGCAATGCTGAATCCGAATCCTTCACGTTTTCCGTTTTTCCAGTAACCTTCATAATAGGTTCCATCGTATCCTTGCCAGCATCCATGACCGTTTGGTTGATAGATACTGTCGGTTGTACCCCGGTAATATCCTAGAGAATCAGGTAAGAGGGTGTAATCAATAGAGCGTCGAAGTGTGACTCCATGAGCTGTTGCTAAAGATGCTGCAAGTTGAGGTGAAATAGCTTTAACCCCTTCAGGAGTTGTTTCTGAGGAAAGTTGGAATGTGTGGCTTTCTTGTGCAGTTTCTCCATTCATTGCTTTGATGAGTTTGCATGCCTGACTCTTCCATTTTCCGTTCTCGTCTCTATAATAGGCTTGATATGAAATGGAGCGTTTCAACTTGAAATGTCCCTTTTTCTGTACATGTTTCAGGGAATCAAGCAGTTTCTTGGCAGAATCGCGTAGTTCAAGTTCGTGTTGGGTATAAGCGCAAATAGAGTTGTAGCCTGCATCCAGGACAGAATGAGAGTGAATATAATAGTTCAGTTCTCCAACTTTCCATTTGGAGTCTCTATACAAACTGTCTAAAGAATCAACTTTCTCTTTAAAGATGCTATCCGCATCTTTGCCAAGATAGTGATTCCGGCTGATGCTGTTGTTGTAGCAGGCGGCAAGTCTTCCTTCACATGAAGGAATCAACGCCCAACGATTCATAAAGTTGGCAGCCAGTGTCGTAGTGTCTTCGTCGAATCGGAGTATTGTTTTTCCATTTTGAATTAATTCGTAGTGACTGTATACTTTTATGTTTGCTTTTGCCTTGTTCACTCTATCACTTGATGGGTTCAGACAATAATAGCTCCATGTGCTGGCGGCAGCCAACAGAATGAGAACTAAACTTGTGCTATATAATATTTTCTTTTTCATTTAATGATGACCTCCAATATTTTCTTGGTGGTTTCGGTAATCTTTGTTTTTTCAGACGTACGTTCGCCGATAAGCCAGATGATATCACCTTTACTATCAGTTAATACATGCTGTGTCTTCTTTTGTATATAGTCAAATTTCCTATCGGTCATATAGTCACTCAACAGTTTGCTACCCTTCATGCCGAAAGGTTGAAATCTATCGCCTTCTTTTACCAGTCGGTAGGTGAGGGGAAAACTGACTTTTTCAGCATCTAAAGTGATACATTGCGATTCTTTGCTTGGCATGAAGTCACCCATATGCGAGAAGATTCTTATCTTGATTTGGGTTCCTTCGTCCATGTTGTAAATGCCTTCTTCTGGCAGTCGGAACGCTCTTTGCTCCTGAATGTTATTCAAGTCTTTTATGTTAGAGATCAACAGCTGTTCTCTGTCGATGACTATCATATAGTCTTCGTTTTTCCAAATTTTACCGACACCACGATCCTGACTGAAGAGGCTTTCACAGATGTCATCAATGACATTGCTATGAAAACCATATCTGCCTAATTCTTTATGGAGTATGAATTCCGGACTTACAGCATTCATGACAGATACTTTAGGGATATATATAACTTTCCTATAAGAGTCGGTTATACTGATGCTATCCATGCTCTCAAGTATACTTTTCGCTTGGCGTATGTATTTGGCAGTGAGAGCGATATTTTCACTTGCTGCCGGGTTGATACTTTCCAAAAGAGGTACTACATGATGGCGAATTTTATTTCTTAAAGCATCGTCTTCCAAATTTGTTGAATCTGTGACAAAATCTTGCTTTTTTTCTTTTAGGTATTGCAATATATCCTGTCGGCTGATGCAGAGAAGAGGGCGCAGAATATTTCCGTTTTTGGGGGCGATGGCTGCTAATCCGTCTACTCCGGATCCTCTTAACAGATTCAGAAGTAAAGTTTCTACATTGTCATCGCGATGATGGGCCACACAAATGCCTCCTGCATGCAAGTCTTTTACTAATTGGGAAAAATAGCTGTAGCGTAAGTTGCGTGCAGCCATTTCGATACTTACCTTGTGCAAATGGGCATAAGCATAAGTATCAAAATGGATTCGAGACAAACTGATTCCCTGTTGTTGGCACAGATTTATACAAAATTGCTCGTCTCTGTCACTCTCTTCGCCGCGAAGGTGAAAGTTACAGTGCGCAGCAGAAATATTCAGTCCTATATTTTTCAAGATAAGCAATAGGGCAACGCTATCGGCACCTCCGGACAAGGCAACGATATATGGTGTTTGCCACTTGAACATACCATGGTGAATAATATATTTTTTGACGATATTTTCAATTTTGTTCATTCTGCGATACTTTAAAAGTATATGATGTTTCTTATTACTTTCTGTTTTTCAAAAAGTCTTCTGCCCGCTGCAAATCTTCTGGTGTGTCGATGCCTACAGTTTCTACATCTGTAGTACCAACTTTTATCTTGTAGCCATTCTGCAGCCATCGAAGTTGTTCCAGACTCTCTGCTATTTCTAGTGAGCTTTGTGGCTGTTTGGTTACCTCTTTTAAAACTTCTTTGCGGTAAGCATAGATGCCCAAATGTTTCAGATAAGGAAAACTCTTGAGCCATTCTTCCTCTTCTTTTCCTCTTACGTATGGAATGATGCTGCGAGAGAAATACATAGCAAAGCCTTGATTGTCTACAACAATTTTTGGACTATTAGGATTTTTTACAGCTTCCATACTGGTAAAAGCTTTTCCTAAAGTGGCAATTTGGGTTGTTGGGTCATCAAAACACTGGCAGATGGTTTCCAGTTGACTCTTGTCAACAAAAGGTTCATCTCCTTGAACATTGACAATGACATCCCAGTCTCCACCAATTTTTTCGATAGCTTCTTCTATGCGGTCAGTACCGCTCTTATGATCCTTGCGCGTCATAACAGCTTTACCGCCAAATGCTTCTACGGCATTGAAAATTCGCTCATCGTCTGTTGCAACATAGGCTGCTTCTAGACAACTTGCTACTTTCTCATAAACATGCTGTATCACTGGTTTGCCATCTAACATGGCAAGTGGCTTTCCCGGGAAACGTGTTGATGCGTATCTTGCTGGAATAATTCCTATAAATTTCATAATCTTCTATATTTAAACCTGTTTACTATTCAATTCATGCGATTCGTTTAACTTCAAATAAAAAAGTTGCACTTCCGCAAACGCAAAAGTACAACTTTATTTTGTATTCACCAAAAAACTTTTTGTTTTTTTGAAAAACCTCAAAGAATATTTAATGTTCTCCCCTTTTTTTTATTCGTATCTGATAGCCTCGATAGGGTCGAGCCTAGCTGCCTTCTTTGCAGGATACCATCCAAAGAAAACGCCAGTAAATGTACAGACTGCAAAACTCATAATAATGCTCCAAGGCTCTATTTGGGTGGCTATATGGAAGCAAGAGTTCAGACTGAGCGATAAACTAACGTATAGGGGGCAAGTACCAAATCATCCTGGTCCATACCCATACTATTGTAACCTTTCTTCTTCAATACACCGATTACTCTGAATGGAATGCTGTTAAATCGCACAACTTTACCGATAGGATCGCTGCCATCAGGGAAAAGATAGTCAACTACTGTCTGTCCTAAAATACAAACTTTAGATGCAGCCTTAATATCTGTATCAGTAAACATTTCTCCATCTGCCACTTTCAGTTGTCGGATGGAAAGATAGTTCATAAAAATGTATGTATACCTATTAATGATTTGCAATATGTTTTCGGATGTTAATACCAATCTTTCTCTTTAGATTCTGCCGTTTTGATAGAATTTCAACATGTTGATATTCAGAATGGTAAGATACTTTGCCTGAAGTTCGTTCTGCTTAGCCTTCAGAAGATTGTCTTTGCCAGTTCTCAATTCTACGATGTTCTTTAATCCCAGTTTAAACTGCTCACTTAACAGATCGTAGCTTGTTTGGGCACTCTCGCTGCTCACCTTGGCAGCCTTAAACTGGCTTTGGTTTGTATTAGCCTGCAACCAATAGTTTTCGATAGTAGAGTAGAGCTTAGTTTGCTCATTCTTTATATCGAGCAAGATGCTTTCACGCTGAATGAGTGCTTTATTGACAGAAGTCTTGGTCTGTCGGTTATCAAAGAGAGGAATACTGACACCGATTCCACCACCCAGGCTGAAGTTGGTTTTTATCTGACTGCCCCAACCGTTTTTGTTCATGGATGTGGTGCTGGTCGTAGCTCCTGCATTTGCGCTGATGGTTGGCAACTTTCCTACCTTTGCAATCTTGATATTCAGATCGTTCTGGTCGAGTTTGTTTTGATAGCTCAAAAACTCAGGGCGATTCTGAAGCGCAGCTGTATAGACACTGTTCATTCCTGGGATAGAGGCCAGAGCCATCTGGTCAGTTGTGCTTGGAATAGCGATGTCGAAAGCTTCTTCACTGGTAATCTGCAGGAGTTCCTTCAACTGTCGTTTATAGTTTTTAACGTTACTTTCAGCCTGCACGATGTTAAACTCATCTTGTGCTCTCTGTGCTGTAAGTTGTGCTAAGTCTGCTTGGCTCATCTTGCCAATTTTTACCATTTCCTTACCACGCTCTTCGTTTTGAACACTCGACTGATAACTTTCTTTGTTTACGTTGATAGCCTCTGTAGAGTAGAGTATCTGTACGTAAAGTTGAGCTATCTGTTCTTGCAGGTTGAGGGCTTGTGCTGTCGAATCGAGTTGTGCCGCTTCCTTTGCCAGCTTGTTCAGTTTCACCTGATTTCTGTTTTTGTTTCCGTTCCAAATCGTGTAATTGCCCATCACGCTATAGCTGCCATTGTAATATACCTTGTCGATGGAAGCTTTGCTGAAACCTTCTCCGCTGATTCCATTAGAAACCCAAGGCGTATAGTTTACACTTTGATTGGTGCTGGCAGAGAGCGATGGCAGAAGCGCTGACTTTGATTGCAGATAGTCCTCCTGAGCTGAAGCTTTTGTTAGTTGAGTCTTCTGCAGTTGAATGTTGTTAGCCAGTGCGTAACTGATACAATCCTGCAGTGACCATTGCTTAGCTTGTACAGCGATAGGAGCCGACATGATGAACAGCGCTACCGCCATGTTTTTAAAACTTGCGTTCATACTCTTTTTACTTTTTGTTTTCATCTTTACAGATTTCTTTGCATCTGTTCTGATTAAATGTGGATTAATGTTCTTACTTTCCATAATTGCAAATCTTAATAGGATACATTATTTTTAGCTTTGACGTAAGCGTCGCCTATAAAGTTGCAACTGATATGTGTTTTTGATTAAAAACGTGATGATAGGTTTAATATTCTCATTTATCTTTAACAATCCTTTTCACAGTGAAAGATTTCTTTTGCTTTTCCACATTAATTTATTTATATTTCTCAAAAAAATGTTTCTTCTTTCGTTATCTTCGCTGAAATTGTGTAACTTTGCAGAAAAATTTTAAGAAAGGAATAAAATAAATGCCGTTAAGATTACCAGATAAGCTTCCAGCTATCGAACTGCTGAAGCATGAGAATATATTCGTGATGGACGAAAGTCGTGCGCATAAACAGGAGATTCGTCCGTTGAAAATCTGTGTGCTCAATTTGATGCCCCTCAAGATTACGACAGAGACGGATCTCGTTCGTCTTTTGTCGAATACTCCTCTTCAGTTAGAGGTTTATTTCATGAAGTTGAAAAGTCACACGCCAAAGAATACTCCAATAGAGCACATGATGATGTTCTACAAGGATTTTCAGGAACTTTCCAAACAGAAGTTTGATGGAATGATAGTTACCGGTGCTCCTATCGAAACGATGGCTTATGAGGAGGTAGAATATTGGCCTGAAATCAAAGAGATTTTTGATTGGGCCCGTACCCATGTTACTTCAACACTCTATATCTGCTGGGGTGCCCAGGCTGGTCTTTATCATTTCTATGGTGTTCCTAAGTATCCTTTAGAGAAGAAGATGTTTGGTATTTTTAAGCAGAAGCCTCTCGATTTGTCTCAGCCAATCTTCCGCGGTTTCGATGATATCTTTAATATGCCTCATAGTCGCCATACGGAGGTAAGACGTGAGGATATTGAAAAAGTGCCAGGACTTGACATCATTGCCGAATCGCCTGAAAGCGGTGTCAGCATTGTGATGGCCAGAAACGGCCGCGAATTCTTTGTGACGGGTCATCTTGAGTATGCGCCAAACACGCTGGATAAGGAATATAAGCGTGATATGGGCAAGCGTGATGATGTAGAACTGCCAAAAAATTATTATTATCATGACGATCCGAACGAAGAACCTCTGGTGACATGGCGTGCTCATGCCAACCTCTTCTATAGTAATTGGATCAACTATTATGTTTATCAGGAGACTCCTTACAATATTGACGAAATCAGTTAATTTGAAGGAGTTGGATGATTTCGAGATCGATTTCTTATGCAAACATTAGAATTATTGGCACCTGCCAAGAACTTGGAGTGTGGTATTGCTGCCATTGATCATGGTGCAGATGCCGTATATATTGGTGCACCTCGTTTTGGGGCACGAGCAGCAGCAGGCAATTCGCTGGAAGATATCAGACAGTTGTGTGATTATGCTCATCAGTTTGGAGCAAAGGTTCATGTTACAGTGAATACTATCATCTATCAGGATGAGATGTTGGATACGCTTAAGATGATCCAGCAACTTGATGAGATTGGTGTTGATGCACTTTTGCTGCAGGATATGGGTGTGCTTACAGAGGTGAGGGCGCAGAATTTGTGGAGTAGGGAATTGCATTCCAGTACCCAGTGTGATGTAAGAACTCCAGAAAAGGCGTATTGGCTTACCACGTTAGGCTTCAAACGTGTTGTTCTGGCTCGTGAGCTTTCGCTCGATGAAATCAAGGCGATCCATCAGGCGATTCCTGATAGAGAAATAGAGGTCTTTGTACATGGAGCGCTCTGCGTAAGCTATTCGGGTGTATGTTATGCTTCTGAGAAGTGTTTCGGGCGCTCTGCCAATCGTGGAGAATGTGCACAGTTCTGTCGTATGAAGTTTGATCTGCTCGATTCCAATGGTCAGGAGATAGAACATCAGCGTTATCTGTTGTCGCTCAAGGATCTTTGTCAGCTTGATCATCTCAAGGATCTTGCTGATGCTGGAGCTACTTCGTTCAAGATAGAAGGAAGATTAAAAGATATCAACTACGTCAAGAATGTGGTGGCTGCCTATAGCAGTCAACTCGATGCAATCGTAAAAGCTGAACCGCGTAAGTATCGCCGTGCATCGGTGGGACATGTTCAATATAATTTTACACCTAATCTAAAGAAGACTTTCAATCGTGGCTTTACCCATTATTTCCTGAATGGGCGACAGCCGGATATTGCTTCTTTCGATACGCCGAAAGCTATCGGCGAGTTTGTGGGCAAGGTTAAGGAAATACGTGGCAACATTTCTTTCAACGTAGCCACAGTAGCCAGCTTTAAAAATGGCGATGGACTGTGTTTTATCAATGATGACCGTGAGTTGGAAGGCTTTCGTGTGAACAGAGTAGAGGGCAATCGCCTCTATCCGTTTGGAATGCCTGAACATTTGCGTCCGGGCATGGCTCTTTATCGTAATAACGATCGGGCTTTCGAGGCTTTGCTGGCTCGTAAGTCTGCTGAACGTAAAATCTATATTGTCATAGAAATGGAGCCTGTGATGGGCAATGAGTTCAGGAAAGAGCCACAGGGTGTAAAGGCTGTTGTCAACATCATGAAGACGAAAGAGGCTGATGGTGGCTTGATTTATCAGGTGGCTGAGGTGTTTAAAGAGTTGAAACTCGAAAAGGCGAAACGCCCGCAGGGCGAAAATATAAAGGCTCAGATGAGCAAACTGGGCGATACGATTTACGAAGCTTACCAGGTAGAACTTCTGAAGGGAATGGAGACATACTTTGTTCCGAACAGTATTCTCACTGCTATCCGGCGTGAATTGATAGATGAACTTACCAAGGCAAATCAGAAACAGCTTGATAAGTCGTTGTGGGGTGGATGGGATAGAACCCTGTTCAACAATGGTTTTGGATTCAGTCAGCCTGGTGAGCACCGACTTACGAAAGAGGAATTTACTTGGCAGCCGGAATACGGAAAATGGGGATATCTCTATAATATAGCTAACTATGATGCAAGAGATTTTTATCAGATTCATGGTCTGTCGCCAGTAGTTCCGGCATTTGAGTTGGGTAAGAATATTCCTTCTGCATGGGATGCTAAGACCCAGGAAGAATATGATGAGAATATAGAAAAAGACAAGGCAAACCGAAGTATGCAACCTAAGTTTACCAACGACAAGGGAGAATCGCTCCTGATGCAATGCCGCCATTGTATCCGCTATTCGTTGGGCTACTGTGTGAAGCGTGGAGGCAAGAAACCATCCTGGAGAGAGCCTCTCTTCCTGCAGTTGGGTGACGGTCGCCGTTTCCGTCTGGAGTTTGCGTGCAATGAATGTCAGATGAACTTATATAGTGAAAAATAAATGAAAAAGAAATGGACGATACAGATTCTTTGTATGCTGGGCATCCTCTTGATGTTCAGCAGTTGTTATCATCGCCGTGCTCATCACCAGATGCATGCAGCTATGGTAGAGTACAGTAATAAACAACTCGATTCCATTTCGTTTTCTACTACCCATCATTATACCAACAAATTCAATTTTCTGGTATTCAAGGATTCCCTGGAATTGATAGCGCAACAGCCTGAAGAATTTTTGAGCAATTTGCCTATCGACTCCTTCGCCGTCCGAAAGAACTGCCTGCTGGTGGTTACGGATATCCGTATGGTTCCTCAGGATTCCATAGATTCAGTTTGGGTGCAGTTGGCAACAGAAGATAATCAGTTTGGTTGGACCCGTGAGTCCCGTCTGCTGCCGAAGGTTGTGCCCGATGATCCTATTTCAGAGTTCATTATGACCTTCAGCAATACTCACTTGCTCATCTTCATGGTTATCATTATTCTCATAGCCGTAGCCTATACAGTTCGTAAGATTTTCCATAGCAATGGTAAACTGGTTCATTTTAATGATATTGATTCACCATATCCTACAGCCTTGGTGCTTATTGTTTCGATATCAGCAACCTTCTATGCAACCATTCAGTTGTTTTTGCCAGAAGTATGGCGTCATTTTTATTTTCATCCTACGCTCAATCCTTTTGCCGTACCGCCTATACTGGGCTTTTTCCTGGCTACAGTCTGGGCGATACTGATAGTAGGATTGGCTTGTGTAGATGAGGTGAAACACCGTTTGCCGGCAGGTGATGCAGTTCTGTATCTGGGTGGTTTAGTGGGCGTTTGCGCCATTGATTACATCATTTTCAGTGTTACTACCTTATATTATATAGGTTATTTGTTGCTCGTAGCCTATATATGGTTTGCCATACGGGTTTATCTGTTTCCTCATAAATAAGGATAGGGGGTGCAGGAAAAAATATGTACCTTTGCACCCGTTATGAAAAGAATAGTATTTTATAGTAAAAAGTGCGTATGCATTGGTTTGGCAGCAGTAGCGTTGCAGGCTAGTGCTGCGGATAACGAAAGGGCTACTTGCTCTGACCTGTCATTGGGTATGAGTGAAAAGTTTGCAGAAGCTAACGGCTTGCTGGCTGATAGCAGCCGAGTTTATGACATTGATGAAGTTGTGGTTGTTTCGCAGCCTAAGGAGAATTTCCGTCTTCGTCAACAGCCTCTCAGCAGCACTTCCTTTGGTTCTTATCAGATGCAGCGATTGGGTTCTCGCGATTTGCGTGAACTTTCCTGCTATGTTCCTAACTTCGTTATGCCCAACTATGGCTCGCGTTTTACCAACGCCATGTATGTGCGCGGTATTGGAAGTCGTATCAACAGTCCGGCTGTAGGAATTTATCTTGACGGAATTCCAGTGTTGAGCAAGGCTGCTTTCAATCTTCACCATTATCAGACCAGCCGTATAGATATTCTCCGTGGTCCACAGGGAACACTCTATGGTCAGAATTCTGAAGGTGGTTTGGTGCGCATCTATTCACGCGATGCTTATGATAGCAAGGGCACCTACGTTAATCTGGGATTGGGTTCTCATTTCTATCGTAATGTAGAAGCGGCTCATTATATGAAGCTTTCACCTCGTATCGCATTAGGGGTAGCTGCTTTCTATGATGGGCAGAAGGGATTCTTCCATCGTGCAGGAACCAGTGATTATGCCGATAATTATGATGAGGCAGGCGGTAAGTTTAATCTTAAGTTCCGTTTTGATAGAGGATGGAGCATGGATTTGCTAGCCAATTACCAATTTGTCTATCAGCATGCATTTCCTTATGGCCAGTTGGATTTAAACAGTGGCAAGGCTGCATTGCCAAATACTACATTCCCTGGGCTTTATCGCCGCAACATACTGCTTTCGGGTGTCAATCTTCGTCATGAAGGAGTGAAATGGGATTTTGCTTCTACTACCAGCTATCAGTTCCTTGATGACAATATGAAGATGGATCAGGATTATCTTCCTGGAGATTATTTGAGCTTGCAGCAAGACCAGTTGCAGAATTCTATCACTCAGGAGTTCACATTTAAGAGTCGTCAGCCTTTCTTCGGTTTCTGGCATCTTACCCAGGGTGCATTCTTCTCCCATGTGTGGTTGAAGACAAATGGTCCTGTAAAATTCGGTTCAGCATTGACGAAGCCTATCGGTAACGTTATTCAGCAGCAGATGCAGCAGGCTATGCTGGATAAGGGGATGCCTCCGGCAATAGTTAATGGGATTTCGGTCAATGTAGATATGGGAGCTCCGGGGTTGTTCCATACTCCTCAGAGCAATTTGGGTCTCTATCACGAGAGTACGTTTGATCTTTCTTCCCGTCTGAAAGCAACGCTTGGTTTGCGTTACGATTTCATGCATACAAGTATTCATTATGATACTTATGCTTATATGGCGATGACAGCTAAGGTGATGGGCAAGGAGGCTACTCGTACTTTGCGCTCTATACTCGACCGCAAAACGAGTGATGATTACAACCAGCTCCTGCCAAAATTTGGCTTAAGTTACAAGCTTGATGAGCAGGGTAGCAATGTTTATGCCACGGTGAGCAAGGGCTATCGTGCAGGCGGTTATAATATCCAGATGTTCAGTGACATCTTGCAGACCGAACTGAAAGCTAATAGTCAGAAGGCGATGCAACACGATTATGACGTTCCTCATACCGATGAAGATTATGATAGGGTGAACCAGACTATTGCCTTTAAGCCGGAAACCTCATGGAATTATGAGGTAGGAACGCATCTCAATCTTTTCGATCATCGTCTTCATTTCGATTTGAGTGCCTTCTATATGCAGGTTCGCAATCAGCAACTCTCTGTGATGGCAGGAACCTATGGCTTTGGTCGAATGATGGTTAATGCAGGTAAGAGTCACAGTTGTGGTATTGAAGCCGCGCTCAAGGGTCAGGCTTTCGACGGTGCTTTTGATTGGGGTGTAAACTATGGTTTTACACGCGCCGTATTTGATGAATATACTGATGGTGAGGGTGATAAGGCAGTGAATTATAAGGACAAGAAGGTTCCTTATGTTCCCCAGCATACGATAGCAGCCATGGCTGACTATCATTTAGGACAGTTTACCTTCGGATTGAACATGAATGCGCAGGGCAAGACTTATTGGGATAATGCCAATACCTACAGCCAGAAGATGTATTTCGTGATGGGTGCGCATTGTGATATTGATTTCAGCAAGATGAGCATCAGTATCTGGGGTAAGAACCTCACAGATACTAATTACAATACCTTTGCTGTTGATAATGCAGCAACAGGAAAGAAACTGTATTTTGCCCAGCGTGGCAATCCTTTCCAATGTGGTGTTGATCTGAAATTCCACTTTTAGGATTAAATAGAAAAGGAGTTCCGGCATTCTGAAATGCTAGAACTCCTTTTCTTTTTAATCTCATTTATTTCCTTCCTTTATTTTAATTCTCCATATCCTACCAGCCGGTCGGTGCGGTCGCTCTGAGCCCGATAGTAAACCAGTACATTGTATTTGTTCTGGGTCTGGTAGAAATTTCCTTCTGATGGGAGCAGCCTGATGCTTCCGTCCGCCATCTTCATGAGATACTGATAACTGTAATAACCTTGCTTCATGAAGAGACGTGCGTGATAGGTTTTCGTCATTTCATCATATTCCATCCTATATTCGGGGAGGAAACGGCCGTAGGTCCAATCTGCGTTCAGAAAAACATCGCCTGGCAGTTTTGGAGCTTTCAGGGTAAAGTGAATCTGTGCATATTCGCAGGTGTTGTTGTTTTCTACGTTGTCGCTGTTGCGGATATAAAACGAACCTTTGGCAGCTTCATCGTAAACGTAATTGGGGCGAGGGCTGTCAGTCATTACCTTTACCTGATAGTCGCTTCCATCCCAATCTATAGCGTCTATTCCCATGGTTGGATGATCGGTATCCAGAAATTCAAACTTTCTGTATTCGTTGCCCGCATCGAAAATCAGAGCTCTTACATGCTGCCAACTCATTTTCCCCGCACTCAGGTAGTCGGGTTTAGGGTTGATGACGGCATTGTCCCATCTTCCGTTCTGAAGCACTATGATGTTCAGCTGGTTGGGATGAGTGATTCTCAGCTGGCTGTGGTCCAGTTCCATTTTCAGTTGCTGATGGTCCTTCTGGATATCTATATCTGTTGTTGAAGTAGCTTCTAACTTGAGTTTAACCAATGGCTGAGGCTCTGTAATCATCCAGCAGGCTGTAAACATTTTGCCTTCTTCCTCGTTTTCCGCATTGTCGTCATAAACCGTCAGTCTGTAGTTGCCGCTCATGGTAAGTTGGCAGTCGGCATTGGGAATTGCCAGATGATAATGAGTATAAGGATGATTGGTGTTGATGGATTGCTCTACATCTTCAATAATCTGGTTGCCGTTGAATCCTTTCATATAGTCGCTTTCAAAGAGCGAAGAAGTTACGTTCCAGTTTGCATCACAATGTTCAATCTTGTATCTGTATCGGTGATACTCGTGCGTCATGTCGTCAAAATCGATGTGGATAGGTTCTCCGCCCAGTGACGATACTGGGAGCGATAACCAGTTGGTTCCGCCTACAACCTGTAGGGTTCTGATGCGCTGGTTGAATATCTCGTGCTGCTGCGCCCAGGCAGGATAGGTAAACAGAAAGAGAAGGGAGATGACAGTGTATAATAGTTTCATATGGCTTCGTACGTATATATAAAAAAATAACTTGCAGTAGCCTTTTGATAAAGAACTAAATGCAAGCTTAAACAATCTAAATTAATACATGAAAACACTTTTGTAGTCGATAGGGGAATCGAACCCCTATGCCAAGATTGAGAATCTTGTATCCTAACCATTAGATGAATCGACCATTCAAAAAAATCTCTATTGGTCTCCCGACTTATAGAGACTTATAAATCTAATACCATGAAAAACACATGTAGTCGATAGGGGAATCGAACCCCTATGCCAAGATTGAGAATCTTGTATCCTAACCATTAGATGAATCGACCAAGGGTACATTTTC
Organism: Segatella copri DSM 18205; assembly: GCF_025151535.1. Taxonomy (NCBI): domain Bacteria; kingdom Pseudomonadati; phylum Bacteroidota; class Bacteroidia; order Bacteroidales; family Prevotellaceae; genus Segatella; species Segatella copri. Next base: position 949,586 of record NZ_CP102288.1, read on the forward strand.
GGACGATAGCTTGCGGAAGGTGGGGGATTCGAACCCCCGGTACGGTAACCCGCACGGCAGTTTAGCAAACTGCTGGTTTCAGCCACTCACCCAACCTTCCAGTCGGATTCTTAACCGAATCAACCAAGCATCGTTCTTAAATGCGAGTGCAAAGGTACTACTTTTTTCTGATTCTACCAAATCTTTTTGCTACTTTTTTTCAATAAAAATGCATTTTCTTTGTAACTCCCACATAATCAGGGGTTGTTTTCTTTCAGTATTATGAGTGTTTTAATTCCTAAAACGAGCAGAGGCGGATTTCTTTCTCAGAAATCCGCCTCTTGTAAAAGAAAGGGCCGCTCGATGATGTGATGAAACTCCGAATGTATAAACATTTGAGAGTCCTCCGCCTTTGTAATCCACCGGCTTTTCAGCTTACCTGCCTGCTGCAGTTTATGTGGCCCGCCATGAGCAAGAGAATGTCTTCTCGGTTTCAATAGTGTAATTTGATGAGTATCCCGATCGAACCGAAACGACCCTTATTCCTTCTGGCACCCATGCATCATCACGATGCAATGGTGCAAACATCTTAGTCATTATTTGATAATGCAAAGATAATGCAATATTTTGAAACTACCAAATGTTTTAGCTGTTTTCTTCGAATATTTTTTCGAAATATTTTTTCAGTTCCGTTTTGTCCTCTATGATATTGCGCAGTTCGTTGAGCGCTTTCTCGTTAGGGGAGTTGGGAATCCATAACCTGATGTATCCGTTTCTTGAATATTTTTCGTCCATGTGCTGGCTGAAGCGCTCCCATTGCAGCTCCTTGTCCTCATCTGGATTATTTTCTTTGCCATACTGTATGGCGCGCAGAAAAATTTCGTGAACATCAATATCGCGATCGGCTTCTGCCACAATCTTGCCATAGATGCTGCGAGGCTGACGGCTGGATGAAGCCCGATGGTCCTCAACAGCTTCTTTCATGATTTTGATCTGTTCTTTATTGAACCAGCGCTTCAGTCTTGAATCTGCCTGCAGAATCTTACTGCTGGTAATATGATGAATGGCACGCGGACCGCTCATCCCCAGGTCGTGGTAAGCGGCTATTACATACACCATATCGATGTCGGCTCCGGTTACAGGAACCAGTTTCAGAGAGTTTCTGATAACTCGGGTAACATGTCTGAGCCCATGACTTTCGCCAAAGGCATTATATTTGGGGAGAATCTGTTTCTCCACAAAGTCCATGATTTCGAGATTTACCTGTTGTTTCATAGATATTCCTCCACTTTGTTTATTTAATAAGGTACGCGCGTACATTATTATTAAGATGTTATTGTTCAATTAGCCATTCCGATAATGATCAGGGATGATACAATGCCGAAACAGAAGATGTTCAGAGCTGTTTTGCCTAGAATTTTGTTCAGTTCTCTGCCTTCGCCTATCTTTTTCATCTCCATATAGGTTCTGTTGTGCAGAATGATATAGAGTGCTGCAAGCGGCAGGAACATGCTGCTGGCTTCATGCTGAAATACTCCGTAGGTAGTTACACCTATTATGGTAATGATGCCCAGATTGCCCAATGCGCAGTATAACCGCTCGGCATTCTTCTTTCCTATGTGAACCACAAGGGTCTTCTTGCCGGCTCTCAGGTCGTTGTCATGATCGCGGTAATTGTTCAGAATGAGCAGCGTATCAACTACCAGTCCGCAGGCTACAGATACGAGAACCGCTTCCATGCTTACTCCCTGAATGGGTTCGGGCATTGCGAGATAGTATGTGCAGCATACGGGTACAATGCCGAAGAAGAGCAGTACCAGAAGGTCGCCCATGCCCAGATAGCTGAGACAGGTAGTATAGAGAAAACAGAAGACTACGCAACAGATGCCTACGATAACCATTTCCCAACCTCCGAAAAGAACCAGCGGAAGACCTATGGCGCAGCCCAGAAAAGTAGTGAGGATGATTCCCCATTTCATGGCTCCCAATGTTACCCAGCCTTCAGCGCAGGCACGTTTCGGTCCCAGCCGGGTTTCGTCGTCATTACCATGTTTGAAGTCGAAATAATCATTCACCAGATTGCTGTCTATCTGCATCACCCATGCAAAGAGCAGGCAGAGTAGGGCTGGCAATGTCTGTATCTGCTGAGCGTCTTTATGAGCCAGCGCAATACCCAATAAAACAGGAACAGCCGCCGCCGTCAGAGTCTTCGGGCGAGCGGCTAGATACCATGCTTTTATAGAATTTGTTTCTATCATATTCTGAAAAGATTAAAATTGAATCTCCTGAAATTCTTAAGGAAAATCAGAAAGATTAATTGAAGAAGTTCCAACTTACTCCTATGCGGAACACTCTCTCGTTCATCGGATAATGAGGAGCGAAGAAGTAGTTCTTGTCGCCCTGTCCTGCATTGATGTGGCTCATCATTACGAAGAAACGGGTGTGCTTGATATGAACGTTGGCGTAAACATTGACGATAGGATAGTTGCCTATCTTTACGTTGTTCTCGCCGTTGCCCTGTACCGTATACTGTCCCATATAAGGTGAATAGTCGGGAGCTTCATAGCTTGTAAAGTAGCGCATGTCAGCACCCAAGTCTACGTTCAGCACCTTTACTACCTTGAACTTGATGTAGAGATTGGTGTAGGCATTGAAGGCTGGTACTGGCAGAACACTTTCCTTGCTCGAATGCTGGTAGGTAAACTGGTTTTCCCAGTTCAGAATGCCCAGTCTGAAGTTCTGCTCCAATTGTGCTGTCAGCAGGTTGATTCCTCCGCTTTCCTGCATCGGTGTAACCATGACTCCTGTTCGCAAACCTTCTTCTGTAATGTCATAGCTCTGCGAGAAGTAGGTGTAGTTCTTGATTTCATCTACAGCCACTCTCAGCTTGGTGCGTGTCTTAGGGAAGGAGAGCGTACCCATGATGCGGGTATGGATGGTCTTGTCGAGATCATTCTCCCACCACAGATGGCGGGCGTGATAGTTGCGGTAATAGAACGATGGGGTTTCTCTATGGAAGAAAGCATCGCCTCTTACCTGAAGCGTGTCGCCCAGGAATGGGATGTTCACGTCTACATTACCATCTATGGCAAGGGTTCCAGCGTCAACACCCGTCAGTCCTATTTCTGCTACGGCATTGTAGTGGAGTGTCTTGCCTTCCTGCTTGCTCAGCTGTCCGCCTACGCTCAGCGCATGCTCGTTGTATTTTTCGAAACCACCTTCCATGGTTGGCAGTTCATAGTGACGGAGGTCGTAGCTGGCGAAAGCCTTCAAGCCTGCCTTTGCCCATTTATTAAAACCTTCAAGCATGGCAATGGCGAAGGTATTCTTCATGTGCCAGTGCTTGGTCTGGTCGTAGATGGAGTCGCCGGTCAGCCTGCCTGCATCATAATATTCATTCAGATAATAGTCGGCTGGGGTCTGATAAGCTTCGTAAATACGGCGATAGTTGTCAAACTTTACCGTATGGATGAAGCTCGTTACCGGAACATATTCGCTCTTGTAGAAAAGCGAGTCTTCGGCATTTTTCTTCTGGATGGCCAGCAGACTGTCGGCAGCAGCTTTTCCGTTTACTGCGATTCGGGTACTGTCGTTCCTGATGTCCTTTGCGGCTGCGCCTTTAGCCGGTTCATCGCCTGCAATCCTGGCTCCGTCAGGACGGCCGCTGAATTTAGCTCCCTGCTGTTTGTCGTAGGCTTTCTCATCAAATTTCTTGCCTTGTTCCTTGGCTTTCTTTCTGGCTTCTTCCTTCGCTTCCTCTTCAGCATTTTCCTTTTTCGAAGCCATGGCAAATTTCTTTGCCTTGATTTCTTCTTCGGTCATCTTTACCTTTCGGCTGAAACCTACGTTGTAGCGGTGGGTAAAGAAGATGTGCTGGTTGTCCAGTCGGTTCCAGTTCTGTTCCAGAACGGTAGGAATTTCATTGGTGGCAAACGATTCGGTGTAGATTTCCGGATGTTTGATGTAATCATCGTTGGTAATACCGCCGTTCTCGGTCATCTTCTCATGATTGGTACTGAAGAGGAGATGTGCCTGATAGCGGTCGCCCAGATAAGATGCCCACATGGTGTATTTAAAGTGGCTGGTACTCTGGGCGTTATAATATCCTCTGCCATACTTGTAGTCGAATCTGAAACCGGCGCCTAGCCTTTTGTTGGCATTTACTGCAAATATGGCCTTGAAGTCGTCTTCTCCCGTCACCTTGTCGCCGCAGCTGTTCAGGGTTATGTTCGTGATGGGTGAGTAGGTGTTGGTGAAGTGGAAGTCACTTACCGGATTTACGATATAATCGTAGGGCTCTGTAAAGATGAAGTTGCCCTGCGTGTTGCGGCGGTCGATGAAGATTCGGTTCAGTCGGGCAGTACCCATGTTTCCGAGGGTGTTGTATTCGCCTCTCAGTCCTTCCGTGAAGGTTGTGTTCATATACATGTGCTGCAAAGTGTCTACTACCGCAGCCTTTGTGTCGCCGAAGCGTTCGTCTACAGTCCATACCCTGATGCCCTTCGGAATCTCTTTGTCTGAGCCCAGTGAATCGGTGTTCACCTTGCGGTTGGTTTGAGGACGGAACTGCGAATCTTCGTTATAGTTAAAATCGTTTTGTGCCGCAACCGGGAGGGTTGCAGCACAAAATAGGAGTGATGAGAATATAATTTTCTTCTTCTTCATTATTTCTTAAATAGTCGGATACATACTTCGGCAATCTTGAGCACTACACCCACGATGAGTACGATGTAGGCGATATTGCGGCTTTCTTCCAGCTGGGTCCAGAGTATTACCCCCACGATGGCGAGCAGCATGAAGGCGATGTTGAGATAGTTGCGTACCTTCAGCATGTTGTTCTGGTCGCTGTAGGCCAATGGACGGAGCCGGCGGTGCTGAGGTCTTACGGCGTAGCTGGTAGGCTGCTTCTGTTCAGTCTGTTCTGCGCCCTGCTCAGCTGTAGGCTGGGCTGTAGCGTTTGCAGGCTGCTGTGCCTCGTTCTGTTGTATCTTGTTGTCTGTATTCTGATTATCCATTTTTCTTCAACTTATTGTTTTACTAATGCAGTTAACTCTGCGAATATCTGGTCCTTGCGGTCGATGGTGCATCTGCGGAACTTTCCGAAGATCTTAGCCAGGTCGTTCTGCTTCTTGTTGAGCGCAATCTTGTCGCTGATTACCTCTTCTGCAGGTTCCTTGAAACCGGTGCTTCTTCCTTCCTCGTAGTTGTAGATGATGCGGCAGAGCGAGAGATTCAGATGATTGTCTGAAATCCTGGCTATCAGCTGGTATTTGAATTCCGTGCGGTCGAGCGAGATGAATGACTGGCTGAAGACGAGCCATTCGTCCATCGTGTTGGCGATGACGTGTTCAGTATCGTTTACCAGTGCTACCCGGCTTGCTATGTTCTGCTCGTTCTGTGTCAGTTCACTCATGTATTTTAATACGATGTCGTAAATCTGCTTGGCAGTTTTTCCGTTAGCATCCGTATCGAGTGTGAATTCTATCTTGTTTTCATCATTATATGTGATGGCGCCTGCCAGATATTTCATGTCCACTTTGGCTGTTGTGCCATTTGCCAGCTTGTTGGCAGGCTTGGCAGCCTCCTTTGGCTTAGCGGCTACGGCAACAGGAATCGCCCATCCCGTGGTTGATGTAGTTGGCTCCTTGGCGCTTGCAGCGTTGATGCTGTCGGCCTGAGCCTTCAGTTTGGCAGCCTGTGCTTTAATCTTAGCCACTTCCAGTGCCTTCTTGGCAGCTTCCAGCTGTTTCTGTGCCTGTTCCAGCTGCTGCTCTTCAGTCAGCACGGTTTGGGCTTCTGCAGTCATCAGCGGGAGGAGCATAAATATGGGGATGATGAATTTTTTCATGTCGAGTTGTTTTATGAAACTGTAAAATGACGGTTCCTGTAGGGGAACTTAGCGGAAGATGAGGGATTCAAACCCCCGATACCCGGAAGAGGGTATACCGGATTTCGAGTCCAGCGCATTCGGTCACTCTGCCAATCTTCCTTTTTATTTTATCAGATGCAAAAGTAATACATTTTTTGCATCTGACAAAATATTGCTGTTATTTTTTAACTATATTAACCCCGCTTTATAGGATTTTATACTATAGTTTTTTACTGTTGCTGCAGGAATCTGTCGGCCTCGATGGCAGCCTTGGCTCCCGAGCCTGCGGCAACAACACCCTGGCGGTAGATTGGGTCGGCCACATCGCCTGCTGCGAAAACACCCGGAATGTTGGTGGTGGCAGTACCTGGCACAACCTTGATAAAGCCCTGCTCGTCGAGATCTATCTGTCCCTTGAAGAGGTCGGTGTTAGGCTTATGTCCGATAGCCAGGAAGAATCCGTCGATGCTGATGTCAAACTTCTCTTCGTTGGCTTCGCCCTTGTGGCGCACGAGATGAGCACCTTCTACACCGTTCTCGCCGAAGAGCCCCAGCGTATTGGTTTCGAACAGAATCTCGATGTTCTCCTTGTTCTTTACACGCTGCTGCATGATTTCTGAAGCACGGAGATAAGGCTTGCGCACAATCATGTAAACCTTCTTGGCAAGTCCGGATAGATACATAGCCTCTTCGCAGGCAGTATCGCCACCGCCCACTACAGCTACGGTGCGCTTGCGGTAGAAGAATCCGTCACAGGTAGCGCAGGCAGAAACGCCCTGTCCGCGATATTTCTCTTCATCGGCAAGACCCAGATATTTGGCAGATGCACCTGTAGCGATGATCACGGTTTCTGCCTCAATCTCGTTGTCGCGCTCATCTGTAAGATGAAATGGGTGTGAACTGAAATCTGCCTTCACGATGCTTCCGTCTCTCATTTCGGCTCCGAATCGGGCTGCCTGTTCTTTCATGTCCATCATCATCTGTGTTCCGTCTACGCCGTTAGGATAGCCCGGAAAGTTTTCTACCTCTGTGGTGATGGTGAGCTGTCCGCCCGGTTGCATACCTGAATAGAGTACTGGCTGCAGATTGGCTCTGCCGGCATAAATGGCAGCCGTATATCCTGCAGGACCGCTACCTATAATTAATGTCTTTATCTTTTCCATTTTTTATCTTATAGTTATATTTTTGTTTCCGATGGCTCGAAATGAGTCATTTTCTTTGCAAAGATACATCAAAACAATGAGAAATCAAAATAAAAATACAATATTTTTCTTTTCTTGCATAAATTATAGCTTTCGTTTGAAGAATTATTGTTATCTTTGCACCCGAAAATAAGATGCTCCGGAAAGAACATCAATTAGAAGAAACGAAAAATATTTACTTGATATATGAATCAGATTAAGAAGATTGTACTGACGGGTGGACCTTGTGCGGGCAAGACTACCGCTATGGTTAAGGTGATTGAACATTTCTCCAGTCTCGGCTATAAGGTCTTTACCATTCCCGAGGTTCCAACCATGTTCACCCAGGCGGGCATGAATTATCTCACCTCCAACAAGGATTTTTTCTTTGAGGGCGAGAAGGCTACTTTCCAGACTCAGATTAACCTGGAAGACAGTTTCCTGCGCATGGCTGAAACATTGCAGCAGCCGGTCATCATCGTCTGCGATCGTGGTACGATGGATATTTCTACCTATCTCACTCCCGATTTCTGGCACCGCATCATCTCTGAAGAGGGTTATACAGATGCCCAGCTTCGCGATCGCTATGATGCTGTGCTGCATCTGGTGAGTGCTGCTGATGGTGCCGAGCAGTTTTATACTACAGCCAACAATGCGCAGCGCCTGGAGAAGGCCGATGAAGAAGGACTGAAGATAGCGCGCGAGTTGGACAAGAAGATTGTTTCTGCATGGAAGGGTCATCCTCATCTCAGGGTAATCAATAATCACGAAGATTTCAACAACAAGCTGAACCGTGTGCTCAAGGAGATAAGCAATGTGCTTGCCATTCCGCAGCCGATAGAGGAGGAGCGGAAATATATCGTGAAGCTGACGGGCGAGGTTCCTAATGCGATAGACAGCGATATTGTTCAGACTTATCTTACGGGTGAGCCGGGCAGCGAGATTCGCCTTCGCCGTCGCGGTTTCGAGGGAGGCAAGTATGTGTATGTTCACACCACCAAGAAGCGTATTTCAGACAATGAGCAGATTGAGACCGAGCGACAGATTAATGCCAATCTTTACGAGAGTATGCTTCAGCAGGCAGATCCTTACCGCCAGCGCATTCATAAGCATCGCAAGAGCTTTATCTGGAAGGGCCAGTATTTCGAGCTAGACGAGTTTCTTGAGCCGGTTTCCGACCTGATGATTCTTGAAACCCGCGGCATTTCTGCCAACGAGAGTGTGAAGTTTCCTCCTTTCATTCAGGTGCTGGAGGATATTACGGGCAACAGCAAATATTATAATTATAACATAGCGCTGAAGCGGTAAATCTCAGCCGAAAATGTAAAAAGTTACGGAGATAATTCATATTCTCCGTAACTTTTTACATAAACCACTCACTTTTGGCGTTATTGAGTTTCATCATTATTGTGTCATAATTATTTTATCTTCAATGTCCGCAGATATCCTTTCTGTTTAAAGACGTTTTCCTTTCTTGCAACGTTCAGCAATTTTGTACGTATTGACTTCCCGTAGTTTTTATTTTGTTCTTTACTCATAGCTTCACTTGTAGATAATTATCCAGGATATTGCCAACACGCAATTGTCGGGCATAATCCATTAGTTTACTGATATTTCTTTCTGGTCTGGAAAGATAGTTATCGATGATTTCAGAACAGACATCAATGCCCACCTTGTTGCGGAACTTTACAGCATCGCATACGCATCGTTCTACATCATATACCTTTACCTTAAATCCATCTATTACTTTCTCCATCACGCCGATTTCAAGAATGTTGGAAGTATAGTGATGGAGCTCAATCTTTGGGAATGAAGGTACTTTTACTTTTCTATCCCTTTTGATGGCGACATGATAAGCCTGCGGCATGGATGTCGTAAGCTGATGGATATTCCAGGCAGACCAAAGGCAGAGGATTCCGTTGGGAACAATAGACTCAATATCAACCATACATGCTGACAATTGGTCTATGTTAGCATATACGCCACGGCAAACCTGAATCAGTTCACCTTGGCGAACGGCTTCCAGCATCTTGTAGTAAGCTGTTCGTCCTTGCACTTTGACGTTTGCTGATGATATGAATGAATTCTTTGTTTCCATAATTGTTCTCCTAATTTTGGTACAAAAGTACCACAAATATTTTTAATTGTGGTACTTTTGTACGGAAATCTTTTAAAATCCACCTAATTTTTAATACCTTTCAACAGTTTTATAGCTATTTTAGTACAAAAGTACCACAAATATTGCTAAGTGTGGTAGTTTTGTACAGGATATTAAAAAGGCTATTTCTCCATTTCATGGTTATTCGCCTTTTCTATATTTTTCCTTTATTTTATCTTCAATGTCCGCAGGTATTCCTTCTGTTCGGGCGTGATTCTGTAGCTCTCGATGGCCTTCTGATCCGTGTAGGAATCATATCTTCTTCATGCTCTAATCTTCAATGTCTTGTTTACTTTGTGTCTATTATCATGTAGCAGAGATATTTGGGGGTACTAGCTTATCTTTCCACCCTTAAAATGCATCTCAAATGTGACCACGAAAGATTTTGCACACGCGCGTGCAAAATCTACCAATCAGGGAAATAATGGTATAATTGCTTGAAATAGTCAAGGTTCCGAACACTATAGCCGGAGCCGAATTCAGTCGTCAACTGTTGAGATATGGACTTGATGAGCTGTATGCCATAATCAGCACGCTGCTTGCCAAGCTGCTCTTCTTCAACAATACGTTTGCCGATTTCCCGGTTTGAGCGTATCAGGGTTTCGTTGATAGATTGATACGCCCTGATCCAACGGTCACCGGCCGAAGGGAAAGGTAAAGGGCAGAAGCCCCTAGCCACACGCCCTGAAAGGGCAGAAGCTCCTAGCCCAGGGCATCGCCCTGGGTAATTACGGACGCAAACCTGTCGCCCTGTAAGGGCAAAAGCTTTAAAACCCCAGGCAAAAATCACAAAGCTTTTGCCCTTACAGGGCGCCTTGCTGACTGCTACTATACCCAGGGCGATGCCCTGGGCTAGGAGCTTCTGCCCTTTCAGGGCGTGCTGCTCCTGACCTTTTGGACCTTCAGCCCGTACTTGAACCACATGCAAAAGTTCAATTATTAATTTTTAAGGCAAAGATAATAAAAAAAAGGAAAATGAGCAAAAAAATGATGATTTTTTACTCGTTTCCCTTTAACTTTCTTTGGAAATCCTTAATGACCTTAATGACCATGACCTTAATGACTGGATTTCTCTGTTTTCTTTATCCCATGCAGCTCGTTACTCCGAGCGTAGTAGCGATAGCGGTCAGTATGCTGATGGCTATCTGAAGAATTGTTTTCCAAGTGTTCGCTTTCATCTTTTTTGAATGTTGAATGTTGAGTGTTGAATGTTGAATTTTTTGTGGGCGGATAGGCTGGGCTAGGGGCTAGCACCCTAGCCAGTCTATCCTTGGGCTATTCAAGGCCGTCGCCAGTATCGTCCTTGCCGGTAGTACCGCCGCCTGATTCAGAGCCTTGGCCTTCGCTGCCGGTCTGACCGGTGTTTGAACCACCTGGGGTAGAACCGCCTGGCGTATTATACGGAGTGGTTGGAGCGTTGAGGTCAACGTTGGTCTTACCCTCCTTCTTTGCCTGGTTGATGCGTGACTTAGCCTGGTTGATTTCCAGAAGATTTGCGTTCACGCTACGCATTACGATGCTGTAATTAATCATAGTCGTTTGTAGTATGTTTAGAGTCCTTTGTTTTGCAACTCCCCAGAACGCCCCGTTCCTGCCGTTTTCGAGGTCTTCATTGATGACCGGCGCCTGCCATCATTTATGACCCGTGTTGGTCTTAATAGAAGACCCGAGCAAGGCACAAAAGGCTGTTCTTTCGATTGCCGGTGCAAAGATACAACATTTTCGGGCAGAATGCAAGCTTTCACCCTGACTTTCTATGCTGAAAATGACGTAAGTAGCTGATAGATAATACTTTCTATCGTTTTCTATCAGAACTTTATTGCAGAAACATAGCAAAACAGGAAAATACGCATTGAAGGTAGCCGAAGAAACGTGAAAAGCGGTCATTAAGGTCATGGTCATTAAGGTCATTAAGCACTTTTCGCTCGCTCTCTTTTCTTATAATATAATATTAAATAATTTTAATATTATATTATATATATATTCCGTTCCCCCCGAAACCCTTAATGACCTTAATGACCTTGACCTTAATGACCGGGGAACACCAGTTTTTGAATGTTTGTTTGTGGTATAAATACTTTACATTTGCAAAATGAGTATTGGGAGGATGCTTATAGGTGTTGAGTTGATAATATGTCATTTTGGGTCATTAAGGTCAAGGTCATTAAGGTCATTAAGCTTTTTGCATGAAGTTTAGAATCCGCTTTTTTAAAAAACGACCTGTGTTTGCATACGTTTGTAACTGTTTGAATGATAGTGTAAAAGCTTTGCTAATTGCCTGGAATTCTAAAGTTTTTGCCCTTGCAGGGCGTGTGGAGCCTACATGCGAAACTTCAGTAAATCATGTGTTTTTAAAAGAAAACCTCTCCCTCAGCAAATCAACAGCTAAGGAAGAGGTTTGTACAGTTGGTCTTTTTGAAGACCGATTATAACTTAAAAATATTTGAATTTTCTTAAAGCTTTGACCAGTCGATGCTGCGGATAAATGCTAAGGTTGAAACCCAATCGCAGTCTAGGCAGAAAGGAGTAGGAATATCCGGGGTGTTGTAATAAGCCAGGGTAAACTCTGTATCTGCATCCTTAAATGCCTTGTGGTCGATGGTTGCCTGCCTGAAAAACTGGGTTACGAGCGGCTTGTTCTTGTTTGAAGCCTCCTTCAGTCGCCTCTGATAGAGCGTAATATAAACGCTCATGGCGTAGGCCTGCTCGTTGAGATAGCGAACCTTGATGTTCAAGGTGTCCTTGCTCAGATTCTTGTCGAGCATTACATACGGTGGCAGAATCTTGCTGCGCATGTAGGTCATTGCGTCAAACTTGAAGAGAGCTGTACGGCGCTCGTCCATACTCTTCGTGGTGTCGTTGATGATTGCATCAGAAGTGCGGAGCACCTCGTTTAATACATCCTGGGCGCTTGCCTTAGCTATGCTGAGGGTGAGCGCAAATAATAATATTATGTATCTCATCTTTCTGAAATTATTGATTATCAATTCTTTTTAATCGTTGGTGTGGCGCAAGAGGAAGATGCTGTGGTCGATGCACTCTGGCAATTCTTCCTTATAATGCGTTACCATGATCATGGTTTTGTTCTGGCGGCGACAGAAGGCTTCGATGACGTCTTTTACAAGACGGCGGTTGCGGTTATCGAGTCCGTGGAGCGGCTCATCGAGAATCAGCAGTTCCGGATCCTTGACAAAGGCTCGTGCCAGGAGAACGAGGCGCTGTTCGCCGCTGGAGAGCTTCAGGAAACCACGGTCTTCAAGACCTTCCAGTCCGAAGACTTTCATCCAGAAACGGCACTTGTCCATATCTTCTTCCTTTGGCTTTACATAGAGGCCTACGGAATCCATCAGACCGCTTGCTACGATGCGGATGGCTGGCAGGTCGCGCTGGTAAGAGCGGTGAAGCTCAGGCGATACGTAGCCGATGTGCTTCTTGATGTCCCAGATGCTTTCGCCGCTGCCTCGAGGATTGTCGAAGAGGGTGATGTCGCAGGCGTAACTCTGCGGATTGTCGGCACAAACCAGACTGAGAAGTGTACTCTTTCCGGCTCCGTTCTGTCCGCTCAAAGCCCATCGCTCGCCGTTCATCACGGTCCAGTCGAGGTCGTTGAGGATGATTCGCTCGCCATACTGTATGCGTACCTTGTTCATCTTCACCACTTCCTGGGTGTGATATTCGCGGTCGCTGTAAGGCTGGTCTACGATGGCCTGTTCCATCTCGGGGCTCAACACATGGGCAGGTACGGATTCTCTGCCGGCAAGATATTCGGCGAGGGTTACCTTAGGCAGAACCTTCATATCCTTCACTTCTACCACGTGGGTGATGAAATCGGGAATATCATCGCTCTTGCTCAGTACGAGGATAATCTGCAGGGCTCGTTCTGAAGAGAGGGTCTTGAGCAGTTCCTTGAGCTGGTCGCGGGTTTCAGCATCGAGTCCGATAAACGGATTGTCCATGATGAGCACGCGAGGCTCTGAGAAGAGGGTAGAGGCAAGTTTGAACTTGCGGAGCTCGCCACTTGAGAGCAGGATGGTGTATTTGTCCATCAGGTGCTGCATGTGGAAGAGCTCGTAGATGTGCTGCTGCAGGGCTCTGCGCTCCGGTGTGTCTTCGCCAGCCATCTGGTAGGCTTCTTCCAGCTTGTCCTTTACGATAGGCGTGTTCTCGTCTATCTCGAGCTGGTTCCAGCGCTGCTGCAGGAAATAAGTGCGGTCGTTATCGCCTCCGTAAGTGTCGCGGAAGGTAATATACTTGATGTTGTCGCTCACCATTGTTTTCTGACTAGGTGAGAAATCGTAATCAGGGTCGTGCATCAGGAGTGGGTGGCGACCTACGATGATGTCGACAAACATTGATTTTCCTCCACCGTTCGGACCTACGATAGCGATGTGTTCACCATCGCACGCCTCGAAGTTTACGGGTTCTGCCATACGCCATTCTGGCATACGGGTAACACCATTTTTAATGCTAATAATCTTTTGCATCTCTCTTATTTTTTTATTCTACTCTGATTCTTTGTTGCAAAGTCTTTCCAGCTGCTGTAGTGCTTGGCGTCGGTTTCCGGGCGGTTCATCTGCAGAAAGTGGCAGTAGGCTGCCCCCAGTGCATCGGTAGCGTCCATGAACTTCGGCATTTCGTCTTGCTGAATATGGAGCAGTCGTTGCAGCATTCCCGCCACCTGTTCCTTCGAAGCCTGTCCCTGTCCTGTAATGGCCATCTTGATTTTGAGCGGCGCATATTCGTGGATAGGAACGCTGTGATGAATGGCGGCTGCGATGGCTACTCCCTGTGCCCTGCCCAGCTTGAGCATCGACTGCACGTTCTTGCCGAAGAAGGGGGCTTCGATGGCCATCTCATCGGGCAGATAGCTGTCGATGATGCCGGTTACGCGGTCGAAGATCTTGCCCAGCCGGAGATAGGGATCGCTCTCCTTGCGCATGTCGATGACGCCCATCACCACCAGTTCGGCCTTGTTGCCGATGATGCGGATTACGCCATAGCCCATCACGTTGGTTCCGGGGTCAATGCCGAGAATGATCTTCTCTGTATTCGATTTCTTGATCATCGCTGATAAATCTCCTGACTTTTAAAAAATGCTGTTTTAACGGTCCATATATGGATTGTGAGCGAGCTCTTCGCCTATGCTGGTGTATTCGCCATGACCCGGGAGGACCTGGGTTTCGTCAGGCAACTGACCGAGATGGCGCAGACTGTTGATGATGCGGAACATGCTGCCTCCAGGGAAATCGGTTCTGCCGATAGAGTTGTGGAAGAGGGTGTCGCCGGTGAAGGCTACGTGCTCTGCCTCGCAATAGAAGGTGACGGAACCGCTGCTGTGGCCCGGAGTGGCGATGACCTGGAACTCGTGGTTGCCGAACTTGATGACCTCTTCATCTTCGAAGAATCTGCCAATAGGCGGAAACTGGTAATCGAGTTGCATCTGATAGAAGGTTTCTGCCTGCTTGGCGAGTCCCTTCATCAGGTTTTCATCAGCTGCCGATACTTCCGGTTTCAGTCCGAACTCCTGATAGATGGTGTTGTTGCCGAAGTTATGGTCAAGATGGCCATGGGTTACGAGCAGGTGAACGGGCTTGAGCTGGTTCTCCTTAATATATTGTGTAATAGCCGTGCGCTCTTCCGGATAGAAGGCGCCGCAATCGATGATGACGCATTCTTTGGTCTCATCGCTCACCACGTAGCAGTTTTCCTGCAACATGTTTACTTGAAATCTTTCTATATGTAACATTTCTTACTTTGAACTTTATGATTACTTTTCACTCTTCACTCTTCTATGCCGGAACGTAAACCAGTTGCTTGTCCTGGCTGAACCATTCTTCATCGAAGAAAGTGCTGAGCGGAGTGATTTCTGAAATCTTGAAGTATTGCTTCAGTTCTTCTTTCAGATTACCGCCCTTCAGACACAGAAGTCCGTTAGGCAGAGCGTTTTGCCCCTTCTGCTTAAAGTTTTTCTTGATAATCTTCATCAGGTCAGGAAGCTGCATTACCGCACGGCTTACCACGAAATCGTACTTGCCTTTTTCGTCCTCTCCGCGCAGGTGTTCAGCCTTGAGATTCTGCAGATTGATGGCCGTAGCCACCTCGTTGCAGACTCTTATTTTCTTGCCCGTTCCATCTATCAGCTTGAACTTGCATTCAGGGAAGAGGATGGCGAGCGGAATGCCCGGGAAACCTCCACCGCAGCCGAAATCGAGAATCTCCGTGCCCGGACGGAAATGGATGGCTTTGGCTATAGCCAGAGAATGGAGCACGTGGTGCTCGTACAGATTATCGATGTCCTTGCGGCTGATGACATTGATCTTGCTGTTCCAGTCGCGGTATAATGCATCGAGTGCCTCGAACTGCTTTTTCTGCTCTTCCGTGAGGTTCGGGAAGTATTTCTCTATTATTTCTATCATATAATTATATGTATTCTTCTTTATTTCTACTGATTTTTCTGCAAAGGTAGTGTAAAAAATCGGAAAACACGTCATAAAAACATCAAAATCTGTAAGATTATGCTCGTATATTAAGTTTTTTGCGTAACTTTGCACCCGTTTTCAATATAATTTAAGCAAAAATAGATAAAAACAGACAAGAAAATATGATAAAAGCAGCACTCTTCGATCTGGATGGTGTGGTATTCGACACAGAATCACAGTACTCCATCTTCTGGGGAATGATAGGCAGGGAGTATCATCCGGAAATGCCCGATTTCGAATATCGCATCAAAGGACAGACTCTGGTTCAGATTTACGACAAGTATTTCACCGATGAAGCCGTCTTCGCCCACATCGAAGGTTTTACAGGCGCAAAGGAGGAACAGGCTAAGATTACAGCCCGACTGGATGAGTTTGAAAAGACCATGCAGTATGAGTATATTGCAGGGTTCGAAGACTTCATCAGCGACTTGAAGCAGCATGGCGTAAAATGCGCTGTGGTAACGAGCAGCAACATTCAGAAGATGCTGAATGTCTACGACCGTCACCCGGAATTCAAGGCTTATTTCGACCGCGTGCTGACCAGCGAGGATTTCGCTGAGAGCAAGCCTCATCCAGACTGCTATCTGAAAGGTGCAGCCTATTTCGGTGTGAAACCGGAGGACTGTGTAGGACTGGAAGACAGCTTCAACGGACTGAAGGCGGTGAGAGCCTCAGGAGCCTTTACCTTGGGTCTTGCCACAACGAACAGCAGAGAAGCTATCCAGCCGCTATCCGACTATGTGATAGATGATTACAGAGGTTTCAGCTTTGCTGACTTGCAGCGTATCGTGGAGAATGCGAAATAGATTCAACGCAGAACAATAAATAAATCAAAATAAAAAATGGGATATTTATCTACTGACAAGAAGAAAATTACCACCAAGACCTTCGCAGAAATGAAGAAGGCTGGCGAGAAAGTAACCATGCTGACAGCATACGACTTTACAACAGCCGGAATTATAGATGCTGCTGGAATTGACTCTATATTAATAGGTGATTCGGCGAGCAATGTGATGGCAGGAAATGCAGACACATTGCCGATTACCGTAGACCAGATGATTTATCACGCCCGCAGCGTGGCACGTGCCTGCCAGCATGCTTTCGTGGTTTGCGACATGCCTTTCGGCAGCTATCAGATCAGCAAGGAAGAGGCGCTGCGCAATGCTTGCCGCATGATGAAGGAAACGGGTGTAGACGCTCTGAAACTGGAAGGCGGCGTAGAAATCTGCGAAACCGTTAAGGCGCTGGTTAATGCAGGTATTCCTGTTCATGGTCATCTCGGACTTACTCCGCAGAGTGTGAACAAGTTTGGCGGTTATGGCATTCGTGCCAAGGAAGAGGCTGAGGCACAGAAGCTTATCAGCGACGCCATTGCGCTGGACGAAGCAGGCTGCTTTGCCATCGTGCTGGAGAAGGTTCCTGCTAAGCTCGCTGCAGAAGTAAGCAAGAAGGTAAAGGCTGTAACGATTGGAATCGGTGCAGGTAACGGCTGCGACGGACAGGTTCTGGTTTATGCTGATGCACTCGGAATGACACAGGGCTTCAAGCCTAAGTTCCTGCGCCATTTTGCTCAGGTAGGAGAGGAAATGACCAAGGGTGTGAAGGCTTATATTGATGCGGTGAAGACCGTAGATTATCCTAGCGCTGAAGAGAGTTATTAACATTAACTCTCTTTTTATGCGAAGTGTAAGAGACTCAAGTTTCGCAAGTGAGCTCCACACGCCCTGAAAGGGCAGAAGCTCCTAGCCCAGGGCATCGCCCTGGGTAATCATGGACGCAAGTTTGTCGCCCTGAAAGGGCAAAAGCTTTCAAGTACCAGGCAATTTACAAAGCTTTTGCCCTTACAGGGCGCATTGCTGACTGCCATTATACCCAGGGCGATGCCCTGGGCTAAGAGCTTTTGGGCCTTCAGCCCGTACTTGAACCACGTGCGAAAGTTCAGTAAGAGAGTATATTGACAATAGAAACATAA
Organism: Segatella copri DSM 18205; assembly: GCF_025151535.1. Classification (NCBI taxonomy): domain Bacteria; kingdom Pseudomonadati; phylum Bacteroidota; class Bacteroidia; order Bacteroidales; family Prevotellaceae; genus Segatella; species Segatella copri. The sequence goes on from NZ_CP102288.1 coordinate 967,224, forward strand.
ATAATTCGGATTATGGATACACAAAATACACCAGTACATATCAAACTGTGGCACAAGGACTTCTGGCGATTATGCTTTGCCAACCTCTTGCTGATGTCGAGTGTGTACATGCTCGTTTTTGCTATTCCTTATTTCCTGATTCAGGATAAGTATCAGATGTGGCAGATAGGGTGTGTGCTTCTTGCATACGGCTTTGGACTGTTTCTGTTTGGCGGCTTCTGCTCTTATCTGGTACAGCGCTACCGCAGAAATATGGTCTGTCAGCTTTCCATTTTGGGTGTGGTTGTTTGCCATTCGGTAATTTATTATCTGGATACGTTCTGGAACATCAGGTTTTCTTTTGAGATTCTCCTGGCGGTCCGTTTCCTGTTGGGAGCATTTCTGGGGCTGGCTCAGATGTCGCTTGCCAGTACGCTGGTTATTGATTCCTGCGAGTCGTTCCAGCGCACCGAGGCTAATTACATTACCTCCTGGTTTGCCCGTTTTTCGATAGCCGTAGGGCCCTTGGTGGCATGTTTTGTTTACAACTATTTCGGCATGGGCTATGTTTTCCCTACGGCTTCGTTGCTGGCTTTGGGAGCCTTCGTGCTGGTTTCTCGCGCCAAGTTTCCTTTTAAGGCACCAGCCGAAGGAATTAAGACTTTCAGCCTCGACCGCTTCTATCTGCCACAGGGAACTCCGCTTTTTGTCAATATCATCCTGATTACTTTTTCTGCGGGATTATACTTTTCTGTGCCTCATTCTATTGGTAACTTTCTGATGATTTTCGGAGGATTGGTCTTGGCGTTCCTGGCAGAAAAGTTTGTCTTTGCTGATGCAGATTTGAAGAGTCAGATATTGGTAGGCCTGATATTGTTGGCTTCTGCTGAACTGATTTCGTTCGGAACTCAGGAGTTTGCAGTCGAAATCGTGGTTCCAACCTTGCTGGGTTTCAGCTTGGGAATCATCGGAAGCCGTTTTCTGCTCTTCTATATCAAGCTTGCCAAACATTGCCAGCGCGGCACGAGCGTGAATTCGTTCTTCCTGGCTTGGGAGTTGGGCTTGAGTTTGGGAATCGGTCTCGGATTCATGTTCCATAATCTTCCGGCGAGAGCGCATTTTAACGTAGGTCATCCTGTATATAATATGATTGAATCAGGGATGTTGCACTATGCGCTTCTTTTTACAATCGTATCGTTGCTGGTGTACAATTTCTTGGTTCATCCATGGTACATGAAGCATAAAAACAGATAAAATATTTGAAATCTCGTTTGTTTCATAAAAGCTATTCTTTAAAAGAACCTAAAAATAGCTTTTATGAAACATTTTTAATATTATTTAGATAGGTTTTTTCGCTTTTGTGGCTTAATTTGAGTACTTTTGCGTTTGGTTTTGGAAATATATTGTTTGAATTAAGAAATTAAACGTAAAAATATAGAATTATGGCAGAAGCTATTGATATCCGCGAATTGAATATCCGGATAGAACAACAAAGTCAGTTTGTTACCAATCTGGTAATGGGCATGAATAAGGTAATCGTAGGCCAGAAACACCTCGTAGATTGCCTTCTTATCGGTCTTCTCTCTGATGGTCATATCCTGCTTGAGGGTGTACCTGGACTGGCGAAGACACTTGCAATCAAGACATTGTCACAGCTAATCAGCTCCGACTATAGCCGCATTCAGTTTACTCCTGATTTGTTGCCTGCCGATGTGGTGGGTACTCAGATTTATTCACAGAAAGATGAGGCTTTCCATGTAAAGCGCGGTCCTGTCTTCGCCAATTTCGTTTTGGCAGATGAGATTAACCGTGCCCCAGCCAAGGTGCAGAGTGCGCTGCTCGAAGCCATGCAGGAACACCAGGTTACCATTGGCGATGAAACCTTCAAACTGCCTAGTCCGTTCCTGGTAATGGCTACACAGAACCCTATCGAGCAGGAAGGAACCTATCAGTTGCCTGAAGCACAGGTAGACCGTTTCCTGCTGAAGGTAATCATCGATTATCCTACACTGGAAGAGGAGAAGCTCATCATCCGCGAGAATATTCAGGGCGGACTTCCTGAGGTTACTCCTGTAACATCAGCTGAGGAGATTCTGAAGGCTCGCAAGATAGTAAACGAGGTTTATCTCGATGAGAAGATTGAGCAGTATATTGCCGATATCGTCTTTGCTTCACGTTATCCTGAGCGCTACGGACTGGGCGAGCTGAAAGACATGATTACCTTCGGCGGCAGTCCTCGTGCCAGCATCTCTCTTGCCAAGGCAGCCAGAGCCTATGCGTTTATCAAGCATCGCGGCTATGTGATTCCTGAAGATGTAAGAGCTGTGGCTCATGACGTATTGCGCCACCGTATCGGTCTTTCTTACGAGGCTGAGGCAAGCAATGTGACAAGTGAGGAAATCGTGAGCCGCATCATTAATAAGGTGGAAGTGCCTTGATGGTTAACAGTTAATAGTTAACAGTTAATAGTTTATAGTTAATAGTTTAGGATTTTGGATACACAAGATATCTTAAAAAAGGTTCGGAAGATAGAAATCAAGACTCGCGGACTGAGTCAGAACATCTTCGCAGGTCAGTATCATTCTGCCTTTAAGGGCAGGGGAATGGCCTTTGCCGAGGTGCGCGAATATCAGTATGGCGATGATGTGAGAGACATCGACTGGAACGTGACCGCCCGCTTTCATAAGCCTTATGTCAAGGTGTTTGAAGAGGAAAGGGAACTTACCGTGATGCTGCTCGTAGACGTCAGCGGGTCGCTCGATTTCGGTACGATGAAGCAGATGAAGCGCGATCTGGCTACTGAGATTGCTGCCACACTCGCCTTCAGCGCCATTCAGAACAATGACAAGATAGGTGTCATCTTCTTCTCTGACCGTATCGAGAAGTACATTCCGCCTAAGAAAGGAAGAAAGCATATTCTCTATATCATCAGAGAAATGCTCAACTTCCAGCCGCAAAGCCAGCGTACCGATATCGGTTGCGCCCTGGAATATTTCACCCGCGTGATGAAACGCCACTGCACAGCTTTCGTAATCAGCGACTTCTACGATCATAAGGATTTCCAGCATCAGCTGCAGATTGCCAACCAGAAACATGATGTAGTAGCCATCCAGGTTTACGACCCGCGTGCCAAGGTGCTGCCTGATGTAGGACTGCTCAAGGTGATGGACGCAGAAACCGGACACGAAATGTATATTGATACAAGTTCGAAGAAACTGCGAATGGCCCATACCCAGCAATGGCTGATGCAGCAGGAGAATCTGAAAACCGACTTTGCCAAAAGCAAGGTCGACTGGACTTCGATTGCCACTAACGAGGACTTTTCGAAGGCGCTCCTGATGCTTTTCAAGCAGAGGGGCTGATAAACCGAAAGCTCAAAGTAAAGAAACTATGTTTAAAGTAAAGAATATCATATTGTCGCTCGCTCTCCTGGGGTGCTCAGGCTTAGCTCAAGCCCAGCAGGTAGAGCAACGCATCGACTCGCTGCAGATACTGATAGGACAGCAGACCGTGCTACATCTGAAAGCTTCGGTAAAGCAGGGCGATAAGGTGCAACTGCCATCTTTCAAGCCGCAGCAGCAAATTACACCAGGAGTGGAAGTGGTAGAGCAGAGTAAAGGCGACACTTCGCACATAGGCGACGACCGCATGGTGGTGAGCCGCGACTATACGCTGACTTCATTTGATGAAAAGGTGTATGTGATTCCTGCGCTCAATGTGAAGGTAAACGGCAAGAACTTTCATGGCAACCAGCTTGCGCTGAAGGTGCTCACCGTGCCCGTAGATACGGTTCATCCCAACCAGTTCTATCCGCCCAAGGATGTTCAGGATAATCCTTTCTCCTGGAGCGAATGGAGTGCGCTGTTTTGGTTGAGCCTATTGCTGTTAATCATCTGTGGTGCATGGCTTTATCTGCGCAACAGACTGAAGAACAACAAGCCAATCATCACCCATATCCGCATCGTAAAACATGTTCCGGCTCATGAAAAGGCGCTGAATCAAATTAACGTCATCAAGCAGCAGCACGTAGAGAATCAGGAAACACAGAAGGCTTACTACACCCAGCTTACCAATACGCTGAGAGAATATATCGTGAGTCGTTTCGGATTCAATGCGATGGAAATGACCAGTATGGAAATCATCGAACGTTTGCGCGAAGCAGGCGACCAGAAGATGATTGATGAACTGAAGGAACTCTTCCAGACTGCCGACCTCGTGAAGTTTGCCAAATATGAAACCCTGGTGAATGAGAACGATGCAAACCTGGTGAATGCCATCAACTTCATCGACCAGACCAAGACAGATGAGAAACCTACAGAAGAAAAGGTGGTTCCTCAGCTGACCAACGAAGAGCAGAAGACGCAATCTCAGCGCCGCCTCATCAAGTCGCTCCTCTGGATAGGAGCCATCGTAGGTCTGGCTCTGTTGGGTTACATCATTTACCAGTCAGCCATGCTGCTGATGTAAGGTAGGGTGTTCTTATGAAACGTTTCGCCGGGCAAAGCGGTTTATTCCGCAACTCTTTGCCTGGCTATAAATAGAAAAATATAGAAATGGAATTTGCAAGTAAAGGCTATTTTCTGTTGCTCCTGTTGCTGATACCTTATATATTATGGTATTTCCTCTACAGGAAAAAGAATGCGCCAACCATGCGCATGAGCGACACGAAAAAGTATCAGTATGCTCCGAAGAGCCTGCGTGTGCGTCTCATCCATCTGCCAATGGTGCTGAGATGCATCTGTTTCGTGCTCATCGTCTGTGCGATGGCTCGTCCGCAGACGCATACGGCTTGGGACAACAAGACGGTGGAAGGCATTGACATTATGTTGGCGATGGACGTTTCCACCTCTATGCTTGCTGAAGATTTGAGACCGAACCGAATGGAAGCGGCTAAGGATGTGGCTACAGAATTCATCTCGGGAAGACCGAACGACAACATCGGTCTGACTATCTTTGCCGGTGAAGCCTTCACCCAGTGCCCGATGACAACCGATCATGCCAGTCTGTTGCGTCTCTTGCAGGCAACCCGTACGGATATTGCCGCCCGGGGACTGATTGACGATGGAACCGCAGTGGGAATGGGACTGGCCAATGCCGTGAGCCGCCTGAAGGATTCTAAGTCAAAATCGAAGGTTGTGATTCTTCTTACCGACGGCAGTAACAACATGGGCGAAATCTCGCCAATGACCGCAGCAGAGATTGCCAAGAGCTACGGAATCCGTGTTTACACCATCGGTGTAGGAACCAACAAGGTGGCTCCTTATCCAATGCCTGTGGCAGGAGGAGTACAGTACGTCAACATTCCGGTAGAGATAGATACGAAGACGCTGAGCGACATAGCGCAGACAACCGATGGAAATTTCTATCGCGCTACGAACAATAACGAGCTGAAGAAGATTTACAGGGACATTGATAAACTGGAGAAAACCAAGTTTAATGTCAAGCACTTTGCTAAGCGATATGAAGCTTATCAGCCATTCGCCTTGGCAGCTCTCCTGGTATTGCTGGTAGAAATCCTCCTCCGCATCACCTGGTTCAGAAGAATTCCGTAACCCGGATACTGAGCCATTACTGATTATCGGAGATATCCCGCTATCTTTCGGAGATATTTCGCTATCTTTCGGAGATATTTTACCAGTTATCGGAGATATTTTACTGATTATCGGATAATCGAATAGAAGATATAATTAGAATAGAAAATGTTAAGATTTGAAGATCCTATATTTCTCTGGCTGTTGTGGATAATACCAGTACTGATTCTGATCAGACTGATAGGGTGGAGAAGAAGAAAGGCGAAACTGAAGAAGCTCGGCGATCCGGAACTTCTGAAACAGCTCATGCCCAACATCTCCAAATATCGCCCTACAGTGAAGTTTGTGCTGATGCTCGCAGCCTTGGCGCTTCTTATCGTGATGGTAGCTCGCCCTCAGATGGGCAGCAAGATTTCTCACGATAAGCGACATGGCATTGAAACCATCATCTGCCTCGATATTTCAAATTCCATGCTCTGTCAGGACGTGGTTCCATCCCGTTTGGACAAGAGTAAGATGCTTATCGAAAATCTGGTCGACAACTTTAACAACGACAAGATTGGACTCATCGTCTTTGCAGGCGATGCTTTCGTGCAGTTGCCAATCACCACCGATTATGTTTCGGCAAAGATGTTTCTCCAGAACATAACCCCTGGTCTTATCCAGACCCAGGGAACCAATATCGGAGCAGCCATCGATTTGGCTTCCAAGAGTTTCACCCAGCAGGAGAATGTGGGCAGAGCCATCATCGTTATTACCGATGGCGAAAACCATGAGCCTGGCGCACAGGAGGCAGCGGCTGCTGCCAACAAGAAAGGAATCAATGTCTTTATCCTGGGCATAGGTAACACCAAGGGAGCACCAATCCCTATGGGAGACGGCTCTTATCTGAAGGACAATGCGGGCAACACCGTAATGACCGCCCTGAATGAGCAGATGTGCAAGGAACTTGCCCAGGCAGGCAAGGGTCAGTACATTCATGTAGATAATACCAGCGATGCGGAAAGAGCATTGAATGATGATATTGCCAAATTGCAGAAAGGCGATGTAACGAGTGTGGTTTACAGCGCCTATGATGAACAGTTCCAGGCTGTAGGTATTCTTGTCATCCTGTTGCTTATCATCGAAATCTGTCTGCTTGAGGTAAAGAATCCTCTGCTCAGAAACATCAAGTTTTTTAAGAAAGACATCAGGAAGCCTTTCTGATAAACGTTTATACATAACTGAACTTTCGCATATCAGGAAGTTAAAGGAGTTAAGGAAGTTAAGGAGTTAAGACGTATGTCTTGCTGCTTAAAAACAACGCCAAAAAGACTGTTGTCTTAACTCCTCAGCGACCGTAGGGAGCGATAACTCCTTTAACTTCTGAGCTTGCGAAACTTGAATACATTATTATATAATAAGAATGAGATATTTAAGATATATATTGGTTTTTGCCCTGATGGTGCTGGGCTTGGCAAAGGTGGGAGCACAGAACGACCGCAACTTCATCCGCCAGGGAAACCGCGCCTATCATAAACAGAAGTGGGCTGCAGCCGAAACGCAATATCGCAAGGCTATCTCCAAGAACCAGAAGAATGCGCAGGCTGTCTATAATCTGGGTTGCGCCCTGATGATGCAGCAGAAGGATTCGATGGCAATGATACAGTTTGAGAATGCTTCGAAACTGGAAACGAACAAGATGCGACGCGCCAGAAGTTACCACAACATGGGTGTGGTCATGCAGCAGCATCAGCAATATGCGCAGGCCATAGGATGCTATGAGAACGCCCTGCGCTGCAATCCGCAGGACAATGCAACCCGATATAATCTTGCCCTCTGCAAGAAACTGCTTAAAAACCAGAAGCAGAACAAGCAGAACGATAAGAACAAGAACAATAAGGATAAAAACAAGGACAAGAACAAAGACAAGCAGAATAAGGAACAGAACAAAGATCAGAATAAAGACAAGAACAAAAACGACAAAAACAAGAACAACCAGAATAAGAACAATCAGCAGAATCAGAATAATCAGGACAAGATGAGCAAAGATAATGCTGAACAACTCTTGAACGCTGCCATCCAGCAGGAGAAGGATACGAAGCGCAAGATGCAGAAAGCGATGAGTCAGCCTCGCAGAAAGCAATATGAGAAAAACTGGTAAAAAGTAAAATAATACAACGAGTATAATAAATTTAGAACATGAAACATATAGGTTGGTTTATTATTATATGGGCAATGCTTCTGGGCTTCAGTTTGCAGCTGAAAGCCCAGCATATCAGTGTGTCGGCACCAACACACGTGGCGGCGGGAGAAAACTTCCGTGTGGCCTATACCATCAATACACGTGATGTAGAGGAATTCCGCCTGGGCGGAGTAGGAGAAGGACTTGAGGTAATCGCAGGTCCTTACACCTCATCGCAGTCCAGTTATCAGATGATCAATGGCCATACTTCCTCTTCATCGTCGGTAACCATTACCTATACGCTCTACGCAGCTAAGAACGGAACCTTTGGCATTGGTGCCTCTCATGCCATCGTAAATGGTAAGAAACTCTCTTCTCATCCGGTTAAGATTACGGTTTCTGGCCATGCTGCACGCAACAACGGTGCACCTTCCATGCACGGACAGAATGATTATAATGAACCACGCATGCGAACTGCCGGATCAAGAATATCAGGCAGCGACCTCTTCATCAAGGTTACAGCCAACAAGCGACGTGTTCACGAACAGGAACCGGTGCTCCTTACTTATAAGGTTTACACGCAGGTAGACCTTACCCAGCTGGAAGGTAAGATGCCTGACCTGAAGGGATTCCACAACCAGGAAGTTCCGCTGCCTCAGCAGAAGACCTTCCATACTGAAACCGTAAACGGCCGACCTTACCGATGCGTTACATGGAGCCAGTATGTCATGTATCCGCAGATGACGGGAAGCCTCACCATTCCAGCCATTACCTTCAAGGGAATCGTGGTTCAGCAGAACAGAAACGTTGACCCGATGGAAGCTTTCTTCAATGGCGGTTCTGGCTATGTTGAAGTAAAGAAAGATATTATAGCACCTAGTGTGAAAATTCAGGTTGATCCATTGCCTCAGCGCCCTGCCAACTTCTCGGGCGGTGTAGGTAAATTCAATATTACTGCTTCCATCGACAAGAAGGAAGTGAAGGCTGGCGAACCAATCACCATCCGTGTGGTGGTAGGAGGTATCGGAAACCTGAAGTTGCTCAAGCAGCCTGTCATTACCTTCCCTAAGGATTTTGACAAGTACGATGCGAAGGTGACAGACAAGACCCGCCTTACAGCCAATGGCGTAGAAGGCAATATGATTTATGACTTCCTGGCTGTGCCTCGTAATCAGGGAAATTATACCATTCCTGCGGTAGAATTCACCTATTATGATACTTCGGCTAACAAGTATAAGACAATTAAGACCCAGCCGTTTACGCTGAATGTAGAGAAGGGCGATGGAACTTCAGACAATGAAACATCAGATTTCAGCAACAGGGATAAGGACATTCACGCGCTGAAACTGGGCAAGTCTAAGCTCCATGATATTGACGATATGTTCTACGGAAGCTTCGGCTACTGGACCAGTCTGCTGGTTCCATTGGCAGCCTTCTTTGCCCTGCTCATTGTTTTCCGCCACCGTGCTCTCGAGAATGCCGACCTGGTAAAGGTCCGTTCCAACAAGGCAAACAAGATAGCAACCAAGCGCCTGAAGAAGGCTCATCTGCTGATGCTCGGTGGCAAGCAGGAAGAATTCTATGATGAAGTGCTCCGTGCTTTGTGGGGCTATGTAAGCTACAAGCTCAACATGCCTGCCGAAAAGCTCTCACGTGAAAACATTCAGGCTATGCTCGAAAAACATTGTGTAGAGGAGAGAACTATCGAGAAGTTTACAACTGCGCTCGATGAATGTGAGTTTGAACGCTATGCGCCGGGCGACCCTGCCGGCAATATGAACCGTACATTCGAATCAGCAATGACTGCTATTATGGATATAGAAAATGCTATCAATGCAACGCGTAAGCAGCGCAAGAAGAGTGTAACCGGATATTCGTTCGTCATGATGATCATGGTAATGTTGGGCTGCTCGGTTTCTGCAGGCGCTGTAACCAAGAACAATGCTGATACGGAATATCAGAAAGGTAACTATCAGCAAGCCATACGCGACTATGAGGAAATATTGAACAACTATGGTGTTTCTGCCGAAGTTTACTATAACTTGGGCAATGCTTATTACCGTACAGACAATATTACCAAGGCTGTACTCAATTATGAGCGTGCCCATCTGCTCTCGCCAGGCGATGAAGACATCAGCTTCAACCTGCAGTTTGCACGTAGCAAGACCATCGATAAGATTACTCCGGAAAGCGAGATGTTCTTCGTAACCTGGTGGAAGGCGCTGGTTAACCTTACGAGTGTTGACTGTTGGGCTAAGACAGGCATCATAGCTATCATCATGGCGCTGGTTCTGGTTTTGGTTTATCTCTTCGGTTCGCATATCGTTTTGCGCAAGATTGGTTTCTTCGGTGGAATCTTCTTCGTGGCAGTCTTCCTGCTGAGCAATCTCTTTGCTTACCAGCAGCGGCAGATGCTCATCAACCGTACGGGAGCCATCATCATCGCTCCTTCTGTCAATGTGAAGAAGACTCCAGCCAAGACGAGCGTTGACCTCTTCCTGCTGCATGAAGGAACCCGCGTTGACATTACCGATAAGGCGATGAAAGGCTGGCGTGAAATCAAGGTAGGAGACGGCAGAGAAGGCTGGATTGAAACCAAGGCAATTGAGGAAATCTGATTAAGATAAAATCTGACTAATATAAAGAGAATGGATTTTAGTAGGATACAAGATTTTGACATGCAGCTGTTGCATGTGTTTAACGGCAGCGAGAATGTCTGGCTCGATCAGATGGCGATGGCGCTTACGTCGGGCTGGACATGGATTCCGCTTTATATCGTCCTCTTCGTTGTTGTGATAAGAAACAACGAGATGATGGGCCAGATTGCTCTCGTGGTTGGAGGAGCGGTGCTCTGCATCTTTCTGGCTGATGGACTGGTGGATGGAATCATCAAACCGCTGGCTGAAAGATGCAGACCTTCCAGCGACCCGATGTTCAAGTATACGGTTCAGGTGGTTGACAATATGCGCCTCAAGAGTTTCAGCTTCTGTTCGGCTCATGCGGCCAATACGCTTTCTATAGCCATCTTCTTCTCGTTGCTTATCCGCAGCAAACTGGTTACGTGGACCCTGTTATTATGGTCGCTCGTAAACTGTTGGACCCGTCTTTACCTGGGTGTTCATTATCCGGTCGACATTCTTTGCGGTCTGGCTATCGGAGCTGTGGTGGGAGTTGTCGTTTATCTTATCTACATCAGGATGTATTACCGCATCTCCCCAAAGATTAAGTATATTTCCAACCAGTATACGAGTACGGGTTACGACTATGATGATGTAGATAAAATCATGACCGTAGTGATATTTACCCTTATCATGGTTGTGTTTTATGCCACCTGCCAGATGGCTCATCTTTAGTACAGAAATAAAAGTTTAAAATAGAAAGTTCACAAGTAAAATAAATAATGGATACAAAACACATTAAAATTAGTGATTATAACTATGATTTACCGGATGAGCGCATCGCAAAATTCCCTATCGCCCAGCGCGACCACAGCAAACTGCTGGTCTATAAGCACGGCGAGGTAAGCGATGATGTTTTCCATCATCTTCCCACATATCTCCCTCAAGGAGCCTTGATGATATTCAACAATACCAAGGTGATACAAGCGCGTCTGCACTTCCGCAAGGAAACAGGTGCGCTTATTGAGGTTTTCTTGATGGAGCCTGCAGAACCTACTGATTATGAACTCATGTTCCAGACCACCGGACATTGTTCCTGGCTCTGCATGATCGGTAATCTGAAGAAATGGAAAGAGGGCAGCCTGAAGCGTGATTTCGAAATCAAGGGCCACAAGCTTACGCTCAGCGCTACCATGCGACGCGGAGATGCTCTCGGTTCTGAGGCGCAGAAAATGGTTGCCAAAGGCGGAGGAACCAACTATTGGGTTGATTTTGATTGGGACAACGACAAGGTGTCTTTCGCTGAGATTCTCGAAGCAGTAGGTGAGTTGCCTATTCCTCCATATCTCAACCGCAAGACTGAGGAGAGTGACAAGACCACCTATCAGACGGTTTATTCTAAAGTCAAGGGAAGTGTGGCTGCTCCAACTGCCGGACTCCATTTTACCGATGCGGTTCTCAAGGATCTTGATGCGCATGGAATCGACCGCGAAGAAGTAACCCTGCATGTAGGAGCCGGCACTTTCAAACCGGTGAAGAGTCTTGAAATCGAAGGTCATCAGATGCACACGGAATACATTGTTGTTCATCGCCGCAGTCTGGAAAAACTCATCAAGCACGAGTGCCGGGTCATTGCCGTAGGAACCACCAGCGTCCGTACCATAGAGAGTCTCTATTACATGGGCGTTCATCTGCTGAAGCATCCTGAGGCAAATGAAGAAGATCTGCATGTAAACCAGTGGGATCCTTACGAGCTTTCTGAAGATGGCAATCTGGTAGATGGAATTACTCCGATGCAGGCTATCCAGGCAATCATCGATTATCTGGACCGCAACGGCTTGGAGGCTCTCCATTCCAGCACGCAGATTATCATTGCTCCTGGATATCAGTATAAGATTGTGAAGATGCTGGTCACCAATTTCCATCAGCCTCAGAGTACGCTCCTGCTCCTGGTGAGTGCTTTCCTCAAGGGCGACTGGAAGAAGGTTTACGATTATGCTCTTTCGCATGATTTCCGTTTCCTGAGCTATGGAGATTCATCCCTGCTCATTCCGTAAAAGGAGTTAGGAAAACTATAAATTATTAATTGTAAATTATAAACTGAACTTTCGCATATCAGGAAGTTAAAGGAGTTAAGGAAGTTAAGGAGTTAAGACTTATGTCTTGCTGCTTAAAAAACTACGCCAAAAAGACTGTTGTCTTAACTCCTCAGCGACCGTAGGGAGCGATAACTCCTTTAACTCCTTTAACTTCTGAGCTTGCGAAACTTGAATAAATTAAAAATAGATGATTTCAGTAGAAGGACTGAAAGTAGAGTTTGGCGTCAAGCCTCTCTTTCATGATGTAAGTTTCGTCATCAACGACCGCGACCGCATTGCCCTGGTGGGTAAGAATGGTGCCGGAAAATCTACGATGCTCAAGATTCTCTGCGGTTTGCAGAAACCTACTGCTGGCGTTGTGGCTATTCCTAACGAAACCACTATCGGCTATCTACCACAGGTGATGAAACTGCAGGACGATACGACCGTGAAAGAGGAAACCCGCAAGGCTTTCGCCCATAATACCGAGATGAAGGCGCGTCTGGACAAGATGCAGCAGGAAATGGCCGACCGCACCGACTATGAGAGCGAAAGCTATGCTCAGCTCGTAGAGCAGTTTACTCAGGAACATGAACGCTACATGATGATGGGTGGCGAAAACTATGAGGCTGAGATAGAGCGCACCTTGAGCGGTCTTGGCTTTACGCGCGATGATTTCGAGCGCCCAACCAAGGAGTTCTCTGGTGGTTGGCGAATGCGTATCGAACTTGCCAAGATTCTGTTGCAGAAGCCTGATGTACTGCTTCTCGATGAGCCTACCAACCACCTTGATATTGAAAGTATCCAGTGGTTGGAGCAGTTCCTGGCGCAGAGTGCCAAGGCTGTGGTTCTGGTGAGCCACGACCGTGCTTTCATCAACAATGTAACTAACCGTACCCTCGAAATTACTTGCGGAAGGGTAGAAGACTATAAGGTGAAATACGATGAGTATGTGGTGTTGCGTGCTGAACGCCGCGAGCAGCAGCTCCGTGCTTACGAAAACCAGCAGAAGGAAATTGCCGACATCAAGGATTTCATCGAGCGGTTCCGCTACAAGCCTACCAAGGCGGTTCAGGTGCAGAGCAGAATCAAGCAGCTCGAGAAAATCGTGCCTATCGAGGTGGATGAGGTTGACAACAAACAGATGCACCTCAAATTCCCTCCTTGTCTCAGGAGTGGCGATTATCCTATCATCTGTGATGAGGTGCGCAAAGATTACGGTGCACACACCGTCTTCGACCATGTTACCTTTACCATCAAGCGTGGCGAGAAGGTGGCTTTCGTGGGTAAGAACGGCGAGGGTAAGTCTACCCTGGTAAAATGTATCATGGGTGAGATTCCTTTCACCGGAACTCTCAAGATTGGTCATAATGTGCAGATTGGTTATTTCGCCCAGAATCAGGCGCAGCTCTTGGATGAGAATCTTACCATCTTCCAGACTATCGACAATGTGGCAACAGGCGAAATGCGTCTGAAGGTGAACGATCTCCTGGGCGCCTTCATGTTTGGCGGCGAGACTTCTGAGAAGTTTGTCAAGGTTCTGAGTGGAGGCGAACGCAGCCGACTGGCTATGATCAAGCTCCTGCTCGAACCGGTGAATCTCCTCATTCTCGATGAGCCTACCAATCACCTCGACATGCAGTCGAAGGATGTGCTGAAAGAAGCCATCAAGGCTTTCGATGGAACAGCCATCATCGTGAGCCACGACCGTGAATTCCTCGATGGTCTGGTAGATAAGGTCTATGAGTTTGGTGGCGGCAAGGTTCGTGAGCATCTTGGTGGTATTTACGATTATCTCCGTGCCCATAATGCCGAGAACATCAATCAGGCTCTTGCCAACCAGAACATGGCTTCTGCCGGTTCGCCTTCTGCCAATACTTCCGGCTCTTCTGTCGCATCAGGTTCTACAGCCGACAGTCTTGCCTCTGCCACATCCGGCAAGCAGAGCTACGCTGAACATAAGGAACAGCAGAAGAAGATCCGCAAGGCTGAGAAAGCCGTGAAGGAATGTGAGGCGAAGATAGAGAAGCTGGAAGCGAGAAAGAAGGAGATTGATGAACTCCTGATGAAACCGGAAAATGCAACCAACATGGAACTCGTGACCGAATACACCGAACTCATGAAGAGTCTCGATGAGGAGAACGAGCGCTGGATGCTCCTTTCGGAAGAACTGGAAGAAGTTTCGAAATAATTGTAACATTAATATAAAATAAAGAGAAGAAAATGAAAATGAAAATGATCTTACCGATGATGCTGATCGCAGCTCTGCCATTAGGCGCTGATGCTCAGAATAAATCGGGTCTTGTCATGAGCAATCTCGACAAGACAGTGAAGCCAGCAGACAGTTTCTATCAGTTTGCTACAGGTGGATGGCAGAAGAACAATCCTCTTCCTGCCGCTTACAGCCGTTATGGCAGTTTTGACCAGCTGGCTGAGAACAACAACAAGCGCATCAACACCATTCTTTCTGAACTCCAGAAGAAGACTTACAAGGCTGGAACCATTGAGCAGAAATTGTCTGATTTCTACAAACTCTCTATGGATGTTGACAGCCGCAACAAGGCTGGAATCGCTCCAGTAAAGCCTCTGTTGGATGAGATTGAAGCTGCCAAGACCAAGGACGAGCTTCAGAAGCTTCAGGTTAAGTATGCATGGATGGGTCTTGGTTTGGGCTATGTCTCAGGTTTCGATGCCGATGAGAAGAACGTAACCATGAACATCTACATCCTGATGCAGGGCGGTCTTACTCTCGGTGCCAAGGATTATTACCTCAACAACGATGCTGCAACTGTAGCTATCCGTGAGGCTTATAAGACTTACCTCAGCAAGATGTTCCAGCTCTATGGTTTCTCTGCTGATGAAGCTGCCAAGAAGGCTTCTGCCGTATTCCTTCACGAAACAACGCTCGCTACTTTCTCAAAGAGCCGTACCGAACTTCGTGATCCTCAGGCCAACTACAACAAGATGACCTTGGCAGAATTCAAGGAGAATTATCCTAACATTCCTCTCGAGGCACTTGCCAACGCCGAGGGAATCAAGAGCGAATATCTCAAGGAGATGATCGTAGGTCAGCCTGCTTTCTTCGCCGGTTATGACAAGGTGGCAGCTGCAGAATGTGCAGGCACATTGAAGGCTTTGATGGAGTGGGACATCATCAGTAGTTCTGCTTCTTACCTCAGCGATGAGATTCGCGAAGCCCGTTTCGAATTCTTCGGCAAGACTATGAGTGGCCGTAAGGAGGATTATCCTCTTTGGAAGCGCGCTACTACTCAGGTAGAGGCTCAGTTGGGCGAGGCACTCGGTCGCATCTACTGCAAGCGCTATTTCCCAGAAAGCTCTAAGAAGATGATGGAGACACTCGTGAAGAATCTTCAGATCAGTCTCGGTCAGCGTATCGATGCTCAGACCTGGATGAGCGATGTAACAAAGAAAGCTGCTCACAACAAGCTCGACAAGTTCTATGTAAAGATTGGTTATCCTAACAAGTGGACTGATTTCAGCAAGCTCAGCATTGACCCATCTAAGAGCTATTATGAGAACGTATTGGCTTGCCGCAAGTTTGCCAACGATAAGGAGATTGCAAAGAAGGCAGGAAAGCCAGTAGATAAGGATGTGTGGTACATGACTCCTCAGACCGTGAACGCTTACTATAATCCTACTACCAATGAGATCTGCTTCCCAGCAGGTATTCTCCAGTATCCTTTCTTCGATCCTAAGGCTGATGCTGCATTCAACTATGGTGCTATCGGCGTAGTAATCGGTCATGAGATGACTCACGGATTCGATGATCAGGGTCGTCAGTATGATGCTAGCGGTAATCTGAAGGACTGGTGGACTCCTGCTGATGCAGAAGGTTTCAACAAGCGTGCTGATATGTATGCTGATTTCTTCAGCAACATCAAGGTGTTGCCTGATCTGAATGCCAACGGCCGTTTCACCCTCGGCGAGAACCTTGCCGACCATGGTGGTTTGATGGTTTCATACAATGCCTTCAAGAATGCTACAGCCAAGAAGCCATTGAAGAACAAGGATGGTTTCACTCCTGACCAGCGTTTCTTCCTCGCCTATGCAGGTGTTTGGGGACAGAACATTACTGATAAGGAAATCCGCAACCGCGTAAAGAATGATCCTCATTCTCTCGGCAAGTGGCGTGTTGATGGTGCGCTTCCTCACATCGATGCATGGTATGAGGCATTTGGTGTAAAGCAGGGCGACAAGCTGTTCATTCCTAAGAACCAGCGCCTGGAGCTTTGGTAATTCCGGAAGGAAATTTTTCCGAATAGAATTTTTCGGGAATGGTTTTTCCGAATAGATAGAAAAAATAAAGTCCTGATGTTTCGTTTGTTTGAAACATCAGGACTTTTTGTTTTATGCTTGAAATATTTTTGATAAGAAAACAATAGAATAGGGAGTTATTGCTTCTTCTCCAGTTCCTGAAGATTTTCCATCTTCTTAGATTCCAGGAATTCGTAGTAGCATTTCTCACACCGGCGATGATCTTGAGCAATGTGCTCTTTCCTGCGCCATTCTTTCCCATCAGGGCTATACGGTCCTTCTCGTTGATCTGGAAGGAAATGTCTTTGAATAGGGTGGTGCCGCCAAATTCTACGGTCAATCCATCAACTGTAATCATATTATTTTCTTCTTGTTCAAATTTTTGTTTCTTTAAGCAACTCCCCAGAATGCCCCGTTCCTGCCGTTTTCGGGGTCTTCATTGATGACCAGCGCCTGCCATCATTTATGACCTGTGTTGGTCTTAAGAGAAGACCGGAGCAAGGCACAAAAGGCTGTTCTTTCGATTGCCGGTGCAAAGATACAACATTTTTGGGCAGAATGCAAGCTTTTACCCTGACTTTCTTTCGGAGAAGTAGTGTAAGTGATTGATTGATAATGATTTCTATTGGTTTTCTAGCTGAACTTTGTTACAGAACAATCTAATGGTAAGGTGTAAGGATAAAAAGCCAGCGTGTCATTAAGGGTCAGTGTCATTAAGGGTCATTTAGAAAAATGAAAGTGTCATTTTGAGCTATAGTATATATAAATATTTATTTATATATATACTATAGGGGATTTTTCTCCCCCGAAAATGAAAATGACCCTTAATGACCTTGACCCTTAATGACACCCTAGATGAACTTGTGAGTTTTACCAGATATAGGTTGTGTGTATTCCTGAATGTATTGGTTATTAGTGTATTATGTGTATTTTGTTATATTTCTACTCTAATGTTCTGTGTATAATAATTATCTACATATTAAGTCACTTAAGTTAGCTATTATACTGTTCAATTCTGCATTTTTATCCTTGTTTTATGTTGCTTTTGTTAAAAATATATCATCTCAGAGGCTGTTTTTATGTCCGAGGAGGGGCATTTTTCACCCTTTGTAGAGGGGGGAAAACACCTTTCTACCCCTCATATTTTGCATTTTTTCTTCGAAATCTCACTAAAAAGCACTGATTTTTGCCTCTTTTGGTTTCTGTTTTGGGTAGGTAAGGATAATTTACATTACTCAGTCTGATTGCGCTTCTTGCTCCGTTTCTTTTAGCGGATTAAAAATCCATAATAGTTCGATCTGTATGGTTGAAATTACCCAATACGCCCTGAAAGGGCAGAAGCTCATAGCCCAGGGCATCGCCCTGGGTAATTATGAACGCAAACCCATCGCCCTGTAAGGGCAAAAGCTTTAAAGAACCAAGCAATAAACAAAGCTTTTGCCCTTACAGGGCGTCTTATTGATTGCTATTATACCCAGGGCGATGCCCTGGGCTAAGAGCTTTTGGGCTTTCAGCCCGTCTTATACCACATGTGAATGTTCTGTTTTCTTAACAAAAGTATTCTGAATTGCCCCTAATGAACTCAATCTTAAAATCACGATTTTTCCCTATATTTCATCACTTATTTCCAATTTTTACATGAATATGGAGCATTTTTAAACAAAAAAGACCTTGATTGCAGAACGCAACCAAGGTCTTCGGAGATGATATATTTAACCTATTGAAATCTCGCTAGATTAGATTTGCTCGCTCCAGTCCTCCTGGCTCTTACGAACGTAAGTCTGGTAACGGAGCTTAGCCATCTTCTCTGCCTGAGAGAAGAGCTCATCAGCCTCCTTAGGGAATGCCTTCTGTACAGAGAGGTAACGAACCTCACCGAGCAGGAAGTCGCGGAAGTTCTCCCAGTTAGGAGCCTTAGAGTCGAGTGTGAATGGGTTCTTACCCTCTTCAGCCAACAGTGGGTTGTAACGCCACAAGTGCCAGTAACCGCACTCAACAGCCAACTCTTCCTCGTGCTGTGAACGACCCATACCGCCCTTACGCTTCAAACCATGGTTGATACATGGTGCGTAAGCGATGATGAGTGATGGACCTGGATAAGCCTCAGCCTCGCGGATAGCCTTCAATGTCTGAGCATTGTCAGCACCCATAGCTACCTGAGCTACGTAGATGTAACCGTATGTAGTCTGCATCAAACCGAGATCCTTCTTACGGATACGCTTACCCTGAGCAGCGAACTGTGCGATAGCACCGAGTGGAGTAGACTTAGAAGACTGACCACCAGTGTTAGAGTAAACCTCAGTATCGAGTACCAGGATATTAACATCCTCACCAGAAGCCAATACGTGGTCGAGACCACCGTAACCGATATCATAAGAAGCACCGTCACCACCGATGATCCACTGTGAACGCTTAACGAGGTAGTGATCCAAAGTCTTGAGCTCCTTGCAGATAGGGCAACCCTTCTCAGCGCCGGCAGCGATAAGAGGCTTCAACTCTGCAGCAGCCTCCTTAGAACCCTCAGAATCGTTCATGTTAGCCATCCACTTGTCAGCAGCAGCTACGAACTCAGCAGGAACATGCTCCTGAGCCTTAGCCTCCTCGAGCAAGTGAGCGATGCGCTCCTTCATCTTCTTGTTACCCATTACCATACCGAGACCGAACTCGCAGAAGTCCTCGAACAATGAGTTGTCGAATGCAGGACCCTGACCCTTAGCGTTCTTTGTATATGGAGTAGATGGGATAGAAGCTGAGTAGATAGAAGAACAACCAGTAGCGTTAGCAATCATCTGACGGTCACCGAAGAGCTGAGAAATCAACTTAACGTATGGAGTCTCACCACAACCAGAGCAAGCACCAGAGAACTCGAACAATGGCTGAGCGAACTGAGAGTTCTTAGGGCTCTGCTTGATGTCTACGAGATCCTGCTTAGAAGCTACCTTGTGTACGAGGTACTCCCAGTTAGCTGCTTCCTTGACCATATCCTCTGCGTCTACGTTGAATGGAACCATTGTCAACGCCTTCTCACCCTTCTTACCTGGGCAGACGTCAGCACAGTTACCACAACCAAGACAGTCGAGTACTGAAATCTCGATGCGGAAGTGCATTCCAGCCAAAGCCTTAGGTGCCTTAACATCCTGAGTCTTGAGACCCTCGATGCCTGCGAGCTCCTCGTCGGTCAATACGAATGGACGGATAGCTGCGTGAGGACAAACGAATGAACACTTGTTACACTGGATACAGTTCTCTACGTTCCATACTGGTACGAACGCCTCAACACCACGCTTTTCGAATGCTGCAGTACCGTTCTGCCATGTACCGTCAACTGTGTTGTGCTTAACGAAGTCAGAAACCTTCAAGAGGTCACCTGCCTGGCCGTTGATAGGACGAACGAGCTCCTTAACGAATGCTGGAGCGTTATCCTCCTTAGCCTCATCGTCAGCGAGGTTAGCCCAAGCTGGATCTACTGTCAACTGCTTGTACTCACCACCACGGTCTACAGCGCCGAAGTTCTTGTCAACAACGTCCTGACCCTTCTTAGAGTAAGACTTAACGATGAATGCCTTCATCTGCTCTACAGCGAGATCCAAAGGAATAACCTCTGTGATACGGAAGAATGCAGACTGGAGGATGGTGTTGGTACGGTTACCGAGACCAATCTCCTGAGCAATCTTAGTTGCGTTGATATAGTAAACAGTGATGTTGTTCTGAGCGAAGTAACGCTTTACCTTGTTAGGGATGAAGTTAACCAACTCCTCACCATCGAAGATAGTGTTCAACAGGAAGAAACCGTTCTTACGCAAACCACGAGTTACATCGTACATGTGGAGGTAAGCCTGTACGTGGCAAGCTACGAAGTTAGGAGTATTTACCTGATAAGCACTGTGGATAGGGCTGTCGCCGAAACGCAAGTGAGAGCAGGTGAAACCACCAGACTTCTTAGAGTCGTAAGAGAAGTATGCCTGGCAATACTTGTTGGTATTGTTACCGATAATCTGAACTGAGTTCTTGTTAGCACCAACAGTACCGTCAGCACCCAAACCGTAGAACTTAGCCTCGAACAAGTCGTCGCCACCCATTGGGATTTCCTCCTCTTCTGGGAGAGAAGTGAATGTAACGTCATCAACGATACCTACAGTGAAGTGGTTCTTTGGCTGTGGCAACTCGAGGTTCTTGAATACAGCAACAATCTTAGCTGGAGTTGTATCAGAAGAACCGAGACCGTAGCGACCGCCAACGATCAATGGCTTGCGCTCGTCATCGTAGAGAGCTGACTTAACGTCGAGGTACAATGGCTCACCCTCTGCACCTGGCTCCTTAGTACGGTCGAGAACAGCGATACGCTTAACGGTAGCTGGGATAGTCTTCTTCAGGAAGTCAACAGAGAATGGACGGAAGAGGTGAACTGCAACCATACCAACCTTCTTGCCCTGCTTGTTCAAGTAGTCGATAGCCTCGCGAGCTGGCTCTGTAGCAGAACCCATCAGGATGATGATGTTCTCAGCATCCTCAGCACCATAGTAGTTGAAGAGGTGATACTCACGGCCAGTAATCTTAGTCATCTCCTGGCAGTACTTCTCTACAACCTCAGGAATTGCATCGTAGTAAGTGTTGCAAGCCTCACGGTGAGTGAAGAATGTCTCTGGGTTCTCAGCGGTACCGCGAGTAACAGGACGCTCAGGAGTCAAAGCACGGTTACGGAAGTCCTCGATGAACTCTTCCTTAACCAATGGACGGATGTCTTCCATATCCATCTCCTCGATCTTGTGGTACTCGTGAGAAGTACGGAAACCGTCGAAGAAGTTAACGAAAGGAACCTTTGTCTCCAATGTAGCCAAGTGAGGAACTGCAGAGAGGTCCATAACCTCCTGAACAGAACCTGAGCAGAACATAGCGAAACCTGTCTGGCGGCAAGCCATTACGTCCTGGTGGTCACCGAAGATACAAAGTGAGTGAGAAGCCAATGTACGAGCTGATACGTTGAACACGCAAGGGAGCAACTCACCAGCAATCTTGTACATGTTAGGAATCATCAGCAACAAACCCTGAGAAGCAGTGTAAGTTGAAGTCAAGGCACCAGCCTGGAGAGAACCGTGAACTGCACCGGCAGCACCAGCCTCTGATTCCATTTCCTGGATAGAAACTCGCTGACCGAAAAGGTTCTTACGACCTTTGGCAGCCCATTCATCTACATGCTCCGCCATTGGTGATGATGGAGTAATAGGGTAGATAGCAGCAACCTCAGTAAACATGTAGCTTACATGTGCGGCAGCTGTGTTACCATCACAAGTGATAAATTTTTTCTCTTTAGCCATTTTACTTTTAGATAAAATATTAAAAATGTTTTGTATTTAATTCATTCTTATTCTAATGTTGCGTGTTGAATGTTGAGTGTTGAGTTAGGCTTGCGCCCTTATGTGTCTTCATGCTGATGCCGTTAGGCAATTCAACATTCAACACTCCACATTCAACATTCCCTAATATAGGAAACCCAGAAGCCATAACGGAATTCTGTTATCCTTGCCTACCTCGGTATTGTATCGGGCGTAGATGATGTCGGGATTGTTGCGCACCTTGTTTGGAGATTGCGCATCGCAGATTCTGAACTTCTTCTCACCATCTACAATGAAGTAGTGGTCCTTGCCGGTCTGGCTTACCTTGTGGTCTTTCCAGACCGAGTTGACGAAGAATGTTTCCATCACCTCCTGCTTGTCTATCTTGATAGGATAGATGGCGTACATCAGGTTGGAGTTGTGCATCATCACCTTGGATGGTTTCTTTGGGAACTCCTGCCCGGTTGGGTAAATCATGTTGATGAGTCGCGCATCAGCAAGATACTTGATGTAGTTCATTACCGTAGCTCTGCTGGTGTTGATCTCTTCGGCAAGCTGGCTCACGTTGGGAGCCTTGGCACCTTCTACAGCTAGCTGATAGAAGAGCCGCTTGATTTTGGTGAGATATTTCAGTTCGATTTGCTTGATGAGGAGGATGTCTACCTCGGTCATCATGTTCATTGTCTTTAGTAGATTCTCTGTGAAGTTGCGGTTCTCCAGGAAGAATGGATAGAATCCATGATGCAAGTAGTCCTGGAAGTATTTTATCGGGCTCACCTTAGGCAGTATCTGCTTGATGATGTGCTCGTGATTGCGCAAGATTTCATCGAGTGTATATGGCTTGAAACTGTTGCCAGTCTGCAGGTTGATAAACTCTCTGAAAGAGAAGCCTCGCAAATTATAGCTTTTCACGATTCCATTGAGCTCAGGATTCTCTTCCTTCAGTCTCATCACGCTGGAACCTGTGAACACGATTCTTAACTCTGGATAGAGGTCGTAGCATTTGCGCAGTTCCTTGCTCCAGTCCGACTGCTTGAAGACCTGGTCGATGAGAAGGGTTCTGCCGCCGTGGCGAACAAAGTCACCTGCAAAATCTGCGATTCCTCTGCTTTGAAAATAGAAATTGTTCATATTCACATACAGACACTTGCGGTCAGTAGGGCCAAAGTGCTCCTTGGCATATTGAAGGAGGAATGTAGACTTTCCTACACCGCGTGTTCCCTTTATGCCAATCAAACGGTCGCTCCAGTCGATTTCGTCCATCAGAGTTCGTCTTACTGGTGCGTCCGTATGCTCTACGAGGTATGTATGTGTTCTGAAGAATGCTTCTTCCATGAGTTTATATCGTTTCTAATTGTTTTTACGATGCAAAGGTAATTAAATATTTCTAATTTGCAAACTCTAGATAGCAAAAAGTAACTTTTTTTTCATTATTTAGCACTTGTCTAAGTAAAAATGGGGATTTTCTTCCCTATTTTGCGCTTTTCTTTATATCTTTGCACCATGAAGTTACATATTTTCAATCCAGAACATGATTTGGCTTTGGCTGCAAATCTGAAACAGTTCACCGCGCCTCATGCGGGTAGACAACTTAGAAGTGATCTTGCTTTCATTCCGGCTCTTTGGGCGGAAGAGGGCGACCTCGTACTTGTGGATGATATTGATTTTGCGAAGAACAGGGTACGCCATTTTGGGGCAGAACTGAACAGCAAGGTTGAGTTCATCACCAAGCCTCAGCTGAAGCATCTGCTCAAGACGGAATTTCTGGACAGTGTTCATCCCTGGGGATGGAACCTGTCGCTGAAAGGTGAGTTGGAGCGTTTGGGAATGCCGGAGATGATGTTGCCGACTGATGCTGTATTAAATAAGGTACGCGAGGTGAGCAGCAGACAATGGGCTGCCCTTCATCTGCAGCGTGGCGTGGAATATGTTACTGAGACGGCTCGCGTCAAAGAGCTCATTCTCCAGCACGGCAAAGCTGTTGTCAAGGCTCCCTGGAGCAGTAGTGGGAGGGGAGTGAAATATGTAAGTGCTGAGGACTTCAGGACTGCCGGAGATTATCCTACCTTCGAAAGATGGGTGGCAAACATGATTTATCATCAGGGCGGCGTAACCGTAGAGCCCCTATATAATAAGGTGAGAGATTTCGCCATGGAGTTTGAAATGAAAGATGGCAAGGCCCTCTATCGAGGTCTTTCGCTATTCGATACGATCAAGAATGCCTATTCGGGCAATGTGCTCTGCTCTGAAGATGATAAGGTGGAAATGATGAAACCGCTCATTAGCGAGGCTCAGCTTGCCGGAATCAGACAGCGCATCATCGAGGTAATGGAGCCGGCGCTGAAGGATATTTACAGTGGTCCGTTCGGCGTTGACATGATGATCTGCACGAAAGGGGAGAAGGATGAATTCTGCGAGGCTGTGCTGAATCAGGAAGGTGAGGACGTAAACAGAACCGGACTGGGCGTGGTTCCTTGCATCGAAATCAATCTGCGCAGAACGATGGGTCATGTGGCAATCGATCTATACGAACATCTTGTGACTCATTCGAGCGATGAGATGAAGACCAACAGGACGAACATCATGCGCGTGGAATATGATGGAAACAGATATCATCTCAGAATAAAGCCTGGCAGACCTTCGGAAGAGGCACCGCTGCATTGATTTTTTTTGTAAAGTACTCAAATTTAGCAAGTAAGCCCCACACGCCCTGAAAGGGCAGAAGCTCCTAGCCCAGGGCATCGCCCTGGGTGTTTATGGACGCAAACCTGTCGCCCTGTAAGGGCAAAAGCTTTCAAATATGGCAATATACAAAGCTTTTGCCCTTACAGGGCGCCTTGCTGATTGCCATTAAACCCAGGGCGGTGCCCTGGGCTAGGAGCTTTTGGGCCTTCAGCCCGTACTTGGACCACATGCGCACGTTCAGTAAAGAACATAGATTTTTTGTTAAGAAATAGTAAAATCGGCTTTTCCCGTGCAAGGATTAGCCGATTTTTCATTTTATCTTCAGAACTCACGATTCAGATTCCGATTCGGGAACTGCCTTTTAAAGAGGAACAGTCCCTTTTGGGTTCAGGAGCGTTGAGTCATTAAAATGAACCAATAAATTAGAGAAATATGAACAAGAAAGTATTTAGTGCAGCTATTTTAGCTTCAGCTGCAATGGCAATGACTTCTTGCAGCTCAAGCAAGAATGCACAGAATGAGAGCGCAACAAAGGCCGAGAAAATAACGGAGGCAGAGGCTGCCCGTCTGTCGGCAGATGAGGAAATGGACGAGAGTTATCTTATCCTCTCAGAGGCTCAGCAGAACATCGTGAAGAAGAATAATGATTTCGCTTTCAGACTTTATCAGCAGATCAGCGGCATGGATTCTGAGGTGGTTTCGCCAATGAGCATCGCCTATCTGATGGGAATGCTTGCGAATGGTGCCGACGGCAAGACTCAGCAGGAGATTCTGAAGGCAATCGGTTGCGAGGGCGTGAGCGTGAAGGAACTCAACGACTGTTATAAGGCGCTGATGCTTTCGGCTGGCAAACTCGACAAGCAGACAACCGTTAATATTGCCAACTTTATCGCCATCAATAAGAATTTCACATTGAACAGCGATTTCGCTCGTACCGTGGCCGATTCTTATCAGGCTGGCGTTGAGAGCATGGACTTTACCAATTCTAAATCTGCCGCCCGCATTAATGACTGGTGCAAGAAGCAGACTAAAGGAATGATTCCTAGCATCATCGACCAGGTAGACCCTGCAGCCGTTTCTTACCTCCTGAATGCTATTTATTTTAATGGAATCTGGCAGGAGAAGTTTGATGCGAAGAATACCCGCCTCGAGAACTTCAGCGGTTACACCCGCGATATTAAGAAGGTGAACATGATGCACCAGAACAAGAAGTTTGCCTATACTGAAAATGATATGCTGCAGGCTGTAGAGCTGCCATACGGAAATGGAAGTTATCAGATGACCGTTCTTCTTCCTAAGGCTGGCAAGAGCATCAGCGAGGTGATGAAGGAGATGGATGCTGATAAACTTCAGAAGTTGAGTAATGACATGGACCGTTGCCAGGTAGATTTAAAATTCCCTAAGTTTACCACAGAGATGGATTTGTCGCTCAACCAGATTATCAGTAAATTGGGAGCTCCAAGCATCTTCCAGCCAGGCACGGCAGATTTCAGCCGTTTTGCCAATGGCAGCTTCTATGTATCGAAGATGTTGCAGAAGGCAAAGATTGAGGTAAGCGAGCGTGGAACCAAGGCTGCTGCCGTAACAGCTGCTGTGATGCTGACCTCACTGGGTCCTCACGAGATGAAGCGTGTAGAGTTTCATGCCAACCGTCCATTCGTTTATTTCATTACAGAACGTAATAGTGGCGCCATTCTCTTCATGGGTCAGTTCCTGGGAGAATAATAACAGAGAATTTGCAGGTTCTTAAAACTAGAAAAGCGAAAGCCAAGTCCGTAATCCGGAATCTGGCTTTTGCTTTTTATTTCGCTTAGTTCACTTGTTTACTCCTGAAACTTTTCAATGAACTCATCCTCAGTAATGATTGGAATATTGAGTTCATGGGCTTTCTTATTTTTCGAACTCTGCGAAGCTGCATCGTTGTTAATCAGGAAGTTAGTGCTCTTGCTCACACTTCCCGTAACCTTGCCGCCCTGGCTTTCAATATAAGCCTTCAGCTCGTTGCGGTTCTTGTAATGATGCACATCTCCCGTTACGACGAAAGTCAGTCCCTGGCATTTGTTGCCCGTTTCTACAGGCTCCTGCTCCTCGATAATCAGTTCGGACAGCAGATGCTGCACATGCAGGAAATGAACATCATCCTTGAACCAGGCGATAAACTTGGCACTCTTTTCAGGTCCAATACCATCAATGCTTGCAAACTCATCATCGAACATGCTCAGGCGAGCCGTTTCTATCAGTTCCTTCACCTTGTAACGGCTGAGCAGTTTTTTAGCCACATCGCCGCCGCAGAGCGGAATATTCAAGGCGTAGAGCAGATGACGGCCATCAGTATGGCGGCTCTTCTCAACACTCTCCAGAAGATTGCTTACGCTCTTCTTGCCAAATCCTTCGAAACAGGAAATCTCGAACGCATAATTCTTCAGTTTGTAGAAATCAGCATATTCGCTGATAAAACCATGATTGATGAATTTCCAGACAGTCTGTTCTGAGATTCCGTCAATATTGATTCCTTCCTTGCTGACGAAGCGGGCAAATTTCTTAAGTTGTTTGGCTGGGCAGGCTGCATTGGTGCAATGGAGAGTCTTGGTGCCGCTCTCACTCTCGCGCACTACGGCTGGCGCATGGCAAACCGGGCATTCGGCGGGAATGACAAAACTACCCACAACCTCTGTAATATTGATTACCTTCGGGATAATCTTATTGGCCTTGATGACCTGCAGCCTGGTTCCCTTGTCGCCAATGCCCAGACGCTCGCATTCGCTTACATTGCAGAGCGAGGCACGCTGCACGGTGGTTCCTTCTAGTTCTACCGGTTTGAAAACAGCTACAGGCGTGATGGTGCTGGCTGCGCACGACCATTCGATGTGGTCGAGTACGGTGTCAGCATGTTCATCTTGCCATTTAAAGGCAAATCCTGCCCTCGTAGCGTGGTGGCCTGTAACCGACCCCGTAGCTGCATAAGCCGTATCATCGTAGCAAATCACCAGTCCGTCTACCGGGAAAGGATTTTTCTTGCTTGTCACCTTCTCCGTAAACTTGTCTATTTCCAGCTGGATATTTTCTGTGGTAGGGTGGTCAATACGCTCACGTTCTACAGGATTCATTCCCAGGTCTTTCAGCATCTGCATGCGTTCGCCCCATGAGGAAAGTTCCCGCTCAGTATAAACCAGGGTGAACGGAATCCATTGGATGTGGCGCTGCTTCACCTCTTCAATATCCTTCAGCGTGAGTGAGCCTGAAGCGAGGTTTCGTGGATTGGCGTAATCGCCTTCGCTTTCGATGATGAACTGTTCAAAATCAGCATACGAAATGACGGCTTCTCCTCTTACTACAAGATGTCCTTTCTCTGAAATGGTAGCAGGAATGCCTGAAATGGCTGGAGCCAAGTGGGTAATGTTGGTGCCGATATGTCCATTACCGCGGGTAACGATTTTGGTGAGTTTTCCGCCGTCATAGGTTACTACGAGGGTCAGTCCGTCCAGTTTCCATGAAATCCAGATAGGGCGGTCTTCTGCCCATTTTACAAGATCACTTACCTGTTTGGTCTTTGCCAGAGAGAGGGCGGCAAATTCATGCTCCTCTTTCTTTCCTACGATAGAATCTTCTGACACGCGATTAGTAGGGGAGTTAGGCAGAATTTCGCCTGTTTCCTCTTCCAATCTCTTGAGCTGGTCGAAAAGGGCGTCCCACTCATAGTCGGTCATGAGTTCGCCTTTTCCGTTATAATAACTATCCGAAGCTTGGTTGAGTCTTTCAACCAAGCTCTTCATCTGCAATAGTTTCTCTTCCATAATGAATGTTTGAGGATGTTAATCAAATGTTGTGTTTTTCGATGGCCAGAAATTATTCTGCAGGTTCCATGGCTATGGAGAGTTTTTCAAAGGCGAAACGCTGACCTCTGTTTCCTCCATAGTTTACACGTCCGCAGATGCAGAAACCCATCGAAGACAGAAGGTTAATCATCGGCGTATTGTCAAAGTTGGTGTCAACCTTGATGCTAGGTATTTTTTCTACCTCGCACATGCTGTTCACCTTACTGATGAAAATACGCGCCAAACCTTCACGCTGGAAACTAGGCAACGTGGCAAAGCGATGTATTACATAATAATCGCCATCAGTAATCCAGTTGCCTACTAATTTCTTATATTTGGGTTCGCCATTCAATATGACTGCTCCATAGACAACCACCTCTTCGTTTACTGTCAGAACGAAGGCGTTGCCATTTTCTATGTCTTTTCTGATGTCTTTTTCTGATGGATATTCCTCAGTCCATTGGTGACGTCCCGATTCTATCATACTTTGGCGAGCCTGGTCGATGACTTTCCAGCAAGCAGCAAAGTCCTTTATATACGCCGGTCTGAAGTTTGTCTTCATATTAATTACGCTTTTATTATTCGGGTGCAAAATTAACAAAAAAAAACGAATTAAACTAAAAAACGGAGGAAAAACTTCACTTTTTTGTTCGTTTTCCTCCGTTTTTCTTGTTCTCTGCTCATTTTGAGCTATTTTTCCTTTGCTTTTTGCCAGGAAGCCGGGTGAATATGATTCTACGCCAAGCACTTGTCGAGCTCAGCAATGATAGCATCTTTCTGTTCCTTGATATGCTGACCGATGAATACGATTTTTATCATGCGGTCGCCCAATTCCTGATCCCATTCCTTCTGCAGTTGTGGGTTATTCATCAAGACCTGGTCGAGTTCGTCTTTCGGCATGGTAGCCAACCATTGGCCAGCCTGCTTTACAGTCTTCTGCTTGCCAGCCTGTTCGAACACGTAGCACATGTCGCGCTCATCATCGAAATAGCAGATTCCCTTGGCGCGAACCACGTCTCTAGGCCATTTTCTAGCTACGAAATCATCGAAGAGACCCAGGTCGAAAGGCTTGCGACGATAGTAAACGAAGGTGCCGATTCCGTATTCCTCAACTTCTCCGCCTTCATGATCATGGTCATGGTCGTGATGATGGTGATGATGATGTTCGTGCACGTCATGATCGTGGTCATGGTCATCGTGGTCATGATGATGATGCTCATGTTCGTCTTCCTCGTCATGATGGTGATGATGTTCATGTGGTTCTTCTTCATCATCTTCTTCATGCTCTTCGTTTCTTTCTGATTCAATTTCCTGAATCCAACCGGCTGAAGTGGATACGGTTTCCCAATCAAACTTCTTGGTGTTGACGATCAGATTCAAGTCAACGTCACCAAAGTTGCATTCAAAGATTTCTGCCTTAGGCTGGATGGCGCGGATAATCTGCTTCAGGTGCTCCAGCTCCTTAGGCTCAACCTCTGCAGCCTTGTTCAGAAGAATGATGTTGCAGAACTCAATCTGCTGGATGACGAGCGAAGCCAAATCTTCCTCATCAATATTCTTCTTCATCAGGTCGCTGCCGTTGGAGAATTCATCCTTCATTCGCAAAGCATCTACTACGGTAACGATGCTGTCAAGGCGCAGAATGCCATTCTCGATGTACTGAGGACCGAGGGATGGGATAGAGCAGATGGTCTGTGCAATAGGAGCAGGCTCGCAGATTCCGGAAGCCTCGATGACAATGTAATCGAAACGCTTCATGTCTACGATTTCCTTGAGCTGTTCTACAAGGTCCATCTTCAATGTGCAGCAGATGCAACCATTCTGGAGAGAAACGAGCGAATCATCTTTCTGACCTACTACGCCACCTTTTTCTATCAGGGCTGCATCAATATTGACTTCACCAATATCGTTGACGATGACGGCAAACTTAATACCTTTTTCGTTAGCTAAAATCTTGTTGAGAAGGGTTGTCTTTCCACTACCCAGGTAGCCTGTCAAGAGCAATACAGGCACTTCCTTCTTTGCGTTCATATTAAAATATTTTAATGTTATACTTCTTAAATCCAGTCTGCTGATAATGCTGCTTTCTCGGGCAGCTGTCATCTGGCTGTCTGACGGTTTTGCGAAACTGCAAAGATTGTGCCACACCTTATTTTTTTGCCATCTTTTTTCGTACACCTCTTTTTTGTCAGTTATCTTGTGTTATTTTTAGGTTATATTTCATGTTTTTCTCATTTTTCTTTGGTGGTTTCAACTAGAAATAGTATATTTGCAGAGAAAATGTGTTTCAAACAGCACATAAACTTAATGAATAAACATATTTTATATACATAAGTAAGTTAAGATGAAAAAGTTTAAGGTTTTAGTTCTGACGGTTGTGGCAGTCCTTGCGCTGGCATCTTGCGGCACTACTCAGACGGTGCCTCTGACCGGTCGCACTCATCGCATCTCTGTATCCGATGAGCAGGTTCTCAGTCTGTCTAATCAGGAATACACAAAGTACATGGCTTCTGCCAAGAAGTCGACCAATGCAGCCAATACGGCGATGGTTCAGCGAGTAGGAAAAAGACTTGCCGATGCTGTTGAACTCTATTTGAAGCAGAATGGATTTGAAGCCGACGTGAAGAATTATTCATGGGAATTCAACCTGGTACAAGATAAGTCTGCCAATGCATTCTGTATGCCTGGCGGTAAAATCGTGGTTTATGAAGGACTTTTGCCTTACACTCAGAATGAAACCGGTTTGGCAATCGTTTTGGGTCACGAAATAGCTCATGCTGTGGCTAAACATAGTGCTGAGCAGCTCACCAAACAGCAGAATCAGCAAACCGGTACAAGTATCCTGGGAACTGTGTTGAACCAGACAGTAGGTAATGGTGTAGGTAACGTGGCAAGTGCAGTTGCCGGACAGTATTTCTCATTCCGCAATCTGAAGTATTCCCGTGATAATGAAACCGAGGCAGATTACATGGGGCTTATCTTCGCTGCCATGGCTGGTTACGATCCTCAGCAGGCCATTCCTTTCTGGAAGAGAATGTCACAGGGCTCTAGCAGCAATCAGAGTGATATTTTCAGTGATCACCCTTCAGACGCCAAGCGTATTGCTGCCTTGCAGAAGGAAATGCCTACTGCGCTGAAGTATTATAAGCCTCAGAAGACTTATAAGGTAGGTTCTACGAGCAAGACTTCTACAACCAAGAAGACCAGTAGAAAAAAGAAGACTACAACCCGCAGAAAATAAGGAATTTTCCGAATCTCTCGAATCTGAAGAAATGAATTCATCTTCTCTTCCGAATCTCTCGAATCTGAAGAATCAAATTAAAATAGTTAAGTATGGAGTATTTATCTCATAACCTTTGGCTGATATGGACATCGGTGATGTTCATCTGCCTCATCTTAGAGTTGTCTTCCGGCGATTTCTATGTTACTTGTTTTGCCATTGGTGCGCTTATCAGCATTCCTGTGGCATTAGTAGGAGCACCTTTCTGGGTGCAGGTAGTGGTTTGGGCTATCTGCTCTATGCTTAGCATCTGGTTGGTTCGTCCGCATCTGCTGAAATCGCTACACAAGGGTGGGGAAGACCGCTGCAGTAACGCCGATGCGCTGGCAGGACAGATAGGGGAAGTGACCGAGATGATTCCTGCCGGAGGATATGGTAGAGTGAAGCTGGATGGAGATGATTGGAAAGCGGAAGCTCCGCATCTTGCCGAACCGCTTGCTGTAGGCGATAAGGTTCGAATCTTAGGTCACGAATCTATCATCCTCAAGGTAGAAAAAGTTTAGATAGGAAAAGTTTAGATTCAACATTATTCACTTAATCGTATAAACATCATGAACATAGGAATTTATGTGCTGGTGGCTCTAGTAGCACTTGCACTCGTAGTGGTTAAGAAAACCATCGTCATCATCCCTCAAAGTGAGACGAAAATCATAGAGCGTCTCGGACGATATTTTGCTACGCTCAAGCCGGGTATTAATGTCATCATTCCTTTCATTGACCATGCCAAGGATATTGTGGCGATGAGAAACGGAAGATACGTTTATACAAACTGCATCGACCTTCGTGAACAGGTCTACGATTTCGACCGTCAGAACGTAATCACTAAGGATAATATCCAGATGCAGATAAATGCGTTGCTCTATTTCCAGATTGTGGACCCATTCAAGAGTGTGTATGAAATCAACAATCTGCCAAATGCCATAGAGAAACTGACCCAAACCACCTTGCGTAATATAATAGGTGAGATGGAACTTGACCAGACTCTTACCTCCCGCGATACGATTAACACCAAACTCCGTGCAGTTTTGGATGATGCAACCAATAAGTGGGGAATCAAGGTAAACCGAGTAGAGTTGCAGGATATTACACCTCCAGAAAGTGTGCTCCAGGCGATGGAAAAGCAGATGCAGGCTGAACGCAACAAGCGTGCTACCATCCTGACTTCTGAAGGTGAGAAGGAAAAGCAGCGCCTGCTCTCAGAAGGTGAGAAGGCTGCCATCGTGAACAAGGCTGAGGCTGCCAAACAGCAGGCTATCCTGAATGCAGAAGGTGAGGCTACTGCCCGCATCCGTAAGGCTGAGGCCGAGGCTATTGCCATTCAGAAGATTACGGAAGCTGTAGGACAGAGTACGAATCCTGCCAACTATCTCCTGGCCCAGAAATACATCAGCATGATGCAGGAAGTAGCACAGGGGAAGGATAATAAGGTGGTTTATCTGCCATACGAGGCAACCAATCTCTTGGGTTCTATAGGAGGAATCAAAGATCTTTTCAAAGGATAAATGCCTCTGAGTCAATGGATAATGCCCTTTGACTCAAGATTGGCTCAAGAAATAAAGCACTCTGAATATCAGTAAACTGTAACTTCAGTAAATATATTAAACAGGATAAAAATGAAGAAAATCTGTATCGTTGCAGGCGCAAGACCTAACTTTATCAAGGTTGCGCCCGTAATTAGAGCAATTCGTAATGCTCAGGAAGCTGGTAACGAAATCAGCTATCAGTTGGTTTACACAGGAAAAGAGGATGACCCGACTTTGGAATCTTCTCTTTTCGATGACTTAGGCATTCAGAAACCGGATGCTTATCTCGGCGTAGACTGTCCAAACATGAACGAACTTACCGGACAGGTGATGGGTCAGTTTGAGCGCTATCTGCAGCAGAATGCTACAGATGTTGTCATTGTGGTTGATGATCTGGCTTCAACCATGGCTGTGGCTATTGTTACCAAGAAGCAGGGTGTGCAGCTTGCTCATATTGCAGCCGGAACCCGCAGTTTTGACATTACCATGCCAAAGGAAATCAACCGTCTGGTGATTGATGGCTTGTCAGATATTCTCTTTACCGCAGGCATTTCAAACAACAGCATCGCCAACAAGGAAGGTGCAGAATTGTCTAAGGTTTACATGGTAGGAAATGTGCTTATCGACAACATCCGCTTCCTTCAGTCTAAAATGCAGCGTCCGGAAATCATGGACGAGTTTCATCTGAAAGAAGGCGAATATATGGTTCTGACCTTGAACCGCAAGGCCATCGTCAATAACATTGATGAGATGAAATCGCTCATTTCTGTCATAGATGAAGAGGCGCGCCAGGCTGGAGTGAAGGTGATTGCTCCGCTTCGAGGCAAAGCATTGGGCTTCGTGCTCGCATTCAAGGCTTATCAGGAAGAGAGCAATCATCAGAGTGGAATCCAGGTGGTTCAGCCGCTCGATTATCTGTCGTTTGCTTATCTTACAGCTCACGCCAAAGGTGTGATTACCGATTCGGGTAATGTGGCTGAAGAAGCTACCTTCAATGGGGTTCCTTGCATTACGCTCAACAGCTATACTGAGCATATTGAAACTGTAAAGGTGGGTACAAACGAACTGGTTGCTGAAGATCCGGAGTTACTGAAGCAATCTATGCAGAAACTTCTGAAGGGTGAATGGAAGAAAGCGGGCATTCCTGACAGATGGGATGGTCGCTCAGCAGAAAGAATAGTCCAGATTCTCGCTGAATAGAATCTAAACTCATAGGTATAATCTCATGGAGAGAGATGATGCTATGTAAACTGATTCTTTTCAGAATAAACTTAGAGGTTCACTTCAATATCGTTATATTGAAAAGTGAACCTCTTTTCTTTTATGTTTTATCTTTTTCTTAATCTTTTTCAGGCGCCTTTGGCACAGGATAGTCGTATTGCTTGAAATAGGACGGCGTCTTATTATCATACCATACTCCTTCTACGTTTAAGCCGATAGAGAAAGTCTTTTTGGAATTAGTGTATCTTACACCGGCTCCTAAAACGTTGGCGCCAGGTACTACCATTCCGTAGCCACCCGGCATGATTCCTCTGCCCATACCCCAAGGATACATTCCGTAGCCCCAAGGCGAATAGCCGTAGGGACCATAGCCATAACCGCCATAACGGCCATAGAGAGAACTGTAATTGTTGGCTACACTAAGCTGACCGTAAACGTAAGCCTCCCAATGCTCATTAAACTGGTAGCCCAGAATGCCGTAGACTCCACCGTCATGATAACTGTCTCCACCATAGTTTACGTTGTTGATATAAGTGCCCAGAGCCAACCAGAGTTTGTTGTCTTTGGTGAGTGGCGTTAGGTAGGTTGCATCGATGGTCTGAGTGACACCGCCTCTGTGAGGCACATTCTTGCCGAATGTGGCA
The DNA here is from genome assembly GCF_025151535.1 of Segatella copri DSM 18205. Classification (NCBI taxonomy): domain Bacteria; kingdom Pseudomonadati; phylum Bacteroidota; class Bacteroidia; order Bacteroidales; family Prevotellaceae; genus Segatella; species Segatella copri. Next base: position 1,002,370 of record NZ_CP102288.1, read on the forward strand.
AAGGCAGAAAGATCTACCGAGAGATTCAATCCCTTGTGCAGCCCCCAGCCATAGCCCAACGGATAACTCAAGCCGTTGGTAAGGTTGGAGATGGGATTATTATAATAGGTGCTGTCTAGCGAAGCATCACCCAGCAATCCGTTTTTGCCGAGAGTTTCTTTCTTATCTGATAGTCGGGCAGGAGTCATATATGTATTCTTCACCGGTTTTCCCTGATAAATCATAGGTTTTCCTGCCTGGTAAACCGTATCGCCAGGCAGCAACCATTCTTCGCGCGGACTGTCCGGACTGTGCAATGGTCCGAAGCTTACCTGTTGCTGTGCACTTGCTTCTGTAGTGAGGAAAGTGCAAAAAGCGATGATAATATATATATTTTTCTTCATAATTGATTGCATTTTCTGTCTTCTGCTGCAAAGATATGAAGAATGTATGAAACAAAGGAACTTTTCCCGCATAAAAAATCAATTTTTTAGAATAAAATCATTATCTTTGCATCCGATAACATAAATAGATGTAAAATTATACAAAAATATGAAGAAGATCATCAGATTATTGTCACTCGCTCTTCTTACGGTGCCTGTTACGACATTCGCTCAGAGTGAAGGCAATCAGAACACATCAGAACCAGCCGGAAAAGTTGTGGCGTCTAAGCCCGATTCTCTGCTCGACTGGGAAACACCGCACGATCCAACCTGCCCTCAGGTGTTGCTGGAAACATCGATGGGCAACATTCTCGTGGCTCTCTACAACGATACTCCCAAGCATCGGGATAATTTCCTGAAACTTGTCAATTCGGGCTATTATGACGGTTGCATCTTTCAGCGTGTCATCAAGAATTTCATGATTCAGGGTGGCGATTATTCATGCAGAAAGGTGAACATGGAAAAGCCGCAGAAGTTTGATGTAAACTATACGGTTCCGGCAGAAATCATCTATCCTAAATATTATCATAAGCGCGGACAGCTCTGTGCTGCTCGCGAAGGAGATGATGAAAATCCGACCAAAGCTTCGGCGTCTACTGATTTCTACATCGCCTGGGGCAGAAATTTTTCTCCACGGCAGATGGAATATTATGTAGAAAAACTGAAACGGGACGGCAAGTATTACGCCATTCCTTCAGAACAGTTGCAGAAAGGCTACATCAAGCATGGTGGTGTTCCTCACCTTGACAACGGCTACACAGTATTCGGAGAGGTGCTTGAAGGCATGGATGTGGTTGATAAGATTCAGAATGTGGCTACCGATAAGGCGAACAACGACAGACCTCTCACGGATGTCATCATCCTGAAAGCCAAACAGATGAAGTAACTTTCGGATGGTAAACTGAAGAAATAAGTAACTGAGCCCATTAAAAGGTAAAAATCGATAAGTAAAAATATTAAATACGAGAAAAATGAAGTCATTAAAGGAATTATATAGAGTAGGTAAGGGACCATCGAGCAGTCATACGATGGGGCCTCAGCGTGCTGCCAAACTTTTTCTGGAGCGTTGCCCTAACGCTTCTTATTATGAAGTAACCCTCTATGGAAGTCTGGCTGCTACAGGTAAGGGACACATGACTGATGTGGCAATAGAAGAAGTGCTCAAACCTCATAAAACTGTGAATATTATCTGGCAGCCACAAACTTTCCTGCCTTATCATCCCAACGGAATGAAATTTGTGGGCAAGGATCTGAACGGCGATATTATTGATGAATGGACCGTTTACAGTATTGGTGGTGGAGCCATATCAGATGGTACTGCCGGCAACCAAGAGCTGGGCGCCAAGGATGTTTATGATCTGAACAAGCTCGCCGACATCAAGCAATGGTGCTATGATAACGGACGCTCATTCTGGGAATATGTTGAGAAATGCGAATCGGAAGATATCTGGGATTATCTCGATATGGTTTGGCAAACGATGAAGCAGAGCATCAGAAATGGTTTGGACCATGAAGGTGTTTTGCCTGGTCCGCTGAAGCTACAGCGTAAGGCTGCTACCTATTATATAAAGGCGAAGGGTTACCGTGCTTCCCTGCAGAGCCGCGGCTTGGTTTATGCTTATGCGCTGGCTGTGAGCGAAGAGAATGCTTCGGGTGGCACCATCGTTACAGCTCCTACCTGTGGCGCCTGTGGTGTATTGCCAGCTGTACTCTACCACATGTTTACTTCTCATGATATGAGTGAACAGCGCATCTTGAGAGCCTTGGCTACAGCCGGATTGGTGGGCAACATCGTAAAGCAGAATGCTTCTATCAGTGGTGCTGATGTAGGTTGCCAGGGCGAGGTAGGTGTTGCCTGCGCCATGGCTTCGGCTGCAGCCTGTCAGCTTTTCGGAGGCAGTCCGGCTCAGGTAGAATATGCTGCCGAAATGGGATTGGAGCATCATCTCGGAATGACCTGCGACCCGGTTTGCGGACTGGTTCAGATTCCTTGCATCGAGCGAAATGCCTTTGCTGCCGCCCGAGCTTTGGATGCAGACCTCTACGCTTCCTTCTCAGATGGTCATCATACCGTATCTTTCGACCGGGTAGTTGAAGTAATGCGACAGACGGGTCATGACCTACCTTCGCTTTACAAGGAAACAAGCGAAGGCGGTTTGGCAAAGGGATTTCCAAGAGACATTTAGTCATAAAATGCTTCGCTGAATCATAAAATGTTTTTCAGCTATTTTATTCAGTTTGGTAAGAGGGCTTTTATTTTGGCACGCTATTTGTTAGCCCCCTTGCCAAACAATAATAAAGTAAATACGAATAAAAACATTTTATATTATGGCACAGAAAGGTAATATTGGTGTAACGACAGAGAACATTTTCCCTGTCATCAAGAAATTCTTATATTCAGATCACGACATCTTCCTCCGTGAGATGGTTTCAAACGCCGTAGATGCTACACAGAAGTTGAAGACTCTTGCAGCTCAGGGCGATTTCAAGGGCGAGATAGGCGACACAACCGTTCGTGTCTCTCTCGATGAGAAGGCTGGAACCTTGACTATCAGCGACCATGGTATAGGTATGACTGAGGAGGAAATCGATAAATATATCAACCAGATTGCATTCTCAGGCGTAACTGACTTCCTCGACAAGTATAAGGAGAATGCCAACGCCATCATCGGCCACTTCGGTCTCGGCTTCTATTCTTCTTTCATGGTAGCCAGCAAGGTAGAAATCATCACTAAGAGCTACAAAGAGGGAAGCAAGGCTGTAAAGTGGAGCTGCGATGGTTCACCTGCTTTCGAAATCGAAGATGCAGACAAGGCTGAGCGTGGTTCAGACATCATCCTCCATATTGCTGATGATTGCAAGGAATTCCTGCAGAAGAGCAAGATTGAGGAACTTCTGAACAAGTACTGCAAGTTTATGGCAGTACCTGTAGCCTTCGGCAAGAAGACCGAGTGGAAGGACGGCAAGAATGTGGAGACAGATGAGGATAACATTATTAATAATGTGGAGCCTCTCTGGACCAAGGCTCCTAGCACCTTGAAGGATGAGGACTACAAGAAGTTCTATCACACCCTTTATCCGATGCAGGACGACCCGTTGTTCTGGATTCATCTGAATGTAGACTTCCCATTCAATCTCACGGGTATTCTCTACTTCCCACGCATCAAGAGCAGCATCGACATGCAGCGCAACAAGATTCAGCTCTATTGCAACCAGGTGTTCGTAACCGACCAGGTAGAAGGCATTGTACCAGAATTCCTCACATTGCTTTATGGTGTAATCGATTCACCGGACATTCCGCTGAACGTAAGCCGCAGCTACCTTCAGAGCGACAGTAACGTGAAGAAGATTTCTACCTACATTACCAAGAAGGTAGCCGATCGCTTGAACTCTATCTTCAAGGAGAACCGCAAGGAGTTTGAAGAGAAATGGGATGATCTCAAGATCTTCATCAACTACGGAATGCTCTCTCAGGAAGATTTCTACGAGCGTGCAAAGGACTTCGCACTTCTGAAAGATGTTGAGGGCAAGTACTTTACTTTCGAGGAGTACAAGACGCTGATTAAGGACAACCAGACCGATAAGGATGGCAACCTGGTTTATCTCTATGCCAACAATAAGGAAGAGCAGTATTCTTACATCGAAGCTGCCAAGCAGAAGGGTTATTCTGTACTCCTGATGGAAGGTCAGCTCGATACGCCGATGGTAAACATGCTGGAGCAGAAGCTGGAGAAGAGCCGCTTTACACGTGTTGACGCCGACATCATCGACCGCCTCATCGTGAAGGAAGATGCAAAGAAGACCGATTTGAGCAAAGAGCAGTCTGACAACTTGACAGAAGTATTCCGCTCTCAGATGCCTCAACTCGACAAGACAGAATTCTTTGTAGAGATTCAGGCTTTGGGCGAACAGAACCAGCCAGTGCTCATCACTCAGAACGAGTACATGCGCCGTATGAAGGCGATGAGCCAGTTCCAGGCAGGCATGAACTTCTACGGTCAGATGCCAGACAGCTACAACATCGTACTGAATTCAGACCATGCTCTGGTAAAGAAGGTATTGGAAGATGCTGAGGCCAACACAGCTGAAACATTGAAGCCAATCCTTGCAGAAATCAAGGGTCAGGAAGCCCGCCTTGCCGTACTCCATCAGGAGCAGAACAAGAAGAAGCCAGAAGAGATTACCCAGCAGGAGAAGGATGATGTTCACAACACAGAGAAGGCCATCAGCGATGAGAAGGCTAAGCGCAACGAAATCATCTCGGGCTATGCTAAGAACAACAACATTGTTCACCAGCTCATCGACCTCGCCCTGCTTCAGAATGGTATGTTGAAGGGTGCTTCGCTCGACGCATTCCTCAAGAGAAGCGTTGACATGATTAAGTAATCCAACCTGAAAAAAGGTATGAATGGAGAAATAAAACTTTGCGATGCGTAACATTTCATGTTACAAATTGTATCTATCATATGTGCTAAATGTTTAAAAACGAACATTTAGCACATTTTTTTTCGCTTTCCTTTGGTGGCTTTCTTTTTTTTTATTACCTTTGCAATATCGATAAACGAAAAACATGATTAAAAAAATCGCCATCATGGAACAAACAAATTCAAATTACAGCATTATTGCTGATTATTACTCTGAACACTACAACGAGCTGAAGTTGTATGTCATGTCCCGTTCGCTTCCGGCAGACGAGGCTGAAGACATCGTGCAGAATACTTTTGTGCGATTACTTCGAGGCGATAAGATGATTACGCCTGTTACTTTACCTTGTTTTGTATACACCATTGCCAAGAATCTGATTATCGATTATTACCGTCGCAAGCATAAGATTGAGGAGTATGAACACTTCCTGGGAGCTAGTGACTGGATGGGAAGATATGATGTTGATGGCGAATCTGTTTTCTCTGCCCAGCAGATCAACGAGATTCTGGAGCGTGGCATTGCCCGGCTCACGGAGAAGAGAAGCAAGGTTTACCGCCTGAATCTCTTCGAAGGAATGCAGGTGAGCGAGATTGCCCAAAGTCTGAACCTCGGATATAAAGCGGCTGAGAATCGTCTGACTCTGGCTAGAAAAGAAATAAGAGATTATATGAAAAAAGAGTTGGCTAGTTAAAATGCTAGTCAACTCTTTCTGTTTATTCTTACTGCCTTGCTGAAAGGCTATTCTTAACTTTTTTTTTTTAGTTTTCCTTAAACCCGATTACTCTTGTCAAACCTTTATCAAGATAAAAGGTTTGGGTTACTTCCTGCTTCTCGCCCTGATGGTTGGTCAGCTTGTATGTAGCCCTTAAATATAATAAGGTGTCGGGATAAGCAGCATCATTATAATCAATATTCTTCTTGATGTAAGGCAGTTTGCTGACATTTTGTCGCATCACCTTCATCTGGTCGAAACTGATCATGGCGGTAGGAGTGAGGCGGGAGAACCGCTCATAGCTGCAGTCCTGATCAACGAGGTTTTCATCAAGAAAATCCTTGACCAGAGATTGAGCCTTGTGCTGATCGCCACACGAGGTGAACATCAGCACAAGTCCTGAAACCATGACAAACATCATTTTCTTTATCATAGACATCTTCTTTTTTATTAAGCCGCGCTGCTTTTATGAAGCTCGTTGTTTTATTTAGCACGCTTGCTTATTTAGCCACGCTGCGGAGAATCTCCAGCAAGTGATCCCAAACCATCTCTACTGTAGGAATGAGAAGAGTCTCGTCTGGGGTGTGAACATTGCGAAGGGTAGGACCGAAACTTACCATATCGAGCTCAGGATAACGCTCTGAGAAAAGACCACACTCCAAACCGGCATGAATACCCTTTACCAATGGTTTTTTGCCGAAGAGCTTTTCGTAAGCCTTCACAGCCAGGTCGGTAAGCTTGCTGTTGGCGCGCATCTTCCAGGCAGGATACTTGTCGCCTACAGTTACCTCGGCGCCAGCCAGAAGGAAGGCTGCCTTTACGGTGTTGGTCATGTTCTCCAGATTGCTCATCACGTTACTTCGCTGAGAAGCTACGATGTTGATGCTGCTTTCATCGGTCATCACGCTTGCCACATTGCTTGAGGTTTCTACCATCCAGGCAATCGCCTCATCCTGACAGGTAGTAAGCGGACCGTTGTCTACAGCCTGGAGAGCCATTATGAACTTGTCAGCTACTGCTTTCTCGATGACAGGTGCAGCATCGGTGCTGCTCATATTAAACTGCATAGCCTGTTCGGTTACGTGGAATTCATCTTCTACTTCTGATGCAAAGATGTTCCAGTCGGCACGAACCAGTTCCTTATCAGCATTCTTGACGGCGAAAACAATCTTTCCGTCGCGAGGAATCGCATTGTGCATTTTGCCGCTGTTGAAGCTTACGAGGCGCAGACTTCCATCCAGTTTCTCATTTTCGAGGAAGAGGAAGCGGGCAAGAATCTTGATGGCATTGGCGCGCTTCTTGTTGATGTCATCGCCCGAGTGACCACCGTTGAGACCCTTCAGCGAAGCTTCCATGAAGAAATAACCCGCAGGAGCCTCTTCGCGTGAGAAGTGGAAAGTGGCATGGGTTGTCTGACCACCAGCACAGGATACGAAGATTTCGCCCTCATCCTCTGAGTCAAGATTGATGAGCATCTTTCCGGTCATAAAGCCCGCCTTCATGCCGTGAGCACCAGTCAGTCCGGTTTCTTCATCACGTGTAAAGACGCACTCGATAGGACCATGCTCAATATCGTTGCTTGCCAGGATAGCCAGCTCGATGGCGCAGCCTATACCGTCGTCAGCACCCAATGTAGTGCCTTTTGCCTTAAGCCATTCTCCGTCTACGTAAGTCTGGATGGCGTCTTTGTGAAAATCGAAATCAACATCTACCAGTTTATCGCAAACCATGTCCATGTGGCTCTGTAGGATGATGGTTTCAGCATGCTCGTAGCCTGGAGTGGCAGCTTTACGGATGAGCACATTACCGGTTTCATCTACCAGCGTTTCGAGCTGACGAGCCTCTCCGAAAGATTTCAAAAACTCAATCATGTTCTCCTCGTGCTTGGAAGGACGAGGTATTTCGTTGATTTTTGCGAACTGCTCGAACACGAGAGCAGGCTTCAATTCACTTTTATTCATTTATTTTCTATTATTTTGTTTTGATAAAACATTTATTTCTGCTATTTTGTTTTGGTTATTCCCAAAAAAATAGTACCTTTGCACCCAAAAGTGCACTAAGGCACTGCAAAGGTAATAAAAATGATAAAATTAATGTTATTAAGCGTGTTAATAATTGCTATTTGCATGGCATTATTTTGCGTAAAGTTGATTTTTAAGAAGAACGGCAAGTTCTCTTCCCAGCATGTGCACGACAATCCGGGCTTGCGCAAGCAGGGCATTCATTGTGTGGTGGATCAGGACCGCGAGGCAAGGGAAGCCAACAAGGCTTATTAGAAAATAGTAATAATATAATATGATAGAAAAAATGAGAAAGAACATTTTGAGTTCAGTGGCAATTGCAGCTGTTGCTGCCCTGTCATTGGCATCATGCAACAAATCTCAGCCTCAGGTAGAGGCTAAGTCAGAGAGCAAGGCTCCTGCTGAATTGAAGATTGCTTATGTAGAGGTAGACTCTATCATGACTCAGTATACCTTTGCTAAGGAGTATTCTTCTATCTTGGAGAAGAAGGGGCAGAACATTCAGGCTACTATTGCGCAGAAGGGTCAGCAGCTCCAGGCTGCAGCAGCCAACTTCCAGCAGAAGATTCAGCAGAATGCTTATACCCGCGAGCAGGCTGAGGCTATCCAGGCTGGTTTGCAGAAGCAGAACAACGACCTGCAGGGCTTGCAGCAGCGCTTGAGCAACGAGTTTGCTGCTGAGCAGGAGAAGTACAACAAGGCGCTCCACGACAGCATTGCCAACTATCTTGCCCGCTACAACAAGGACAAGAAGTATAGTATCATCTTCTCTAAGAGCGGCGATAACCTGCTCTATGCTGACAAGGCTTACGATATTACAAAAGAGGTGATTTCCGGTTTGAACAAGGCTTACAAGGGTAAGCTGAAGAAAGAGGAGGCTGCTCCTGCTAAAAAGTAAGAGATATGCTTCGTAAGGAAAGATACGATTTTATATTGAATCATTTCAGAAGTGCGCTGCCGAATGTAACTACCGAGTTGCAGTTCGGTAGCGCATTTCAGCTTCTGGTGGCTACTTTGCTTTCTGCGCAATGCACCGACAAACGCATCAACATGGTTACGCCTGCTCTCTTTGCCCGTTATCCTGATGCGCAGCACATGGCACAGGCGAGCGAGGAAGATATTTATGAGTTGATCAGTTCGGTGAGTTATCCGAATGCCAAGGCGAAGCATCTTGCTGAAATGTCTCGCCAGCTGGTTGAGATGTTCGGAGGTGAGGTACCTGAGGCTGCGGATGATTTGGAGAAGTTGGCAGGAGTGGGGCGCAAGACGGCGAATGTGATTCGTGCCGTATGGTTCGGTCATGCTACGATGGCGGTGGATACGCATGTTTACCGTGTGAGTCATCGTATGGGGTTGGTGCCGAAAACGGCAGATACGCCCCGAAAAGTAGAAGATTATCTGATGAAACACATTCCGGCTGAGGATATTCCGAATGCGCATCATTGGATTCTGCTGCATGGCAGATATATTTGCAAGAGTACGAAACCGCTCTGCGATAAATGCTTTTTTAATGAATATTGTCCAAAACTATTAAAGGACAGTAAACTTTAGAAATAGTTAAAGTTATTCAAGTTTCGCATGTAAGTTCCACACGCCCTGAAAGGGCAGAAGCCCCTAGCCCAGGGCATCGCCCTGGGTAATTACGGACGCAAACCTGTCGCCCTGTAAGGGCAAAAGCTTTAAAACTCCAGGCAAAACATAAGGCTTTTGCCCTTACAGGGCGCCTTGCTGATTGCTATTATACCCAGGGCGATGCCCTGGGCTAGGAGCTTTTGGGCCTTCAGCCCGTACTTGAACCACATGCGAAAGTTCAGTTAGTTAGTAGTGATTAGTTTGTTTATCACTAATCACTACCAATTAATCACTAATTAAAGTTTTATTGTTTGATTCAAGAGATAATTATCCAGAATAACCATGGCAGCCATGGCTTCAACCACCGGCACGGCTCTTGGCAAAACGCAAGGATCATGACGGCCGCGGGCAGTCAGCGTGGTGGCATTTCCTTCCAAATCTACCGTATTCTGCTCCATCAGCAGAGTAGCAACCGGCTTGAAGGCAACACGGAAATAGATGTCCTGACCATTGCTCAAACCGCCCTGTATTCCTCCGCTATGATTGCTCTTTGTTGTAATACGGGCAGCAACATCCTGATTCACGGCAGCATCTTCTGTCGTCTCTGCAGCATCAGCCTTCGGGATAAAGACATCATTCTGCTCACTTCCGCGGGCAGTAACTCCGGCAAAACCCTCGCCATATTCAAAACCCTTCACGGCGTTAATGCCAAGCATGGCAGCACCCAGTTGGGCATGAAGCTTGTCAAACTCAGGCTCGCCCAATCCTACCGGGCAACCCTTGATGACGCAAGTGATGATTCCACCAATCGTATCGCCGTCACCCTTAACCTGGGCGATGAGATCTTCCATCTCCTTCGCCTTCTGCTGGTCAGGACAGCGCACCGGATTATCTTCTATGGTGTTAAGGTCATACAGATGATAATCTTTTTCCAGCGCGATGCTGCCCACCTGCGATGTATAAGCCGTGATGCTGATGCCCAACTTTCGCAAGGCAAGTTTAGCCAAGGCTCCGCCTACGCATCGGGCAATGGTGATGCGGGCTGAAGAACGGCCGCCGCCACGATGGTCGCGTACGCCATACTTCTCGTTATAGGTGAAATCTGCGTGAGAAGGGCGGAAGAGACAGCGCATGTTCTCATAGTCCTGAGAATGCTGGTTCTGGTTACGCACTTCAAAGCCGATAGGGGTTCCTGTTGATTTGCCTTCGAACACACCACTCAGAAACTCTACCTTGTCAGCTTCCTTTCTGGCCGTAGTGATGTGGCTCTGTCCTGGGCGTCGGCGGTTCAGCTCGCTCTGGATAAAGTCCATGTCGATTTCTATGCCTGCAGGAAATCCGTCAATAACACCTCCTACAGCTATTCCATGACTCTCTCCAAACGTAGTGAGAGTGAAAAGATTACCAAATGTATTCCTCATTACCTTATATATTAAAAAGGTGTTTATTACTTGTTGCAGCCGCCTTCGCAACCACCTTCACAGTTGCCATCCTTGCAGTCGCCGCCGCAGTTGTCGCAGCCACCTGAGCAGCCGCCACCTTCGCCGCTGATCATCTGAGCCATCTTGGCAATCTCCTCAGCAGTAGCCTCGCGGCTCTCGAGAATCTGACCGCAGAAGTTGAGCTTCAAGCCAGCCAATGGGTGGTTCAGGTCGCAGGTTACCTTTGTATCGCTGATGTTCTTCACTACTGCGTTGAAGTGGTTGCCATCCTCGTTCTGCAATGGGATGATAGCGCCTACCTGTACGTGCTGTGCATCAAACTGGCCGTTGACGGTAAAAATCTGCTTGTCGAGCTCCAGTACGCGCTCATCATAGTGCTGTCCGTAAGCCTGCTCTGGGTCCAGCTGGAAGTCGAACTCTTCACCTTTAGCCAGGTTTACCACCTTCTCTTCGAAAGCTGGCAGGGTAACACCCATACCGCTGATGAAGATGAACGGACGCTCGTCGGTTGTGCGCTCGATGAGCATCTCCTCACCGTTGTCACCATTAGTTACATCATACAGTGCGTATGAAACTACAATAAACTTGTTTTTGTTGTTTGTTTCCATTTCTATATTTATTTTTTATTATTTCTTTTTCTTTTCTGAATGCTTACGCTCTTTACCATCTCCATGCGCTCCAGATAGATAGGGCGCCATTTGTCGATGATGTCCTGCAGACTTTTGCTCTTCTGCGAGAGTTCAGCATATTCCTCGCCGTCGGTCAGATTCTCTTTCTTGAGATCCAGCATTCGGGCGATGAGCTGTTTCTGGTGTTCCTCAGCCGCCTTGAGCTGGTTTCCCAGTTTCTCGAGACTTTCCATAAAGGCGAGTGCCTTGTCTATATGATTTTCCTGTACCATTTTGCTTGTTTTATAGGTTGAATCTTTTGCAAAGGTACTAATAATATTTGGTATAAACGAAGAAAAAGGGCTTTTTTTTCGATGATATTACAAAATGATAGCGAAAATGCAATATCTCTAACGTTCTGACGCCTATTTCGGTGTATTGTTGTTGATATAAGTCAAGAAAAAGGCAGAAAACTGAAAATATCCCAAGAAATGTTTGCGCACACAGAGAAATGTTCGTATCTTTGCAGCGTCTTAAAGAAAAAGACTATAGGATAATGTTTAACAGAGCCGGCGTCTACGGATGTGCAGGACTCACAAATTAAAGAAAGGTAAAAAGATTATGAAGAAGATTATGGTATTAGCAGTAGCTATGTTTGCAATGGCAACAGCTACTTTCGCAGCAGATGAGGAGACAAATGCAACAGCAGCTTACAACATGAATATTAAGATGTCTAGCTTGGCAGATGCTTTGAGCTTGAACATCGACCAGGTAGAGGCTGTAGCTGATGTACACAAGAACTTCACCGCAGACATGATGAATGCTGCAACAGCAAAGGGTGAGGAACGTTCTGCAATGATTGACAAGGCAGTTTTGAAGGATCTCAAGTACATGCACGTTATCTTGGACAACAGTCAGTATCGTAAGTACGTGATGCTTCTCAACACAACCCTTATCAACCGTGGTTTGAAGTAATCATCTTTTTATAGATGAGAAAAATAAGAGAGAGATTTAAAATAAGAATCCCAGTCGAGGTTTTATCCTGACTGGGATTTTTTTTGCCTTTGGGCCTTCAGCCCGTACTTAACCCACTTGCTAAACTTAGCTTCCTGATATGCGAAAGTTCAGATAACTTGATAATCAGTCAATATCTATTAATTGGAAATGCTTGTTGAAGGTCAAATCCAATCCGTTAGCCAGTTCTACCTCGTATTCATTCTTGCTCATTTCAATCTTCTTTACCGCTTGCGCTGGATAATTCTTCTTCAGGTAGTTTCTGATGGCCTGCGGAATCAACTTGGCTGGCACTTTTCCCTGCTTGCAGTCAATCTCTGTGAGATTGCCTTTCTTATCAAATTCCAGCTTGGTTCCGTTCTGAAGAACCACATCATAGCTCTTGTTAATAACCCCCGTCTCAATGGTAGCAAGTATCACCTTCTGACCATTGAAATGCTGGCTGAGTAAGGTCTGAGCCTTGGCAGGAAGTGCATTTACAGAGATAGGCTTGTCGTTGTCCGCATTCGCCACCATATTGCATGAAACCATGCAGCAGATGGCAATCATCAAAATTCGCAAAATTCTTTTCATACGCTACAAATTTAAAAATTATAATAACTAACTGAACTTTCGCATATAGGGAAGTTCAGTTATTTCAATTTACTCCTTTACGATTTCTTTTCCTGCTGCCTGCCAGCCTATAAAGCCGGAATCGAGTTCTATTACCTGATAGCCGTTCTTTGTCAATATAGCTGCGGCATTTTTGCTTCGCTTGCCGCTTCGGCAGTTCACGGCGATAGTCTTGCTTTTGGGAAGAGTGGCAGCGGCCTTCTGCTCGAAGTCTGATTTCAGTACGTCAATGTTGATTGCCCCACGAATATGCCCATTGGCAAACTCCTCTGCGGTTCGTACATCGAGACGGATTACTGCGGTGTCAGCGATGGCTTTCTCATAGTCATCTGCCGACAGACTCTTATAGCCCTTATTTTGCGCCTGACAAGAAGACAGGCTTGATAGCATGGTTATAATGCTCATGATAAATATTTTCTTCATTCTTTAATCTTTTAATAATTATGCGCCTTTAATCTAGGAGGATAAGCCATGCTCAACCCCCTACATTCTTGCAATATATCTGCAAAAATACAAAAAATATTCAGAAAGTTGATGATATGGATGGATTTTGTTAGCCGGGCGAACTCGATTTAACCTTATTTATACGATAGAGGGATGTTTTGATAATCTGAAATCCTTAATGACCGGAAATGACCGTGACCGGAAATGACCGGAATCTTAGGGGTTTGAAAATGATAATGACCCTTAATGACTTTGACCCTTCATGACCGGCTGAACCCCCTCTCGCCCTGAAGGGGCAGAAGCTCCTAGCCCAGGGTAGCACCCTGGGTAAATACGGACGCAAACAAGTCGCCCTGTAAGGGCAAAAGCTTTTAAATATCAGGTAATTTATAAAGCTTTTGCCCCTACAGGGCGACCTTTTGTTTTTATCCCATGCAGCTCGTTACTCCGAGCGTAGTAGCGATAGCGGTCAGAATGCTGATGGCTATCTGCAGAATCGTTTTCCAAGTGTTCGCTTTCATTTTTTTGAATGTTGAATGTTGAATGTTGAATGTTGAATTTTTTGTGGGCGGATAGGCTGGGCTAGGGGCTAGCACCCTAGCCAGTCTATCCTTGGGCTATTCAAGGCCGTCGCCAGTATCGCCAGTGCTGCCGCCTGATTCAGAGCCTTGGCCTTCGCTGCCAGTCTGACCGGTGTTTGAACCGCCTGGGGTAGAACCGCCTGGCGTATTATCCGGAGTAGTTGGGGCGTTGAGTTCAACGTTGGTCTTACCCTCCTTCTTTGCCTGGTTGATGCGTGACATAGCCTAGTTGATTTCCAGAAGATTTGCGTTCACGCTACGCATTACGATGCTGTAATTAATCATAGTTGTTTGTAGTATGTTTAGAGTCCTTTGTTTTGCAACTCCCCAGAACGCCCCGTTCCTGCCGTTTTCGGGGTCTTCATTGATGACCGGCGCCTGCCATCATTTATGACCCGTGTTGGTCTTAAGAGAAGACCGGCTTCAGGCACAAAAGGCTGTTCTTTCGATTGCCGGTGCAAAGATACAACATTTTCGGGCAGAATACAAGCTTTCACCCTGACTTTCTATGCGAGAAAGGCTATAAGTAGCTGCAATACAATAAGTTATATTGATTTTCTATCTGAACTTTATTGCAGAAACAATCAGCAATGGAAAAGTAAGGATGAAAAACAAGCGTGTCATTAAGGGTCAGTGTCATTAAGGGTCATTTAGAAAAATGAAAGTGTCATTTTGAGCTATAGTATATATAAATATTTATTTATATATATACTATAGGGATTTTTCTCCCCCGAAAATGAAAATGACCCTTAATGACCTTGACCCTTAATGACACGCAAGATGAACTTGTGAGTTTTACCTGATATAGATCTGGCGTATGTCTGAATGTGTTGGTTGTTAGTGTGTTATGTGTATTTTGTTATATTCATACTCTAATATTTTGTGTATAATAATTATCTATATATTAAGTCGTTTTAGTTAGCTGATATGTTGTTCGATTCTACATTTTTATCCTTGTTTCCTGTTGCATTTTGTCAAAAATACGTCATATTAGAGGCGCATTTAATGTCCGAGGAGGGGCATTTTTTACCCTAGGAGAGGGGGTAATATACCTTCCTAACCCCCATATTTTGCATTTTTCCGTTAAATAACGTGATGAAATTCTTTGGTTGCCAACTTTTTATTATCTTTGGTAGTGATTGATAAAATATTGACGTAGTAATAGTTCGGAAAGCTAGAAACTACATAATAACAATACTAATATGAGAAGGGATAACCTATTGTTATATAACTATTTAGTATGTATATTTTGTGTGTGAAGCGAATCCTGTATGTTGTGTTATGAATGGAATATATATTTACTTTTCAAATCATAGCATTCGCTTTTTATGCATTCTTCCAATACCTGTTTTCAGCGATGAAAAACGGAAAAATTAGAGTTTTCTGATTACATAAACCCCTTTTTTAGCCCATGAATAGCTGATTTTGCACTTTAATTTATGACCTCATCGAGCAGCTGAAGGAGGAATATCCATTAGCCACGATTCATGGTCATAATGAATTTGCCAACAAAGCCTGCCCCTGCTTTAATGTGAAGAAGGAGTGGGGCTAACAGATAGGGAACGCACTGCGTTCCCTATTTTCGTTATCTATTATTTCCAGATGCAACATGTGGATGTTGCTGATAGTATAGCTTTCTCTTGGATTTTTGGCTAAATGATATGCTAAATAATAATAAAATTGCTGCAAAGTAAGTCTGTTTTCAAAATTTTCAATTATCTTTGCTGATTGCAATAAAATAGATAAAAGATATTAATCGAATAAAAGGCGTGTTGGTTATCAATATGTAACCACCGATTTGTATTATCTAAAAACTAAGGATTATGGCAAAGATAAAAGTTGAAAATACAGAAATATCTGTTGTTAATGTTCAAAATGAGGATTATATCTCTCTGACAGATATGGCACATAGCCAAATGCAAGAGCATATTATTTTCAGATGGATGAGCCTCAAAAGTACAATAGAATACCTCGGTGAATGGGAAAAGCTATATAATCCGAATTTTAATTGTACCGAATTCGATACAATTAAAAATGCAGCAGGAAGCAACAACTTCGTGCTTTCTGTAAAGGCATGGATTCAAAGAACAGGTGCAATAGGCATCATGGCAAAAGCTGGCCGATATGGTGGAACTTATGCTCATCGAGACATTGCGTACCACTTTGGAATGTGGATTAGTCCTCGTTTCCAGCTTTTGTTGGTAAAAGAGTATCAACGTCTTAAAGCTGATGAGCAGAAACAATTGTCATGGTCTGCCAAGCGGGAACTATCAAAGATAAACTATCGCATTCACACGGATGCTATCAAAGTAAATCTCATTCCTGCGGAAGTGACTCGTGAGCAAGCTGCCATGAAATATGCTGATGAAGCGGATGTACTCAACATAGCCATGTTCGGCATGACTGCGAAACAATGGCGTGAGCAGAATCCCGACAAGAAAGGCAACATTCGTGACTATGCCAGTATTAATGAACTTATCTGTCTCTCAAATATGGAGAATCTCAACGCTGTATTTATCAATGATGGTATGGCGCAGTCTGAGCGACTTATCAAACTCAATCAGATTGCCATTCAGCAGATGAAAATTCTTGAAGATACAGGCGGAAGAAACTTATTAAAATAAAGATGAACATGGCAATAAAGGATAAGGATGGAAATACGGTGGGATGCATTTTTATCAGATGCATCCCCCTATGTAAATCCATATATTTCTTGTAGCGGCTTTAAACTTTATCTTCTATCTTTGTGAATAGGCATTTCCCTTTTCTATAATCGTTGGGAAAATTTCAAGTTCCTCATCATTTTCAGTACCTATTTTATATTATATATGGTACTTATTCTGGTAGTGGCGCTTGGATTTAACAGGGGCTCCATGGAAGGAACCGCTGCCCATACCGCTGCCACGAAAACTCTCATGGAAGCCTGAACCACCGCTATATTCGCCCCAGCGGGCTCTGATTCTATCTACATAATTAACCGTTTCCGTGCCTCGCATATAACCATATTTCACTACCGGATCTGTGTAATAAGCCGGTTGAGAAAGGCGCAGAATATAATCGCGAATTACGCCCCAATTGTACGGATTCTGACCATGTTTGCGAGCCAGCGCCATCGCATCTCTGATGTGGAAATAGCCACCATTATAAGAAGCAAGGGCGAAAAGCATGCGCTGGAAAGGGTCGCCTACGTCAGAGAAATGCCCCTGCAGTTCCGCCATATATCTGGCTGCCGCAGCCACATTCGCCTCAGGTTCATGAATCATGCTCATCGGCAAACCCAGATGGGAAGCCGTGCCTGGCATAATCTGCATCAGTCCGCAAGCTCCAGCCCATGACTTCGCATTCGGGTCGAAACAGCTCTCCTGATAACATTGGGCAGCCATCAGACGCCAGTCCATGCGAGCCGTTCCGCTATAGCGCTGGAAGAGGTGGTCGTAGCGGGAAATAACACCCTTAGAACGGTTCAGGAATGGTGAATAAACGTGGCGGCGCACGCTGGCAGAAGAAAGCAGCCACGATTCTTCCTGCTTGACCTGAGCAATCAGCTTAGGCTTAAACCAGCCGTTCAGGGTGTCGGCAAGACTCTTGTTACCGTTCAGCACAGCCCATTGGGTGCGGGTGCTGTCGGGCGTAACACCACAGAACAGCAGGTTGCCTCTGGTCTGTTTTCGGGGTAGGGGCACGGCAATCACATCACCTTCTCCCTTCTCCAGTTTGCGCACCATTTCAGCCGTATCCTTACATTCTTCTACGCGTAACGACACGCCGATCTGCTGGGCAAACTTCTCGCAGAGCAGATATTGCAGTCCCATTCCGTGGCTGTGGTAATCATAATAGGTAGTAGGGCCGTTAACGGTAAGCATGATGAGCTCACCATTGGCCTGAATATCTTCGAGCGAAAGCCCCTTGCTGGTTGAAGCAGGTTTCTTTTCATCGCCATCAGCCCCATCAGAGTTGTCAGCATACTCCATTTCGCCTACGGGAGTTCCCCATGGCGTAAGCTCCTGCTGCGGTTTCTTGTCGGCACAGGCAGCGAGCAAAAATAGTGCATATAATGCGTATAAATATCCTTTATTCTTCATTTCAGCTGCAAAAGTACGAAATATTTTGCACATAAGTGAGAAATTATTTGTTTATTCTAATAAAAATATGTACTTTTGCAATGTTTTTCAAACAAAATATAGAAATATGTTACGAATAGCAGTACAAAGTAAGGGTCGTCTTTTCGACGACACCATGAATCTTTTATCAGAGGCTGACATCAAAGTAAGCGCCTCTAAACGCACCCTCCTGGTGCAGTCAAGCAACTTTCCTCTCGAGGTTCTCTACCTTCGTGATGATGATATTCCTCAGAGCGTAGCCTCTGGTGTGGCAGATATCGGAATCGTGGGCGAGAACGAGTTTGTAGAGCGTGGAGAGAATGCGCAGATTATCGACCGTCTGGGTTTCAGCAAGTGCCGCCTGAGTCTCGCAATTCCTAAGAAGATTGATTATCCGGGATTGCAATGGTTCAACGGCAAGAAGATTGCTACTTCTTACCCTAACATCCTGCGCAAGTTTATGAAGAAGAACAATATCAATGCCGACATCCATGTCATTACGGGTTCTGTAGAAATCAGTCCGGGCATCGGTTTGGCTGACGGTATTTTCGATATTGTAAGTTCTGGTTCTACTCTGGTCAGCAACAATCTTGCTGAGGTTGAGGTGGTGATGAAGAGCGAGGCTCTGCTCATCGGAAACTGGAACATGGACGAGGAGAAGCATGAGATTCTGAACGAAATGCTGTTCCGCTTCGAGGCTGTACGTTCTGCACAGGACAAGAAGTACGTGATGATGAATGCTCCTAAGGAAAAGATTCAGGAGATTACAGAAGTATTGCCAGGCATCAAGAGTCCTACGATTATCCCATTGGCTGATGAGGAATGGTGCTCTATCCACACCGTGCTCGATGAGAAGCGTTTCTGGGAAATCATAGGCAAGTTGAAGGAACTCGGTGCACAGGGCATCCTGGTAACACCAATCGAAAAGATGATATTATAATAATGTGTAGTGTTTAATGTGTAATGTTTATTTAGAGACATTATGCGTTAAAAACCAAACATTAAACATTAATAATTAAAAATTAATAATAGGAATGAAGGTAATAAAGTATCCTGCAAAGGAGGAATGGAGCGAGATTGTAAAACGCCCACACCTGGATGTTTCGCAGCTGAATGCGACCGTACAAGGTGTACTCGACGATGTGAAAAACCATGGCGACGAAGCCGTGAAGCGTTACGAGGAGAAGTTTGATCATGCCCATCTCGATTCTTTGGCTGTGACTGAAGCTGAAATCGAAGAGGCTGAGAAAACGGTTTCTCAAGAACTGAAAGACGCTTTGCACCTCGCCCATCATAACATTGCCGCATTCCATCATAGCCAGAAGTTTGATGGTGTAAAGGTTGAAACTTGCCCTGGTGTAACCTGCTGGCAGAAGAGTGTGGCTATAGAGAAGGTGGGATTGTATATCCCGGGAGGTACTGCTCCTCTCTTTAGCACCGTTCTGATGCTGGCTACTCCTGCCAAGATTGCGGGATGTAAAGAAATAGTACTGTGTACTCCTCCAAATAAAGAGGGCAAGGTGAACCCGGCTATCCTCATGGCGGCAAAGATTGCGGGCGTAAGCAAGATCTTTAAGGCGGGTGGCGTTCAGGCTATCGGAGCCATGGCTTACGGTACGGAGAGCGTGCCTAAGGTTTATAAGATTTTCGGTCCGGGCAACCAGTTTGTCATGGCTGCCAAGCAGCAGGTTTCCCTGCACGATGTGGCTATAGACATGCCTGCCGGTCCGTCTGAAGTTTGTCTTATTGCTGACGAAACAGCCAACCCTGTGTTTGCTGCTGCCGACCTGTTGTCGCAGGCTGAACATGGTTTCGATTCTCAGGTTTTCTTCATTACTACATCTGAAAAAGTGTTGGATGATGTAAAGAATGAAGTTGAAGCACAACTTGAACGTTTACCACGTAAGGAGATGGCACAGACCTCGTTAGACAACTCTAAGTTTATCCTCGTTAAGACCGAAGAGGAGGCAATCGACCTCTGCAATACTTATGCACCGGAGCATCTGATTATCGCCACAGCCGATTATGAGCAGCTGGCAGAAAAAGTTGTGAATGCAGGTAGTGTATTCCTCGGAAACTATGCGTGCGAAAGTGCAGGCGACTATGCAAGCGGTACGAATCATACCTTGCCAACCCATGGTTATGCTTTGGCTTACAACGGAGTGAACCTGGACAGTTATAATCGCAAAATCACCTTCCAGCATCTTACAGAAGAAGGTATTCGTAACATTGGAAATGCTGTAGTGACCATGGCGGAAAATGAGCAATTGGAAGCTCATGCCAATGCGATGAGACTGAGAGTGAACAGTTTGAAACAATAGGGTGAAACAGGAAGTTGTAAAGATACTTCTTAATAGCTTTTGAAAGAATAATGAAAGAATTGAAAGATTTGTGCCGAGAGAACATCTGGAATCTGGCACCTTACAGTTGCGCCCGTACGGAGTTTGCAGGCAGAAATGCCCGCGTCTTCCTCGACGCCAACGAAAATCCATATAATGACCCTTACAATCGCTATCCTGATCCGCTGCAGGTTGAACTGAAGAAGCAGATCAGCAAGATTAAGGGTGTGGCTGAAGAGAAAATCTTCCTGGGCAACGGTTCCGACGAGGCCATCGATTTGGTTTACCGTGTATTCTGCCGCCCGGGCAAGGATAATGTAGTAGCGATTGCACCTACTTATGGAATGTATGAAGTTTGTGCAGACATCAACGATGTGGAGTATCGTTCTGTATTGCTTGATGAAAATTATCAGATTTCTGCAGAAAAACTGCTGGCAGCCTGCGATGAACAGACAAAGGTTATCTGGATCTGCAGTCCGAACAATCCTACGGGCAATCACATCAACCGCGAGGCAATCGTAGAGGTGTTGCAGAAATTCCAGGGTATTGTCATCATCGACGAAGCCTACAGCGATTTCTCTCCGGAGCGCACATTCCGCAGCGTGCTCGACAGATTTCCTAACATGATTGTGCTCAACACCATGAGTAAGGCGTGGGGCTGTGCAGCCCTCCGTTTGGGAATGGCTTTTGCGAGCAAGAAGATTGTTGACATATTCAATAAGGTGAAATATCCTTATAACGTCAATCTGCTTACTCAGGAGCATGCGCTGGAAGTGATGAAGAATCCGCTGAAGGTTGACGAATGGGTGAAGAACATCCTACAGGAGCGTTCTAAGGTAATGGCTGCATTCCTGGATCTGCCTATCTGCGAGAAGGTTTATCCTACTGATGCAAATTTCTTCCTGGCTAAAATGACCGACGCCAACGCCATCTATAATTATCTGGTGGCACAAGGCATTATCGTAAGAAACCGCAACAAGGTTCAGTTGTGCGGCAACTGTCTGAGAATTACTATCGGAAACAAGAGCGAGAATGCTGAATTACTCGGTGCTTTGAGACAATATTAGCATTTAAGCAGCAAGCCCTGAAAGGGCAGAAGCCCCTAGCCCAGGGCAGCGCCCTGGGTCATATATATTAACAACCAAGTCGCCCTGTAAGGGCAAAAGCTTCATATATTTAAAGCTTTTGCCCTTACAGGGCGACTTTAGTATCTCACATTCTAAACCCAGGGTGTTGCCCTGGGCTAGGAGCTTTTGCCCTTTCAGGGCGTATTGCTGACATTTATCTTCTTCTGCCTCTACCTTCATTTCTTCCTTGATTTCCACGGCCGCCGCGTTCGTTCTTATCCCCGCTGTTGTAGCGGTTCTTGCGACTGTGGTTGTCGTTGTCGAAATTAGGGTTGAAGCTCTTTTTCTTCTTATTCTTGAAGAAGCCGGCACCTCCGCTTAATGGGCGGCCTTCGTTCAGATATTTATCTTCATCATAGCAACCTACATTTCCGAAACCCTTTGGTGCATAGCGGTCAGACGCATTTCTGCCAGTTCCACGCTTGCCCTTAGCACCTTTTCCTACACCAGGATTATCGTATGTAGAACCAATCGCCTTATCGTCATAATGCGTCTTCTTACCCTTGAAACTGCCACCCATGCTCTTCCTGTCGTAGAGTTTGTCGATGAGGTCGGCTCTGCCTATCCGGCGAAGTTCACTCTCGATGGCACGGCGCTCTTCAGGCTTGTACCAGAAGAAGAACATGCGCTGGGCAAGCTTCTCTTTCTGAGTCTTGGCGCTGGAGACCGGCTCCAGGGTGTAAGGATCGTACCCCGTGTACCAGGTCTCGGTAGAAATGGTCATAGGAGTAGGGGTGAAATCCTGCACCTGCTCCAGATGGAAATCCAGTCCCTTCGTAATGACGGCAAGTTCGGCCATGTCTTCTTCATGACAGCCCGGATGCGAACTGATGAAGTAAGGAATGATCTGCTGGTTCAGACCTTCTTCCTTGTTGATCTTGTCGAAGATGCGCTTGAACTCGTAGAAGAGGTCGAACGATGGCTTGCGCATGAACTTCAAGACCTCCGGACTCGTATGTTCGGGAGCCACCTTCAGTCGGCCGCTCACGTGCTTGGTAATCAGTTCGCGCGTGTATTCTCTAGCCGCCTGATTCACCTTTTCGTCCTTGCTCTTATGCAGCAGAAGGTCGTAACGCACACCACTACCAATGAAACTCTTCTTGATTCCCGGCAAAGCATCTACAGCATGATAAATCTCCAGAAGCTTGCTGTGGTCGGTATTGAGGTTCGGACAAATCTGAGGGTTTACACACGATGGGCGCTTGCACACTTCGCAGGCTTTCTGATTCTTGCCGTGCATTCCGTACATGTTGGCAGAAGGACCGCCCAAATCGCTCAGATAGCCCTTGAAATCAGGCATTTGGATGATTTTCTTCACCTCCTTCAGAATGCTCTCCTTGCTGCGGCAAACCACGAATTTACCCTGATGGGCAGAAATGGTGCAGAAAGAACAGCCGCCGAAACAGCCACGATGAAGGTTCACGGAGAACTTGATCATCTCGTAGGCAGGAATGGTCTTGCCCTTGTATTTAGGATGAGGCAAACGCGTATAAGGCAGGTCGAAAGCCGCATCCAGCTCCGCGGTAGTCATCAGCGGGAAAGGCGGATTCACCACTACATATTTGCCGTCAACTTCCTGAATCATGCGCTGAGCATGCATCTTGTTGGCTTCTTCCTCCAGATGGCGCACGTTCTCAGCCTGTCCCTTCTTGTTGTGAAGACATTCTTCGTGGCTGTGGAGGATGATGTCATCGTCCTTGAAACCGCCCGGAATCTCACTTTCCTTGCAGTAGAAAACCACCTGCGGCATTTCGTGGATTTGGCTAAGCGTCTTGCCTTCTGCAAAGGCATTGGCCAGTTCTACGATAGAACGTTCGCCCATTCCGTAGAGAATGAGGTCGGCGCCCGAATCGCAGAGAATGCACTTGCGGAGCTCGTCTTTCCAATAGTCGTAGTGGCTGATGCGGCGCAACGAAGCCTCAATACCGCCTAGTGCTACAGGTACGTCGGGAAAGAGTTTCTTCAGTATCTGCGTATAGACGATAGAAGGATAGTCGGGGCGCATGTCGTGGCGGGAGTCAGGACTGAAAGCGTCCTCGCTACGCATGCGGCGGTTGGCCGTGTAGCGGTTCACCATCGAGTCCATGGCACCCGGAGAAACACCAAAGAAGAGGCGAGGGCGACCGAGTTTCTTGAAGTCTCGGAAATCGCCGTGCCAGTCGGGCTGGGGAACGATGGCTACCCGATAGCCGTTGGCTTCCAGTATTCGTCCGAGGATGGCAGGGCCGAAGGATGGGTGGTCAACGTAAGCATCTCCTGAAAAGAGGATGACGTCGAGTTCGTCCCATCCGCGCAACTCGCATTCTTTCTTGGTGGTAGGTAAGAAATCTGTTAACTTATAATCCATTCAATATTTTTTAATCATTTACTGCGTCTGGTTCTGCATCTGCTGCAGCCTCAGCCTGCTTCTTGTCTTTCCAGTCTACGTAGAGCAGAACGAGGTTGTGAAGACCGAGCGCCTTCATGTTCTGATTGTAGATGACGTCGAGACAGAGATCGAGCAACTCCTTATCCTTGATGTCGCTGCTCTCGAGGAGTGAACGCACATTAAGTTTCAGTTTATCGAGCACTTCCTCGTCGACAATGCCGTTGCTGTCTACGAGGTTGCGGAGTAACTGATACTTTTCGATGGTCTCTAAATGCTGGTCGCTCACTTCGATAGAGCGAGTGCCAGACTGGTTGGCTTGAATCTTATACATAAGCTTAAATTTTTTTATCTGTTTTACTTTTAATTTAATCTGTCAGAAATTTGAGAATGCCGAGCAACACGCTGGTGCGGGTTCTTTCGTCGATGATGCATTCCAGCGGGAATCCCATGACGAAGCTGCGGTAAGTAGTGCTCTTGTAGGCAACTGCCGCACTCGTTCCCGTATCGTATTGCATCGCCGTGAAGGCGTAATTGCCAACCGGTTTCAATATCTCGGGATGGGTTGCCGCATAATGCTGGGCATTCAGCTCGTTATAATAGCTGAACTGCAGACCTAAACCCTTGACGTTAGGCGAAGTGTAGACAATACTGTCTCGTTCTGTTACGGTTGAATCTTCGGGATTGATGTCCCTGGTGATGGCCGTAGAACCTGTAGGCTCATAGCTGAGTTTCAGAATATCGCTCAGGAACGCCTGTTCCTCTTCAGTCTGCATGTCGCTTCCGGTGTAAGAACCGCTTATCAGGATTCTGCCGCCTTGGCTGGCGTATTGCCTGATGCTGTTCTGCAGGGCAGGCGTGAACGACTTGAAGTAGGCGTGAGTATAGCCGTCATGGCGCTCCAGTCCGTTGATGAGGTCAACTGCCTGATAGTTCTTCATCTGAACCCTGCCGCTGGCGATGACTTCGCTCGAACAGCTGGAAATATTATATTTGCCCGAAGCCGCAATACTTGTAGCATGCGCCTGAACGTAGTTGAAGTCGTTGCCTGCCACAAACTTGCCAATCATTTCGTTGCCGCTGAAACCGAGTCCGAAACTGGTTTCGTTGCCCATTCTGCTTCTGTCGAATACCTGCTGCTTGCCGCTCCATCCCGCCGTCAGTCCGTAGCTTACGCCCGGATCCTGATTGAGGTCGAATCCCTGCTTTTCCTCATCATCCACGACCTGCGGAGAGGCAAGGCGATGGAAATTGTTTACGATGAGCACAGACTTGCTGGCAGCAGGATTATAGAGCACAGAGAGGGTTTCGGTGGTGAAACTTTCTCCTCCTGCATTAACCGCAGCCACCTTAAAATGGTAAAGCTTGCCCGGTTTCAGCTGCATCTGGCAGCGGGTGGTGTTCACGATGGTTCCGTTGTCAAAACCGCCTTGTCCCTCAGCCTTATAAATAATGTAAGAAGTAGGGCGGGCAGATGGTTCCGTCTTGTCCAGCTGGGCAGTCCATGAGAGTAGGGCAACACCTTGGTTCTGCGTAACGCTGAAGTTCTGCGGAGCCAGCGGCTGGACCACGTATCGGGTTCCATGATTGCTGTTTACGAAGCGCAGGATAGTTTTGTAGATGGAGCGTGCGATATAGAACTTTCCGAGCGGATCCTGAGCAATTCTCATGTCAGGGAAATTCTGATGCGAAAGCATTTCGATAATAGCTGACGGAACTTCCGGCAGACGGGTTTCAGAATAGTTTCTGTCCCATAGGTAGCGTTTGCCGAATTCTCCGAACTGAGCCGTGAGATCCGTAACGAGATTATCGCGCAAAGCCCTGGCGAAATCCTTGGATGTGAATCTGGAGATTCCGCTGTTCAGTATTCCGTCGTTATAATCTGTGGTGCAGATAGCAAGGGCTCCAAAGGTAGTTTTTCCGTCCTTATTGTAACCCGCATCACTATGAAGTGCCAGCGAGAGTTCTATAGGCACGTGCTTGCCCTTTCTGGCAGGCATGTAAACCGAACCGCCGCCCAGCCAATTGGTCATCAGCGAACGGGTGTTGATGTCGTCGGCGTAATCATTTTCTCCCTTTCTGCCTCCATAAACCTTATAGGGAGCACCAGCCCATTGGGCGTAGTATCTGGCTCCTTCCAGGCAACGGGGCAATCCGCTGGTGTAACCGCCACGCTCTATGTTTCCCATGCCGCCGCCAAAGCGGACAGCATCTGTAGTTACTACTCCACGGTGTGAAGCCTTGTTGGTGCAGACCACGCGGTTGAACTCGTTGCAGCCCTTGTCGAAATCGAAGGTGCCCAGGTAAACCCAGGTGCCTCCGCCCATGCGCTGGTTAACGGAAAACTCTGTAGCTTCGCCCTTGTGATAAACGATGTATCTTGCATCGCTCACGCTCTTGGGGAGCGACTGGTAGCTTACGTAGACTGCGTATTTGCCGGCTTCCTTAAAACGGGGCTGGTAGCTTACCTGGCTGGTTTTCTTCCGCTTGGTAGCCTTCGCCTGTCTCACGGTTCCCATGCGGAACGGATTTTCCCCATCTTTCAGTCGGTAGCGGTTGGCAAAACCGAGCGAATCGCATTTTTTCCATCGCTTGCTCGCCTCCTTTTCGAAATAATAAACCGACTTGACAGCATCATCATTATCGATGACGATTTCGTTCCTCTGCCAGTCTCTTTCGCGGGGTGTGAAGACGATGGCTCCCGCATTCTGGAGCATCGGGATGAGGTAGGGCACTACGATGGTTTGGGTAAAGAGATCTTCGTTTGTGCAAAACAGGTTAGGGCGTTGCCATTTCCATACATCTCTGTCGGCATAATAATACCGTCCGTGCGAGGCCCATAGCGAAAGGTGCCTGTTCTGTAGTCCTGCCGTAACGAAATAAGGGCGGGAAACATTAAACACCCATGGGTCGCCATCATAATCTATGCCTTGCCATGCGCCGCTGTTAGCCTCGTCGTAGATAGGAAAAAACGATTTGCCGTTAGCCTGAAGCGAAGCTCCAGCGGCTAACAGCAAACTGCTTATCAAACAATATGTTATGTTTTGGTGTTTCACTATACGATTACTCCTTCTTTAATAGCTGACTAAACCGTTATCTTCTAACGTTTAATCAATATTTCCGATTGTGAACTTCTCCGGTTTCTTTCCTTTGAAATCCTTGAAGTACAACTTGATTTCACGCATGTCTTTGTCAACATCTCCTGACGGGATAATCTGCCTGGTGCATTGGATGACCTTCTTCTCATAGTCAAGCCCATAGAGATGGATAGGCAGATGCGCCTTGAGGGCTATGAAATAGAATCCCTTTTTCCATTCTGGGTTGAGCGAGCGGGTACCTTCGGGCGTAATGCACAGTCCGAAAGCCTTCCGCTTATCCGCTTCTGCAGCCAGATTATCCGTCATGCTGGTATGTTTGCTTCTCCACACAGGAATACCTCCCATCTTTCTGAAGATAGGACCTAGCGGCCAGAAGAACCATTCCTTTTTCATAAGGAAATTACATTTGATTCCCTCAGCATGGGCAAAGAGCTGGCCCAGTATCAGATCCCAGTTGCTGGTGTGCGGAGCCATGCAGATAATATACTTTTCAGGAAGCTCCTGGGTGATGATTTTCTTATATCCCAAGAGCTTATACAATATCCATTGACAAATTCCTTTTACCATATAAATAAATAGGTGTATATTCTGATTCTGATGATGAAAGGATTATACCAGGTTTGAAATCTGGTCGATGATTTCGCTCACCTGCTTGTTGAAGTCGCTTATAAGCTTTTTATAATATTCACCCTTCTTGATTCCCGGTTCCGGGTGAGACACGCGGCTGATGTAATCGCCGTTGATCATGACGATAGCTGAAAGAATGCCATCCACATTTTCCTGTGAAGGCTTACCATTATACAAAGATGCAGCTACTGTCTCGGCGAAAAGTTCGCTTGTAATGTAGTTGATCGTGCGCTTTAAATCTCTTTTATTAGCCATAATTCTTTTCTCCTAATTAATGAATAATTAAAAATATCGCTCAAAGATAATCATTTTCTTTGAAATAACATCATTTTTTGGGAAAAAATGTATCTATTAACGCATTTTTAGCATTTTTCTTTCCGTATCTCGCAGAAAAGAGTTATTTTTGCAGATGTTTTTGAAGTTTCAACTAATTAAAATATAAACGAATTATGGAAAAAAGTGCATTGCAGATTGCAAGAGCTGCTTATCAGCCAAAATTGCCTAAGGCTCTCCAGGGCCCAGTAAAGGCAGTTGAAGGTGCAGCAACACAGTCAGTAGGTAATCAGGATGAAATCAAGGCGTTGTTCCCTAACACTTATGGAATGCCTGTTATTACATTCGAGGCAGGTGAGGCTAAGGAACTTCCTGCTTTCAACGTAGGTGTTATCCTCTCTGGTGGTCAGGCTCCTGGCGGTCACAACGTGATTTCTGGTCTCTTCGACGGTGTGAAGTCTCTCAACCCAGCTAACAAGCTCTATGGTTTCATCCTCGGTCCTGGTGGTCTCGTTGACCATAAGTACATGGAGATTACTTCTGAAATCATGGACGAATACCGCAATACTGGTGGTTTCGACATCATCGGTTCCGGACGTACCAAGCTTGAGAAGGAAGACCAGTTTGAGAAGGGTATTGAGATTCTTCGTGAACTCGGCATCAAGGCACTTGTCATCATCGGTGGTGACGACTCAAATACCAACGCTTGCGTTCTCGCAGAATACTATGCTGCCAAGAAGTATGGCGTACAGGTAATCGGTTGCCCTAAGACTATCGACGGCGACTTGAAGAACGAGCAGATTGAGACTTCTTTCGGTTTCGATACAGCCTGCAAGACATATTCTGAGCTCATCGGTAACATCGAGCGCGACTGTAACTCATCACGTAAGTACTGGCACTTCATCAAGCTGATGGGTCGTTCAGCATCTCACATCGCTCTTGAGTGCGCTCTCCAGACTCAGCCAAACATCTGCTTGATTTCTGAGGAGGTAGAGGCTAAGGATATGTCACTCGATGATGTTGTTACTTATATTGCAACTGCAGTAGCTAACCGTGCTGCTGAGGGCAACAACTTCGGTACTGTTCTCATCCCAGAGGGCCTGATCGAGTTCATCCCAGCTATCAAGAAGCTCATCGCAGAATTGAACGAGGTTCTTACAGACCCTGCAACAGGCGAGAGCCGTGAGTTTGCAAATGCTGAGGAGCAGATTGCATTCGTTAAGGGTGCCATCGCTAAGGACAACCTCGCAGTATTGGAGTCTTTGCCAGCTGACGTAGCTCGCCAGCTTTGCCTCGACCGCGACCCTCACGGAAACGTACAGGTTTCTCTTATCGAGACAGAGAAGTTGCTTTCTCGCATGGTAGCTGAGAAGTTGGCTGCATGGAAGAAGGAAGGCAAGTTTGTTGGTAAGTTCTCTGCACAGCACCACTTCTTCGGTTACGAGGGACGTTGCGCAGCTCCTTCTAACTACGATGCAGACTACTGCTACTCACTCGGTTTCAACGCTTCACGCCTCATCGCTAACGGCAAGACCGGTTACATGTCAATCATCAAGAACACAACAGCTCCTGCAGCAGAGTGGATTGCAGGTGGTGTGCCAATCACTATGATGATGAACATCGAGCGTCGAAATGGTGCTAACAAGCCAGTTATCCGCAAGGCTCTCGTTGAGCTGGATGGCGCTCCATTCAAGTTCTTCGCTTCTAAGCGCGATGAGTGGGCTAAGGAGACAGCTTTTGTATATCCAGGTCCTATCCAGTACTGGGGTCCTTCTGAGGTTTGCGACCAGACCACAAAGACTCTCCTGTTGGAGCAGGCTAAGTAAAAAATAGAATAAATATTTTTTATATGTCAACAAGACGAACGGCTTCTTCACAGAAAAAGAGTGCCATGGCGAGAAAGAAAATTCCTCGGCGTGGCGGCTCCCGTGGTAGAAGGCGTTCGTCTTCTTTTTTGCAACGCTATCCCCGTTGGGCGTGGTGGATAGGCGGAACGGCGGTTATCGTGCTCTATGTCTTTCTGTTCTATCATTTCTTTGTAGGTCCAACTGGTTTCCGATGGCGTGCGCTTTATGGCGATGCTGAATATCCCGAAGGTTATGAGATTCATGGAATCGACATTTCGCATTATCAGGGCAAGATAGACTGGGAACAGCTCACGAATGCGATGATAAAGGGATGTCCTGTGCGCTTCGTCATCATCAAGAGTACGGAGGGTTCTTCACGGCTCGATGAGAATTTCCGCGAGAACTTTAATCAGGCTCGCGATTTCGGCTTCATCCGGGGTGTTTATCATTTCTGGAGCAATAAGTCGACAGCCCGAGAACAGGCTTATTATTTCCTAGACCAGGTTCATCTTACGGATGGCGATTTGCCTCCGGTACTGGATATTGAACATAAGCCGGCAGATAAGAGTGTGGAGGATTTCCAGCGTGATGTGCTTACCTGGCTGCATATTGTAGAGGATAAGTATCATGTTAAACCTATCATCTACACCTATTATAAATTCAAGGAGCAATATCTGAGTGCGCCTGTCTTCGAAGATTATCCTTACTGGATAGCCCACTATTATGTTGACAAGGTTCAGTATAAGGGCAAATGGAAGTTCTGGCAGCATACGGATGTGGGCAAGTTGCCGGGCATTAAAGGCTACGTAGATTTCAATATTTACAACGGCAGTTATTATGAGCTCAAGCAGCTCTGCATAGGAAACAATAATAATGAGAAGAAATTCATGGAATAAAGGTTGGACTTTTGGCCATATGCGAAAATCCAACCTTTATTCGTATGTTTTAATCTGATATTTCTGATTTCAGATTTTTCGTTCTGAATGTTTAGAATCAGAAAAGAATCTTTATGAACCTAAAACAAGGCAGGCCCAATTATTGTCAATCTGTCTGTTTATTTCATGCATTCCCAGATCTTCTGCTTTCTCCAGGAGTACAGGAATATCTTCCTCGTAGAAGCCGCTCAGAACCAGGGTTCCGCCGATGTTCATCACGCTACGGAAAGCGCGCATGTCGTCGAGCAGAATGTTGCGGTTGATGTTGGCTAGAACCAGGTCGAAAACGCCGCTGATGTGGTTGATTACCTGACTGTTGCCAAAGAGTACTTCCATGTTAGTTACGCCGTTGAGCACGGCATTATGCTTGGCATTTTCTACGCTCCACTCGTCAATATCGTAGCCTACCACGTCTTTCGCTCCGAGTTTTGAGCAGGTGAGGGCAAGGATTCCCGTACCCGTTCCGCAATCCAGGATGCGCTTGGTTCTGATAGGCATGTGGAGCAGCTGCGAAATGATCATGCGTGTGGTTTCGTGGTTTCCTGTTCCGAACGCCAGTTTCGCCTCAATACCTATTTCTATCATGTCGGGTCTGTTGCTCGTATCGGGATAGAATTCGGGATGTTTCGCATCGTAAATCACCACCTGGTTGTCCACATAAATTGGTTCGAATCCCTGTTCTTCCCATTCCTGGTTCCAATCCTTGTCTTCTGCATCTTTCACCTCGTAGGTAATTTTCGTATCCCCGATGGGGAAATCAGCAATATAGGCATCCAGCATCTCCTTGTCGAAGAGTTCTTTCTGCACATACGCTTCCAGTCCGTTTTCTGTTTCTTCAAAAGATTCAAATCCGGCTTCGGCTGCACCATCGGCAAGCAGATCCTGAGAGGCCTGCATCAAGTCGGCAGTCGTTTCAATAGTGAATGTTGCTACTAAATATTTCATATTTAATTTGTATTAATTTCTTGTCTAAAAACGCCTTCGAATGTTCAAAAAAGCTAGATTTGTTTTAAATCTTCTGCAAAATTATAAAAAAATAGGGGAAAACCTACAATTATTTAGGGAAATTCTGTATTTTTGCATAAAGATAAGCAATATTTTTGCATCCAGATTATTATATAATCAGAAAAGGACTCTTTCTGGATGATCTGGAAAGAGAAAAAAGGGAAAAAATAAATAGGAGAACAGAATATGAAAAGAAAGTATCTTCTTGCAGTCCTTATCGCAGCTGCGATGCCACTCACTTCGATGGCACAGGACGATGACCTCTACTTCAATCCGAAGAAGGAGGCCAAGGAAAAGGCTGAAAGACGGGCTCTGCTCCAGCGCCAGTATGCTGAACAGCGGGCGCGTAGAGATAGTATTTATCGCTTGAATTGGAGCGGAAGCGACCGTTCTGTTGATGAATACAATCGAGGCGGCAGAATCTTCAGCCATTATGAGAATGTAGGGAAAGATTCCCTGGGCAACGACATTATCCAGTTCCATGTGGGCAAAGGTGTGGCGCCCGACAGCATTTATGATGATGCTTACTTCGCCCAGAAGTATGCTGACAGGGATGAGGATTTCGTACGCACACGCGAGATGAGCCGATGGGACGGATTCTATGATCCATGGTTCTACGATTATTATGGTTACGGTCCTTACTACTGGCGCAGCCGCATGTGGGGCTGGCACAATCCTTGGCGCTACGGCTATTATGCCGGCTGGTATGATCCTTGGTTCGACCCATGGTATGA
Organism: Segatella copri DSM 18205; assembly: GCF_025151535.1. Taxonomy (NCBI): domain Bacteria; kingdom Pseudomonadati; phylum Bacteroidota; class Bacteroidia; order Bacteroidales; family Prevotellaceae; genus Segatella; species Segatella copri. The sequence continues at coordinate 1,034,673 of NZ_CP102288.1, forward strand.
TCCATGGTATTATGGTTACTGCGGCTGGTATGGTGGCTGGTACGCCCCTTGGTATTATGGCTGGGGCGGCTACTACAATCCTTGGTATTGGGGAGGTCCGGTAATCGGGCATGTTAGCTATGGTGGAAATCCTAATGGCTATGCCGGTCGTCGCAACTGGACATTTAATGGCAACAAGTCTCAGTCTGGCTGGGGGAGCCGAGGCACTAACGGAGGCTATGGCTCACGTCGTGGCAATAATACCAGCCGTTTTGGCAATCGCACTACGTATAATAATGTGAACTACAACAATTCTACGCGTTCCAATTCATCTTTCGGTAGTTTTAGTGGCGGTTCTCGTTCTGGTGGCTTCGGTGGCGGCAGCTTTGGCGGAGGCCGTTCTGGTGGCGGTAGCTTTGGTGGTGGACGCTCCGGAGGCGGAGGCTTTGGCGGTAGAAGATAGTGAAGTCTAAACGTGTTATGTATTTTTGAAATAATAATTAATATTGAGGTGCGTCCTCTTAGCTAACGTGTAAGAGAGACGCATTTCTGCTTATCTTTTTAGATTTATGAACAATTTTAAGCATATACTCTTCGCCAGCTTGCTGATGGCAAGTTTGTCAGCAACGGCACAGGAGACTTATCAAGACTCAAAGTTGGCTGAAAACCAGCTTACGGGTACCGCTCGCTATTTAGGTATGGGTGGTGCCATGGAGGCGTTAGGCGCCGACATCTCTACGATTTCTACCAACCCGGCAGGTATAGGTCTCTTCCGCAAGAGCCAGGTATCTGTCTCTGCTGGCGTAATTGCTCAGGGTGGAGCGGAAAACTATACATCCTTGTCTGGCAATCGAATTGATTTCAATGGCAAAAAGTCGCATCCAACATTCGACCAGATAGGTATCGTTTGGAGCCCGAAGTTGAAGGGCAACAGCTTTATCAACTTGGCCTTCAACTATCATAAGAGTGCAGATTTCGGACAGATACTTAACGCAGCCAATTCGCTCAAGACTTATGATGAGAATGGCAAAGAACGTTTTGCCTCTCAAAACAAATTGGCGGCTGCCAAGTATGCTTGGATTAAGGGAAATAACTTTAGCCAAGATGAGGCGAATGTGCTGTGGAGTTCTGTTGACGACGGCTACTTGACTGCTTTTGGTGCTAATGAGGATGCTTCGCAGATGAACTATCTGAATTCAGACCTTTTCCTTTACGGTCAGTATCAGCATGGTTATATTGGTGAGTACGATTTCAATGTAAGCGGTAGCCTTAACAATCGTGTGTGGCTTGGTCTGACCATCGGCTTGCATGATGTTCACTACAACAGCACCTCTTTCTATTCTGAGAATTTGGAGAATGGAGCAATCGCCGACAGCAAGGAGCAGGTGAAGATAGATGGTACAGGCTTTGACGTGAAGGCAGGTGTTATCTTCCGTCCAGTTGAAGACTCTCCTTTCCGTATCGGAGCGTATTTCAACACTCCTGTATTCTATGATTTGACCACCCATAATGACAACGACATGAAGTTGTATTATGCCCAGGCCAATGCTCAGGAGACGTATCCTGACATCAAGCCTGCTGCTTCTGATTACGATTTCCGACTGAATACAGCTTGGAAAGCTGGTTTTAGTCTGGGTCATACTATTGGCAACAACTTTGCTTTGGGTGCTACGTACGAGTATGCTTGGTACGACCACATGGACAATCGCATCAAGGATAGTGGCTATTATGACGTTTACTATGATAGCTATTATGAGTCAAGCTCTAGCGACGAGGAGATGAATGCAAACACTCGCAGAACTCTAAAGGGTGTAAGTACATTGAAGGTGGGTTTGGAATATAAGCCTATCTCTATGCTTTCTCTTCGTTTGGGTTATAATTATGCTTCTGCGATGTTCGATGAGAATGGTTATCGAGATATGACTATTTATTCACCTGGTGTCGCTTACGCAACATCTACGGATTATACCAACTGGAAATCAACCAATCGTTTTACATGTGGTATAGGTTTCAATTATCAGAACCTCTTCATCGACTTGGCTTACCAGTACAGTATGCAGAAAGGTGAATTCTACCCATTTATGTCGTATGTGGATAATACATCAAGCGAGTGTGACTGTGTTCCGCCTGTAACGGAAGTAAACAACAAGCGCCACCAGTTGCTGATGACCGTTGGCTATAGGTTCTAAAATGTGAAGTAGGGGAGTTATTGATTAAATAATGTGAAATCCCGATGAAAAAGCCCACTCTTAGGAAAAAAGTTGGGAAAAAGTTTGGCGGTTTCATATAAAAGCTCTATCTTTGCAATCAAGAAATCGGGATGATTTCGTGTCATAGATTAGGTTTTTAGAGTAAAGGTGTTATTCACCTTATTTTCTAGGATTAAATAATATTAGTTTTTTTAGTGGTTAATTTAGTTTTAGTAAGTATGTTTAGGGTCTGTTGTGAAACAGGCCCTATTTTTTTGTGCCTTTACAAAAAAAATCCCCCAACAGGATGGCTTGGAAACCATACCTGTCGGGGGAAGTAATAATCCTAAATATATCTACCTTGAATAAACTAATCTATTGAAATTTATCCTTCATAAATCTACTTATATGAACCAATACCGGCCTTATTTGAACTATTAAATCAAAAACATTATTTGTTTCTGTAATTATCTAGACCCTTGTTCAGGAAGTCGAGATAAGCACTAACATCTTCTTTGAAACTGAAGGCTGCTGCAAGAGGATTGCCATCGTTGTCAATAGCCACATAGAATGGCTGGGCATTAGCTCCAAACTTGCTTGCCTGAAGATAACTCCACTTGTCGCCAACGGTTCGCAGGGTGCGCTTCTCGCCATTAAACGTTACCTCCATAGGCTCAGGAAGAGGAGTCTTGTCATCTACATAAAGTGAGATGAGAACATAATCCTTTGTCAGCTTATCGGCAACCGATGGATCTGTCCAGACAGAAGCCTCCATCTTGCGGCAGTTTACACAACCATAACCCGTGAAATCAAGCAATACCGGTTTGCCGGAAGCCTTGGCAGCAGCCATTCCCAACTCATAATCCTTGTAAGCAGGCTCTACGGTCTTGGTGTTGAGGTTGAAGTCCTGTGTATTAATAGGTGGAGCAAATGCGCTCACAGCCTTGCAAGGAGCACCCCAGAGACCCGGAATCATGTAAACCGAGAATGCCAAAGAACAGAGACCCAACATGATGCAGGCTACAGGCATAGGCTTGTTGATGTCGCCCCCGATTGCATCAACCTGGAACTTCAGCTTGCCGATGAGATAGAGACCCAACAGACCGAAGATAACAATCCAGAGAGAGAGGAATACCTCGCGGTCCATGATGTGCCAGCCGTAAGCCAGATCGGCTACAGAGAGGAACTTCAGAGAGAAGGCAAGCTCGATGAAGCCGAGCACAATCTTGATGGTCTCCATCCACGAACCCGACTTAGGAGCCGACTTCAACCATGATGGGAAGAGGGCGAAGAGGGTGAATGGGAGCGCCAGAGCCAGCGCAAAACCGAACATTCCCACGGTAGGAGCGAGCCAGTCGCCGGATGTTACGGTCTGAACCAGCAGCAAACCGATGATAGGAGCTGTACATGAGAAGCTGACCAATACCAGGGTGAAAGCCATCAGGAAGATAGAAATCATACCCGTGGTGCTGGAAGCCTTATTGTCTACCGCATTTCCCCAACTGTCAGGCAATTTGATTTCGAACCAACCGAAGAACGAGAAGGCGAAAACGGCAAGCAGGAGGAAGAGGATGATGTTGAAAACGGCACTTGTGCTGAGCGCATTCAGGGTGCTAGGACCTGCGATGGCTGTTACGGCAAGACCCAAAACCAGATAGATGACTACGATGCTCAAACCATAAGTAATCGCATCGCGGATACCTTTCTTCTTATCGTTCTTAGCACGCTTCAGGAAGAAACTTACGGTCATCGGAATAATAGGCCAGATGCAAGGCATGACGAGCGCAAGCAGACCGCCCACAAAACCGATGAAGAAGATATAGAAGAGCGAATGGTTGGCGATGTCGTTAGCTCCGCCAAATGCCTGAAGTTCTTTAACAACCGGTTTCCATAAGTCCTTGACGTTCAGATTTTCCATAGCTGATGCCAAAGCTGCGGAATCTACGGGCTGAGTAGCGCTGTCGGTCTGAGCCAGGGCTGCGGCCTTGGTAAGCGAATCTGCCTTCATCTTGGCTGCAAGGGCAGGATCAATCGCCTTTGCATCCTTTGTATTCAGAGCATCTTTTGCCCCAGCTGCCGGAGCATCAACGGCTGGCGATTTGCCACTCTGCTTAAAACCAGCCTCGCTTGGTGGCAGACAGTTCTGGTCGTTGCAGGCGCCATACTCCAGATAGGCATCAATATGATAATTTGGTTGGGTAAACTTCACCTTCTGTACAAAGGTAACGCTACCTTCAAAATAACGGAGTTTCATCTCGAAGAGAGGGTCGAACTTTGCAATCTCTCTGCCGCGTGGCTGAAGTTTGCCTACGAGCTCAGCTCCTTCAAGCTTGTTTACGTTGAACGAAGCGGAAATCGGACCATCGCCCCCCAAACCGGTAGAATAGACGTGCCATCCCGGTTGGATTTTTCCGCTAAACACGATTTCGGCCACAGCACTTCCGTCTGTTTTCAGCGAGCTGGTGAACTTCACAGGGTTCATCATCTGCGCCTGAGCCAGCATTACTACAAGGAGTAATTGAAAGATTAAAAATACTTTTTTCATTTCTATTTTTTAATTTTATGTTGCAAAGTTACTAAAAAACTACTCATATTACGTATTCAAAGGGCTTTATGGGTACTCGGTTTTAATTTTTTTAAGAAAAAATGCTAAATTTCTCAGTTTTACTTGGCTATTTCGTTCTTTTAATGTAATTTTGCGGGCAGAATGAAAGCAATCGTAAAATTGGAAACAGAATAAAATGGCAAAGAAGAAACTATACTTATTCAGCCTCCTTGTGGCCACGATGAGTGTGCTGCTCTCTACGGTGGTGATACATCATCACCACATGGGGCGTATATGTATGGTTGTAGAACGTTGCCAGCAGGATGGTAATCTCAACGATGAGCATACTGAGCATCATGAGAATGAAAACGATAGTTGCCGCGTGCATCAGATGTACTATTTTGTAACCAACGGCAAGATTTTGAAGAGCATTCAGAAGCAGCTTTTCGATGGCAACCATCTTCTTTCCGTGCTTTCTTCTGAGTATTTGTTTATCCCTACCTCGTCGATTATTAGCGTACGTTGGCAGCAGTTTGCAGCCAGCCTTCCTTGTGTTGACGAAACGGCCATCAGTAGGCGAGGACCTCCTTCTTTTTGTTGATTTTCTGTAGTTAGAGCAACCAGGATGCAGTTTTTGCAACCGGGTTGCAGGGAAAGGTGCGTACTTTTGCACTCAAGTTTTAATGAAATATCAATTTAAAAGAAGAAAAAATGAAAAGAATATTGGTGGTTGCCGTTGCGGCAATCTTCGCCTGGTGTGGTTTCACCTTTTTCTCAAACCACGCCGGAGCAGAGGCTCATGATGCCGAACACGGACATGAGCATGAAAATGAAGAGGTGGATTTTGATAATATTCCGCTCTCTCAGAAACAAGTTGATGCGGTAGATCTGAAGATGGGCGAGGCGGTTGACCGCGTGATGGATGCTACGATTGCAGCCAACGGCCAGCTCGTTTTGCGCGCTCAGAACAAGGGCGATGTGGCTTCGCTCATGGGTGGCGTGGTGAAGGCTATCTACGTGAAGGAAGGACAGAATGTGAAGCGCGGACAGGTGGTGGCGCTGGTCGAAAATACAGATGTGGTCAGTCTGCAACGCGAATATTTTTCTGCCAGCAAGGAGTGCGAACTGGCACTTACCGACCTGGAGCGACAGAAACTGCTGAACAAGGCCGGAGCTGGCGTCAAGAAGAATGCGCAGCAGGCAGCTAAGGAGTATCATGTGGCCCACGCCAACCTCATCGGCATCGGCAAGCAGCTTGCCCAGATGGGCATTTCTACCGCCGCCGTAGCCAGGGGCAAGTTTACCACAGCCTTCCCTTTGCGTGCTCCGATTGCGGGTACGGTTTCGCAGATTACAGCCAGCTTGGGCAGCTTTGCCGACATGCAGACTCCGCTCATGAAGATTCAGAACAACCAGGCGATAGAGTGCGATTTGAACATTTTCGAGAAAGATTTGCAGAAGGTAAAGCCGGGCGATAAGGTTTATCTCTCGCTTACCAATCAGCCGGGCATCAAGCTCGTCGGCCATGTCTATGGTTTAAACCAATACTTTAACGATAATTCGAAATCAGTTGCTGTTCATGTAAAAATAGATGCGCAGTCTCTTAAAACCAGCGGCGTTCACGGCTCAGCCCGACTCTTCGACGGAATGTACGTAAGCGGCAAGATAGCTACGGGCAGCCAGTCGTGCATCGCCCTTCCTTCCAAGGCCATCGTCAGTACCGACGGCAAGCAGTTTGTCTTCGCTCTGAACGGCAAGCCAGAGAAGGGCGAGTACAGTTTCTCCCGCCACGAGGTTATTACGGGCGTTTCGGATGGAGCTTATACCGAGGTAAAACTCTGCAAACATCTGAAGCAGGAGGGCAAGAAGATTGTGACAGAAAATGCATATTATCTGGCTTCGCTCACGGGCGAACATGCGGATGAGCATTAATATAAGGTGAGCTTTTCATCAATAAAGAGCTTTTTAAAGAAAAACAGATTATGTTTCAGAAACTGATTACTTACTCCATCCGCCACAAGCTGGTGGTGGGAGTTTTCACTATAGCCCTCGTCATCTGGGGCATCGTTTCGCTCATCCATCTTCCTTTCGATTCTACGCCGGATATTACCGACAATCAGGTGCAGGTTATCACCCAGGCGCCTTCGCTCGGAGCGCAGGAGGTGGAGCAATACGTAACTACTCCGGTAGAAATGGCGCTCGCCAACATCCCCGAACTCAAGGAGCGCAGAAGCATCTCGCGAAGCGGACTCTCGGTCATCACCCTCGTTTTTGATGATGATGCAGATATCTACTGGGCACGTTCGCAGGTGAGCCAGATGCTGACCCAGGTGGAGAAAGATTTGCCCAAAAATGTGGAAACCGAGATGGGACCGATTGCTACCGGACTGGGCGAGATTTACCATTATACCGTGCGCGCCGAGAAGGGCTACGAGCACAAATATTCGCTCACCCAGCTGCGAACCATCCAGGACTGGATTGTGAGAAAACAGCTCTCGGGAACCCCGGGCGTAACGGAAGTGAGCGGCTGGGGAGGCTATGTGAAGCAATATGAGGTGGCCATCAATACGGATAAGCTCAACGCCAGCAATCTGACTGTGAGCGAGGTGTTTGATGCGCTCGAAAAGAATAACGCCAACACGGGCGGAAGTTACATAGAGGAAAATTCCAACCAGTATTTCATCCGCGGCATAGGCGTGGTGAAGAGTCTGGAAGATGTGGCAAATATCGCCGTGAAGACCGTAAACGGCACTCCTATTAAGATAGGTGATGTGGCGAAGGTTCAGCTGGGTCATGCCACCCGTTTCGGAGCCGTTACCCGAAATGGCGAGGGCGAAGTGGTTGCCGGAATAGCCATCATGCTGAAGGGCGAAAACTTTCAGGAGGTTATCAGGAATGTGAAGCTGCGCATAGAGCAGATTCAGAAATCCCTGCCCGAAGGCGTGGTTATCGAGCCGTTTATCGACCGAACCAACCTGGTTGACCGAGTGGAGGGAACCATCGCCCGAAACCTGATTGAAGGCGGACTCATCGTCATCTTCGTGCTGGTTATTTTCCTGGGCAACTGGCGTGCCGGACTGGTTGTGGCGAGCGTCATTCCGCTCAGCATGCTCTTTGCTTTCGGCATGATGAAGACCTTCGGAATCGACGGCAATCTGATGTCGCTCGGAGCCATCGATTTCGGTATGATAGTCGATTCTGCCGTCATTATCGTAGAGGCTGTTGTGGCCCATCTGGGCGTGAAGAGTATTGAGCGGAAGGCGAGAAATTCTGCCGATACTCCCATCCGTTTTTCTCAGGCAGAGATGGATGAGGAGGTTCATGATTCCGCTTCGCGCATCCGCAAGAGTGCGGCATTTGGCGAAATCATCATCATGATAGTTTACATTCCGCTGATGACGCTTGTGGGCATCGAGGGCAAGATGTTCCGTCCGATGGCGCTTACCGTTTTCTTCGCCATCCTGGGTGCCTTCATCCTCTCGCTCACCTATGTTCCGATGGCGAGTGCGCTCTTCCTGAGCAAGAAGGGATATGTGCGTAAAACCTTTAGCGACAGAATGATAGAGAAACTTCAGGGCTGGTATCGACCGGTTCTGGAATGGGTCTTGGCGCGATATAAGGATGTGATTACCGGCGCCGTTTCGCTCTTCTGCATGAGCGCAGTAGCCTTCCATTTCCTGGGTGGCGAATTCATTCCGAGTCTGGAAGAGGGCGATTTTGCGGTAGAAATGAGCATGTCGCAGGGCACTTCGCTCTCGCAGATGGTAGAGAACTGCTCCAAGGCTGAAAAACTTCTGAAGGCTGAATATCCTGAAATCAAGCAGGTGGTGAGCCGCATAGGTAGCGCCGAGATTCCTACCGATCCGATGCCGGTAGAAAGGGCCGACATCATGGTGGCGCTCAAGCCGAAAGCTGAATGGACTTCGGCAGAAACTACCGCCGAACTGATGGAGAAGATGGAAGAAACCCTGAAGACGATTCCGGGCTTGAAGGCTGAGATTTCGCAGCCTATCCAGATGCGTAACAACGAGTTGCTTACGGGCATCAAGCAGGATGTAGCGGTTAAGATTTTTGGCGACAATCTCGATGTGCTTACCCAGCAGGCTGATAAGGTTTCAAGAATGATAAAGAATGTGCCGGGCGTGAGTGGAATCTTCGTGGAAGAGGTTTCCGGATTGCCTCAGATTCAGGTAAAATACAACCATGAACGCATGGCGGCTTATGGGGTAACTGTTGACGAAATCAACCGCATTCTTGAAACCACCTTTGCGGGCGCTAGGGCTGGAGCTGTGTACGAAGGCGATAAAAAGTTTGACATCGTTCTGCGTCTTGACCCTAAGGAGCGCAACTTCCAGTCGCTTCAGTCGCTCCGTATTCCGCTGGCTGGTGGCGAGAGTATTCCGCTTTCTCAGTTGGCTGATGTGGTTTACGAACCGGCTCCTGCTCAGGTTTCTCATGAGAATGGTGCCCGCCGCATCTACGTAGGTTTCAACGTGAAGGGTAGGGACGTGCAGAGTACCGTGAAGGATATTCAGTCCATCCTTGATGAGAAGCTGAAGCTGCCTGAGGGCTACTATTATAATTATGGTGGCGAGTTTCAGAATCTTCAGAGTGCCACCCAGCGCCTGATAATCGTGGTTCCGGTAGCGCTCATCATCATTCTGCTGCTGCTCTATGCCACGGTCAAGAATCTGCGGGAGTCGCTCTTCGTGTTCTCCGCCATTCCGCTTGCCGCCATAGGTGGCGTCTGGGCGCTCTGGTTGCGCGGAATGCCTTTCAGTATTTCGGCGGGCGTAGGTTTCATCGCCCTCTTTGGTGTGGCAGTTCTCAACGGTATCGTGCTGATAGGTCAGATGCACCAGATGCAGAAGCAGGCGGCTGTGGTTCCTGAGGAGAATGGCGCAAGTTTGGCGGCTGTTATTCAGAAAAGAATTATTGACAGTTGCATGATTCGTCTCCGTCCGGTTCTGATGACGGCCCTGGTAGCCTCTATGGGTTTCCTCCCGATGGCATTATCCCATGGCGATGGAGCAGAAGTCCAGCGTCCTCTTGCCACGGTTGTGATTGGTGGTCTCATTACCAGCACGCTCCTCACGCTCCTGGTTCTGCCAGCCATCTACAAGATGTTTACGAAAAAGTAAGATTTAGAAATTAAGAAAATAATGAACAGAAAAAAGATAACAAAGAATAGGGTGGTGGCTTGCTTTGCCGCCATCCTGCTCCTGCTGCCATCCCCAGCTGGAGCCCAGCATTTTGATACTCATATTGCGGGCAGGAAAGTAACCCTGCAGGAATGTTTCGATTTGGCAGCCCGACAGAACCTTCAGATGCAGGCAGGAAAGAAGTCGGTAGAGCGTGCGCAGGTGATGCAAGGCACGGCTTGGGAACTGGATAAAACCGAGGTCGCTTTCTCTCAAAATCCTGCTACGGGTGGCGAATCGGACAACGGCTTTACCTTTACCCAGAGCCTCGATTTTCCTACCGTCTACGCCTCACGCCGCAACCAGCTGAAGGCTGAAACCCAGGCAGAAAAGAGCCGCCTGAACGTGGTTAGCCAGCAACTGAAGACTGAAATCGCCAACACCTATTATCAGATGCTTTATCAGACTCACAGACTCCAGATATTGGAGCGAATCGACTCAGTATTAGAGCGTTACAGCCAGATTGCAGAAATGCGTTACAAGGCAGGAGAGAACCGCCAGCTGGAATATCTCTCAGCCGACCGCAAATGCAACGAAAACCGTCTGGAAATGGCAGATGTAAAGAGCGAAATCGAGCGCCTGCAAATCGACCTCATGACGCAGATCAACACGCAGGAGCCCATAAAACCGGCAGAAGAGAATCTCTCGGCCATCGCAGCCCAGAATCTCAATTCCTATAATTATCAGCAGTCTGCCGACGGCATTTACCAGCAGGACAAGCTCATCGCTCTGGATAAGGAAATCAAGGCTGCCAAATCTGGTTTTGCTCCAAGTTTATCCTTATCTTTGCGCACCCAATGTGTCATTTCCAGTTGGAATCCATACAACATAGACCGTTCGAGATTTGCCGAGGGCAATTTCTTCGGTTTCGAGATTGGCGTAGGCATCCCTTTATTTTACGGTTCTACGAAGGCAAAAGTAAAGGCAGCCCAGAAAGACCGCGAATTGGCTGAAATCGAAATGCGCCAGGAGCAGACAGAAAAAGAGCGCGATTTCCGTCTTTGTACGAAGCGTCTCCAGGCAGCATCCAACCGTCTGAAATATTACGAGCAGAATAATCAGGCTCATTCTGCGCAAATTTCGAAGTTGAGTGCGATAGAATATGAAAATGGCGAAATTTCGTATGTAGAATACGTGAATGCTATCGAGGAAACCATCGATGTTCTGATGAAGCATGCTGATGCGATTAATGAATACAACCAGGCAGTCATCGCCATCCAGCGGCTTACGGGCATGATGTAAGATTCTGTTCTGAGATATTTCTTTTTGATTGAAATGAGAATTAATCTCAGAACAGGCAGAAAGTAAGTTAAAGAATGAAATGATCAGAAAGGGGTGAACAGGTTCCATTTTCAGGCTCCAAATTTCACCTCTTTCTTTATCTCATAATGTTTATTTATCATAATACCGGTTAGAATTAAAAAGAGGAGAATAAAAAAAGGAGGTAATTTTCGATAAACCACCAAGAAAAAGCCCCAAAATCTTTGCTTATTCCAAATAATAATCTTAACTTTGCGGCATAAAAACAAAAAACTGGTTTCGATTATGGCAAAAATAGAAAGACAAAAGCGAATCTATCGCAAGCGCATCCCTTATGGAATGCAGAATTTCGAGGATGTTATCAAGGAAGATTGCTACTTTGTTGACAAGACTCCTTTCATTGAGAATATAGAAGAATCAAACAAATATTTCTTCTTCATACGCCCTCGCCGTTTCGGAAAGAGCCTTACAATCTCCATGCTCGAAAACTATTACGACATCAATAAGAAAGATCAGTTCGAAAGCCTCTTCGGGAAACTTTACATCGGAGAAAATCCTACCCCCGAACGCAACAGTTATCTTATCCTGCATCTGAATTTTGCCATGATTTCAGCAGGATTGGATAATTATAAAAAAGGACTTGATGCCCATTGCAGCAACAAGTTCAATACCTTCTGCAGCAGATACGCCCACCTGTTGCCACCGGGCATAAAGGAAGAGATGAACCAGAAGGAAGATGCCGTTGCCCAATTGGGATTTCTATGCGACAAATGTGCTGAAACAGGCTTGAAGATTTATCTTTTCATCGATGAGTACGATCATTTTACCAATCAGATTCTTGCCCACAAAGAGCATGAAACCCGATACCGCGAGCAGACTCACGGCGAGGGATATTTGCGCCATTTCTTCGACACAATCAAGGGAGCTGCAGGAGATTCGTTGGGTAGAGTCTTCGTTACAGGAGTAAGCCCCGTAACCATGGATGATCTGACCAGCGGTTTCAACATTGGAACCAACTATTCCCTATCTCCTGAGTTCAACGAGATGGTAGGATTTACCGAGGATGAAGTACGTGAAATGCTGGCTTATTACTCTAGCGTGCTGCCATTCCGCCATAGCGTGGATGAGCTTATAGAAGTGATGAAACCATGGTATGATAATTATTGTTTCAGCATCAGAAGATATGGCAAGACAACCATGTACAACTCCGTGATGGTGCTCAATTTTGTGGACAATTACATTCGCAACGATTATGATATTCCTGATAGCATGTTGGAAACCAACATCCGCATCGACTACGATAAGATTCGCATGCTCATCCGCCATGACAAGGAGTTTGCCCTCGATGCCAGCATCATACAGGATATTGTAACCAAGGGATACACCACGGGAACCCTGATGGAGAATTTCCCTGCCGAGCGCATCAACGATCCTGACAATTTCCTGAGTCTGCTCTTTTATTTCGGCATGGTAACGATAGGCGGAACCTACCAGGGCAACACCCGTTTTGTGGTTCCCAACGAGGTGGTACGCGACCAGATGTACACCTATCTGCTGGATACCTACAAGGAGAACGACCTCACCTTTGAGCAATACGACAAAACCCAACTGGAGAGCAAGCTTGCCTACGAAGGCGCATTCAAACCCTACTTTGCCTACATAGCCGATTGTCTGAAACGCTTCTCCTCCCAGCGCGACAAGCAGAAGGGCGAGGCCTACGTACATGGTTTCACTCTGGCGATGACGAGCCAATGCAAGTTCTACCGTCCAATCTCGGAACTGGACAACGATGGCGGTTATGCTGACATATTCCTCCTACCCCTCTGCGACATTTATAAGGACATGGAAGATTCCTACATCGTGGAGCTGAAATATTGTAAGCCGGGCACCAGCGATGAGCAGTTGAACCATCTCTTCGAGGAAGCCTCTGCTCAGGTAAGGCGCTACGCCGATAGCGACATCGTGCGCGAATCAGTAAAGAGAACGAAGCTTCATCAGCTCGTTGTTATTTATCGTGGCGCAGAGATGGCGATGTGCGAGGAGGTAGAATAAAGAGAAAGGGCAAAAGTATTTACCTGATGATAGGTAATGCCTTTGCCCTTTTATCTTTAGTTGATAATGTATTTCAAGATGCCGATAACGGCAATATTTGCTTCATTATCTTCTGGAACTTCTATGGTCTTGAAGCCATCCTTGTTGAGGGGTTGGAGTTCTATCTTAGAATGAACTTCTATCCCGTCCTCGTTTGCAGTTTTCTCGCTATGAAACTTTTTGATGGTGTATTTTCCGCCATATTCCTCGTAATATTCATTTACTTGCGAGAGTACGATTTCTCCTTCCCTCGAACCTCCATGGTAACGCTCAAACACGCACAAGTCTCCATCCTTAATTTTCGGCAGCATAGAGTTGCCCTTGGCGTGAACCACGAACATTTCCCTGTTCGGAGTGAAAGGCAATGAAGATACATCCACCCATCCTTCCGCCTCCGGCTCCTCATATTCTTCGAAGTAACCACAGGCAGCCTGAATGGAATACAGAGGGAGAAAACGGGTGAAGCGGTCGGAAGGAGAGATGCTATGAAGAATTTCTGCATTCAAGCTACCCCCATCCATAAGCACATCAAACATATCCTGCATCATTTTCCATCCATCTGTACTACCAGGCTGATAGGCATATTCCTCATTATCATTATAATACCATGTGCCATTAGCAGCTATTACAATACCGCCAACGTATTTTATTCTGCCTTCAGCCAACCTGTTCAACATGGAAAGTCGCTTCTGCAAAGCCTCAGCCTTGTTTTTCGTGTCTTTAGATGCAGCCGTCTGACCTCCTTTGGTGTCAAAGATACCGATAGTACCATCCTTCTTTTTGAAAATCCAGTCGGGATAGAAAAGTGCTTCTTCGTTGCGTTCTTCGCTGAAATAACGAATGGCAAGCCAATCCTTACCGCTATCTCCATTCTTAAACCACCATTCTATACCATCCTGACCCTCAAGAAACTTGTAAAAGCTCTCTTCCGTTTTTCTGCCAGTATAGTTTTGGCCCAAGAAGAAAGGATGCAACAGGCATTTCTGCTCCGTCAACTCATCATGTTCTTCTGTATAAGAATACATCTTCTTCAAGACAAAAGGAACACTCTGTCGCTTTCGGTTTTCCTCTCTGCGCTTACGTAGTTGTTCTTCGAGCAAAGGATGGTATGCCTTAAGCGTTTCCGTGATAAGGCGTCTGAATATACTTGAAGCAGAACCGTTTAATGCATCATGCAAGAAAATACGATACCATTTGTCTTCGTCTTCATTCTTCAGAGCATAATACTTGAACCACAAGCGTATGGCACTTTTCAAAGTTGGAACAGAACGCACGATGTTTCCCACCTTGCAATCATTATCTGATTGCGAACGCAGGATTTCCACCAAAGTGAAAGTAAAGAGTTTCTGCACATCACTCCTACTCCACTCGCGCTCTACCCCTTTAGCTTCCTTGAGGTTGATTCCAATATTTTCGTAATCATAGAATTGAGCATCTGAAACTATCTCATGCGCTAAATTTCCCTTCAAGTAGAGTCCTTTAGTTTCTAGTTTCCTTTTTACAACATCATCAAACACATCCTCATCAGTAATGCCGAAATAGCGATTGAATGTATCAAACAGACATTGTTGGAATTCACCCGATTTACCCAAATCTCCATAATCTACACGCGACAGCATTTCTGTCATCAGATTCGGGTCGATGATGTAGTCTTCCCCCTTTTTGTTGTAAGAGATAAGCGTTTTTGGCTTGTTGCCCATTCCACCATAATCAGCCTCTGTTACAGCTTTGCGTGAGAAGTTGGTATAAAGATAACCATTACGGAAAACCTTAGACACTTCTTCGTGCATGATTGGAACACGGAGAATTCTACCGATGGTCTGAGTACTGAAAATTTCAGATTTAATATCACGAAACATGACCAGAACCTGAGCACGGGGACAATCCCAACCTGTACCGGCTGCAGTTTTAAACAGAAGGTATTCGTATTCGCTATCATTCCGTTCCAGCCCCTCAGGCTTAGCCTTACCAGTAAACCAAGATGCAATTCTGTTTGCCTTTACCCCCTGCGAGATAAGATATTCTTTCGTAATCTCTTCCTTGGTAGGCTGCCCCTGTTCTATCAAGGTTTCATCATCATTTGGCAACTGGATAATAACTAGCGGATTGACGTTTTTGCCGAAGGCCTCAATCTCCGCTTTAAGTTCCCTACGCTTTTCGATAGCAAGTTTCAGCAGGACATGATCTTCATCTTCGCCTTGATATTTATCCAAATCCTCTTTCGTCTGGGTAACGATGCTCTCCTTAATCAGCCCTTGTGCTACCACATCTTCATGCTTTATTACCACATTCGAGTCATAATCTGCAGCTTTTACCATCACTTCAGGAGGCGGAGTAGCAGAGACATGAATGCAGATTTTCGGGTCGAGTTTGCTAATCACGTCACGATTAGCAGCTTCGGTTACATTCAGATGGCACTCGTCGATTATAAATACTATTTCCACGCCGTTGGCATGGGTATTCTCTACAAAATCCTCGAAGTATACTCTACTCTCATGTCGCTCATCTGGATTTTCCGGTCGTCTGTATATACGGTTTCCGGCTTTCTCGCTCACCAGTTTTTGCCAGTTGATGAAAAGCACATCGTTTTTCTGCAGAGCCCCAAGACTAAAATCTTCTATCGTCAACAATCGCCCATGCTTACTCGTAGGGAAGTAGACATCAAACTTATGCTTGCTCTGCATGGCGAGGTCGTCGGAGAATGTAATCCATACATAAGCCACCTCTCTATCCCAATCTGGCTGTTCTGCCATCTCGCAAATCATCTTCTGAGTCATATAAGTCTTACCGCTTCCTGTAGGAGCTTTCAGTACAACAGGAATCTGGCGATCTCCATGTCCCCATAATCGCTTTATATTAGCCACCAGTTTATCAACGGCTTCTATCTGAAAAGGTATCTGTTCCATACTTTCTTAAGCATTTAAAGATTTGTAAATATCGAGGATAGGCTGAGGAATGCTCTTCAGATTTACCCCAGAAAGATATTCGAAATAGGAATCGAAAGAACCGACGTCGCCCCAACTGAAAATATATACATTCTTCACGCCCTGAAGCTGCTCTACTTCATGAACAAATTCGTTGAAATATTTCGGGCGATAATCTTCTTTGAAATAGATTGCCGTCCATACATCATGATTTTTGTCCTTGAATATCTGATAGCTATCAGTTTTCTTCATTTCGTAAAGCGTATTCTCAGCCAAGGCCAGCAGGCATCCAGCCTTTTGGGCAAGGATTGTCTTGTCATGGTCTGTAGCCTGATTGGCCGTACTTGTTCCTACGAAAGAAGTGCGATAATACTTGAGAGAATTGCCGAGAGGCGGACAAGTTTTCTTTTTCGAGATTTCTCCTTGCAGCATAAGCACCCCATCTTTAACATGCACATCAAACGAATGATACAACTTTTCATTTTCCTGCTTTATTTCGTTTATCCTTGCAAGATAATCAGGAACTTTCTTTAATGATGTAGGAGTCAGTTCTTCCTCAAATAATACTTTCGAAATCTTTTTGTCAGTCACATATCCGCCAATAGCATTTTCGATACGTTTTCTTGTTATCTGTGTAATAGTTTCGAATCCAGCATTAAAAACGCCCTTACAATTGTTCTTGGCTAACTTCTTGCCTTTTTTGATTTCATAAGTCTTTTCTGGCGCTTGAACTAAGATTACCTGGCCTGTATAGCCTCCATCCAAAAATGCATGCCCTGTAGACCCACTACCGGCAAAAAAATCTAGAACAACAAGATTTTTATTATTACCTTTAGCTATTTTCAACAAATACTGTATAAATGCAATCGGCTTCTTTCCGCCATCAAAAGGAACGCCACCTTCTGTTCCAACCAGATTGAACTCTTGTTCAAAATCCAAGAAATTAGGATATGGAATTTCTTTTGTGTCATTTCTCTGTAAAGGTGCTCCCTGGAAGTAAAATCCGTTTGCGTGAGAACTATCGCTTCTAGAGAGGAAATATCTACCATCCCTGCCATCATCCCCCATATTAGGGACCTTATAAATTACCCCAAAATCATTATTTCTTTCTTCGAGGTAGCTCATGTGAAATCTTCCGGAACTATTACCCGTCTTTATGGAACCACGAATATTTATTTTCTTAAGATGTTCAAAACTTGGTTCATATTCTACAATCCGATATTCTCCAGGATGAAAGACTTTTACTTTCTTACCTCCCATCATAATTATTTCCGGATTATCTATCAACTCCTCAATTTCATAAATATAATCTTTAGGATCAGAATTATCAACTATACGTTTACTTATGTTAAACTTGTCTGACTTCCTATACATCAAAAGCAATTCTGTCGTTTCGTGCATAGGTTTATCACCCTTGAGAATTCTATTCTCATGACGCACTTTTATTGTGATAGTGGTAATATAATTAGAATAACCAAAAACACTATCACACAGCAACTTTAAATTAGCATATTCTTCTTCATTAATGCTGATATAGATAACTCCATCTTCTTTCAACAAAGAAGATGCGAGTTTCATTCGTTTGTCCATAAACGACAACCAAGAACTATGACGTAACGGATGATTCTTTGGCAACTGGGTACCATCAGGATATTTATCTAGGAATCTCTTATCCTTATACGTAAACCCATCACTACCCGTATTATAAGGAGGATCAATATAAATTACATCCACCTTACCTTGATGCGTATAATTAAGGCAAGTAAGAGCATGATAATTATCACCTTCTATGAGTATATGAGTAGGTTTTCCATCATCTGTCGTGATGGAAAGATCGGGTACTTCCTCAAGAATCGGAATAGCATTTTCTCCTCCAGCTTCAAAAGCTTCAGGCACATCTATCCAATGAAGTCCAAAACGGTTATCTTGCTTCAACTGAGCATTAAGATAAGCCACTTCACTCTCCAAATCTTTTATTTTTCGATGTAGTTCATCAATATTGTCTGCCATATTCTGATAGTTATTAATAGCTGCATCCAACTATCATCAGGCTACACGCAAAGAGACACAAAAGAAGGGTGTGAACGATTCTTAAGGTCTTCCGTGGCAAGCCTAGGAAATGTCTGAACCACCGTCAAATATAAGAATGCTCACACCCTATATCGGGCATGAACATTGACTCTACATATTTGACGAGAGGCTCACCTATGCTTACCACAGATGAAGCCAACCATTATTGGTGCGGTCGTATATTCAGAAAGAAAGTTTCCTAGGCTTTTTCTGGAAGACCACAATAATAGTCAATGCTTTGTTTTTACTAAAATGTCTGGAAGCGGCTCCTGCCGAATCCATTTGCAAAGGTACGAAGAAACTGGCAAAAAACAAAAAGAAATGGGATTTATTTTCATTTTTATTGCAGATAAGCAAGATTAAAAGAAGCTCTTTAGCTATACATAAATTTAATTTTACCATAGAATTGGCTTTTTAAAGCAGGAAAAATAACGAAAAACACAGCTTTTAATATTAAATTACGTGAATTTATCACGAAACGCGAGATTTTGCTTTGCGTTTCTGTTTTTTTATCGTAAATTTGCATCAAAATAAAAAAAGAACAGCTATGAATCAAGTATTTCAAGTACAAAAATTTCTTCAGCATCAGGGAAAGGCAAACGCTAAGTTCCTTACTACTAATGATGACAAGATGAGAAGCCAATAGTGGATTTGCCTCTCCTTGGAAGTTTTTTATCTGGATAAGGAGGATTAGACCGAGTTGTATGGAGAATATTAAAACATAATATAGAAAACTTAATAATATAGATAAAAATGAATTTCGAGATTACTGCAATCAGATACCAAATGCCTGGAAAGAATTTCGAGGAGAAGACCCAAAATGCCCAAAAATTTGTAGCACAACTGCCTATTCCATCAATGGTCTACTTGAAAAGAGAACCTGACAACGTTTATAGTTCAAACGCTATTGCCGTGTACTATCAGAACTACAATAAGATTGGCTATATATCAGAAAACTACACCAAAGAAATACAACGTGTATTTCCCCAAGAGCAGTCTTCTACAACAATAGTAAAGGCCAAGGTTATTGGCAAGGTTGGCTACATCACTTTAACAGCAGATGTTGACATTCCAAAGGAATGCCTGTTGCCCCCCGAACCATACAAAAGAAAAATTGATCCATCCCCATTTGATATTTCTATGCCATTCATGGAGGAAGAAAATAAGATTGAGTTAGTAACAAGTTTACTGCTACCAAGAGATTTCAAGGATGAGGATGCAGAAGAACTCATTAGGCTAAGTGAGCACTACTGCGCCCAAATTCCCCTAACACTTTGCGATGTTGATTGCAAAAATACAAGTCGAATTCTCAATAAGTTGAAAGATTTCACAAATAATCACTCAGCAATATCAAGTTCAACTAAAAAGAAATTAGAAAATCTCTGCCATAAAATCCAGAATCTTGTGGCAAATATACATAGAGAAGAGGATAGAAACAAGATTTACGAGACACATCTGGTTAGAATGAAAAAGTTTTTCTCCAATGAAAAGGATGGATTTTTTAAAAGATACGACGACAACTATTTAAAAGTTCCATTGGGGCTGGCTAAAACGGAAGTAATAGAATCTGAAATCAACAGGCTTACAGCTTGGCTAGACAAAGTACCAAGAGGAATTTTTCATTCCCACAACTTGAAAAAGAAAGATATCGTACCTCAAATGCGTTATCTGCACCTTTCAAGAAGAGAAATGTATGATATCATGGGTACCGAACTTGTGGTTTTAAGACTCAAAGAGCAACTCTATCAAAACGAGTTGATAAAGAATCTGGAATCCTATACAAAACAGCAAAATGCAGTTCCTGATGAAGTATGCATCCCAGATGACTGTAGAGATGCCATCAATAAAGTAATGAAACCTACTTTTACTTTGCCAAATAAAGTTGTAAAGATTTCCAGAAATCAAATTGAAAAAGCAGCTTATGTGATTGACTTGACAGCCAATGTACAGGTGGCTATGCTAATGGCTATTTCCATAGACGTAGAAGCAATTCGCTCTGGAACGAAGTCTATTGATTTTATCCGTGCTTTGATTGGAATTGGGGTACTTAAGTATAGCGATGATAAGGCTATAAAAAATATGTCAGATGGAATGAATAAGAAACTGAAAACATTGAAAAGAAATAAAGAACATGTTTCTTCAAATCATCCAGACTACCTTCTTTGGAAGGATAAAGATAAAGAAATCGGGAAAGAAATCTACAAAGCTATGACAACGGAATAACTATCATCTGTTGTTTTCTGAAAACAAAAAATACGCTATTGAAAGCGGCAACGATTATCCGACAAAAGGATGGTGGTTGCCGCTTTTTGTGTTTTTTGCATTCCGATTGATTCCTTGATTTTATTCCGATTGATTCCTAATGATTCCTACCGATTCCTAACACCATGGATTTCAAGGATTTAAACCGATTATTTTTGCACTCGCACGGATTTTTCGCCTTATCTTTGCACCCGTCATCTGATAACAAGATGACTACCCATCAGGCGAGTTGCAAATCACAAAATGGGGAATGATGGTACTAGAAAAGATGATGGGGAAACCTCTTCGAACGTCATCGTACCAGAGAGGCTTATTTAATACTCAAACAAAAAATGATTATAGTATTAAATGGCAATATGAACGAAAGTTCAGGTAAGGCAGGAAAGGGATTCTACCCAAACACAGAATTGGGTATCGACCTCAAGTTGATGACTAAGGAGCCAGGGCGCATGGCCGTTGGCGAGTATCTGGATGGAGCCATTACGCACGACGAAGAAGACCACTTCACCTTCGTACAGAATGACCAGGAGAAGAAACTGCAGAAGGTGGTGCAGAGAAATCCGCACGTGTATGAAGGAAAGTACATCAACGTGAACCGGAAGAAAGACGGTACGCTCTACCCTACCTTCAACCGCCCGCAGTTCTCAGAGCGGTTCACCTTCCAGGACTTCTGCCAGGGTGCCGCCAACGAGCTGCGAATCATTAGCGGCAAGAGTGATGACAGATAAACGGAGTTGAGGCTTTCTAGAGGAAATGGGGACTTCGGGGGTGCCGGTAACAGGCTCAAAACAGAAGTGATTTTCGGGCAAGCGTTCCAGTTGTTCCAGTTGTTCCAATTGTTCCAAATAGGTTTTCATAGGACAATATCCCTTTATAGAGACTCTATAACTACTTAATATATAGATAGTTATATATATAAGAAAGTGGAATGGAACGCTCAAAAAATTAATTGGAACAACTGGAACTGGAACGCTCCATCCAACTCCACTTCTCTCTAAAAAGCTCATAATCAATAAATTAAGAAGAAATGAAGACAAAAAATTTGAAGTATAATATCACAATTTCAACCGCTCCGACGATGCCAAAGCTGGGAAAAGGCACCGAATGTGTACAACTTTTGCTCTCTCAGGTATCAAAAGACATGCATGAACCCTTAGTTCCGATGCTCTTTCCGATACTCGGAGCGCAGGTAAGTGAGGCGAAATTTCAATATCCTGACCTCAGTTGGAAGGAATTATGTGGCATGATGGCCAATCTCGTGGCCGATTCGGGCTGTAATAAGGGACAACTGTCCAACATCGTGGAAGCTATCTGTCACAACTTCCGTGAACATGATGAGAAGGAACTTGATAAGCTTGTGGAATGGCAGAGACAGATGAAAACGAAGTCGGCCAACAAGGAGAAACCGGCACGCCCGGATGTGAGTTTCTGGTTTCCACCCTCAGATGTCACCAACGCCGCCTTCATCCAGAATGCCATGGGATGCGAGAAGTTGGGCGAGAGAACGCAATACCTCAATCTGCCCGAGGTGGAGATGGCGGACCGGATGTGTGGCGGACATAAGCAGATCTCTCAGATGCTGCGCAATATCTACGACCGCCAGCGAGCCGGAGCTCTGAGAGCAACGGCAGACGGCATAACAGGTAATCCGGTTCTGCGCGCCAATCTCACGCTCTCTTCTACCCCATTTGCAGCCCGCAAGTTTTACAAGAACGAGCTCTTCAATGGTACTTTCGGCCGAATGGTATTCTCTTATAAGTCGCGTCAGGCGCGAGTGGGAAAGATTCCAAGACAGGGTGAATATGATGCCTGTTTCTTTGAAAAGCTGGATGAGTATCTGGTGAAACTCAGCATCTGTAAGGGACGGTTTATCATCAAGCCTCTGAACTCGCTTACCGACCGTCTGGCGGCAGATATGGCTACGCTTGCTGACTTGACGGATGATGATGTGCTGTGGGATATCTCAAAGCGCTCCATCGTGTCGGCATGGAAGGCGGGCTGCCTGCTCTGGGTGCTGAACGACCAGACTTGGACGAAGGCGATGGGTGAGCTTGTGGAGTGGCTGGTTTATCATGATATCTGGAGCAAGATGCAGCTATTCGCCGACCTGCTGAACCAGGATGCTGACTCGGTAAGCGAGGCGCAGCGAAGAGGACCTAAGAACCTGCTTGACGACCTGCCAAACCCTTTCAACGAGGCGCAGCTGGAATCGCTCCGCTTGCAGCTGGGGAAATCGAAAGA
Source organism: Segatella copri DSM 18205 (assembly GCF_025151535.1). Taxonomy (NCBI): domain Bacteria; kingdom Pseudomonadati; phylum Bacteroidota; class Bacteroidia; order Bacteroidales; family Prevotellaceae; genus Segatella; species Segatella copri. The sequence goes on from NZ_CP102288.1 coordinate 1,057,435, forward strand.
TGGCACGAAGGGGCAAATCAGGAAATGGGTGTTTCGCAAGTTTATCACCTTTTCGGCAGAAACGGGGCTTTATACTAAGACTGAGGAGTACTTGACAGGAAGTGGGACGAGCGATGGAATCGCTCGGAACAGGGGCAAGAGTGGCGGCTCTGGAAGAAAGAAGAAAGAGGCTGATGACGAGCAGAAGGAGATGGCTGCTGATGCCAAGAAAAAGAAAGGGAAAGGGATATGATGGAGAAATATGAGATTCAGAAACTGCGCGAACTTCCGATAGAGAAGGTTGCGAAAGAGATGGGGATGAAGGTGGAGCACCATAAGGCGCTCTGCCCCTTCCATGACGACCACCACGCCAGCCTTACGTTCAACAAGACCAAGAACAGCTGCAGATGCTATGTCTGCATGAGGAGTTCTATCGGCACCATCGACCTGGTGATGAGATACCTGGGGAAGGATTTTCCGGCGGCTTGCCGATGGCTCGCCGAGGAACATCAGATTCAGCTGGAGGAGGATTCTTCTTCGGGCTCTTCATCCGATAGTTCTTCTTCGGGTGATGATTCGGGGAAATCTTCCTTCGATGCAAGCAGGTATGCTAGGTTCTTCGAACATCCCTGGCTCAACCAGGCAGCTCGGAGATTTCTCTTCGAGGAGAGGAAGATTGACTGGAGAGTGGTGAACTGGTGCAGACTTACTTCCTGGACGGATAAGAAGGGCATCAACTGGCTGCAGATTCCTTACTTCGATACCGATGGGCGGCTTATCGGTATTCAGAACCGAAACCTGGATTACAAGAAGGAGCAGGATGCTCCCCGCTTCAGGTTCCCTTACGGCGCAAGATGCAGCATCTATAACCTGCCGGTTGTGAAGAGACTGAAGCCGGGCGATAGGCTGTTCATTACGGAGGGATGTAGCGACTGCTGGGCGATGCTTTCTGCCGGACATAAGGCGATAGCCATCCCTTCTGCCACGCTCCTCAAACCCGAGGATAAGCAGCTGCTGACGGATATCGGAAAACTGTATCAGGTGGAATTCCACATGTTTCCCGATCAGGATGTGCCGGGCGAAAGCCTCTTCATGCAACTCAGGGAGATGCTCCCCCAGCTGGTTCACCACCAGTTGCCACCGGGCTGCAAGGATTTCAGCGAATACTATCTTTTAGGGGCTGCTGCACCTTCCGGGAGCAAGGAGCCGATAAACAAATGATTTAAAAATTGAGATTATGGAAAATTTTATAAACCGCACGTATACGAAGAAGGAACTGGGGCTGATGTACTTTCCCGAGAGTATGCCACGCACGGCCGTGAATCATCTCATGAGTTGGATTCGGCGTTGCCAACCGCTCTGGGATGAATTGCAGCAGATGGGATATGAAAAAACTTGCAAGTCGTTCACGCCTAAGCAGGTAAAGGCTATTTTCGATAACCTCGGGGAACCGGGATATTAGTTATTGGTGATTAGTGTTTAGTGTTAACTTGGCGGGTGACGGACCAGCGATAGAATCGCTGGGAACGGAGGCTTTTTCAATGTTGAACGTTAAGTGTTAAATGTTGAGTGTTTTAAAGAAAATGTTCCGCTATCGCATGGTATCGCACGCTATCGCACACCTGATAAATCGGGATTTCGTATCTTTGCATCGTGATTCAGAAAGCGCGCAAAATCACTTGCCCAGTTGGAGAAAAATATCTTCCTAATTGGGAAAATAAAAAAGAAAATGAAACCAAGACTCCAAGCCTCGAAACGAGTCGTTTCGCTAGCGAAACTTAACAGGGGGCAGAAAAAAATCATGAACCAGAACATGAAGGCATTCATCCGGTATCTCATCGTGGCGATCTGCTCAGCCATCGTCACCTTCCTATCCAGCTCCTGCACGGCAGGACTCGTAATCGGAAAGAACCAGCGGCAACATCAGGAGAATAACATCTCCACCAAAGTAGATTCTACCTACTACGTGCCAACCATCACCATCCGGTAGGATTTACAAGTTAACAAGAGTATTCATCATTTAAAAATCAAAAGATTATGGCAATTAATTTGAAAGCAAAGGAGACCCTTATCCAAGTAGGCGAAATGAAGGGTCAGTACAGATTCATCCTCGGTACCGAACTTTACAACAAGCTCTCTGAGAGCAAGGTAATCAAGGAGGCGGCTATCAGAAGCGGCGTTAGCGTGGGCGTGATGCAGGTTTGCTGGGATGCAGCAGGCGAGGTTATCAAGGCGTGGTGTACCGAAGGCCATTCCGTAGCCGTTCCGGGATTGGGAACCATGCGATTCGGCGTAAGAGCCAAGAGTGTGCCTACCGTAGGCGAAGTGGCTACCAGTCTGATTACCAACCGCCGTGTAATCTTCACCCCAAGCGTTGACATCAAGCGCGAGCTGCAGGAAACCTCCATCCAGATTACCTGTTACGACCGCAACGGCAAGGTGGTGAAAAACGTTACCTCCGACGATAAGGGCGATGTGGAAGACCCAGACAATAACCCAGGTGGCGGCGGTTCGGATAACACCCCGGGCGGCGGAAATACCGAAGGCGGTGGAACTACCGGCGGTAATGAGGGTGACGGTTTGGAGTAAGCGAACTCCCCGAAAAACCGAACAGCCCCCCTGATTTTACCACAATAAGAAAAGAGCCCCTGATGCAAGGAAACGAGCATCGGGGGCTTTTATCTTACTCCATTACATAGAGGATGGATGTATAGAGCTGCATCACGAGAATGTAGAAAAGAAAGCAGGGCGACAGGAGGCGGATGCCTTGATTCATCGCATCATAAACCTGACTGATGCCCTTGATGCTCTCGCTCATGATGCCGTAACTCATGCTCATCACCATGACCGAGAAACAGATGTACGGAATGAGACTATGCGTGAACGGACCCGGAAAGAGGGTTCCTACGGCATTCAGCAGAATGGCATGGGGCAAGAGGGTGAGCGCCAGCATGATACCTGCAGAGATGCATAACTCGATGAGCATCAGGCGCAAGGCCGTGCGCTGGCGATACTGGGTATGGTCGAAATGGAGCACCCTACTCTGCTTTACCACCCCGATGGTGATGCTGATGAGCACCAGCCATACGAGCCATACTGAGGTGAGATGGTCTACAAAATGGCCCGTAAACCAGCGGATGCCCTCGGGGCTGGTAAGCGAATGGGTGAACGACTCGGGCATCGCAGCTGTAAGCAGCCACGAAACCAGAATCACCACTACTTCGGCTATTCCCAACGATAATGCCAGATAGGCCAATACTTTCTTATACATTCTTTAAAAAGCGCTTATTGAAACGAGTTATTCTTCATCTGCCTGCAGATGGTCGATATCGAGGATGCGGAGCTCGCAGGCTTTTACCACCAGGCGGGTGGCGTTGATGCCCATGCCGTGGTTGCCGTCAGGGAAGAGTTTCTGAACCAGTTCTGCCTGTCGCTTCTCCAGACTCTTTACGCCGAAAGGCATTCCGCGCAGGTTGGTAATCTGCTCCTTGGTATAGCCCAGCGCAAGATGGCGCAGGAAACGCTCGTCATACTCATCAATCTCATAATTCACCAGAGCCTCCTGACGCATCAGCTGGCTGTTTACGCTCCGCTTGAAACGGTCTACTATCTTCTGAAGGATAGGCTGGTTGAACACCAGTTTCTTACCTCCCATGCAGCTCGCCACATCGCCACGCGTAAGGAGTTCGCCACTCTTCAGAATGATGCCGTCGCAGCCCGCATCGAGCACATCTACCCAGAGTTTTTCGTTCAGAATTTCTCCTGTAAAGATGAGCACCTTCACGTCAGGATACTGCTCCTTGGTCTGGCGGCAGATTTCTACGCCTACCGTGGTGGAACCGCCCAGTCCGAGGTCGAGCAGAACCAGATCGGGCAACTGCTGCTTGATGAGTTTCCAATAGGCTATTTCGCTCTCGGCAGTACCGATGATTTCAGCCTCTGGAATATCATTCTTGAAGATACCCTCTGTGCCCTTCAGTTCCAGGGGCACGTCTTCTACTATGATGACTTTAAAATTTTCCATTTTCTGATATTTTTATTTTCTTATGATTTTAAACTTTTCCATTTGATGCGTGCCGGCAGCACGGCCTCTATCCTGAGGCAACCCTTATCGCCCTGGCAAGCCTTGATGCCGCAGCCGCGCAGATTGGTAATCTCGCCCAGTTCCCTCACAATCTGCCGGCACAGGAGATAGCGCAAATCGCCCGTCAGAGGGGTGAAGAGCTGGGCATGGAGCGCAGCATCATAGGCCACATCCTGCTGGTCAATCCAATATCTCACGTAGGCAGAACCCGGAATCTCAGCCACTCCGGTATGGTAATCCTTGGAATTGCCGCGCATCAGAGAAACAAGATAGCGGTTCAGGAAATCATCTGCCTTGATGTTGCCTTCTACCTGCTCCATCGCCTGGGCGCTGAGCAGAGAATAGAGCGATTTATAATAAGCTACCAGTTCCTTGAGCGAATCTACATCATCGGGCTGCGAATCGATAAGCTGGCGGATGCGCGACGGATAATACATCGTTTCGTGCTTGAGCGTAGACAGACAGTTGTCGAGCACAGAATTGGAGATATGAAGCTTATCATTCTCATATTCAGCCCTATGCAGCTCATCGGTCATCAGCTCCAGTTTCAGGGATTCCTGCTCAGCCTCGTCGGTCCGCTTAGCCTTGGTCTGCTCAATCATGGCAAACCGGTAGCTCAGCACGTGGCGGTAATAGAGCAGATAATAAGCCAGCGGCAACTGCAGCAGCAACAGGATGAGCAGCACCACGGCCACGGTCTTCGAGTTCTCGCTCTGCTGCATCGTGTGCACGTAATTATCGAGCGTATTATCGGCACTTATCTCGCGGAACAGCTGGGTATAAACCTTGTTGTTGCTCTGGTAGAGCGACCATTGGTGCAACGCCAGGGCAGCCACGGCACACTCGTTTCTCAGGTCCAGGATGACGTGATAATTGGTTCTAAGCCCTTCGCGCATCCAGGAGAGTTCTGCCGCCATTCCCACCTCCGGATGAGCCACCATGAGATACTTGCCGTCGGGATATTTCGACAGATAGAACGCGTTGAGATAATGGCGCGAAGAATCGGCAAAGGCCAGGGTGCGCTGGTAGGTGCCGTTGATATTGCTGAAGTAGGCACTATCTGCAAAATCGTCGGCACGCTGGAGATTGGCATCTACGTTCGTCTTGTGATGATTGTGGCGCTGGCGGATGTCGTTTGCCTTCTTAGCCTCGCAAGGCTGGACCGCAGCCGACAGCAGCACGAAGAGCATGATGAAGATGCCCAACAACTGATGGGTTCGGCGGGCGATGCCCTTAGGCAGACGGAAACTGAAGCGGCTCCCCTCGCCCAACTTGCTTTCTGCCTTGATCTGGCAGCCGGCAAAGAGCGAACTCACCTTCTTATATTTCTCTATGATGCCCTTACAGTTGAGCAGTCCGAAGCCGTGACCGCCCGTATAGGTCCGGTCGAAAACATGCGCCAGCTGCTCCTCGTCCATACCCTTTCCGGTATCTGAGATGCTGATTTCCACGAAGTCAGAAACCTTGGCGCTAATGGTTACCTTTCCGCCTTCGGGTGTAAACTTGCGGGCATTATCGGCTATGGTATTGATCATGAAGAGCGTAAGGATGCGGTCGGCCTTGACCACGGCATCTGTAGGTTCTACATCGAGTTTCACGCCCTGCATCTGGAAGCTCATCTTGCCCTTGCTTACAATATCGAAAAGCTGCTGGAGCGGGAAACTTTCGATACGCAGGCTGAGTGAGCCCTGGCGCATCTGAATCCACTCCGTAAGCACGTTGTTATATTGGTTAATCTTATCTGTGAGTTCGGCGATATACTGGTAACGTTCCTGCCGCACCTCATCGCTTTCGCCCCCTTCGGAGAGTCGGTTTACCTCGTGAATCATGCGGTCGATGAAAGGCGTAATGCTGTTTACGAGCGAAATCTTAGCCCTTTGTTCCAGATTGCGTTTCTTGTTTTCTTCGATATGCAGTCGGGTTACGTTCAGTTCATCCTGAACCTCCTCCTGCTTATCTTTTAATTCGTTGATTTTCCTAGTGTTATTCTCGCTCCACTCACGCAAAGGTGCAAGCAGTTCATCCATCGACTGGTTCTTCATCTTCTTGCGTTTCATGCGGTCGAATACGTAGAGCAGAACCACCACGAGCACAATCATCGCCACCACGGCAGCAATCATCAGGTTGAGCTGCTGGGCGTTCTCGTCGAGTGCCGCGGCACGTGCCTCCAGCTGGCGGTCCTGTCGCGAACGGTCCTGCAAATCCAGATAGATATTGCGGTTGTAATCGCTCTGCTGCTTATCATCTATAGCCGAATAAACCAGGCAGAGTCTTTCACGTATCGACGCTACGAGGTCGGGTGCCTGCTCGATGGCCTTGTTGTCGTTCAGGGCATGATTCAGGCAGTCGAGCGCCGAAGAATAATCATGGATATCCCAGAAACATTCAGCCAGCGTACGGTTGGCTCCGGCAGTCTGATAAACATCTCCGTAGCTCGAAAAGAGGTTGAGGGCACGCTGGGCAAAGTTGCCTGCCAGCAGATTGTTCGGCATCTGCTCGATGTTGAGATACTGGAAGGCAGGCAGGTTGTTGCGTATGAGGAATTCGCTCACCTCTCCTTTTCTGAGGTGCTCGCTAATAGACTGCAGGGCGTTAGCCTGCCAGTAAGGATAAGGATGGGCAGGGTCGCTAGCCAACATGTAGCAGCTGATCAGCCGGTCGAATTCCGCCTGATTGATTTCGTTTTCGGTTCCCTTGACGATAGCTCCGCCCGAACCTATATTATAAAGATAGTTGAGATATTGTGCCGAATCCTGTTCCAGCTCATCTGGGTCCAGACGGTTAAGCTCCTGAAACATCGGCTCGTCTAAGCCCACATAATAAAAATAGGTGGCGGCCACAATATAGAATTCAGATTTCGCATAAATCACGCGTTTGCTTTCTCTCGGGGGCATGGAATTCACCTCTTCGCGAATTCTGCGCAAACGCCTCATCGCCTTTTCGCGATAAGCATAAAAATCTTTGTTGTGCGATTCTCTCTGGCAGAGTCGCATGTTCTGAACATCGGCAATAGCGAGTTCTATCTGGTTATCGCTCTCCTCTTCAATCTTCTTCAGCCATCCCTTGGCTCCCTTGTAATCCATCTTGGCTATACATACGAAGGCAAGGTTGTTATAGGCTTCTGCACGACCTGAGGGATAATCTTCTGAAAGCTTCAAAGCCCTCTCAGCCAGCACTTTAGTAGAATCGAGATTGCGATAATGATAAGCATAGGATTGCTCGTTCAGCTCATCTACCCTTGCCTTATTCGCAGGAGAACAAGCTGAAAGAAAAAATGCCGCCACCACCAGAATTGATGATGGCGACATGGAAAAAAAGGATGCTGAAATCTGCATCTCGATGAAAAATAGCCTAAATTAAGCGCGAGCCTTCGCGATGTAACCGAGAGCCTCCTGACACTTGGCTGTGATGGCAGCCCAGTCGCCAGCAGCAACAGTCTCCTTAGGGAAGAGCTTAGAACCCATACCTACGCAGAGAACGCCAGCCTTGATCCAAGGAGTAAGATTCTCCTCTGTTGGCTCTACGGCACCTGTTACCATGATGTTGCTCCAACGCAAAGGTGCCATTACGTTCTTGACGAATGAAGGACCGCCTACGTTACCTGCTGGGAATACCTTGGTTACGTCGCAACCGGCAGCCTGAGCATTATTGATTTCAGTTACAGAACCGCAACCTGGTGAATAAGGAACCAGACGACGGTTGCAAACTGGAGCAATATCTGGGTTGAAGTTAGGACCTACGATGAAGTTAGCGCCGAGCTGGAGATACAGAGAAGCTGTACCGGCATCAACAACTGTACCTGCACCCAGAATCATCTCAGGGCAAGCCTTGTCGGCCCACTTTACCAACTCTCCGAAAATCTCGTGAGCGAAGTCACCACGGTTAGTAAACTCGAAAACACGTACGCCACCCTCGTAACAAGCCTTGATGACGTTCTTGCAGATTTCAACATCCTTATTGAAGAAAACAGGTACCATACCAGTCTCTTTCATGGCTGCCATAACCTGCATTTTGCTAAACTTTGCCATTACCTTATATGAATTAACAATGAATAGTTTATAGTTTATAGGAGCTACGCCGTAAGCAAGACAGTCTATAAACTATCAACTATAAACTTTAAACTATAATTATCTCTGAACTCGACCATTAGCGTTACCGCCAGCCAGGCTCTCTACCTCGTCAGCAGATACCAGGTTGAAGTCGCCAGGGATAGTATGCTTCAAAGCAGAAGCAGCTACCGCAAACTCAAGAGCCTCGCCCTGAGTCTCCTTAGTAAGAAGACCGTGGATCAGACCACCAGAGAAAGAGTCGCCACCACCAACGCGGTCGATGATAGGGTTGATGTCGTAGTGCTTGCTCTGATAGAACTCCTTACCATCATAGATAAGAGCCTTCCAGCCGTTGTGTGTAGCAGAGAGAGATTCGCGGAGAGTAGAAACAACATACTTGAATCCGAACTCCTTCATCATGCCCTTGAAGATTCCGTAGTAACCCTCAGCATCAGTCTTACCGCCCTCTACATCTGCGTCTGGCTTGAAGCCCAGGCAGAGCTGAGCATCTTCCTCATTACCGATACAAACATCAACATACTTCATCAGAGGACGCATAACAGAGATAGCCTTCTCAGAAGTCCAGAGCTTCTTTCGGAAGTTGAGGTCAACAGAAACAGTTACGCCGTGACGCTTAGCAGCCTCACAAGCCAACTTGGTAAGTTCAGCAGCCTTGTCGCTAATAGCTGGAGTAATACCGCTCCAATGGAACCATTGGGCACCCTCCATAATCTTGTCGAAATCGAAATCAGATGGGTCAGCCTCAGCAATTGCGCTGTGTGCACGGTCGTAGATTACCTTGGATGGGCGCATAGAAGCACCAGTCTCGGCATAGTAGAGACCTACGCGGTCGCCACCACGAGCGATGAACTCTGTGTTAACGCCGTAACGACGGAGACCGTTGACAGCAATCTGACCGATCTCGTGCTTAGGGAGCTTAGATACGAAGTAAGCATCATGACCATAGTTAGCCAAGCTTACAGCTACGTTAGCCTCACCACCACCAGGGATGATGCGAAGTGATTCACTCTGAATGAAACGATCATTGCCTTCTGGTGATAAACGAAGCATGATCTCACCTAATGTTACAATTTTTGCCATGTTTGATAGTTTTAATTTTTTTGTTTTTATTTTGTTTGTTATGAGTAACAAATTAAATTCCACTTTTCAGTAGAGAAATGAAGTTCAATTATCAGTTGTCATTCAATTTCGAGGGCAAAAATAACCATAATTTCTCGAATAACGAAATAAAATCGCATTTTTTTTTGTTTTTCGTGCAAAAAAGTTGCTGTGTCTTCGCACAATTCAAAAAATTGTTGTATATTTGCGGCAAAATTCGTACTTGTGGTCGCACACAACAGAATTGCTTAATACTAATTGTGGTCTGTGCACAGCTGGAAGTACCTGCGACGTTTTATCTATCGTAGCCCCCAGGAGAGGCTCCTTATATAATAAGTACACGCGAAGCAACCAGACCCGTAATGCTAAAAAACAATGGCCGAAAAAATCAGAATCAAGGATATTGCCGAGAGAGCTGGCGTATCCGTTGGAACCGTAGACCGAGTTCTGCACGACCGTCCAAACGTGTCGAAACCTGCACGCGACAAGGTCGAGAAAGCCCTCAAGGAAATGAATTATCAGCCTAATGTGTACGCCAGCGCTCTGGCTTACAACAAATCCTATACCTTCTACCTGCTGATTCCGAAACATGAATCGGAGGCTTACTGGGAGGAAATAGAGGAAGGCGCAAAAAAATGTGAAGATACCCGACGTGACTTCCATATCGATGTAGCGATTCGTTTCTATGAGCGTTCCAGCGAGGAATCGTTCCGCGAAGAAGGCAACAAGATTCTTGAGGCCAGTCCGGAAGGAGTCATCGTGGTGCCTTCATCGCTCGATGTGACCCGCGAGTTTACCGAGGCGTTGCATCACAAAAGCATCCCGTTCATCCTGCTCGACTCCTACATGCCCGATCTGCGTCCGCTCTCTTTCTTCGGCCAGGATTCGTTCTGTTCCGGTTTCTTCGCAGCCAAGATGCTGATGATGCTTGCAGCAAAGGAAGATGAAATCCTGCTCATGAGGCAGACCAAAGACGGAAGAGTGGTCAGCAAGCAGCAGGATAACCGAGAGGTAGGATTCCGCCATTACATGCACGACCACTTCCCTAACGTGAAGATTACCTTGCTCGACCTGCCGTTGAGCGGCACACGTGCAGAATTCGTCAAAATGCTGGAGAAGTTCTTTGCCGTGCATCCGAACATCCACCATTGCATCACCATGACTTCGAAGGCGCACATCGTGGGCGACTTCCTGCTGAAGACCAACCGCCGCGACGTTCAGATCATGGGCTATGATATGGTAGAGAAAAACGCCCGCTGTCTGCGCGAAGGAAGCATTTCCTTCCTCATCGCCCAGCACGCCTACATGCAGGGTTACTCCTGCGTAGACACGCTCTTCCAGGCCATCGTGCTGAAGAAGAAAGTTACGCCGGTAAACTATATGCCTATCGAGCTGCTGATGAAGGAAAACGTAGATTTCTATCGCAGAACCCAGCTCTAAGGCGAATTGGCAGAATTAAAGCTTTTGCCCTTACAGGGCGACAGGGTTGCGTCCGTAATTACCCAGGGCGATGCCCTGGGCTAGGAGCTTCTGCCCTTTCAGGGCGTATGGAGCCAACTAGCGACAATACAGAAACATTATAAATTATAAACAATAAATAAAAAACAGACTACGTATGGAACAATCAAGTTTTATCAAGATTAACCCTGCCGACTCGGTAGTGGTTTGCTTGCGCCCTATGAAGAAGGGTGAAACGATTGAAGTAGATGGTAAGACCATCACATTATTGCAGGATACACCTGCAGGACACAAGGTGCTCATCAACGATGCAGCCGAGGGTACAGATATCCTGAAGTATGGCTACCCTATCGGTCATGCAAAGACCGGTCTCAAGGCGGGCGAATGGGTTAACGAGAACAACCTCAAGACCAATCTTGCCGGTACGCTCGAATATACCTACAACCCGGTTAACGAGCAGCTTAACATCGCTAAGGAAAACCGCACCTTCATGGGCTACGTTCGCAAGAATGGCGAAGTAGGCGTAAGAAACGAAGTATGGGTAGTTCCTACCGTGGGCTGCGTTAACGGCGTGGCTGAGAAACTGGTAGAACTCCTCAAGAAAGAAACAGGCTGCGAAGGCATCGACGCCATCCATGCATGGCACCACAACTTCGGTTGTTCACAGCTCTCGGGCGACCATGAGAATACCCGCAAGGTGCTTCGCGATATCTGTCTGCATCCAAACGCAGGTGCCGTGCTCGTTCTCTCGCTCGGCTGCGAGAACAACCAGCCAGATGATTTCATGAAGATGCTCGGCGACTATGATCACGACCGCATCAAACTTCTTGTAACACAGAAGGTTGAAGGCGACGAACTCGAGGAAGGCATGAAGATTCTGCGCAACCTCTATGCCCTGGCTAAGGAAGACAAGCGCGAGGAAGTTCCGGTAAGCAAACTGCGCGTAGGTTTGAAGTGTGGCGGTTCTGACGGCTTCAGCGGAATTACAGCCAACCCATTGGTAGGTGAATTTAGCGACTGGCTCGTAGCTCAGGGCGGTACAAGCATCCTGACAGAGGTACCGGAAATGTTTGGCGCAGAAACCATTCTGATGAACCGTTGCGAAAATAAGGAACTCTTCGACAAGACCGTTCACCTGATTAACGACTTCAAGGAGTACTTCTTGAGCCATGGTGAACCGGTTGGCGAGAACCCTTCTCCAGGTAACAAGGCAGGTGGTATCTCAACCCTCGAAGATAAGGCTTTGGGTTGCACCCAGAAGTGCGGCCGTGCTCCGGTAAGCGGCGTGCTCCAATATGGCGACCGTCTGGAGACAACCGGTTTGAACCTGCTTTCAGCTCCAGGTAACGACCTTGTAGCAGCCACAGCTCTGGCTTCAGCAGGTTGCCAGCTCGTTCTCTTCACCACAGGTCGCGGAACCCCATTCGGAACCTTTGTGCCAACGATGAAGATTTCTACCAACAGCAATCTGGCAAAGAACAAGCCAAACTGGATTGACTTCAACGCCGGCGCTCTGGTAGAAGGTGTAGAAATGAAAGACTTGGTAAGCAAGTTTATTGATAAGATTATAGCCGTAGCAAGTGGCGAGGAGGCTCGCAACGAGTATAATGGCTATCGTGAAATCTCCATCTTCAAGAATGGAGTAACTCTTTAATTAAGAAGAAAAAAGAAGTATGAGTAATAAAAAAGGTTTGCTGGCGTTGTCGCCATTATTTTTGCTGATTGTCCTCATCGTGGCTTTTACCGTATATTCGGTAGACAGCAGCCATCAGGACACCAGCCTCTCGCTCACAGTAGCGTTCATGATTTCGAGCATTTATGCCGTGGCTATTTCCGGCGGAATGCCTGTCAGGAAACGAGTGGATACATACAGCAAGGGTGCCGGCGCCAACAACCTGATGCTCATGCTCTGGATTTACGTGCTGGCTGGCTCGTTTGCCGCATCAGCCAAGGCGATGGGAGCCGTTGATGCAACCGTCAACCTGGCGCTCAGCATCCTGCCAGCCAGCATGATTCTGCCAGGACTCTTCCTGGCTGCCTGCTTTATCTCCGTATCTATCGGAACAAGTGTGGGAACCGTAGTGGCTCTGGTTCCGATAGCCGCCGGACTGGCCCACTCGATGGATGCTAACGTAGGCATGATGACCGCCATCATCGTAGGTGGCGCTTATTTCGGCGACAACCTCTCGTTCATCTCCGATACGACGGTTGTTGCTACGCAGACGCAGAACTGCAAGATGAGCGATAAGTTCAAGGTCAACTCCATGATTGTGGTTCCGGCCGCCGTACTCGTACTCATCGCCTATTCTGTCATGGGAGTCGGTCTTCAGGCCCCAACCCATATCAACGAGGTAGAATACATGAAAGTATTGCCTTACCTCACCGTCCTCGTTACCGCTATTGCCGGCATGAATGTAATGGCTGTTCTCACCCTGGGCACCCTACTCTGTGGCGCCATCGGCATAGGCAGTCATCTTCTGGGTGCCTCCGGAAGCTACGATCTCTTTGGCTGGTTCTCAGCCATGGGCAACGGCATTATCGGCATGGGCGAACTCATTATCATCGCCATGATGGCAGGTGGTATGCTCGAAATCATCCGCGAAAACGGCGGAATCGATTTCATCATCAACAAGATTACAGCCCACGTAAACAGCAAGCGTGGAGCCGAACTTTCTATCGCCGCCCTCGTTTCGATGGTAAACATCTGTACGGCAAATAATACGGTAGCGATTCTGACAGTAGGAAATATTTCGAAAAAGATAGGCGACCGGTTTGGCGTAGACAACCGCAAGGCAGCCAGCATTCTAGACACCTTCTCATGCATGGTTCAGGGATTGATTCCTTATGGCGTGCAGATGCTCCTGGCAGCCGGTCTGGCCAATCTCAGTCCGATGGACATTCTTCCTTATCTCTACTATCCGCTGGCGATAGGTGTGGCAGCCCTGCTGGCCATCCTCTTGCGCTATCCTAAGAGATACAGTTAGGAAGACTTCTAAAAATCAGAGGAGGGTCTCCTTCTGCGTTAGAGATTTCTTGACAGGAAGAACAAAACTTTATTATTGACTATTAATAAGAACAAGGCATATGAATTTTCTTCAGCGCAACCTTTTTACCAAGCTCCGTGCCGACAACTTCGGCATCAAGGAAGAAATGGAACCGATGACTACCTTTAAGAAGAAAAAGATAGCTCAGATGCTCAAGAACGTGAATGATGTTCCTGCCGGAGAGGTGAAGATGAACAACAGTTTTCTGAACCGGCGGCTCAGCAAGATTCAGGAAGATGAACGCCACGCCATCGATACCTCTATCGAGACTATTTATCTGCTGCGCATCATCGTGGCAAACGTAAATGGAATGTTGGCTAACGGAATCAATCTCAGAGGAATCATCCAGTTGGGAGACTACCTGAGAACCCGAGGCGACAAGGTAGATTTCGTGAAACTGGAGAAGTGGCTTGCCAAGCTCCGCATCCAGCGCATCGCCCAGCTGGAAGGAAGCGTGCTCATCACCTTCTTCGATTTTGAACAGGACGAAATCCCGTTCGTTCATCACATAGAAAGAGGCGCCTACAGGCTGACGCTTCGTTCGCTCTACTATAATATCATGGACCAGCAGGCCATTCAGTTTGAGCAGACCAGCAGCGGCTTTGTACGCACTACGGGGGGAACCATGCGCAAGAATCTGCGCCGCAGCATGCGCTATCTGCAATACGCTCCGATAGAAACCATGAGCAATTTCATGAACAATTTCTTCCGGTCATTATCTGAGATTGAAGAGTAATTTCAGTAAGGATTGAAGGGGGTTAATCTGGGATTCATCAGGACGAAGAGTAAAATATCTATAAAATTACTCTCTTAGTAGTACGATTTTCATCTGATTTTCGTATCTTTGCATCTATGAAAAAGTTATTTATCTCTATTATAGCATCCATTATTGCCTTGGGAGCCCATGCCCAGGTGCAATGCGAAGACACTTGTCGGCACGTTCACGGCATCGACTTGAGTCATTATCAGGGCAACGTGTTCTGGGAAACCGTGGGCGACAACTCTAAGATGGCTTACGTTTATCTGAAAGCTACCGAGGGAGGAACCAACATCGACAGCAAATACAAGCAGAATATCGACCTGGCTCATCGCTACGGAATGAAAGTAGGTTCTTATCATTTCTACAGACCCCGCATCCCACAGCAGACGCAACTGGAAAATTTCAAGGCCCAATGCCGTCCGGGAGATCAGGACCTCTTGCCTATGATTGATGTGGAGACGAAAAGCGGCATGAATACAGAAGAATTCTGCGATTCGCTCTTTAAGTTTCTGCATCTCGTAGAGAAAGCATATAAGCAGAAACCCCTCATCTATACGGGAGCCAATTTCTATGACAACTATCTTCTGGGCAAGCTAGACAGCTACAAGCTGATGATTGCCCAGTATACGAAGCGCATCCCTGTATTGCGCGATGGTAGAGATTTCGAAATGTGGCAATATACGGGTAAGGGCAGGCTCAACGGAATAAACGGCTATGTTGACAAAAGCCGTTTCATGGGGCGCCACAAGCTCAGAGAAATCAGATTCAGACATCGATAGTACTTGGAACCTTGAACTTGGAACTTTATGATTAGCTTCAAGGTAAAGAGTGGATAAGGTCTGGAAATAGAGAAGCATGAATTTTATAAGTAAATTAATAAACAAAAAATAGAATTATGGCAATTATAAAATGTCCGGAATGCGGACGCCAAATTAGCGATAAAGCACCTACCTGCCCTAGTTGCGGAGTAGAAATAGCAGGCAAAATTACCAAATGCCCAAATTGTGGCGAGATTTATTTCAGCAACCTGGAAATGTGTCCTAACTGCCATGAGCTGAATCCTTCGCTCACAAGAATGACTTCTTCGGCGGGAATGAGCCAGCAGACTCCTTCTATGACTCAGCAGCAAGAAGCTGAAAATGTAGCCAGACAGAATGCTATCAGACAAGAAGAAATTCGCCGTCAGGAGGCTCTCAGACAGCAGGCTCGTCCTCAGACACCTGTCAGAACAGCAACACCTCCTACTCCACCCGTTCCTCCGGTTCGCCCACAGCAAACCCATTCTCAGAACGGCGGAAACGGAGAAGGAACCCAGGAAAAGAAAAAAAGCAACCGTGGCGTCATCATCATCTCTCTGATTTTCGCCTTCCTCGTTTGTGGCATTTTCTACTATTTCTATGATAGTGCCAATAAGAATAAGGAACTGGAAGCTTACGAGTATGCGATGCAGAGTAGCGACCCGATGGTTCTGCAGAGTTACCTAGATACTTACAAAGATGCTGACGAGGCGCATCGTGATTCCATCATGGCTCACCTCGAACTTCTGAAACAGACCGATCAGGACTGGACCAACGCCGTAGTAAGCGGTTCGAAAGAGGCCCTGCAGGCTTATCTCGACAAATACCCAAACAGTCCACACAAGCAGGAGGTTTTGAACAAGATAGATTCCATCGACTGGAATGTGGCCAAGAATGCTGATAATGTAGAAGCTTACCAGGCTTATCTCGCCGCTCATGCTGACGGTTCGCATATCGAACAGGCTGAGAATGCGATGAAGAAAGCCAAGAGCAGAGATTTGCAGCCAGAAGAGAAAGATATGGTAAGCAGTCTGTTCCGCCATTTCTTCCAAAGCATCAATACCCGCGATGCTGATGGTTTGCAGGCTTCATGCGAGGACATTCTCTCTTCGCTTCTGGGTAAGAATTCTGCTACCAAGGCAGATGTTGTTACCTTTATGAATAAGCTTTATAAGGAAGATGTGACCAACCTGAACTGGTTCCTCACCAACGATTATAAGATCAAGAAGCGCGAGGTGGGTGACGAAGATTATGAATATCAGGTTCAGTTCTCAGCACGTGAGGAAGTTCAGCTTACCGACGGTACAAAGAAAACCAACCATTTCAAAATCAACGCAACTGTTTCGCCAGACGGCAAGGTTTCTGCGTTCAACATGTCGAAGATTAATGCCGCAGAATAGAATAAAAAACGCCCTGCAAGATTAAATAGAATAAAAAACGCCCTGCAAGATCAGGAACTTCATTTCTGAATGTTCCCTTCTTGCAGGGCGTTTCTTTTTACCTTCATGTTTCGGGAAGGTTCTCATGTTCGAGAACCCGTTCCCTTCTTTTAGAAATTACTTTGCATCCTTCATCTGACGGAGCAAATCTTTCTGCTTATCATTCAACCCGGTTGGCAACTTCACGTTGTAAGTAATCATCAGGTCGCCAAAGGTTCCGTCACCTCGGTCGTATCCTTTTCCGCGAACACGAACCTTCGTGCCATTCTGCGTTTCCGGCTTAATCTTCAGTTTGATTTTAGAACCATTACTCAATTTAATGATTCCCTCGCCGCCCAGCAGAGCCGTATAAAGGTCGATATTCACATTCATGTTCATTTCGCCGTTATTGGCACGCCCGTTCTGGCCGCAACCACCGCCACAACCACCAGTACCGAAATCAGCACCAGCTCCGTAGCCAGCCCCATTAAAGCCGCTACCATAACCGGCAGAACCATTAAAACCGCCGAAATTGCCGGAACCGAATCCATCAGCCGACTGCTGGCTTCTGCCACGACCTCCGAAGAGATTTTCGAAGAAGCTGGAGAAACCTCCGCCTCCACCAAACTGGCTGAAGTCGAAACCCTCGAATGGATTTCCACCTGCTCCACCATAGCTTCCAGAACCGCCTGCACCACCAGCTCCGCCGAAACCGCCGAATGCATCAGCATTCTTCCATTGTTCGCCATACTGGTCGTATTTAGCACGCTTATCTGGGTCAGAAATCACCTCATACGCCTCGTTCAGCGCCTGGAACTTAGCCTTCGCCTTCGGGTCGTTAGGGTGCAAATCTGGGTGAAACTGTTTTGCACGTTTACGATACGCAGCTCTCACATCCTTCTGCGGAATGTTCTTGTCTACGCCGAGAATCTTGTAATAATCAACAAATGCCATATTATAAAACCTCCTATTTTTTAGTTTTTAAAAAATATCCAACAAAAAGTATGCCTATTTAAGTTCTTTTTTGTACTTTTGCAGAGAAAATAAGAAACAGAGCTCAACTGATGGGCTTCCATTACTCAAAAGTAATACATTAATTAAATGAAACAATTATTTGCTGCGCTTCTTCTGGCGCTAACTTTCAATTCACAAGCTATGGCACAACAACGTACCGTAAAACTGGGAGTGATAGAGACAAGCGATGTGCACGGCTCTTTCTTCCCTTACGATTTCATCAACTGTAAGCCAAAAGCAGGAGCCTTGGCGCGCGTTTCTTCCTACGTCAATAATTTGCGAAAAGCCTACAAGGATAACCTCATCCTCTTGGAGAATGGCGATATTCTGCAGGGACAGCCTACCTGCTATTATTATAATTATGTAAACACAAAGGCTAGAAACGTGGCTGCCGATGTGGTAAACTACATGAAGTATGATGCGCAAGTGTTTGGCAATCATGATGTTGAAACGGGTCATCCAGTTTACGACAAATGGATAAAAGAACTCAATTGCCCAGTTCTTGGTTCCAACATCATCAGCACTTCTACAGGCGAGCCATACGTTAAGCCTTATCTCATCCTGAACCGCGAGGGCGTGAAGGTGGCAGTCTTGGGAATGATTACTCCTGCCATTCCAAACTGGATCACGGAGAATCTCTGGAGCGGACTGAAATTTGAAAATATGGTAACAAACGCCCGCAAATGGGTGAAGTATCTCCAGGAGAAAGAAAAACCGGATGTTATCATCGGCCTCTTCCACAGCGGAAAAGACGGAGGCATTCAGACTGCCGAATATGATGAAGACGCCTCTATCAAGGTGGCAAAAGAAGTGCCGGGCTTCGACCTCGTTCTCTTCGGCCACGACCATACGCGCGACAACGAAACCGTAACCAATACTGATGGAAAGCAGGTGGTTTGCCTGGATCCTGCCAACAACGCCATTAGCGTGGCTGATGCAGAAATAACCCTCACCCTCAACAAGAAAAAGGTAAACGGAAAGAAGCAGCTGGTGGTAACTGACAAAAAGGTGACAGGCAAGATTGTGGATGTGACAGATTGTCCTATCGACGAGGATTTCATGAAAACTTTCGAACCTCAGATTGCGGAAGTAAAGAAATATGTGGGCAAGCAGATTGGCAACTTCAAGACTACCATCTACAGCCGCGACCAGTTCTTCGGCAGTTCTGCCTTCAACGATTTCATCCTCAACCTCCAGTTGCAGATGACAAAAGCCGACATTTCGTTTAACGCTCCTCTTCAGTTCAACGCGGTTCTGAAAGCCGGCCCAATCTGTGTGAGCGACATGTTCAATCTCTATAAATATGAGAACCAGTTCTACGTAATGCGCATGACGGGCGAAGAAATCAGAAAGCATCTGGAAATGAGTTACGACCTCTGGGTGAACACCATGAAGAGCCCGGACGACCATCTCCTGCTGCTCGATGAAAAGACCGTTGGCGACCAGCAACGCCTCGGTTTCAAGAATCTCTCGTTTAACTTTGATAGTGCTGTGGGAATCGATTACGAAGTTGACGTAACCAAGCCAGATGGCGAGAAGGTGAAGATTCTGCGCATGAGCAACGGCGAACCTTTCGATGAGAAGAAATGGTACAAGGTAGCCGTTAACAGCTATCGTGGAAATGGCGGCGGCGAACTCCTAACCAAGGGTGCCGAAATCCCGAAAGACAGTCTTGAAAGCCGAATCATCTATCGCAGCAAGCGCGACCAGCGCTACTATCTGATGGAAGAAATTGAAAAGATGGGAACGGTTGATGCAAAACCAAACAACAACTGGAAGTTTGTGCCGGAAGCATGGACCAAGCCTGCTGCCCAGCGCGATTTCGAATTGCTGTTCGGTAAGAAGGAATAGCTCCTCGAAACGCTTCTGGAAAAGCATATTATAAAGATCAAAGTAAAAAAGCAAATAAGTTCAAAATAAAGAATGAAGTATTGGTTTATATTTTGCAAGACTGATCTCTTGCTCGAAAAGAAAGAAGACGGAACCTATACGATTCCTTGTTCAGAAGAGAGTCCAATCCCAACAAAGCCTTGGACTCACATTCTCAACATTACCCCGATGGAAGACGGAACAGAGGTGAAGACCTTCACCATTCCTGAGCCCGTTACCGGCAATCCGAAGTACGAAATGTGCGGCTTGCGCCCTAGTTTCTACAAACTCTCTCCTGCCCTTTACCAGAAAGCGGGAAAGTGTCAGGAACTCAACTATTGGGACATGAATACCCAATTCTGCGGCGTTTGCGGAGCTCCGATGAAAATGGCAACCGACATCAGTAAGAAATGTACAGAATGCGGCAAACAGGTCTGGCCTTCGCTTGCCACAGCCATCATCGTTCTGATTAAGAAAGATGATCAGGTCTTGCTGGTACACGCTCGCAATTTCAAGGGAAATTTCGACAGTCTCGTGGCTGGTTTCGTAGAGACTGGCGAGAATCTGGAAGAGGCGGTTCATCGTGAAGTTATGGAAGAAACCGGTCTGACTATCAAGAACTTGAAATATTTCGGCTCCCAGCCTTGGCCTTATCCGAGCGGTCTGATGATTGGCTTTTCGGCAGAATATGTAGATGGAGAAATTCATCTTCAGAAAGAGGAACTCTCTCGTGGTAAATGGTTCACGAAAGAGAATCTCCCTATTCTCCCAGAGAAACTTTCCATCGCCCGAAAACTCATCGACGCCTGGCTGGAGGACAAACTCTAATAATGCGGACAAACTCTAAAAGTGAGGATAGACTCTAAAAAATGATGAAAGAGAAACTTTGGAATGCAAACTACATCAAGGTGATGACTACCAACTTTCTGTTGTATTTCGCCTTCTATCTGCTCACACCTTTGCTCCCTCTCTATCTGAGCGAAAATTTTGGAGCCACGAAAGATGTGATTGGAATTGTGCTGAGCGGCTATACGGTTGCCGCCCTCATCATTCGTCCGTTCAGCGGATATGTAGTTGACAGCTTTTCGCGCAAGAAGGTTCTGATGGTCTGTCTCTCAGCCTTCGCCATCTTCTTTGCCGGCTATATTGCAGCCAGCACCATCCTGATGTTTGCCATCTGCAGAACCTTGCACGGAGGTCCGTTCGGAGCCGTAACGGTTGCCAACAGCACCTGCGCCATCGACGTTCTTCCGGCAAGTAGGAGAAATGAAGGAATCGGACTCTACGGGCTGAGCAACAATTTTGCCATGGCAATTGCTCCATCCATCGGAATCTATCTCCATAATGCGGTAGACAGTTACATGATTCTCTTCTGGATAGCTTTCATCGTGGCGATTGCCTCAGTTGTGATTGCAGGAACCGTCCGCCTCCCCGAAAAGGAAATCGTTAAGAACAAGGAGAAGCTTTCTCTCGACCGCTTCTTCCTGACGCGTGCCTGGCTCCTAGCCATCAACATCGCCATGTTTGGTTTCTGCTGGGGCGTTCTGAGCAATTATCTCGCAATCTACAGCAAGGAGGAACTCGGAATTACGGGCGGAACGGGCACTTATTTTGCCCTTCTTTCCATGGGTCTGTTCCTCTCAAGACTGCAGGGAAGAAAAGCCTTGAGCCAGGGCAAACTTACCCAGAATGCGGCCGAAGGAATGCTGCTTTCGCTTGTTGGTTTCATCATCTTTGTTGCCATCAAGCACCCGGTAGCCTATTATCTTTCGGCTTGTCTCATCGGCCTGGGCAACGGTCATCTTTACCCAGCCTTCCTCAACATGTTCATTAATGTGGCTCGTCACGACCAGCGTGGAACGGCAAACAGCAGCATTCTTACAGGTTGGGATTTGGGCTTCGGAATCGGCTGTCTGCTAGGCGGAGTCGTGGCAGAACATTTCGGTTACAACGGAACATTCTGGATGGTTGCTATAGAAAATGCAGCTTCCGTTCTCCTCTTCTTTGCCGCTTCGAAACAATTCTTTGAGAAGAGACGCAGAGAATAGAAAACAGTTGATAAAGAGAAATATAAGATTATGAATAAAAAAAGAGCACTTCATCCGAGACAGAAGAAAGTCTCAGGCGAAGTGCTCTTATTTTTATCTTACTTTTCTGTTTTTAGAAAGGAAGATCATCTGCGCTACCACCCTCAGCTGCAGGAGCTGCAGGCTGAACTGGAGGGAATGCTGCAGTTGCGCCATTAGCAGGAGCTGCTGGCTGAGCAGGAGCTACAGGAGCACCTACTGGAGGAAACGCACCTGGCTGCATTCCGCCCATAGCACCAGCTACGGCGCTAGGGTCAACACGCTGGATGTTCCAGGCACGGACGCTGTTGAACCAACGGCCCTGATACTCGTGAGCATCTATGTCGAAAGAAACCAGAAGTTCCTCACCACTCTGAATGTTGAACTGAGCCAGACGGTCTGCTCCGAAAACATCAAAGCACAATTTCTTTGGATACTGCTCGTGAGTTTCAATTACGAACGACTGAGCTTTCCACTCTCCTCTCTGAGAGACGCCGCTTCTTTCAGGCAAAACGGCAATAACCTTTCCTTGTAATTCCATATGATAATATTTAAAGTTTTTCCTTTGTTTAAAGGGTGTTTTTTTCTTTCTGACTGCGAAATTACTAAAAATAGTTCAAAAACTAGAACTTTTCTCCAATTATTTTTGCTTATCAGCGATATTTTTTGTATTTTTGTGCTCAATTAGGTGATATAGCCTAATTAAATTAAGGTGAAACAGAAAACAAAATAAAATTTAAATAAAATACTCATGAGATTTACAGTATCAAGTTCTGCATTGAGCAGCAAGCTCAACATGCTCGCAAAAGTGATTGGAAGCAAGAATTCATTGCCAATCCTCGATTGTTTCCTTTTCCAAGTTGCTAACGGTGAAATGAGCATCACGGCTAGCGATAGTGATAATGTCATCAAGAGTACACTCGCTCTTACCGACCACGATGGAGAAGGTGAGTTTTGTGTGCCTAACCGCGTTATCCTCGATGCGTTGAAGGAACTGCCTGAGCAGCCTCTTCACTTCGATGTGGATGCTGCCGGAGAAGCCGTTGCCATCAAGATTGTTTACCAGAACGGTCTTT
This sequence comes from Segatella copri DSM 18205, assembly GCF_025151535.1. Taxonomy (NCBI): domain Bacteria; kingdom Pseudomonadati; phylum Bacteroidota; class Bacteroidia; order Bacteroidales; family Prevotellaceae; genus Segatella; species Segatella copri. The sequence goes on from NZ_CP102288.1 coordinate 1,080,168, forward strand.
ATAACTTCACAGGTCAGAGCGCAGAGGAATATCCTCGCACACAGAGCATGAACGATGCTTGCACCACCGTTTCTTTGCCTACAGAAATGCTGATCAACAACATTTCACGCTCGCTCTTCGCTACAGCCAGCGATGAGTTGCGCCCTGTCATGAACGGTATTTACTTCGACCTGACAGCAGATGCTCTCGCTATCGTAGCAAGCGATGGTCACAAGCTGGTTCGCAGCAAGAACTTCACTATCAAGAGCGAATCTCCTTCAGCATTCAACTTGCCTAAGAAGCCAGCTTCTCTGCTGAAGAATATTCTGAGCAAGGACGGCGACGACGCTATCATCAAGTTTGATGACCGAAGCGCAGAAATCCAGTTTACTGACGGCGTTATGAGATGCAGACTGATTGATGGCCGCTACCCTAACTACAACTCTGTCATTCCAAACAACCCTAACGAGGTTACAGTAGACCGCAGGGGCTTGCAGAGTGCTTTGCGTCGCGTATTGCCATTTGCAAGCGAGAGCAGCCAGCTCATCCGTTTCCACATCGAGTCAGGCCGTTTCGAGGTTTCTTCTGAGGATATTGACTTCTCAACATCTGCAAAGGAACAGTTGTCTTGCGAATACAACGGCTCTCCTATCAGCATCGGCTTCAAGGGAAGCAGTCTGATGGAAATCCTGAGCAATCTCACCAGCGACAACATCATCATCCAGCTGGCAGACCCAAGCCGTGCCGGAATCATCGTACCAGCAGAACAGCCTGAGAACGAAGATATTCTGATGCTCATCATGCCTATGCTCCTTAACGACTAAAGGAGCACGGGCTTTCTCTGAAACAACAAAAAGAAAAGTATTTCTACAAAAATGAAACTCAATTTGACAAAGCCTCTGATTGTGTTCGACCTGGAGACAACAGGTCTTGACATGATCAAGGATCGTATTATACAGATTTCTTACATCAAGGTAATGCCTGATGGAACTGAAGACCGCAAGAACCTCTACGTAAATCCTTGCATGGAGATTCCTGCCGAAGTAGTTGCCCTTACAGGCATCAGCAACGAAGATGTAAAAGATGCGCCAACCTTCAAGCAGCTGGCAGCCACATTAGAGAAGGAATTTACAGGTTGCGATTTCGCAGGCTACAATTCCAACCACTTCGATGTACCGATGCTCGCAGAAGAATTCCTGCGTGCTGGAATAGACTTCGATTTCAACAAGTGCCGTCTCATCGATGCGCAGACCATCTTCATGAAGATGGAACGCCGTAACCTGGCTGCTGCCTACAAGTTCTATTGCGGCAGAAAGATGGAGGAAGATTTCGAAGCTCATCGTGCAGATCAGGATACAGAGGCTACTTACCGCGTGCTCATGGGCGAGCTCGACAAGTATGCTCCAGGCGTGCAGGATGAACCTGAGCGCGTGCTCAACAACAACATGGATGAACTTGCCGATTTCTCTAAGCAGAAGGATAATGTAGACTTCGCCGGACGCATAGTTTGGGAAGAAGTAAAAGACGCCCAGGGCAACGTAGTAAACGATGAGAACGGAAATCCTTTGAAGCACGAAGTATTCAACTTCGGCAAATACAAAGGATGGGATGTGGCTGAGATTCTGACCAAAGACCCGGGTTACTTTACATGGGTCTTGGGAAGCGATTTCACCAACAATACCAAGCAGGTGCTTACCCGCATCCGCCTTCGTGAATTCAACAAGAGAATGGGAAAATAATTGTTACCGGACTTTCGCAAGCGGTTGAAGAACAAACCTTGCGAAACTCGGATTTATTTCTTAACAGTTAGAAAAATTCATGTTAAAAGGAAAGAAAATCGTATTGGGCATTACGGGCTCTATTGCAGCCTACAAGTCTTGCCTCATCATACGAGGTCTCATCAAGCGCGGAGCCGAAGTGCAGGTGGTCATTACGCCTGCAGGAAAGGAGTTCATCACTCCCATCACCCTTTCGGCTCTTACGCATAAGCCTGTGGTAAGCGAATTCTTCTCGCAGCGCGATGGAACCTGGAATTCGCACGTAGACTTAGGTCTGTGGGCCGACGCCATGCTCATCGCTCCTTGCACAGCCTCTACCATGGGAAAGATGGCTCACGGAATTGCTGACAACATGCTCATCACAACCTATCTGTCGATGAAAGCGCCTGTTTTCATCGCTCCAGCCATGGACCTCGACATGTATAAGCATCCTTCTACCCAAGCCAACATGAAAACACTTCTGGGCTATGGAAATCACATCATAGAACCCGAAGTGGGATTCCTGGCAAGCGGACTGGAAGGAAAGGGACGCATGGAAGAACCTGATATTATCGTAGAATGCCTCGACAGATTCTTCGATGAACAGGCTCAGCAGAATGCAGAGACCGATGAAGCTGCATCAGAAAACTGCAAGGAAAAAGAAAGCGATAAGCTCGATTTGAAAGGCAAGAAGATCATGATTACAGCCGGACCAACTTACGAAAAGATTGACCCGGTACGTTTCATCGGCAATTATTCTTCCGGCAAAATGGGCTTTGCCCTTGCTGAAGAGTGCTGCCGTCGTGGTGCTGAGGTTACGCTGGTTGCAGGTCCGGTTTCGCTCAGCTGTTCCGAAGCCATTCATCGCATCGATGTAGAAAGTTGCGAGGAAATGTATCAGGCAGCCACTAAAACTTTTGCCTCTACCGATGCAGCCATTCTCTGTGCTGCTGTTGCTGATTTCAAGCCAAGCGAGATTGCTGACAGGAAAATCAAGCGCGAGAAAGATGATCTGAAACTCCGCCTCGTCCCTACTCACGATATTGCTGCAGCCCTGGGTAAGATGAAACAAAAACATCAGCGAATTGTGGCTTTCGCCCTGGAAACCAACGATGAAGAGGCTAATGCACAGAAAAAACGCAAAAAGAAAAATGCCGATTTCATCGTGCTTAACTCTACTCGCAATCCGGGAACCACATTCCGTACGGATGACAACCAGATAACGATTATTTCTGAAGAGGGTAAGAAAGAATATGAGAAGAAACCGAAAACTGAAGTGGCTCGCGACATTATCAACGAGCTGGCTCATCTCTTGTAGTCCCATCACATCAGCCGCTCAGGAGTTGCAGGCTAAGATTACCATCAACCATGCACAGATTCAGGGCACGGAAAACCGGGTATTCGATAATCTGCAGCAAACTCTTGAGCAGTTTGTGAACGACAGGCAATGGACGAATCTTCAATTCAGGAAAAACGAGCGCATCGTGTGCAACTTCAATATCACGGTAAGCAAGTATGATAAAGACCAGAATATCTTTACCTGCAAGGCGCTCATCCAGGCCAACCGTCCCGTCTACAATTCAGCCTATACGTCCACCTTATATAATAATGTGGATGAAAACTTCACGTTCAAGTTTGCCGAGTTCGACCAGCTGGAGTTTACCGAAGAGCGGATTGACAACCAGCTAACGGCTCTGCTCGCCTACTATGCTTACCTCATCATCGGTTTAGATCTTGACAGTTTTGCGCCTAAAGGTGGTGAAGACATTCTGCAACGTTGCATGAACCTCACCAACAACGCCCAGAATCTTGATTTTCCGGGCTGGAAAGCGTTTAGTGACAACAGAAACCGGTTCGCCATCATTTCCGATTATCTAGACGGAGCCATGGAACCTTTCAGAATGCTGCAATACAACTATTACAGAAAAGGGCTCGATGAAATGGCGAATAATGTGGAACGAGGCAGAACTGAAATCACCAACACCCTGCTCCAGGATCTGAAGAAGGCACGTACGGACAGACCGCTCAGTCTGCTGCCACAAATCTGGACCGACTATAAGAAGGACGAGCTTGCTAACATCTATCAGAAACATGGCACTCAGAAAGAGAAAGAAAGCATTTATGAGCTGCTCTTCTCCATCAATCCTTCTCAAAACTCATATTGGGACAAAATCAAGGAATAAGGCTACATGCTGAATGATTCGAAGCAACTTCTCGGATGATAAAGCAAAGATTCTTCCTAGGTAGGTTAAGTTCCTTTAAAACAATAAGATAAGAAATTATGCTCAAGCAATTATACATCAAGAATTTCACGTTGATTGACGAGTTGGACATTCCTCTTTATCCAGGATTCTCAGTCATCACGGGCGAGACGGGTGCCGGAAAGAGCATCATTCTCGGAGCCATCGGACTGCTCCTGGGCAACCGTGCTGACAGCAAGGCCATCAAGGCAGGAAGAGACCGATGCGTGATTGAAGCCCACTTCGACCTGTCAAAATACGGAATGCAGGATTTCTTCGATGCTAACGATATTGATTATGATGCAGAAGACACCATCATCCGCCGCGAACTGACAGCTGCCGGAAAGAGCCGTGCCTTCATCAACGACACGCCCGTCCCCCTGAGCAAGATGAGAGAACTGGGCGAACAGCTCGTCGATATTCATTCGCAGCACCAGAACCTCCTGCTGCAGAAGGAAGACTTCCAGCTCAGCGTGGTCGACATTATTGCCCACGATGAAAAGCAGAAGAAGGCTTATCTTGCCGAATACAAGAACTATAAAAAGGCTAAGCAACAGCTGGAAGACCTGAAAGCGGAAATCGCAAAGAACAGGGAGAACGAGGAATTCATGCGCTTCCAGTTTAAGGAACTGGATGATGCAAACCTGCAGGAAGGCGAACTTGAGCAACTGGAACAGGAAGCAGAAACCCTGAGCCATTCTGAAGACATCAAGACTGCGCTCTATGAAGCAGATAATGCACTCTCGGGCGAAGACGGCAGTATTCTCGACAAACTGAAGAATGCAGCCCAGCAGATTGACAACATCAAGGAGGTTTATCCGGATGTGAAGGAGGTGGCTGAGCGAATGCAGAGCAGCTATATAGAACTCAAGGATATTGCCCAGGAAATAAGCGGAAGCGTTGACAATATAGAGTTCGACCCGAACCGGCTTGAAACCATCAATTCCCGGCTTGACCAGCTCTACTCGCTCCAGCAGAAATTCCATGTGGAAAATGTAGAGGAACTCATCGCCACTCGCGAGCGAATCAACGAACAGTTGCAGCACATAGATAATGGAGATGAAGACATAGAAGAGCTGGAAAAGCATGTTGGCCTTCTGCTTGCCAAGGCTGAAAAGCTGGCTGGTGAACTGACTGCCATCCGAACGGAATCGGCTAGAAAGATAGAAGAAGAAATGAAGAAACGTCTCATTCCTCTGGGAATTCCAAACGTCCGCTTCGAAATTTCATTCTCCGTCAAGCCGCTCAGTTCTGATGGTGTTGACAAGGTAAATTTCCTGTTCAGCGCCAACAAGAGCACGCTTCTCCAGCCGGTGAGTCAGGTTGCTTCCGGTGGAGAAATCGCCCGCGTCATGCTTTCTCTGAAGGCTATGATCAGCGGCGCCGTAAAATTGCCAACCATCATCTTCGATGAAATCGACACGGGAGTAAGCGGTAAGATTGCTGAAAAGATGGCGGAAATCATGACAGAGATGGGCAACCTGAACCGCCAGGTGATTTCCATCACCCACCTGCCGCAGATTGCTTCCATGGGAACCCATCATTACAAGGTTCTGAAAGAAGAAACCGAAGAGGGAACACTTTCTCACATGAAGGAACTCAACGAGCAGCAGCGTATAGAAGAAATCGCCCAGATGCTCAGCGGAAGCGACATTACGCCTGCTGCCCTGGCAAATGCTAAGGAGTTGCTCAATAAACACAAGCAACACAAATAAGATTATGAAAAAAATAAATATGATCATGATGGGACTGATGCTCGGAGCATCGTCCCTCTATGCCCAGCCGGGTTCGGTCCAGAAACTGGCTAAGAGCGTTTTCACCTTGACTACTTTCAATCAGAAAGGCGACATTATCGCCTCTACCCAAGGTGTTTTTATCGACAACAAGGGAACGGCTATCAGCACCTTCAAGCCATTTGTCGGAGCTGTAAAGGCTAGCGTAGTTGACGCTTCCGGCAAATCGATTCCTGTTGAGGCCATCATGGGAGCCGACGAGCTCTATGATGTGGCTAAATTCCGCATCAACGCCTCTACAGTTGCTGCCCCTATCGCAACCAAGGAATCGGCTGCTGGCGACAAGGTCTGGCTGGTTCCGTATTCTATCAAGAAGCCGGCTTACCAGCAGGAGGACATCAGCAGCGTAGAGAAGTTCAAGACTACGTACAACTATTACATCTTCTCGAATAGTGCTCCGGAAAATGCAGTAGGTTGTCCATTTGCCAACAAGAACGGTCAGGTCATCGGTCTGATGCACACCAATGGTCAGGTAACGGCCATCGACGCCAACTACGCCAAGCAGCTGAAGGTAACCGGTCTTTCGAGTCTTGACGCAGCACTTCGCGAAACCACCATCCGTACAGCTCTTCCTGATACAGAGAACGAAGCGATGACGATGATGACTCTGAAGAAAGGCCAGACTACAGCTGATGAGTATGCGAAATATAGCGATGAGTTTATCAGCAAATTCCCTACTTCAGCCTTCGGTTACAAGGAGAAAGCCGCTTATCTGACGGATAAGGCAGAATATGATGCAGCTGCCAAACTGATGGAAGAAGGCATTAAGAAATCGGCTGCCAAGGATGAGGCTCATTCCAACTATGCCGACCTGATTTATCAGAAGATTATTTACAAGGGTGATTCTGTTTATAAGGACTGGACGCTTGATAAGGCCATAGCTGAGGCTCAGAAGGCATACGAAATCAAGGCTCAGCCTATTTACCGCCATCAGGAAGCGCAGATTAATTTTGTAAAGGGTGAGTATCAGAAAGCTTACGATACTTTCATGGATTTGACCAATACTTCACTTCTCAGCGGCGAACTCTATTTTGAGGCTGCCCAGGCTAAGAAGAATCTCAAGGCTCCAGCTAAGGAGATTGAGGTTTTGCTCGATAGTGCGGTAAGCGTTGGAAACAAGACCGGAATGGTTGCGAATTATTATCTGGCACGTGGAGAATTTCTGAAGGAGCAGGGTGAATTCCGCCGCGCTATTCAGGATTATAATATGTACGATTCCATTGCACGTCCTGTTTCGCCAGCCTTCTTCTACACCCGTTACCAATGCGAAACCAAGTTACGCATGTGGCAGCCAGCCCTGCTTGATATTGCCCGCACCTGTTACCTGGCTCCTAAAGAGCCTACATATTTTGCAGAATGGGCAAGTCTCGACTTGCGTGTAAAGCGTTATGATGAAGGAATCAGCGCAGCCACCCATTGCATAGAGTTGGCTCCTGAATATGCTGACGGCTACCTTCTCTTAGGTCTGCTCCAGAAGGAGAAAGGAAATAAGGAAGAGGCCATCAAGAACCTGAAGAAAGCCCAGGAACTCGGCGATTCCCGCGCTGGAGAATATCTCAAGAAAATGAAGTAATTATTTTAGTAATAAGTAAGAAAGTCCGTAGGCATTTTAACAGAACGCCTACGGACTTTCTTTTACATTTTAGTCATGTGGTAACCCAGCATTTTTAGCTCTACGGCTATTCCCATGAGGAACATCTGGTGAAGGGCGGCAACGAAACCACGGAAGGCTTCCTCGCTTCCAGGCTGCAGATTCAGATGAATCAGCTTGCTGTAAGAGCGCGAAGCACATTCTGCCACTACATTCGTAACAGCCTTATGCGCTTCCACATTCAGCAGCAGAACCTTTTCGCAGATGTAATCATCCATGTGGTCGAAATCTATTCTGTCACGAAGATATTCATAATGATTCTCTACCTTGCTGTAGAGTTCCCAATCCTCATCCCAATACTTGGCAAGCGCCATTCCTACATACATGATCCAACCCAATGAAACCGTAGGATATTTGGCAAACTCGCGAATCGCATCAGGCAGATAACTCTCGCCTATTTTCTGCCACAGCTCTTCCAAATCCGGAGCTTCCGGCAAATGAGCATCTACCTTATCAATACCCAGCAGATATTGATAAAGATCTTCCTTGAAGATCGCTTCAAAATTATTTTTCTCTTCCATTTATCTTTTCTTTTCTAATATTTTTTTACTGAACTCTGCAAACCCTGATTCCTATTTGCACCGGATGTTTATGCATGTAAGTATAAAGTGTCATCGGTTCATCAATCACCTTCTTGTGAATACTGCTGGCGTTGAGCAGATGCAATCCGTCTTTGTGCCAGGAAGCAATACCGATGTGGGTCGTGTCGAGCCCCTTCTTGTTGGTAATGATGGCGATAATGTCACCATCGTGAATAGCGTTGCGGAAAACTGTCGTGTTGGCAATCTTACCCTTCGGAACATAACGGTAACGCTTGCCGTTCACACTCTGTTCCAGTTTTCTGATTCCCGATTTCCATTCCGGATGAGCCTTAAGCATCTTATAACTCGAAACATGCGTACTCATCCAGTTGATGTTCACGGTCTGAACGGCCGAGAAAGGAGGATTGGGCGCAATATTCTTCACGATTCCCTCGCGCTCGTTTGCATCCATCCAAATCGTGAAATAATGCTGACGCTTTACATAGGAAACCTCTCCGCCCACATAACGCACATTTCGGAGATGTTCACAGAAAGCCGAGAAAGAAGTCTCGTTCTTCTTGGCGCACAGGGTGAGCGCCGTAACCATCTCTACGTATGTGGTGCAGTCCAGTTCACGGGTGTTCACGATGAGCACCTCTTCATTCGTCTGGTCCAGCGTGCCGCCCACATAAGGAACGTCCGCCATCTGCTTGCCGAACCAGAGCATCCAACTGGCAGGTTTCTTCTTCATCGCCCTTGCCTGCTGCAGCAGTCCTACAATCCGCAGACTGTCCTGCTGCTGATAAACCACATTCACCCTGGCTTCTCCCGGAACAGCCAGCATGCAAGCCAGCACGACAGCTGCCATTTTCGTAAATATTTTCATCTCTTCTCTTTTTATATGTTAATGATGACGTTTCCTGCCGAAGTTCACACCCACATAAATATTGAGTGAGCCAAACGAATTGTTGGTAGAAAACTGTTTTTTCTTATAGTTGTAGGAATGGATAATGGTGCTGGCGCCCGCGTACCAATGCGTGTTGTTCCACACAATACCGAAGCGGCCTATTCCATCCAGGTTCACATTTTTGAAACTGAAGTTGGTAATGTCCAGATGTTCCCTTTCATTATCCGATTTCGAGCTGTTGTAAGCCACACCTACCGAGAGCGAAGCGTTGAAGAGCCAGTTCTTGGCGAAAACCCAGTTGTAAGCATAGCCGCAGGTTACGTTCACATCGCTGTATTTCACCTTGCTGAACATCAGCGAACTGTCTATCTTGGCTTCCGGAGTTCCCCCGTTTGTCAGATTTTTATTCAGCTTTTCATCTACAAGATTGGTCAGTTTATCCCAGTTCACCTCCAGTTCATGCTCCGTGTAACCGATTCCCAGAAGCATGGAACCGGCACTTCTCCGCTGCACCGTACTCTGCGAATAGGCGGCAGGATAAGAGAAGCGGCGATGGTTGAAGATGTAATAAAGATTGAATCCCTTGATGCTCGATTTGAAACCGTCGAAAGGAGCCTTGCGGATAGGGTCACAATCGATGTGCTCACCCAGATTCATCCGCCGAACGTGATAGTCATTTCCCGTCTGTCGCCAGAACAGGTCTATTCCCAGCAGACTGCTGTAGAGGCTCAGGTCAAACTCCTTTTTATTAGTGTGGTTATTCCTGAAATTAATGTGCTTCAGGTCGAACGTATAACCCAGAAACACCCATCGCCAGCCCAGATAAGGCCCCAGTCGGTAAGAAGGATCAGGCGAGAAGGAAATGCTCTGTCCTTCTCTGTTTCGGAGCGTATATTCCTCGTAGGTATTGGTGTTCTGCAGCATCACCGTATAATTGTAATGCTGGTCTTCGATATAAGCCGAATCCGTACTGTTGAATTCTCTGAAGAACCGGGTGAACACATCTCCCACCTGATGGAAGAAGGTTTTGCGATGGCGCTCTTTCACGAGGCTGTCCTGGGAATTGGACATGAACATCGTCTTGTTGGAGAGCGTTCCCAGCATAGTAGAATCCACGGGCTCCCCTGCTCTTGCCGAAGTGCAGGCAAGGGAACAGATAAATCCTACTATACAGAAACATCTCTTCATAACTTACGCTCTAATCCTGATGATGATTTTGTAAAAAATCAGTTCTTCCACAATACTCGGTCCAGCACCCAGTTGACGGCCGTAGCCGAAACGCTGGTGCAGTCGCATTTTCCTATTCCCTGCAGATGCTGAATCACACTCTTGATGAGCGGCAGCTGCACATAAGGCGGATTCGGAACCGTAATCAAGTTCTTTCCTTCGCTCGTAATCACTTCTATCGGCTGGTAAGTGAACACCGAGAATGAGAGCGAACCTTTCTCGCCAATCACTTCGATGCAGTCTTCCTTCGCACTCTCATGTCCCACGAAGCACCAGCTTCCGCTGCCCGGAATTCCGCTCTCAAAGAAGAAGCACGCCGAGAGCGTATCTTCAGCCTGATAAAGATGCGCTCTGTTGGCAGGATAGCCGTGCGCACGGGTAATCACACCAAACAGATTCTGGAGCAAATCTATCTGATGAGGAGCCAGGTCGTAGAAATAGCCGCCGCCCGCAATATCCGGCTGCAGTCGCCAAGGCATTTCCTTGCCGCTCTGAAAGTCGAGATCGCGCGGAGGAACCGAGAAGCGCACCTGAACATTCACCACGTTACCGATGGTTCCGCTCTCGATAATCTCCTTTACCTTCTGGAAGTAAGGAAGATAACGGCGATAGTAAGCTACGAAGCAGGGAACACCCGTCTGCTCGCTGATGCGGTTGATGCGGATGCAGTCGTTGTAGCTCGCTGCCAGCGGTTTCTCAATATAGCAGGGTTTGCCCGCACGCATCGCCATGATGGCGAAGGTGGCGTGAGAAGAAGGTGGCGTGGCGATGTAAACAGCATTCACATCGGGGTCTTCTATCAATTCCGATGAATCCGTGTACCATTTGCGCACATGATGGCGCTCAGCATAGCTGCGTGCCTTGTTCTCGCTTCGGCTCATCACAGCCACCACCTGCGAACCCTCCACTTCGTTGAAAGCCGGTCCGCTTTTCTTTTCGGTTACTTCTCCGCAGCCGATAAATCCCCAATTAATCTGTTTCATTCTCTATTGGTTTATTCTCTCCCGAAAGATTATTCTCCGGCGAGCGATTTGTTGATTTCATCAATATAGTCGAGCACCTCATCGCGTCCCAGCTTCTTTTCACTACTGGTAATGAAATAAGGTGGAAGTGCTTCCCAGCGGTCTTCCAGCGCATGCATCCATTTCTCCGCATTCATGCGAGCCTTGACCGGACCCAACTTGTCGGCCTTGGTAAAGACGATGCAGAAAGGAACGCCGCTCTCGCCCAACCAGTCTACAAACTCGCGGTCTATCTTCTGCTGGTCGTGGCGCACGTCGATGAGCACAAAGACATTAGCCAACTGCTGGCGCTGCAGAATATAACTGCTTATCATTTGTTCCAGCTGCTTCTGTACGGTCTTCGAACGCTTGGCGAAACCATAGCCAGGAAGGTCAACCAGATACCATTCGTTGTTGATGATGAAGTGGTTGATAAGCAGCGTCTTACCCGGTGTGGCTGAAGTCTTAGCCAAACCCTTGTGGTTGCAGAGCATATTGATGAGGCTCGATTTTCCCACATTACTTCTGCCGATGAAAGCATATTCAGCCTTCGTATCTTTCGGACACATGCTCACTCGTGGAGCCGATATTGTAAATTCTGATTTCTTAATTTCCATTCTTTCTATTTTATTATTTTTATTATTTTTGTCGCCGCACGCCCTGAATCAACGATAACCATCATATTGCAGATAGGTAAAGGTCACTCCTAGCCCATGAGAACCTGCAAGCAGCACGCCCTGAAAGGGCAGAAGCCCCTAGCCCAGGGCAACGCCCTGGGTAATTTCGGACGCAAACCTGTCGCCCTGAAAGGGCAAAAGCCTTCAAATACCGGACAATAAACAAAGCTTTTGCCCTTACAGGGCGCCTTGTTGATTGCCATTATACCCAGGGCGTTGCCCTGGGCTAGGAGCTTCTGCCCTTTCAGGGCGAGAGGCGTTAGAACTTTTGTGCCTTCAGCCCGTACTTCTAAGTCTAGAGCATTTCAGCCAGTTCCAGCCATCTCATTTCCTTCTCATCAAGTTCATCCTTGATTTCAGGCAGGCGCTTGCTTTTCTCCGTCAGTTCCTCAACCGATAGATTTCCGCTGCAGAGTTCCTCTTCCAGCTTCTTCTGTTCCTCGGTCAGCGCATCTATTTCCTGAGTCAGCTGCTCATATTCGCGCTTCTCCTTGTAGCTCATCTTGCGCTTGTTCTCAAAATTGGCGTCGCGCTTTGCCGTGCCTGCTCCGTCGCTTTCTGCCGTTGCATTTCCGCTCTTTGCCGGTTTCACCTGTTCCGCCTCGTCCTTCGCCTGCATCCGGTTCCATTCCCTGTACTGCGTATAGTTGCCTGGGAAATCCTGTATTTCGCCTTCGCCCTTGAAAACCAGCAGATGGTCTACTACCTTGTCCATGAAATAGCGGTCGTGGCTCACCACGATGACGCAACCCGCAAAATCCTGAAGATATTCTTCCAGTACCTGCAACGTCTGGATGTCTAGGTCGTTGGTCGGCTCGTCCAGCACAAGGAAGTTCGGATTCCTCATCAGCACCGTGCAGAGGTAAAGCTTGCGCTTCTCGCCGCCGCTCAGCTTGTAAACGTAGTTGTGCTGCTCCTCAGGCGTAAAGAGGAAGAACTGCAGAAACTGCGAAGCCGTCATGTGCTTGCCGCCGCCCAGATCTATGTAATCAGCAATCTCCGTAATCACGTCAATCACCTTCTGGTCTTCACGGAATTTCAGTCCCTCCTGCGAGAAATAGCCGAAGCGAACCGTCTCGCCGATGTCAAACTTGCCGCTGTCGGGCTGAACCTCGCCCAGCAGCATCTTGATGAAGGTCGATTTTCCCGTTCCGTTATTACCCACAATACCCATCTTCTCGAAGCGGGCAAAGTTGTAGTAGAAGTTGTCGAGAATCACCTTCTTCTGCCCCCTGTCGTCGAAAGCCTTGCTCACATACTGGCATTCAAAAATCTTCGAACCTATATAAACGGTAGAAGCCTTCAACCTTACCTGCCTGTCTTCGATGCGCTGTTTTGCCACCTTCTCCAGCTCGTAGAAAGCATCCTCGCGGTATTTCGCCTTGTGTCCGCGCGCCTGAGGCTGGCGGCGCATCCAGTCGAGTTCCCTGCGGTAGAGATTCTTCGAGTGCTGAATTTCGGCTCTCAGATTGTCCATTCTCTCCTGCCTCTTCTCCAGATAATAAGCATAATTGCCACGATAGGTGTAGATGGTGCGGTCGTCGAGTTCCAGAATCGTATTGCACACCTTGTCCAGGAAGAATCGGTCGTGCGTAACCATGAAGATGGTCTTGTTGCCGCGGTTCAGATAACCCTCCAGCCACTCTATCATCTCCAGGTCCAGGTGGTTGGTCGGCTCGTCCAGCATCAGGAAGTCGGGTTCCGTAATCAGCACATTCGCCAGCGCCACTCGCTTCTGCTGTCCGCCGCTGAGCTGTCCCATCGGCTGTTCCAGGTTGGTAATGTGCAGCTGTGTGAGAATCTGTTTCGCCTTCAGCACCTTCTCCGGATCATCCTCATGATTGAAGCACGCCTGCAGCACACTTTCCTCCGGATCAAACTGCGGCGACTGCTCCAGATAGCCCACCTTCAAGTCGCGTCGGTAGATGATGTCTCCGCTCTCGTGGCCCTCTTTATCCATCAGCACCGACATGAGCGTAGACTTTCCCGTGCCGTTTCTCGCCACGAGTCCCACTTTCTGTCCTTCAGCGATAGAGAAGGAAATATTATCAAAAAGAACCTGTGCACCAAAGCGTTTGGTGAGGTTTTGAACGTCTAAATAGGGTATTTGACTAGCCATTTTTATTTTTTTTGTGCAAAGATAGGCAAAATATTTGGCAGAAACAAATTTTTTAATTATCTTTGCACACGAATTTATCAATCAATACCGTGTTTCCATTCAGAAACGCGACATTTCAGAAAGAAAATCATTAATATACAATATATAATATATGTATAGCAAAGAAGAATTACAAGCAAAGAGTGTCGTTCAGTTGAAGGACATTGCCAAGGAACTTGGAGCCAAGGTAAAGAAGAGCGATAACAAGGGAACTATCGTCTACGCCATTCTCGACGCCCAGGCAGAACAGCCAGCTCCTGAAGCAGCCCCTAAGCGCAAGCGCACCCGCATTGCAACCAAGAAAGAAGACCGTGTTTATTCCGTACACGGAAATGAAGGAGAGAATTTCGACGTGCAGAAGAACCAGGTATTGGGTCCTAACGGCGGCGAAACTGCTCCTCAGGCTATGAGCGAAACTGCCCCAGCCCCAGCGGTTGAGGAAGAAATCCAGTTCAGCCCGGCAGAGCAGAGTTTACAATCAGCTGCCCAGAAGCAGACTCTAAACCAATCAGGCGAAGACATCGAGGCTCAGGTACTTGCCAACTTCCCGAAACACCGCGGCAGAAGAAGCAAGGCAGAACTCGAAGCTATTGCAGAAGCCAGAGCAGCTGCCATCAGAAAGCATCAGGCGGTAAAAGCCGAGATAGAAGCGCAGATGGCGAAAGATGCACAGGCGACGGCTAACCAGCAGGCTGCTACTGAGGCAGAACAGCCGGAAGAGGCAACAGCCGATAACCAGCAGACAGCTCCTGAGCAGGCAGCACCTGAGCAGGCAGCACCTGAGCAAGCTGCCGTTCCTGAAGAGCAGTTCTCTGCCGGAAACGCTGAGAGCGCTAACATCAGCGGTGATTTGCAGGCGATGCTCCAGGCTAAGATGAATGCACAGAACGCAGCAGCTCCAGCTCCGGCAGCCGCTCCGGCTCCAGCTGAGGACGCAAAGGAAGAAGCTACTGAAAAAACTGCAACCGATAAGAAACAGGAGTCAGCTCCTATCTACTATACTGAAGGTATGAAGGTAGAACTCGATGCAGACGGAACCTGGAAGGGTGATCCGGGCGATGGAACCGATTTCATCCCAGTAGTCGACATTCCTATCGAAGACCAGGCTGCCATTCCTACTGTCGACATCTTCGACCGTCCTACCACTCCACAGACTTCTCACCAGCACACACCTGCTGCTGCCCCTGCAGCCAAGAACAAGCAGGAAGCACCAGCCTACGATTTCAGCAATCTCGTGAAATCCAACGGTGTGCTCGAAGTGATTTCAGAGGGCTACGGATTCCTGCGCAGCAGCGATTACAATTACCTTTCTTCACCGGACGATGTTTATGTAGCATCCAGCTTCGTCAAGAAGTTCGGTCTGAAGACTGGCGATGTCATCGAGTGCAAGGTGCGTCCGCCTCACGAGGGCGAGAAATACTTCCCGCTCACCAGCATCATCAAGATCAATGGCCGTGACCCGTCAGAGGTTCGTGACCGTGTTCCTTTCGAGCACCTCACCCCACTCTTCCCTGATGAGAAGTTCAATCTCTGTGGCGACCGCCGCACCACCAATCTCAGCACCCGCATCGTAGACCTCTTCTCGCCAATCGGTAAGGGTCAGCGTGCGCTCATCGTGGCTCAGCCAAAGACCGGTAAGACTATCCTCATGAAGGATATTGCCAACGCCATCGCAGCCAACCATCCTGAGGCTTACCTCATGATGCTGCTCATCGACGAGCGTCCTGAGGAGGTTACCGACATGGCACGCACCGTGAATGCAGAGGTTATCGCCTCTACCTTCGACGAGCCAGCAGAGCGCCATGTCAAGATTGCCGGAATCGTGCTCGAGAAGGCTAAGAGAATGGTAGAATGCGGACACGATGTTGTCATCTTCCTCGATTCCATCACCCGTCTCGCCCGTGCCTACAACACCACAGCTCCTGCATCTGGTAAGGTGCTCACCGGTGGTGTGGATGCAAACGCCCTCCAGAAACCTAAGCGACTCTTCGGTGCTGCGCGTAACATCGAAGGCGGCGGTTCGCTCACCATCATCGCTACCGCCCTCACCGATACAGGTAGCAAGATGGATGAAGTCATCTTCGAGGAGTTCAAGGGAACCGGTAACATGGAGTTGCAGCTCGACCGCTCACTCAGCAACAAGCGCATCTTCCCTGCTGTCAACCTCATTTCTTCGTCTACCCGTCGCGACGATCTGCTGCAGGACAAGACAACGCTCGACCGCATGTGGATTCTGCGCAAGTATCTGTCTGACATGAATTCTATCGAGGCGATGAGCACCATCCACAAGAATATGCAGCATACTCGCAACAACGACGAGTTCCTGCTCTCTATGAATTCATAACCCAAGTTTAGCAAGTGGTTTAAGTGCGGGCTGAAGGCCCAAAAGCTCCTAGCCCAGGGCAACGCCCTGGGTATAATAGCAATTAGCAAGGCGCCCTGTAAGGGCAAAAGCTTTGTATATTGCCCGGTATTTTAAAGCTTTTGCCCTTACAGGGCGACAGGTTTGCGTCCGTAATTACCCAGGGCGATGCCCTGGGCTAGGAGCTTCTGCCCTTTCAGGGCGTGTGGAGCAAAAACTAGTATATAAAAGAAGAGAGATTTGAAAGAGAAGGGCAAGTTCCATTTTCGGGATTTGCCCTTCGTGTTTTTTACTGTTTAAAATCATTAAAAAAATATCGCATTTCATTTTTTATTCGTATCTTTGCTTATCTTAAACACAGAGGGGCGCAAAGCACTAATATAAATAATGTATAACTTAAAATCAAGAGAACTATGAGCAAATATTTTGCAGAATCAGAATTGATTATCAATGAAGACGGAAGCTGCTTCCACCTTCATCTACGCCCGGAACAAGTGGCTGATAAAGTAATCCTCGTTGGCGACCCAGGTCGCGTAGCCCTCGTAGCCTCCCATTTCGATGAGAAGGAATGCGAAGTCTCAAGTCGGGAATTCCACGCCATCACCGGCACATATAAAGGCAAGCGAATCACCGTGCAGAGCACCGGAATAGGATGCGATAATATCGATATCGTAGTCAACGAGCTCGATGCGCTGAAGAACATCGATTTCAAAACCCGCACCGAGAAACCTGAGCACACCACGCTCACTCTCGTGCGCATCGGAACCTGCGGCGGCCTGCAGCTCAACTGCCCTGCCGGAACCTTCGTAGCCTCGCAGAAGAGCATCGGTTTCGACGGACTCATCAACTTCTATGCCCGTCGCAACGAAATCTGCGACCTTGAAACAGAGGCAGAATTCAAGCGCCAGGTAAAATGGAACGACCAGATTGGCAACCCATACTGTGTAGACAACAATCCGGAACTGCTCAACCAGATAGCCGGCGATGATATGGTACGCGGAATCACCATAGCCTGTGGCGGTTTCTACGGACCTCAGGGCCGCGAACTCCGTGCTCCACTTGCCGACCCGGAACTTAATCAGAAGATTGAAGCATTCGAGTATAACGGTCTGCGTGTCAATAACTTCGAGATGGAGAGTTCAGCCCTCGCCGGTCTTTCTCTTCTCCTCGGTCATAAGGCATTAACCTGCTGCATGGTCATCGCCAACCGCCGTGCCCTCAGCGCCAACACCGGCTACAAGAGCACCATCGACAATCTCATCAAGGTTGTATTAGATAGAATTTAAACAATAAAAAAATGAATCAAGAAGAATGTATCTGCGCCCTGGCAACCCCAGCCGGCGGTGCTATCGGAATTATCCGACTCAGTGGCTCCGACGCCATTACCCTCACCGACAAAATCTTCCAGTCTGCCAACGGCAAATCCCTGGAAGAAGCCAAGCCCTACACGCTGCATTATGGCGAAATCAAGGATAAGGATGGCAACACCATCGATGATGTACTGGTGAGCGTGTTCCGTGCACCCCACAGTTATACAGGCGAGAACTCCACCGAGATTTCCTGTCATGGCAGCCGATACATTCTTCAGCAGGTTCTCCATCGCTTTACGGAGGTAGGATGTCGCCAGGCAGAACCGGGCGAATACACCCGTCGTGCCTATCTCAACGGCAAGATGGACCTCTCTCAGGCAGAAGCCGTAGCTGATCTCATCGCCTCTACCAACAAGGCAACCCACAAGATGGCGCTCAGCCAACTGAAGGGTCATTTCAGCAACGAACTCTCCCTCCTTCGCGAAAAATTATTAAAGATGACTTCGCTCCTGGAGTTGGAGCTCGACTTCAGCGACCACGAAGAACTGGAGTTTGCCGACCGCAGCGAACTCCAGGCACTAGCCGAAGAAATCAATCACAAGATTACCACCCTCGCCCACTCCTTCGAAACCGGTAATGCCCTAAAGCAGGGAGTAGCCGTAGCCATCGTAGGCAAGACGAATGTGGGCAAGAGCACCCTGCTCAACCGTCTGCTTCACGAGGAGAAGGCTATCGTGAGCGACATTCACGGAACCACCCGAGATGTAATCGAAGACACCACCCTCATCGACGGAATCACCTTCCGCTTTATTGACACAGCCGGAATCCGAAAGACGGATGATGTGGTAGAAAACATCGGAATAGAGCGCACTTTCCAGAAGATGGAAGAGGCGAAGATAGTAATCTGGCTATTAGATGAGCAGCCGTCAGCCTCAGAAATCGAGGAGATGAAGCTGAAGAACCAGGGCAAGAAGCTGCTGGTAGTATTTAATAAGATGGATAAACTTGAGAATGATAAACTTGCGTTCGATAAATTCACCCATTCCTGTGGTTCAGATTCCAGTGAATCAGAAGCCCCACTCTTCATCAGTGCCCGCACAGGCGAGAACGTTTCATCCCTGGAGCAGGCATTAGTAAAAGCCGCTGATATTCCTGAGATTACCGAGAACGATGTCATCATAACGAGTGCCCGCCACTACGAGGCCCTACTCCGTGCCCATGATTCCCTCTCCCGAGTATTGGAGTCGATGGAAATGGGCATGAGCGGCGACATCATCGCCGAAGACCTGAAAATGGTGTTGGAAGAATTGGGCGAAATCACTGGCGGACAGATCAGTAGCCAGGAAACGCTAAACAATATCTTCAAGCACTTTTGCATCGGGAAATAATTTTGCTGTTTTTAATATATAGCAAATATCAAGAAATGGATTATTATGTTAAGAGATAAACTTGTTGAGATTGCCTTGCAATGGCAATCAAAATATGGTGTTGCGCCACAGATTACTTCTGTTATATCTGAATTTGATGCAGCGATGTTAGTTGGAATGTCAGAAAGTGATTATTCTGTTTACATGCAGGATAAAACCGCAGTAAGTAAAGGTGCAGATTTTGTTTTTAATCATCAAAGATACCAGGTAAAAGCAAATAGACCAAGTGGTAAGCCTGGAAGTAAAGTCACAATGGTTCCTAAAGCAACGAATTATCTTTGGGATAAACTCATTTGGATTCTATATGACCAACATTATGTAATGCTAGAAGCTTGGGAATGGGATGTTGAAGACTATAAATTAGAATTTGATGACAAAAAAAGAATTTCTCCCAACGATTATAGAAAAGGGAAATGCCTATTCACAAAGATAGAAGACAAAGTTTAAAGCCGCTACAAGAAATATATGGATTTACATAGGGGGATGCATCTGATAAAAATGCATCCCACCGTATTTCCATCCTTATCCTTTATTGCCATATTCATCTTTATTTTAATAAGTTTCTTCCGCCTGTATCTTCAAGAATTTTCATCTGCTGAATGGCAATCTGATTGAGTTTGATAAGTCGCTCAGACTGCGCCATACCATCATTGATAAATACAGCGTTGAGATTCTCCATATTTGAGAGACAGATAAGTTCATTAATACTGGCATAGTCACGAATGTTGCCTTTCTTGTCGGGATTCTGCTCACGCCATTGTTTCGCAGTCATGCCGAACATCGCTATGTTGAGTACATCCGCTTCATCAGCATATTTCATGGCAGCTTGCTCACGAGTCACTTCCGCAGGAATGAGATTAACTTTGATAGCATCCGTGTGAATGCGATAGTTTATCTTTGATAGTTCCCGCTTGGCAGACCATGACAATTGTTTCTGCTCATCAGCTTTAAGACGTTGATACTCTTTTACCAACAAAAGCTGGAAACGAGGACTAATCCACATTCCAAAGTGGTACGCAATGTCTCGATGAGCATAAGTTCCACCATATCGGCCAGCTTTTGCCATGATGCCTATTGCACCTGTTCTTTGAATCCATGCCTTTACAGAAAGCACGAAGTTGTTGCTTCCTGCTGCATTTTTAATTGTATCGAATTCGGTACAATTAAAATTCGGATTATATAGCTTTTCCCATTCACCGAGGTATTCTATTGTACTTTTGAGGCTCATCCATCTGAAAATAATATGCTCTTGCATTTGGCTATGTGCCATATCTGTCAGAGAGATATTTTATTATTATTTAGCATATCATTTAGCCAAAAATCCAAGAGAAAGCTATACTATCAGCAACATCCACATGGTAACTACTCAGCACCCCTATGGGCATGAGTAATCGTCTTACTGTTGTACTACAGCAAGAATTGCATTGAATTTAGAATTTCCGTTCTTCATAGCAGTTTCAGCAATGGAGTGCAACTTGGCAAAATCATCGGCACCGCTGTCTGTTCGGAAGCAACCGCTGACTTTCTGCTTTATCTTGATTTTCCTAACTCCCCGCTCACTGGCATTGTTCTCGTAAGGCACACTTGGATTGGAGAGAAAGGTAAATAGGTAGTCTTTGACTTTAAGGATACCCCTCTTGAATTTCTCAAACTCGTTATCTAAATGCGTGAGGCTTTCACCCAAGAGGTTCTTCATCTTTGTCTTCAGTACCTTTATCTTTCTAGAGGTAATGTTGTCCTCTCTTCTGAGATTTATAGAGTGTTCTATCAGATGGATGAATCTCCGTGACCAGTTCTGGTTTGGATCCAGTTCGTTCAGATACTCTGCATTCCTAAGAAGATGAGCCAGGCAGACCTGATGGTCCTTAACATTCATCCTGAAGTAGCTCTGATGTCTGTCAGTCACAAGTGTCGAATAGGGAAGTCCCTTTGGAAACTTGGAATCTATGGCCTTCTGACCTCGCGATTCTGACTGGAACACGTATGTAAGCAGGTCGTTCTGGAATATCCAGTTCCAATGCAGATGCTTTCCTACCGTAGCACCAGTTTCATCGGCTCCTACGACTGACGCTGTTTCCAGCCTCTTGCGTATTTCCTCATATGCACAGTCTGCCTTGCCGCTATTCTCTTTGAGTATGTTCTGCACTGTTCCCTCACTTATATTCTGGCCGGACAGGTCGGATATAAGTTCTGCAATCCTTTTGAACGGAATACACTGCACTACATTAAGGTATGTCACCAGTGCACGGAGGTTGTCACCATACTTGATACGACAGTTGGGAGCTTCGCAGTTGTTTACGCAACCGCATTCACAGACCTTCTCGTAATACTGTTCCTCGCAGGTCTCTACGACCACCTTGATATCAACAATTTGTGTCTTACGGATCTTTTGGCATGGTATATCAATCAAGAGCCGACCACAACATTTACAATAGACGGGTTCGTGCTTTACAATTACGTCTGGTTCTGCTATAGTCTGCAGTGTGTGACCCTTGTGGCCAGGCTGTCCACCGCTCGGCTTTCCGCTTGGCTTGCGAAGAGACTTGGTCCTGCGCAGCTCACGGGAAGCGATACTTTCTTGGGATGGAGGGATACTGCTGTTACTGCTGTTTTTCTCGGGCTTTCCTGGTGTACTTGATGTATCGTCATCAGCACCCTCGAGTTCCTTGATGCGCTTTTTGGCAACGGCTAGTTCAGCCTTTGTGGAAGCAAGTTCTGTCTTTAGATTATGTATCTCCACGTCCTTCTGGTTAATGACACGGTTGAGACGTCCGATCTCCTCAGTCTTCTCGGAGTCGGACTTCTCAAGTTTGCGCAGACGCTGGTTTATCTGGCGCAAAACAACATCTATGTCAGTACAGTCGCTTGCCATTTTTTGGTGCAAAGATAAGCATTTATCTCCACATGGCAAAATCACGATTTACATCCCTTAACGCAGACTTTTGACTTACGGGGAATGCAAAAACGCATCTCCTGGCAGATAATCTGTTGAAGGGCGATAATAGACAAAGGAGACATGTTGGAGGCATCATCGGAAAAGAACTCGTTAAATGAACTGTTTTAAACAGCCTACGTCCTCATCGACTCAATCATTAAAAAGTTTGTAATGATGAAGAAAATAAGCAAAATCAAGTTTATGCTTTATTAACGAGAAGTTTTCTATAGGGGTGCTGAGTAGTTACTCCACATGTTGCATCTGGAAATAATAGATAACGAAAATAGGGAACGCAGCGCGTTCCCTATCTGTTAGCCCCACTCCTTCTTCACATCAAAGCAGGGGCAGGCTTTGTTGGCAAATTCATTATGACCATGAATCGTGGCTAATGGATATTCCTCCTTCAGCTGCTCGATGAGGGCATGAATTAAAGTGCAAAATCGGCTATTCATGGGCTAAAAAAGGGGTTTATGTAATCAGAAAGCTCTAATTTTTCCGTTTTTCATCGCTGAAAACAGGTATTGGAAGAATGCATAAAAAGCGAATGCTATGATTTGAAAAGTAAATATATATTCCATTCATAACCCAATATACAGGATTCGCTTCACA
This sequence comes from Segatella copri DSM 18205, assembly GCF_025151535.1. NCBI lineage: Bacteria > Pseudomonadati > Bacteroidota > Bacteroidia > Bacteroidales > Prevotellaceae > Segatella > Segatella copri. The sequence goes on from NZ_CP102288.1 coordinate 1,102,722, forward strand.
CACAAAATATACATACTAAATAGTTATATAACAATAGGTTATCCCTTCTCATCTTAGTATTGTTATTATGTAGTTTCTAGCTTTCCGGACTATTTCTACGTCAATATTTTGTTAATTGCTAGCAAAGATAATAAAAAGTTGGCAAACCAAAGAATTTTATCACGTTATTTAACGGAAAATGCAAAATATGGGAGTTAGGAAGGTGTTTTTATCCCCTCAATCAGGGTGAAAAATGCTCTTCCTCACATCAATTCATGCTCCAAAGAAAGGGCATTTATGGCTGAAATGAGAGCGAAGGGAAGGCGAAAAGTGGGGCAAAAAAGCAACGATATTGTAGGAAAGGACGCTGACATATGTAGTTTATTCCCATACATTTATATACAGACAAAAAAATAAATGTCTTATTATAAATCATTAATACAAAACAAATTACAAGTACAATACTAGCATAAAAGAGTATTAATTAAAGCCTCAGAATCCGGTCATTAATGCCCGGTCATTTTCGGTCATTAAGGTTTTCGGGGGCGAAAAAAGAGCTATAATATAATATTAAAATATTTAATATATATTATAGGGGCTAAATGACCGGAAGTGATTTTTCTTAATGACCGATAATGACCGGTCACTAATGACCGGATGCAGGCCGTTGCCATGAATCTCTTCACCTACTCTCGAAAGGCTCCATTTCACAAGATTCCGGAAAACTGAATTCAAGTTGCCGGAAAAGTATTGCTTCCTACAGTGCTTTTTCGTACCTTTGCATCAGCAATCGAAAGAAAGCTATCTTGTACCTAAAGGCGGTCATCTATGAAGACCGAGACAGGGAGCAAAAGATGACAGGCGCCGGTCATCAATGAAGACTCTGAAAAGGACAAGAAAAAAGCATCTGGGAAATTGTGATTAAATAAACTCTTTAAAGCATAACATAGTATGATTAATTACAGCATCGTAATGCGTAGCGTGAACGCAAATCTTCTGGAAATCAACCAGGCTAAGTCACGCATCAACCAGGCAAAGAAAGAGGGCAAGAATCCTGACCCAAAGGACCTGGAACTCGTGAAGACCGAGAAGCAGAATGCTTTCGCCATCTCACAGTACACCGACATCATGACCATCGAGAAGTTTGCCAAGCACATCACCTCTCATGGCAGTGTTTATTCGAGAGCTGACATCAGCGCCATCCTCTACATTGCCGTAGACTGCATGCGTGAGATGTTGCTTGAGGGCAAGAAAATCCGTCTGGGCGATCTCGGTGATTTCTCTCTCCTTCTCACCTCGAAGGGTGCTGAGGATGCTGACAAGTTCACCGCGCAGAACATCACCGGTGTGAAGGTTCAGTGGGAGCCTGGTCAGGAGTTCAAGAACCTTCGCGATGACGCCGAGTTCAACCTCGTAGCCAGCCGCAGCGCTCAGGCAGCCGTTATCAAGGCGATTAAGGAGGGTAAGACCAACGTTGACCTCAACGCCCCAACTACTCCGGATAATACGCCAGGCGGTTCTACCCCAGGCGGTTCAAACACCGGTCAGACCGGCAGCGACGGCCAAGGCTCTGAACCAGGCGGCGGCACTACCGGCAAGGACGATACTGGCGACGGCCTTGAATAGCCAAAGGATAGACTGGCTAGGGTGCTAGCCCCTAGCCAAGCCTATCCGCCCCCAAAAAGTCAACACTCAACATTCAAAAAAAATGAAAGCGAACACTTGGAAAACAATTCTGCAGATAGCCATCAGCATACTGACCGCTATCGCTACTACGCTCGGAGTAACGAGCTGCATGGGATAAAGAACATGGAGTCTACCTTATTATAATAAGCAGACTCATCCATAAATAAATCGACCGCTCACCTCAATACGAGGAGAGCGGTCTTTTTGTTTCTACCTAAAATCCGGTCATGAAGGGTCAAAGTTATTAAGGGTCATTATCATTTTCAATCCCCCAAGAATCCGGTCATTAAGGTCAAGGTCATTAAGGTCATTAAGGATTTCGGTTTTTCAAAATATCCCTCTACCTTATATAAAATAAGGTTAAATCAAGTTCGCCCTGCCAACAAAATCCATCCATAAAATCACTTTTCTGAATATTTTTTGTATTTTTGCAGATATATTGTTTAATCATAAAATTAAGTAAACATGGACATGGCAAAATATATAGGTGAGACTACTGAATACGATAAGAAGCAGGAAGTGGAACGCCGTAAAGTGAAAAGTTGGCTAAAGAGCGTCAGTGCCTTTGCCAATGGAGGTGGCGGCTGCCTATTGTTTGGTATTGCCGATGACGATACTATCATAGGATTGAACGATGCCAAGGCTGATGCAGAATTTATCAGTCAGAAAATCAAGGAGCGCATAGACCCTATGCCCCAAATCGACTTAAAGATAGAGCGTGTAGAAGACAAGGAACTGCTCATTCTTCATGTGCATGGCGGTGAAGATACACCTTATTATTATATTGGCGACAGCGTTCTTGAAACCTTTGTGCGCATTGGCAGCGAATCGGTTGTGGCTGATAGTACCGAACATAAGCGTCTGGTACTAAGAGGTCGCAACTCTTCATTCGACGCCCGCCCAAGCGATGAAATGTTTGAAGATTATGCATTTTCAAAGATTCGCAGCCGCTACTATGCCTGGAATGGTCTAAGCTTCGACAATAAGCTCTACCGCTCGTTTGGCCTGGTTGACAACAAGGGAATACTTACCTATGCCGGTCTGTTGATGGCAGACGAATGTCCATTGCGCCAAAGCCGTGTGTTCTGCACAAGATGGAACGGCAAGACAAAAGCAGGAGGAAGCATCGATGCTCTCGACAGCGCAGAGATTACAGGCGGACTTGTAACTCTTCTTGAAGACACCATGTCCTTCATCCGTCGCAACAATCGTACCCTTTGGTATAAAGAACCGATGCAGCGCATTGAGATTCCTCAATATATGGAACGTTGCGTGATGGAAGTTGTAGTGAATGCCCTGACTCATCGCGACTATCTGATTCAAGGTAGCGAGGTGCATGTAGATATGTTCGATGACCGTATGGTGATATATTCTCCAGGTTCCATGCCAGAAGGAAGACTTATCCAGACGATGAACTTAGAAGATATTCCTTCTGTCAGACGCAATCCGGTTATCGCAGATATCTTTGCTCAGTTGGGTTATATGGAGCGTAAAGGTTCGGGCATGGGCAAAATCATCAAACCAATCAAAGCACTTCCCTACTTTGAGGAAAGGATGCTTCCAAGCTTCTTCTCCGACCGTGCCCAGTTTACTGTCACATTCCCGAATATGATCTTAGCCTGGCAGGAATCTCATCCTGATATTGAGGTAAACTTTGTGGAAAATAAAGGTGATACTCAAGGTGATACTCAAGGTGATACTCAAGGTGATACTCAAGATGTCCCTCAAGGTGGCACTCAAGGAAAAGACTTAGATAAATGGATAGAATATCAAGTAGCTGTTTATCCTAAAATAACAACAGGTGAACTGGCTCAACTATCAGGGAAAAGCATTATAACCATCAAGCGTCGTATCGCAAAAATGCCTCATATTGTGTATGTTGGCAGTGGCTATAGTGGTCATTGGGAAGTAAGGAAAAAGGAATGAAACAAGAGTTTAAGCCAGCTTCCATCCAATTTACTACATAAAGATACAGACAATACAATATAAGCATGAAGAAGATATTATTCCTACACGGATTCTTCGCCACGGGCAGCTGTCCGATGGCGAGAGCCTTGAAAGAGGCGTTTGAGGGGACTGCGGTGGTGCTGACTCCTGACCTGCCATTGCACCCCAAGGAGGCACTGAAGGAGATTCGCTCCATCATCGACCGGGAACAGCCCGACTTGCTTCTGGGCAACAGCTGCGGCTCTTTCCTCGCCCAGATGCTGGCTCCGGTGGTGGGCATTCCTGCCCTGCTCGGCAATCCGTATTTCATGATGACGGAGTTTCTGAAGGAACGAATCGGCGAGCATGAATACAAGGCACCGAGAAGGGACGGCAATCTGCGGCTTGTGATTGACGAGGCGCTGATAGAGGAGTTTGCGGAGCTGGAAGCCGTGCAGTTCGACCATTGCAACCCCTATTATAAGGATCGTGTGTGGGGACTTTTCGGTGAGCAGGACACCCTGGCTCACTTCTCCCCTCTCTTCCTGAAGCATTACAACCAAGCCTTCCATTTCCCTGGCGGTCATACGCCTACTGAGCAGGAGGTGAAGACATGGTACGCTCCCCTTGCCCAGAAAATGCTGATGGAGTTTTCAGCTAAGGAAGAAAGATATTTCCAGCACTTCAAGGGCGGCAAATATAAGTTCATCCATTCTGCCTTTGACTCCGAGACTCAGGAGCGCATGGTGGTTTATCAGGCTCTCTATGGAGACCAAGCCTATTGGGTTCGCCCAGAAAACATGTTCTTCGGGAAAGTTACGAGGGACGGCAGAACTTTTAATCGTTTCACAGAGATAGACATAAAATAAATGATAAAGATACGTTGCGTAGTAGAACACATTACCTACCAAAATCAAGAGAATGGATATTCCGTGATGAGGGTTAAGGTCAAGGATTATTCAGACCTTGTTACCTTGGTAGGCAACCTGCTGGATGTACCAGTGGGCGCTGTACTATTGTGTAATGGTGACTGGAAAGTCGATAAGCGATACGGACGTCAATTCGTATGCGAGACGTGGGAAGAAGTGATGCCTGCAACTGTATATGGCATAGAGAAATATTTAGGAAGCGGACTGGTGAAAGGCATTGGTCCGAAGTATGCTCATCTGATAGTTGAGAGGTTCGGTACTGATACAATCGAGGTAATTGAAGATGACATCGAACGACTATATGAAGTGGCTGGCATCGGTAAGAAGCGTGTAGAGAAAATCCGAGACAGTTGGGAGAAACAGAAGGACATCAAGAATGTAATGATCTTCCTGCAACAATACGGAGTAAGTACCGCTTATGCCGCCAAAATTTATCGCCAGTACGGCAAGGAAAGCATCGACAACGTGAAAGAGAATCCTTATCGCCTTGCAGATGATATTTGGGGCATCGGATTTAAAACCGCTGATGGTATTGCCTCTAAGATGGGCTACGAGAAAAACGATTTGAGACGTTGCAAAAGTGGTATAGGTTACACTTTGAATGAACTTTCCAACGAAGGACATGTATATGCTATAGAAGAGCAGCTTATAGAAGCAGCCAAAAAACTGCTTGAAGCAGACGAAGAACCTATCAGACAAGCCATTTCAGAGATGATTGCTTCGGAAGATCTCATCCGTGAGAATGAAGCTATATATCTGCCTCCATTCTATCATTCTGAACGTGGAACGGCAAAGAAACTCTTGACCTTAATAAATAGTCAAGGAGCAAATAACCTCGGATTGAAGGCTGATATTAAAGCGATTGAAAAGACCTCTGGTATAGAATATGACGAGGTTCAGATTGCTGCCATCCAACAAGCGATCCGCTCGAAAGTGATGGTACTGACTGGCGGTCCTGGTACAGGTAAGACCACAACTACGCAAGGTATTATTACTGCGTATAAAACGGCAGGAATGAGGATTTTGCTTGCAGCACCTACTGGCCGTGCGTCCAAGCGAATGAGCGAAGCTACCAATATGGAAGCCAAGACCATTCATAGACTATTGGAGTTTAATCCACAAGATGGTTACAAACGGAATGAGGAGAACCCACTGGAAGGTGATGCGCTGATTGTGGATGAGTGTTCTATGATTGACATCATATTGATGTATAATCTAATGAAGGCTATTCCCGAACACATGCGCTTAGTGCTTGTGGGTGATATTGACCAGTTGCCAAGTGTTGGAGCTGGCAATGTTTTGCGTGACATTATTGACTCCGAGAAGATTCCCGTAGTTCGACTAACCCGCATCTTCCGGCAGGCTCAATCCAGTAGAATCGTCATGAGTGCCCATGCCATCAACCAAGGGCATTATCCAGATACGAGCAACGGCAAGCAGACCGACTTCTTCTTTATCAAAAATGAAGACCCGGAACAAGTGGCTGAAGAAATAGTAAAACTTGTGAAGTATCGCTTGCCAAAGGCTTACAATCAGCCTTTAAGCAACATCCAGGTACTTACGCCGATGCAAAGAAGCGTGGTAGGTGCAGCCAACCTGAACATGATGCTACAGCAAGCACTCAATACAACTACATTGGGCATAAGCCGTGGTGGTACAACTTATAAGTTGGGCGACCGTGTGATGCAAATACGTAACAATTACGACAAGAATGTGTACAATGGTGACATCGGAACTGTAGAAAAAGTCAACATAGAAGACCGCACACTCTGTGTCAACTTTGACAACAATCTGGTGGAATATGAAGCAACGGAGCTTGATGAGCTAACATTGGCCTATGCTTCTACCATTCATAAATCGCAAGGTTCAGAATATCCGATCGTGGTAATCCCAGTTTTGATGACTCATTTTGTGATGCTTCAGCGCAACCTCATCTATACAGGCATTACGAGAGCTAAAAAAATCTGTGTGCTTATCGGCCAGCCCAAAGCTCTCGCTTATGCAATACGTAATCTGACGGTAATCAACAGAAACACCAAATTGAAAGAACGACTGCGTGGAGAGATAGAAGCGAACAATGATTCTGGTCTCCACATCAGCAGTAGATACATACTTCCTGAGGAACAGCCAATGATGGCTGCGGAACCAGAGCCAAATCCAGACATTAGAAGTAATATTAAATGATCATATATATAGCAAGAAAGATGTATTTTTTCTGATATGGTAAAGGTGTTTAGTATAACAGATATAAAATAATAGGATAAAAATGAGAAAGGAATCAAGAGCAATGGATAGTGAGTGGGCTTTGGAAATAATGCACAAGGCTCCGTATATAACGGTCAGTTTTATTGACGAAGAAGGCAAGCCTTATGGTTTACCCCTGTCACTCGCATCAGATGATGATGTGAACTGGTATTTTCATGGTGCTTTGGAAGGCAAGAAACTGGAGGCTATTAAGGCTCATCCTGAGGTTTGCATTTCAGCCGTAACCCGTTGTGCGCCTACGGTTGGTCCGAAAGACGGCAGTTTCACCCTGCAATTCAAATCAGCCATTGCATTCGGCAAGGCAGAAATCGTGACCGATGAAGCAGAGAAGATTCATGGGCTCCGACTAGTTTGTGAACGTTTCCTTCCTCAACACATGGATGCTTTCAACCAGAGCATCGCCCGTTCCCTTTCACGCACGGCTGTTGTTCGCATCACGCTTACTGAGCCACCAACCGGCAAGCGCAAGCAGTATGATAAGGAGGGCGTGGAAATGAAATATGGCAGAATGGAATAAAGAGGCAATTGCTCCTTCTATGTTGCATTATAAAACAAAGAATTTATGACTTCACTTCAAGAAAGACTGTTCGCCATGCAGGATAAGCATTATGCTGCTTTCCAAGCTAAACTGACACCAGGAGTGCCTGTGGAGAGTTTCATAGGTATTCGTGTTCCTGTGCTTCGCAAGTTTGCAAAAGTATTTACAAAGGAGGCTGAATGCGAGGAATTCCTTCATCAGCTTCCTCATCAGTACTACGATGAGAACATGCTTCACGGACTCCTCATTTCAGAGGTAAAGGACTACGAAGAGTGCATTCGTCTGACAGACAGCTTCCTGCCATTCGTGGACAACTGGGCAGTTTGCGACATCATGTCTCCGAAGGTGTTTATCAAACACAAGAAGGAACTATTGGCGAAGATCAAGACTTGGAGTAAATCGTCACACATTTATACTTGTCGCTTTGGAATAGAGATACTTATGTCTCATTACCTGGATAAAGACTTCAAGGCAGAGTATCTTGAAATTCCTGCATCAGCAAGGAGCGAAGAGTATTACGTAAAGATGATGGTTGCCTGGTTCTTTGCCACAGCCCTTGCCAAGCAATGGGACGCAACGATTCCCTACATCGAGCAAAAACGTCTTGCTCCCTGGACGCACAACAAGACCATCCAGAAAGCAATCGAGAGCTACAGAATCTCGCCTGAGCAGAAGGAATATCTGCGGACGTTGAAGATAAAATAATTATGACACAAGATACTTCTACATATTACGTTTGGATAGGTGGCTCATGTGATTATGGCCATAAAGAGCGAGCTGGTGGTGCTGCCGTTGTGATTGAGCATAACGGCAATATCATCAGCCGTGATGTAATCAGCGACCTTCACACTACAGAGTTTCGAATGATGCTAACCCTCATGGTGAAGGTAATGCAGGAAATACCGGAAGGTTCCGACATTCTCTTCCTGACCAACGCTGCCTATATTCAGAACTTTGACAAGACTCCAACATCAAAGTCGGCAAATCCGGACTTGATTGTCCAATGCATCGAGGAAAAGAAAAGGCACAACTCTGTTGGTGTCAAGATTGTGCAATATCACAAAAGCCCATTGCTTATAGAGACCCATGATAGGGCTACAGAAGTAATGGCTAAGACAAGGAAGGAGTTTCATCAGAAAAACAAATAAATGTTTAGGGGCGTTTTCCGGTGATTAAGGTCACGGTCATTAAGGTCATTAAGGATTTCTGGTTATTCAAGATGCCATCAACAACCCTCTAGCATATAAATAAGGTTAAATCAAGTTCGTCCTGCAAACAAAATTCATTCATTAAATCACTTTTCTGAATATTTTTTGTATTTTTGCAGATATATAGTGCCAATATGGGGTTGAACTTGGCTTATCCCATAGATTCAGGCGCATATCTATCAAATGATTAGAGCATGAAGAAACAATAAAGAATACAAAATAAACGGAATACAGAATATGGCATATACAGACAACGATACATACAGACATATTCACTTCGCCGTTATGGCAATAGAGAGTGGAGCACGTAAATTGGGTATTTCCGGAAAGGAGATGCACGACCGCCTGCTGAAGCAGGGATTGATTCACCGTAGGCTGATAAAAAGGTATGAAGACCTTCATACACAAAGCCTTGACTGGGTGGCAGACGACATTAGTGAAACTTTATTGAACTGGGAGAAAGAAGTATGATTACACTATATCATGGCTCTTATATACAAGTTGGAAAACCACTTGTTAAATTAGGAAGAAAGAAGGTGGACTTTGGGCAAGGCTTCTACCTTACCAAATTGCGCCTACAGGCTTCGTCATGGGCAAAGACTATTGCTGAAAGAAAAGGACGTAACGCCCTACCGACATTGTCTATATATTCATTTGATTACGATGCGGTAAAGAGTAAAGATTATCGCATTAAAATCTTCGACAGTTACAATCTTGAATGGCTGGAATATGTAGTTGATTGCCGTAAAGGAGGTACAAAGCAAACCATGTATGACATCGTGGAAGGTGGCGTTGCCAACGATAATGTCATTGATACTGTAGAAGACTACGAGAACAATGTCATTACAGCCGAGCAAGCCCTAGGACAATTGAAATACAAGGCTGTAAATCATCAACTCTGCATATTGAACCAAGAGATTGTTGACAACTATCTGTCGTTTGTTTCGTCAGAACAAATAGAAAAGGAGGATTGACTATGAGAGATTCTGTATTATGGCGCAAACAAAGCCGAATAATAATGATGCTTGCAGAAGCTCTGCATATTGATGCAGAAAGGGCACTCAACTTGTTTTACGCTACTAAGGTGTACCAGCAACTGTCTGACCCGAAATATGGTTTACAGCTTATGAGTGATGATTATATTCTTGAAAACCTCATAGAAGAACTGAGGGAAACCCAATAACTTCAAAAATGGAGGCTTAATGTAAGAAGTTACGGAGAATATGAATTATCTCCGTAACTTTTTACATTTTCATCTTATATGTTTATGGGAGCATTTCACTCCAAAACTATACAGTATTAGAAGTCACATGTATCTGGGTCTGAACCAATTCTGTCAGTTTTCAGCGATGCGATTTCAAGCATTTCCTGCTGAGAGAGTTCAAAGTCGAATACATCGAAGTTTTCCTTGATTCGGCTTGGAGTAACCGACTTCACCAGTGGCAGCACGCCTGTCTGCATCACCCAGCGAATAACTACCTGAGCCACGCTCTTGTTATGGTTGGCAGCAATCGACTTCAAGAGAGGATTATCCAAAACATTGCCTCTTCCCAACGGGCTCCATGCTTCCACAAGAATGTTGTTCTTCTGGCAGAACTCCACGCACTCCTTCTGGGTGAATCCAGGATGATACTCTATCTGGTCAACCATCGGACAGATGTTTGCCTTCGCCATTACTGGCTCTGCATGATGCTGCATGAAGTTGGAAAGACCGATGCTGCGAATCAAGCCCTCCTCATGAAGACGTTCCATCGCTTTCCAAGTATCTACATTCAGCTGATTAGCATCCTTACCAAACTGAAATTCGTTGGCTGGCCAATGAATGAGATAGAGGTCGAGATAATCAAGCTGCAAATCGCTCAAAGTCTTGTCAAACGCCTTCAAGGTCTTGTCGTAACCACGCTCCGTGTTCCAAACCTTGCTGGTAACAAAGAGATTCTCACGCTTGATTCCACTTTCCTTGATTCCCTCGCCCACGCTCTTCTCATTCTTATAGATAGCAGCGGTGTCGATGTGGGTGTAGCCTGCAGCGATGGCAGCCTTCACAGCTTCAACGCAGGTTGCTCCATCAGGAGTAAGAAACGTTCCGAAGCCCGGTGTAGGAATCTTCACTCCATTATTCAATAATATTTCCTTTTCCATAATTAAACTAATCTTTTAAATTTCAACTATTCTTTTGACGGTGCAAAGTTACTGACTTTTCCGCTTAACAAAGTTCTGTATGTTTGCAATATCATAGAGTATCTTTGCAATTTTCGCCATCACTTAGCAGCCCCATTGATTTCCCTGCGATATTCTGCAGGAGTAAGATGGATGATCTTCTGAAACTGCTCGAAGAAGAGAGTCGGCGTATTGTAGCCGGAACTGAAAGCCACTTCTGTGATGGTCAAATCTGAATTGGCAAGCAGCTTGCAGGCGTATTCGATGCGGATTTCTGCCAACACCTGGAAGATGCTCTTATCGGTGGATTTCTTGAAATAGCGGCAAAGCGAAGTCGGATTCTGACCTACAAAATCGGCAACATCCTTCAGCACCACCTTCTCACGGAAGTTATTATATAAATAGGTGTAGATTCTGCCGATAGGCTCCTCCAACTCAGGTTGTCTGTTGGCATTGTTATAAGCTGTTGATGACAAGAGTTGCGTTTCCTTGCAATGATGCAGGCGGTCGAGAATCTGGAGCAGGATGATAAGCCGTGAGGTGTGGGTGGATGAATCGAAAGCCTTCATCATCTCTAAGAGTTCATCATACAAACCCTCATCATAGAACCGGATTCCATACTGGCTTTTTGAAAGAAGCTCTGAAATATGGGCGTAATCGGGTAGATTCAAAAGAGACGAAGGAAACAATTGAGGACTGAACTGGATGGCTTCGCCACTACTATACAGCCTATCTTCCTGTTCTGTTTCAAGCCCTGGTTTAAGTTCTTCTTTCCCAGCATTCTCCCCACTCTTCATCCGGCTTTTACAAAGATGAAGATGCGGAACATTGCTTCCTATCAGCGCAACATCACCTTCTGTATAAGGCGCAACGCCCTCGCCCACGAACTGCTTTCCGCTGCCGTGGGTGAAAATCATGAGTTCATACTCCGCATGCTTATGCAGGGGCAGAACGAACTCCGGATAAGTAATATGACTGCACAAAGTTATCATTTCGTGCGCAATCTTTCGTTCTAATATAGGCATAATCTCCATTTATCTGCGTTTGTGCAAATATCCACTATGATAACGCAAATATAATGGATAATATTGTACGAAAGAAGCCGTAATTTTGCACCCACAAATAAAATAGAATAGTAACAAATAAAAAGAAGAGAGAAAATGATTGAAACTTTATCCGTATTTCAATGGTCAATCCTGGCACTGGCTGCATTGTGCATAGGAATGTCGAAAACCGGTGTGCAGGGAATGATGCTCCTTATCGTGCCCTACATGGCAATGGCTTTTGGAGCCAAGGAATCAACAGGCGTAATCCTGCCGATGCTCTGCATGGCCGACATCATGGCTGTGGCTTACTACAAGCGCATAGCCGACTGGAAGACTGTGGCAAAGCTCTTGCCAACAGCCTTATTAGGCTTTCTCGTAGCACTTTTTGTTGACAAACTCGTCCCGGCACAGGGATTCCGCCAACTGATGGGTTGGACGCTCGCCCTGGCGATGGCTGTAATGATTTGGAGCGAAATATTCGGCAAGGAAAACAGATGGATGCATAAATGGTGGTATTCTGCCCTCTTCGGTCTGCTCGGCGGTTTCACCACGATGATTGGCAATGCTGCCGGACCGGTAATGTCTGTCTATCTGCTCTCGATGCGCAAGGAGAAGATGGAATACATCGGCATTAACGCCTGGTTCTTCCTCGTTGTCAATCTGCTGAAAGTTCCTTTCCAAATCTTTGCCTGGGACAATATCACCTGGGGCTCGTTCTCGCTGAACCTCCTGATGCTCCCGGTAATAGGAATCGGAGCCTTGCTCGGAATCCGTCTGGTAAAACTCTTCCCAGAAAAAGCCTTCCGAAGATTCATCCAGATTGTCACTATACTTTCTGTAGCAATGATGCTCGTATAGGTCATTGAGAAATAGTACACAAAACTATTGAGACCAATCCTTTTATCGGTCTCGTCTGAAATCGTTGCGTCCGTCTCCATGCCACCATGCGCCCAGGAAGGCGAGGATGGCACGGAGAACGATGTAGATAACAATGATGTCAACAAATTCATTCATAAGCTTGATATTTAGCGAGTTATTCAATATACATTCACAACCGTAATGCCCAAACAGTTGGCTTTCTTGAAAGTGTAGTAAGTTCCACCCTTCTCTCTCCCATCATAGAAGGCAATGAGAAGGGACGCATTCTCAACCATGAACTCGTCTCGATCAAGAAAACATCGGGTGTAATAGTATTCTGAAAGGATGATCACCTCATCTGCAGAAGCCATTAATCCATCATAAACCACCCTATCACTGGGCTTGAACCTATCTGCCTGACCTCTGAAAGGAATGGCTGCGGTAAGCGTCATTCCCGGGCAGGAAGGTTTCAACGACTGCACAATCTGGGCTGCCATCAAGTCAATACCGATGGCGAATCCCGAAATAAAATTGCTGATGCCATGCTCGTAAGCTTCGAGGATGGCTTTGGTCAATCGCTCTCTTATGACCTCCTGCTGTGAGAAGTTGTAAAAGCGATGTCCTGTAAAGGCTGCCGAAACAGCCTTGTCAAACTTTGTCATGTTCTTTCTTTTCATTGCTGTACGTATTTATAAGATGTCTTGCCGAGGAAAATGCCGTTTGTAACGTGCGCCCCGACTTGTTCCAATTGTGCGGTGTAGGCACAGAAAGAAGTGCCGGTAGTGACCACATCGTCCCAAATGCAGACTATCTTGTTTTTGAAGAAGTTCGCATCCACCTCAATATTATTCTTTTCCTTCAAGCGCTTTGCTCGCTCTTCCTTCTTGACCTTTGTGCCATGAACTGCGGTACGTTCGCCAACAACCTTGACAAGCATCTTTGCCACGCACTTCGCCACATCTGCATGATTTCGACCATCCTTGAAATCATAGATAACCTGGCGGTCGAAGAAAGCATCCATACCGATGTTCTTGATACGTACCGGATAATAGCGCAAAAAGCTGCTCAACTCCTTATCCTCCTGTCCCTTGATGTAAACCTGTACCATGTTCATTGCTTTAAGTGTTGTTACTTGGCAGGTAGCAGCCATCAGCCACTACCCACCGAGAAAAATGTTTTCAATCGTAAAGTCTGTTGAGAAAAGACTGCAACTCTCTGTCGATGATTTCAGAAAGCTGACATGGTTGGAATGGCTTTCTCTGCTCCACTCTGACCTTGCCGAGTCCGAACTTGGTTGCGTCCAACTCCACACTTGCCATTTCATTGGCAGAAATGTAGCTGTACTCAGTCTCAGCCAAACCTACAACGATGCCAAAGAGCACAAAATCATCATTCTCTCGCTGTCCTTCAAGAATGTACCAGCGAGCGTTGCCGATGAAAAACACTGCGATGCAAACTGCATCCTTCTTTTTGCTATCCTGGGAATAGAGCGGATAGTCCTGCATTGCCTTCTCCAATTCTGGAGTAATCAGGCGGTTGTTGAAATCTTTTGCCATAGTCTCTAAATTTATTTTCTCCCTTTCGTTAAGTCCTTTCGGACTTGGGATCGGGAAGCTTTTTCTGCTTTTCAAAGTGCGTACAAGGCAATAAGGCAAGTCTGATGGGAAAAATACTCTTTTGCATGTTACATGGAAAAGGAAGATTGTTACCGAATCACGACTTGCTATTTGCCAAATACGCGATAACTTTGCAGAAAAAGAATCCCGAAATCCCAAAGACGATACGGCATCAAAGCCTTCTGGTTTCAGTAAGAAGAAAAAGTATAACAGGGAATGACTGCAGGGATAGAAAAGCCGGGTGGGAATAGGCCAAGCAAGTATCAACAGTTTTTAAAACCAGCGTGTTGCTCCTTCGTAAGTCGATATAATCGGCCTCGAAAGAACAACACCCTGGCTAACTGTTCATGCTTACTGGACTATGGCGTGGGCGAAGCATTAAAAGGGACAATTAGCCGATTATCACTATAAGAACAGCTCATTTTGGTTAAAATCCGCATGTTTATACCATTTTTTTGCTGCTACGCAAAAAGATTTCGCACTATTTTTGTATCTTTGCACCCGTTAAAAGAATTTAGAAGTAAAATACAATAAAAAATCCTATACGGAAATGAATTTAAATATGCACATAACATCACAATCATTCGTTCAGAGCTATCGACGCTTTGAGCGGAATAGTTATGTACATACATCAAGTACATCAGATACAGCCGGTATAGGATTCCCATATCATTATTCGCATAGTTATTTCTATCGGGTATCGTAGCAGCGTGCCCCACAGAGAACAGAGATAATATTGAAGAGTTGGAGTTTCCTTGCCGGGAGAATCCAACTTTTTCTTTTTAGCCAAATGCTTGCATCTGCTCTGACATGGCGAGGAAAAGCTGGATAAAATCCAACCATTTTTTACGCTTAAAATGAAAGAACTATGCCAGCAAATAAGAATGCCTTAATAAGGTACAAAACTATAGACAACTGTTTAAGAAACAGATACAGAAGATGGACTCTCGATGATCTCGTGGAGGCATGTAGCGATGCACTCTACGACATGGAGGGAATCACCAAAGGAGTATGCGCCAGAACTGTTCAGATGGACATACAGATTATGAGATCTGACAAACTGGGCTACAATGCTCCTATCGAGGTTTATGACAGAATATACTACAGATACGCTGATCCAGACTACTCTATCACTGAAATGCCTTTATCCATAGAGGACTGCAAGCTGATAAAGAAGGCTATCATTCTTCTTGAAAACAAGAAGGATAAGAACAACGAAGACTCCATCCAGGTGCTCAACAAAGTACAGGACAGACTCAAATCTATTCTGAACTTTGTGTAAGGATAAAGGAGGAAAATTATGAGTGAACATCAACGAGCCATCGTCTTACAAGAAAGCTAAAAGGCTTCTTTTCAAGCAAAATTGCCTGAAAAGAAGCCTTTCTTATGTGGAGCTTCAAGTAGGATTCGGACCTACGACCTGCTCATTACAAGGGAGCTACACTACCACTGTGCTATTGAAGCATTTGGGAGTTTGATGGGGATCGAACCCATGACCACCAGAGCCACAACCTGGCACTCTACCAACTGAGCTACAAACTCCATATAAACTCCAGATGGATTTCTTTGAGAATCGCCATGCACTCGGCATAATCCAAGCAAGCTTGGCTTCTGCTCTCGCTTAAGGCGATTTCGAACCACCACCTCCAGAACCGAAATCTGGTATGCTACCAATTACACCATGAAGTTGTTTATTTTACTTGTCGCCCCAGAAGGATTCGAACCTTCGGAACCTTTCGGTTCGGCACGTTAGCAGTGTGCTGGTTTAAGCCGCTCACCCATACTTCCTTGTTTTGACGATGCAAAGGTAGAAAGGGAGAGTGAAGTCTTTTTTCGTAGCAAGAAAAAAGTTTCAAAAAAGTTGTTTATTGAGCGATTTTTCTAGAAAAAAGGGTTTAAAGAGTCTCTTTTTCGGCATTTTACGGCTTTTGAATGTGTATTCATGTACACACCTATACATATATACATTTATTCACGTCCACATGACCAACAACAATGAAAGTTAGATTTTCCTAATTGCGTCCACAGTGCGGACGTAATCCAAAAAGTTGCTATTTTTGCATCGAAGTATTCATATACGAATATCTGCGTACAAAAATAGCAACTTTCTTATGCAGGATTTTCAACGATTAAATTACCTCTGACACACCACAAAAACCGTTTTAACCCCGATATTTGTAATTTTATTGCAGATTACGGGGTTAAATCCTGTTTTTATATATGTTTAAGGCTTTTACTATCAATAAACCAATGAATAGTTCACATTGAAATAGGAGTCTGAAATCTTCATGGTTGTAATCACCATGGATTTTTCCTGGTTGGTGAAGCAGTACTGCAGGCTGGCTTCATCGGCTGAAACAAGCGTGTAGTGCTTCTTCAGATAGTCAATGACAAGCCCACGGTTCACACTTTGCTCCGTATCAATGACAGAATAGAGCGAACCGTCAAGACGGGAGAAGCTGTAAAGAACGCCTTCACTACCCTGCCCTGTCATATAGGTCAACGAGATGTTGTCGCCGGAAGTCTCAGCCACCTGGCGGTAACGCTTCATGGATTGAGCCATATAGCTCTTGACCTCATCCACATTCGCACCCATGATGTGGAATGGCTCTGTCCAAACGTCCAGTTTTGTTTCCGGACTCTCGACCTCCCCCATCGGGTCATCATTGCCGCAAGAGGTGAATACTACTGGTGAAGCCATCATCATCAGAAGGATGGCGATTGAAAGATACTTTTTCATTTTCATGACTTTTCGTTTTTGATGTTATTTAATTTCATTGTATTCATATCCACATGGGGATTTGTATCATCGTACACGTGTATCAATGTATTCATGTGTACATGGCTACACGTCCACACTTTCTACATGACTTCCCGGATGGTTTTAGTCCTGATTTTCTTGACCTTACCATACTTCGACTCATAAGCTTCAACGCCTTGTTTCATGACGTATTCCATGAAGGAACGGATGGTGAAACCTTCTTTTCGGGCGATGCTCTGAACCTTGTCAACGAGTTCCTTTGAGCATATAAAGGAGAAATGTCGCCAGGGTTCATCATTAGGCGAATCGCTCACTGCCTGAGGGTTGGGAGCAGAAATCTGTTGCTCCTGAGGATTCCCAGGAGACCTGTCAAATCTGTCCTGCGGATGAATGGCAGCCTTTCCGAGAATGTTGCCAAGCAGAATGTCCATATTCTTCTTTGCCATAGTCTTTACTGATTACGTGAAATAATTTCTTCTGTCAATGCCTGATAGTCCTTCGCTCCGTTCGACTGAGGGTCATATTCAAAGATACTCTGACCGCTGCCTGCCGATTCTGCCAGGGCGATGTTTTCACGGATGCGAGTCTGCATGGTGATAGTCTCGTAACGGGACTTCACGGCTTGCTCAACCACCTTGTTCAACTTGCGATGGTTGAATCTGGCGATGAAAACTCCTCCCAGTCTGAGGTTCGGCTTCACTCGCTGCAATGTAGAGACAAAGGAATCGAGCATTCTCATTCCTTTCAGAGGAAGAAGCTCTGGAGTCATCGGAACGATGATTTTATCAGCTGCGAGGAAAGCGTTTGTGGTGACGATTCCCAAAGATGGAGGACAGTCTATGAGAATGTAGTCATAGTTCTGCTTCACGGGTTCGAGCAGTCGGCTCAGCAGCTGTTCTCTTGCCAGGAGATTGGTCAAGGCAATCTCTGCGCTTGCCATTTCGAGGGAGGAAGGAACGAGGTCGAGGTTCTCCCTGATGTGTTTCACTGGCAGGGGTGCGCCTTCAACCAGAGAGTCAAAGATGCTTGCCTGCACTTCATCTTCATTAGGGATGAAATACAGGGTAAGATTTGCCTGACCGTCAAGGTCTATGAGCAGGACTTTCTTGCCCATACGTGCCATGCAAGCCCCGATGGAGGCTGTAGAGGTGGTCTTCGAAACGCCACCTTTATGATTGGCGAATGTAATGATTTTCAATGACATAATATAAAATCTTTTGTATATATGTATAAACGTATTCATGTGTACATGGCTCCACGTGTACGTGGCTACATGTATTAACGTGTACAAAGGTACGGGTATCTGGCGAGAGTTCCTTCACGCTTCCCCTAACAACCCAAAGTGTCAGGGGAAACGTTAGGATTACCATTCTGTATAATAACTCTGGTCGTTGGATTCACATTCCTCTGCCCATTCCTCATCCGTGAAGTCGCTATGCAGACATTCCTTGCTGCAATAGTAGGCTACTCCCATGTCAGCGCAATAACCCTCACGCATCAGCTTGCCACATTCCGAGCATCGTCTGCAAGCCCTGTCGGTGTTCCACCAATAGTCCACGAAAGACTCTGCCACCACGTCCTCGCTTGTGTTTTCATCCCACTTGTCAAGATAGAATGAAACAAACTGGTTCAACTCCTGCTCACTGAAGAGCTCCTTGTCTGTGCCGCTCACTGCCTGGGTAAGTCGGCTGAGAATTGATTTAATTGTTGTCATAATGCCATCTGATTTAATCTCCCTTTCGTAGATCAACTACTTCGGGGATGGTTAAAAATTATGTTGCATTCAGAAGGTGTTATGGCTATCCATACAAGGTTTTGTCTGCAAAATACTACCCGAAAGGTGTGGAGATTTTTCAGCAAAGCAGCGCCCTGACCTTGTAAAGATAAGACAGAACCGTTACCTTCGCAACAGAATTCTTACCGATTCCCAGAAGTCGATGAATGAAATCCTCCTATAACTGGCTATCCTTTCAGCAAGGAAAAGTATAAGCATAAAATAGAAAAAGCTGTTGTATATCTGTTGGTTATTGACGGTTTTGCATCGTTTTAATAGGGTATTAAAATGAAGCAGAATGATTAAAATGACAAGAAGTATAAGCACAAAAAAAAGCGACCCGAAGGCCGCTCTTTTATCTGGAGAGAAGGATTTACTTATCCTTCTGGGTCTTGCCCTGCTGAGAATCAGGAGCATTCTCCTTCTCAACAGCTTCGTAGAACTTGGTGGCTACGAGAATCACTCGGTTGTGCTTGACTCCCTCGGCATCCTGCCATTCCTCTGGCTTGAAGTAGCCCTCTACAGTGAGGAGTGCTCCCTTGACCAGGCGGTCGAATGAAGAGGTATTCTCGTTCTTGCGCCAAGCCTCTACATTCATGAAGGCAGAAGTGCGAGAGTTTTCATCGCCATTCTTCTCATTGCGGCTGATGGCCAGTGAGAAGCGAGCTACGCTTGCGGTTGTAAACTGATGGATGCTTGCATCCTTACCTACGAAACCAGTTACTGCGAAAGAATTTTCCATCTTTTTCATAATTCAATATTTTTAGAAGTGAAACATTTATTTTTTACGATGCTATCAGAGTTGGCAAGGAAAACATAGGAAGCAAGGAATTATCGAATTATTTCACCCTTGGGCAGGAAAAGTTTTTTGGATGAGCAGCAGACGGAAAAGTTTTTGAAAAAATTCTGAGAATAAGGCATCTGGTACTTGCAGAAATGTGGCTTGCACTAACTTTGCAGCGGAAAAAGTAAGTGTGGATGCTTCGTCCAAAAATATGAATGAAAAGGATGAGTAGAAAATATCTGCAGTTGGTTGGGTAAAGGAAAGCAGCATCCTCCTCGATGTTGTTCAAACAAACTGGTTGCGCAATACGGCTTATAAGTTCAAGAGACTGGCAGGAAAACTCACACTTCATCATGAATATGGCTAAGTTAAGGAAAGAACAATCAGACCTACGACTGCCAAGGGTAAGCATCTGTCTGTAGATGGAAGCTAACCAGAGAAGCATGATGCCTGAGACAAGAGGCAAGCTCAACCAATATCTCTTGTCAACAAGCGAAACTGCAGAGAAGGACTACGAAATTTCAGTAAGGAGAAGAAGGCAAAGTCCTGAACCGGCTAAAGAGCAGCCAAGGCAAAGTTTACGGCGCATACAGCATACAGGTTTAAGTTTACCCATGTATATATACATGTTCTTTCAAACTCAAATAGTAAACCTCTACCGATTTTTAGCCACTCAAACCAGGAAGTTTACAAGTTTAAGAAAACCATATATGTATATATGCCGAAATAAACTTGTTTATAACATATAGTCAAGGATTTTGGGAGAATCTATTTTTCCTTGCTGAAATGCAAGAATAGTTATACGAAATGGGGCAAGGTTGCATCATTCGTCTATCAATTCTAAAAATACTATAATTATTTATTTTTCTTGCCTAAACATTTGGATATTTGGAGAAAAGTTGCTATTTTTGCACAAAGTTATTCATATATAAATACTTCGATGCAAAAATGGCAACTTTTACGCCTTTATACAAGATTAGGATCTTCAACTTTGAAGATGTGATGCGTGAGATGAAATTGTCTCATGCAGGAACATCTACGGCCATATCCCGATGGCAATCTCAGAAGGTTCTGAAACCGATTAGGCGAAACATGTACGTCACTATTGATCCATCGACAGATGCTCCCATGTGTGACAAGTTCGAGTTGAGTTCCAAGATTTCAGAATCTTCATATGTTGGTTGGCACACAGCTCTTGAATTACATGGAGTTGCCCACCAACCTTTCTACAATGCCTATGTTGGCAGCAAAAGCCGTTTCAAAGATTTTGCTTTTGAAGGAATAGACTTTGTGTACTGTGCAACCCCTTTTGAACCAACTGCGGAAAATGGCGTTATAACTCCCAAGGGAAATCCTTATGTACGTGTAACTGATTTGGAACGAACAGTCATAGACTGCTGTGACCGTATAGAACGTGCTGGAGGCATTGAGGAATTGCTTCATTGCATGGAAGGAATATCACTGCTTGATGAGCCAAAACTCGAAAAGTATCTGGCATTGTACAATAAAGCATTCCTCTATCAAAAGGTAGGATTCATCCTGGAGCATAGCAAAGAGCATCATCACATAAGCGACCAATTCATAGAAATGTGCCGCTCGAAAGGTGCCTTGCATACCAAACGTCTAACCTCCACAGGCGATTCTGACACCTATTTATGTCGATGGAAGCTTTATGTACCAGAAGATTGTGTAATTGAAAAAACTATTGAAAATGAACTCATATAACAAGATATATTTAGAAAAAATAGCCAAAGAGAAGGGATTTGTCCGTGACAATCTCGAAAAGGTAATGCGTCTTTCAGAAATTTTACAATATTTCAACCAGAATGAATTTCTACACGATTCACTTGTATTAAAAGGCGGAACAGCTATCAATCTCACCGTTTTTCAGATGCCACGACTATCTGTTGACATCGACTTAGATTTTGCCAAGAATTGCAGTAGAGAAGAAATGATTAAAGCAAGAAAAAATATAAATGACGAGATTCTTGCTTATATGTCCAACGAGGGATATGTTCTAAAGCCTGGCTCTAAAAGTCCACATACACTGGACTCGTGGGTATTTGGATATATAAACGCAGGAGGAAATCCGGACAACATTAAGATAGAAATTAATTATAGTGACCGTTGCCACGTACTGCCAATGGAAGAACGTACAATCAGTATCGACTTTCTTGGAGACATAAGGGTTTGTGCCCTCGCACCGATGGAACTCTTTGCCAGCAAGCTCAACGCACTTATCAGTAGAGCTGCTGTACGAGACATTTATGACGTGTATGGTATGATACAGGCGAATCTATTTGAAACAATGGAAGAAAGAGCTCTTCTCCGTAAAATTCTCGTTTTCTACTTGGCTGTCGGTTCCAGTTGCAAAGCAGAGGAGGTTACACTTGATATCAAAAACATCAAGCACATAGAAAAACTTTCCTTCTCGCAAGTTCGTGCCCATCTACTCCCAGTATTAAGCAGAAAAGAAAAATTCGACTTTAACGCACTAAAAGAACAAGTACTTAGTTTTCTTGGTTCTTTTCTATCTTTCACAGAAGGTGAAAGAAAGTTTATTGAACACTTCAATCAGAGAGAATATAGACCAGATATTCTATTTAATGAAAGTTCAATCGTTGAACGAATAACAAGTCACCCTATGGCTTTATGGAAATGCAGACCCAAAGAGATGAAGTGAGATCCATATCGATATTAAAATCGAAATGATTAAACAACGAGGTATGTTTAATACTATAGCTTCCTCCTGTTTGAACTATCCCATTTTTTAGGATAGTTGCCCTTTTGGGCAATTCTCTATAGCTATAAAAGAAAGAAACATGTCAGAATATATTGATTTTATCACTTATCAAGACGATGCAATAATCCAACGCCCCTTACGTTATTACAGAAGACGAGGACAACCGCATCCACAACCGAAGGGAGACCTTCATCAGGGAAACAGGCACCATTAAAACGGTACTCATCACGATGATCACCTCCTATGGACTTGCGCCGGGCGGCTATTCTGATGACATCCAATGCCAGCTGACGATGGCAGATTTATTCAGATAAAAGCCGACCTCTCAAAAATGATAAAAAAACACGTTTTAGCACGAAAATGCAGATTTTGAGTGTTTACAAAGGTTAAATATGTTAAACATTCAACCCCTAAAAATGGGTGTTTGTAAAGATATATGATATACGAAATGAATGAAATCAAGTGAAACCAAGTGAAAATACGAAAATCGTAAGTAGCTGATAATAAGCATTCTTTTCATTCAGAAAGAAAGCGGCTCACAAATAGCGCGTTAACTCTTAACCGATTGAGAATCAATGACATTCATTATTTGCATCGGGAAATAAGCATAAATAGGGAACGCATGCGTTCCCTATCTGTTAGCCCCACTCCTTCTTCACATTAAAGCAGGGGCAGGCTTTGTTAGCAAATTCATTATGACCATGAATCGTGGCTAATGGATATTCCTCCTTCAGCTGCTCGATGAGGGCATGAATTAAAGTGCAAAATCGGCTATTCATGGGCTAAAAAAGGGGTTTATGTAATCAGAAAACTCTAATTTTTCCGTTTTTCATCGCTGAAAACAGGTATTGGAAGAATGCATAAAAAGCGAATGCTATGATTTACAAAGTAAATATATATTCCATTCATAACACAACATACAGGATTCGCTTTACACACAGAATATACATACTAAATAGTTATATAACAATAGGTTATCCCTTCTCATCTTAGTATTGTTATTATGTAGTTTCTAGCTTTCCGGACTATTACTACGTCAATATTTTATCAATTACTACCAAAGATAATAAAAAGTTGGCAACCAAAGAATTTTATCACGTTATTTAACGGAAAAATGCAAAATATGGGGGTTAGGAAGATGTTTTACCCCCTCTAGTATGGGTAAAAAATGCCCCTCCTCGGACATTAAATCCGTCTCTAACATGATGTATTTTTGACAAAATGCAACAGAAAACAAGGATAAAAATGTAGAATCGAACAACATATCAGCTAACTGAAGCGGCTTAATATGTAGATAATTATTATACACAAAATATTAGAGTATGAATATAACAAAATACACATAACACACTAATAACCAACATATTCAGACATACGCTAAACCTATACCAGGTAAAACTCACAAGTTCATCTTGCGTGTCATTAAGGGTCAAGGTCATTAAGGGTCATTTTCATTTTCGGGGGAGAAAAATCCCCTATAGTATATATATAAATAAATATTTATATATACTATAGCTCAAAATGACACTTTCATTTTTCTAAATGACCCTTAATGACACTGACCCTTAATGACACGCTTGTTTTTCATCCTTACTTTCCCATTGATGATTGTTTCTGCAATAAAGTTCAGATAGAAAATCAATAGAACTTATTGTATTACAGCTACTTATAGCTTTTCTCGCATAGAAAGTCAGGGTGAAAGCTTGCATTCTGCCCGAAAATGTTGTATCTTTGCACCGGCAATCGAAAGAACAGCCTTTTGTGCCTTGCTCGGGTCTTCTCTTAAGACTAACACGGGTCATAAATGATGGCAGGCGCCGGTCATCAATGAAGACCCCGAAAACGGCAGGAACGGGGCGTCCTGGGGAGTTGCAAAACAAAGGACTCTAAACATACTACAAACGACTATGATTAATTACAGCATCGTAATGCGTAGCGTGAACGCAAATCTTCTGGAAATCAACCAGGCTAGGGTGCTAGCCCCTAGCCCAGCCTATCCGCCCACAAAAAATTCAACACTCAACATTCAACATTCAAAAAAGATGAAAGCGAACACTTGGAAAACAATTCTGCAGATAGCCATCAGCATTCTGACCGCTATCGCTACTACGCTCGGAGTAAAGAGCTGCATGGGATAAAGAACATGGAGTCCACCTTATTGATATAAGCAGACTCAGCCATAAAAATGAAAATCGACCGCTCACCTCAATGCGAGGAGAGCGGTCTTTTTTTGTTTCTACCTAAAATCCGGTCATGAAGGGTCAAAGTCATTAAGGGTCATTATCATTTTCAAATCCCAAAGATTCCGGTCATTAAGGTCAAGGTCATTAAGGTCATTAAGGATTTCGGGTTTCAAAAATATCCCTCAACATCCCTCTATCTTATAAAATAAGGTTAAATCGAGTTCGCCCTGCCAACAAAATCCATCCATATAATCACTTTTCTGAATATTTTTTGTATTTTTGCAGAAATATTGCCTATTAAGGGAGTAAAGCATAGCTTATCCTCCTAGATTACAGGCGCATCATTATCAAATGATTAGAGCATGAAGAAGATATTATTCCTACACGGATTCTTCGCCACGGGAAGTTATACGCCTACTGAGCAGGAGGTGAAGACCTGGTACGCTCCCCTCGCCCAGAAAATGATGATGGAGTTTTCGGCAAAGGAAGAAAGATATTTCCAGCACTTTAAGGGCGGCAAATATAAGTTCATCCATTCTGCCTTCGACTCCGAGACTCAGGAGCGCGGAGTTAAGACAACAGTCTTTTTGGCGTAGTTTTTTAAGCTGCAAGACATACGTCTTAACTCCTTAACTTCCTTAACTCCTTTAACTTCCTGATATGCGAAAGTTCAGTTACTTTAATACTTTAATTCCATTCTTAATGACCAGTCCCTTTGTCTGAGCATCGCGCTTTCTGCCGAGCAGGTCATAAACGGCATCGGTGTCGCCCGTAGCTTTTGCGTCTATAAGGCGCAGGTCGGTGGAGGTGCCGTCGGAGTGAATCACTTTGGTGTTGCTGAATGCGCCCTTTGCCACGAAATAGCAGCGGAAGCCTTTCATCTCCACGTCTGAATTAACATGGTATATCTTGTCGCCGCTGATGACGTAGATGTTCTCACTTTCCGTTACATCGAAAGGAGTTATCATGCGCTTGTTGTATTCACCCTGCATGGTGATGGTGAGGGTGGTGTTATTTGCGGTTTGGGATGTACCAGTCGGAACGTATGTTTCAGAAGTACAAGTTATCGTCCTGTCCTTAATCTCGTAGATGTTGCCCGAAACATCTTTCGAAGGTTTAATAAGATAAGGTGTGCCGGCTGTAATTTCCGCTGCAGCGCTGAACTTCATGGTGTAGGAATTAGTCCCACTGTTATATTCCAAGCCGCTGAACGTCTCTACCTTAGTGCCGCTGCCGAACAACGGAGAAATCTCATCAGATGTTAATGAATATGGCAGGCAGATGGTGTTCCAATCATCTTTCTTCAATGCACGGCGCATCTTAATATTACAATTCTTGGCGTTATCTTCAGAGAGCGTCACGGTCATCGCCTTGTTCTCCTCGTCGAGCAATATATAGTCAACTATCTGCACGTTGTTGCCTGTTGCTCCTTCGAGCCATGCGGTGAAGGGCTGGGCTGTTGTTGTCACCGTATTTCTGACAAAGCAAGGCAAGGTGTTGTTGCCACTATATTTTGCCGTTGTGCAAGCTCCTGCAGGAACATTAGTGTTCTTGGAGAACGTTCCCTTGAAATTGCTGTAAGTCGCATTGACTGTAGGAGTAGATACTATGCCGCTGCGCATGACGAGAGGTATTGTTGTTCCTGTTGTCACTGTTGTCGTTGGAACATAGAGTATGCAAGGCACTCCGGCCGGTATGGTGTCAACCATCACCACGTTCACCTGCTCCTGTGCGCCAACCGTCTGTATCTTTCCTATTATCATCACCTTTGCGCCATCAGGCAAATCATCGCGCTCCACCACTCCTGGCAGACAAATCATGTGGTAGCCCTTGTCGGTTTGCGTCAGGTCGTAGCGAAGCTGTCCTGCAGTAGCCGTGGCATCTGCTGAACGATTGTATTGGAAGTCAGCCGACTGGTCGAGATAGCCAGTGGTGATATAGTCCTTCTTCTCGTTCGGCACATATACCGCCATGTTTGGCAGCTGCCACAGCGACACGTCGGAATAAGGATCATCAATGCTGATGTTGTAGAAATAGTTCTTCTTCGGGTTTGCTTCGGGGATGGCGTCGAAATAAGCAACCGCTCCATCCGGCGACTTCGCCATATAGTGCTTGGCGGAAACAAGCAATGGACGATAGACACCTTGCAGCCAGCCTGGCTTGCCATTGAACTTACCGTTCAATTCCGACTCTGAACCCAACTTTTTGCCACCGTTATAGTTTTCACTCACTCTGTAGTCGGAACATACAAAATAGTTGCCATTTGATTCGTTATTAAGGCCATTGGTGATTCCGTATGTATTTCGGGTTTCCTTCACGCTTGCCTCCACTTTGACATCAAACGAGGCATAGCAATTGAATATGCCTTCAGGGGATTCTGCCGATGTGTTTACTGTTCTATTGCCGTCATAGATGGCAATCCCTGCCACATTATAAGTACTGAACGTTTGTTCCTTGACGATAAATCTTCCCTTGAAATAGCAATCGTGGATGGAAGAGCCCTTAGCGAGTTGGAAGGCGAAGGTTGACGCATAACCCAACTGGTCCCAAGGCGTACTGAAGGATATCGCACCCGAAACATAGCAGTTGCTCACCTCAGCCTTATTGTTCTCGTCTCCAACCGACCTCGCAAGTGCCGTGGCATAATTGCCGTCCCAAATGTCGCAGTCAACGAGGGCAAGGTTCTTCACCGTGCCATACATATAGCCGAAGAGGCTCTTGCGCAGACCTATGATGGCATGGCCACAGCCGTCAAGATGTCCCTTGAAAGGCCTTTCACTAACATTACCAATACAGTTGTCCAGAGCACCGGTAATATGTATGTCGAAGCCTAACTTGAAAAACTTGCCCTCGAAAGAACTTCCATTGTTGACTGATTCCATCAATCTCTTAATGTCATCTTCAGTTTTTATGATATATGCCGAATTTTCAGACATGCCATCTCCTGTATAGTCAGAGAGCACACCGCCGCAAGCTACAGGCATGGGCAGGCCGTTAAGGCTCGCGTCGCTCATTCCAGTCAGCTTGCCCCACATGTTGCTGCCTGCTTCGGCATTCAGTGTCCTGAGAAAGTCATCATCCTTCATCTGGGCAAGGGTCTTGGAGTATTGCGCTGGAGCAATAGAATGTTTGCATTCAATGCTTTTACCGTTAGTAGTTTCAAAGTGGTAATAGTCCTGATGCTTCTTATCCCCAAATATTAAGTTGCATACTTGGTCAATGTGAAAATCATCTGCATCAACATCGATTACATTCCCTACAGAATAAACGACATTGTGCTTGTATTCATCGCCGAAAAGACAATAATTGGCAACAGGAGCAACTAAGGCATTTTTTTCGGCGGTGCAGTGAACATCAAATTTTCCGTAAAACGCACAGCCATTTACCTTTGATCTATTATTACCAATACCGCAAACCCGCAAAGACTTCGTTTTCACTTTGTTGGCAGCATCTCCTATTCTTATATTCCCGAGATACGCACAATTGTTAATTGTCATATTAACGTCATGTTCATACTCTGTCTCAGCTCTTGAAGCAAGTCCCCCGACATAACAAGCATTAATTTGTGCAAGAGGAGAATTGATATTAATATCCATTGAGCTAAAACAATTACTAAATCTACCACGATCTGGTGTGCGCCCACAAATTCCACCGGCATAAAGAGCCTTAACATTATGATTGCCATGATATTCAATCTCACCAACTGACGAACAGTCATCCATATTTATTTCGTTAAATTCACTAATTACATTACCAATAATTCCACCAAGAGTTCTAACATCAGCGACATCATTTACACATAATCTGATATTCCCACTGAATTTACAATTAGAAAGATGCGATATAATATATGAATAAGCCCCTCCTGGAATACATCCTATTAAACCTCCAATGTACGCCGCATTTTTCGTTTCAACATTTATGAAAGACTTGGAAACTGTACAATTGAGAAATGTAGATTCGGAAGAATAACCACAAAGGATTCCGAAAGATATACCTTTTCCGTCCCCTTCTTTACGTTCAATATAGCAATCCTCCATATTGATGTTTTTGATGAGTGCCTCGTCAATAGCTCCGAACAAACCGTTATACCTTTTTTTGCTGTCAGAACATATACAAACCATTCCTCTTATCGTATGCCCGCATCCGTCGAATCTGCCCATGAAGTCATCATTGTATATTACTCCATCTTCACCGATAGGTTTCCAAAGATTATACGCACTCAGAGATTTCTTCAGGCTTTTGCCGTCATCGGCGATGACGTCATCGTTGAGCGTGATGTCGTTGGTAAGTACGAAATACTTGTCCTTGTAATACGTGTTTGCGTCCGTCACCATATAGGCGAGGTTGGCAAGATGCTGGGCGGTCTCAATCCTGTAGGGATCATACGAGGAACCGTCGCCGCCGCCAAAAGGCGTTTCCGGCTTCGTTGTAGGATAACTCCACGTGTCAGCCGCAAGACATACACTCTGCCCTCCCGCCACAAACAGCAGGACGAGGCTCATAATGATTAGATGTAACTTTGTCTTCATACTCAATAATGTTAGTTAATTCAATATTTTGCGGCAAAGGTACGAAAAAGATTTGAAAGTCACTTGTCAATAAAGAAAAACTTTCGGTCAATAAAGAAAAAAGTGACTTTTCACGTCGGAAAAGCCACTTTTATTATTAATAATGATTATTATTCAGCCACGAGTCGTACAGGACGGATGACACAGCCTGTCATCCTGCGGCATGTGGTGAACACGCCTGCAGAGCCATCGCCAAATCCCATACCCCATATATTATAAGGTGTACCGAGGGTTGAGCTGAGATAGTTGCCCTGAATGCCTACATAGAGGAATTCCTTCTCTATTATTCTTCCCGTAGCTGGCAGGAAGATGTAGTTATCAGGATTCGACTTGCTTGAAATCTTCATTCCCGGTTTTCCCGTCTCGTCGATGAAGGTCATTTTCATTTCTCCGTCCTTGCCCCATGTAACCGATTGGTTGTTGGCATCCAACAGGGCTTGCCATACGGCACGCGACGGAATCTGCCAGTCGCCTCCGAGCAAGTTGTGGGCTGCATCATCTTCTGCCGACAACTGCTCGTTCTCAGTCTGGTATTTCGTGTATCGTGTTCCGTCATAGTATTGCGCATTATCCAATGTATATCCATCCGTCTTGCCCGAAATCCATGCCGTGGGAGACAAAGAAGTGGCAGTGCGCTCGTATGCTGTACACCATGGTTCAGGAGCTGCCCATGAGAAATAGTCGCCGAAGTCGCTCTCCGCTTTGGCAAGTCCCCTTGCCGTCAGGTTGGTCTTGGCAAAGATAAGCCTGTAGTTCTTACCGTCGATGTTAAACACTCCCATATCCACCTGTTGCGAAGGCTCCACCACTCCGTTCTTCTGGATAACATAAGAGCTTGTCTTGTTCTCGTCATCATCATCGGAACATGCCGACAATGTCGTAATTGTGAGTGCACCTGCTATCGCAAGTCCCATCACTGAAAAAAATGTCTTCTTCATTTAAAAATTCTAATTACTATTATTACTTTGGGGTTATTATTTAAACTCTATTTATTCACTCTCACCTTTCCACCTTTTATATATATACCCTTCTCGGCCTTCTTCTCCATGCCGCGAAGATCGTAGATACGCACTCCATCCTTGGTGTCAACAATGATGGAATTCATTCCCGTAGGTGTGGCGATATGCTTGAACTCCTTCCACACCTCGGCATTGCGATAGGCAGCCTCCGAACCTTCGGGCACGATGAGGATAGCCTGCTCGGTGACAGGCGACTGGAATGCCTCAGCCTCGGCTGTCGGAGGCTCTGTGGCAAGCACTTCCACTACGCGGATGTTGTCGCAACCGGCGAATGCCTTTGCACCTACGAAATTGCAGGTGGCAGGGAGGTGCACCTCTTCAAGATGGGGATTGTTGGCAAATGCCTCCCATATGATGAGGTTGAGAGCCGTTTGCGATAGGTCAACACGCTTGAGTGAGGAGCCCGAGAAAGCCTGATTGCCAATACATTCCAAGGTAGCTGGGAATGACAGTTCTTCGAGTGCGCTGCAGTTTTCAAACGAGTTACACTCTATCAATCGAAGATTTGAGGGCAGTTTCACGCTCGTCAAATTGGGACAGTCACAGAACAGACCTGTTGATAGTTCCGGCATACTGTCAGGTAAAACGACGTGTTCCAAACCATCTAATCCAGAGAGCGCAAAGGGACTAATATCTACCTTATCAGGAAAGACGAGTTCCTTCAGGTTTGAACATCCGCAGAAAACTTCTGCCCCAAACGTCTCCAGGTGTTCGGGCAAGGTGACTTGTGCTATGTTGGTGTATGCTAATGCTTGCGAATCAAGATATTTGAGCGTAGAAGGCAAGTGCAAATTCGTCAGATTGTTGCCTATAAAAGCACCTACACCGATATATTCCACACCTTCGGGAATGACAATATCCTTCATGCCACAGTTGTAGAACGCGTTTGGACCTATAAACTTCACACTGCCCGGAATAACAATACCGTTGGGCAATTTACTTTCACGGAAGGTCTCGCCGTTAATATCCTCTATGCCATCGGGCAGGACAAACTTCTCAAACGCACGTTTGTTGTTGGCAAAAGTAAGAGAAGAGATGGTGTGAACACCGGAGGGGAGCACTATCTCAGAAGGGAGATTAGTTCTACAGAATGCCCAGCCTTCTATCTCCTCCAAGTCATCAGGCCAGTTGATCTCAGACAAATTTTCGCAACTGTAGAAAGCATTGAAAGGAATGACCTTCAGATGCGGAGGCAGCACCACCTTCTCCAACTGTTCGCTATATCTAAAGGTATAGGAGCCCAGTTCTTCTACAGTAGAGGGAAGAATAGCCTGCTTCAATGCCGAATACCTGAAGTTGCCCTCGCCAATGCGTCTCAAACCTTCAGGAAAATCCAAGCGGTTAATCACCCTATACCGTCCAATGGCATAGTCTGCAATCTCCGTTGTACCGATTGGCAGAGTGAAAGTACTGTCAACGATCGTTGAGGTATGTACATAGAGCAAAGACAGACCGTCACTATTCTTACAAACGAGCATACTGTCGGGAGTGAGCTGGAGCGTAGGATGTCTCTCGGCAATAATAATGTTCTTCAGGCTGTCACAATGTTCCATGGGATTGCCCCCAAACTCGGTGAGGCTCTTGGGGAACGAGATGGTCTTGAGATGCGCGTTCTCACCGAATGCATTGCAACCAAGTTTCACCACACCGTCAGGAATGATGACCTCTTCAATTGGACAGTATTTGAATGCGTTGTCTCCTATCTCCTTTATGCCCTCATGCAGCAGGTCAAGAGAGGTGAAGGGGCAGTTGTAAAAAGCATAGGCGGGAATGGAAGTGACACCCTTAGGAAGCGTCACATGAGTCAACAGAGTGTTAGAGTAAAATGCCCGCTCACCAATCTCCTTCAATGTCTCAGGCAACACTATTTCTTTCAGTTTGGTCGAGCTGAAACATCCAGAACCTATCTTCTCAACGTTGGCAGGAAGGTGGACCTCCTCCAAATTAGAGCAATAAAGGAACAGACTATCGGGCACTTCCTTCAGGTGGTCCGGCAGGGTGAATTTCGTCAGAGGACTATTCTTACTCGTAATAAAACTGAAGATACCCGCCCCCAGGGTCTCTATTCCATCAGGAAAGGAAGAAACAGAAATGGAATAACATCCTCTGAAAGCACATCTGCCGATGTGCTTCAACGTCGATGGGAACTCCGAGAGTTCAAGATATTTACAACTATAAAAGGCCCAATCGCCTATTGACACAAGCCCTTCTGGAAGGTTGATGCGTTGCAACGTACTATTCCAGAACGCATTGTCACCTATCGACTCAAGCCCTTCTGGAAGGTTGATGCGCTGCAATTTACTATTCCTGAACGCATTGATGCCTATCGACTTGATGGTCTTTGGCAACACCACTTCTTCCAAACCATTGGAGTAATAACACCCATCGCGATAGATGAAATTGTTGCCAATGGCTGTCACGGTATAGGTGTTGCCATCCTTGGTCTCGATGGTTTCGGGGATGATGAGTGTCCCCTTTGATTCGGTGTAATACGTTCCGCTCACCTCAGCCGTCATTGTCTCGTCGTCGCAGAGGAAGGCAAGTGTTGGTGAGTAGTGGTAGAACTTCTTCGCATCGGCATTGGCGGTGCCTAACGCCACCAATGCCATAAAAATCAAACCTGCTTTGTTCATAATCCCTAATTCTTGACTCTCAATTTTCCTCCTTGTATATATATGCCCTTCTTCGCTTCTTTCATTTTTATTCCTCTAAGGTCATAGATATAATCGGGAGTAATTGCTTTTGTCGAATCCTTGATGTTGTCTATAGATGTGGTATTGCCGAGCGAGACTTCAGCGGCATTCACCACGGTGCCTCCCGGGTTGACAAGCATTGCCACAAGGTGAAGGTTGTTTTTGTCGCGGATGTTTATTTCCGACAGGTCGAGCGTGGCGCTGTAGGTCTGTGGAACATCCTTGATGATTGGAGCCGTTATGCTGCCATCGATGCCGGACAATGCACCCCAACATGCCCTCACCTGGTTTTCAACATTATAATTGGTCAATATAAAATAGGCATTGACAAACTCGTCGAACTCCTCGGGCAGTTCTACCTTGCTCCCGTAAAAGCCGTTCACGATGGCTTCGTTCACCCAGTTCGGATCGTCCATTCCCACCGTAAGCAGAGGACTTTCCTTCAGGTAAAGTTCAAGATGGTAGGGAGCATCCTCACGGTCGTAGAGGAAGGTAGTGGCTACGTTCACATCAATCGCCGAACATTCGCTGTCATGCCATCTTGCGTCAATTCCCACTGTGGCTTCAGATACGAGGGCATTGATAAAGTCAAATGCCTCATTGGTGGAATACACCATCTCCGACTGGTCGTCGTACAGGTGATATCCTCTATATGGGTCGATGGCTGGCAAGGCGCGGTCGAAGCAGAAGTTGCCGAGATTGTTGTAGTAATACTTTCTCACCACATCCTGATAGTCGTCACACTTGAAGTAGTCTCCGCTGTTGGCTCCCAAGATGATTGCCTTGTCCCCATAGAGTTCCTTCAGTTTGCGCTCGCCGACGATGTTCAGCGGCATCATGCCCTTTGAGGCGTTTCGGAAACTCTCTACAATAGTGTATCTTGGTGCAGACTCTGGCACGGTGACGAGCATCAGCTTCATGTTCTTTGCGTCTGAAGTGTTGTCCACCCCATCCACCTTAGTAATCTCAACGTTCATGGCATGACATCCGTCGGTGTCGGGAGCGTCAATCGTACCCACAATGGAGCTCAGTCCAAATGCCTTGAAAGGATACTGGAACGTATAGGTATATTCCTTAGTCTCGCCGCCGTCGATGTTTATAGTGTATGTGAGTGACTTTATCTCCTTCGCGCTGAGGTTTTTCACAGGCAGGATATACTCGAAATTCTTCTCTCCTGTTTTCTTCACATACTCCGTCTTTTCATACAGGGCCACACTGTTTTCCTCCACAGTCCTCTCCTTGATGTGGGCAGTAACGGCAGCTGCGCCGAAGGTTTTGCCCACTGGTGTCCAGAACAGCTCGCCATCATCACTCTTGCATGTGATGCACATAGTCTCATCAGATGAGACAGTGCCGCCTTCAGGGTCAGTTGTCCATGTGAAAATGTCAGGAGCATTCTCTTCCGTTGGCTTTGAGCTGTAGCCAATATATGCCCCTCCAAACGGAACGGTATAGTCCTCTGGCAACTTGACGCTCACGCGCCATCTACCCTTTGCGTCAGGCTCAGTAGGCAGTTCGCTCGGCGTGAGCACCATATCAAAGTTGTCGAGGCTTTGGCTCAGCTTGCTTGTCACGAAAAGGCGGATGTCTGTCAGACGCGATATTTCAGTGGCATAAAATGCCAACTCGTCAATCACACATCCCTCCATCTCCTGCGGCATCGTTGCCACTGCATAGTTGTTTACAATAAAATTTGATTCTGACGACCAAACGTAGCTATCCGGCTGGTCGTTCCACCAGTAGTCTTCCTTGACCACCTGCTTTTGTGCCATTGCTGCCACTGCCATAGTAAGCATAACGGCAATTAATGAAATACTCTTCTTTATCATAATTCTTGATTACTTTAATTCTTCATTACTTTCCTCGCCTTTCCATTGCTTCTCACAATGTTCAGGCCGTGGTGCAAGATGTCGCGACGCTTGCCGTCAATGCCGTAAATCTGCTCGGCGGGAGCGTTGGAGTCGGTCTTCACGCTGCTGATACCTGTTGTCGTGTACTCTGTAATGTTCTTGAAGCGTCCCCAATATGTGTCAAGCTCGTAGGCATTTTTCGTTCCAGCTGGCACATAGAGTGTGGCTTTCTCAAATATATCAGATTCGAAAGGCTCTGTGGTTGGAGATACCACATTCTCTGAGCGCAGGTAGATCGACTTTATATCAAAGCAAACAAAGAACGTCTCTTCGCCCCAACTCTCCACGCCACTTCCAACGACAACTGTCTCAAGTCCTTCGCAGCAACCAAATGCAAAGTTTCCCAATGCCTTGACACCATCGGGAATAACCAATTCCTTGGTATTCAACAGGTCTGCCGAACTTCCATAAATGGTTGTCACCGTCTCTGGAATGTCATAATTATCAAGCATTGGCGGTATTTTCACCAAGCCTGTAAGGTCTTTGGTCAGAAGCATACCGTTTTTCACTGTATAGTTTTGATTTCCCTCCGCAACTGTCACTTCCCTGAGTTGCTCCATAAACCAGAATGCCTCCTCTATGGTGGTCACACTGGCAGGGATATGAATCGAGGTGAGGTTGTTGCAGCCCAATGCGGAGTCACATATTCTCTCAAGTCCCTCCGGCAAGGTCAGGCTTGCCATTCCGTACGCCCCGTACATTGCCATAGGCTCCAATGACTTGACCGTAGAGGGGACAACGACTCTGACGTTACTTCCTGCTCTTGAAGCTCCAATCAGTGCATATACCTTTGTCTTGTCAGCCGACATCAGCAATTGGTCGGAGAATACGAAATTCTTGTTGCCCTCTGCAATCACTATGTTTTCCAAATCTTCGCAGAAAACAAGTGAGCCGCCCTCAATAGTCTCCACGGAGGCCGGAATAGTCAGTGTATTGAGTTGCTCAACGAAAGTGAACGCCCCGTCGCGGATTGCCTTAAGTGTTGAAGGCAGGGAAACGCTGGCCAACTTGCAGGAGCATAAAGACCACCCGCCTATCTCGGTCACGACGTAGTCAACACCATCGACGGTGATTGCCTCTGGAATGACTATGTCGCCGGAATACTTAGGGCATAGCTCTATTGACTGGCTGCTGTCAGAGTCCCAATATCGATAACACACCACGGTGGCTGTCATGTCCTCGCGGTTTAGGTCGTAGGCTATGCCATCCACCACTACCGACTCTGCCGATGCTTCGCCGGGATGCTGATCGATGCCTGCGAGCGAGTATTCCTTTATGTTCTTGAAGTTCTTCCAATTAGCAGCGGCAGCGTAGATATCCTTCGAGCCTTCGGGCACATAGAGTGTGACATTCTCTTCCGCATCGCCTGAATAAAAGGCATCGCCTTCCAATGTTGCGGGCTTGTTGCCCCTCACGAAGACTGACCGCAATGCCAAGTTATTCCAAAAGGTGAAGGACTCGATAAGCTCCAGTCCACCACCAATGACGAGTGTCTTGAGCTGCTGGTTGTTAGTCACGGCAAATAATGAAATCTCCTTCACCGATTTGGGTATGACGAGAGCCTTCAGGGCGGTGTTTTCTATGGCACCTTCACACACCTTCGTCACCGTCTCAGGTATCGCCAGACTCGTACATGCTGGCGACACCCAGTAAAGCATTGTCTTGTCGGTATCATACATTGCGCCGCCCTCGATCTTGTAGTTCCTGTTGCCCTCAGACACTATGATTTCCCTCAGGTTTTTGGACAACAAGACAAAACCTCCAGAAATATGGGTTACTGTGGAAGGGATTGTTATAGTAGTGATGCTGGTACTGGAGAAAGCCATATAACCTATCGAATCCAGTCCCTCGGGCAGGGTAATCTCGTTCACCCCTTCGCAGAGTGAAAGCGCACACG
Organism: Segatella copri DSM 18205; assembly: GCF_025151535.1. Lineage (NCBI taxonomy): Bacteria > Pseudomonadati > Bacteroidota > Bacteroidia > Bacteroidales > Prevotellaceae > Segatella > Segatella copri. The sequence continues at coordinate 1,139,268 of NZ_CP102288.1, forward strand.
CTCGAATAGTCTTTACAGTGGAAGGAACGGTGACACTCACCGGTTTGTCCTTGTCGCTCTCACCAAACAGATGCAGCAACGTGGTCTTGTCGGCGGTCATCAGCATGTTCGACTCAAGAATATAGTTCTTGTTGCCCTCTTCAATAGTGAAATCGTCGAGTTTCGGACAAGAGCAAAACGGACGTTCCCCTATATCCTCCACCGATGCCGGCAAGTTTGCCTTGACAAGTTCGGGGCAGTAGTCAACTGAGCGGAATCCCATCTTCCTGATTGTCGATGGCAGTTTCAGAGAGGTAATGTCGGACATGCCGAATGCCATCTTCTCCAGTTCCGTAACCTTGTAGTCAATGCCATCAACGGTTATTGACTCAGGCACGACGACATCGCCCTTATACCCTTCGGACAGTTCGTTTCCATCCTTGTCTGTTGCATAGTGGGGAACCACTGACGCTTCCTTCGTGGTCTCGTTTAGGGAATAGCCCAAGCCATCCACCAAGACACAATTTTCAAACTCTTTGTAATCACTCTGAGACTGTGCCTTTACTGTGCAAGTCATTAAAAGAATTACCGTAAGTAAAAAATATAAATGCTTCATAACAATAAATATTTATAAAAAAACAATGCAAAAATACGAGAAAAAAACGAAAGAAACTTGTCAAAACGGAAAAAAAAATCAGTCAAAACGGAAAAATGTTTGTCAAAACGGAAAAAAGAGAGTTCTTAGGGCTGTTTTTACCGTTTTTCTACCTTTTTTGCGATGTTTTCCCTTCTTTGGCTACTCGTTTTCCTCCGCCTTCGTCATTTTCTCGAAGAGATATTTCCTTGGGCTTATTCCCTTGAATTTCGCAAATTGGCGGTAGAAAGACGAGATGGAATTAAATCCGCTCTTGATTGAAATGTCTATTATCGTCCGCTTGCTGTCCTGCGGCAAGGCATCAATAATACGGCACGCCTCTTCCACACGATACTTGTTCACAAAGTCGTGGAACGACATGTTCAGGTTGCTGTTCAGATATTCGGAAAGATAGGTTTTGTTGGTGCCTATCTTTGTAGCCAGGTCCATGATAGTGAGTTTTGACATGAGGAAGAGCTTCTCTTGTTCCATTAACAGCTGAATGCGCGATTCTATGTATTTGTAGCGTTCTTGCTTCCGCATGTCGGCCTCTGTCTCCGTCAGTCCTGTCTCGTCGGTGTCGCCGGCAGGACTGCCATTATTCTGGAATAACATTTTCAGCACCCTGTGCCTTTGGGCGAACTTAAACACTATAGTCCACAACACCATGCCTGAGATGTTGAAAATGACATCGCTGAGCCACACGGCGTTTTGGAACATCAGTTCGTAGAGGACGAAAGAGCCGAAAGAGGCATAGCACGACAGCATCACCCAAACGACATCCACATTCTCGGTGTAGGAATAGTTTTCATACAGCATTTTGCGGTATCTCACCGCAAACACAGTAACATAGACCAACGTTAAGGCAGAAATGGCGAACGCCACACAGGAAGCGATTAGTTCAATCGCCTTGAAGGGCAAGAAAACGTATATAAGGGCAAACGACGCGAGAAACGCCACCGAAGCCCATGTCTGCCGCATGGAAACAGCTCCCGGTCGAACCACTTCGAGGAAGAAGGCGGAAATCACGGGTATGTAAACCATGTCCAATATGCCGCAAATGTTGTTCAAGTGGGTGGAATATTTTATCGACGTGAAAGCGAACAGCACGTCTTTGGCATAGCAAACAGCAATGAGAAGCGATGAAAAATAGAGCAGCTTCAGCATATAGCTGCGTTTCTCGTATTTCCTGAGCATGAAGCACCAAAAGACAAAGAATATGGTCACGCCACCGCGAGTGTAGTGTGCCAAGGCTTCCAACGATTGTATGTCGAGTATCATAGAATGAGCTTTTTGAAGTGTTTTTATTATTAATGAGAACCTACCTGCTTTACTTTTTTGCCTGTTTACGGCTATCCGACATTAATGTCAAACCCATAAAGAAGGAAGAACATCACCATTATTCTTGTGCAAAGGTAGTGTTTTTATTTCAAAAAAACGTCCAACAAAGCGAAAAAAAACTCTCATTACACCAAATTTGGCAAAAATATACTCCAAAAAGGCTTCTCGTAATTCTTAATTGAGTCACCTTGAAAAAGTGTCATCAAAACATATGGGTACCTCAAAATGCTTATAGTTTAAAACTTAAAAGCATAAAAAGAACTATTCTGCATGAAATTTATAGTATAAAAGAGCTCATTTTAGGCTTCTTTTTGCTATTTAACTTTCAGATTGATAGTGCTCTGACTTTTTCAAGTGGTCTCTTAATTCAAGTTTCGCAAGCACAGAAGTTAAAGGAGTTAAAGGAGTTAAGACAACAGTCTTTTTGACGTAGTTTTTTAAGCAGCAAGACATACGTCTTAACTCCTTAACTCCTTAACTCCTTTAACTTCCTTAACTCCTTAGCTTCCTTAACTCCTTTAACTTCCTGATATGCGAAACTTCAGATACATATATAATAAGGTATGGTAATAAAGAATCTCGAAAACAAAATCAAGTTGGTGAAGATCATCTGCTCACTCTTTTTTTTCCGAATAACATGACGAAAACATCAATTTATTTGCTTTAGGAGTGTTATTTTTATGAAAAATGTCTGTTTTTCGAAGAAAAAACCTTATTTTTGCATATTGAATAATATAAAAATCAAGAAATATGGAGAAACAACCTCTAAATCGGATTAAGGTGATGCTTGCAGAACGCATGCTAACCAATAAGCAACTGGCTGAGATGCTCGGTAAGGATCCTGCAACAATATCAAAGTGGGTCACCAATACATCACAACCAACTTTAGAGAATTTGATTGAGATAGCTCGCTGTCTCAAATGCGATATGAACGACCTTGTCAGACTGGACGATGTCGTTACTATAAAAACAGATAAATGAACTAATTAAGAAAGACTCTATGCCAACAAACAAGAATGCGCAACTGCGCTACCGGATACTGGACAGATGCTTTAGCGATTTTCATAGAACATATAGTATTGAGGACCTCATGGACACGGTTAATGAGTCCCTCATGGATCTCTATGGCTCCCAGGTCAGCATCCGTCAGATACGTGAAGACATCAAGTATATGAGAGATAGAGTCACCTACAATGCCCCTATCGAAACATATCCCTTCGATGGGAGGAAAAGTTACTACCGTTATTCAGACCCAAGCTTCTCCATCTTTAATAATGAGTTGACAGCCGAAGAAGTAAAGTCTCTTCGCTCCACTATCGACATACTAAGCCGTTTCCGTGGTGTGCCGAGTAATGCATGGTTGGAAGATGTTATCTCAAATCTCGAATTCCGTTTTGGTGTCAAGCCCAATACAGAGAATATCGTGTCATTTGACCACAATGATCTGCTGAAGGGAACAGAATTCTTGGGAGAACTGATAGAGTCCGCATTGAATCATCAGCCTTTGAATTTGCTCTATCGCACTTTTGCTGGCAATGAACGAACTGCCATCCTCCATCCTTACCATATCAAGCAATTCAATAACCGCTGGTTCCTCATCGGATTGCAGGAAGGAAGTCATGGCAATTACATCACCAATAAAGCCCTTGACCGTATCGTGAAGTTTTCACGTGCCAATGTGCCGTTTATTCCCAATACGGATATAGACTTCAATGAGTATTTCAAGGACATCGTTGGAGTAACATTACCCGAAGACCATCCAGTTGCAGAGGAAGTGCTGTTGAAATTTGATGAAGCCCGTTTCCCTTACGTGGTGAATAAACCCATCCATCCTTCACAGGAGGTTGACGACGAAGAACAGCGAATTATTAAACTCACGGTTCGTCCCAACAAGGAACTTGAAGCACGCATCTTTTCATACGGAAATCAGGTAGAAGTACTCAAACCTGAGTGGTTGAGGCGGCAAATTGCTGAGAAAATTGAGAACTTATTGAAAAAATATTCAACAGTGCAGAAAGACTGCAACATAGAATAATAATTTTGCAATTAAATTATAAACAATGATAAATGACGCAGACATAAGTGAGAACCAACTCCTCTACAGCTACGGAGAGAAGGTCTGTATGAATCTTCTGAAAGATCATACCACCCAGCAGAATATCTACTGGGCAACAGATTCGTATGCTGACTACGGAGAGGATTTTACTTTCTTTGCACCTATCACGCTCGACAAGATTACATCCTATGCCTCAAAAGAAGGCAAGGTGATTACGAAGGAGCAATATAATGAGTTGGTCAAAAAGAATCCTGAGGAGAAAGACAATTACCAGGAGATTATCCGACCACGTGCCGTAAAGTCGAAAGAAGAACAGACGCAGCGTGCTAAGGATAAGGCTGAGGTGTTTACTCCTGCATGGATTTGTAATGCACAGAACAATCTCATTGATGAAGCATGGTTCGGCAGAAAAGAAGGACTCTTCAATTCGCCCGACCCTGAAAACCCTCAGAAGTGGATTAACAATGAGGAGAAAATTGAGTTTCCTGAAGGTAAGACCTGGAAAGACTACGTGGCAGATACCCGTTTGGAAATTACCTGCGGCGAAGCACCATACCTCTGTAACAGATATGATGCCGTTACCGGTGAGTATAACGAGAATGTGAAATATCGCATAGGAATGCTCGACCGTAAACTCAGAATCGTTTCCGAGAATACGAAGGATTCCAAGGATTGGATTCTTTGGGCTAAGATTGCCCTCCGTGCAACATACGGTTTCGAATGGCAAGGCGATAACCTCCTACTTGCCAGAGAAGCTCTCTTCTTTACATTTGAAGAACATTATATCGCTCGGTTTGGTGAAAAGAAGTTCAACCAGAACAAGATGCGCATGATGCCAGGTGCTGCTTACATCATCTCCTGGAACGTGTGGCAGATGAATGGACTCTCCTATGGTCTTCCTGGCTATGAGCCTTACATCGAAGAAAAGAAGCAGGACCAGGATTCTGGACCTTCTCTTTTTGACGGCATGGATGGCTGGGACGAACCAGCTAAGGCTTATAAGCCAAAGCCACAAGAGCGGTTCTGTCTTATCAAAGACTTCCTCAAAGGCATCAACCTTCAGAAGGCAACGCTGAGTAATACAGACTTTCACGACAAGTCGGCTATCAAACAGACCTTCGAGTCGTTAGTAAACAAGAATAATAATCAATAACATCATTATGGCAACGTATTCAACCCTTGAAGAAATAAAGACCGGCACGCAGGATGACCTGTTTGCCGATGACCTTATCACTCTTCGATCTGAGCAAAGGGACGCAATCGATCAAGCGAAGGAGCGTTTCTGTAAAAGAAGTGGAAGACGCGGTGAATACCAGTATGAAGTTCTTCCTGAATATCGCCAGTTCCTCTGGAATGCCAAGATGCGTTTCGGCAAGACCATCTGTGCCATGCAGCTTATGCGTGAACTGGATGTCAAGCGCACCCTTATCATCACCCACCGTCCTGTAGTAGGAGAAAGTTGGCTGAAAGCCTTCAAACAGGTTGTGGGCAGCAAAAGTTCTGAACCTAAGGTGAAAGGCAACAGCGATATTCATAAAACCTATGGCTTCGGTATGCGTTCGGACGATGAGAGTGAGACTGTAGGTAACTACTATGATTTAGAAAAGTTTGTCGAGACTCCAGGCAATCACTATGCCTTCTTTGTCTCCATGCAATATATTCGTCTCTCTGAACTTGTCAACAGCAAGACACAGGCAAAAAATGCAGGTAAGGAACTGGGCAATGGAAACTCCACATCCAAGGAGAACGAGATGCTGAAAGCAGACATTCTGAAAACCGACTGGGATTTGATCATTATTGACGAGGCTCACGAGGGAACACTTACCTCATTGGGCAAAGGTGTCATCCAGGACTTCTTGAAGAAAGAGAAGACCAAGATGCTCTATCTATCTGGTACTCCTTTCAATCTCTATGAGGATTTCAAAGAGGATGAAATCTACACCTGGGACTATATTGCCGAGCAAACTGCCAAGCATAACTGGAACCTGGAACATCCCAACGAGAAGAATCCATACGCCGAACTGCCGAAGATGAATATCTTTACCTACGATATTACCAAGAATATTGATAATATCCTGGACCAGACAGGTGTATTCTCGTTCCCTGAGTTCTTCCGTACCTGGACAGGTAATCCTAAAGCCGACAATGCATCTATGCCAGAGGGTGCTAAAGGCCGTTTTGTACATGAGCCGGAAGTATCTGAGTTTTTGTATTTACTCTGCAAGAAAGATGCTGAGAATAATTTTCCATTCTCTACCAATGAATATCGCCAGATGTTCCGCCATACTCTTTGGGTAGTTTCTCATGTCAACGAAGCGGCTGCTTTGGAGCAACTGCTGAAAGAACACAAGATTTTCCGTCACTTCGATGTTGTGAATGTAGCAGGTAGAAGCGAAACTGACGAGCAGAATGAGAATGCGCTCGATAAGGTACTTAAGGCGATTGGCGACAATCCAGAGAAGACTTCTACTATTACCATATCCTGTGGCCGTCTGACTACAGGCGTTACTGTAGCGCCTTGGACTGCCGTGTTCTATCTGAAAGGTGGCGACCGTGCTGCCACTTACATGCAGACCATCTTCCGTGTGCAGTCTCCCTACAAGACTCATGAAGGTAAGATCAAGAAAGAATGTTATGTATTCGACTTTGCGCCCGACCGCACCTTGAAGATTGTGGCAGAAACAGCCAAGTTCTCTTCTATGGCAACAGCCAAGGAAAAGAAAAAACAAGAAGGTGATGAAGAGAAGACGCAGGAAATGCGTGACAAGGAGACTGTTCGTGAATTTATCGAACTTTGTCCTGTCCTCTCCATGGATGGAGGCAAGATGAGCGCAATGGATGTCAACGACATCTACAAGCAGTTGGAAAATGTGTTTATCGACCGACTGGTACGCAAGGGCTTTGACGACCCATGCCTCTACAACCAGGATGAGTTGAACAAGGTGAATCCAGAAATCATTAATCATATTGGTGAAAATGGTGGCAAGGCTCCTGACGAGAAGCGCAAGGATGCAAGCAAATCTGTAGACCTCAGTCACATGACTCCGGAGGAACGTGCCGAATGGGAGGAAAACAAGAGACAAAAGATTGCTGAAGCCAAGAAGAAAGCAGAAGAAAAGCTGAAGAAAGACGAGGAGTTTAAGGCAAAATGGGAAGCCATGTCTGATGAAGAACGTGAGGATTGGCTGAAGGAAGAAGCTGAGCGTATTGCCCGACGTGAGAAGGCAAAGGAGGAACGTGAGGAGTTTAAAAAGCGCATGACCAATATTCGTGGCATTGCACTTCGTATTCCGTTGCTGATGTATGGTGGTGCTGATGCCGGCGACCCTAAGGATGAACTGACTGTTGAAAACTTCACCCGAAAGATTAAGGATGAGTCATGGACCGAGTTTATGCCGGAGGGAATCTCGAAAGAAGATTTCAACAAGATTCGTAAGTGCTTCAATGCTACCCGTTTCGAGGAAGCGGGTAAGAAATATCGTGCCCTTACCCGTGAGGCTGACTTTATGCATATAGATGAACGCATCCGTCAGATTACGGAGATTTTCTCTTATTTCCGCAATCCTGATAAAGAGACGGTGCTTACTCCTTGGCGTGTAGTGAATATGCACATGAGTGACACGATTGGTGGTTGGTGCTGGTACGATGAAAGTTTTGACGAAAAGACCGGAATGCTTGACACACCTCGTTATGTTGACCAGGGCGATGTAACCCGTCAACTCTTTGACAATGTTGACCTTGCAGGAGAAGTTCAGACAAAGATATTGGAGATCAATTCAAAGACTGGTCTCTACCCTCTTTATGTCACCTACTCTCTTTTCCGTCGCCGCTTGGATGAATACATCAAAGCGGAATGCATCGACAAGGAGACAGTCAGCGTGCAAGAAGAACAAGTGGTTTGGGATGATATTGTAAAGGATAACATGTATGTTATCTGCAATACTCCTATGGCTGTGGGCATCACTCGCCGCACCCTCTTTGGCTTCCGCCAGGTTGACCAGAAAGCGAATATCAAAAACGTACTATTAATCGAACGTGCTTCTAAAGACCAGGAAGGACTCGTAAAAGAACTGAAGTCTGTTGGTTTCTGGAAGGGCAATTCAAGTAAGCAAGAAATGAAATTTAATGCTGTGGTGGGAAATCCACCGTATCAGATTAAGGATGGTGGAGCAGGAGCATCTGCCAAACCTATATATAACCAGTTTGTTGATTTAGCAAAAGCAATCAAACCCAATTATATGTCGATGATTATGCCTGCAAAATGGTATACTGATGGCAAAGGGTTAGGCTCGTTCAGAGATGCTATGCTGAATGACAAGCAGATTTCGAAGCTTGTTGACTTCACCGATTCAAGAGACTGTTTCGATAATGTTGATATTGCAGGTGGAGTTTGCTATTTCTTTTGGGTACATAACAGAAATGGTTTATGTGAATTTGTAAGCAGACATAGAGGAAAATTTAAGTCTTCTATGAGGGATTTAGCTGCTGATGATTCTTTCATCAGACATCTTGAGGCTGTTGATATTGTTGATAAAGTAAAGCATTTAGCAGCAAATTACTATAATGAACGAGTAAGTACACGTAAGCCGTTTGGATTATCGACCAATGTAATTCCTATGGATTCAGGTGATGTTGTTCTAAAAACAAATTCAGGGAAAGGTTATTATCTGTCTGCATTGATTGAGAAAGGTAAGGAAATGATTCCTCAGTGGAAAATTACAATTTCATATTTAACAGCTGAACATGCTGGACAAACAGACAAGCAAGGTCGTAAAAAAATTCTTTCTTCTCTTGATATGTTAATACCAAATGAGATTTGTACAGAGACTTATCTTGTTGTAGATGCTTTTGACACAGAATTGGAGGCTAAAGCATTACAGTCTTATCTTAAGACTTGTTTTGTTCGTTTTCTAATTTCCCTTCTTGCATCCACTCAGCACCTTTCTAAAGAAAAGTTTGCATACGTCCCTCTCCAAGACTTTACATCAAACAGCGACATCGACTGGAGTCAGAGCATCGCGGACATCGACCGCCAGTTATATGCCAAATATGGCTTGTCGGACGATGAGATAGCCTTCATAGAGAAAATGATCAAGCCAATGGAATAGTCGCATTCATCCCGAACGAATCCCGAAGGCATCCCGAACAAATCTAAAATAACAACAATATCAAAACCAAACATATTATGTCAAAACCAAAGAAAGAATATACGGCTTTACCGATAAACTATCCTGTATGCGAGCATAGTAGCTGCTCTATGGCAGCTACCTGCTTACATCAGGTAGCCTACTCCATGATGATGGAGCAGAATGAAGAGTATCTGCGTCTGATCAATCCCACCAGATGCAGCAAGGACGAGGCTTGTACATACTATCGGGATAAAAAGCCGGTGATATTCGCCAGAGGATTCACCAACTTCCAAAAGCGGATGTACCCACAGCAGTATGACAAGTTCATGACTACCCTCATCCTCCACTTCGGACGTAACCAATATTTCAAGCGCAGGCGTGGTGACATTCTTCTTCCACCTGAGGAGCAAGAAGTGATAAAACTGATGCTTGAAAAGGTAGGAGCAGACTCCAAAATGGACTTCGACAAATACGAGGAACACATCAATTGGAGTGCCTGATTCATGCCTTCAAAATACCTTCTCTGTACCACATAAGTGTTACTACGGTGTCAGTTACTTGATACTCCAGTACCACCTAAGATAAACTCCAGTACCAGTTAAGCAGTACTAAAAGCGGTACTGAGTAAGGATATACATTAACATCAAATCAAGTACGCAATGAAACAAGAGATAAAAGACATCATGCTAAAATTGCTCAAACGCCATAAGGAGTTGGGCATAACCGATCAGATAGACTACGAAAAGTTCTACCTGTATTCTATCATTACTCATAGTACAGCCATAGAAGGTAGTACTGTGACTGAGGTGGAAGCTCAGCTGCTTTTCGACGAAGGCATTACTGCAAAAGGAAAGCCTTTGATAGAACAATTGATGAACCTCGATTTGAAGGCTGCCTACGATTATGGTCGCATTTGGATCAAGCAACATGAGGACATCACCATAGAATCTCTTGTAACTCTTGCGTCTAAAGTAATGGCACGTACAGGCGGCGAATACTATTCATTAGGTGGTAGCTTTGATGCTTCGAAAGGAGAACTTCGTAAACTAAATGTTACAGCAGGAGCTGGCGGCAGGTCGTATATGAACTGGATGAAGGTACCCATGAAACTGAAAGATTTTTGTGAAGAACTTAATAAACGTCGCAAAGCTATAGATACAACTGATGAATTGTCTATATATGAACTGAGTTTCTGGGCGCACTACGAACTTGTAACCATCCATCCATGGGCAGATGGAAATGGGAGGACAAGCCGCTTGCTTATGAACCTTCTGCAAATGGAATATGATGTATTGCCAACAAAGGTATATAAGGAAGATAAAGCTGAATACATCCAAGCTCTCATTGACACCAGGGAAGCTGAGGACACAGACATCTTCATCAACTGTATGGCAAAACTTCATTGCGAACATCTACAGCAAGATATCGACCATTTCCTTATATCGACATCAGAGAAAATGGTCGATAAAACAGAAATTCTGCAAGAAATGGTCGATAAATGGTCGATAAAGCCAACTCTGGCAGGGAAATTGGCCGATATTATAGTTTTCATGGCCGACAAAGAAGAAATCAGAACCGAGCAGCTTGTTACTCAATTGGGTTTGACAGAAACCACAGCTAAACGCTATTTAAGACAACTGACAGATTTCGGTTACCTGGAAGCTCATGGAGGCAATAGAAACAAGTCATATACAAAGAAGGTATGAGCAAGAAAAGTATGATACCAACACCAGCATCCATCCGCAAGGCTTACGTGGAAGAATATCTGAAACGCAGAACGGATGCAGAGGAGTTTGCCCGATTCACAGAATCGGAATTGGCAGACTTCATCCGAAAGCATGAGTCGCCAAACTTTGAAAGCATCTATACACAGCTCGACCATAACTACTACGACCGGGTACGCCATGATATGGCTATAGACGGACAGATGAGAACAGAAGACAATGCTGCTGACAACAGGTATTCTTTACATCTGAAAACATGGTCAGGGTTCCTGGAATCAAAAGCATTCCGCAATCTCTTCAAAACAAAGATTGCCATAGAGGATTTGTCATCTGATGCGGAACCATCAGCACCTTCTACTCCATCTTTCCGGGAAGAAACCGAAGGCGAACGGAAGCATATTCTGAAAGAGACGGATGTGATAAGGCGCAATCCACAGCTCCGCCAGATGTGCCTTGACAAGTATGGCTATCAATGTCAATGCTGCGGAATGGATTTTGAGGAAACATACGGCAAAGAACTGGGTGTCAACTTCATGGAAGTGCATCATATAAGGATGATCTCTACTTACGAGACCGATGGAGTACCCGAGAACTTCCTGGAGAATCTGGTACCGCTATGCAGCAACTGCCACAGTATGATTCATCATATCAAGGATTCGGAACATCCGTTAAGGGATTTGCGTGAAGCATACCGAGGCATCAAGAAAGAAATTAAAATATGGAAACAAGACTAAGCAAGAAGCTTGCAGACAAAATAGCATCCCTGGACATCAGCCATCCATACGTTTGGAAACTGAGATTGTCGGAGGCAGATTTCAATGAACTTGAAGTCTGCCTAAGCGCTATTGTGTCTGATTGTGGAGTAGCAGCGTTGGCAAAGCCTGAAAATGCCACATCAACCATTGTCTATATGGCAGAATGGTATAAACGCAAATACCAAAGTGCCAACAGGAACCAACTGATAGAGAATCTGGATCTTGAAACACTCTGGACCAACTCAGGCATCAGCAAGAAACGCTATCTGTATCAGGATGATAGCGGACAGAAGCGATGGCTCTACTCCATCTATGTGCTTGGTGGTCTTGCCATACAGCATGAGCTGAACCGTCATGACAAGATGCAGTTCCTGAAGGGACTATGCCGTATCTATCATGGCGAGAACTATACCTTGGAAAATCTGGATGAAGCATCAAGAGCTGCTGCTTTCAGAGAGAGCATCAAGCGCCAGCACTCCCTTTATGAATACATGAAGGAGATTCTGAACGGAGAAATGCCCTTCCATGAAGACGATCTGAAGGATGCAGCATCTGACGTGAACCGATTTGTGGCAACCATCAAGGCTGCCAACGATGAGATATTGAAGGTGAAATTCCGTTTCGAATGGCAAGTAATATTCTCGCCAGACTATACCTATATGTCACGCCGCCTCAACCTTTGGCTGAAGCCAGAGGAGGTAGGTGGAGGTTTGCACCAGTATCTTCGTTATGATCGTGTGCATCTCTGGGGTGTGCCAAACCCGGAGAAGCAATTACACCTATTTATATATATAAGGTTCAAAAGAGGCGATGAGGTGATAGAACCATCGACCATGGAAAATCCTATCATCACCTATCTGAACCACAGCGTGAACGACTTCGTTGCCTTTGGCGTAGAAAAAGGAGTACAGATTAAAAACATCCCTACATCACGATTTGATAAGATTGAAATCGTGGTGAAGGATGATGATGGTAATGAATATCTGGCTCAAACACAAAATACAACAGAATACATCCAACTCTGGCGACAGGGAGACTATGGGGAAACATGGTCTTCTACCCAGAACACTCAGAAGGAAACGGCTCTTCTGTTTTCAAACTGCTGCAAACTGAAGGATGAGACCATTGCCGAAAATGTGTATCGCAAGCGATTCCGTGATCAGAAGTTTGGTACAACCGAGACATGGAACTGGATTTACATCTATGATTGCGTCAGTTTCCTGGATGAACAAGGAAAAGAAATCAACCTGTATAACCGCATAGGCTATGACCAGGTAACCACAAGACTTTATACCGACATCATTAGATATGTGGGTGGCGGAAAGGTGAAACATTATTATATAGACGACCCAGACATCAGCGATGAATATGAGGTAGATGAACTGCCCCTGATATTTGGATGGGAAGATGTTATCGTTCGCCACTTTGCCACCAAGGATGATATTCTCCATGCTCAGCCAGAGGAGGAAACCGAGGCTGAAATGATAGAATACAAGCAAGAAAACGGCAGATATACAGAATGGACAAAGATGGATGAACCTCCGTATGGTGAGGTGACATTAAGAGTAACAGTAAAAGGAAAGCCGCTATTGTTTACCGTATTTTATCTGCCAAGATTGGAGATTGAATCGCCTATCAAGCGAGACTTCGAGTCAACGCTCATCAAATACAAGAATGTTGATGGAACAGAGGCAGAACTTCAAGATGAAATACCGATGGATGGAAATCCCCTCTCCCCTACACTACCTGTCAGGTACGGAAAAGGTAAAAGCTACTATGAAGTAGATGTCTATCGACCAACTCTATTGAAAGAGGTTATGCTTGACGGCAAGATTATCGAGTATCTGAATGATGAGGAAAAACTCAATCTTCCTTACATCTTCAAAGACAGGGTTCAGCTGAATGACTTCAGCGAGAAAGGTTATCAGGCATACGAATGCAGGAATCTGCGTAGTATTTATTCGCAGGACTTCATCAATATCTCCGGTAATCCATCAGTAGGTGAAGCTGCCTTAAATGCCTGGCGAAGTGACAATCATTATGTAGGAAAGCTGCTCGATGCTATGGCGCCAGAAAGCCTGGTAGTATGTTTCGGTAATGACCAGGAGCACAGTTCATGGAATGGTGAACAAGCTCTATACTGGAACTATGACGAGCAGACTGAACCTGAGCCTATCAATCCGGATGAAGATGCAGACTCAAAGAGTACGGGGGTGATATTTCAAGACATCTGTACGACAGAAAATCTGCAATGCAACCTGGGAATGGATATCGACAATGATCCATGGGCATGGGACGACATCACGGAATCCATCCTGAAGTGTTTCGAAGTGGCAAATCATTATGGAACATACTTCTTCCTGATGAAGCCATTGAGAGATATGGATATGGACAAGGACAAGATCGTGTCGGAAATATATGAGCCTTTACTCGAAAAGAGAAACGGCACATTAACGCCAGAAGACAAACAAGGACTGCTCCGCTTTGCCGAAGAGTCTGGATTTGACTGGCAAGAGTTTAATATACACATAGATAACGAAATATAGACAAGAAATATAACAAGATTATGAACTTCTCTGAACTATATAACAACAATAGAACAGCGGTGGAAAGAGCCCTCGTTGCGATGTGGTGCGGTGAGTCGAACAACGACAGTCAGCGCTCATACATCAAGCAGATGAAGACTCTTATCGGCAATCTATTTGCGCCTGAGAATGCCGTGCCTGTAGTTCAATGCATGAACTCATATATCCCAGTTGCGCCTGAGAAAGCTGAGGAAGCCAAGGCTTTGGTGGGCAAACTGTGGAACTTTAAATATTCTCCATACGAGCACCAGTATAAATGCTGGGATGTATTGCTCAGACAAAGAACGGCAGACGATAAGCCAAAATCGGTTGTCGTGACTACGGGTACTGGTTCTGGTAAGACGGAGTGCTTTATGATGCCATTGATTCATGACCTCTCACAAAATGCACTGCCAAATGAAATACAGGCTCTCTTTCTCTATCCTCTCAACGCCTTGATGGAAGACCAGAAGGAGCGTTTGGAAGAACTTCTGACGGTTGCAGAATCATCTACAGGCACTCGCCTGACCTATACAGTATATAATGGTGACTTACCAGAAATGGAACCCAAGAATACGGACAAGTCAGATGATGCAGAGAAAATGCGCCGTCGCATAGAGCATGTGACAGGAGGCAAATATGAATGGGTAAAGAAAGATCCAGACGGGCAAGGACATTACGAGCTGAAGGACTCGAAATATCCTCACATGATCTATACCCGTAAGGATGTTCGCAACAACCCTCCTCATATTGTATTGACCAACCCAACCATGCTGGAATACATCTTGCTGAGAGGAGCCGATGCAAAGTTGATTGTTGCTGGAAAGCATAGTCTTCGCTGGGTTGCTATCGACGAGACCCACTCTTATACTGGAGCTGGAGCAGCTGAACTTGCGATGCTTCTTCGTCGTGTACTTCTCGCCTTCAAAGTGAATGCACAGAATGTGCGTTTTGCAACATCATCTGCTACCTTCGGAAATGGTGAGGACAAAGAGAAGGATGAAAGAGAACTGAAAGAGTTTATTGCCGGTATCACTGGCGTGAGAGCTGACCAGGTGGAAGCTATTGGAGGTAAGCGTATCGGAGAAAAAGAAATTCCGAAGGGTGAAGACGAAGATCGTTGGAGAAAAATTTTCAAGGCTGACTATATCTCTCTGGATGAACTATATCCAGAGAAAGCTTCTATCAGCCAGAAACTCCAGTGGCTCGACGAGATGTGCCAGCGAGAAGAAGACCGCTGCAAGGCAGAGGGGCTTAAGATGCCTGTATGCAAATTGAAGGTACACTACTTCTATCGTGTCCCTAACAACGGACTCTTTGTCCGATTGAATGAGTTTGCTGATGGTTCTTTCAAAATATATACAGAAAACGCCATCGGAAAGAAGATTGGTGAAGATGCTCTGTCATTGACTCCTATCGAGGAAGCTCCACTGCTGGAACTCAGCCGATGTAAGCATTGTGGCGAGTATGTAGCACTGGCTTCTGTCAATACTGAGGATTGGACTTATGAGGCCATCGCAACTGATGATAGCGATATGTTCGACCTCGACATGGCAGAAAATAATGACAACTCAACGAAGAAGTATGCCATCTTCGGACTCTCTAATGAAAAGAACATGAAGGGAGACGGTAACGTGAAATTCCGTTTGGTTCCTGGAGGCAAACTGCAACCATTGGCACCTGCCGATGAAAAAGAAACGGGAAACTGGCATGTTGTTGGCAACATCCAGGGATGCTGTCCTTACTGCAATGCCAAACAGACCAAGAACCACAATACAGACCAGGATGTGGAAGGTGATGCAAACGGGAATATGGAAGACAACCGTCTGCAGAAGTTCCGTCTCTCAGCCGACTTCATCTCACGCATGATGGCTCCAAGCATCCTTGACCAGTTGGATAAAGGCGATTCAAAGACAGGCGGCATCGTACTTCATGACGGACAGCAATATATCAGTTTTGTAGATAGCCGTCAGGCTGCAGCAAAGGCAACCTTGAAACAGAATCTGGAACAGGAACGTATGTGGTTCAACAGTACCATATACCATGAACTGTGTCGCAGGAAGGCAAATGGACTGACCAAAGAGGCTGCTATGGCACAAATCTTAGCTGCAGTTCAAGCAGATCCTATGTCTATGATGAAATATACACCAATGATGGCTAATCTCCAGTCGCCTGACCCTAAGGTGGTTCAGAAGCAGCTGGACGAGATGTCGTGCAAGTATATGACCTGGTCAGAGATAGTAGAACTTCTGAAAAATGATCCATACTGTCCGGTATTTGCATCCGTATTCGTGAAGCGTTCGGGTGATAGCGATGAGGTGGAAGACGGACTTCCATCAGATGAAATCATTGACAAGTATATCCAGAGTATTATGGTGATGTATCTGGCACATCGTCCTGCATCTGCAGCATCTCCGGAAACTTTGGGTCTGTTTGAGACATGTTATCCTCAACTGGAGAAAATCAAGTTGCCAAAGGCTGTAGAAGACTTCAATGATTTGCTGGACAACCCAGTTAACCAGATTACAGAAGAGGACTGGAGAAACCTGATGCAGGTTTATCTCGACTATACGGTACGAAGCAACCAGTCTTTCTATCTTCGCATTCCTGGAAATGACAAGATTGACATCTTCTCTACGGTACGTTTTGCTACAGAGAAGCCTCGCCGTCGTCCATTTAACAAACCTAAACTGGAAGAAGGCAAGGTATCAACAGCCCGTATTGTGCGTTATCTCTGTGCGCTGATAGCCCGTGATGACAACACATTGACCATGAACGATGCTCAGCGTCAGTATTTCCATGAGATTTCTGCCGTAATAGATTCTCTTTGGGAAACTCTGACTGGCGATGAGTATAAGATATTGCAGGTGGGTCAGCGTCTGGATGATACAGGACACTTTGTCAATGAAAAAGACAATGCGCCTCGTTTCAATCTGAATGACCTCTGCTTCAAGCTCTATGATGACGTTTATCTCTGCGATACAAAAGCAGACGGTAACCGCCATGCAGTCTGCCTGCGCCCTATCGGAAACAATTTCAAGCGTTTCTCTCCATATTTGGAAGGTACTACACCTGTAGAATTACGTGAGGATTTGCATGAGCAATGGGAGGCTTTCCCATACTATAAGGGTTCAGCAAAGGAAGGAGACAAAAAGACTATAGAATCCTGGGCTAAGACGCATAGAGCCTTACTTTGGAACAATAACATTTGGGGAACAGACGGTGTATTCTCTGATCGTCTGGAGGATATTCATGCCTTCCCAAATCTTTTTGTACAACAGGAACATACCGCTCAAGTTGATAAGAGTGTGGCTCGTGGATTGCAGTCGAAGTTCAAGGATCATACCATCAATATCCTTGCCTGCTCTACAACTATGGAGATGGGTGTGGACTTGGGTAACCTGGAGGTAGTATTGCTGTCGAGTGTTCCTCCTCTGCCTGCCAACTATAAGCAGCGTGCAGGTCGAAGCGGACGTAACAACAAGGTTCGCAGTGCCTGTATAACTCTTTGTGGTTCAGACGTGATAGGTCTCAGAACTTTGAGCAATCCTATAGACAAGATTATCAGTCGACCAGTAAGAGTACCATCTGTAGATTTGAAGAGTCCACAGGTGATTCAGCGTCATGTAAACTCATTCCTTGTTCGTGCCTTTGGCGTGTTTACCGAAGGTGCCAATGGTGGACGCCTGACACAAAAGGTAGCAGACTATTATACCCCATTTGAAGTGAAGGTAATCAACGGCAAGATTGAGTTTGTGAAGGACAATTCAAGTAATGCGGACCCTAACGACCTGCTTGGCGATCCAAAGGGAACAATGTATGAGAAATTCAACATTCTATGTTCCAAGCAACTTGAACCAGAGGTACGTGAGGACCTGATGAAACTTTTGAGTGGTACGGTTTATGATGATCAAATCAATCAGGTGGTCAAGAATGCGCAGGAAATCAACGAGCGTTGCTACTCTGAACTGCGCAACAAACTGATAGACTACAAGACTGCATTTTCGGGAGGTGGTCCTATCACGGACAAATTCCGCATCAAGCTGAAAATGCAGTATATAGAGGTGTTGTATAAGCGATTGTTGAACTTCTGGGCAACCAGTCGTTTCACTCCGAATGCCAATATGCCGGTCAACGTGCTCACGCTCGATTTGAACAGCAATGGCAAGAAGGACTTTTTTACTCCTATGACATCATCCAATCCATCCTACTCATTGCGTGATGCCATCGCCCAGTATGCGCCAGGCAACAGCGTGGCAGTGGATGGTGTTGTATATATCGTTCGTGGT
Organism: Segatella copri DSM 18205; assembly: GCF_025151535.1. Classification (NCBI taxonomy): domain Bacteria; kingdom Pseudomonadati; phylum Bacteroidota; class Bacteroidia; order Bacteroidales; family Prevotellaceae; genus Segatella; species Segatella copri. The sequence goes on from NZ_CP102288.1 coordinate 1,157,739, forward strand.
ATAGAAATCACCAACATGTATGATGACAACCACAAAACATACAAGACCATCTATCGAAACAGCGACAAGACGGTGATCAATGATTCTACGCTCAGTAATCAGATTAAATGGACTGTGAATGATAACTATGGGCTGGAACTGATTCAGCCAGTTGGTTTCATGCCTGATATGAATGAGGACAAGACCCGAATTATGGACAGTAATGTCTATACACGAGTTAGTGCTCAGCTGATTGATGCTGATGACTGGGCAAACAATGTGACGGAACCTCATCTTTTCTCTGTTCGCCCTAATAGTGACTCTGGCAATGCCAAGATACTCTATTACAATGAAGGTAAGGGATATGGATATTGCTTCTGTCCTAAGTGTGGACGTACAGTATTGGAGGAAGATGTAGCAGACAAGGATGAACCATTGAAGTTCCCGTATGAGTTTAACAATATAACGCCTGAAAAGAAGGAAGGAAAGCCAGAGAAGCCAAAATACCATTTCGCCATCACCGGTAAGGAAATGCGCAAAGCTTGCTGTTGCTCACATGATGCCTCAAAGGTGAAGCGCAATGTGATTATTGGCGACACAATACAAACCGACTATAGCGAGATTCGTATTCGCCATAAGGGAAAGAACAAATGGATGTCTAACCGTGATGAGGAGGAGAACCTGCTCTTTACATTGGGTATAGCCTTCACTCAGACCTTGGTGGACATTCTGGGCAAAGAACGTGGAGCCGTTGACTTCGCCATCATGCCAAACGGTCATCTCTGTATCTTCGACTGTAATCCAGGAGGAGCTGGCTATGCTAACCAAATGGCTAACATTCAGGTAATGAAGGATGTCATCAAGGCTACGAAGAAACTCCTGATGGAAGCTCGTGAGAAGAAATCAAAGGATATGCTCCTCGACAAGTTTACACTCAGATATGCCAAGTTCGTTGATGTAGATGCAGCTTTGGCTTGGATAGAAGAAGAGGAAGAGGTGGGTGATACCGTTCCTCAAAATATCAAGGATGCATTCCCTGGTACTTCTCCATCACAGACCACATTATATGATTTAGAGAAGGCCTTTGCAGCATCTCATCAAGAACTGGTTCTGTTTGCTGACAATGACTATACCGAATGGGATTATGAGGATAGAGAAAACGGATGGCAGCCACAGTTCATGAATCGTTTTGTGATAAAGAGCCAGACTACGACTTTCTGTCTGATGGAATCGGAACAGACAGCAATAGTGGAACCAGTTGTGGCAATGTGCCGTGAGATAAAAGCATGGGCAAAAGGGAGCGATGTCAAAAAGATGAAGAATCCTTGGGCAAGCAAGTGCCTCTACCCTATTGCTTACATTGACGGCAGCCTTTACTTCATGAGCAGCAAGGAACATGCACAACTGAATGCACAATGGGGCAACGACACTATGTTCTTTGTTCGCACGGATAATCCTATTGCTTCTGCGAAGTCTATGGACTTGTCTTATAAACCATCGGCTATGCTGCTGAAACTGGCTGGTGATGAGTTCAAGGAGATTCATACCTATCAGTTGGGTGAAATTCTCCAGACAAAATCGAATGGTCTCATTGATGAGTTCATTTCCTATGCTAAGCAGAACGGTGGCAATTTGAAGATTAGCTATCAGGACGAACATCTGAAGAGTATCATGGGTATGATGATTACCATACAGACTGTCTGGCACATAGTGAAACAGATTGGTTCAAACTTCGACATCGAGTTTAAGGTTGAAGCCTACAGAGATGACAAGGGCAATGCCAACAAGATATGCACCAACATGCCATCTTCTGAAGTGCGTGACAAATGGTTGACGAACTTCACAAATGCATGGATAGATGACCTCAAATATGATCAGAACATAGAAGGTCATTTACTCCCTGTCGTTTCCGTTCCTAAGCGTACTCTCACCCATTGGCGAGTATTGTCAATAACTTGTGGTAACAAGAAGCTCTCTATCTATCCAGATGGAGGTTTCATCAACGAGTGGAACATTGCCCGTCAGCCAAATGGCGAACGATTCGAAGTAGAGACAATAACCTACGACACAAAGATTTATCTCTATCGTAATAAGGATATTAAATTTGATATAGCAATAGAAGATACGAAATGAATTTAAGAGATATAGTCACATTATTCAAGAATCACCAAATCCAATATGGGCTAAATGGTGATTCTGAAAACCAAATGCAAGAATTATATAAATGGGAATTGGTGTCCAAACAAAATGGACACCCAGACCCTAATGCTGTAGATTTTTCTAAAGAGATTAATTCACTGGAATTTAAGAATCTATGTTTTAGTTCACAGATTACCGCAATTAGAAATTTTGTGAAATATGAACCAGAAGAGTATAGAAAACTCTTTAGAGCACTATTTGATGAAAATATCCTTCTACAAGAAAGAATAGAAAACTTTACTGAAAGCTGCAAAACATTATGGGATGACAAGATCAAAGCAAAGTTTACCAATCATACGAGTGCAATGTGTGATGAGCGACTTATCAGTTGTTTCCTGACATTCCATAATCCTCAGAAATATACTTTTTATAAAAATGATGTATATAAGAATTTATGTAAGCTTTTAGGGGTTAAGCCACGAAAGGCAGGTCTAAAGCTTGTTCATTTTTACGAATTACTGGATCAATACGTTATTCCAGAGATTGAGAAAGAGAATGAATTGATTTTGTCCATCAATGACGAAATAAAGAATAATGGATGTATTAAAAGTATGCCACTTACAGCCCAAACGGTATTGTGGTACTATAATAGGGCATTATTAAAAAATACAGATACTGACAAGGAAGATAATGAAAATGATCTTGTTGAAACAAAAATAGACAGCACTATGATGTATCAAAAATATATTGACTTGCTTAAAGAAAGCAAGAACTTAGTTCTGACTGGTGCTCCTGGTACCGGTAAGACCTTTATGGCACAGGCCATAGCAAAAGAAATGGGATGTGGTAAGTACGAAATGTGCTTTGTGCAATTTCATCCCTCTTACGACTATACTGATTTTGTAGAAGGTCTAAGACCTATCATGATGTCTGAAGGACAGATGGGATTTGAGCGTAAAGATGGAATTTTCAAAGAGTTTTGCAAAAAAGCTATCAAGAATTTGGAGGACAGCAAAAAAACTCTCACTGAGTTATCGGAAGAAAAATCACTGAATGATAAATATAATACAGTTATTGATAAAATTAATAATGGTGATTTGAATGAATTTAAGCTCAAAACAAACGGAAAATCCATGGAAGTGGTTAAGGTTACAGACTTTAATAACATAGAACTGAAAACTCCTGGAACTAGTAGTAATCGTACTTATACCGTTTCTTTTGACAGATTGGCAAAACTTGCAAAAGTATTTACTACAACAGAGTCTTTGAACAATATTTCAAACATTAGCGATGCTGTAAGGGATGCTATTGGAGGTTGTCATGCTTCAGCTTACTGGGCTGTACTTAAAGAAGTGTACAAACAAAAGAACATTTCAACATTAACAGCAAGTAACGTAGTCAAAAAAGATTTTGTTTTCATCATTGATGAAATCAATCGTGGAGAGGCTTCAAAAATATTTGGTGAACTATTCTATGCCATTGACCCTGGTTATAGAGGCAAGAAAGATATTCGAGTAAAGACTCAATATCAGAACCTTGTCCCTGAAACAGATGTATTTGCAGAAGGATTTTATATTCCTGAGAACGTATTCATTCTTGGTACAATGAATGATATAGACCGTAGCATCGAGAGCATGGACTTTGCTATGCGTCGCAGATTTACTTGGAAGGAAATAAAGCCAGAAGATACACAATCTATGCTCGACAAACTCGAATGTGCCACTAAGGCAAAGAATGTTATGGTAAGATTGAATAATGAGATATCCAAGATTGAAGGGCTTGGACCTGCCTACCAGGTTGGACCATCATACTTCTTAAAGTTGGGTGATAATGGTGGAAACTTTGAAAAGCTGTGGAATATGAATATCGAACCATTGCTTCGAGAATATATCCGTGGTTTCCGCAAATCAGAAGAAATCATGGAGAAGTTGAGAAATGCTTACTTCGATACCAAAGAAAGCAACTCAAATATTAATGATAACGAATTTGTCGATGAGAATTAACTTAACAGATAATAATATTGGACAGGTGGAAGCTGGGACATTTCTTCGTAAAGATGTCTCAGCTTTATTCCCTATTGCCGACAAGACAATAGCTCAATTATGTCATGAAAATGAGAATCTGCTAATATTTCCCTATAGTATAGAGGATTCTGACGATAAAGTCGGTGATGCTTCTGTTATGACCATTCTAAATACAAGTGACTCTGAAAAGGTACGTATTACCACAGGAAATGTGATGGGTTTTATCGGTGTAGGAAACCTGCAGATAAAAATTAAATCCCGTTTTGACGAAGGACGCGATGACTATCTCTTACATTACATGCTTCAAAAGGTCTTTTCATTCAATCTCTTTGACCTTAATCACAACAACGAAAAAGAGGATGTATTTGACTTTATTATGTTTATGTTCCCTCACTTGCTAAGGAACGCAATGCGCCAGGGCATATACAGAGAGTATCAGAACTTCAAACATAACGATGCCAAATTAAAAGGTACTATTGACTGGGGTCGCCATATTGCCCAAAACATTCCGTTTGCAGGAAATGTGGCATACTCCACTCGTGAATATACCTATGACAATGACATGACGGAGTTAATCCGTCATACAATTGAGTTTATGAAGTCAAAGAGACATGGTCAATCCGTATTAGGTTTAGATCAGGAAACTATAGATAATGTAAAATCTATAATTTCACTAACTCCTTCATATAACAAAAATGAGCGAAGTGCAATTATTGGTAAGAACCTAAGACATAAGAGTCATCCTTACTATACGGAATACCAGCCCCTGCAATGCCTTTGCTTACAAATTCTAAGAATGGAAGAAGTAAAGTACGGAGAAACTGATGAGGAGATTTGCGGTATTCTGTTTGATGGAGCTTGGCTTTGGGAAGAGTATCTGAATACGATTCTACAAAAAGAGGGATTCAAGCATCCAGAAAACAAGAAACATAAAGGCGGCATCTATTTGTTTGAAGATCATAGTGGAATCCGTTATCCAGATTTCTATAAAGATGATATTGTTCTCGATGCAAAATACAAGAAGCTTGAAAGTTATGAAAAGGTTTCAAAAGTTAATCGTGATGACCTTCATCAGTTAATCACATACATCACTAACTTACAGGCCTCAAAAGGAGTTTTTATAGCTCCTTTGTCTGAGAGACAGCAGAAAATTCCAAAATCACGGTTGAAGGACTCATCTGCTGCTCTATATATTTTGGGTATTGAAATTTGCAAAATGTCCACATCTTATGCGGACTTTTGCGAAACGATGAAAGCCCAAGAAGCATTCTTTGTAGATACATTAAGACAATTATAATAGGTCAAATAACATATTAAAGCAGGAAGAAACAGTTCTTTCTGCTTTTTTTTCTATCATTCTTGCACATTCTTTTGATTGTGCAGATAGACTGCACAATCAATTCATACCTTTGCAGCAGAAGTTAAACATTAATAGGAAAAGGTATGGGACTATTCGATTTCTTATTTTCAAGCCACAATAGTGGTTATTGCGATCGTGATGAGTATGAAGGCATCGAGAATGATGAGTGCTATGACGATAATTGCGGTTGGCAGTTACCTTCATCGTCAGGATTATCAAAACAAAACATAGAAAAAGTATTATTAATTTAAAAAGTAACATTATGAAAAAGTATTTATTTTTCCTTCTTACCCTCGTGGTAGCATCTTTTGCATTCATATCATGCAGCAGTGATGACGATTCAGACAATGGAGACTATGATAAGTCTATGATTGTAGGAACCTGGGAGATGACTGCAGTAAAGACATCTGAGTCTGGCACTTATGTTGACTGGCCTTTCAGAAAGACTTACGCCACATTCAATGCTGACGGTTCTTATTACGGCTCCGGATATTTCGGAACTGGTCGTGGAACATGGTCTTTGAAAGGAAACACACTAAACACATATGTTGAGGGTGAACTATTTGCTTCTTATACCATCATTACTGCGACATCTACAGTTTCTGAGATGAAAATGTCTATAGGTGACGAAGCTATTTGGGTAAAATGCCAGAAGCAATGATGCTAATCAAGCACTACTTTGTAATGCTTTGAACATACTTCAGAAGGATGACAGGGTCAAACACCTTGCCATCCTTTTTTGTTGTCAGGTGCAGATGAGGGCCAGTTGACATTCCGGAACTACCAGATACCCCAAGCACCTCTCCTGCATTGACAAACATCCCCTTTGAAATCCAAGAAAGCAGAAAGATGGCAATAACTGATGGTATAGGCAGCAGTTCTGACTGTGACATACTTACCTGAGCGATTGTCATGGCCAACGCCAGGCACTTCCCCAGGAAACATAGAAAACACTTGCTCGTAATGAGCTGCCAAATCCACGCCATTGTGCATGATGGTCTTGTGCTTCACCGGGTGATTACGCATTCCAAACCTTGATCCCATATGCCTTCTTCCCAAAGGCTACCATTTCCTCATAGAAATCTGCACGAAGACGTTCTGCCTTAAGTTGCTTCTTTAACTCTGCTACCTCCTTGACCAAATCTTTGTAGTCATCGGGAGTAATTTCTTTACCTTGTTTACTCATCTTTTCTGCCAATTCTGGATTTTCGGCTTCAAAGGTACGAATTTTACGCCAAACTGTAGAGCGACCTATACACAATTTAACTGAAATCTCTTGTTGTGTTAGGTGCTCAAGAGTGTACAGACGGTACACTTCTTTGGTAAGTTCGACATCTTTCAGTGTTGCTTCTAATGATTCTTTCATGTAATTGAAACTTTAGGAGTCAACCATATTTACAAAAAGACACTACAATCAGACTTTATGTTATTTTATGTTTCATACTCTTTACAGTATGATTATTGAAGATGCGCTCCTAATTTATAAATTAGGTTAAATCAAGTCTGCTGACCCAACAAAACCAAGCAGTATGAATCCATTTCTGAATATAATTCGTATCTTTGCAGAAGAATCGTGCCTGAGCAGGTGTTATCCTGCCGTAAATGGCGCATAACTATCAAGTTATCAGTCAATAAAACATTTTGATCAAGCTGCAGGAGAAGATGATTGTGTCTCTGCCTCCTGTTTCTGCCAGCAAGATGCAGAAGCTCGACAGAGAGAAAACTGTAGTGAACCTCTATGTTGCCGGACATCCGATAGATGAAATCTGGATTCCAGCACTTTAAGGGCGGCAAATACAAATTCATCCATTCTGCCTTCGACTCCGAGACTCAGGAGCGCATGGTGGTTTATCAGGCTCTCTATGGAGACCAAGCCTATTGGGTAAGACCGGAAGATATGTTCTTCGGGAAAGTAACAAGGGAAGGCAGAACTTTTAATCGTTTCACGGAAATAGATAAATTCTAACAACAGGAAAATGAGCATGAAACAGATAGAAACACTCGTTTTTGATTATGGAGGTGTCATCGTGAATATTGATGATGTCTCTGTTGTGAAAGCCATGGAGAGCCTGGGCGTTACGGCGTTCAAGCGGCTAATCCATGTCCGCAAAATCAAGAGACTGATGCACCAATATATCAATGGTCTGGTAGCAGAAGCAGAAACATTGAAAGAGATGCTGAGCCTTTGCCGCAAAGGAACCACAACCGGGGATATTGAGAAAGTCCTGGAAGAGTTGTGTGGCAATCTGCCCGTGGAAAGACTGGAGGCATTGGTCAAGCTTCGGAAGCGATACAAGGTCTATCTGCTCAGCAACATCAACGATACGCTTTGGCAGAAATCGGTCAGTCAGATGAATCAGCTGGGATATTCCACAGAGGAGATGTTTGATGAAGTCTTCCTCTCATACGCCATGCGGAAAGAGAAGCCATCCGTCGAAATCTACGAAGAGATGACGCAGAAGACAGGATTGAATCCTGCCACCACTCTCTATTTCGATGACCGTGCAGAGAATGCCGAGGCTGGCAGAAATTTCGGCTTTCAGAGCGTACTGGTAAAGACCAATCATCTGGAAGAGCATCAGGAATGGCAAGAAATTATCAAGAATATAAAAGAATAATCTTATGCGCATAATAGGAAACTTACTTTGGTGGCTCTTCGGAGGTCTCGAAGCTGCCATCGGTTATTTCACCGGAAGTCTGGCTCTTGCATGTACTATCATCGGCATTCCGTTTGCAATACAGACATTCAAGATTGGTCTGCTCTGCCTATGGCCTTTTGGCTCTACAGTAAGAGAATCGAATAGTCCAACAGGTTGCATTCGCATCCCGTTGAATTTACTCTGGCTGATTTTCGGGGGATTGTGGGCTTGCCTCATGCATCTGTTCTTCGGCTTTCTCTTATGTATAACGATCATCGGCATTCCTTGGGGAAAACAGCATTTCAAGATGGCCGGACTTTCGCTCGCACCATTCGGCAAGGATGTGGAGTTGGGATTTTAAAGTGATAAGAAGAAGTTGAAGGAAATATGGCAATAACTATTGATACAACAAACCTCTGCTCACATCTTCAAAAGAAGTTGTTTGAACCTGAGGGAGTATATTATCCTATCTGGCAAGCCATGCAGAATGATGAGGAGTTGACAGCCGTAGTTCGCTCACGACAGCTTCATATTTATCGTAATGGCAAGAAGATTCTCATTCTCGCTGGCAAGGCTCAGCCGAAGATTATCAGAGAGGATAAACTGAATGAATTGATAATAAGATAAAGAACGAAGCTTATGAATTTTCCAGAAATATATTCAGCAACAGGCATGATAGAACTGATCCAGAAGATCGGCTTCCTCCCTCTCCTTGATAGTGGCATTGAAGGATTCTCAGCCGAAGACATCGTGGCGGAAGACTGCGGTTACGTAAGACTTCCTGAAGGCGGTTGGGACTGGCCGCTATGGAAATGGAAGGGCGCAATCATTCAGGAAATGCCATGTATGTACGGAAAGTTCTTTAACAAGAAAGCAGGATTCATCAGCCAGGAATGGTGGCCGGACTTCTGTAACTACAGAAGAAGCAAATACTCTCGCCCTGATGATGAATCAATAGAAGGAGCCATTCTCAGCACGCTTCAATCTACCGGTAGTCTCATCACAAGAGAACTTCGGGCAGCCTGCGGTTTCACCGGCAAGGGAATGAGAAGCAAGTTTGACGGTTATCTCACCCGACTGGAAATGGCGACTTACATCGTGACCGAGGATTTCGTCTACCCTCGTGACAAGCACAATCATGAATATGGCTGGGGATGGTCGCTGCTCAATACTCCTGAAGATCTCTATGGCAGGGAGGTTTGCCAATGCAATCGCACTCCCCTGGAATCTTACCAGAGGATTTTCGAGCATCTGAAAGAAATCCTGCCTGATGCTTCGGATAAACAGATCATTAAATTAATTGGATAAAAATGAGAAAGGAATCAAGAGCAATGGATAGTGGGTGGGCATTGGAAGTAATGCACAAGGCTCCGTATATAACTGTCAGTTTTATTGACGAAGAAGGCAAGCCTTATGGTTTACCCCTGTCACTCGCATCAGATGATGATGTGAATTGGTATTTTCATGGTGCCTTGGAGGGCAAGAAGTTGGAGGCAATCAAGACTCATCCTGAGGTTTGCCTTTCAGCCGTAACCCGTTGTGCGCCTACGGTTGGTCCGAAGGACGGCAGTTTCACCCTGCAATTCAAATCAGCCATTGCATTCGGCAAGGCAGAAATCGTGACAGATGAAGCAGAGAAGATTCATGGGCTCCGACTAGTTTGTGAACGGTTTCTTCCTCACCACATGGATGCTTTCGACCAGAGCATCGCCCGTTCCCTATCACGCACGGCTGTAGTTCGCATCACGCTTACTGAGCCACCAACCGGCAAGCGCAAGCAGTATGATAAGGAGGGCGTGGAAATGAAATATGGCAGAATGGAATAACGAACATTAAAACATATAGATTATGAAGAAGATAAAGTTAAGCAATGGCGTGGAAATGCCGCAACTGGGTTATGGTGTTTATCAGGTGGAACCTGATCCAACCCTACCCTCACCCAGATAGGCGAGAAATACGGCAAGACTGCTGCACAGGTAGCCTTGCACTGGCTGTTGCAGAGCGATGTAATCATCATCCCGAAGACTGTTCATAAGGAACGAATGCAGGAGAATCTGAACATTTGCATAAAAATCATTAGAATGGAGAATTATGGAAGAAAAATTATCGACTATATATTTGGTTGGCGGTCAAACAGCTCTGCAGTATCTTATGAACGTGAGCAAAAAATACAGGCAAATAGCGACCGAAGCGATATTCGAGTGTTTGAGACTGGGATATCCCCTCAACGACATGGAAATATCAGGCAAAGCTCGCGAACTGCTGAGGAAGAGGAATGTAATTGGTTAAAACGATTTTTTCAAATTTTCTTCAAACTGAAGCAAAGGGTGTCCGTACCAATCTCTTGGTACCAATGCTGGAGCAAAGCTACACGATTTAATTTTATCCAAGCAATCACACTCTCTGCATCTTCATCAGAAAGCAACTTTGCATTAGGTTTTCTCATCGGATTATCCTCTATCGTAAAATATTCAAATTGCTTTCGGTTAACCATTACACCCAGAAAGGGCGTGAAAGTCATAGTTGTTTCAAAAGGAATATAAACTCTGATCTTATGACTAAGCCCAGTGCTTTCTTGCCAGAAACATGAAATGTCAAAAAAGGGAGGGTAAAAGTAAGGCTTGTCATTTCTTGGAATAATCATAAATTGATCATATTTGGTTGATTACAAAACTCATAATTCTCAGTAACAATCGAGGCATTGGAAAACAACACAGTGCTGCATTCGCTCATCCCATAGGCATTATGAATGTGCCCGAAGAGATGAGCCTCCGGCTTGATGCGTTTAACTGCATCTAGCAATGTTCTGCTGCCATAATGTAAACCTGCACTTTCATCCATAATGAGATAGGGTGGCTGATGAGTGATAAGCACGTCGATATTGGAAGGAATGTTCTCCAACATTTTGGTATAGTTACCACTTATATCATCTTCCACGAACATCGGGATGCCGAAGAACTTTATGCCTTCTATCGTTACACCGTTACCATAAAGATAATGGCAGTTTTCGGGCAAGCCATTGATATCGGCTCCGAAAAGACAGTCGTCATGGTTTCCTGCAATGAAAACTTTGTGTTTGTATGGCAAGGCACAGAACCATTCCATAAAGTCGATAACTTCGGCTTCTGTTCCTGCCATCGTGAAGTCACCGGAATGGACTATCACGTCAGCTGCAGGAAGATCCTGCAGCTGACGATGATGGCTGTGAGTGTCGGAAATATGAAGTATCTTCATTTATTTTCGGAAGAGGAAATTCCATCTATTATTTTCTTAGAGATGTCTTCTCCTTTTTCTAAGTCAAAACAATAAAACTCTGTTTCAGCGCCTTTTGACTCAATTTTTTTATGGATATTTGTGATAGTTCCATTGTCATGGCTTTTTACTATCATGATAAAGAAGGTTAGGCAAGTAGGCTCATTACTCAACTTGCAGAAGTCTTTGGCGAAGGCAGACTCTTCTGGGTTTAGAGCCTTGAATTCGATAAGAGCAATTCTGTCGAATTTATCATTGTGGATACTGAGGTCTATCATGGCTGACTGTCCCGTTTTTTCTTTTCCATCAGCTTTGTATGGGACAACTTTTATATGCTCTTTACTAAAAACATATTTTTCTTCAGTTGGGGTTTCCACAGAATAATATGCATTCCACTGATTAGCTTCACAATACTTGTTGAATTGCTCAACAAATATAAATCTCAACTCTTGCTCGCTGATGCGAGTTTCACTATCACGATATTGCTCACTGTATTTGGGGAAGATAATTCTTGATTGCGATTTACAAAAATCTTTATGATTTCCATCCCCTTCTCTTTGCGTATGATACACTTTTTGGATAACATCAAAAGTGTCTTTAATAATTTCTTCTATACGTTCTTTGTCTGTCATAATTATGAAGTTTATAATTCAGCCCCTGCCTCCTTGTGGATGCAGATGACCTCCTTGGGTTTAACAATATCAATAACTTTCTTGATGCACTCTCTCGAAGCATGTCCTGAGGTATGAATATCCACCACATTGGGAAACGCCTCTCGAAAGTCTCTGTAAGCAGGATTTTGCTTTACTTGCAATGGGTCTTTGTAATAACCATCCCAAGCAGAATAGATGAGAAGAACCTCTGACGAAGATAATCCTTGACACATTTTCTTCACAAAATCCAAATGGCTAGCCCCTGTTACCAAGACAAAGCCTTTCTTTTGCATCTCCCCGAGTTTAGGATCATCCTCCCCCACATACTTAAAGTGAAAAGCAAACAAGCCCTTTGAAGATTTTGCTTCTCGATGTGTAAAGATTCGCATCGCTCTGCCCATCATTCCACCAGTGTAGTATAGTCCCTTACGAGCTTTGAGAGCTGCCGTTTTCACACTAGCCAATCTCTCGATATCCGTGGCAGAAACCAAGACTATCACATACTTGAAAGCACTCATCACACAAGCCATACGTCTAGACACCTCACTTTCTTGAATACAAAGGTCTCCACGCTTCAGTGTGGTTCCTTCTGTGATAAGCAAGTCTATATTAGAAGCATATCTATGAAGCGTAGGATATAATCCTTTGCCAAGATAGGCATGGTCACGATAATCACCAGTATGCCAAATGCGTTTTCCGTCAGCTTCGATAAGAAACATATAGGAGTCATAGATGCTATGGCTATTAAAAAAAGGAGTGATACGGATATCCCCTATCATAAAAGATTTTGGCCGAGTATGCGGTGCCGTACGCTCCCATACATGAAAATCTTTTATCTTACTTATTTTCTGCTCATCATCTATCAATATCTTACTTTTTTCTTCCGAATCTTTCCATTCTTGCTCATGAGCTATTTTCAACAGGTCATACTTCGCAAGCATTAGTTCTTGACCTCCCACTCCTAAATATTGAGGCACATCGCAAGGAATTAGGTCAAACAAGCCGACATGATCTTCATGGGCATGAGTATATACCACCGCTTGGTGCTGCTTAACATTTTGCGCAAAGATGTCACGCACCAAAGCTTTATCTTGCTCAGGTGTAGTAGGAACAGTACAACCAGGCAAGTTCTGACCGAAATCCACAAAGACCCGAGAAGTCTTCGTGGATATTTCAGTAATACATCCACCTATTTGGTCTATTCCACGATGAATAGTAACTACAACATCGTTATCTTTTAGATATGTTTGAAATCTTGCCATCGTCATTCAATTTTATTGTTTTATTAGAAAAACGTATACTTATTAGAAATATTGTCTTAAATCCATCTTTTTTATTTGATATTTATGTATATTCATTGGGATACAACTTCAACTAAGGTTACTAATCTCACAGAATCCTCATGCCAAGAGCCTATTCCCCACGTTACAGTTTCAAAGGACTCACTTACCAGATGCAAACTTTCCATATCTGTCATTTGCAATTCATGGCCAGTTGGCTGGAAGACAAGAAAGAGTACACGAGCTATCTTACGCCCCCCACACAAGGATTCAAGCTTATCTTGCGTTATTTTGCAAACCAATTTATATGGCTTATTCCATAAATCAAACTCCTCACAATCAAAGGCTACAAGTTTGCCTTTTGTAAGAAAGAAGGACTCAAAGTCATCATTATCAATGCTTACCACCATACGGGTCTGATAAAACTCCCTCACCAGACCCTTTATTATTTCAATATTGCTTATCATTGATTTCACTTCAATACTCTTCGTATAATGACTCTCGTATTCTCCAATTTCAGCATCGGCTGAGACATATAGGTGGTAAACTCACAGCCGTGCTCCTTCATCCAGTTCACTACCTCATTTCTAATCTCGTTGTCATAGCAGATGGTGAGACCTAAAGGAAGAGTTACTTGAAAATCTTTTGGTTCGATTTCCTTGCCTGTCACCATTGGGTTGCTAGGTTCAAGCCCAAGGCAGTATGCCACATAGCTGCCTGCCAATATTCCCTTGGAAGGCTCAGCACTGTATCCTAACTGCTCTTTTACTTTATCCATTACATCTCTCAATGTCATTAGGTCCTTAGCAATACCCAAGTTTGCAAATACCAGCAACTCCTCTTTTATTCGGGTTTCGATTTCAGGTGTCAGGGAATCGAATTTCTGCTTTGCACCAAACATAGTTTGGAATGTCAACGACTCGTTGAGTGTTCTCTGTTGCAGTTGCACCTTGCGTTTCTGTTCTTTGTTCATTGTTCATTATGTATTTTAAGTTCTACAATATCATAAGAAGCATCTTTTTCATGTGCTCCTTATATTTCTATAATACGATAATCCCAATGTAATAATTTTCGAAAAGTCTCTATTTCTGCACACTTTTGCAAGAAATGAGCAAGAATTTCACAAAGTTTAACTATAATGATTAGGGGCGTTTTTCCGGTCATTAAGGATTTCCGTTTATTCAAGATGTCCCCAAGTTGTCCCTCAATGCCTCTCTAGCTTATAAATAAGGTTAAATCAAGTTCGCCCTGCAAACAAAATCCATCCATATAATCACTTTTCTGAATATTTTTTGTATTTTTGCAGCATCGAGGCATGGATGAGAATGAAAGTCTGGCACCATAAGACAATGCACAAGAAATTCAAATTAAAGAACGAAGCATATGAGTAATACAATGAATGGGATTTATTAGAAGGGCATTAAGCAACGGATAGGAAGATTCTTTGAGAAGGTGCACGAATGTATACTTATCTTTACCGATTGGCTGGGGTAAGCATACATAATAAATAGACAGCAAAACATTGATATAAACTGATGGAAACAGAAAGAATTTTACTTCGCTATTGGGAGGAATCTGATGCAGAGGCACTCTTCAAGTACGCCTCCGACCCTGACGTTGGACCTCGTGCAGGATGGCCGACGCATAAGTCTGTTGAGGAAAGTCGGGAGATAATCCGGACATTCTTCCATAATGAAACGACATGGGCGATTGTGTTGAAAGAGACTGGCGAGGCTATCGGCTGCATCGGCTACTACACCCATGAAACCAGCAACATCCCTATCGGAGAAAACGACTGTGAGGTGGGTTACTGGGTAGGAAAGCCTTATTGGAACAAGGGAATCTGCACCGAAGCCTTGAAGCTGATGCTTGACTACTGCATCCAAGTAAAGCATTTCGAAAACATCTGGGCAGACCATTTCATAGGCAATCCTGCATCAGGAAGAGTCATGGAGAAATGCGGTTTTGCCGATACAGGTATGTTGAATAAATGTAGCCAGCTCGTAGATGGCGACAAGGATATGGTTAAAGTATTTAAGTACAAAGGATAAAAATCTCCGATAAAGGTAATAACTTCCGAAAACCAGGTATAAGCTCTTTTGGAGAATGTGCGTATCTTTGCAGAAGATAAACTGCACTCGGCAATTTGAAAGCAAGCTTTCATTGCGCTCATTTGCATTATCTTTGCAAAAATTTAAAATGAATAGGATTATGAAGGAATTATTCTTTAATACAATACAGGAGTTCAACGACTACATTGGGGTGAAAACGCTTCATCCTCTGGTAAGCATTGCACGTGTAGAGAACACCTCTCCTATACAGGAGGCTGTGCACCATTACGGACTTTACGCCCTCTTCCTGAAGGAAAACAAGGGCTGCAAATTGTCATACGGCAGAACAGAATATGATTTTGACGAGATGACCGTAACCTCGTTTGCTCCAGGACAGTCGATTAAGGTTGAACCCATTCCTGGAGTACCGCTTGCCAAATATACGGTATTGGCTTTCCATCCCGAGTTGCTCAATCGCACCCAGCTTGGCAAGAACATCTCCCGCTATGAGTTCTTCGACTATACAAGCAACGAAGCTCTACATCTATCCGCTGCCGAGGTAAACATCTTCCGTGATGTGCTCTCAATGATTAAGCAGGAACTCGAGCATCCTATAGATAGACATTCGCGTGAACTCATCGTTTCAAACATCGAGTTGCTGCTGAACTACTGCCTGCGCTTCTACGACCGACAGTTTATCACACGCGAGGAGATAAATCATTCGGTGGTAAAGAAGTTCATCTCTCTGCTCGATGAATACATTGCCCGGAAAGCGGAGCATGAAGGGCTGCCTACCGTAGCCTACTTTGCCGACAAATGCTGCTATTCTACCAAATATTTCGGTGAATTAGTCAAGACAGAGACTGGCAAAACCGCAAAGAGTCTGATCAACGACCGACTGCTTTCTGCAGCCCGTCAACTACTTGTAGATGAAACCTTAACCATTATGCAAGTCAGCCAGCGCCTCGGCTTTGAATATTCTCAGCACTTCGTCCGCTTTTTCAAGGCACAGACGGGAAAGACTCCAAGCGAGTACCGCAAAACTGCTTAAATATAATGAAGCATATATAGAATAACTGATATTTTTTACATCGAAGATGTTTTCTGGAGAAGAATTTGAAAATATGGAGAAGATTAAAAAAAAATGATACAATGAAGAAAATAGTACAGACAGCAGGGCGCACCCAGTTGGGTGAGTTTACCCCAGAGTTCGCTCACCTCAACGACGACATCCTCTTTGGAGAAGTATGGAGCCGCAATGACCTGCTTTCATTGCGCGACCGCAGTTTGGTAACAATCACTTCGCTCATCAGCCAAGGAATCACCGACAGCTCGCTGAAATATCACTTGCAGTCGGCAAAGAATAACGGAATTACCCGCACTGAAGCGGCAGAGATTATTACTCACATCGCCTTCTACGCAGGTTGGCCAAAGGCCTGGGCTGCCTTCAATCTGGCAAAGGAGGTATGGAACGAGGACGTGAAAGGCGAAGACGCCAAGGCTGCTTTCCAGCGCGAGATGATATTCCCTGTTGGCGAACCCAACATAGCTTACGCCAAATACTTCAAAGGCAACAGTTATCTGGCACAAATATCTGACAGTCAGATACCTTTCTTCAACGTTACCTTTGAGCCTGGTTGCCGTAACAACTGGCATACGCACCACGCCACAAAGGGCGGCGGACAAATGCTGGTAGGTGTAGCCGGACGTGGCTGGTATCAGGAGGAAGGAAAGCCTGCGCAGGAAATCCTCCCCGGCACAGTCATCCATATTCCTGCCAACGTGAAGCATTGGCATGGTGCCGCAAAAGACAGCTGGTTTGCCCACCTCGCCTTTGAAATACCTGGCGAGAACACATCCAACGAGTGGCAGGAGGCTGTGAGCGATGAGGAATATAACAAGATAAAATAACAACCATAATATTTTACAATTATGAAGAAGGTAAAGTTAAACAATGGCGTGGAAATGCCATAACTTGGATACATAGCGGAGAAACAACCAAGCAGTTTATGGAGTGGAGAACTGTGGTGAAACCTACAGAATAATTATGACACAAGATACTTCTACATATTACGTTTGGATAGGCGGCTCATGTGATTATGGGCATAAAGAGCGAGCTGGTGGTGCTGCCGTTGTAATTGAGCATAACGGCAATCTCATCAGTCGTGATGTAATCAGCGACCTGCACACCACAGAGTTCCGCATGATGCTTACCCTCATGGTGAAGGTAATGCAGGAAATACCGGAAGGTTCCGACATTCTCTTCCTGACCAACGCTGCCTATATTCAGAACTTTGACAAAGCTCCAACGGCTAAATCAGCAAACAGAACGAGCAGCGAGAACAAAGATGCAAGCTCGCTTGCAGTCTCTGCCGAGTCGCGAGGGAGGAAGGCGAGAGCCAATCCGGACTTGATTGTTCAATGCATCAAGGAAAAGAAAAGGCACAACTCAGTCGGAGTCAAAATCGTGCAATATCACAAGAGTCCACTGCTGATCGAAACCCACGATAGGGCTACGGAAGCTATGGCTAAGACAAGGAAGGAGTTTCATCAGAAAAACAAATAAATGTTTAGGGCCGTTTTCCGGTCATTAAGGTCACGGTCATTTCCGGTCATTAAGGATTTCAACTTCTCTATTGTGGTAACACATTAGCGCTTTTTGATAACACATTTGTAACACACATGGATGATTTCCCAATACGTCAAATTCATAACATATTGATTAACAGCTATTTACGAAAAGAGTTCATAAAAGAGGAATAAGTGATAAAATATATTTAAAAACAAAAAAAAGAACAACAGAGATAAGTACCTATAAATAAGTAACTTACTACTATTGTTCTCTCACGCTATTTTTGTACAAATAAGTTTCATTTTGACTATTATAGTGATTCCGTTGGGGTTCGAACCCAAGACCCACAGCTTAGAAGGCTGTTGCTCTAATCCAACTGAGCTACGGAACCTACACTTTTCAAATCGCAAACCAGCTAACCAATAACGCAATCAGCCACTTTTCTTATTTGCGGCTGCAAAGGTACATATATTTTTTGAATACACCAAACTTTTTCTCACTTTTTTCTTTTTTTATGCTTAAATATCGCAAAAAATAACTACCTTTGCATCCGTTAGGAGCAAGAAACTGTATTCTGGCCCCGAAAGAGAAGAGATTTTTATAACGCATATTCAAACATAAAACATACGCAAATGAAAAAGTTAATCTTTTCAGTAGCCCTGCTCTCGGCAGCACTCTCTGCCAGCGCAGAAGAACATCCGCTCTGGATGCGCTACCCAGCCATCTCGCCCGATGGCACTACCATCGCCTTCGCTTATAAAGGCGACCTCTACAGTGTTTCTGTCAACGGCGGTGAAGCACGACAGCTCACAACCCATGCAGCCTTCGATTCGCATCCTGTATGGAGCCCTGACAGCAAGAAAATTGCCTTCCAGTCTAACCGCGAAGGAAGTCTTGACATCTTTGTAATCGATGCAAAAGGCGGTGCTCCTACCCGACTCACCACCAACAGCGGCAGCGAAACACCTATCGCCTTTGCAGACAACGACCATGTGCTCTACTCAGCCAGTCTGCAGCCTACAGCCCAGAGCATCATCTTCGGCGACAACACATTCCCACAAGTATATAAGGTAAGCACCAAGGGCGGAAGACCGGAACTCTTCTCTACCCTCACCATGGAGAATATCAGCATCGCCAAGAACGGCGACATTCTCTACCACGACAAAAAGGGATACGAAGACCCTTGGCGCAAACACCAGAAATCACCTATCGCACGCGACATCTGGCTGAAGAGTAACGGAAAGTTTGCCAAGCAGACTACCTTTGCCGGCGAAGACCGCTCGCCAGTATGGACATCAGACGAGAAATCATTCTTCTATCTGAGCGAGCAGGACGGCACATTCAATATCTACCGCCGCAGCCTCAACAGTTCAAGCGACAAGCAGATAACACACCACAAAGGCAATCCGGTAAGATTCCTCACTGCATCCAGCACCGACCTGCTCTGCTACGGATATGATGGCGAAATCTACACCGTGAAAGAAGGTGGAGAGCCTCAGAAGGTGAACATCTCCATTACAACGGATAATGACGCTCCAAGCCTCGTACGTCAGATTAAAAGCTGGGGAGCTACAGAGATTTCCGTTTCGCCAGACGCCAAGGAAGTGGCTTTCGTGATGCATGGCGACGTATACGTAACTTCTGTAGAATACACCACTACCAAGCGCATTACCGACACACCGCAGCAGGAGCGCGACCTGAGTTTCTCGCCAGACGGCAGAGCCCTGGTCTATGCAGCCGAGCGCAACGGCGTATGGCAGATTTACCAGTCTAAAATCAAGAACGAGAAAGAGAAGAACTTCACCTACGCTACCGACATCGAGGAAGAGCAGCTGGTGAAAACAGGCATTACATCGCAGTATCCTCAATACTCTCCTGACGGCAAGGAAGTAGCTTTCTTCGAAGACCGCGCTGCACTCCGCATCGTCAATCTGAAATCGAAGGAAATCCGCACCGTGCTCGATGGCAAATACGTCTACTCTTACAGCGATGGAGACATCGGTTTCGAATGGTCGCCAGACAGCAAATGGCTTCTTTCTACTTATATCGGCAACGGCGGCTGGAACAACCAGGATATTGCGCTGGTAAAGGCTGACGGCAAAGAGGTTCACAACCTGACCAATTCCGGCTACAGCGACAGCAACGGCAAATGGGTGCTCGACGGCAAGGCAATGCTCTTCCAGAGCGACAGAGCCGGCTACCGCAGTCATGGAAGCTGGGGAGCAGAAGACGATGCCTACATCATGTTCTTCGACCTGGACGCCTACAACCGCTTCAACATGAGCAAGGAAGAGATAGAACTGGCTGACGTCAACAAGGACGAAAAGGAGAAGAAGGAAGACGAGAAGAAGGAAGAGGCTAAAAAGAAGGCTGACGAAAAGCAGAAGAAGACCGGAAAGATAGAGGTGGAAAAAGTGAAGCCACTGGAGCTGGACATCGAAAACTGCCGCGACAGAATCGTACGCCTCACCGCAAACTCTTCGCACATGGGCGATGCTGTGCTCTCTAAAGACGGCGACAAGCTCTACTACCAGGCAGCCTTCGAGGATGATTACGACCTCTGGCAGCACGACCTGAAGGACGGCTCTACCAAGCTCGTGATGAAGGGCGTAGGCCAGGGCAACCTGCAGACCGACAAGGATGTGAAGAACCTTTTTATCTGCAACGGAAGCAGCATCAAGAAGGTGGATCTGAGCGGATTCAGCACCAAGAACATCAGCTTTGAGGCTAACTTCAACTATAAGCCAGCCGAGGAGCGCCAGTATCTCTTCGACCACATATGGCGACAGGTGAAAGACAAGTTCTACGACCCTAAGATTCATGGTGTTGACTGGGAAGGTTACCGCAAGACCTATGAGAAGTTCCTGCCTTACATCAACAACAATTTCGACTTCCAGGAGATGTTGAGCGAAATGCTTGGCGAGCTGAACGCCTCGCATACAGGAGCCCGCTACTACGCTTCGAACAGCGCGCTTACCACCGCCAATCTGGGAGTATTC
Source organism: Segatella copri DSM 18205 (assembly GCF_025151535.1). Taxonomy (NCBI): domain Bacteria; kingdom Pseudomonadati; phylum Bacteroidota; class Bacteroidia; order Bacteroidales; family Prevotellaceae; genus Segatella; species Segatella copri. Next base: position 1,178,687 of record NZ_CP102288.1, read on the forward strand.
TTCGACCCTCAGTATCAGGGCGACGGCCTGAAGATTCAGGAGATTATCAAGCGCGGTCCTTTCGATGTGAAGAATACGGGCGTTACAGCCGGCTGCATCATTGAGAGCATCGACGGCGAGGAGATTAAAGCCGGAATGGACTACTTCCCATTGCTCGACGGAAAGGTTGGCAAGAATGTACGACTCGGCATCAGAAACGCCAAGGGCAAGAAGATGGAGGTTACAGTGAAGGCTATCTCTCAGGGCAAACTCAACAACCTGCTCTACAAGCGATGGGTAGACCGCAACCGCGCTTTCGTTGACAGCATTTCAGGCGGACGCATCGCTTATGTTCACGTTAAGGCGATGAATTCGGAGAGTTTCCGCACCGTTTACAGCGAATTGCTGAGCGACAAGAACCGAAACAGAGACGCTGTAATCGTAGACGAACGCCATAATGGCGGTGGCTGGTTGCACGATGATCTCTGCACCCTGCTCAACGGCAAGCAGTATCAGGAGTTTGTACCTCACGGCAAGGTAGTTGGCCGCGATCCGTTCAACAAATGGGTGAAGCCATCTTGTGTCATGATCTGCGAGAACGATTACAGCAACGGTCACGGTTTCCCATGGGTTTACAAGGAACTCGGAATCGGCAAGCTGATCGGTGCTCCTGTAGCAGGAACCATGACAGCCGTATGGTGGGAAACGCTGATGGACAACACGCTGGTATTCGGTATTCCTCAGGTAGGCTGCCGCGACATGCGTGGCGTGTTCGGCGAGAACACCCAGCTGAACCCAGACATCGAGGTTTACAACAGTCCGGAAGATTTCATCAATGGCCATGATACCCAGCTCGAAAGAGCCGTAAAGGAAATGATGAAGAAATAAACAGAACGCCCTGCAGGGGTCCAGAAGCAGAATCGCTTCTGCCCTTTGCAGGGCGAATTGTTTTTTGTAGCAGACAACATTATTTATTAAACCTTAATTAACCCACATTATCGGCGAAAACCCTTCTGTCATGACATAAAACCCTCTAAATCTTTACTTTTTTTCTTGAAAAGGGCGAAAAAGCAAATGAAAAAGCCATAAAATAAAAAAAAATGAGTATCTTTGCAGAAGATAAACTGCACTCAGCAATTTGAAAGCAAGCTTTCATTGCGCTCATTTGCGTTATCTTTGCAAAAAATATAAACAAGATTATGGGATTATTCGGATTATTCAGCAACAAAAAGAAGGAAACTCTCGATAAGGGACTTGAAAAAACCAAGGAGAGTGTGTTCGGCAAACTGGCGCGCGCCGTTGCCGGAAAGTCTACCGTCGATGATGATGTGCTCGACGATCTCGAAGAGGTACTCATCACTTCAGACGTAGGTGTAGAAACCACGGTCAAGATTATCCGCCGCATCGAAGAACGTGTGGCCCGCGATAAATATGTTTCAACCAGCGAGCTCAACCGCATTCTGCGCGAGGAAATCGCCATTCTCCTCTCCGAGAATCACAGCGATGACCTGGCAGACTGGGAACTTCCTGCCGACCATAAGCCTTACGTTATCCTCGTAGTAGGCGTAAACGGCGTGGGCAAGACAACCACCATCGGCAAGCTGGCTTACCAGTTTAAGAAGGCTGGCAAGAAGGTTGTTCTGGGAGCTGCCGACACCTTCCGTGCCGCTGCCGTAGAGCAGATTTGCATCTGGGGCGAGCGCGTGGGTGTGCCTGTAGTGAAACAGCAGATGGGAAGCGACCCGGCAAGCGTGGCGTTCGACACCCTGCAGAGCGCCAAGGCAAACGGCGCCGACGTGGTGCTCATCGATACGGCAGGCCGACTGCACAACAAGGTGAACCTGATGAATGAGCTCAAGAAAATAAAGGAAGTGATGAAGAAGGTAATGCCTGAAGCACCAGACGAGGTAATGCTCGTGCTCGACGGAAGTACCGGACAGAATGCATTCGAGCAGGCTAAACAGTTCTCTGCCGTTACCAACATCTCCTCGCTCGCCATCACCAAGCTCGACGGAACCGCTAAGGGCGGTGTTGTCATCGGCATCAGCGACCAGCTCAAGGTGCCTGTAAAATACATCGGACTGGGCGAAGGTATGGAAGATCTGCAGCTTTTCAACAAGACAGAATTCGTAGACTCGCTCTTTAAAAATTAGAAAATGAAGAAAAATCAGATAGATATTATTACCCTGGGCTGCTCGAAGAATCTCGTAGACAGCGAGTTGCTGATGAAGCAGTTTGAGGCAAACGGCTACCATTGCGTTCACGATTCCAAGCGCCCTCAGGGCGAGATAGCCGTCATCAATACGTGCGGATTCATCGAGGATGCAAAGCAGGAAAGCATCGACACCATCCTGGAGTTTATCCAGGCTAAGGAAGAAGGCCGACTCAGAAAGCTCTACGTAATGGGCTGCCTCTCGCAGCGCTACCAGAAGGAACTGGAAGAAGAAATGCCCGAAGTGGATAAGTTCTACGGCAAATTCAACTACAAGCAGCTTCTGCAGGAACTCGGCAAGGCGGAAGTTTCATCCTGCAACGGCCAGCGTCATCTCACCACTCCGCGCCATTATGCCTACATCAAGATAGCTGAGGGCTGCAACCGCCACTGTGCCTACTGCGCCATTCCTATCATCACCGGCAAGCACGTTTCCCGTCCGAAGGAAGAGATTCTGCAGGAGGTGCGCGAACTGGTGGCAGAAGGCGTGAAGGAGTTTCAGATTATCGCTCAGGAACTCACCTACTATGGTGTAGATATTGACGGCAAGCATCATATTACCGAACTCATCAGCGAGATGGCTGATATTCCGGGCGTGAAATGGATTCGCCTGCATTACGCTTATCCAAACCAGTTCCCAATGGATCTTCTGGACGTGATGCGCGAGAAGCCAAACGTATGCAAATATCTCGACATTGCCCTCCAGCACATCAGCGACCACATGCTCACCAGCATGCATCGCCACGTAACGAAGCAGGAAACCATCAATCTGCTGAAGGCCATCCGCGAACGCGTGCCAGGCATTCACATCCGCACTACGCTGATGGTTGGTTTCCCAGGCGAGACAGATGAGGATTTCCACGAACTCCTCGACTTTGTACGCGAACAGAGATTTGAGCGCATGGGCGCCTTTGCCTACTCTGAGGAAGAAGGAACCTACAGCGCCACCCACTACGAAGACAACGTGCCTGCCGAGGTAAAACAGCGCCGACTGGACGAACTGATGATTCTGCAGCAAGACATCAGCTCTGAGATTGAGGCTGATAAGGTGGGCAAAAACATGACCGTTATCATCGACCGCAAGGAAGGCGATTACTACATCGGACGAACAGAGTTCTGCTCTCCGGAAGTAGACCCTGAGGTTCTGATCCGTGCCGACGAGAAGCGTCTGCGTGTGGGTTGTTTCTATCAGGTAGAAATTACTGCAAGCGAGGAATTTGACCTCTATGGCAAGGTGGTGAAATAATCATTCTCTCCCCCATGGCCTGGAGTTTTAGTAATTTTGACTACATATTAAATAAATATGAACAATAAGGAATACATCGCTGAACTGGCTCAGCAAACCGGCTATTCGCAGGAAGACACCCAGAAGTTGGTGCGCAAGGCGATAGACGCTATGATTGCCGAGTTTGAGGATGGAGAAGCTGTCTCTATCCCCAATTTTGGCACCTTCGAAGTGAAGAAGCGCATGGAGCGAGTGGTGGTTAATCCTACTACCAAGAAGCGCCAGCTGGTGCCGCCTAAGTTGGTGTTGGGTTTCCGACCGGTTGCTTCGGTCAAGGAAAAACTAAAGAATGGAGGGGATGAGCAATGAGCAAATTCAGTTTAAATACACTCGGAAAACTGCTTGCTGATAAGAGCGGTCTGAGCCAGGTGGAAGCAGAACTCTTCATCCGGAAGATGTTTGATGTGTGCAACCAGGGACTCGATGCCGACAAGCAGGTGAAGATAAAATGGCTGGGTACCTTTAAGGTACAGGCCACGAAAGACCGTGAAAGCATCAATGTGAACACGGGCGAGCGCTTCACCATTGAAGGCAGAGACAAACTCACCTTCACGCCTGACAACATCCTGAAAGAAATCGTGAACAAGCCATTCGCCCAATTTGAAACGGTGGTGGTAAATGACGGCGTAGATTTCGATGAAATAGATGAGAAGTTTGGAGAAGAACAGACAGAAGATGCACCTGCACAAGTAATCGATTTTCTGGACGAAGAAAAAACTGCAACTCCAAATCCGGAGGTTGTCGTAATCGGATCTGAAAAGGAAAAGGAAAAAGAAGACGAAGACGAACTGGCAAAGCAAATTGCTATTGAACAAGCTAAACTGGAAAGATTAAAACAAGCCCAACTGGAGCAGGAAAGAATACAAAAAGAAAAGCAAGAGCAGGAAAGGCTGGAGCAGGAAAGGCTGGAACAGGAAAGACTGGAGCAAGAAAGGCTTGAGCAGGAAAGACTGGAACAAGAAAGACTTGAGCAAGAAAGACTGGAGCAGGAAAGACTGGAGCAAGAGAAGCTTGAATTAGCCCAGCAACAGCAAGCCCTGAAAGCAGTTGTTGAACCAGCAGTACCTGCATCAGATGAATCTGAAGAAGAAGAGGAGGAAGAAGAATCTTCCAATTCTCATCATATTGTTATTCCTCGCTATCTGGTCGTAGCAGTCTGTCTCATCGTAGTAGCTTTGATTGGCGGAATGGGATGGTTTGCCTTCAACTATGGTCAGATGACTGCCCAGCGCGATCATCTAGCCATGCAGCTAAACCAGTATCATCAGGCTCCAGCCAAGAAAGTCCCAGCCAAACCAGCTGCCGCCCCACTCTCTCAGGAACAGAAACTCCGCCAGAAAGCGATGGAAGACAGCATCCGTATGGCTAAAACTGCAGAAGCAGTAAAACTGGCTGAAAATTCGGATGAGGAAAGTGCTAGCGCTGAAAAAGCTAAGCAGACTGAAGCAAAAGCTAAGGCAGAAGCAAAAGAAAAGGCTAAAGATAAAGCCGAAGAAAAGGCTACTTCGAAAATAGCATCATCCCAGTATGATAAGGATGCTCGCGTACGCACGGGAGCTTACCGAATCATAGGAGTTGCCCAGACCGTTACGGTTGGCGCCGGTCAGACCCTCGAACAGATCAGCACCCGCTATTTAGGTTCCGGCATGGAATGCTACGTAGAAGCCCTGAATGGTACAAGCACCGTAAAGGCCGGACAGAAAATCAAGATTCCGAAACTGGAATTGAAGAAGAAAAAGAAATAAAAAATACAAAACAAAAAATCGCCCTGTAAGAGCAAATATAATTTTGCACTTACAGGGCGACATTGTTTTATGTTAACATTACTTGCCCAACACTTCATCAAGCAATGTGTAGAAAGCAGGATCCTCACCAACGATGGTCTTGATTATCTTACCGTTAGCATCAATCACAATCTTTGTAGGGAAGCCCTGAACAGCGTAGTCGATGAGAACCTTGCTGTCCTTCGGATTGTAAACATGAATCCATGGCAACTGGTGCTTCTCAACAGCAGCCTTCCACTTAGCCTCTGTATCATTACAATCTACACCTAGAATTTCAAACTTACCCTTGTACTTCTCGTAATACTCCTTCATCTTAGGCATTCCCTTGATGCACCATCCGCACCATGAACCCCAGAAGTCGAGAACTACAATCTTGCCGCGAAGGCTGGAAAGCTTGAAATCATTTCCCTTAATATCCTTCAGCGTGAAGTCAGGAGCCTCAACACCGGCAGCCTGCACCTTCTTAGCCTTCTCCTCAGCCTCAGCACGCTTCTTAGCCATATCAATCATTGGCTGGTAGAAAGCCTTCATTCTGCCGTTCTTCACATTTTCAGAGAGCAAGCCCAGCAGTTTCTCCATCTTGCTGACATCATCAAACTGCTCTATGATAGTAGCACAAGCCTCATAATCAGGATGCTGTTTTACGAAATCGAATATCTTATCGTCCTTTGCCTTTTGCAGGGCAGGAGCCTTCTGCTCATACTCTGCCATGATGGTCTGCTGGGTCTCACCATTCTTGATTCTCTGGTTCAGGGAAGCTTCGTAATCTCTCAACTCCTTATTAGCATTCTCCAGCAGAACATCTACTTCATGATACTGCTGATAGAACTTAGAACCCAAAATATCAAAGCGGGTCTTTGCATCGCCCTTAACTTCAGCCTTCTCGCCAGGAACACAAGGCAGGTTGAACATAAACTGACCTGCACCACGATAAGCTTCAGGTGAGAGGAAAACGTATCCTGCTGCCTTATCAAGGTTTGCAGAATAGGTAAACTTGCCATTCTTCACCAAAACCGTATCCATCTTAACATTTCTGCCCTTGTAAACAAGTACAGAATCGGAATTGAAATTCTTCAAATCCACCTTCAACTGGAAGTTGCTCTTCTGAGCCATTGCAACAGTTGATGCAAGCATCAACGCTGCAGATAAAAACGCTGTTTTCATTTTCTTTTATTATATTTATTCTGATTACACCTTATTATATATAGGGAACGAAGAACGCCTGATTCGTCGTCATCCTTATTCTTCATACTCAGTAGTATCTTCAATACCCGCCTCGGCCAAAGCCTCCTTGCGCTCAACGCAGGTTCCGCATTTGCCACAATGCTTCTCACCGCCCTTATAGCAGCTCCAGGTTTCAGCATAGTCAATGCCCAACTTCTTACCTATCTCAGCAATCTGCCCTTTGGTAATATTCGTATAAGGAGCCACCACGCGCACATCAACAAACGTACCTGCTTCAGCAGCCTCATCTATCGCCTTGATAAACTCCGGACGGCAGTCTGGGTAAATCGTATGATCGCCACCATGGTTAGCAATGAAAACTTTCTTCAGATTATTACTCTCAGCAATGCCGATGGCAATGCTCAGCATGATTCCATTACGGAAAGGAACCACCGTACTCTTCATATTATCATCAGCATAATGCCCCTCAGGAATCGCATCGGCACCTTCAAGAAGAGAGCTCTTGAAATACTGATGCATGAAACCCAAATCTATCGTAATATGCTTGATTCCCAAACGCTCACAATGCATCTTGGCGAAAGGAATTTCACGCTCGTTATGATTACTTCCATAGTTAAAACTAATGCCGAGTGCAATCTCGTCTTTCTTATCGTAGAGCAACGTGATGCTATCCATGCCACCGCTCACAATGATTACTGAATCCTTCATTTTACTTTGATTTTTGAACTGTATGATTACTTTTTACTTCACCCGAACAGGCAGCGGAATGCTTCTTCCACCTTCCTTACGGGATGAATTTCTATCTTATATTTCTTATGGTCGAAACCATGATTGTTGTACTTCGGGATGATGATGTGCTGGAATCCCAGTTTTTCAGCCTCAGCAATACGCTGCTCGATGCGGCTCACCGGACGGACTTCACCGCTCAGACCTACCTCGCCTGCCATACACCAACCTTGCTCGATAGGCGTGTCAACATTGCTGCTCAATACGGCTGCCAACACACTCAAGTCCATGGCAGGATCGGTTACTCTCAATCCTCCGGCAATATTCAGGAACACGTCCTTCTGCATCAGCTTGAACCCCACACGTTTCTCTAGAACCGCCAGGAGCATGTTCAAACGGCGCTGGTCAAAACCAGTTGCCGAACGCTGCGGAGTTCCATAGGCTGCTGTTGAAACCAAAGCCTGCGTTTCCACCAGGAACGGGCGTACACCCTCAATGGCAGCACTGATGGCAACACCCGAAAGCCCGTCATGATCTTCAGTAAGCAGCAACTCCGAAGGATTGCTCACCTGTCGGAGTCCGCCTTGCATCATCTCGTAGATTCCCAACTCAGAAGTACTTCCGAATCGGTTTTTGATGCTTCTCAAGATGCGGTACATGTAATGCTGGTCGCCCTCAAACTGAATCACCGTATCTACGATGTGCTCCAGAATCTTTGGTCCGGCAAGCGTTCCCTCCTTATTAATATGTCCTATCAGAATAACCGGAATGCCACTCGTCTTGGCAAATCGGAGCAGGGAGGCTGCACACTCGCGAACTTGGGAAACAGAACCCGGCGAACTGTCTACTTCTTCCGCAGCAATGGTTTGGATAGAATCTATAACTATCAGCTGTGGAGCCACTTCCTGAATATGACTGAAGATTTTCTCCAACTGCGTTTCACAGAGAACCGTAATATGATCAAAGGCTCCTTCTGATGAAAGAGAAGCCGTTTTCAGAGTGTCTGCAGAAGAACCCTCTCTGAGCATCGCCTGTCCTTTAGCCAACCGGTCAGCACGGAGTTTAATCTGATGAGCACTTTCCTCTCCGCTCACATACAGGATGCGGCGGTCAGTCATGTTCAGAATAGTCTGCAAGGTGAGCGTACTCTTACCGATTCCCGGTTCACCGCCCAGGAGCGTAATGCTGCCAGGAACCATTCCGCCACCCAGCACACGGTTCAGCTCCTCGTCCCTCATATCGATGCGCGGTTCATCAATCGCAGAAATATCGCGAAGTTTCATCGGCGCAGCGTCGTGCTCGCTGTGCTGCCCGCCAAACATCGTGGCAGCTCCACCATGACGCATGGTCATTACGGCATTCTTCGCAGCCTGCGATCCGGAATCAGCAGCAATACGAATTTCCTTAAATGTATTCCATTGTCCGCAGCTAGGACATTTGCCCATCCATTTGGCACTTTCCTGTCCGCAATTGCTGCACACAAAAGCAATCTTATCTTTCGCCATTTTATCTCATTTATATGTAATAACGTTTTAACTGCGCACAAAGGTACTATTTATTATCGAAAAATCCAAAAAAAAAGTAATTTGTTAAGAATATATTTCATTTCTCTCCATTTTGTTTAACAAATCAGGCAGAAGGAAGCGCAAAACACGAATTTTGCAAACCCGATATAGCAAACAGACGATTTCATCTACTAAAAATCATAAAAACCGCTACTATATTTTGCTGAATCAAATATAATTTGTATCTTTGCCTTCGGTTTTTGAAACCAGCAGAAAGGTTTAGAACAATAAATTAGTACATAAACTAAATAAAATTTGGTAAAATGAAAATTGAAGATTTTAACTTTGCCGGTCACAAGGCAATCGTGCGCGTTGACTTCAACGTGCCATTGGATGAAAATGGTAATGTAACAGACGACACTCGTATCCGCGGTGCCCTTCCTACATTGAAGAAGGTACTTGCAGACGGCGGCGCGCTCATCATGATGAGCCACATGGGTAAGCCAAAGGGCAAGGTTAAACCAGAGCTTTCTCTCTCTCAGATTGTTAAGAACGTATCAGACGCTCTCGGCGTAGACGTTAAGTTCGCTAAGGACTGCGGTAACGCTGATGCTGAGGCAGCTGCCTTGAGGCCAGGTGAGGCTCTCTTGCTCGAGAACCTCCGCTTCTATCCAGAAGAGGAAGGCAAGCCAGTTGGCGTTGAGAAGGGTACTCCAGAATTCGATGCTGCTAAGGCTGAGATGAAGGAGCGTCAGAAGAAGTTCGCTGCTAAGTTGGCTTCTTACGCTGACGTATATGTAATGGACGCATTCGGTACAGCTCACCGCAAGCACGCTTCTACAGCTGTCATCGCTGATTCTTTCGACAAGGATCACAAGATGCTCGGCTTCTTGATGGAGAAGGAAGTTAAGGCTGTTGACGCAGTTCTTGGCAACATCAAGCGCCCATTCACAGCTATCATGGGTGGTTCTAAGGTTTCTACTAAGATTGGTATCATCGAGAACCTGTTGACTAAGGTTGACAACCTGATTCTCTGCGGTGGTATGACTTATACATTCTCTAAGGCTCTCGGCGGCAAGATCGGTATGTCTATCTGCGAGGATGACAAGCTCGACGTTGCTCTCGACGTAATCAAGAAGGCTAAGGAGAACGGTGTAAACCTCGTACTCGGCACAGACTCTATCTGCGGTGACGACTTCAAGAACGACTGCAATACTCAGGTTTGCCCATCTAACAACATCCCTGAGGGTTGGGAGGGTATGGACGCAGGTCCTGAGACTCGCAAGGCTTTCGCAGCTGCCATCAAGGGTGCCAAGACTATCCTTTGGAACGGTCCTGCAGGTGTATTCGAGTTCGACAACTTCGCTGGTGGTTCTAAGGCTATTGCTGACGCAATCGCAGAGGCTACTAAGGAAGGTGCATTCTCACTCATCGGTGGTGGTGACTCTGTAGCTTGTATCAACAAGTTCGGTTTGGCTGATCAGGTATCTTACATCTCTACAGGTGGTGGTGCTCTCCTCGAGGCTATCGAGGGTAAGGTATTGCCAGGTGTAGCAGCTATCGAGAAGTAATCTTATGTTTAAAAGAAAGCCATTTGAAAAAGGGCTTGATTTTTTACAAGAAAAAATAGGTTGGAGGGCATCCTATGCGATGTCCTCCAATTTTCAGTTTTAATTGAATCCCTAATAATCTACAGATTCTCTCTATAAACAGAACTGTATCTTTCATTTAAAACAAGCAACAGAAAACATAATTCTAAAATAATTTGGTAAACTACAGGAATATAATTTTCTGATTTTAAAACGAACACATGGATTGGATTGTTAATCTCTTCGCCAATACCGAGTCGGTGGCTCACATCGCCCTACTCTACGCTATCGTGATAGCTATTGGTGTTTACCTCGGAAAGATAAAGATTGGCGGCATTTCATTAGGTGTCACCTTCGTTCTCTTCGCAGGTATTTTGGCTGGCCACGTTGGCTTCACCGGCCCAAAGGAAATTCTCACTTTCGTGCAAGACTTCGGCCTGATCCTCTTCGTCTTCATGATTGGTCTCCAGGTAGGACCTGGCTTCTTCGAGAGTTTCAAGAAAGGTGGTGTTACGCTCAACATGCTTTCGGCTAGCGCTATTTTACTCAACATCCTCGTGATGTTTGGTTGCTATTATCTCTTCTTTGATACGAGCAACCCTAACAACCTGCCTATGATGGTAGGTACTCTCTATGGTGCGGTTACCAATACTCCGGGTCTTGGTGCTGCCAACGAGGCTTTGCTTAGCGTCTTCCCTAATGGGGCTCCAAGTATTGCCAACGGTTATGCTTGTGCTTATCCTCTTGGTGTAGTGGGCATTATTGGTGCTACTATCCTTATCAAGTACATCTGTAAGATTAATACTGCTGATGAGGAAGAACAGCTTAACGAAGAAGATGCTGCCAACCCACACGCTAAGGCCCATAACATGCACTTGCGCGTGGAAAATGCTTATATTACAGGCAGAACGCTGAGAGAAGTTTCTGAGTTCTTGAACCGTGACATTGTATGTTCACGACTGCTCCACAATGGCGAGGTGAGCATTCCTAACAGCAAGACTAAGTTTGAGGTTGGAGACGAATTGCTCGTTGTATGTGCAGAGGCTGATGCTGAAGCCATCAAGGCTTTTATCGGACCAGAGATTGAAGCTGAATGGGACCGCGAGAAGGATGAAGTACAGCATTTTGTTTCTCGCCGTATCATCGTTACCCGTCCGGAAATGAACGGTAAGACCTTGGGTAAGATGCACTTCTCCAGCGTATACGGCGTTAACGTAACCCGTATTTCCCGTCAGGGAATGGACATTTTTGCAGGCAGAAACCACCACTTCCACGTAGGTGATAAGATTCTGGTTGTAGGCCCTGAAGAGAATGTGAACCGTGTGGCTGAAATCATGGGTAACTCTGTAAAGCGCCTCGATGCGCCTAACATTGCCACTATCTTCGTAGGCATTATGGTAGGTATTATCTTCGGTTCTCTCCCATTTGCCATTCCGGGAATGCCGGTGCCTTTGAAGTTGGGTATTGCCGGAGGTCCGCTTATCATCGCCATCCTCATCGGCCGTTTCGGCTATCGCATGAAGCTGGTAACTTATACGACGACTTCGGCTAATATGATGCTGCGAGAAATAGGACTTGTACTCTTCCTGGCGAGTGTGGGAATCAAGGCTGGTGCCGGATTCTGGGACACAGTAGTACAGGGTGACGGTTTGAAATATGTGGGATGTGGTTTCCTCATCACCGTTATTCCTATCCTCATCATCGGTACGATTGCCCGCCTGAAGTTTAAATTCAACTACTTCACCATCATGGGTATGCTCGCCGGTACTTACACAGACCCTCCTGCATTGGCTTATGCAAATGCTTCTTGCTCAAAGGAGGCTCCAGCTGTAGGATACTCTACGGTTTATCCATTGAGCATGTTCCTCCGTATCTTTACAGCCCAGATAGTGGTGCTGTTCTTCTGCGGAGCGTAAGACTTACAAATGTTAACAAAACAACTGAAAATAGTTATAAATTATAAACGAGGTGCACAAAGACAAAAATTTGTGCACCTTTTTTGTTGTCTTTTCAGAAATTCTTCGTACCTTTGAGCACAAGAAACAAACCTAATGAATCTTCTAGGAACAGCTATCGTTCCTATATGATGCAGATTTTTTCGAAATATGAAACAATAACCCTATAAACGTTAGTAAGCGTATGAAGAAATTGGGATTTCTGATAACCATGCTAGTCATCACGTCCTTGCCCGCTTGGAGTCAAGGAGCCAAAAGTATCCGTATTACGGAGGTGATGACCGACAATCGTACCAATCTTGTAGATGAGTACGGGCAGCACAAACCATGGGTGGAATTGAGCAATTCCTCCTTTACCACGTATAATGTACGCGGTATGTTCCTAACCACCGACCGAAGGGTTCTCGACAAGAAAATGTCGCCTGAAGCTCGCCGACAGCTGATGTGTCCATTGCCTAACAATGAACCACGAACCACACTGGGAAGCAAGAAGAGCATTGTTATCTTCGACAGCAGTTTCTGGTACCTGGATGGCGAGAACGGACAACATTGGAAGGCAAAAAATTCTTCTAACTCGGGACCTTTTCATCTCAATCTTATTCTACAGGAAAAGATGCCCAACTGGATAGCACTCTATGACGGAAATGCCGTTGACCTGATAGACTCCGTAAGCGTGCCAGTGTTGGCTGCCGATGAGAGTTTTGAACTGAGCAAGGACTTCAAGACATGGGAGAAAGCCATTGCCGGATCAGTAACTCCAGGCTATCTGCCTCAAAACACAGGTTTGAGTAAAGCCCAGCAATTGAAGAAAAGCGACCCATACGGAATAGGAATCGCCGTACTTTCAATGGGAATCGTATTTGCCTGCCTTGCTCTCCTCTTCATCGTGTTCTGGTTTTTCGGAGCCTACATGAAACATAAACAGCGCATCGCCCGTGCTACAGAGAAGCACGCCACCTTATTATATAAGACAGGAAAGAAGACCATCGAGGTTACTCAAGGCCTCAGTCATAAGACCAACGTGATTCTGAAAGATGGTTTAGAAACCAAGGGTATTGATAAGGAGATTTACATGGCAGTCATCTCCCTTGCACTACAGGAATACCTGGAAGATGTTCATGATGTAGAATCCGGCATTATCACCATCAAGCCAAAACAGACCAGATGGAATGCTCCGAAATTCAACAACAACAATAACAACGTTAAAATATAAAAACTATGGCAAAGTACGAATATAAGGTTAAAGGCGTAGATTACGTCGTTGAAATACAGGATATTGAAGGCAATATCGCCAATGTAACCGTGAATGGAATTCCATTCGAAGTGGAAATGAAACAGCCGGTTAAGAGCAGTAAACAGAAAGTAAAGTTAAGTGATGGACAAAACAACATTTCTGCCAGCTCTGTTACAAGCGCAGGTTCTGCCGCAGGTTCAAGTTCTGCAGCAAGTTCTGATTCTGCTTCATCAAGCAAACAGGCAACTCCTGCTGCAGGCAAAGCAGTTGTTGCCCCTCTGCCTGGCACTATCAACGAAATCAAGGTGAAAGTCGGTGACAAGGTGAACACAGGCGATACTGTTGTCGTGCTCGAAGCCATGAAGATGCAGAACAACATCGATGCAGAAACTTCAGGAACCATTACCAGCATCAACGTGAACAAAGGAGATGCAGTAATGGAAGGAGACACGCTTGTAACAATCGCATAATAAGCTGTTTAGACAAAAGCTAATGATTACTCTTCCAATCAAAAGACTAATCATAAAGTTCAATGTTTAACTTTCAAAGTTCAAAGTAAATTATGGATTTCATCATACAAAACTTCAATGAGTTTCTTACCTTTACGGGCTTTGCCAACGCCTCGGCAGGAAACCTCATCATGATTCTGGTGGGAGCACTCTTTATCTGGCTCGCCATCAAGAAAGATTTTGAGCCGCTGCTCCTGGTTCCTATCGGATTGGGAATCATTCTTGGCAACATTCCATTCCGTGCCGATGCAGGACTCGAAATAGGTTTATACGAAGACAACTCCGTTCTGAACATCTTCTACCAGGGAGTGAAACAGGGCTGGTACCCGCCACTCGTATTCCTGGGCATTGGAGCCATGACCGACTTCTCTGCGCTCATTTCCAACCCGAAGCTCATCCTGATTGGAGCCGCTGCCCAATTTGGAATCTTCGGTGCCTACATGATTGCACTGGCTCTGGGATTCGAACCTAACCAGGCAGCTGGCATTGCCATTATCGGAGGAGCAGACGGACCAACCGCCATCTTCCTGAGCAGCAAACTGAGTCCGAACCTCATGGGAGCCATTGCGGTTTGCGCCTACTCTTACATGGCACTGGTGCCTGTAATCCAACCACCTTTGATGCGACTGCTTACAACCAAGAAAGAGCGCGTCCTCAAGATGAAACCGGCACGTCAGGTTTCACAGACCGAAAAGATTCTCTTCCCTATCATCGGTCTGCTTCTCACCACCTTCATCGTTCCATCCGGTTTGCCATTATTAGGAATGCTATTCTTCGGAAACCTTCTGAAAGAGAGCGGAAAGACAACCCGACTCGCCAAGACAGCAAGCAGCAGCTTGAATGATATTGTCGTTATCCTCCTCGGCCTGACCGTAGGCTGTTCTACCCAGGCTTCAGAGTTTCTGACATTAAACACCATCAAAATCTTTGCTCTCGGTGCTCTTGCTTTCATCATCGCATCGGCAAGCGGAATCTTATTCGTCAAACTGATGAATCTCTTCTTGCCAAAAGGCAAGAAACTGAACCCACTTATCGGAAACGCCGGAGTGAGTGCCGTACCAATGAGTGCACGCATCTCCAACAACCTGGGTCTGGAATACGACCGCCACAACTTCCTTCTCATGCATGCCATGGGACCAAACGTTGCGGGAGTCATCGGTTCTGCCGTTGCAGCCGGAGCTTTGCTGGGATTCTTCAATTAAAAGTTGAGCCACCAAGCTATCCCTCCAGGATAAGCACATAAAAATAGAATCGCCCTGAAAGGACAAAAGCATCTTACATCCAATGCTTTCCCTTTCAGGGCGACTTTTTTATTTCTTTTTTTAACTCTTAACCCGCATTCTCATTTTTCCTTCAAAGGAAATGATAACCTCAACCTGATAACTCAAACTGCTGTCAGGCATTGCCAGAACAGCAAGATAATGAATGCCAGATTCATCTATCTTATTGAATACGATGTCGCTCAATATAGACTGGTCCAAGAAAGAAGCAGGAACCTGCTTATCGAAATCCTTCTTATGGAAATCACGAGAGAACAGACGGTTGGCACCATGATAAACATGCAAGTTTACAATATTATCATAATAAACATTGTCTACCTCAACACCATCATCATTATAAGAACTCTTGTAGACCTTATAACTTGTTGGGTTAACCTGTACGTAGAGATGATATTTCTCATCGCCCCTTACAACCACCGTATCACGTTTAATCAGCGTATTCTGATTCAGCGCCACGGAAGCATGGTTGTGGATGAACTGCTGCAAATAAGACTTATCTTCCGTCTTCACCAGCTTAACCACATCCCCATTCTGCACCTTAAACTGGAAAATATGCTCAGCCTGTTTTACGATCGGATATTTTGCAATATTAGCACCCTTCATTACAAGCGTATCGCCAGCAATGTAGAAGTAGACAGGCTGACTGGTTGAATCAGGATAATAAATCGTATCGCCTTTTACGCGGAACGCCACATCATCCTCATCGTCATCGTTCAGCCAAATGCCTTGCAACATCTTCTTAGCCGCAGTATCTTCCTTCACTTCCTGTTGCTTTTCGGCCTTCTGCCCACAAGCAACAAGAGTCAAGATACAACTGAGCAACCATAAATTAACTATCTTTTTCATGATGAGTTCTTTAAATAAATTAATCGGTAAAAGCTGATACCAATTCTACTCGAAATAATCAGCCTCTTCGAAAGACTTTGCCTTGGTTCTGTCTTTTTCTGACGTAAGCACCTCAACTCCTTCAATAGGCCATTTTATTCCGATAGTAGGATCATCCCAATGAATACTGGCTTCGTAATCAGGAGCATAAACATTATCTACTTTATAAGTAAAGATGGCTTCGTCACTCAGTACCAGGAAACCATGGGCAAAACCGCGAGGAATGAAAAACTGACGTTTGTTCTCTCCACTCAGTTCAACCATTACATATTTACCGAAAGTCTTACTGCCCTTTCTCAAGTCAACAGCTACATCCAGCACGCGGCCTTTGATGACACGCACCAACTTAGCCTGCGAGAATTCACCTTTCTGATAATGCAAACCTCTGAGCACACCACGAGCCGACATCGATTCATTGTCTTGCACAAACACCACATGCCCTCCAACGTGAGCATCAAAGTCAGCCTGCTTCCATGCTTCAAAGAAATAGCCGCGAGCATCTTCAAATACCCGAGGTTCTATCAGCCAGACTCCTTCAATTTCTATCTCTGTATATTTCATTGATTTATACCTTATTTATTTTAGGCACAAAGGTAATACTTTTTCCCGAAACGACAAAACAAATTAGACTTTTTATGATTTCATCGAAAATTTTCTTTATTTTCTGTTGGTCATTTCCGAAAAAATCACTACCTTTGCAAACGTGAATAGACTAGAAAGACATATAGAGATCCTACTTTTGAGCAACGATTGCGTGATTGTCCCAGGATTTGGTGGCTTCATGGCTCATCATGTAGATGCGCGTTACGATGGCAGAGACAGCATGTTTTTGCCACCGCTGAGAACTATTGGCTTTAACCCACAGCTCCAGATGAACGATTCTCTCCTTGCACTTTCGTATGTTGAAGCATACGATATCAGCTATCCGGAAGCTTTGAACCGCATTGCTGATGAAGTGACAGAGATGCGTCAGACTCTGGAGAATTCAGGAAAATTTGAACTGAATGATATTGGCACCATCATATTGAACGAAGACGGAAATTATACCTTCGAACCATGCGAGGCGGGCATTCTTACCCCTGAGTTGTATGGCTTGGGCGGCTTAAACATGCTCCCACTCGCGCAGATTTCTGCAGAAGAGGTTCAGAAGACTGAAGATTCTGCTGCTTCAATCATTGAAATGCCAGCAAAGACAGTAGAAAACAATCGTACAGAAAGCGAAGTCAAGAATCAGGATAGTAACCAGAAGATGGAGAGTGGACTCTCTGTCAACAATTCTGTGTTCGTTAACGAAGAAGAAGAATCAAATGCCGAATTCATCAGCATCAAGAAGAGCTGGTTGCGCAATATTGCAGCAGCCTGCATCGCTCTCATTGCATTCTTCACCTACTCTTCTCCATTGGGAACCCCAACTGTTCAGAAGAGCCAAATCGACACAGGTATGTTGAACCGCATCATGCCTAAGGAGATCAATAAAGTTGCGCAACCTCAAGAACTGGTACTTAGTACAGAATCACAGGCAGAAGAGAGCATTCCTGCCAAGTCTGTCAACATGACTCAGGACAATGAATTGCAAACAGCTTCTTCTTACTATAGCATCGTTTTGGCAAGTCGTGTTACCAAGCGCAATGCTGCCTGCTATGCTGAACTCCTCCAAAACAAAGGATTCAAGGAAGCTAGGGTGTTGATTACGGATAATAATGTGAAAGTTATATACGGAACATACTCTACCGAGGGCGAAGCTTATACTGCTCTCAACCGTTTACACAACTATGATGCTTTTACTGACGGCTGGATTACGAAAGTGAAAGAATAGTTTACAGTTAAGAGTTTATAGTTTATAGCTAGAACAAAGAGCAAGGAGTATCGGAAACTTCTACAACACATTATTATAATAAAGATAGAAAAGTAAGAAAAAGAATATGAAAAGAGTACGTTGTCCTAAATGCGATAATTTTATCACCTTCGATGAGACCAAGTATCAGGCAGGTCAGAGTCTCGTTTTCGTTTGTCCTAATTGCAATAAGCAGTTTGGCATCCGAATGGGAGTTTCCAAGCTCCGCGAAACCCGCAAGGAGGAAAAACTTGATGAGAATGCCAACGAGAAGGGATACGGTTCTATCGTTGTCATCGAGAACGTATTCGCTTACAAACAGGTCATCCCGCTCCAGTTAGGCGACAACATCATCGGCCGCTACATGAAGAACAGCGGAATCAACTGCCCTATCGAAACCGTAGACCCAAGCGTTGACATGAACCATTGCGTAATCAACGTTAGCCGCGACAAGAAAGGCAAATTGAAATATGTACTCCGTGATGGACCAAGTTATACAGGAACTTTCGTTGACAATGAGATTCTGGGCGACAGAGAACGCCGCGTTATTGAAGACGGAACCCTGTTCACCATTGGAGCAACTTCTATCATTCTCCGCACAGCAGACAGTGAAGAAGAAAACTAAGAAGTTTCAATTATCAAAATAAACACTTCAAAAGGAGCAATTAGATGTTGGTTTACATCCAATTGCTCCTTTTTCACTTAACGAAAACGTAAAAACACGCCATATTTCTAACTTTCTGAAAGAAATCTACTATATTTCGTAATCTTTTTGCTTTTATTTTCTTTAAATTAAAAGAAAATGTGTACCTTTGCATCGAAAAATAAGAAATAGAAATGAATTACGTTAGGTTATGGATGTAGCAATCGTAAAATATAATGCCGGAAATATCTATTCCGTAGTCAACGCCATGAAGCGTTTAGGCATCGAACCTGTACTTACAGATGATGCAGAAATGCTCCAGAAGGCTGACCGCGTTCTCTTCCCAGGACAAGGCCAGGCAAGAGAAGCAATGGAATATCTGAAGGCTCATCAGCTTGATCAAGTAATCAAGAACTTGAAGCAACCCGTCCTGGGCATTTGTGTAGGACAGCAACTCTTGTGCCGTCATTCTGAAGAAGGTGACGTAGATTGCATCGGAATCTTTGATGTAGATGTAAAGCGATTCCAGCCTCAGAAACACGAAGACAAGGTGCCTGCTATGGGATGGAATGAAATCTATGATTTGAAGACTGACCTTTATAAGGGGTTCGGAAACAGAACGGATTCTGACTCAGACAAGTCTACCGCTGATGCACTGCTTCATCCCTACTCCTATTTCGTACATAGTTATTATGTGCCACTCTGCGAGGAGACCATTGCCAAGGCAGAATACATTCTTCCTTATAGTGCATCGCTCCACAAAGACAATTTCTATACCTGCCAGTTCCATCCTGAAAAGAGCGGAAAGGTGGGAGAACAGATTTTAAAGAACTTTTTAGAGATAAAATAAAAGAGGAAATACAAATATGATAGAATTAATTCCAGCTATCGACTTGATAAATGGCCAGTGTGTTCGTCTTACCAAAGGCGATTACGACCAGAAGAAGGTTTACAATGACAATCCTGCCGAGGTGGCAAAACAGTTTGAGCAGATGGGCTTCAAACGCCTGCATGTAGTAGACCTCGATGGAGCCAAGTCAAAGCACATCGTAAATGATGCGGTGTTGAAGGCAATTACCACAGAAACCTCTCTCGTGGTTGATTTCGGTGGCGGAATCAAGACCGAAGAAGATATTGAGAAAGCTTTTGCTGCGGGAGCAAGCATGGTTACAGTGGGCAGTATTGCCGTCACCATTCCTGAACTCTTCATGCAATGGTTGGACAAATATGGAGCCGACCGCCTGATTCTGGGAGCCGACGTAAGAAACGGAAAGATTTCTATCAACGGATGGAAAGAAGATTCTTCTGAAGATCTCCTTCCTTTCCTGAAAAAGTACATCGATAAAGGAGTACGCTATGTTCTCTGCACAGAAATCAGCAAAGACGGAACGCTGCAGGGACCTGCCATAGAACTCTACAAAGAAGTAATGGCTGCCTATCCTCAACTGCATCTTATCGCCTCAGGCGGAGTAAGTTGCAACGAAGACATCGAAGCATTGGAAACTGCAGGAATTCCTGCCGTAGTATTTGGAAAAGCTTTCTACGAAGGGAAAATCGATGTTAAGAAACTAGTTAATAGCTTCAATCGATAAGAATTAAAATACAATGGTGAAAATTCAAAGTAAAAGCAAAGGATTAGCTAAACGAATCGTTCCTTGTCTTGATGTAAAGAACGGCGAGACGGTAAAGGGAACCAATTTCGTAAACCTTCGCAGCGCTGGTGACCCGGTAGAACTGGGAAAAGCTTATAGCGATGCTGGAGCCGATGAGCTCGTATTCCTCGATATTACAGCGAGTTTCGAAGAGCGCAAAACCTTTACGGATATGGTAACCCGTGTGGCTGCCGAAATCAATATCCCATTTACTGTGGGAGGTGGAATCAATGAACTCAAAGATGTTGACCGCCTGCTCAACGCAGGAGCCGACAAGGTTAGCATTAACAGTGCTGCCATCCGACATCCGGATCTCATCGATGAAATTGCCAACCATTATGGCTCACAGGTTTGCGTATGCGCCATTGATGCACGTCTCGATTCTGACGGCTGGCACTGTTATGTAAAAGGCGGAAGAGAACGGGTGGAACTAGGATTGTTTGACTGGGCTAAGGAAGTAGCCGACCGGGGTGCCGGTGAAATTCTCTTTACCAGTATGGATCATGACGGTGTGAAACAGGGATTCGCAAACGAGGCCCTCGCCCGTCTTGCTGAAGAAGTAAGCATTCCTATCATCGCCTCAGGAGGTGCTGGAAAGATGGAGCATTTCCGCGATGCGTTCACCCAAGGCAAGGCAGATGCTGCCCTAGCAGCCAGCGTGTTCCACTTTGGCGAGATTGCCATTCCTGACCTCAAGAAATACCTGAGAGAAGAAGGAATCAACGTGAGAATATAGGACACGGGGAATATAATAATGTAAGAAAATAAAAACAAGATAAAATGGAAATAGATTTCGAAAAATTAGGCGGACTGGTTCCTGCCATCATCCAAGACGCAGTTACAAAGAACGTCTTGATGCTTGGCTTCATGAATCAGGAAGCATACGATAAGACAATAGCAACCAAAAAGGTGACATTCTGGAGCCGTTCACGCAACTGCCTCTGGACAAAAGGTGAAACATCAGGCAACTTCCTGAATCTCGTTAGCATTCAGAACGACTGCGATAACGATACCTTGCTGGTTAAGGTTCACCCAGACGGTCCAACCTGCCACAAAGGTACAGACACCTGCTGGGCAGAAGAGAATACACTCAACCCAATCCTCTTCCTCTCAGAGCTTCAGGACTTCATCAACAAGCGCCACGAAGAAATGCCAGAGGGAAGTTACACTACCAGCCTCTTCAAGAAAGGCGTTAATAAAATGGCACAAAAGGTTGGAGAAGAAGCTGTTGAAACCATTATCGAAGCCACAAACGGCAACAACGAGAAACTCATTTACGAGAGTTCAGACCTTCTCTATCACCTCATCGTTCTGCTCACAAGCAAGGGCTTGAGAATAGAAGATGTTGTGAAAGAACTTCAGATGCGTCACGATCCGGAATGGGATAAGAAACGCCGCGTTGCCAAGAGCAAGGGCGAAATGAAATAATATATCTAGCTCAAGGCTATCTTGCAGCAGCTCGCCCTGAAAGGGCAGAAGCCCCTAGCCCAGGGCAACACCCTGGGTATAAAAAGATATTGGCAATACGCCCTGAAAGGGCAAAAGCTTTCAAATACATTAAATAAAGGAGAAAAAATTAGGATGTTAATAGATTATCAGAACGTCAGCATATATCAGGCCGATAAGTGCGTGCTC
This sequence comes from Segatella copri DSM 18205, assembly GCF_025151535.1. Classification (NCBI taxonomy): domain Bacteria; kingdom Pseudomonadati; phylum Bacteroidota; class Bacteroidia; order Bacteroidales; family Prevotellaceae; genus Segatella; species Segatella copri. The sequence goes on from NZ_CP102288.1 coordinate 1,200,579, forward strand.
CCAAACATCAATTTCCATATTGACGAAGGAGAATTCGCCTACCTTATTGGAAAAGTCGGCTCTGGTAAAAGTTCGCTATTAAAGACACTTTATTGCGAACTAGACCTTGTAGAAGGCGAAACCGAGAAGGCTGAAATTCTCGGCAGAGACCTCAAAACTATCAGGCGAAAGGAGATTCCGGCTCTGCGTAAGGAATTGGGAATCATCTTTCAGGATTTCCAGCTGCTACACGACCGCACCGTTCGCAAGAACTTTGAATTCGTACTCAAGGCAACAGGCTGGAAAAACAAAAAAGACAGAGAAAAGCGTATCGAAGAGGTGCTCAACGAAGTAGGCATGATTGATAAAATCGACAAGATGCCTCATGAACTCTCAGGTGGTGAGCAACAGCGTGTAGCCATCGCCCGCGCCATTCTCAATAATCCAAAAATCATCATCGCCGATGAGCCTACAGGCAATCTCGACCCAGAGACAGCCAGCAACATCGTGAGTCTGCTGAAAGACATCACCAAACAAGGCACAGCTGTTGTGATGACAACCCATAACATCCCGATGCTCGACAAATTCCCAGGCATCGTTTACCGCTGTAAGGAAGGTGTGCTCTACGACGTAACCAACGAGTACAACCACATCGACCTCACAGAGGATGGAGAAGATAATTAAGTGAAATAATTAAATAAAATTACGACTATGAAGGTAATGAAATTCGGAGGTACTTCTGTAGGCTCACCAGAGCGCATGAAGGGAGTAGCCTCTTTGGTTACAGAATCAGGTGAACCAACTTTCATCGTATTGTCTGCGATGAGCGGTACAACAAACTCTCTCGTTGAGATCTCTGACTATCTTTACAAGAAGAATCCAGAGGGCGCCAACGAGGTAATCAACAACTTGGAGAAGAAATACATGCAGCATGTAGAAGAACTCTACTCTACCGAGGAGATGAAAAATACGACTCGTGAGTTCTTGCAGGGCGAATTCAACTATCTCCGCTCATTCACCAAAGACCTCTTCACTTCTTTCGAGGAGAAGAGCATCGTGGCTCAGGGCGAGATGATGAGCACCAACATGGTTGTAAACTACTTGAAGGAACAGGGTGTAAAGGCCGTATTGCTCAGTGCATTAGACTTTATGCGCACAGACAAGAACGCAGAACCGGATCCTCAGTACATCAAGGAGAAGTTGGCTGCTATCATGGAGCAGAACCAGGGCTATCAGATTTACATCACTCAGGGATTCATCTGCCGCAACGCATACGGCGAGGTTGACAATCTGCAGCGTGGCGGTAGCGACTACACCGCATCTCTTATCGGTGCAGCTCTCCCAGCTGAAGAGATTCAGATCTGGACAGATATCGACGGAATGCACAACAACGACCCTCGTGTCGTAGAGCACACTGAAGCTGTCCGCCAGTTGAACTTCGAGGAGGCTGCTGAGTTGGCTTACTTCGGTGCCAAGATCCTCCACCCTACCTGTGTTCAGCCAGCTAAGTATGCAGGCATCCCTGTACGCTTGAAGAACACCATGGATCCTAAGGCCGACGGTACAATCATCGACAATGTCATCGTACGCGGCAAGATCAAGGCTGTTGCTGCCAAGGACAACATCACAGCCATCAAGATCAAGAGTAGCCGCATGTTGCTCGCTACAGGTTTCCTACGCAAGGTATTCGAAATCTTCGAGAGCTATCAGACTCCAATTGATATGATTGCCACTTCTGAGGTGGGTGTCAGCATGAGTATTGATAATGATTCTCATCTTAACGACATCGTAAATGAGCTGAAGAAATATGGTACAGTAACTGTTGATTCTGATATGTGCATCATCTGCGTTGTAGGTGATTTGGACTGGAGCAACGTTGGCTTCGAGACCATCGCTACCGATGCGATGAAGAACATTCCTGTACGCATGATTTCTTATGGTGGTTCTAACTACAACATCTCATTCCTCATCAGAGAGAAAGATAAGAAGCAGGCATTGCAGAACTTGAGCAACGTATTATTCGAGAAGAAGTAATGCAAATGAAAACGAAGAGTGAAAAGTGAAGAATTCGTATGTAATGCTTCCTATCCACTCTTCGTTGGATATTCTGATTTAACTATAATAAGGTATTAATTTAAGATTAAGCGAAATGAAAGGTACATTTCCGATAGATAAGTTTCAGGAGATACAGACTCCGTTCTACTATTACGACACCAATGTGTTGCGCCAGACATTGAAAACCATCAATGAAGAGGCTGGCAAGCACGAGGGATTTGAAGTGCACTATGCCGTAAAGGCAAATGCCAACCCTAAGGTGCTCAATATCATCTGTCAGGCTGGTTTAGGAGCTGACTGTGTGAGCGGAGGAGAAATTCAGGCAGCCATCAAAGCCGGATTTCCAGCCAGCAAGATTGTTTACGCTGGTGTAGGTAAAAGCGATTGGGAAATCAACCTCGGATTGGAGAAAGGCATCTTCTGCTTCAATGTAGAAAGCATTCCGGAGTTGGAAATCATCAACGAACTGGCTGAAAAACAGAATAAGATTGCGCAGGTTTGTTTCCGCATCAATCCGGATGTCGGCGCCCATACGCACGCTAACATCACAACAGGTCTGGCAGAAAACAAGTTCGGAATTGCCATGCGCGACATGGAAGCCGTAATCGAAGAGGCTGCCAAGATGAAGAACATCCAGTTCCTCGGACTGCACTTCCACATCGGAAGCCAGATTCTCGATATGGGTGATTTCGAGGCACTCTGCAACCGTATCAACGAACTTCAGAACCAGCTCGAAGCTCATCACATCGTTGTGAAGAACATCAATGTGGGAGGCGGATTGGGCATTGACTATAATCATCCAAACCGACAGCCAATCCCTAATTTCAAGGATTATTTCGATACATACGCAAAGAAACTGAAGTTGCGCGATGGTCAGAAGCTTCACTTCGAGTTGGGCCGCGCTGTAGTGGGTCAGATGGGTTCTCTCATCACCAAGACACTCTACATCAAGCAGGGCACAGCCAAGCAGTTTGCCATTGTGGATGCAGGAATGACTGACCTTATCCGTCCAGCTCTCTATCAGGCTTACCATAAGATTGAGAACATCTCAAGCGATGAACCTGTTGAAACTTACGACGTAGTAGGTCCTATCTGCGAATCAAGCGATGTCTTCGGCAAGGCTGTCGACATCAACAAAGCCCATCGCGGCGACCTCATCGCCCTCCGCTCAGCCGGAGCCTATGGTGAGATCATGGCGAGCCAGTATAACTGTCGCCAGTTGCCAAAGGGGTATATTACAGAAGACTTTTAATATAGTTGAAAGTTAAAAGTTAAGAGTTTATAGGATTCTCCTTTCTCTAGCTTTCTATATTACGAGAAAAAGAAAATGATGATCATTAGTACAACTACTATAATAGCAGGCGCAGTGGTGGTTTTATTAGCGGTTCTCGGATCGCTGATAAATCCATTTCTGCGCTCGTTGCGCTTTCAAAAAACAGAAACGGCAGAGAATCAACCTCCTGTCAGTATACTCATTACCGCACACGATAATCTTGCTGAATTGGAGAGGAATCTCCCTATGTTCCTGCGTCAGCAGTACGCTGCCGACTATCAGGTAATCGTAGTCTGCCAGAGTACAGATGGCGAGACACAGGATTTTCTGAAGCGAACAGCAGCCGAGAACCCTCATCTGTATTATACTTACATTCCTGAGAGTTCACGCTACATGAGCCGCAAGAAATTGCAGATTACACTGGGTGTGAAGGCAGCCAAACATGAATGGATTATTCTGACTGAACCTAATTGCCGCCCAAGCAACGACAAGTGGCTGCAAACCATGGCCCGTCAATGTCAGGACCCAAACCATCTGGTATTGGGATATGTAGCCCTTGATGAGGAAACCAAGAGCATACGCCGTTTCGACAGCATCCGCAAGGCTTACTATGTTTTGCGCCGTGCCCAGCAGACCTATGGTTATCGCAGCCACATGCCAAACGTAGCGTTCCGCAAGAGCGACTTCATGAAGGAACAGGGCTATCAGGGCAACCTGGAATATGTTCGCGGCGAATACGATTTTCTCGTCAACAAGTATGCCCATTATGGCGATACTGCTACAGAACTGGATTGCGATGCATGGCTCATCCGCGAAGCACCATCGAACAAGAGCTGGCACAATGCCCACCTCTATCTGCAGGCTTCACGCAGGAGTTTGGAAAGAGCCGGTTCCATGCGAACCCTCATGTTCTTTGACCATCTCATGCCACATCTCAGCCTGATAGCAACACTGGCCGTTGCAGCCTACTCTATCCTCATGAAGAATTGGATTCTTACAGGATGCGCAGGTTTCAGTTTCCTCCTGCTGTTCATCGTGAGAATGCTGATAGCCAACAAGGCCATCAGACACTTTGATGACGGAATAGCGATGTTCAAACTGCCATTCTTCGAATATGGAATTATCTGGAGAAATCTGGCTACCAAATTGCGCTATTGGCGGGCTGACAAAAACGATTTCACTTCTCATAAACTCTAAACAGGGTAAAAAGGAAGTAACAGTCTATCAGAATAATAACAGTTAAAAATAACCGACAGAACGATGAAAGTATATTTGTTCATTTCCAACCATAAGAAGTTGCTGAAGATGTATCTTCCATACATCGAAGCCTTGAATAAGCAGCTCGACATCACCAACAGCCTGGTTGATGCCGACATTGTGTTGATCATAGGAGCATGGACATGGCAGGGAGCCCAGATAGCAAAGAAAGCAAAGCAGATGGACATTCCCTACATCGTTTGTCCACTAGGCGATATTTCTGAGAGAAACTGCAAGAACCCTTACTTGAAGCGTTCACTGCAACAGTCTATGTATCAGAAAGCCATGTACGCCAAAGCCAACCTCATAGTAGCTACTACCCCTATGGAGAAAAACTATCTGGAAAAGAAAGGTTGGAACAAGCGCATCGCCCTGATTCGCTATGCAGGCTACAGTCATCTTACCAACACTGAAGCCATGATGCAAAACTGGCAGGAGACGGATGAGGAGACGCTGGCAGTCTTCGAGCAGCAAAAGGCAGAAGCCATCGCTGCCCAAACCAAACAGGCAATCATCGCACAGATTATGCAGATAAAAAGCCGCATGCCGCATCAGAATATTCCGCAAAAATATCTTGACGATTTACACACTCTGCTCTATGCTGATGATTATGATGAGGATGCTATCAAGCAAGAACTGGCAGAGAAGAAACTCTCTTCATATGCCGCCTCCGTTTTCCAGACCATGACAGATAAAACAGGACTCACAGAAGGCTTCATGCCGATTCCTGCCAAAAAGGGCAGAAAGAGTAAAGAGATTCTGAAATTTGTGAAATAAAAGAAATCTGAAGTTTGTGAAATAAGAAGAAATGAACTTAGATAGAATAGAACAGCAGGCTGGTCATCTGCCAGCTTACCAGATAGCCGACTCAGTCAATGAAGCATTGATGGAGTCGGCTAACCTTGTTATTACAGCTCCTCCTGGAGCCGGTAAATCTACCCTCCTCCCGCTCACCATTCTGCGGGGCATGAGTGATCAGGCATTGGAAGGCTTCATCCATGATCATCTTAAAAGTCAGGGTAAGATTCTGATGCTCGAACCGCGCCGCCTGGCTGCTCGCCAGATAGCCGAACGGATGGCACAGATTCTGGGAGAACCCGTGGGCAAAACCATCGGCTATCGGGTAAGATTCGAAAGCAAGGTTTCGGATGATACACGCATCGAAGTCCTTACCGAGGGCATTCTCACCCGAATGCTGGTCAATGATGCTACACTCGAAGGCGTTTCGTGCCTCATCTTTGATGAGTTTCATGAGCGCAGCATCAATTCCGATCTGGCGTTAGCGCTGGCCCGGCAAACACAGGAAATCATCCGCCCCGACCTGAAGCTCATTATCATGTCAGCAACAATCGATGCTTCTATCATCTGTCAGGCACTTCAGGCTCCGCTTATCGAGAGTAAAGGCAAAATGTTTCCGATAGAAACCGTTTATGCAGACCACGACATCGACAGATATCAGGTAGCACAGGAAATGGCAGCCACTATCTGTCAGGCTTTCAGAAACCAGGAAGGTGACATTCTTGCCTTTCTGCCGGGACAGGGAGAAATCATGAAATGCGAAGAACTGCTTCGCTCTGTCCTGCCCTCAGCCACTCTTTACCCGCTATACGGTAACCTCTCGCCAGAAAAGCAACGGCTCGCCATCGCTCCTTCCAAACCGGGTGAACGAAAAATCGTACTGGCCACTCCTATCGCCGAAACTTCTCTCACCATCGAAGGAGTAAGAATCGTTGTGGATTCCGGACTCTGCCGAAAACTGGTTTATGATGCCCGTACAGGCTTGAGCCATCTCGAAACCGTTCGTATCAGTCAGGACATGGCTACGCAACGAAGGGGGCGTGCGGGCAGAATCACATCAGGCGTATGTTACCGGCTTTGGACACAGACCTCGGAACATCTGATGCCAGAACAACGGCTGCCCGAAATACTGGATGCAGATCTCTCTTCGATGGTTCTCGACATTGCAGCTTTCGGGGAAAACAAACCGGAACTGCTGCCTTGGCTCACCCTTCCTCCCAAGGGCAACCTCGTATTGGCACAGCAACTTCTTATGTCGCTCAACGCTCTCACTCCTGATCATGATGTTCACGCTCTCAGTGGCAGCATCACCGAAGAAGGCAGCAGAATGGCTCAACTTCCTTGTCATCCGCGCATTGCCAAGATGATGATCAGCAGCGATTCTCCGGCGATCCAAGCCCTGGCCTGCGACATTGCTGCTCTGCTGGAAGAGAAAGACCCGATGGGCGAAAATGAAGATTCAGACATGACGCTCCGCCTTTCTATCCTCCGTTCCGCACGCTGCAAGAAAAATCTGGGGCGTTGGAACCGTATCGCTCAGATTGCCCAGGAATACAGGAAGATGCTGCGTATCAGGGAAGACAACGAGCCAATTGATGCTGAGGAAGTGGGCCATCTCATCGCCCTAGCCTACCCTGAGCGCATCGCCCATGCCACCGACCATGCGGGCAACTTCAAGATGTCGAATGGCAACACGATTTTCATCGACCCGTGCGACAGCATGGCAGCAAACGAATGGCTTGCCATCGCATCACTCAACCTCGATTCAACCTCATCATCCAGTTCTGGGCAGGGACGGAAAGGAAGGGTATTTCTCTCAGCCCCCGTCAACTGGAAGAACCTGCCGGCACAAACCTGCGAGAATATTTCATGGGACAGCAAAGCGCTGGCAGTAAAGATGCAACAGGAAACACGGATAGGAGCGCTCATCATAGACAGCAAGCCGATACAAAATGCCAACCGAGAGACTGTTTCTAATATTATCTGTGAAGCTGCCAGAAAAGACGGACTCAGTATGTTCGATTGGAACGAATCGGTTCATCGTCTGCAACAGCGCGTGGCGCAAGTAGCTGAGTGGCATCCGGAGTTGGAGATTCCCGACCTGTCAACAGAGCATCTCCTGACAACAGCCCAAGCGTGGCTCCCTTTCTATCTCGAAGAAGGTGGTAAGATGAAGACTTCTGTTACTGAGCTGAAGAAACTCAACCTGTGCGAAATCCTTTGGAACATCCTTCCTTATGAGCTTCAGCAGGAGATAGACCGCCTTGCTCCCACCCACATCCGTGTGCCATCGGGCAGCAATATCCGCATCGATTACCGCCTGGGGGCCGAAGCCCCGGTTCTGAGTGTGCGGCTTCAGGAGTGTTTCGGAATGACATCAACTCCCACTGTCGATGCAGGCAGACAGCCCCTTCTGCTTGAGTTGTTATCTCCCGGTTTCAAGCCAGTTCAACTTACTCAGGATCTCGCAAGTTTTTGGCAAGGCACTTATTTCGAAGTCCGCAAAGAACTGAAGCGCCGATACCCTAAGCATTTCTGGCCGGAGAATCCGTTAGAGAGCCAGGCCGTGAGAGGTGTCAAACGATGGTGATCCAGATGCTCTCGCCTCGGTCTCTCGCCGCCGTGATGGCATTGACGAGGCGATGCAGCCAGATGCGGGAGTTTACCACCATGCCTCGGAGTTTGTTTTCGCCCGGCAGGATGCAGCCCTGCGTATCATCGGGGTAGTTACCGGCATGGATGCGGATGCCCTCAAAGCCAGGAACGCCCTGCAGCAGGGGCAGCCACTGCTTGAATCTCGGCGACTTGGTGATGAGCACGGGATAAGTGCCCTCGGGTATGGCAGTCTTGCCCTTCATCTTCTGCGCCTTCTTCTCCGACACTCGCCCCAGACGCACATTCTCCTCTTGGGGCAACAGGGTGATTCCCAGCAGGTTGCGCCACGTTGGCTCCAGGGTATCGCAGAAGTAGTGCTCCCCGTCCAGTTTGCCCACATCTACCACATGGCAGAAGCTGCGCTTCTGGTCCTTATTGAGCGTATAGTTCACCTTGCGCTCCACCTCCTCGTCCTTCAGGATATACATACGCCCTATGGTGTAAGTATTCTGCTTAGCTATTCTTTTGAGTACGATTTCCATAATTGTTTCTATTTAGATTCTTTTTTGAGAAAACATAGCTTGCGATAAAAACTGTAATTACCGTAATTGTAATAGCAATGGCTGTTATCAGCTTTGTCATTACCAGCATTAACGCCTTGTTCGCCTGCCTCCACTTTCACGATATACTTTCTGAACACCCAGGTGGCTATCATCCGTCGGGTGCCCTTGGTATCCAGCCCCAAGTCGCTTCTCAACTGCTCAGCCTGCTGATAAGAGAACTCATTTGGCAGAAGTTGCAGCATATTGGAAGGCCCTCTTTTGCTCGACTTCACTCCCTCCTGCTCCGCCTTCACGATAGCATCTCGGAAGAATCTCATCTTGCAGTACAGGTCATACTGCTCGCTCCAGCGCACAAACTCCTCTATCTCGGATTCCCATTGGCAACCATTCGCCACATAGAGCACGCAAGCCTTCAGATAGGCAATGACATTGGCTCTGAACGAGAGGTTCTCGTAAACCCTGTCTTGGCTCATACGGGCAAAGTCGGCATTCTCCTCTTTCAGCTTCTGTGCCAAGGCGAAAGCCTCAGGGCAATTGATAGTACCAGAAGCCATGTTAAGATGCTCGATATAGGGTTTTAAGTTCTCTCTGAATGTGTCATCGTATGTGCCATAGACAGGCATCTCGGCTCCTATCTCACGCTCTGGGATAGTACAGAAGTTGATTCTGGAGATAGGACCATCGGTCAATACCTTGGAGAAATATCGGATACCCTTGTTGATGGTGGTCGAGGCATTCCAGTTAAATCGGATGGTTACTCGCTCCGTAACACTCTGCGTGCCCACTCGGGTTTGTCCATATTGATTACCAGGGTCGAAGGCGAGGCACATGATACGAAACTGCTGGTTGCCAATGCCCCTTAGGTTATCAAACTGGTCTATCTCGTTGAGAGCAGTATAGAGGAAATGCTCCTGCGCCTCAGCGGTACGCATCACGAAGGCAGGGTTGGTCATATCGGCGTCTATCTCCTGGATCACGAGATTTTCAGGTCGCTTACGCTTATCCTTGTTAGCACCTTTTCTTGTCACCTCATCCTTCCACTCCTTCTCTCGTTTCAGGTTATCTTTGTCTCGTTTTCTGATATCTTCCATAATCAGGTTGATAGGCATCTGCACGCAGTTCTTTCCTGCGCCCGTACCAGCTAAGAGACAACACATTAGCGTAGCCTCATGCTCCACATTGTCGATGTAATTAAAATAGGTGCGGCAGAGGTGGGTGGCTAGCGGAGGAAAGATGGCATGGGCTACGGCAGGCTTATAGATATCCGGTGTCTGAGACACGAGGAGCTCCACGAGCTTAGGCAGCTTCTTCGGCATCTCGGGCGGAGCGGGGTAATCATCTTCACAGTTAGGAGTTTGGAGTGAGGAATTAGGAGTTGAGAGAGTCGCTTGCTTCTCTGCTTGCGCATTGATGCGGATCACATCTCTAGAGAATGGCTTCGAACTGTCTCCATATTTCTCATAGAAGTCATGGATCAGCTGCTGGCAGTCACGCTCTTGGGCGAAGCTAGGCATCTTCACTGCCACTACTCTTCTCAGCTCCTCTTCGCTCATCACCCTGCTCGCTCCTGCGCTCATGATGGCAAGAAGTGAGGAGTGGCGAGAGCCCTCGGTATCGATATTCACATTCTTCAGTCCTGCCGACTCCGTGAAGAGGTCGAAGGCTATCAGGCTCTTCTCGCTGGCGGTACCAGAGGTTGGTAATCCGTCAGGAATCTGATAGCCTCCAGCAGAGCCATGAGAAACAGCAGGATTGCCGTTAGAGCCCGAAAGTCGATTTGTTTGAACATTCTGTTGAGTATTTACGGTTGATGGTTTGATATTGATTTCGTAAGGCTGGTTAGCCTTGCCTCTGCCGTCGATGGTGAGACCACGCTTCAGATAAGCCTCTCTGCGAGCCTTCAGTTCATCGGCAGGAAGCACGGCATACCAGTCCTTGGAGCGATAGATCTCCGAGTCCTGATCCGTGATAAAGAGGATTCTCTCTGGGGTGAAGCAACTCTCATCGCAGGGCACGCCAAGTGCCTTACAATACGCTCTCTGCGTCTCCTCGATAGTCATACCTATCGGCATTCGGATGTCGATGTGGAGTTTCTTACGAGCCGAGTATTCCAGATGCAGTAGCATTCCCTTCCAGATGGAGTCGCTGCAATTCAGCTGCCTTGCCATTTCGATGGCGATACCCACCAGTTCCTTATCGTCGATGTCGATGGTGGTCTGGAAGAGAAAACTCGTAGGGTCAGCATCCTTCTGCGAGCGATGATTCTTGAGGAATCGGCTGTAGTGGCCGCAGCGGAAGGGCATCAGCCCCTTCAGTTTGTCATTGCCCCCACGTATCTGCTCCACCATATCGTGGAGCCAAGGCTGAGCTATCAGCTTGTCATATTCAGCCAGGGGCAGGCAGCTGGCGCTGCCCTTATTGCCCCCACGCTGAGGATTCATTGCAATAAAGTGGTTCATGCTTAATTATACATTATTAATTATACATTATCTATTACTCCTTATAGTCCTCCCACTCCACATTTTCCTTGAAGGGCTTGATAGCCTTCACCATCTCCTGGTGCTCACCCTTGAGACAGCGCAGAATCTCCGCCTTGCTCATGTCCTTGGAGAAGGCATAGTTCACTTGCACGGTTCGCTTGCTAGTGCGCACCACCCCATGCTTGGTCTTGAGAATCTCCGTGAAGGGCTTCTCTCGCTTGCCCTGCACATAAGGCTTGAAGTCCACCCAGTCGCCTCGCCCATTCTCGCCACCCGAGAATATCATCCTGCCCCTGATCACCTGCGGCTTGTCACTGATTACCTCCGTCTCGTTCCATGGCGCCTTGCGCACTGATACGTTACCATTCTCCTCGGTGATCACAGCACCGTCTACCTTTACTGCATTGATTAGTCTTGTAAACATATTATATGTATTAAAAGATTGAGAACCCGCAATACGCAAAGTCCCCGCAACCAGACGCGCTGTGCATCTGATTACGGGGGCAAAGGTACTAAGAGTTTTTGAAACTTACCTGCCACGGGGTTGCCCCGTCCATGTGCCACGGGGTAGCCCCGGGGTAGGCAGGAAAGAATTACGCAACATATTAAATATCAATCCATTACATCTTTTATCTTTTCTATGAATCGCTCTATGCTTTTTTGGTCCATTCCTTTAGAATTGCCCTTTCGCAAGATTTCCTTGTTCATATTCCACAATTCTCCGAATGTAACCCAAGGTTGGTTGATGCTCAATTTATCAGAGATGAGAGAAGCCAACACACCTTTTTCAGAGATCGACATTCTCTTAGGCTGATAACAATCGTCTAGATAATCGTGTTCTTGTAGTTTATTGAGTATTTCGATAGCTTCCGGCGTATTGAGTTCATCAGGCAGTTTTAGCTCCTCCTGTCTGCCCTTAGCTACCCAAGCAGGTTCTTCCTTCAAGCTTATCTCTCGATTGCCAGGACAACCTTGCAAATTATCACCATTGCCCATAACAAACGAGCAACCTATAAACACAGGAACTCCCAGTCCTATCAATTCAGGCAACTGGGACATTGAAAATTCCATTTCGTTTTCATTTTTAAATGTTATTTTATCGAGAAAAAGCCCATTCTCATCCCGAGAAGGGCGCACACCACGATGGTGTCAAGGTGAAGCGTCTTCACCCGAAAATTTCTTAAGATTCATCGGATTTAAATTTAGTTAGTTAATAATTCAGATTGTTCATTCACCATTTTGATTGCGATGTCAGCTCTACATCCATACAGCAGTTTGAACTCATCTGTGATTTCAGTCAAAGCATCAATCTTCTCTTGCTTACTTTTCCCATTAGGTTCAGCTTTCAATTCCTTGTCATATTGGTCTAGATAATATGCTATGAGAAAAGCCATTTTGTCTAGCGTATCAGGAGAAGCAGTAGAATTACACTGGCACAGATTGTTAAAGGTAGAGTCGCCCATTCCAAAATCTCTCTTCACTTTATATGCATTCAACACACCTCTACTGACCAAGGAGTCGAGGTGATTTCCCAACTTCTTGATGAGCTTTTCTCTCAGATTCTTTAGATAAGTATCTAGCTTGCTTTTTCCTTTTTTATTTACCTGTTCCATTATTATTATTTATTATGAATTGTAAAATTCTTAATAAATAATGAAACCTGCAAATTTGTAGTCAAGCCAAGACTGGGAAGTCAGGCTTATTTATTAACGTTTTTGTATTCTGTTAACTTTCTTGATGGAAATTTTGAGCGAAATAACTCAATAGATGTGCACAGCACATTGTCGTTAATCCTTTATAAAACTCCTTATCATAGGTTACTGCTGGTGCACCTCTTTATTTACCACTTGATAGCTCGCCCCACCATGGGTAATTATTATATATATTTATTTGTAATCACTGCTTATTATAAATTCAAGTTCCATTACTATGTCTTTCTATAAAGCCAAAAAAATCCCGCACATCGACAAAGTTTAAAATACGTCGATGGCGGGATTAATCTTTGTTGCTGCATCAATATAAGATTAGTTTCTCATATAGCAACATTTATCACCAAATATTTTTCATTTTGCCCTTATTTTTCTTGGTTTCTTACATTTTCAAGTCAATAAGGTTTTCTTTACAATAAATCAATCGTCTTTCTCTAATTTTAATCCTTCTTTAATCTCTTCATCATTTGCAACATATTTCTTCAAGATAAAATGATATACATTTTGGTTTCCAATAGTGATAGGATAAGCGTTTACAAACTCCCATCCTTTGGAAGTCATATAGTTAAGCACACCTACCATAGTATTAAACTTTAGAGGCTTACCATCTTCGTCTCTAAGTTTATATGTTTCAGATAGTGGCTGTCCTAGATCAACAGAAACTTTGACTTTTGTACTAAACATACTTGTTTTACCAAGCAACTCGATATACACTACATGTTTGTCTCCAATCTTATTCTGTGAAAAACCACTTAGTGAAGACAACACCAGCAAAAATGTTAAAACTAATTTATTCATAATTTATCATTTAAAGTTAGCATCAATAGCAATGCTGCCCACAAAGGTACGAAATGTTTTTGAAACAACCAAGGATTTTTGAAGATTATTTGTATTACGGTAATTCCTTTTCTTGTTAGAATGTTAATGATAAGAGCAAGTCACGTTTACCTATCGTTGGGGAAAGGACTTCTAGCAAAAGTGTGCATTTTCATAGTAAAGGAGCTGGCAGCTCATCAGCCACCAGCTCCACCTACTTTTTGAAAAAAAATACGGTAGATGTGCACAGCACATGGTTGTATGTCATTACCCCAGCAATTTAGCTTTTTGTTTTTCAAATTCCTCCTCTGACAATATACCTTGAGCTTTTAAATTTGCCAACTTGGTAAGTTCATCAGCTACACTGACAGGAGAAGGAACCGATTCTTCATCCTTACTAAACTTCTTCTGATTATCTGCAATATCAAGAATGACAGAGAATATATCTTTGATGCCAGTAACCTCCTTCATCAACTCTTCATAACGCATATTGTCAGCTGTATTCTTTGTCTTAAGGATTACACCAGAATATATAACCAATCTGATATTAGGATTAGCAGTATCTTTCTTCAAGATTTTAATTACCATTTTACTAACTTCCTTATTCTGCTTAGCTTTAGCTGTTGAGCCACCTACAATGGCACCAACTCCACCAAACAAAAGACCACCAACAACAGCACCACCCAAAGATTTGTTGTAAACATCATTACCATTCTCCTCATAACTAACGCTTACCAAATCTGAATACAACAAGAAGTAACTTTTGTTTGGTGTTAAAATGAAAACATACTGATTTACATCATCGGTAATGAAAGCATAGTCGTTGTATGCACGCAATATAGGGTTACTTGATAACAATCGTTTGCCACATTTTTCTTCATAATCACCAGCGATACTAAATGTCTTTCGATTTATTTTTCCAGCATTTCCGCTCACTCTCAGCACTTTTCTTTGATTGGCATCCAAAACTGCAATAAATGAATCTGCATCAACCACTTCTGTTTTAACGAAATCATTCACCACTTCTTGTGTTACATTACTAGTTGTAGAAGAGCCTATAGTTATTGTCTTCTGCTGATTATTGAAATAGAGCATAAGATCTTCATCTCCATGCTTGCTATCATATACCAGTTTGTCACTAAAGTTGTTTTGTTCCTCCTCTCGTGCGCTCTTCTTTGACTGTTCTATAGCAGCCATAATACACATTACCACACCAATCACAATTCCAGCAATAGGAATGACTGTTAAAGTACCAGCATCACTGTTATAGGATAACAGAGCCAATACAGCAAAAATGATGGTCACAACAACAGACCCGCCTAAACTTAATTCTTCTTTCTTTTTCATACTGTTTTATGTTTAAACCGATTTCATAAAAACTACTAATGGAACTATATAACATATCAAGTCATATACATCAAATGTACCAGAACACCACCCTATCAGTTGCATAAGTTCCAATGCAATTGCAGATAGAGGCAAAGGTAGAGCTAGCATTAATCGAATCTTGCGACTTTGATACTTAGTTGTTATATACATTCCAAGCAAATATGACGCAGTCCATAACCCTGCAGGCAAGCTATTTATTACAAAGCTTGGCAAAGTATACAACTGAGCCTTTTCTCTAATTCCATCGAGATAGGGCATACCACCCATTTCTTCAATTATCGAAAACATCAAAAGACATTTGGGGCGAAACAACAAATAGATAACTCCGCCGATGGAAATCAAGAGGATAACCTCTCCCCATTCCCCTAATCGTCTTTTATACAACCTCTGTAGCATTATACATTTATATGATAAACTCATTCAACTCATTCTTATACTTCTCCCATAATGGCAAATGCTTATCCAACACTGCCTTGAACTGGGTATCATGATTTTTCGACACAATATGAGCCAGTTCATGTACCACCACATACTCTATGCATGGCTGAGGGTGCTTATGGGCGCAAACCTGTCGCCCTGTAAGGGCGCCTTGCTGATTGCCATTATACCCAGGGCGATGCCCTGGGCTAGGGGCTTCTGCCCTTTCAGGGCGTATGGGGCTAGCCGAAAGGGTGCAGCCGAAATATACACTACGCCTGAAGCGGCTTCAATTCTTCTTCTGTCAATCCAGTAGCCTGCATGATTTGCGACCAAGACATACCCATTGCCAACAAGTTACGGGCTATTGTCAAACCTTTAGATAATTCACCTTCTGCTCTACCTTCTGCTCTACCTTCTGCTCTACCTTCTGCTCTACCTTTAGCAATTCCCTTTTCCTCGCCTTCAACATACGAGCCATAAAGGCCGGAGTAGTAATCATCAACAGCCTTAATACTTTCATCGTATTTTTCCTGCTCCTCACTACTCAAGCAACGAACATCCGCCAATTTAGCAAGATGATCGAATATCTTTTTCTGTGCCGTAAAAGGCAATCTTTCCAATACTTCCATATATTTCAATACATAAATCCATTTTTCAAAACCAGTCTCGCATTCTTCCTCACTCTTATCAAAGAAAGGAAGAGAAAGATAGATGAAACGAAGCTTATCAGAAAACATGGAATCGCTAGACTTCTCCCTCAAAGCTACGTCTGTCCTAAACTTTGTCACCTCATGCTCCTTTGGCATAAAATTCATGATGCAAACCACATAAACCGGTACAAACTGGTATAAAATAGCTGTGCGGACACCAGCTTCATCAAATTTCTTGCGTTGGGCAACAAAAGCCTTACTAGCATAATAGATGGAACGATTCACAAAGAAAGGTACCCATCTGTTCTGCATCTCAACGATGAAATGCTTGTCATCGTCGGTAACACAATAGATGTCAAAGATGCAGCCACGGAGATCATTACTATCTCCAAGCTGTTCCTTATCCTTGAATGTTACGTCCTTGATTTGAAACTCACCTTCAAACAAGTCGTTCAAAAAATTAATCAGCAAGTCCTTGCTGAACTCTTGACCGAAGAGACGCTTGAAGCCCCAATCGGTAAAGGGGTTGATGTATCTACCCATAAATTATCAATTTAGATTCTGTAAATCTGCCGCAAAGATAAACTTTTATTTCGAAACATGCAAGAAAATCGGGGAAAAGTTTAGAAAAAGTTGCTGGCAAGGGGAAAATGTTTATAAGTGCGCGAAAATATAAGAAAGATGAAATGGTATCCGATTACAATTTCAGTTATTACAGTTTTTTCCTGAGGGGTATAAGGGTTTGAAGGTAGTAACAATCTGTTACTACAAATATTTATATATAAATATATATATTTATATATTTATATATACTTTTCTATACTTACATTTTAAAAGCGTGATATTGGGTCAAAATAAAACTGTAATAACTGAAATTGTAATTTGTAATCGATTTTTTAGCGGTATCGAGATGCATACTTTCATTGCCCCTAAAACTATGACTATCTCATCACAAAGCTATGAGTTATGACCCGCAAAACGATGAGTTATTTTCTTTAACACAATATGGTAGAAATGTTAATGGAATTTCACATAACTCTGCAAGGTGATTTTTGGTGGTTTAGGAAAAATGTGTTAGTCCGAATACCAAACTGCTATCTCCATAAAGGTTCGTTTTCCCATCCTTGTGGAAAGCCCATGGCATGTAAATCAATATTGGGATAATCTGCGAGCAACCTGAGCAGCGAACTTTTCAAATCCATACAAGGAGTTATAGTTTGCTCCATATATAATAAGGTGCATAACTGATGGTAAAGTTTGATAGGCTTTTGGGTTGGAGCAATCCAAGAAAGTGGAAGCCGATTTGGCAATTGTGGCTTCAATGCAAAACGCCTATTCCATATACGAGCATGGTGTGCACAACAATTGCGAAGCTGCAATTTGGCAGTTGCAATATCTTCTATCACCAGCCCTCTGTTCTGGAGCAAGGCAACCTGTTCATCTACGTTTATCGGTTGTTTGTCGTAATCCATATACCCTTTATAAAAAGCGAAGTCCCACCGTGGTACGCATCGTTGAGAGGCGTGGTGGGATTTGTTGCTGCAAAAATACTCTTTTTTATTGGAAACTCCAAATATTTTCTTCAAAATCTACTTATCAAATATGTATTTTAACGTAAAAAGTTCTAATTTCCATGTTTTTTCCCGGCAAAATCTATGGTAGAAATGTTAATGGAATTTCACATAACTCTGCAAGGTGATTTTTGGTGGTGTAGAAAAAATGTAGTACCTTTGCACCTGTAATCAAGAACATTATTAATCACTAAAAAAACTAGAAAATTATGAAGAAAGAAACTTGGAAACAGATTTTTCAGATTGTACTCACAATCTTGACGGCGCTCGGCACTACCCTCGGAGTAACATCATGCATGGGGGCGTAACAATTCATTATTAATCACTTTAAAACAAAAAGAACTATGGCAACAAAAGGAACATTGAAGTATCGTAAAGTAACTCGCACTCCTCAGAGCGGACCTAACAAGAACAAGCAGATGTATTACGCAACTGCTGTAACTGACCGTGAGATGAACTTCGAGGAGTTTGTAACTCACATCTCGGAGCACAACTCTCCTTACAGCCGAGGCACCGTACACGGCGTATTGATGGATACGCTCGACTGCCTGCAGGAGCTCATCCTCGATGGCAAGAGCGTACGTCTCTCCGACCTGGGTCTCTTCTCCATCGGTATGACATCACGTGCCGAGGCTACCAAGGACAAGGTATCGGCAGCGAGCGTGGAGGGCGTACACCTCATCCTGCGTAACACCAAGACTTGGAGCAACGCTGAGCTGCGCAAGAAATGCCGCATAGAGGAGTATGACACCTACGGCAACACTACCGACGAGGGCTCTGTGCCGGGCGACGGCAAGGACAACGACGGAGGCGACAGCTCTACCCCTAGCGGCGGCTCTACCCCTAGCGGCGGCGACAGCGGCACTACCGCTCCTGACGGCGGCGATGGACTGGAGTAAGCTACGGCTAATAGAGTAGATGTGGGGAGTTACCCCCAGCACCGACACACGAAAAAAAAGGTCGCTCCCCTAATTGGGTAGCGACCTTTATCTTTATATTTGAATTTTGATGTAATCTAAATTCAACGATGCATCATCTGCAAGGAAATTAATCCTTGAAGAAATCCTTAACAGCCTCGTTTGGTACCATCTTCTCATCGAAAACGTATGCACCAGTCTTAGGGCTCTTAACCATCTTGATAACCTTTGTATATGCGCGACCATCCATGTTACCTTCGTGGAGGGTAGCGACCGCTTTCTTTGCCATAGTCTATTTAAATTGATAAAATTATTAAACTTGTAAGCTAAGCTTACTTAATCTCCTTGTGAAGAGTCATCTTCTTAAGGATTGGGTTGTACTTCATCAACTCAAGACGCTCAGGAGTGTTCTTACGATTCTTTGTAGTCACGTAACGGCTTGTACCTGGCATACCACTGTTCTTGTGTTCAGTGCACTCGAGGATAACCTGTACTCTATTACCTTTTGCTTTCTTTGCCATGATATTTATTCTCCTATAACTTTAATGTCCTTCCAATCTACGTAGCCCTTCTTTACTGCCTGATTCAAAGCAGCATCGAGACCTACCTTATTAATAAGACGAAGACCAGCAGCACTGATCTTGAGGCTGATCCAGCAACCCTCTTCTACATAGTAGAATTTCTTGCTGAAGAGGTTAACATCAAAGCTTCTCTTTGTACGGTGCTTTGAGTGAGACACATTGCAACCTAACTGTGCCTTCTTACCTGTAATTTGACAAATCTTAGACATTTCTATCTTTAATTTTGTAATTCGTTAATTGATACCTATTCCAAACAGAGTGCAAAATTACAAAATAATTTGGTAATAACAAAATAATCCCTAAAAGAACGCTGTCTTTTAAGGATTATTAATATTTGATAGCCTTAAATTAGCAATTTAAGCCTCTTTTTGAAGTTCTTCAGCATGTTCTTTCAAGAATTCGAGCATGCCTTTAAGCGCTGTATTTGTGGCAATTGCAAGGTTGATGTCGCGTCCGAAATCTTCGGTGAGTTTTACTACGCGAACATCGTTCTTATCGCCATAACCTACATAGATGGTACCCACAGGAATGGCTGGAGTTCCACCCGTTGGACCAGCCACACCCGTTGCTGAAATGGCGAAGTCTACATTCAGGGTCTTGATTGTGCCGAGCACCATCTCCCTAGCCACTTCTTCGCAAACGGCAGTCTGCTCCTCCAGAACCTCATGGCTCACGCCCAAAAGATTCTCCTTTACCTCGTTGGTGTAGCTTATTACACCACCCTTGAAGTAATTGCTGGCACCTGGCACAGAAATCAGCGCCTCGGCGATACGACCGCCTGTGCAGCTCTCTGCTGTGCCTACTGTCTTGTCACTATTGTAGAGCATCTCCTGGATGCCCTTGCTCAATATCTTTGTTTCAAATTCCATCTTGTTTTGTTAATTACTTAAATGTTACTTTACTATAGGCTGGCAAGTCGATGGTTGCAAACTCACCATCACGATACTTGAAGGTTCCCACGCAGCCTATCATCGCCGCATTATCGGTAGTATAGCTGAACTTTGGGATGTAGATAGTCCAGCCGAAGCGCTTGGCATGATCGTGGAAAGCGTTGCGCAAACCATTATTGGCACTCACACCTCCAGCTACAGCCACATGCTTGATGCCGGTCTGCTTGACAGCCATGCGGAGTTTCTTCATCAGAATATCAACGATGGTAAACTCTATGCTGGCAGCCAGATCGTACTTGTTCTTCTCTACAAAATCAGGATCAGCAGCCACCCATTTACGCAGGCTGTAGAGGAAACTGGTCTTGAAACCGGAGAAGCTGTAGTTCAAACCCGGAATATGAGGCTCAGAGAAACTGAATGCCTTCGGATTGCCCTGGCGTGCATACTTATCTACGACAGGACCACCAGGATACCCCCACTCCAGCACCTTGGCGCACTTGTCAATAGCCTCGCCAGCCGCATCGTCGATGGTCTGTCCCAGTACTTCCATATCGTTGTAGGCATTCACCTTTACGATCTGCGAATTTCCACCGCTCACGAGAAGACAGATGAACGGGAATGGAGGTGCACTCTGGTCATCATCGCTTTCCTTGATGAAATGAGCCATCACATGACCCTGCAGATGGTTTACATCTATCATCGGAATATTGAGCGAACGGGCGAATCCCTTGGCAAAACTTACACCCACAAGGAGCGAGCCCATCAGACCCGGACCACGGGTGAAGGCTACGGCAGAAAGATCTTCCTTCTTGATGCCGGCACGCGCGATGGCCTGGTCAACGACAGGAACCACATTCTGCTGGTGGGCACGGGAAGCCAACTCCGGAACAACACCGCCGTAAGCCTTGTGAACCTCCTGAGAGGCGGTTACATTGCTCAGCAGCACACCATTCTTGAGCACTGCGGCAGAGGTATCGTCGCAGCTGCTCTCTATACCTAATATATATATATCCTTCATTTCTTATATTATAATGTTAAGTGTTAAATGTTAAGTGTTAAATGATTCAACAAACTTTATGCGCCTGCCCAACTTAACATTTAACACTTAACATTTAACATTAATAAGTCAAAACCTCCACACCTGTCTCTGTCATCACAAGCGTGTGCTCCCACTGTGCAGATGGCTTCTCATCACCGGTGATTACTTCCCAACCGTACGGATCGTCGGCATCGAGGAATACCTGCCAGGTGCCCATGTTGATCATTGGCTCGATGGTGAATACCATGCCCGGAACGAGCAGCATGCCCGTGCCTCTATGACCATAGTGAAGAACCTCAGGCTCTTCGTGGAACTGGCAACCTACGCCATGACCGCAAAGATCGCGAACCACACCATAACCATACTTCTTGCAATGCTTCTCGATAGCATGACCGATATCACCTACGAACGAGTATGGCTTGGCAACCTCCATACCGATTTCCAGGCATTCCTTGGCTACGCGAACCAGCTGCTCCTTTTCAGGAGTAGTCTTGCCGCCAACGATGAACATACGGCTGGCGTCAGCGTAATAGCCATCTACGATGGTTGTCATGTCCACATTGATGATATCGCCCTCTTCGAGCACATCCTCTTCCTTAGGAATACCATGGCAAACCACTTCGTTGATAGAGGTACAAACGCTCTTAGGATAGCCTTCGTAATTGAGACACGCAGGAATGGCATTATGATCCTTACAATACTGCATGCAGAGATCATCAATCTCCTGGGTGTTGATTCCCGGACGGATCATCTCTGCTACCGCATCAAGACAACCGGTGTTTACGACACCACTCTTGCGGATGCCTTCTATCTGTTCTGGAGTTTTAATCAAGTCACGGGTAGGAACAAGTTTACCCTTGTTTTCCCAAAACATTACCTGCTTGTCGAGCTCTGTAAGAGGCTGACCTGGCAAGCAATGCCATCTTTTCTTCTTAATCATTGTATTATGTATTTAATTAGCGACTGCAAAAGTACATTTTTTATTGCAGAGCACAAAATAAAATGGCAATTATTTGCATTTTAGTGCAAATAATCACCACAAATAATTACTTCAAATGCTCGTAAATCTTATCGCACCAGTCTTCGCCATTCTGCGGACAATAAGTAAACAGTCCCAGTTCAGAGGCTGCACAGCAGTTACGGGGACCATCATCAATAAACAGGCACTCCTCTGGCATAATCTTCTCCTGAGAAAGGACATAACGGAAGAAATTCTCATCCGGCTTCATATACTTTACTTCATAAGAACGATACATCGCATCGAAATAATCGCCGATAGGATGACCGTCGGCAGAGAAGACCTCGCTGTCTACCCAAGCAGAAACATAAGGGTTGGTATTGCTGAGCAAGATTAAACGGTAGCCCTGCTTCTTAAGATTGCGGAGAGTAACCAGATTGCGTTCTGGAATTTCCTTCATGTAGCCCAGCCAGCAATGCTGCAATTCCTCGAAGGTTACCTCGCGCCCAATCTTCTTGCACACTTCCCGACGGTATTCCTCCTCGGAAATCTTGCCCTCTTCCAGCTGGCCGTTTAAGCCAACCTGTTTATAAGGGTCCATCTTCTCCGCAAACTCCTTCATACCCAACTCAATGAAACGTTTGCCTGCCTCATTCTCGTCGAGGGTGATGATGACACCACCCATATCAAAAATCACAGTTTTAATCATATAATTATCCTAAAAACGTTGTATTCTTTATCTTGTCAGAACAGCTCCAGCTTGTTCTTTCTAGCCTCTGAGAGCGAGGCTATCTTAGCCTGCTCTTCATGATAGTTCTGGCGAAGTTTCTCGTAGCGTTCCTTCAGTTCCGACTCAAACTTAGGACATTCAGCCTCGTTGAGGAATCGGGCACAGATTCCGGCATTGAGCGATGCGTCCTTCACCCAGATGACCGGTCCGTCATATTCAGGCGCAATCTTCAGAGCCACATGCAGTTCGCTCGTCGTTGCCCCACCTACCATGATAGGAATGCGCAAACCAGCTTTCTGCATTTCTCGGGCCACATGAACCATTTCTTCAAGCGAAGGGGTGATAAGTCCGCTCAAACCGATTGCATCTACTTTTTCATCGATAGCTTTCTGTACAATCTGTTCGGCTGGAACCATCACACCTAAGTCGATGATTTCGTAATTGTTACATGACATAACCACGCAGACGATGTTCTTTCCGATATCATGAACATCGCCCTTCACAGTTGCCATCAGAATCTTGCCGGCAGTTGTTGCTCCACCCTGTTTTTCTGCCTCAATATGAGGCTGAAGGATAGAAACTGCCGATTTCATCGTGCGAGCCGTCTTGACAACCTGAGGCAAGAACATTTCGCCTTTTCCAAAAAGTTCGCCTACCAGGTTCATGCCGTCCATCAGAGGACCCTCAATTACGTTTACTGCATGAGGATATTTGGCAAGTGCTTCGTCAATATCCTGCTGCAGGAAATCGGTGATTCCCTTGCGCAGCGCATACTTCAGACGTTCTTCCACACTCTCCTTTCGCCATTCAGGAGCAGCCGGTTTCTTGGGAGCAACACCGCCTGCCTTAGCTGCAGCCTTTGCAGCATCAGCCTGGGCTTTTATCTCTGCCGCAAGCTCGATAAGTTCATCAGCTGCACCTTTTCTCCTATTCAGCACCACATCCTCGATGAGATGAAGCTGTTCTTCAGGAATTTTATTGTAATCCATTCTGGCTTTGGCATTTACAATACCAAAGTCCATACCTACCTGCTGGGCATGATGCAGGAAAACACAATGGATAGCCTCACGGATATAAGTATTGCCACGGAATGAGAACGAGAGGTTACTGACACCTCCGCTGACATGTGCACCAGGCAGATTCTGATGAATCCACTCCGTTGCGCGGATGAACTCAACGGCATAATTATCATGCTCCTCCATACCGGTAGCTATGGCAAGTACGTTCGGGTCGAAGATGATATCGAGCGGATTCATACCCAACTTGTCTACCAGAAGATGATAAGCACGTTCTGCTATCTCGATGCGGCGCTCGAAAGTGGTAGCCTGACCTACTTCATCAAAACACATCACAACGACGGCTGCGCCATAGCGTAACACATCGCGGGCATGAGAAAGGAATACTTCCTCACCCTCCTTCAAACTGATGGAATTGACAATACACTTGCCCTGGCAGCACTTCAAGCCAACCACTATGACGTCCCATTTGGAAGAGTCGATCATCACCGGAACCTTCGCAATGTCTGGTTCGGCTGCAATCATATTCAGGAAGTTAACCATCTCGGCTTTCGCATCAAGTAAACCATCGTCCATATTCACGTCAACGACAGCTGCTCCATCAGCCACTTGCTTTCTGGCAATACCGATGGCTTCTTCATAATTCTTTTCGTTAATCAAACGCAGGAATTTCCTGCTACCTGCTACGTTACAGCGTTCGCCCACATTGACGAATCGGATGGCGTCAACCGGCAAATGTACGGAATCATCGACCTGCAGAAGGTCTAATCCCGAGAGCCACATATACTTAGGTTTCTCCACCACTTGATGCGGCTTCTTACCCTCAGCGATACGGGCGTAATGTGCGATGAATTCAGGACTAGTACCGCAGCATCCGCCTATGATGTTCACGATGCCTTCATCGATGAATTCGGCTATTTGCGGAGCCATCGATTCGGCTGTCTCGTCATATTCGCCCATTTCGTTAGGCAAACCGGCATTAGGATGCGCACTAATATAATAAGGTGCAACCTGAGCCATGTGCTCGATGAAAGGTTTCATCTGAGGAGCACCAAAGGCGCAGTTCATGCCGACAGAGAAGATAGGATAAGGAGAAAGCGAAGCAAGGAAAGCATCTACAGTCTGACCGCTGAGCGTTCTGCCCGCCAGATCACTTACCGTAAGACTGATCATGACAGGCAACTCTACTCCATGTTTCTTCATCATGGTGAGCGCTGCATCTATCATCGCCTTGCAGTTGAGTGTATCAAAGATGGTTTCGATGAGAATCACGTCAGCACCGCCTTCGATAAGTCCGTCCACCTGTTCGCATACATCGGTAAAAAGCTCATCGTAGGTAATCTCGCGGGCGGCAGGATTGCTGACGTCCGGACTCATGGAGCAAGTCTTGTTGGTTGGTCCCACATCTCCTGCAACGAAGCGTGGTTTATCAGGCGTAGAAAACTTATCGCATTCGATACGTGCCAGTCGGGCACCCTCGAATGCCATTTCGCGGGCGCAGTTCTCCAGGTGATAATCAGCCTGCGAAATGCGCTGGCACGAAAAAGTATTCGCGGTAATAATATCGGCGCCAGCCTCCAGGTAGCGTCGGTAAATATCAGATATCACATCAGGACGAGTAATGTTGAGCATGTCGTTGTTGCCTTTCATCATACCCGGCAAATCGCGGAACCGCTCACCTCTGAAGTCTTCTTCTGTAAGATTATACTTCTGAATCTCAGTACCCATGGCACCATCGAGAATCAGAATTTTCTCCTTTACAATCTCTCTTAAATTCTTCATTGTCTAAAAGTGCTTGATTGCTCTATCCATCTCTCTTCTGTCTTCCTTTTCTTTCAGAGTCTGGCGCTTGTCATACTCCTTCTTTCCCTTACAGAGGGCAATATCCACCTTGGCTCTACCGTGATTATCGATAAAGATGAGGGTTGGAACAATGGTGAAACCAGGCTGCTTGCTGTCCTCTTCAAGACGGCGCAATTCGCGCTTGGTGAGAAGAAGCTTGCGGTCGCGGCGAGCCTCATGATTGCTGAAAGAACCATAAAAATAAGGAGAGATGTTCATTCCCTTGACCCAAAGTTCGCCCTGATAGAAATCGCAATAACAATCTACCAGCGAAGCCTTTCCGCCACGGATTGACTTAATCTCTGTTCCCGTAAGCACAATGCCTGCGGTATATGTGTCAACGAAGAAGTACTCGAACGAAGCCTTCTTGTTGCGTATCTGTATCGGACTCTTCTTACGGAGTTCCTGTTCTTGCTTGTTCATATATATATATATAATAATGTATTATAAGTTTATAGTTTAAAGTTTATAGTTATAGGGCAAGCCTGCTATACGGCGAAACCGCTATTAACTATCAACTATTAACTTTTGACAATTTCGCAGAAATTGTCGATATGATCATCGATGTAGAAGGCAACCTTGCTGGTCCACTCTTCTTCGTTCTCAACGAACTCATCGTCAAAATCATCAAACTCAGGAAATTTTTCGTAGAGCGCCATAAACTCCTCATCGGTCAGATCGCGCTCAATCTCCTCATGGTTTGTTTTATACAGGAAATGACTCTTCTTGATAAGTTTGGCGAGTTCTGTCAATCCCCAGTTTTTAAACGCCTTGTCGGTAGGGTTCTTCCAGAGGAAAGCACCGTAACCGTTATGTATGAGCTGAACCATTCCGCCATCCATCATCTCCTCATGCAGGATATCCCAAGCCAGAAGAGTAATCTGGTCGCTGTTGAGCTGTGCCATGGTTTCGGCAGTCAGTTCACCACCAATCGCTTCGCGGATAGCGTCCACGAAAGCCTTTACAAATTCATCCATGCCCGCCTCGGCAGCATGCTGAAGCTTGGCATCGTTTATCTTTACTTCGATCATAATCTACAAAATTGCAATTTTCAGTTTGCAAAGATACATGAAATTGTGCATAAACCCAAGAAAAAATCTAAATATTAGGTTAAAGAGTTAAAAAGAATACCCAATTTTAGGTATTTTCCGGATTTTTTTTGTACTTTTGTGCTCGGAATTGAGGTGATGGCACCGATGTTTCAGCAAAATAATATGAATTAAGTACAGAACTTTATACTTATAATATTCATTAATATAAAATTTAGCGAATATGATCTATTCTAAAGAAGTAGACAACATGTGCGTTGTCGCTAAGGGTCCTAACCACGGACCAGCTCCAATTCCTGAAGAGGGAAAATGGATTCAGGCAAAAGAGATCAAAGACATCTCTGGTTATACTCACGGTGTGGGTTGGTGTGCTCCTCAGCAGGGTGCTTGCAAGCTCTCTTTGAACATCAAGGAAGGCGTTATTCAGGAGGCTCTTGTTGAGACTATCGGTTGTACTGGTATGACTCACTCAGCTGCTATGGCTTCTGAGATTCTCCCAGGCAAGACTATTCTTGAGGCTTTGAACACTGACCTCGTATGCGATGCTATCAATACAGCTATGCGCGAGCTCTTCCTCCAGATTGTTTATGGTCGTAGCCAGAGCGCTTTCTCTGAGGGCGGTCTCGTTATCGGTGCAGGTCTTGAGGACTTGGGTAAGGGTCTTCGTTCACAGACTGGTACTCTCTATGGTACTGTAGCTAAGGGTACACGTTACCTCGAGTTGACAGAGGGTTACATCACAAAGCAGTTCCTCGATAAGGACAGCCAGGTTTGTGGTTATGAGTATGTTCACCTCGGCAAGATGATGGAAGCTATCAAGAACGGTATGGACGCTAACGAGGCTGTCAAGAAGTTCACAGGTAGCTACGGTCGTACAACTGCTGAGCAGGGTGTTGTTAAAGCAATTGATCCACGTAAAGAATAATAAGGAGATACAGATATGATTAGAAAAGTAAGTTACGAAAGTCAGGAACGTCGCGAGAAGCAGGTTCTTGCTGCTCTTAATGCTAACGGTATCAAGAGCTTGGAAGAGGCTAATCAAATCTGCGAGGACGCAGGTGTTGACCCTTATCAGATGTGTGAAGATACTCAGCGTATCTGCTTCGAGAACGCTAAGTGGGCGTATGTAGCTGGTGCTGCTATCGCTATCAAGAAAGGTGCTAAGACTGCTGCTGACGCAGCTGAGGCTATCGGTATCGGTTTGCAGGCTTTCTGCATCCCTGGTTCTGTAGCTGACGACCGTAAGGTTGGTCTCGGTCATGGTAACTTGGCTGCTCGTTTGCTCCGTGAGGAGACTCAGTGCTTCGCTTTCTTGGCTGGTCACGAGTCTTTCGCTGCTGCTGAGGGTGCTATCAAGATTGCTGAGATGGCAAACAAGGTTCGCAAGAACCCATTGCGCGTTATCTTGAACGGTCTTGGTAAGGATGCTGCTCAGATCATCAGCCGCATCAACGGTTTCACATACGTACAGACAAAGTTCGACTACTATACAGGTGAGTTGAAGGTTGTTAACCGCATCGCTTACAGCGACGGTCCACGTGCTAAGGTTAACTGCTATGGCGCTGACGACGTTCGCGAGGGTGTTGCTATCAACTGGAGCGAGGATGTAGACGTATCTATCACAGGTAACTCTACAAACCCTACACGTTTCCAGCACCCAGTAGCTGGTACATACAAGAAGGAGCGTGTGGCTGCTGGTAAGCCATACTTCTCTGTAGCTTCTGGTGGTGGTACAGGTCGTACATTGCACCCAGATAACATGGCTGCAGGTCCTGCTTCTTACGGTATGACTGATACTATGGGTCGTATGCACTCAGACGCTCAGTTCGCAGGTTCTTCTTCAGTTCCTGCTCACGTAGAGATGATGGGCTTCCTCGGTATGGGTAACAACCCTATGGTAGGTGCTACTGTTGCTATCGCTGTAGCTATCGACCTCGCTATCAACAAGAAGTAATTTCTTAGAGATACAAAACAAATAAAAGCCTTGAGAATCAGCTGATTCTCAAGGCTTTTTCTTTATTTATCCTACTGGAATAAAAAATATCTCCGAGAGATATTTTTTTATCTTTCGGAGATATTCTTCTATCTTTCGGAGATATTCTTCTATCTTTCGGAGAAAATAATTTATCCCATAGTATTTCTATTTTTATCTAATCAGTTTTCTAATTTTCCTAAAACTAAACGATGTGCTCATGAGTACAATGATTACGCCAATCAGCCAATAAAGCCAATCACGATAACTGATCATGAAAACCAGGAACAACACCAGGAGCAGAATCAGAAGTTGAAAGATACAGAATCTGAAACCAAGAGCAGATAAACGATAACCATAAACGGCTCTGCTGAAAATCAAGACGGCAATGGTCTCTATGGCATAAGCCACAGCAATGCCTCCCCCTACTCCTCTCAATTCATCTAACTGATAACCAGCTATTTCACAGATTATCAGCAAGATAACACAAAAACTTTCCTGAATGAGAAAAAGTCTGGAATCTCCCCTTGACAGCGGGAGATATTCTATTGGAAGATAAACCGCCTTGAACAACATGGCAACAGCAGCAAGCTGAGTCATCTGGAGCATCCCCATAAACTGGGCATTGTATAAAATCGGAATAATGAGAGGCAGTCCCAAAATGATAGCAGCTACTATAGGCCCCAACAACAAGACATTCATCTCAAGCTGGCGGTTCACACAGAGATTGCGCTCTTTGACAGACTCCTCGTTTTTTCTGGAACCCGAAATGCCGGAGAGACGGGGATAAAAATCCTGATCCATGACCGAAAATACCATTCCCGCATAAACAAAGACTATCGTAATACCGGCATTGAAAAGTCCGACAACTTCCAGATCGCCTTGTTGGTTCAAAAAGGCACGAATCAGAAATTCGCAGCCGCTATTCATCAAACCCGAAAGTACAAATGCCCCGCCAAGTCGCAAAAGTGGGAAACCTGCAACTAGCGTCATTTTTCGCATATTTACGCCCCACCGTACAACTCGTCGGGAATATCGAAAATTCAGAGCCCATTGCATAAATGCCAAAATGAACAGAACGGGCAGAATACCTCTCTCACCAAATATCCAATAAACCGGAACCGAAACCAAAAGCAGAAGAATAGCCTGAAGACTTGCCTGCATCGCCAACGCACGCAACTGTCCGGTAGCTTTCAGAATGGCTGTTTCACCTCCAGCAAGAATCGTGAAGAAAATGGTTGGTGCCAGGAGAATGAAATGTAGCGTATGATTGCCCCAGGAAAAAGTAAACCCATTGAGTAACGGACCCAGAAGAACACAGACGATGGCTCCGAAAAATGCAGCAAGCAGACTATAGGTGCGAACAAGAAGAACCGCCTCGGCGATATCAGCCTTTTCAGACTGCGATTCATCTGCAGCATGTTCCTTTTCAGAAATAAATTTAACACCACTTGTAGGAATGCCGAAATTACACGCAGAACTGAGAACAGAAATCGTTGAGCTGAAAAGAGACAGCAGTCCCATTCCAGAAGGTCCGAGGAAGAGCGCCGTAAATTTATTGCGCAAAACTCCTACAAGAATTCCCAATCCTTGCACACTGCCAAACAATCCTGTATATTTCAGAATATGCGAATAACTGTTTTCCTTTTTATCACCCATAATCAAAAGAAACAAAAAAAGGTTGGATTTCCCGAAAGAGAAATTCAACCTTTATACTTTAAAATCTCAAAAGAAGATTCTGTCGAAGATTAAGCCTCAGCTGGAGCCTCCTCTGCAGGAGCTTCCTCAGCAGCCTTAGCCTCTGCCTCAGCAGCAGCTGCAGCAGCCTTCTTATCAGCTACCTTCTTAGCGATTGCCTCGTTCATCTTCTTCTCAGCCTCGAGCTCCTTAGCAGCAGCTTCCTTCTTTGCCTTAGCATCGCCCTCGCGAACAGCAGAAATCTTAGCGTCCTTGCCATTCTTCCAAGCGTCGAAACGCTTCTGAGCCTCAGCATCGTCGAATGCGCCCTTCTTAACGCCACC
Source organism: Segatella copri DSM 18205 (assembly GCF_025151535.1). Classification (NCBI taxonomy): domain Bacteria; kingdom Pseudomonadati; phylum Bacteroidota; class Bacteroidia; order Bacteroidales; family Prevotellaceae; genus Segatella; species Segatella copri. Next base: position 1,231,149 of record NZ_CP102288.1, read on the forward strand.
CTTGAGGTGCTTCATCAAATAAACGCCCTCACCCTTGAGGATATTGCGAACTGTGTCTGTTGGCTGTGCACCAGTCTCTACCCAGTAGAGTGCGCGCTCGAAATTCAAATCTACAGTAGCTGGATTGGTGTTAGGGTTGAAAGTACCAATCTTCTCAGTAAATTTACCATCACGTGGTGCTCTAACGTCAGCGATTACAATGCTATAGAAAGCATAGCTTTTACGACCGCCGCGCTGCAATCTGATTTTTGTTGCCATTTTTAAATCTTAATTTTAATTTATAATGAGGTTTGAATTTTGTGCTGCCATCTCGTGACAGCGGGTACAAAATTACTACTTTTATTTGAATTGAGCAAACTTTTATCGATATTCAAATGCTTTTTTAGCATTTTTTATCTGATTCGATCTGCTGCTCTCAAGAGTTTGATGTCATCGTTCACACCTTTCATTGCCATCCATTCGAATATGATTGCTACCAAAGGAAGGCAAGCGGCAAACTGAAACTTCATCGTTCCTTCTGCTTCAGGAACAGGAATCAAGCCCATGAACATCACGATATAATCTACATACCATAAACCTGCAAAAAGCATGGCCAGAGAACAGAGTGATTTCTGAAGCTTCAGATTCTTGTACAAAAAGATGTTTACCAATGCTATGATGGCTGAAACGGCGAGCAGAAGGAACAGAGGAACGCAAGTAGTTGAAATCTGCATTCCTGCCTCCCCTACCACTCCGAGGTTATAAACCATAGTGTCTCCTCCCATCGTCTTAGCTGCGATGCTGGCGATAGGAAGGAAAAGACAGATAGCAATGGCGATGACAGCAAAGAGCAGAAATAATGTCTGTTTACGCTGTATCATATAGCTCAGGAATATTAAATTTCGCTCTCGTGAACCATTGGTGCAGATGTCTTGGTAGGATCGCGCCAATAAATATTATTCTCAATAAACTCTTCTGTAGCGAGCAAAGTTGGCTTTGGCAACTTCTCGTAGTAGCGAGAGATTTCAATCTGTTCGCGGTTCTCAAAAACTTCCTCCAAAGAATCGTTATAAGAAGCAAACTCCTGAAGTTTCTTGCTCAACTCCTGCTTGATTTCGATAGAAATCTGATTAGCGCGCTTTGCAATGATAGCTACGCTCTCGTAGATATTATGGGTATCATCGCAGAGATCCATAATGTTGCGAGTTACTGTGTTTACTGGTGCCTTTGATTTTTTGAAATCCATAATTATAGTACTATTATTATTATATTGTTTTTACCTTATTATATATATGCTTTTTTAATTGGCATTATTGCCAAGCTGTTCGAGAGCTGTCTCCGGATGCTCTTTCTCGTACTGCTTGCACTTCTCAATATACTTCTCGGCAAGTGCACGGTCCTTTGAATCAGGATATTCGTTGATAAAGCCATAACACTCATCCTCAGCATCCTGATAGCGCTCCAGCTGCTTTTTCTCGACACTCATCTTTGCCAGTTCGTACTTACCTTTCATGATGAGCGATGCAAACTCCTCGCGTCGGTTGCTGTAAGGATAATCCTTAAGCGCATTCTGTGCAGTTACGATACAAGCCTCATAATTATTGCCTCCGCTGGTACAGTTGCCGAAATAGGTGCCCATATCAAAATAGAGTTTGGCACTCTTATACTCCTTCTCAACCAAGAGGTCCTGAAGAGCAAAAAGGCGGTTTGTAGCCTGCTGCTTGAGTCGGGCATCTGGATAAAGATCCAGGAACTCCTGGAAGGCTGCGATGGCTGTAATCGTGGTACTCTGGTCAAGACGAGGCTCTGGAGCATTCTGATACAGACTCTCTCCCACAAAGTACTTTGCATTTTCAGCAAACTTACCTTTAGGATAAGAAGAGTAATACTTCTTGAAATACTCTGCAGCAGTCTCATAATCCTTCATACCATACTCGGCCATAGCCAGCATGTACAAACATTCCTCACCCTCGGTAGAACCTTTCTTCATCGTTACCAGTTCCTGCAGAAGAGGAATGGCACGGGAATACTTGCCCTGGGCATAGCTCTGCTTGGCGTACTCATACTTATAAGTATAATCGCCTGATTTCAATACCTGGTTATATTCGTGGGCACAGCTCGACAAGAGCAATGCAACACACGATGCAATAAGAGTCAATTTTTTCATAATTCTCATTTTGAACTGCAAAGTTACTCATAATTTACTTATTATCAAAAGAAAAGATACATTTTTTCGTAAAAAATTAATCTTTATAACGATTAATGGCGTTTTTTTTGTAATTTTGCACCTTGAAACAGAACTTTTGAGAAGAAATCAGGAAGAAAATGGATTTTAAGATTACATCAAAATATAAGCCAACTGGCGACCAGCCGCAAGCCATCAGGCAACTCACAGAGGGGGTACTTGAAGGAGACCCTGCACAGGTGTTGTTGGGTGTAACCGGCTCGGGTAAAACCTTTACGGTGGCAAACGTGATTGCCAACGTGGGGAAGCCTACGCTCATCTTGAGCCACAACAAGACTCTTGCCGCCCAACTGTATCAGGAGATGAAGGGTTTCTTCCCTGAGAACGCTGTAGAATATTATGTTTCATACTACGACTATTATCAGCCGGAAGCTTACCTACCAACGACTGATACATATATAGAAAAAGACCTCGCCATCAATGATGAAATAGACAAGTTGCGACTCGGTGCTGTTTCTGCCCTGCTCTCGGGCAGAAAGGATGTCATCGTTGTCTCATCCGTATCGTGCATCTATGGTATGGGCGGACCTGTGGCGATGCAGGAGAACATCATCAAGATTCATCGCGGGCAGCGACTCGACAGAAATGAATTTCTGAGGAAACTCGTTGATGCACTTTACATTAGAAATGACATAGAACTGCAACGTGGCAACTTTCGCGTGAAAGGCGAAACGGTTGACATCTTTATGGCTTACAGCGATCATGTTTTGCGCGTAACATGGTGGGACGATGAGATTGACAGTATCGAAGAAGTGGATTCACTCACTTATCACCGCCTTGCCTCGTTCGAAGATTACGAGATTTATCCAGCCAACCTTTTCGTAACAACAAAAGAACAGCAGGAAAGTGCCATTCGCAGAATTCAGGACGACCTGGTTAAACAGGTAGAATTCTTCAAGAGTATTGGAGATGGAATCAAGGCACAGCGCATCAAGGAACGTGTAGAATATGATATGGAAATGATTAAGGAATTAGGCCACTGTTCGGGCATCGAGAACTATTCCCGCTATTTTGATGGCAGACACGAAGGCGAACGCCCGTATTGCCTGCTCGATTTCTTCCCTAAAGATTTCCTGCTTGTGGTTGACGAGAGCCATGTGAGCATCCCACAGATTGGCGCCATGTATGGAGGCGACCGGGCACGAAAGAAGAACCTGGTAGAATATGGTTTCCGTTTGCCTGCTGCCTTCGACAACCGTCCGCTGAAATTCGAGGAATTTCACGATCTCATTCCGCAGGCCATCTATGTAAGCGCAACTCCGGCAGACTATGAATTGAGAGAAGCCGAAGGCGTGGTTGTGGAACAGTTGATTCGTCCAACAGGACTCCTGGACCCGGAAATCGAAGTCCGTCCAAGTGAGAATCAGATAGATGATCTTCTGGACGAAATATTAACAAGAACACACCGCAACGAGCGAGTTCTGATTACGACTCTTACAAAGCGCATGGCAGAAGAACTCACCGAGTTCCTGCTCAACCACAACGTAAAGGCTGCCTATATCCACAGTGATGTGGCAACCTTAGACCGAGTAAAGATCATGAACGATCTCCGTGCAGGAGTATACGATGTACTGGTGGGTGTCAACCTGTTACGAGAAGGACTCGACTTGCCGGAAGTTTCGCTCGTAGCTATTCTCGATGCAGACAAGGAAGGATTCCTTCGCAGTCACCGTTCTCTGACCCAGACGGCAGGCCGTGCAGCCCGAAACGTGAACGGCAAGGTAATCATGTATGCAGACAACATCACAGACAGCATGCAGAAAACAATAGATGAAACTGCCCGCCGCCGAAGCATCCAGTTGAAATACAATGCAGACCATGGCATTACACCAAAACAGATTGTGAAAGCAATAACCTCAGCTCTGCCTACTAGCAAGGAAGAAGGAGCAAAGATTGTTCCGATGGGAGCCGAGGGTTCTAAGCCTCGCGTCTACGTGGAACCGGAAAGTGCAGCCTTCGTTGCCGACCCTATTGTTCGCAGTATGAGCAAGGAAGAATTGGAGAAGAGCATTGCCAATACTACGGCATTGATGAAGCAAGCAGCCAAAGACCTCGACTTCATGCAAGCTGCCCAATATCGCGATGAAATCATCCGATTGCAGAAGGAATTGGAAGAAAAGGGATAAACTCAAAAGAAATAACCATCAAAAAGGGGGTGTATCATTAATTAATGATACACCCCCTTTTTGATGGAATATTACTGATATGTTAATGGAAAACATAGGATATGTTATTGGAAAACATAGGATTTGTTGTTAAGATAGTTAGTATCTCCGGTCGCACAACAGGTGTTGTGCGCTTGCATAGCAGCTGATATGCGCATGCACAACAGGTGATGTGCATGCGGTGGGCAGCTGTTATGCGCCAACTATAATCCAGGCCTATAACACACCCTCTTTTTATTTACCCAGCAGTTATTCATCTGTCTGTCAGTTATCTGCTATTCAAACGACAGCTTTTTCAGACGGGAACGCAACTGCTCCGCCTCGCTCTTTCTGATAGAAAGTTTGATGCTGCAAGTATTATCGAAAGTCTGATCCAGGATACGCGGATTCATATCTTTGACTATCCTCATCACATCATTCATCATCGGATAAGTAAAATCATAGGTTACTATTTCCTCTATCTGTTGCGTAACCTCCTCACAATGAGCCAAAGCATCAATGGCAGCTTCACGATAAGCAACAATGAGTCCGCTGGTTCCCAATTTTACTCCTCCGAAATATCGGATGACGACAATTAAAATATCCGTCAATTCTGATTTCGTGATTTGGCCGAGGATTGGTTTTCCTGCCGTAGAAGAAGGTTCGCCATCATCATTGGCACGGAACTCTGTCCGTTCAGGACCTAGCATATATGCATAACAACAATGTCGGGCATCGTAATATTTCTTACGGTACCCGGCAACAATTTCCTTCACCTCGTCAACAGTTGTAACATGGTGAGCAAAGGCGAGAAACTTACTCCTTTTCTCGGTGTAATATCCCTCGCCTATCGTATCTGATATAGTCTTAAATTCGTCTATCATTAATCCAACTTGTGAATAATCAAACCGCTACGCAACTTAGGTTCAAACCAAGTTGCCTTAGGTGGCATAATCTTACCACTGTCAGCGATGTCCATAATCTGCTGCATAGTAACCGGATGCAAAGCAAGTGCCATCTTCATCTCGCCACTATCCACACGACGTTTCAACTCACCGAGACCGCGAAGACCGCCCACAAAATCGATGCGCTTATCAGAACGCAAATCCTTGATACCCAGAATGTCGTCAAGAATCAGACGAGATGAAATATCCACATCGAGCACGCCGATTGGATCAGCATCGTCGTAGGTTCCCGGCTTGGCAAACAAACCATACCATTTACCATCCAGATAGAGGAGGAAAGAATGGAGAGCTGCTGGTTTCAGAATATCCAAGCCAAACTGGCTGATAGCAGCATCAATAGCCATCTTTTCATAGCAAGGAATGCCCTCTTCATCACCAGATACATTCACATTGATTGCATCAATATCTATCACCTCGAAATTCTTTGTCAAAGCATCGAGGAACTGATCAGAAGTCAGACCGTTCAAATCCTTCACAACTCGGTTATAATCGAGAATGGTAAGCTGACTTGCCTGGAAACAAACTGCCATAAAGTAGTTATATTCCTCCTTACCTGTATGATTAGGATTCTGCTTAGCTTTTTCTGCACCTACCAGAGCTGCTGCAGCAGAACGGTGATGACCGTCAGCAATATAAAGGCTAGGCATCTTGGCAAATTCCGCTGTAATTGTGGCAATATCCTGATCATCGCTTACAACCCAGAACTGATGACGGAAACCATCAATTGGAGCTATGAAATCATATTCCGGTGTTGTTGCTGCATAACGCATCAGAAGTTCGTTAAGCACCTCATTATCAGGATAAGCGAAGAATACTGGCTCGATATTGGCATTGCATACACGCACATGCTTCATACGGTCTTCTTCCTTATCGCGGCGTGTCAGCTCATGTTTCTTGATGACACCCGTCATATAGTCGTTTACATACGCACCTACCACAAGACCATACTGAGTCTTGCCGTTCATCGTCTGTGCATATATATAATACTGTTCCTTATCATCCTGTTTTAACCAGCCTTTCTCCTGGAACTTTCTGAAGTTCTCTGCAGCGCTTTCATAAACGCGAGGATCGTACTCAGAAGTACCTGGTTCGAAATTGATTTCAGGTTTAATAATATGATAAAGGCTCTTCTCGTTATCGCCTGTCTCGGCACGTGCTTCCTCAGAATTGAGAACATCGTAAGGACGAGACTCAACTTGCTCAACTAAATCTTTTGGGGGACGAATACCCTTAAATGGTTTAACTATAGCCATAATGTTGTATTGATTTTAATGAATAAAAGCCCACGAAGGGCAAGTATATCATGAAGTCTGTAAAGATAAAAAGCCCATAAAGGGCACTAGCTAAAGCACCCTCTATGAGCTTTTTTATATCCTAATTTTTATTTATTTACTTGATATTTTGTGCAGCCATCAGCAAAGAACGCATTAATCTGCTTAGCTGCTGCAATACCAGCATTGATATTTGCTTCAGCAGTCTGTGCACCCATCTTCTTAGGAGTTGAGAAGTATCGACCCTCGAACTTGGCAAAGTCTGCATCAGCATCAGGCTTGATATCAGTGATGAACTTCAAGTCCTCACGCTCAGCAAGAAGTTTCAGGAGCTCAGGCTCATTGATAACCTCCTTACGCGCTGTATTGATGAGGATGCCACCCTTAGGCAACTGGTTTACGGTCTTGTAGTCGATGCTCTTGATAGTCTCTGGAGTAGCAGGGATATGAAGCGAAACGATGTCACAAGTCTGGAACAACTCATCCTGTGACTTTACAGCATGCACACCGGCAGCCTCGATAACATCAGCTGGGCAGAATGCATCGTAAGCAGCTACTTCCATACCAAATCCCTTGGCGATGCGAGCCACATTTCGACCAACATTACCGAAAGCAAGAATACCCAGTTTCTTACCCTTCAACTCGCTGCCAGCCTTGCCGTTGTAGAAATTACGTACAGTAAAGACCAACAAGCCGAATACCAACTCAGCTACTGCGTTAGAGTTCTGACCAGGAGTATTCTCAGCCACTACATTATGAGCAGTAGCAGCAGCAAGGTCGATGTTATCATAACCTGCACCAGCACGAACGATAATCTTCAGGTTCTTTGCCGCATCGAGCACCTCAGCATCAGCCTTGTCAGAGCGGATAATCATCGCGTCCACATCCTTCACTGCATCGAGAAGCTGAGCTTTCTCTGTATACTTTTCGAGCAAGACAAGTTCGTTGCCCGCTCCTTCTATTTCTTTTTTGATTCCATCTACAGCAGCTGCTGCAAATGGTTTTTCTGTTGCAACTAATACTTTCATACAAATTCAAAAATTAATGTTGTGCTTCAAAATCCTGCATGGCCTTGACGAGTGCCTGAACACCCTCCATGGTCTGTGCATTGTAGCAGCTGGCACGGAAACCACCCACTGAGCGGTGGCCCTTGATACCTACCATGCCACGCTCTGTAGCGAAGTCGAGGAATGGCTTCTCCAACTCCTTGTACTCATCGTTCATCACGAAGCAGATGTTCATCAATGAACGTGAAGTCTCTTCCACTGTACCCTTGAAGAGTTTGTTGCGGTCGATTTCAGCATAAAGAACTTCAGCACGTTCGTGAGCACGCTTATCAGCTGCCTCAACACCACCGTTAGCCTTCAACCAGCGGAGATTCTCCATCAAGGTATAGATAGGAACAACAGGAGGAGTATTGAACATACTGCCCTTCTCAACGTGAGTACGATAATCGAGCATTGTAGGAAGCTCGCGAGGAGCCTTGCCAAGCATATCATCCTTAACGATGACAACGGTAACACCTGCCATAGAAAGATTCTTCTGAGCACCTGCATAGATGGCAGTATACTTAGAAACATCTACTGGACGGCTCATGATATCTGAAGACATATCAGAAATCAATGGTACGTTTACATCTGGATCAACACGGAGTTCAGTACCATATATAGTATTGTTGCTTGTCAAATGCAAGTAATCACAATCGGCTGGTACAGTGTCAGGAACCTGTGGATAGAAAGTGAAATTAGCGTCGGACGATGATGCGATCTCCACGACCTCACCAAAATGCTTCGCCTCTTTCATTGCCTTCTTAGCCCAAGTGCCAGAATTAATGTAGGCAGCCTTCTTGATGAGGAAGTTAGCTGGAATCTGCATAAACTGCAATGACGCACCACCACCAAGGAAGATTACGGAATAACCCTCAGGAATGTCAAGCAGCTCCTTGAATAAGGAGACTGCCTCATCAACTACTGGCTGGAAATCCTTAGCACGGTGGCTGATTTCCATCAATGAAAGACCTGAACCATTAAAATCCAAAATCTGCTTTGCTGTGTTCTCAATCACTTCGCGTGGAAGCATTGATGGACCTGCATTAAAATTGTACTTCTTCATCTTTGTATAATTATTTAAGTTTTATACGATATAATCCTGTTAGCAGGAAAAATTAGTGCACAATACACCCATATAGGATACATAGTAAACCTTTGGATTGTATTTACGACTGCGAAATTACACTTTTTATTTGAAACTACCAAACTTTTCTGCACATTTTTAGCGTTTTGCGCAGATTTCTTTCATTTTGTTAGTCATTTTAGTATAATAACTGCATATTTATGTCTATTTTTACATTTATTATACATTAGCAAACAACAGAGAAAAGATAATAGCAGTTTGTCAACTACCTTACCTCTTCCACTATCGTTTTGACGCCTTTTATCTTTTCGCCCTTTACATTATTCAGTACGCTGCGCAACTTCGTTCGGGAAATGGCAGCATAAGCATAACGGTCATTAACATCAATCTTACCGATTTCAGCCGACTGCAGCCCACCCTTCTTACAAAGGAAGCCTAAGATGTCACCCTTGCTGATTTTATCCTTTTTGCCTTTACCTATATATATAGTAGCCATCTTAGGTTTGGCTGGCGCAGGAAGCAGATCAGCAACAGGCATCTCATAATTCTCAATCTCTGCATCCACATATTCCGGAATATGTTCTTCAGGACCTAACAGGAAGAAAGCCTTTCCCTGGGCTTCCCATCGTGCCGTACGTCCTACACGATGGATATAACCATCTTCGCTCTCCGGCATGTGATAATGGATGATATTATCTATATCTGGAATATCAAGTCCGCGCGAAGCCAGATCCGTACTCACCAGGATATTGGCACTACCGTTGCTGAAACGATAGAGAGAAGCCTCGCGTTCCTTCTGTTCCAATCCACCATGGAAGAAAGAGGTTGAAAATCCCTGCTCCACCAGATATTTATTGGTGCGCTCAACACTGTCGCGATAATTGAGGAAAACAATGGTACTCTGATCGCCTAAACTGCGTAGCAAAAGTGACAGACTCTCCAGTTTATCCTTTACCGGACTATCCACCTTATATATATGTACACGGTCAGGAACCTGATCTTCATCCACACGGTAATCTATCTTTTCTACCCTACCCATGTGTACGAAATGAGGAATCTCCTCCGCTTCGGTAGCAGAAAGCAGGAAATGTCGACGCAAGCCAGGCAATGACTTAATCAGTCGGCTCATTTCGTCCTGGAAACCCATCTCCAGACACTTATCAAACTCATCAATAATCAGGTATTTGATGTGATATGGAGAAAGATTTCCCTTATCCAGATGATCATTGAGACGGCCCGGAGTTCCAAATACAATCTGAGGACGAACCTGTTTCATCACGCGATGCTCATCCATCGTAGCACGACCACCATAGCAAGCCATCGCACGCAAACCGCTGCCCATATTCTTCAATACGTTAGCCGACTGCAAAGCGAGTTCCCGACCAGGAGTTACCACCACCGCCTGTGCCTCGTCATCAGTAGCATCTATAAGTTGGGTAAGAGGCAAAAGATAAGCCAGTGTCTTGCCACTACCTGTTGGCGAAAGTACCACCACATCCTTGTTCCCGTGCAAGATTGCCTGCATAGAATCCTGCTGCATATCATTGAGCTCAATGCCCAGTTTATCTAAAATTCTGTCTACCATAAATTTCCTAATAATCAATTTCAATAGAGAAGTATTCTTTTATTAAAGAGAAGTTTTCATAAATTTCTCATCATGAGGCTTTATTTCTTTTTCTGATTGAGCAGTTTATCTATCTCATCAAACTCCTTACCCATGTTCAGGTTCAGATAGATGGTATATAGCGGCAAAGCCCACTGGTCCTGCATATCAGGCGCCATCGTTCTGTACTTCTGCAGATAAGGCATTGCACTCTTGTAAAGTCCGTCTATCACCTGATGAGTTTTGCGGGATTGCAGTGAATTCTTATCCATTTCAACCGCCTGATTGAAATAAGCCAAACCTATATTATAATAAGCACCAGCCAAAGATTCGTTCACGGCAAGTGCCTTTTTGCTCACTTCGATGCATTGTTTGAAATCACCCATATTCAGGAGAATGGTTCCCTTGGTAAAGAGATAGATATCATTGTCGGGAGCTATCGCCAGCGCCTTATCTGCTACGGCGAGTGCAGAATCGAGTTGGTTTTCCTGCGAATAATACTCTACCAGACGCGGGAAAAAGAACGGGAATTTCGGATCTCGTTCAAAACCTTCCTTCAAGGTCGAGAGATAGCGCGCAGTATCCTTCTCCAGTATGTAAGTCTCAGCCAGATACTGTAACATATAGTTATAATGAGCCGTATCTTTCAGCGCCTCATAAGAATGATGAAGCGTAGCTTTGGTATCTTGCATCTTATATCCGGCATAAACAGCCCAATAAGCTGCCGAAGAAAGATATTTGTCTTTCTGGGCATACTTATAAGATTGGAACATCGGTGCAGTACTGCACTCTATGTACTGGTCAAAGAACTGATAAGCCTCCTTGTATTTCTGCTTCCTGATAAACCAGGTTCCTCCGTTATAGAGGTTCGGACGTATCTTGTTCAAATATTCAGAATGAGACTTGCGGAAATCAAACTCACATTTTCCTTTCTTGTTAGGAATCATCTCAACGGAATCAAGTCCTTGGGCTATAACGAAGAGCTGTCGGGTTGCATTGAAGAGTTGGGCTGTATCATACGCCTGTTTGAGGTAGAGTTTCTCATTACCCTGTTCATACTGCTTCTTCACAGCATCGAAGAGAATATTCCAAATTTTCTTGTTATTCCGGTTGGCAGAATCCGTCAGGAGTTTGCGCATACTGGATTCGGCCTTCGCCAAATCCTTGCCAGCCTTTACCAGATCTTTGGCTGCAGAAATCTCCTTCTTCTGTGCCTGCAACCCTAATGGCTCCAACAGAAGAAAAACTATCTGTAAAAACCATAAGTTTCTGAATATCTGCATTTTCATATTAATCTCCTAAATTAAAACTTTCATTTGTTTCCATACTCATAATAATACCAGTAGGTATTTCCATAAGTATCCCGAAGAGCATTCTGCTTTTCTGTCTCATTAGCATATTTGTGATCCATCTGCTGGAAATCCTCAAAGTCTGTATCCATCACATTATCGTGATAAACGATACTTGGATTACTGCGGCGATGCGTATAAAGAACCAACGCTTCCTTATAATGAACAGGCAGTTTGCCCGAAGTTACTTTATAATGTTTCTGCACCTCTGCTACGAACTTGTCTAGTTGCTTGTACAGCAAGAGTGCACAAAGCTGATAGTCAACAGGCAGACGATACTTGAGATGATGTTTAACCATCCATGCCGAAGGTTTCTGCATCCATTTTGGCGCCTTCCACATCATAGCCTTCACGGTTACGCTATCCGGCATCATCGCCTTACTTCCACCTACCAGCGGATAAGTAAAGAGACGGCTGCCCAGCTCGCCTGTTTCGTTGAGACAGGCTATACGGAGCATTGTCAGCGAAGAATCTGTTTTCAGAGATTTTTCACCTACTTCCAAAGCTTTTTCATACTGTTTTTCTTTCATCAGATGTTCCATGCGCATACGTTCATGAAACAGCCGATCATTGCTAGCAACAAAGTTGACAAGCAATATCATCACCAGCATCTGGAGCAGATTCACCCACATATAGCGGGAGAACCAGCCGTTGCTGTGAGGCTCTGTTTCTATCGGCTCCAACTGGCGGGCTATCCATATCAATCCGCCCCATAGAATCAGACAGAGTGGCAAAATAATCCACCACGCCCCCAGCGAATGATAACGGTCGATATCAACGGGGATATCGGTAATCATCGTCAGGATGAGGAACGAAGGGAAATAAGTAAGCCCGTGGAAACGGCGTTTCACACGGGTTACCGCGTACACTCCCACTTGCAGCAGATAGAGTACGAGCGTGATAAGCAGTGGAGCCAGCGTGTAACTGTAGTTGGTCAAACCGCCTGAGAAAACATGCTGAGCCACTGCCAGTACGTCTGCCTGGTAAAATGCCAGGTAGACGTAGGTAAATGGGATAAAGATGATAGCACAGGCGATTTGCATCTTCGCAGTACTACTCCTTTTATTTTTCATAAATCAATCTATTAATTTTTCTTCAGCACCAAAGCTGTACGAGCTGGCAGATAAAGTTTCAGCCACTCCTTACGGTCTTTCACATAAAGTGGATCGTAATTAGTCAGATGCGTCATCGTGTCATCATTCAAGCCGTTACCGCCGAAATCCTTGCTGTCAGAATCAAGCACTACGCTGTAGGAACCGGTTGGAACCAGGAATCCATAGTCGGTGAAAGAGCGGGTTGGCGAGAAGTTAAACACGAAGAGCAGATCGCCACGCATAAAGGCGAGAACCTGATCGCCATCATTATGCCAGATTTCTACAACTGGTGTCTTGTTAAAATTCTTGTCGCTTGTAATCGTCTTGAGCATTTCTCGGTCGAAATCTCCAAGATAGTGGTAGCAGAGTTCATGATTATCTACCAGATTCCACTGCCTGCGGGCATATTTATAGCTCCAGCCATTACCCTCGCGAGGGAAATCAATCCACTCTGGGTGACCGAACTCATTACCCATGAAGTTGAGATAACCGCCATTGATTGTAGAGGCGGTAACCAGACGGATCATCTTATGCAGAGCAATACCACGATGAACCATTTCGTTTTCATCGCCCTTCTTGAAATGCCAGTACATATCGGCATCAATCAGACGGAAGATGATGGTTTTATCGCCCACCAATGCCTGGTCATGACTCTCACAATAAGAGATGGTTTTCTCATCCGAACGGCGGTTCTTTACCTCCCAGAAGATGCTGGATGGTTTCCAGTCTTCATCCTTCTGTTCCTTGATGGTCTTGATCCAATAATCTGGAATATTCATCGCCATGCGATAATCGAAACCATAACCGCCATCCTCAAACTTGGCAGCCAGGCCCGGCATTCCGCTCACCTCTTCGGCAATCGTAATGGCATGCTTGTTAACCTCGTGAATCAGACAGTTGGCAAGGGTAAGATAGCAGATGGCATTATCATCCTCATGACCATTGAAATAATCGCCGTAGTTGCAGAATGCCTCACCCAAACCATGACTGTAATAGAGCATGGATGTTACACCATCAAAACGGAATCCGTCGAAATGGAACTCATTAAGCCAGTACTTGCAGTTGCTCAGCAGGAAGTGGATGACTTCATCCTTTCCATAGTCGAAGCAGAGACTGTCCCAAGCCGGATGCTCATGACGGTCGCCAGGATAGAAATACTGGTTAGGATCGCCAGCGAGATTACCCAGTCCTTCCACCTCGTTCTTTACGGCATGAGAGTGAACGATGTCCATGATGACGGCAATACCATTCTGGTGAGCTGTATCAATGAGATCCTTCAACTCTTCAGGAGTTCCGAAGCGGCTACTTGCAGCAAAGAAACTGCTTACATGATAGCCGAAGGAGCCATAATACGGATGCTCCTGGATAGCCATAATCTGAATGCAGTTGTAACCATCCTTGATGATACGTGGCAACACATTCTCCTTAAATTCTATGTAAGTGCCAACCTTCTCAGCATCCTGTGCCATACCGATATGGCATTCATAGATGAGCAGAGGTGCCACATTTGGTCTGAAGGTTTTCTTCTTCCATTTATATGGTTCCGGATTCCAAACCTGAGCAGAGAAAATCTTGGTCTGGTCGTCCTGTACTACGCGCTGTGCCCATGCTGGAATACGCTCGCCTTCACCACCTTCCCAATGAACTTTCATCTTGAAGAGATCGCCATGTTTCATCGCTTTCTCCGGAAGTTTGAGTTCCCAGTTGCCGGTATTCTTTACTCTTTTAGCACGATACTTTTCGGTTTCCTGCCAGTTGTTGAAGTCACCTATCAGATAGATGTCTGTAGCATTAGGTGCCCACTCACGGAACACCCATCCACGGGTAGTCTTATGCAGTCCGAAATACTCGTATCCATTGGCAAAATCGCTCAATGTCTGTTTGCCGTTATTAGTCAGCTGACCGAGTTTCCAGAGTGCATGGTCGTGTCGACCCTTGATGGCATTCTCATAGTCTGCCAGATATGGGTCGTTCTTCACGAGTCCGATATGCTTTACCACAGCCTTCGCTGCCTTTTTTGCAACTGGTTTCTTTGCAGTTGCCTTTTTAGTTGCAGCCTTCTGGGCTGCAGTTTTCTTTTCTGTTGCCATATATCATGATTTTAGATGATTACTCTATATTATTCTTCTTTAATTTTATCTTGAAGATTTCTTCTTTAATTCTTAATCTTGAAGATAGCCTTGTGGATATCACCACTACCGATGCATGGCTGATGACCATCTTGTGGCCAGAAGATAGCAAACTGACCTGGCTTGCAGGTAACGAGCGTCTGCGCTTTCACACCAGGATACTTGGTTACATCCTTAGCCTCGTTATATTCCACTTCAGGAAGATCAGCAAGAGGAGTATAGCCATAAGTCTCCTCGTTGTCAAGAGGAATCTGAATATCAATCATCTTGCGATGTGTTTCAAGAACAGCATCTTCCTCGCTTTTTCCGTGAGCTGTCGTTATATTAACAAAGAGGTTACTCTCCTTGATAAAATGCTTACCGTCCTCCAATTTAGAGAGGTCATTATCTTTGATAAACTTCACTACATCAGCGAAGAGCGGATTGAGAGAAACATATTTCTCCAGATTGTCTAAAGTATCTACTACCATAATTCTAGTTTAAGCTTTGAGATTTGAACATTTACTTTTAACTTTGAGATTTGAAAACAGAACATTGAACATTCAATATTCAACATTATAATATGTTCTTTTTCTCATTATTTAAAATATTAAGGTTCTCTATCTCGTTATTTATAATTTCTTTGTATTTTTCTAATTTTCTGAAGAGATTAGTCTTCAAATCGTTTGCCGTTTTCGTAGGCTCCCTTGGCTGTAACCTGTCCGTTGCGGTCTTTTTCTACAAATCTTCCGTCACGCACATCGTTACGATAGGTTCCTTCGAAACGCTTACCGTTTTTATCTTCTTCTATGCAAGGTCCCTGGCGCTTGCCTTTGTGATAGGCACCCTTGAATCTTCTGCCATCAGCATAATGAATCACGACATTACCATCAACTAGACCATTCTTGAACTCACCTTCAAACACGTCACCGTTCTTCTTGGTCAGTTTGCCCCTGCCGTGCTGCAGATCATCCTTCCAGTCGCCTACATAGATATCGCCATTCTTCCAGATGAAGGTACCCTGACCGGTACGCAGGCCATCCTTAAACTGTCCGTTATACTTGGCGCCCTTTGCAGAGCGGAAGATGCCTATACCCGTGCGTTCTCCCTGCACATAATCGCCTTCATAAATGTCGCCATTATGAAATTTATAGATACCCTTTCCGTCCTGGATATCATCCTTCCAGTCGCCGATATACACATCGCCATCAGCATATTTGAAAGTTCCTTTTCCTGAGCGCTGGTTGTCTAGCCACTGACCGTCATAAGTAGTTCCGTCTCCCCAGTTGAAGAAGCCGTTTCCATTCTTCATATCGTTCATCCACTGGCCTTTATACTGTGCGCCATTGGCATAAGTATAAACGCCACGTCCCTGACGCTTGTCCTTATACCAGTCGCCGTCATATTTATCACCATTATAATAGAACATGACGCCATGACCATGCTGGTAATCGCGGAACCAGAGGCCTACATATTTGTTGTTGTTCTGGAAATAGTAGGTGCCTTTACCATGCTGTTGGTCCTGCATCCACTGTCCCTCATACTTTTCGCCATCACTGAAGGTATAAACGCCATAACCTTCACGTTTACCTTTCATATAAGAGCCTTCGTAGGTATCCCCATTCTTATAGATGGTAGTACCTTTTCCCTGCGGCTTTCCGCTCACCATTTCTCCTTTAAACTGACCTCCGTCACGGGTGATGCAAGAGCCTAGCGATATCTTCTGGGCTGAGGCATCAACCGATGCCATAGCCAAAGCCAAGGCAAGGAAAAAACACTTGCTCCGACAGGACAATTTGGTATGTTGTTTCTTATTGTATTTCATATTCTACAGTTATAGTCTGACTTATCAATCCCCAAAGTTACGGTTTTTTCCTCAAATAGCCAAATAGATTAAACAAATTTAAGGTAAAATCATGAAAATAGATTTTTATCTGAAAAAATCTGCAGCTTGATACAATAAACAAACACAATTTTCGTTTTTACGAAAATCGAGAATAAAATCACTAAAACAGTAAAATTATGATTTTAAATTGCGCCATCATAGATGAAGATCCAGAAGCTTTGCAACTCCTGGAACAGTATATAGAGAAAACTCCGACCCTGCATTTGATCGGAGCCTACAAAAGTGCGATAGATGCTGTAGACGGCATCCATCACAACCATCTCGACATACTTTTTCTCGCCATCCACATGCAGCAGATCAGTGGTCTGGAATTTGCAAAGGTTGTACCCAAGAACGTGAAGATTGTCTTCACCACCGCATTCAAAGAGTATGCCATCGAAGCCTACAAAGTGAATACATTCGACTATCTGCTCAAGCCCATCACCTACGATGACTTTATGGGATCATGCCAGAAAGTCTTCGAAAGCTACATGCAGGACGATAACTACAACCCTATCAAGCGCGACGGTTTTCTGGTGGTAAAACGAGATTACAAATGCGTAAGAATCCCAATAGATGATATTCTGTTTGTTGACTGCGACAAAGACTACATCCGTTTCCATCTTGAGGGCAGGCCTAACATCAGAACCCTGGGCAACCTCAAACAGTTGGAAGAAAGGTTGCCAAGAGAGAAATTCAAGCGTGTACACCGTTCGTTCCTTGCCAACATGACAAAGTTTGATACGGTAGACCAGCAGCACATTACCTATGGCGACCAGAGCATTCCGATATCAGAAACCTACTTTGAATTTATCAAGAAATATCTGGAAGACCATTCTCTATGATGGTCTTCCAAATCATTTTATCCTACCTTTCTTATAATATCTGCAATGGTGATGATATTAGGATAGAAGCTCCATGTGCCAACAGGAAATCGTGATCTCTGAATCCCCAAAGAACAGAGATACAAGGCATTCCACTGTTCTTTGCCGTCATCACATCCACGTCGCTGTCGCCGATATATACCGCCCTTTCTCTATTCGCATGCAGCTGTCGCAAGGCTTCGTTTACAGTATCTGGAGCCGGTTTTTTCTTGATATTCTCCCGCTCTCCTATCGCCACATCTACCAGGTCGCCGAAGAAATGGCGGCAGATTTCCTGGGTAGCTGCATAAAATTTGTTGCTTACGACCGCAATGTTCTTTCCCCTATTCTTCAGTTCCTCCAGCATCTCCATCACGTCCGGATAAGGTTTCGTATTATCCATATTGTGCACCATATAATGCTGGCGGAAATCCTGCAGGGTTTTCTCAAACTTCTCATTCTCCAATCCTCCTGGCACGGCACGTTCCATCAGTTTCTTCACCCCGTTTCCTACAAACATGCGTACCTCCTCCAGCGTACGTTCAGGCATCCCGTTCAGTTTCAGCGCATAATTGCAGCTTGCAGCCAGGTCGTGGAGAGAAGAAATCAGGGTTCCGTCAAGATCGAATATATAGGTATCGAAATTGAACTGGGCATGAACCGGAACCCTCTTGATGCGGAACTCACCGCCGTGTAGCACATAAACATCCTGATGGTATACACGGATTTCACCCTGAGGAGTTCCCTGTCCACCAGCCTGTTCATTACCCGAAATGCCAAAGATTCTGTTATCCCCAAATTCCCATCTCTTCAGTTTCTGGGTCTGTGCATCAATCACCACATATTTATATTCTATCGGCTCATCGATAGCCTGCACATTCACAGAGATTTCCCAGTCCTTGCCATGATTGTTCTGCATCTTCAAGAAATGAGCCGGATTCCATTTGCCCAGCGTAGGATGATTTCCCAACAGAGCTACAGCCTCACCCTCATAGAGTTTCGGGGCATGAATCTTGAAGATGATAGTACGGTCGAAGAGAGGCAGACGCGCTGGCTTGACATCAGTAAACTTTACCTGCTGCAATACGAAGGCATTTTTTTCCACGTAAGGATTATCCTCCTCCAGCCAATAGTCCTGAAAATAGAAATTCTTACTCTCATCAAAAACATATTGGCGGGCAGAAGCGAGCGATTCCCTACGCAGCACCTTTCCCTCAGCATCTTTCACACAGTAGCAGTACGCCACAGCTACGAAAGGGTGATGACGGTTCTGCCTTGACGCCATTTCCACCTCCCAGTGATAACCGTCCCGGGTGGTCATCGGCAAGTCCATCGTATCTTGATAGCCGTCAGCGGCGGCAAATGTTAATTCTACATGCAGGGCATGACCCCACTTGGCAGCATACGCTATCGAAAACTTCATTTTCATAATCCTTTTATAATAATGTGCCCGAAAGCACCGATACACATGTTGATTCTCAATGTCAAGTGCAAAGGTAACAAAAAAGCAGACACAACGGATAAAGAAAGATGACAATTAACCTATTTTAAATTCCTATACTTTGCTATTTCCTATTTTTACTGTACTTTTGCACCCGAAAAATAACAAACAAGAAGAATATGAAAAAGAAAAAATCATTTTCTAAGCTCTATCTGTATGGTGCTATAGGCTGCATCGCAGTCATCGCCATCGTGGGCTACATCTACTGTTTCTCTTCCTTCTCGAAGAGCAGCAACACCGAGTATGTTTACATCGACAGCGATGATAACATCGACTCTGTATACAACAAGCTCCGCCCGTTTGCCAAGAGCATTCCGTTCCAGGCATTCAAGACCCTGACCCTCCATTCCGGCTATGCCGATCATATCCGCACCGGCAGATACGCCATTGCTCCGGGCGATGGTGCCCTCAAGACATGGCGCCACATGAAGAACGGTTTGCAGGAACCGGTTAGTCTTACCATCCCTTCGGTCCGCACTCTCGACAAACTCTCTGATGAGATTGGCAAGAAGATGATGTTTGGCAGCAACGACCTCTACTATGCCCTGCGCGACGAGAGCGTCTGTCAGAAGTACGGTTACGATACTGCCACCATCGCCTGCATGTTCGTACCTAACACCTACGATCTCTACTGGAACATCTCGGTAGATAAATTTCTGGAGCGCATGAAGAAAGAAAGCGACAAGTTCTGGAACTTTGAGCGCACCGAAAAGGCAAAGGCTATGAAGCTGACACCGGTTGAAATCATCACACTTGCCAGCATCGTGGACGAAGAAACAGCGAACAACGGCGAGAAACCGATGATAGCCGGCATGTATTATAACCGTCTGATGCTTCGCAATGCCGAATATCCAGAGGGAATGCCATTGCAGGCCGATCCTACCATTAAATATGCCTGGCAGCGATTCGACCTCAAGCGCATCTACAACAACCTCCTGTCTATCAAGAGCCCGTATAATACCTACAAGAACCCAGGTTTGCCACCGGGGCCTATCCGTATTCCGAGCGTAGCAGGTATCGATGCCGTCCTCAACCATGTGCATCACGATTACCTCTACATGTGTGCCAAGGAGGATTTCAGCGGCACTCATAATTTTGCCCGCACTTACGATGAGCACCTGCAGAATGCAGCCAAATATTCTAAGGCACTCAACGAAAGAGGTATCAAGTAAGATAAGGAAACAAGAAAGGTAAAAATGAGTCAGAAAACTTGCAAAGCGTTAGTGATTTTACAAGTTTTCTGACTTTTTATTTGGTAGTCTAACAAAATAGTTGTAAATTTGCAGCCGAAAACTTACCAATTTAAAATAAGGAATAAATACATGAACAGAACGATTATTACAGTAGTGGGCAAGGATACCGTTGGTATCATCGCCAAGGTATGTACCTATTTGGCAGAGAACAGTATCAACATCTTGGATATCTCTCAGACCATCGTACAGGAGTATTTCAACATGATGATGATCGTAGACATGGGCAAGATGCAGAAAACTTTCGAGGAAGTAGCCGATGAACTCACCAATGTTGGTAAGGCTATGGGCGTGCAGATTAAATGCCAGCGCGAGGAAATTTTCAATATGATGCACAGAATTTAAAAAGCAAACAATATGATCAATATATCTGAGGTTATCGAAACCAATAAGATGATAGAGCAGGAGAATTTCGATGTGCGTACCATCACCATGGGTATCAACCTTTTGGATTGCGCATCTACCGATCTCGATGAGCTCTGTCAGAACATTCATAATAAGATTACACGTCTGGCAAAGAACCTGGTGAAAACCGGCGAAGAAATCTCCAAGGAGTTTGGTGTGCCTATCGTCAACAAGCGTATCTCCATCACTCCTATCTCACTGGTAGGCGGTTCTGCCTGCAAGACTACCGACGATTACGTGAAGATTGCCAAGACCCTCGACCAGTGTGCCAAGGAGCTCGGTGTCAACTTTCTGGGCGGCTATTCTGCCATCGTAAGCAAGGGTATGAGCAAGAGCGATGAGCTCCTTATCCGTTCTATCCCTCAGGCGATGGCACAGACCGATTTTGTCTGCAGTTCTGTCAATGTGGGTTCTACCAAGACCGGTATCAACATGGATGCTGTCCGCCTGATGGGCGAAATCGTAAAGGATACAGCCGAAGCAACCAAGGACAGAGGTTCTCTGGGTTGCGCCAAGCTCGTTGTTCTCTGCAATGCGCCAGACGACAATCCGTTCATGGCTGGTGCCTTCCATGGTGTTTCTGAGGCCGATGCGGTAGTGAGTGTCGGTGTCAGCGGTCCTGGCGTTGTAAAGTATGCATTGGAGAAGGTAAAGGGCGAAAGCTTCGAGGTTCTTTGCGAAACCATCAAGCGAACCGCCTTCAAGATTACCCGTGTAGGTCAGTTGGTAGCCAAGGAGGCTTCACGCCGTCTGAACGTACCTTTCGGCATCATCGATCTTTCATTGGCTCCTACCCCAGCTATCGGTGATAGTGTAGCCGATATTCTCGAGCTCATCGGTCTTGAGCATGCCGGTGCTCCTGGTACCACAGCAGCTCTTGCACTCCTGAACGACCAGGTTAAGAAGGGCGGTATCATGGCTTCTTCTTATGTAGGTGGTTTGAGCGGTGCCTTCATCCCTGTCAGCGAAGACCAGGGTATGATTAACGCTGTAGAGGCAGGTGCGCTTACCATTGAGAAACTGGAAGCGATGACCTGTGTCTGCTCAGTAGGTTTGGATATGATTGCCATCCCTGGCGATACTCCAGCCACCACCATTTCCGGTGTCATTGCCGACGAGGCTGCCATCGGTATGGTTAACCAGAAGACTACCGCCGTACGTATCATCCCTGTTGTGGGCATGAAGGTAGGCGACAATGTAGATTTTGGCGGTTTGCTCGGTCATGCTCCAATCATGCCTGTAAACCCATTCTGTTGCGAGGCATTCGTAAACCGTGCCGGTCGTATTCCGGCTCCAATCCACAGTTTCAAGAATTAAACTGTTTTGATTCAAAATACCAATCCCCCATCCTGCTTTCTCAAGCGGGCTGGGGGATTTTTTCATTGTATAATCACTTATCTATCTTCAAAAGCGGTTCATCATGGCAAAACATAGGTGGATAGATACTCAGAAACATCAACTACAGATATTTAAATCCAATCCTTAAATAAGACGGAAGCTCCCCCAAAAGTCAAAAGAATCGGGAAAAATAAAGGGTGAGACTTCTCCCACCCTTTATCTGATATTATAAAAAAAGTTTGTCTAAAGTAAATTACAAACGTTTAAAGTTTTTTCAGCTCTTCTTTCCATGCAGAATAAGCCTCGAGATAAGCAGAACGGTTAGCCTCATCAGGATCTATGACTGCAAGTTTCTTCAATGAAGCAAAAGCCTCATTATGATCCTTATAGATACCGGCACCAATACCAGCACCCTTAGCAGCACCTGCACTACCATCTGTCTCATAAAGTTCGATAGTAGCACCACTCACACCCGCCAAGGTATCTCGGAACAACGGACTGAGGAACATATTAGCCTTACCTGCATGAATATTCTTGATATCCATACCCATTTGCTGCATGATTTCCATTCCATAGCAGAAACTGAAGACGATACCCTCTTGTGCTGCACGAACAATATGAGCACGATTATGCTTATTAAAGCTGATGCCACGAATAGAACAACCAACTTCCTTATTCTCTAATACACGCTCAGCTCCATTACCAAATGGGATAATCTTAACACCATCACTACCTATTGGCACAGAAGCTGCAAGATCATTCATATCCGCATAGCTTACATCTGGAGTGATATTTCGATGAACCCACGCATTCAAGATACCAGTTCCATTGATACACAACAATACACCAAGACGGTCAAGGTCTGTAGTATAATTAGCATGAGCAAAAGTATTGACACGGCTCTTTGGATCATAGTTAACATCACCCAATACACCATATACAACTCCTGATGTACCTGCAGTACTTGCAATTTCACCCGGATTGAACACATTCAGACTCACAGCATTATTTGGCTGGTCACCCGCACGATAAGATATTGGTGTACCTTCTTTCAGACCAAGTTCTTCAGCTGCCGCTTTACTTACTACACTCTGTACAGAGAAAGTAGGAACAATATCAGCCAGAATGCTTTCATCGAAGCCAAAGTAATCAAGCAGGAATTTAGCAGGCTTTTTCTGGTTGAAGTCCCACATCATACCTTCAGAAAGACCACTGATAGTAGTCTTAACTTCACCTGAAAGTTTCATTGCCAGATAATCACCAGGAAGCATAATCTTATCAATCTTATCAAACAGTTCCGGTTCATTATCCTTTACCCAAGCAAGTTTAGATGCAGTAAAGTTTCCAGGAGAATTGAGCAGATTACGCAAGCAGAAGTCCTCACCTAAATCATGAAAAGCCTTCTCGCCATAAGGTACGGCACGAGAGTCGCACCAGATGATACTAGGACGCAAAACTTGCAGATTCTTATCAACACAAACCAAGCCATGCATCTGGTACGAGATACCAATAGCAAGGATATCTTCACCCTTGGCACCAGATTCTGCCATGATTTTCCTGAGCGCCAGCTTAGCATTATCCCACCACATCTGAGGATCCTGCTCTGCCCAACCGGTCTTTACAGCCATAATGGGTGCTTCATGATCCGGATAGAATGCAGAAGCTACGATTTCTCCATTGTCAACATCAGTAAGCGAAGCCTTTACAGAACTTGAGCCTACGTCAAAACCTAATAAATATCTACTAGCCATAGTTTATTCGTTTATATGTTTATTGTTTAACTTTTATCAGTTTTTATAAAGTCTACATATATTATACGAACATACTACAACATTCCCCTCATAAAAAAAATAATTTAGAACATATTCTCATCAAAAAGACTTTGAGGAGTACTATTGTCAGCCTTGTCCTCCTCTTCATTACTATTTTCTAATACAGAAGAAGAAAAATTGAGCATCAGTTGCTGTACGGCCTTTGAATCAAAATTAACATGATATACACCATACCCCTTACCTTTTTCTATAAGCGAGTGTGGGTCTTTAGCGCATCTGGTGAGATATTGCGTAACATAGCTATGAACATCCTTGTAATTCAGAGGTGTAAAAATCGAATTACAGGAATTATATACATGACGAGCTATTTTTTCTACTTTCAACCCTTTTGCACCCGCAGACAAAAGAACATTGAATATCTCCTGATCAAGTTTCATATAATAATCATAACATTCGTCCTCTTTCAAGAGAGAAGACACAAAAAGAAAAAACCGCGGTTACTCACTAACAAGCAACCGCGGCTCTTTGAAAAATAAACCTTATTTAAGCGAGAGCAACCTTGTTGTCCTCATCCTTAATCTTACCCTCTTTGAAGAGCCAACCGATACCAAGGATTACCTCCTCTGTACTGATCTTAGCAGCCCTAGCAATTTCTGCTACCGTGAGAGCCTTTTCTGAAGCTGCCAATGCCTGATATACATCACCAGCTCTAAAACCTGCGTTCTCTGCGTTCAAGTAAAGAACGTCCTTCTTTGCTGCAGGAGCCTTCTTTGCTACTGGAGCCTTTTTTGCTGCTGGCTTCTTTGCAGCAGTCTTAGTTGTCGCTTTCTTTTCTACCATGTTTTAAGAATTTTATGATTCTATTGAGCCTCATTTCGTCAGCTCAACCTTAATATCTGCTGCAAATTTATAACTTTTATTTCGAAATAGTGTTAGAAAAATAGAAAAAACTACTACTTATAAACAAAAGTGCTGCATTTCTTGATTTACGTCAAGAAGCGCAGCACTTTATTTACTAAAAATCAATTACTTATTATAAATCATTGAATTTTTCTCAAGGTATTTTACGCATACTCTTTTATGGAGTGAATACCTTCGTTTCTCTATTTTTATTCAGCCTTCAAATCAAGTTTGATTTCCAATTCATCCAACTGCTTAGGGTCAAGTTCAGAAGGAGCATCGAGCATAACATCACGACCTGAGTTGTTCTTTGGGAAAGCAATACAATCGCGAATACTGTCGAGACCAGCCATTATGCTGACGAAACGGTCCAAACCGAAAGCAAGACCTGCGTGAGGTGGTGCACCATACTTGAAAGCATTCATCAAGAAACCGAACTGGGCCTCAGCACGCTCTGGAGTAAAGCCGAGAACCTCGAACATCTTCTCCTGCAACTGAGTATCATGGATACGGAGAGAACCTCCACCTACTTCGATACCATTGCAAACAAAGTCGTATGCCTTGGCACGAACCTGCTCAGGATGCTCATCGAGCAATGGGATATCATCAGGATTTGGCATAGTGAATGGATGGTGCGTAGCCATCAGGCGCTGCTCCTCATCGCTCCACTCAAAGAGAGGGAAGTCAATAATCCAAAGACACTTGAATACGTTCTTATCACGAAGACCAAGACGGTCACCCATTTCCAAACGCAAAGAGCAAAGCTGAATGCGTGTCTTGTTAGCATTATCACCGCTCAAAATCAAAACGAGGTCACCATCCTTGGCTCCCATTACGGTCTTGATTTCAGCAAGTTCCTCTGGAGAATAGAACTTATCTATGCTACTCTTTACGGTACCATCAGCATTATACTTGATATATACCAATCCTTTGGCACCGACCTGAGGACGCTTAACAAAATCGGTCAATTCGTTCAACTGCTTACGGCAATAATCAGCACAACCTGGAACACAGATTCCGCCAATATACTTAGCCTCATCGAATACAGAGAAATTACCCTTACCTGTGAAAGCATCTTTCAACTCAACAAATTCCATACCGAAGCGCAAGTCTGGCTTATCGCTACCGAAACGGCGCATAGCATCGTGCCAGGTCATCTGCTCCAACTTAGGAAGTTCTACACCACGAATCTCCTTAAACAAATGGCGAGCCATTTCCTCGAAAAGGTTGATGACATCATCCTGATCAACAAAACTCATTTCACAGTCAATCTGTGTAAACTCTGGCTGACGGTCAGCACGAAGATCCTCATCACGGAAGCACTTGGCAATCTGGAAATAGCGGTCGAAGCCAGCAACCATCAAGAGCTGCTTTAAAGTCTGAGGACTCTGTGGAAGAGCGTAGAACTGACCTGGATTCATACGGGAAGGAACAACAAAGTCGCGGGCTCCCTCTGGTGTACTACCAATAAGAACAGGAGTTTCAACCTCCATGAAGTTCTGTGCATCGAGGAAGTTACGAATCAAGATGCACATACGATGACGCAACTCCAAATTCTTGCGCACAGCAGGACGACGCAAATCAAGATAACGATACTTCATTCGGATATCATCACCACCATCAGTATTATCTTCGATAGTGAAAGGAGGAGTCTGACTCTGAGAGAGCACATTGAGTTCCTTCACCAAGATTTCGATGTCACCAGTATCCATTTTAGGATTCTTGCTCTGTCGTTCACTTACTACACCCTTTATTTGAATGCAGAATTCACGACCTAGCTTGTTAGCTGCATCACACAAGTCTTTGTTATCAGCCTCGTTGAAGACCAACTGTGTGATACCATAACGGTCGCGCAAATCGACGAATGTCATACCACCCATCTTTCTTGAGCGTTGTACCCAACCGGCAAGTGTCACTTCCTTGCCGGCATCAGAGAGACGTAACTCTCCACACGTATTACTTCTGTACATACCTTATTATATTATATTATTATTTTCCAAAGTGCAAAAGTACAACAAATAACGGAAAGGACAAAATAAAATCGCGAAAATATTATTAAAAATATCTTCGCGACCTTATTAATGTGACCAAAAGTCACATAAATACATATTAAATAGTTTTATCTCTACTTTTTTAGAGATTTATTTCTTCATCCGTCTGAATGCCTGCCGATGGAACCGTTCCTCTGCCTTGATGACACTGAACACCTTATTAGGTGGCAAGATGGTCATAAATCTAGAATGATACTCTTGCTGCAACTCTTTCAACTGAATATCCAACTCATCCTGTCTTCTGATAGCTTCGGCACATGCCTCATTATCATTCGGATTCACATGACGGAATCGGCGCATTTCATCGAATATCATACGCATTTTCTTACCCATCTGTCTATATACCGGGAAGAATTTAGCAGCTTCTCTCGGCGTAAGACAGGCATTAGTCGTAATAAACTGTTCTAATTCTGCCTGAAACCTTTTAGGATCAAATCCATTATGATGTTTTCTACCCTGAGGCTGTGAAGCAAGTGAAACCAGGCTAATCATCAGCATAGCTAACAGCGCAAGAAACCTATGTTGCATTATCTTTCTCATACCTTATCTTTTTTTTATCTTTATCTGTAGACAAAAAGAAATACCAACCATTAATTTTCTGCAATCAGCGATGCATAGATAGTTTCATTATCCATCATCGTATAATCAGCCATCTCATTAAAAGTAGCATCTTCATTATTATTCACAGCAGCTTTCTGAACCATATGGTCCACATGTGCCATAGCAGGCTTACTGCTTCCCGTATATTTCAGCGCCAGTACCGAACCACCTCCCATCACAGCCAAAACAGCAACAGCCGCCGCAATCTTTCGAATCGGCATACGCTGCCATAAGCTAGGCTGCATGTGAATGATGCGGGGTTCCTGCTCCGGCAAATTTGCCATCACCCTATCCGTCAGCTGGTCGAAATAACCAGCCGGCACCTGGAAATGGTTTTTCTTACCAAAACGGCTATTCAATATATTGTCTTCTTTTAACATATTCCTCATTCCTTTCTTTTATACTTTATTAGATAGACGAAAACTAACCGAAAAGGTTTAATCCTTACGATTGAAAAAATCGGTTATTTTTTTCACAGCAAGATGATAGGATGCCTTCAAAGCTCCTTCACTTGTTGACAGCACCTTACTCATCTCTGAATATTTCATATTATCATAATATTTTAGAGTGAAAACTGTGCGCTGAACATCGGGCAGTTGGGCTACAGCCTCTTGCAATTCTGCCTGAATCTGGTCTCCATCAAAATAATCGTCTGCCAGAAGACGAGAAGCCAAGCCCGGCTCGTCTTCGGTACTGACATTTACCATCTGCTTCTTGCGTCTCAAGAAATCAAGCGCTTCGTTAATTGCTATACGGTAAAGCCATGTTGAGAGCGAAGACTTTCCCTGAAACGAATCCAGATTGGTCCAAGCCTTAACAAAGGCATTCTGCAACACATCATCAGCATCATCATGATCTAAAACAATATGGCGAACCTTCCAATACAACGGCTCGCTATACTGACTTACCAGTACAGCAAAGCCTTCGCGTTGGGTCTTAGGATCCCTAATCATCGCCAAGAGTTCTTTATCGTTTATCATTGCTTCTACAAATGTGTTGTTTATAGATATTTTCTCAACATATCGAATATTATCGCATCAAATCCATACACATCAGAATAATCAGCTATTCTGCCTCCTGCCAACGGATAGAGTGTATAATAGGTTATGAAGAGAGGAACTTGAGGATTAACCTTTACGTTATTCACAACAAGTTTTTTATTGGCTAGCGAATCTGCTGTCATCGAATAGTATATCTTTTCCTTCAGTTTCTCGTTTTTGTCAGCCAATAGAAAGACAGCGAAATCGTACGGTTTTTCTATTCTGATACATCCATGCGATACTCCTCTATCCTCTTGTCCAAACACGCCCTTACTGTTAGTATCATGCAGGAAGACCGAGAAATTATTATCAAAACGGAAGATGATTCTTCCCAGAGCATTCCCCTTTCCGCCCCGCTGGGCGATGCCATAAGCACCAGAAATAAGCATAGATCGAGTTACTCTGTCTAAGTCAACCTCCTTACCTGTTGCCACTTCCCTTACATAGTAGTTACGCGCGCGAAAATAGCCATGATTCCCCACGCGGTGTATCATATCATGGAGAACGATACTACGGGGAACAAACCATTGAGGATTCAACTCCATACGTTTGATATGACTGTTCAATATCGGGGTTTTGGTTTTACTGGCTCCACATCCTATGCGCATCGAGAGCGTATCCTGATGATCAATAGCCAACAGATGGAACGATGGTATATTGACAACCACATATTTTTCGTGTTGCCAGGGATTATCATACTGTCTCCAGCGGCAACGTTCCATGTTGCAGAGAATTTTGATTCTCATCGCCT
The DNA here is from genome assembly GCF_025151535.1 of Segatella copri DSM 18205. NCBI lineage: Bacteria > Pseudomonadati > Bacteroidota > Bacteroidia > Bacteroidales > Prevotellaceae > Segatella > Segatella copri. Next base: position 1,260,396 of record NZ_CP102288.1, read on the forward strand.
TGCCCAGTCCTCCAGCCTTCAATTTCTCCAGCAGTTGATAATAGAAAGGATTCTTAGGCTGTACTTCTTTCAGGAAGGAAGCCACCGAGTCGCATCTAACCATTTGCATAGCCTTCTGATAGAACGCATCATCTGCATGAGCCATTTTTACATCAAACAGACCTCTGAACCTAACGGGTCTCTTGCTACTATCATAAGGATTGGGAGCAAGAGTATCTAAACGATTGAAAACAAAACTAGGATTCATAAACCCAAAGTTCTGCCCCATCGTATATCTGAAGTAAGCTTTGGTCAAGCGATACTCCAGTCGGGCTATCACTTGATTTATCTGATTATCAGCTGAATCTAGATTTAAATCTCGTAACCTGTCAATATCTCGGGCAATAGCATCCACATAGAACCGACGTTTATCAAATCCCATATCCGCTACGGAACGCAGGCAAGTCACCAGGGAGTCAGCCTGACTATTTACCCCATGACGTGTAATCCAAAGCAGACTACCTTTATTCAGGTAATATCGACGGGTATGCAAATCAGCAGCATGTCGGTCTTTATCATTTCGCATGATACTATCCAACAGATTTCTTATCACCTTTGAATTAATAGCATAAGCCGAAGAACGAGAGTTTTTGAACTCATCTAACGATAACTGAAAATTGCTGTTTGGTACTTTGTCGTGGCAAGAACAGAATATCAAACAGCAAAAAATGATAAGTAACGAAGTATGAAAGAGCTTCACTTTCTGATTAAAGTTAAACGGCATTCTTAGGCCTCTATAGTACTATTAATGCTTTACGCAAATTTTGCGCGTAAAGGTATTCCCCACCTTTACAATATAGATACCATCAGCCAATGGCAAGTTTACGCGCTTGTCATTACCTTCTATGCGGAAGGTCTTGATAGTAACCCCTGCCACATTATATATTCTCACCACTTGCCCGCTAGCGCCGGTGATATGCATCACGCCCCCAGCATAGTTCAAGTTGATATCTGCCACATCAAGGTCTGCCCATTCTATGTTTCCCTCGTTGGCCATAGCATCCGAAGGAACAGAAAGTGCTAACATTGCAATTGTTAATATTGAAAGTAAAGTCCGTTTCATATATTTTCAAGTTTCGTTAAACCAATAGTTCTTTCTGCAAAGATATATAAAAAAAAGGAAACTTACCGTCTTCCCGACGATAAGTTTCCCAAAAATTAGCTTTTTTAACCTTTCAGAGGAAAAAAGAAGCCAATTCACATTATTTTCTAAAACAACCAACACTTTACATGATGCCATCAGCGCGAAGTTTCTGCTGCCATTTCCAAGCAGAAGCCAACACATCTTCAAGCTTAGCCTCAGCCTTCCAGCCGAGTACCTTGTTCGCCTTGGTGCAATCACCCCAAATTTTCTCAATATCGCCCTCTCTTCGTGGACCATACTTCCAATTCAGTTTCACACCTGTAGCTTTTTCAAAAGTCTCAACAATTTCGAGAGTTGAGTTTCCATTACCTGTACCGATATTGAAATATTCGATAGGCTCAGTCTCCTTATCAAGAACACGTGCCATAGCAGCTACATGTGCCTTAGCCAAGTCTACAACATAAATATAGTCGCGGATACAGGTTCCATCAGGAGTATCATAATCATTACCAAAGATAGTGAGTTCCTTGCGGATACCCATAGCTGTCTGAGTAACGTATGGAATCAGATTGTTTGGCACACCATTTGGCAACTCACCAATCTCAGCAGAAGGATGTGCACCTATAGGATTGAAATATCTCAATACAATGCTCTTGATAGCTGCACCACTATGGATATAATCAGCTATGATCTGCTCATTAATCTCCTTAGTATTGCCATAAGGTGAAGTAGCCTTCTGATGAGGAGCCTCTTCTGTTACAGGCAAATTCTCAGGCTTCGGCTGACCATAAACGGTACAAGAAGAAGAGAAGATGATACCCTTTACCTGATACTTTGGCATAAGTTCCAGGAGATTGATGAGCGATACGATATTGTTGCGATAATACAACAATGGTTTCTGTACGCTCTCGCCTACTGCCTTGCTTGCAGCAAAGTGAATGATACCCTTAATATCAGGATATTTCTGGAATACTGCCTCGGTAGCAGCCTTGTCGCGCAAGTCAACCTGTTCAAAAGCAGGGCGGATACCAGTAATCTTTTCGATACCATCGAGTACTTCAATCTTTGAGTTTGAGAGATCATCTACGATAACAACATTGTAGCCTGCCTGCTGCAACTCTACTGTAGTATGGCTACCTATGAAGCCTGTACCACCTGTAACAAGAATAGTTTGTTTCATAATCAAATATAGTTAGTTTGAAGAATTATTATATTTCTTCTGCAAAAGTACTGCAAAAATCTGAAAAAACAGAAAGATTTTTCAAAAAAATACTTTTTTCCTTTGTTTTATCTATTATTTATACTATCTTTGCAAAAGATAATAAATAGTAAAAAGGCTCTAAGAAAATGGAAAAAAACATGAAACATTATAATATAGAACAAGACATGAGATATTTGCAGTTGCTCTCTCAGTCGTTCCCTACTATAGCAGAGGCGAGCACCGAGATTATCAACCTGCAAGCCATCCTCAACCTGCCAAAGGGTACCGAGCATTTCCTTGCCGACATTCATGGTGAGTATGAGGCCTTCCTGCATGTACTGAAAAATGCATCAGGAAATATCAAGCGTAAGGTGAACGAACTCTTTGGCAATACCCTTCGCGAACAGGAGAAGCGAGAACTCTGCTCTCTTATTTACTATCCTGAGCAGAAACTGGAACTCGTCAAGCAGAACGAACCTGACATCAACGACTGGTATCACATCACCCTGCACCAGTTGGTAGCTGTATGCCGTGATGTTTCCAGCAAATATACCCGAAGCAAGGTGCGCAAATCGCTGCCATGCGATTTCTCGTATATTATCCAGGAGCTTTTGCACGAGCACACCGAAGATCATGACAAGACAGCCTATGTCAATGTTATTGTTGATACGATTATCAGCACAGGCAGAGCCGATGATTTCATCATCGCTATAGCCAACGTCATCCAGCGCCTGGCTATCGACCAGCTCCATATTCTGGGCGATATCTACGATAGAGGTCCAGGAGCCCACATCATCTTGGACAAGATGCGCCGCTACCACAGTTGGGACATCCAGTGGGGTAATCACGATGTACTATGGATGGGAGCAGCTGCCGGCAATGATGCCTGCATCTGTAATGTGATACGTCTCTCCCTACGATACGCCAACCTCTCGACATTGGAAGAAGGCTATGGCATCAACCTCGTACCACTCGCTACTTTTGCGATGGAAACCTACAAGGAGGATGATTGCAAAGAATTTCTGCCTAAGCTCAGCGGAGGTGCAGCAGCAATGGATGAAAAGACTCAGCGGCTCACCTCTCAGATGCACAAGGCTATAGCTGTCATCCAGTTTAAATTAGAGAGCCAGCTTTTCAAGAAGCATCCGGAATGGAAGATGAAAGACCGTTGTCTTTTTGACCATATCGATTACAGGAAAGGCAAGGTAGAGATTGACGGAAAAGAGTATGACATGACCTCATGCCACTTCCCTACCATCAATCCGGACAATCCGGACAAACTATCTGAAGAAGAGGAAATTCTGATTCAGAAACTGCATCATTCGTTTATGGTCTGCGAGAAGCTGCACAAGCATATCAAGGTTATGCTGCAGCATGGTTGCATGTACGCTATCTTCAACAACAACCTGCTTTTCCATGCTTCCTGCCCGCTCAACGAAGATGGTTCATTAAAAGAGGTAGAAATATATCCTGGCAAGAAATTCAGCGGCAGAGCCCTGATGCATCATACGGGCATGCAGATACGCACAGCTTTCCAATCAGATTCTGATCAGAATGAAAAGGAATATGCCATCGATTATTTCATCTACCTATGGTGCGGTCCTGACAGTCCGCTCTTCGACAAGAGTAAGATGGCCACCTTCGAGCGCTATTTCATTACCGATAAGGAGACTCATAAAGAAGAGAAGGGATACTACTTCCTGTTGCGCGATAACGAACAGGTTATCGACCATATTATGGATGAGTTTGGGGTAACCGGTCCTAACCGCCATATCATCAATGGGCACGTGCCCGTTCGCACAACCAAGGGCGAGAACCCTATCAAGGCAAACGGCAAGCTGATGGTTATCGATGGAGGTTTCTCTAAAGCCTACCACAACGAGACTGGCATTGCCGGCTACACCTTAGTATATCACTCCCGCGGATTTCAGCTGGTCCAGCACGAGCCATTTACGAGTATGGAAGATGCCATCAAGCAAGGTACCGACATCAAGAGTACCACACAGATTGTAGAAATGTCGAACCGCCGAATGCTGGTAGCCGACACAGATATAGGTTGCGAACTCCGTAAGCAGATAGAAGACCTGAAGGAGCTTCTCTATGCTTACCGACATGGTTTCATCAAGGAATCAGAAAGGAAGAAGTAAAAGGGCTCAGGTGCGGAAGTCCGTGGATAGCCCAGCAGACATGTAAACCAAAAGATTATCATCGCACGGTACATGTTTTCCAATAAAAAGTAGTACCTTTGCATCATGGCAAAGAAGACTACCCAATTTGACTACGAGATACTCGTACGCTACATGCTTCCAAAAGGGATGCTTGACACCTTTGAAGTTACCAATGTCGATGAAGAGTGCACTGGTCTATACGATGAGACGAATACGGAAATCCGCATTCTTCATATCTATCTTGACGAACGTGACCTGCGCGATGATATGTGGCATGATTTGAAGCCGAATGGCTTTACTGAGCCCCGGGTGTTCAATGACTTCCCTGTGCGTGAGCACAAGGTTGCCCTTCATGTGCGCCGTCGCAGATGGCTTACGGAGGATGGGAAGAACCAACTGTTAGATACTCCTGCACTTATTGCAGACGGCACCAGCTACTCAATTGAGTTCGCTGCTTTTTTAAAAGAAATGGTTGGATACCTACCCAGTGACGGCCCAATGCGTGGCGCGATTCTTCCAGACTGACGGTAAGTACCTGAACCGTGTCTACAAGGAGCACCTGAGTGACTTTGAAGACTGGGACCAGAAGGATCATGCCGCAGAGTGGGTGCTCTTCGCCCAGAATATGGGCACGCACCTAAGCATAGATGAGAGTATGCTGCACAATGACCTCTTTACATTCCTCTCCAACAAGGAAGGCCATGGTAAGCGTGGTACGCTCATCGCAGCTGTCAAGGGGACTACCATTGCAGAAGTGGCAATGCGACTCATGGCTATACCGGAAGAGAAACGTCTTGCAGTGAAGGAAGTCACGATGGATTTCTCCGACAGCATGATGGGCATCATCAAGCAGGTATTCCCCAATGCGGAGATTGTCATAGACTGCTTTCATATCATGCAGCTTGCAGGCAAAGGTCTTGAGGAGATGCGCATGAAACTCAAGCGTGCTGCCGTCACGGAGAGGAATATGCAGGAAAGCAAGTTCAAGAAACTTGTGCAGGCAAGACGCAAGGCGAGGGCATACTATGCGAAGAACCACAAACCAAAGAAGAGCAAGAACGGCAAAACCCTTGGAAGGCCGCGAAAGCGCAAGAATGAGAAGTTTCAGCCAGAGATACTTGCCAATGGTGAGACTAAGGTGGAACTGTTGACTCATGTACGCTACCCTCTGCTCAAGAGCGGCAATGACTGGACGGACTGGCAGAAGAAAGGCATGAAGATTCTCTTCGAACTGGATAACCGAATCAAGACCGGCTATGGTTTGGTCTGCGCATTGAGAAACATCTTCAAGAAGAAGCAGAGCCGCAAGAAGGCCAAGAAGGCATTACATGCGTGGTACAAGAATATAGGCAGAAGCCACATCAGAGAGCTAATCGCAGTACGTGACACTATAAAGGAGAAGGAGGAGTATGTATTGAATTACTTCAACAATCGTTCAACCAATGCTTCTGCAGAATCTCTCAACTCAAAGATGAAGGGATTTCGGGCGCAGGTGAGAGGAGTAGCAGACTTGACTTTCTTCATGTACCGTATGATGATGATCTTCGGTTAACATGCCTGCTGGGCTATCCACGGACTTCCGCACCTGAGCCAGTAAAAGAGGGTGTGTCATAAGTCCTGATTATGGCAGCCGAGGACGGGCTGAAAGCCCAAAAGCTCCTAGCCCAGGGCAGCGCCCTGGGTAATGTTGGTAAAAACGAAGTCGCCCTGAAAGGGCAAAAGCTTTGAAATTGAAAGCTTTTGCCCTTTCAGGGCGACTTTTTTGTATTTGTTCTAAAACCCAGGGCGCTGCCCTGGGCTAGGTGCTTCTGCCCTTTCAGGGCGTATTGGATGTAACTTATGACACACCCTTTTTTTTCAGAATTTTCTGAACCGCAATCTCAGGGTTTTACTCTTCAGTTGCATCTTGCCTCCGGTCAATACCTCCTTGGCAAAATGCTCATTCAGATGATTGATGCCGCAGCTACGCAAAGAATCATTCATTTCTGTTAAAAGTACATCGCCTCCATAATCTTCATGCCATTTATTACGATAAACAGATGTAATCAGCAAACTGTCGGAGGTTTGCTCAAAACGCAGATAAAATCCTCTACCAGCCTCGAAGCAATCATAATCAGCAACCTGAATCAGCTTATACTGGCAGCCCCAGAACACGCGCTTATCTGCAAAGTTACAAGTACCCCCTGTAGCTAAAGTATCTACCTGCTCCAGATGCCAGAAACCATCCAAATCACCATTCTGGCTTGTTTCTACCTCACATGAGCTTAGAGTGAGCATCATAACAGCAAGGGAAAGCACCCCTATTATCTTTTTCATATTTTCTATCTTATCGATTATTATTTTCTTTTCGTCAGCAAACCTCTTTTGCTGATGGTTATCTGCATACCGGCATTATGCCCCAGCATCTTTTCGCTACCGAAATCCATCGCATAACCTGCCTTCAACTGCCACTGATGCGGGAAATCGTAATGACCCTCTACCAGAAAACTTACATTATGATGCTTTTGTGTAAACGGGTTGCTATATGTACCCCAACCTTTCTGATAGGTGCCTAATATACGATAGCCCAACCGCTGTGTAGGCTGACCATCAAAACCCAGATGATAAGCTATGAAACGGTTGTTTCTGATATCAATATATCCGTCGTTATTATAAATAGGCGAACGGTAGAGTGGATTTCCTATCACCTGGCCCCAATGCTGCCATCCAGGATAGATGCTGTGGTTATAATAATCATCAGTACCCGCTATATGGTCTGCGATACCCGATGTACGGTCATGATTGTACGGACCACTCTGATATTTGGTATAGAGATACTCCAGCACCACATTTTTCAGCCAGCGCGAATACTTCAGATTCAGTTCGAAGCCTAGCATAATGTCCTTCAGCGAATACATGAAGAAACGGCGTTTTACTTTCTTATTCCAGTCTGCGCCCTCACCATATCCATTATAGTCGAGGAGAAACATCTGGCTGTGATCTTCGAAATAATGATCGGCATAGATGGCAGCTTTCCAACTGTCAGTGTCATAATTGATACGCATCAGCCAACTGCCCAACTGGTTGCCGGCAACATTGGCATAAGCCCCTTCACCTGCATCAGAGCCCGTTGCCGACAGCGCATGCCAGAAGCCTTTCAGATTTTTCTCGGTAGGAATCTGTACCATACTGTCACCTATTGGACGATATGCATTGCCACCAAACTGAGCAACCATTTCCAAGCCCATTTCTATGCTGAGCGGAAAGAAAGCATTCTCGTTTCCGATACGCAGAAAACCTGCTTTGCTGTGATAGAGCATGTGGTCACAATATTTAGTCTGCCGTTTCGTAAAATCATGCTGCCAGCCATCATCCGTAGTCATACCATAAGCCAGATGACCTTTCAGTTGCAGCCAGCCTCTACCAAACGGAAGCGTCCAATATTCAGGAAGCGCCAGACGAACCTGAGGTATCGGACGAGCATTGATACCCAGACACTGGCTACCACTGGAGAGCGACTGGTTTTTTAGCTCCATCGGATATTCCTTGGCACCTGCAGTCAGCACACCATAAAGCCAGCGGGCCTCCACATAAGCCTGCTGCACCACTACATGGCTGGTATAGTTTACCGGTACCGCCACATCTACTCCATATCCTACAGCCCAGCGGCGGGCAGAATCTGCAGAAAGCGGACGAACCAGACTACCTCTGAGATAGCCGTTATTCTTCTCTAAAGAACTTAATCCATGTTTGTTTGCGTTAAGCCACAATGGGGTTTTACCTTTCGAAAACGACCCTTGCATCTCAACACCATATTGTATATCTTCCCGAAGATCTATCTTCTCCGTGCCATCCTCCTCTTGCCACATATACTGTGCCATAGATGGGGCTGCCAGACTGCAAAGGGCAAAACATACACCTACCTTTATCTTATTCATAATTAAATCTATACTTTCAAGATAAAAACGTAATTATCTCTATTATATTGTATATATTCAGAAAAATAAAAAAAAGAGCAACACTTGCCTCTCATTTTTTTTGAGAACAAGCATTGCTCTTTTGATTGAATTATCGTTTTATCCGAAGTTATCGTACATGATACTCTCAGGATCTACTCCGAGAGAATCCAGATAATCTGTTACTGTCTTGATCAGCATTGGAGGTCCGCAGAGATAGTACTCGCAATCCTCTGGTGCCTCATGATCCTTCAAGTAGGTATCACGGATGCAGTTAACAGCAAATCCCTCGTAGTACTTCACGCCCTGAGCATCTGCCACAGGGTCCTTGCGGTCCAATGAAAGATGGAAGTGGAAGTTAGGGAATTCCTTCTCAAGCTCCCAGAAGTCCTCAAGGAAGAATGCCTCACCCAATGCACGCGCTCCGTAGAAGAAGTGAAGCTCACGGTCGGTAGTGTGCAAAGTCTTGGTCATGTGCATAATCTGCGCACGCAATGGAGCCATACCGGCACCACCACCAATCCAGATCATCTCCTTGCCAGAAGTGAAGTTAGGATGGAAGTCACCGTAAGGACCACTCATCATTACCTTGTCGCCTGGCTTCAATGAGAAGATGTAAGAAGAAGCGATACCTGTTGGTACGTTCTGGAATCCTACCTGTGGACGTGGCAAGAATGGAGTTGTGGCGATACGTACGGTCAGGGTGATGATGTCACCCTCGTCAGGATAGTTCGCCATAGAGTAAGCACGAACGGTAGGCTCTGGATTGTGAGCCTTGAGAGAGAAGATGTTGAATTTCTTCCATGCTCCGATGTACTCCTCGCCAATGAGATCCTTGTCGAAGTCCTTGTCGTAATCGATGCTGTCGTATGCAGGAATCTTGATCTGAGCGTAAGAACCCGGAACGAAGTCCATGTGCTCGCCTGGAGGCAATGCCACCTTGAACTCCTTGATGAATGATGAAACGTTCTTGTTGGAGATAACCTCGCACTCCCACTCTTTCACGCCCATCACACTCTCAGGCACCTTGATCTTCAGGTTGCCCTTCACCTTGCACTGGCATCCCAGACGCCAGTGGTCCTTAATCTGCTTGCGGGTGAAGTGAGGCTTCTCAGAATCGAGAATCTCGCCGCCGCCCTCGAGCACCTGAACCTTACACTGGCCGCAGCTTGCCTTACCGCCGCAGGCAGAAGGCAGGAAGATGCCGTTCTCATTCAGCGTAGTCATCAAACTGCTGCCCTGAGGCACGTTGATGGTCTTGTCGCCATTGATTTCGATATTTACATTACCGCTAGGGCTCAGATACTTCTTAGCCACGAGCAGGATGATAACCAGCAGGAGAATCACCACGAGGAAAACTCCGATACTAGCCAATATAAATGATGTATTACCCATATCTATAGTCCTCCTATTTTAGATTTTCAAGCCTGAGAAGCAAAGCATAGCCATTGCCATGAGGCCTACTGTGATAAATGTGATGCCGAGTCCCTGCAATGGCTTTGGCACGTCGCAATACTGCATCTTCTCGCGGATGGCTCCCATCAGCACGATGGCGAGAGTCCAACCCAATCCGGAACCTACGGCATAAACGATGCTATCCCATACTGAGGTGATAGCCTGAGTATTGGTAGGCTCCATCAGGATGCGCTGCTGCATGAAGAGCGATGCACCCATGATGGCACAGTTTACGGCAATCAATGGCAGGAAGATACCCAGCGCTGCATAGAGCGATGGTGAGAACTTCTCTACAATCATCTCTACCAGCTGCACGATACCGGCGATGACGGCGATGAAGAGGATGAAGCTCAGGTAAGTGAGGTCAACACCCAGGATTCCATCGGCGCTGAGCACCTTGGTCTGCAACAGGTAATCTACAGGCACGGTGATGAGCAACACGAAGGTTACTGCCAAGCCCAGGCCCAAAGAGGTCTTCACGTTCTTGGATACTGCCAAGTATGAACACATACCCAGGAAGTAGGCGAAGATCATGTTATCGACGAAAATCGAACGGAAAAACAAACTTATTGCGTGCTCCATCTTACTTCTCCTCCTTATAAATATAGGCACGATGTACCCAGATTACACATCCAACGAGAATCAATGCCATGGCTGGCATGGTCATCATACCGTTGTTAACATATCCGAAGTTGTAAGCTCCCTCTGGAATCAGCTGGAAACCGAGCAAAGAGCCGCGGCCCAGGAACTCACGAACAGCACCCACAATCACGAGGATGAGGGCGTAACCCAAACCATTACCTACACCATCGAGAAATGAAGGCCAAGGCTTGTTCATCATGGCGAACGCCTCCAAGCGACCCATCAGGATACAGTTGGTGATGATCAGACCCACGTACACAGAGAGCTGCACGCTCACGTCGTAGGCGAAAGCCTTCAGCACCTGGCTCACGATGGTAACCAGGGCAGCAACTACCACCAGCTGGACGATGATACGGATGCGCTGAGGGATGGTGTTGCGGATGATGGAAATAATCACGTTAGAGAATGCCGTGATGATAGTAACGGCAAGTCCCATCACAATGGCTGGCTTCAGCTGGGAAGTAACAGCCAGGGCACTACAGATACCAAGCACCTGAACGAGGATAGGGTTGTCGCCGTTCAGTGGCTTGATGAATGCCTCCTTATTTTGTTTACTAAATAATGCCATAATTTCGCTTAATTATTTAATGAATTTAGCAAGACCTTCCTTGAGCATGGCATCCACACCGTCGGATGTCAATGTAGCACCGGTAACGGCATCCACATTGTTAGGGTCGCCGGCAGGAGCGTCTTTCTCAACGCCCAGAGCGATGCCCTCTACTCCATCCTTGTGAATCTTCTTGCCCTGGAATTTCTGCTGCCACTTCAGGTTGTCCTTGATTTCAGCACCGAGTCCGGCTGTCTCGCCTTCGTGGTTGAAATATACGCCATAGATGGTGTTGTTGTCGGCATCCACGGCAATGAAGCCTGAAATGCCGCCCCAGAGACCCATACCCTTTACAGAGTAAACGGTCTTCTTCTGACCATCAATCTCGCACTCGTAATACTTCATGCCGTCTTTCTCCTTCTCGTCCTTCACCACCTCTTTATATTTGGCAGCCGCAGTAGCGTTGTCAAGGCCGCGCAGGTTCAGGGAGTTGAGAATCTGCTTCTGAGTATCAAGTGCCACGTTGGCATCCTGTGTTGCCTTCAGCGAAGAAGACACGAACGCGAGCAGGAATGCCACGATTACCACGATGATAACCGAATAGATAATAGTATAGCTATTTGAATTTGTCTTCATATCTACATTCCTCCTACATTATTTAATAGCACGTTTAGCACGGCGAGAGATGTTGCCCTGAACTACACAGTAGTCGATGAGTGGAGCAAACATGTTGCCGAAGAAGATAGCGAGCATCATACCCTCTGGATAACCTGGGTTCATCACACGTACGACAACGGCGATGGCACCGATGAAGAATCCGTAGAAGTACTTACCCTTCTCTGTACGGGCAGAGGTTACAGGGTCGGTAGCCATGAATACGGCTCCGAAGCAGAAACCACCGAGAACGATGTGCTCATACCAGGCGATAGGTGTCATGCCGAGAGCCTGGAAGATAAGCGCCATCACGATGCCGCCTGCGAATACGCTGCCCATGGTCTTCCATGATGCGATGCCTGTCCAGAGAAGGATGATGGCACCGATGGCGATGGCGATGACTGAAGTCTCACCGATACAGCCAGGAATGAAACCGATGATAGAATCGCAGAGACTAGCTGAAGGCATGCTGCCCTGAGCCAGCTGACCGAGAGGAGTAGCAGCTGTGAAGCCATCAGGCAGGGTGTTACCCAGACCGAAGATAGCATCCTTAGCCACCCAGACCTTATCACCACTCATAGCCAGTGGATATGAGAAGAAGAGGAACATACGGGCACCCACAGCCACATTGAAGATGTTCATACCTGTGCCACCGAAGATTTCCTTGCAGAAGATGACTGCGAAGGCGCACGCCAGAGCGAGCATCCACAGCGGTGTAGAGATAGGAATGATCAATGGGATGATGATACCGCTGACGAGGTAACCCTCCTGGATTTCCTCGTGCTTCCACTGAGCCCAGGCAAACTCGATGCCGAGACCCACGATGTAGCTTACCAGCAACTTAGGGAGGACAGCCAGGAATCCGAAGCCGAAGACCTCGATGAAGCTGGCAGTATCCAGTGTACCTGCAGCCTTGAAATTCTGGTATCCCACATTATACATACCGAAGAGCAAAGCAGGAATCAGGGCGATTACCACAAAGCTCATGATGCGCTTCGAGTCGATGGAATCGTGGATGCTGGCTCCGCTCTTCGCTGTAGTATTAGGCACGTACAGGAAGCTCTCAAAACCGTCAAACACGCTCTCGAAAGCATGCAGCTTACCTCCCTTCTGGAAGTTAGGCTTTATCTTATTGAGATAATTTCTTAATGCACTCATTATTATAATCATTAATAGTTAAGAGTTTATAGGGCTTTAGCAGCATTGCTATCAACTATAAACTGTCAACTGTAAACTAAAACTAAGCGTTCTCCTTGCGCAGGGTATCCAAGCCCTCGCGTACAATCTTCTGCAATTCGAGCTTAGATGAATCCACGAACTCAGCCACAGCAAAATCTTCAGGACTTACCTCGTAGATACCGAGCTGCTCCTGCTTGTCGATATCGCCGGCGATGATTGCCTTGATGAGATACTCACCATAGATGTCCATCGGGAGCACCTTGTCATACTCGCCGCTCATGATCATGTGGCGCTCGCCACCCTTCACGCGGGCATCGAGATTATACTCCTTCTTCTTGCCGAAGAGCCAGGAGAGATAGGAACGCGATGTAGAGAACTGATCGGTACGTGGAAGAATCCAACCCAGCATCTCGTCGTTGTCATCACCCTCTGGGATGGCTGTAATCTCTGATGTATGACCACCTACGAAATCGGCAGTGGTCGTCTTTACACCGGTAAGAGGATTGCCATTGATAAGTCGCACATGGTCAGTAGCTTTCAGCTGATTGGCTACAAAACTGCTTAAAGGTGTACCTACCAATACTTCAGCATAGCCAGGAGTCTTGATTTCACTACCAGCCACAGCTACAGTCTTGTGCAAATCAACCTTACCTGTCAGGAAGAGTCTTCCGAAGAAGATAACCGATGCTGGATCTACAGTCCAAACCACCTCGCCCTTGTTTACCGGGTCGATGTTGTTCACCTGTACGCCTACATTACCTGCCGGGCAAGGACCGTCGAATACATTGAGTTCTACGTTCTTAGCCTCGCCGAGCGCATTGCTGTGCTGGTCAACGCCAACACCAAGATAAGTTTTCGCAATCTTGCTCAAGGCTGTCAAACCAGTCTGGAAAGCCTCTTCGTTGCCTTCGAGTTCTACCTCAAAGTCGGCTGCGAGCGGCATGTCGCGGAGGGCAGAAACGAAAATTGCCTTAGGCTTGGTGTCGGGAGTTGTGGACACAGCATAAGGCAACTGGTTGATGTATCCGAAGAGACCAGCCTCAAGCAGCGCCTGCTTGACAGCCTCACCGTCTAACGCATCAACGTTTTTCTTACCAAAATCCGTAGAGGTCTGTACTGCGTCGGCCTTCACCTTCACGCAAAGCACCTTTCGGCGCTCACCTCTCTCAATGGCGGTTACTTCTCCGCTCACTGGCGAGGCAAACTTCACCTCCGGGCAAGCCTTGTTCACAAACAAGGCATCTCCGGCATTGACATGATCGCCCTCGCGTACCACTACCTTAGGAGTCACACCCACGAAAGCCGCAGGAACCAGCGCATACTCGCCAGCCTGAGCCACCTGGAGCGTTACATCCTTGGAAGCCTTACCCGTAAGGTTAATGTCCAAGCCTTTACGTAACTTAATCACATTTGCCATAACTACATTAAAAAATATTAAATATAAACTTACTAATCACTTCAAGATATATGCGTCAGCGCCCTCATCAAGACGCTATACTGGCCATCTGCCATAAAACATATATTTTACTGAACTTTCTCAAGTAAGCTCCATACGCCCTGAAAGGGCAAAAGCTCCTAGCCCAGGGCATCGCCCTGGGTAATTACGGACGCAAACCTGTCGCCCTGTAAGGGCAAAAGCTTTAAAATACCGGGCAATTAACAAAGCTTTTGCCCTTACAGGGCGCCTTGCTGATTGCTATTATACCCAGGGCGATGCCCTGGGCTAGGAGCTTCTGCCCTTTCAGGGCGTACTGCTTCTAAGCTTTTGGGCCTTTCAGCCCGTACTTAAACCACATGCGAAAGTTCAGTATTTTATCTACTTCTATGCTGAAACTTCTAACGTGCTGCAAAAATAGTGAAAAAAAGTGATATAAAAAAGAAAAATTGTGTGAATTATTCGATTTTATGCCGATTTTTCCGTAATTTTGTCGCAAAATTCAAATTAGTAACATTTTTGTAAACTAGAGAAAGCAACTCTGAAACATTTAAAACATATCATCAATAGCATTATATGGACGCTGGCTGCTGTCTATTTCTTGCTTGTCGTACTGTTGCACGTGCCACCAGTACAGGCCTTCATCGGCTCTGAAGTAGCCGGTGCGCTGGCCCAGAAATTCGGCACTCAGGTAAGTATCGGAAAGGTGAACCTGGGCTTCTTCAACCGCATTATCATAGATGACGTGATGATGCTCGACCAGAAGGGCGACAGCATGATCTGTGCTTCGCGCGTGTCGGCAAAACTCGATTTCCTGCCTTTGAAGGATGGCAAGATTTCGGTTTCATCTGCCCAGCTCTTCGGTCTCAACGCCAACATCTACAAGCAGGATGCCAAGAGCCCGATGAACATCCAGTTCGTGCTCGATTCGCTGGCTTCGAAAGATACCACCCGCCATACTCCGCTCGACCTGCACATCGGAAGCCTGATTATCCGGCATGGTGCCGTTGCCTACAACCAGCGCGATATTGCACCTAAGCCGGGCGTCTTTTCGCCGCAGCATCTGGGCATCACCGACCTCTCTGCCCACATTATTCTGGGCCATCTCACCGACAAGGATATCCATCTGGCTGTCAAGAAGATAGCGCTGAAAGATAAATCAGGACTTCAACTCAGGAATCTGAGATTCAAACTCGATGCCGACCAGCAGCAAGCCCTGCTCAGAGACTTCAGCATCGAGCTCCCTCATTCGCAATTGCAGTTTGATGACCTGCGCGCTACCTACCGCATCGAGAACAAGCATATCGTAAAGCCTACACTCCAGTTTCAGGGCGGCATCAAGCCATCCGTCATCACGCTTGCCGATATTGCCTGCTTCGTGCCTGAACTCCGCAAGTTCAAGGATGCCCTGCAGCTTCATCTCCAGTTTTCGGGCACCAGTACATCTGCCCGCATCCATAACCTCGAATTCAAGACTCAGAGCGGCAGTCTGCTGCTCAGGGCTAACGGCCGTGTGAGCGATTGGGACCGCCTTCTGCGCTGGAAGGCAAACATCTCAGCCCTCAAGATATCAGGCGATGGCATCGGAGAGGTTTCCAGGAATCTGGGCAAACGCATCAGCATTCCGAAAGAAGTGCTGCGCCTGGGCGACATATATTATATAGGTGAAGTATATGGTGCTGGCAAGAAGGCAGGCACCCGCGGCCAGCTGAAGACCGGCGTGGGCGAAGTAGCCATCAAGGCCGAAAAGGCTGGCTCCGAGCTCAAGGCTAGCATCAACACCCAGGGCATCAACCTGGGCCGAATCCTCGACAACGGGCAGTTCGGCATTCTGGCAGCATCGCTTTCGGCTCACGGCAACAAGCAGCATTTCTATGCCAAGGGCAGCATTCCGCGCTTCGATTTCAACAAGTACAGCTACCGCAACATTCAGATAGACGGCAGCTATAACCGGGGATTGCTCGAGGGACTCGCATCCATCGACGACCCTAACGCCAACATCCGGGTAGAAGGCTCCTACTCCATCCCGCGCAAGCAGTATGCAGCTACTGCCCATGTACAGCATCTGCTGCCATCCATCCTGGGACTGAAGGTAGCCGACAAGACCTACAGTCTCGATGGCATCACCGTAAGCGCCAAGAACCAGGGCAAGGACAGCTATTTCGACCTCGAAGCCCCGTTCGCCAGCATCCATGTTGACGGAGAGTACGATTACGCTACCCTCACCAAGAGCTTCACCAACCTGATAGCCAGCAAACTGCCTACCCTTCCGGGCATCGGCAAGGTAGACAGGAGTGCGAAGAACCATTTCACCTTCCAGGCAGAAATCACCTCTACCGAGATACTGCAGCGCATGCTGGGCATTCCGCTGCAGATAGAGCAGCCCGTCATTGCCGATGGATTCGTGAACGATGCCGAGAAAACCGTCAACATCTATGCCAGCGTGGCTGACTTCAGCTATGGCGCAAAAAACTATCATGGAGCCAAAGTGCGACTGCATACCATCAACGATTCGCTCAAGGTAGATGCGCAGATCAGGCAGGGCAAATGGGGAGATAACGGACCGGGCATCCACGTAAAGGCAGCCGCTGCCGACAACCAGCTCTTCGCCAAGCTCTTCTACAACAACCATTCGGCCAAGCTCCCTATCCAGGGTATCATCGATACGAGGGCGCAGTTCTTCAAGAACGAAAATCATGTTTCTACCGCCCACGTAACCATACACCCGTCTGAAATCAGAATCGACGGCACGCCGTGGGAGGTTCATCCTGCCGACATCATCTACAGCAAGAACCGCCTGCTGGTAGACCATTTCGCCGTGAGCCACGACCAGCAGCACGTCATCGTTTCCGGTCTTGCTACACCCGAGAAGACCGATTCTATCGTAGCCGACCTGAAGGATGTGGATGTGGCATACGTGCTGAACCTCATCAATTTCCATTCGGTAGATTTCACCGGCAAGGCTTCGGGCAAGGCTATCATCAAGAGCCTCTTCAACGACCCTGATGCCTACGCCCAGCTAGACGTGAAGGAGTTTACCTTCGAAAACGGACCGCTCGGTGTGCTCCATGCTGGTGTCAACTTCAACAAGGAGCTCGAACAGATTGACATTCATGCAGTTGCCGACGATGGTCCGGAGCATCAGACGCTCATCAACGGATACGTCTCGCCTAAGCGCAACTATATCGACCTGGGTATCGATGCCCAGGGCACCAGCATGAAATTCCTCGAGAATTTCTGCGGCAGTTTCATGAACCAGGTAGAAGCCTGGGGCGATGGGCATCTCAATGTGGTAGGCGATTTGAAAAACATCAATCTCGTAGGCGACCTTACCGCTCACGGCAAGGTGCACCTCAAGCAGCTCAACACCGATTATACCTTCGATGCGCTCCGTGCCCACGCTATCCCAGATGATATCCTCATAGAGAATGATACCATCTTCGACCGCAACAGCAACATAGCCATCCTGAGCGGAGGCATCCACCACAAGCACCTCACCAGGCTGAGCTACGACCTCGATATCAAGGCGCACAACTTCCTGGGCTTCGATACCCGCGAGTTTGGCGACAACACCTTCTATGGCACCATCTATGCCACGGGCGAGGTAGGCATCCACGGCAAGAGCGGCGAAACCGTCATCGATATCAACGCCGAGCCCGAACCGGGCAGCATCTTTGTATATAATGTGGCAAGTCCGGACGCCATCAGCGACAAGAGCTTTATCCACTGGCACGAGATTGTGCCGGATATCATGGACAGCCTGAACGGGGCTCCAACCACGAAACAGAGAGAGGATGACATCGATTTCGAATCGGATATGCGCATCAACTTCCTCGTAAACACCAACCAGAACCTCACGCTCAAGCTGATTATGGACGAGCAGTCGGGCGATTACATCACCCTGAACGGAGATGGCGTAATTCGCGCCAACTACTTCAACAAGGGCTCGTTCGACATGTTTGGCAACTATGTGGTAGACCACGGCACCTACAAGCTCACCATCCAGAATCTCATCAAGAAGGAGTTCGAGTTTATGCCGGGCGGCACCATCGCCTTCGGTGGCAACCCATACAACGCCCCACTCAATCTGCGGGCTAAATATACCGTAAACGGAGTGCCGCTGAGCGACCTGCGCATAGGCCGTTCGTTCTCGGGCAACAACATCCGCGTAGACTGCCTGATGGACATCACCGGCACGCCTCAATCGCCTAAGGTAGATTTCTCTATGGACCTGCCTACGGTTAACAGCGATGCGAAGCAGATGATCTACTCTATCATCAATTCGCAGGAAGAGATGAACCAGCAGGTGCTCTATCTCTTGGGCATCGGCCGGTTCTACGCCCAGACCAACAACAACCAGGTGAGCGAGGATGGTGAACAGCAGAGTCAGACTTCGCTGGCGATGCAGAGCCTGCTGAGCGGCACCATCTCGCAGCAGCTGAACACCGTACTTTCCAACGTGGTGAAGAGCAACAACTGGAATTTCGGTGCCAACATATCTACGGGCGATGAAGGTTTCAACAATGCCGAATATGAGGGCATTCTGAGTGGCAAGCTGCTCAACAACCGGTTACTCTTCAATGGCCAGTTCGGTTATCGCGACAATCCGAATGCCACGCAGAGTTTCATCGGTGATTTTGACCTCCGCTACCTCATCTTCCCTAACGGCAACCTCGCCATACACATGTACAATCAGACCAACGACCGCTATTTTACGCGCAACAGTCTGAACACGCAGGGTCTCGGTCTCATCATGAAGAAAGACTTCAACGGCCTCCGCGATTTCTTCGGCATCAAAAAGAAGAAGAAGAAAAAGAAATAAAAAGACAAAAAAGAGGGTGTGTCATAACCAGATGACTCACCCTCTTTTTATTCTCAGATAACCGTCGCCTAATGTGTCCAGTTAAGATTGTGTACGAACTCGTACACTTTTCCAAAATCAGGAAACAGAATATAGAAATTCCGATAATGTTAGAGATTGTTAAATGTTGAGTGGTCTATATGCCACGATGAAAAGGTGGCGTATAGACCCTTGATTATATGGTGATATTTGTAATCTACATCTCCGCTTTCTGTTTTTTATGAGTTGTTCTGATTCTTGATGATATCTAAAGGCAGCTGGGTAGCCTTGGCAACCTGTTCGGCTGAAAGTCCCATTGCCAGCATATTCTTAGCTATTTCCAGGGCTTTCTGGTTCATACCTTTTTCCATACCTTCCGCAAGACCTTCTTGCTTACCTTTCGCAATACCTAATTCCATACCTTCCTTCATTCCCTTTTCCATACCCTCAGCTATACCTTCACGCTTGGCAGTGTCTACGGAATTCTTGATGTCGCGATATGCCATCTTGCTGGTCTCGTACTCCCTCATCTCCTGCGGAGTAAACTTGGCTATCTCGGCTTCCTCGAAGAGACGGTCGAAGACCTTGTCGCACAGCTCCTTCGGGCGCTGGGTAAGTTTATAGAGATTCTTCAGTGCATAGAGCCACTTCTCGTAGAGCGTATCCAGTTCTTCCAGGGGTTTGTTGAACTTGGAAATCTCTACATAAATATATTCGAGTTTGTCGTAAAATACTTTGTGGGTAGCAGTGTCGCACAACTGCACATGATGGCGGATTTTCTCCTTGTCGAATGCGTCCTCGTTCATGCTGAAGTTGAGCAGGGCAACGGTATAGACATGATTGAGTCTGAAATCCCATTCACTCCCCTTTGGTGCCTGTTCACGGATAGGAAAGGTTGAGTAGAAAAGGGCGCGATCCTTGAAATACGTCTGGTAGGCATTCTGCATTTCAACGATGAACTTCTCGCCGTTTTCGCCCTCGCAATATACATCAAAGATGGCTCTGCGGTCGGTATATACATCTCCTACGTGCTCCGGGTTCAGATACGACACGTCCTTCACAACCTGTTGGCCGTTAAACAAGCTGTTGAGGAAGCAAATGAGCAAATCCTTGTTCATTGCTGTTCCAAAAATTCGCTTGAAACCGAAGTCGGTCAGCAAGCTGATGTATCTTTCTTCTACCTGTTTCATAATCTTCTGTTTTAAAAATCCATGCCGCAAAGTTACGGTTTTATTTTCATATCTGCAAGAGATTTCTGGGATTTTTAAAGGTATAAAAAGTAAAAAGGTAAAAAAGTAAAGATTTTGCTATCCCCAATACTATCTGATAACTTTTTCTAAAACTTTTCGACCTGTACGGTTGAAATTACCCAATACGCCCTGAACCAACGGTCACCGGCCGAAGGGAAAGGTAAAGCCCAAAAGCTCCAGAAGCAGCACGCCCTGAAAGGGCGTGTAGGGTAAAACATGCGAAACTTCAGTAACAAATTAATCTATATAATATAAATAATAAACAAATGGTATAATAAATCCCAGAATTGCTCTTCCAAGCAGTTCTGGGATTTATTATGTCTGATAGTTTGCCATGATGTGCTTCCGTTTGCCTACAGACATGGCTGCGTGGGGTTAAGAATATGACTGCATTGGGTTAAGAATATGACTGCATTGGGTTACGGATACGACTCCGTAGGCTAACGGAGACGTATCCCTCGGCTTGTCGAGATATCTGCGTCAGCTGATTGAGTCACTTGAGTTAGCTTACTGAACTAGTTGGGTTAGCTGATTGAACTACTTGAGTTAGCTGACTGAGCTATATCAGTATTCTGTAGTATTACATGTGTATATTTTTCTAATTTAATGTCACATTTGTCACACTTATACTTAACTCTTTGATTATTAGAGGATAACGGGTGACAATAATGGGTGTTTTTATTGTCACCTTATTGCCACCTATTACCACTTTTGGCATAAAATCAGCAAAATAATGGTGTTTTTGAGGGATTTTTGGGCAAAAACCAAGAAGATATTGAGCAAAAAGTTGTTTTTTCGGTTTAATACGAGGCTTTTTCTATCGTTTTTGGGGAATTTTACTGGCGAAAAAGGGAGGAAAATTACGTTCTGATGCAGTAAAAGATACATCCAGATGCAGTAAAAAATGCGTCCCGATGTAGCATTTGCTACGTCCCGACGCAGCAAAAGTTACGTCCGGACGTAGTAAAAGATACGTCGTGACGTAATTTCAGAAGCGTTCTGGTAGCCATCAAGGAAAGGCTTTTTCGCATTTGCGAGAGACTTATTCATCTTTGGCTGTTGGATAATCCTATGCAGATAGTTGAGATATACAAATCTTGCGCCTCCAGCCACTGGGCGAACCTCCGCAGTCGGGCAATTAAGAAGGAAAGAACATATAAAAAAGCATAAAAAGTTTCTGATTTTTCTCATAAATAAATTAGATTTCATATATTTGCGCAAAATTAGAAACAATGACAGAACTATTAAGTATATTATACAAGCTGCGGATATTCACTTTGGATGAACTTTCTGAGGCTCTGAAAGACAAGGTGAAGGCGGTGGAGGCGTTGCTTGCTAGGTACAAGCAACAAGGGTGGATTGTGGCTATACGGCGCAATACCTATTGCATGAAGGATATTGCATCTGGTTTACCTGTTTGCGACAAGTATGAGATAGGAAGCCACTTGTCACCTACAGCTTGCATCAGTTATCACACAGCATTGGAATTTCATGGATTGGCTCATCAACCCTTCAATGAGGTTTTTGTGAAAAGCATGACTCGCTTCAATCCCTTTTCTTTCGATGATGTGGATTACACCTATTGCAGACAAACAAAGGAAATCGTTGGTATGATGACTCCCAAGGGAAATCCATACGTGCGAGTAACGGATGTGGAGGGGACGTTGTTGGATTGTTTTGACCGCATCGACCGAGCTGGTGGTATCGAGGAATTGCTGCATTGTATGGAGGGTATCGTCTTGCTCAATGAGGAAAGGCTCATCGATTATCTCGCAAAATACAACAAGGCTTTTCTGTACCAGAAGACTGGCTATCTGTTGGAGCGAATCAAGGAACAAGCCAAAATCTCAGAATCTCTCTTGGAGCTGTGCCGAGCCAAGGGAACCAAAAGCGTCAAGTGGTTGACCAACAACGAAGAGTCGGATACATTTGTAAATAAATGGCGCATGTATGTGCCGCAAGAACTAACATCGAAGGAAGAATATGAACTCATATAACAAACAAGCTCTTGACATCATCGCCAAGGAGCAAAGCTTTATTCGCGACAACCTCGAAAAGGTGATGCGATTGGTGGAGATCTCAACTATTTCCATGACAGGCCTTTGCTGTCTAAATCTGCTGTTCGAGGATAAAGAGATGGTCAATAGAATCAAATTTCATCCTATGGCTTTGTGGAAGACAAGGAGTCGTTGAATGTTTTTTCTGTAAATTTTGAAAAAAGTTATTGTTTTGCTTAGTTTTTTGCTTGGCTCAACTGTATATACAGTATATGGACTATAAAACAGGGAATAGGCTATGAGTAAATATCTGAAAAGTTTGATTTTGCTTTCGGTGATAAGTATGGGCGTTTCTGCCCAACGTATCACTCGACAATATAATAATGTGTCATTTTCTGCGGCATTGAAGGATTTGAATGCTCGACAGGATAAGTATGTCATCAACTTTGTGTATGACGAGTTGGAGGATTTCAAGGTGACAAAGAACATCAAAAATGAAAGTGTTCCAGATGCCATCATGAACTTGATAGGTTTTTACCCTATCAAGATGAAACAAGTGGATAATATTATCATTGTAGAATGTATTCAAAAGACTTCTAACAGAATGATGGGACGCATTGTAGACACTCACCATCAACCAGTCGATTTCGCCAATGTCGCTTTGCTCAATGTTAGTGATTCCAGTTTTATCACGGGTGGTGTTACAAATGAGGATGGTCAGTTCGTAATTCCTTGCGAGGTGAAAAAGGCGATTGTGAAAGTAAGTTGTGTGGGCTACAAAACTTATTGTAATGCATATCGTACCGGTGAGGTTGGTGCCATAACCTTGGAGGATGCTACAATTAATCTGCAAAAAATTGTGATTAAAGGGCATCGCAAATACATATCAAGAGAAAACGGTAAACTTACGCTTGACGTTCAAAATTCCAATTTGAAAAATATTGGCAAGGCAACAGATGTAATCAAATATATTCCTGGGATGCTCTATACAAATGGAAAGTATGAGGTGTTTGGTAAGGGTGAGCCTGTCATCTATATAGATGGAAGAAAGCAGACTAATACTTCAGGGTTGTCACTCCTTTCTTCTACCAACGTGAAGTCTGTACAGCTCATAACAAACCCTGGGGCAGAATACGATGCAGAAACAAGGAGTGTCATAAACATCACTACCGTACACCATTCCTTGGATGGACTTTCTGGTATTGTGGGTGCGGAAATCTCCAAACATAAGAATTTGTCTAACAACGAGGAGGTCAACCTCAACATCCACAAGGGAGCTTTGGATATATTCCTCGCATATCAATATGACAATACGAGAAGTGACATCAGATATGATGTTAACCAGTTCAATTACGGGCAAGATACATTTCATGAGATTTCTGCTTCTGAATATTCCGACCGCTCTCACTCTCATGACTATAATGTTGGTATGAATTATGCCATAAACAAGAATCACACTATCGGCGGAAGATATTTGGGAAGCATCTCCAACTACAAGATGCTCGACTCTCCTTTCGACTATATGCAGACGTACAAGAATGATGAACTGCTGACATCTACAGACAACAAGACTGAAGAATCTGAAAAGGAAAGGTTTCACAATGTCAATCTGTATTATATCGGCAAACTAACAGACAACCTACAGCTCAACTTGGATGCCGACTATGTTTATGCTCAACTGAAACATAAGCAACAAGTGAGCGAGACAAGTAGAATAGATGCTGTCTCAGAAATCACGCATATGCAAAACGACCAGCGAAATCGTGCGACTGCACTCAAAGGGGTGTTTGCTTGGAACATGAATAAGAATAATAGGCTTGATTTCGGAACGGATTTCAGTAAAATCAGTTCATGGGGTATGTCTGTAAACGAAGAAGGGAAGATAGCCGATGACCAATTCAAGAATAAGGAAACCAAGTATGCTGGATTTGCCACTTTTCGTTTGTCTGCCTCCAAATGGAAAGGAAGCATCGGGCTTCGCTATGAGTACATTCATGCCATCAACACAGACCAAGGAGAAGTAAAGAACAAGACTAATTATTCGGACTTACTTCCATCCCTTTCTCTTTCCACTATGTTTGGGAGAGTGGGGATGAATCTTGATTTCAGTAGCAGGGTCAGCCGTCCTTCGTTTCGTCAGTTGAACAACAGTGTGAGCTACAACAATCAATACCATTATGAGCAAGGCAACATTTATCTGAAACCGCAATACGTGTATGATACAGAACTTAGTGTGAATTATAGCATATTCGACTTCAAGTTGGATTATCAGTATATCAAGGATTACATCCATCCGACTGTCGTTGCTGTATCCGGCAAACCTGGAACGGTAACTTGGATGTCAACCAATGCCAAGGAATTCCAGCAACTAGGAGCGCAATGTGTTGTTTCACCTTTTTTGGGTTGTTGGCGACCGACTTTGACGGTGGGTGTCTATAAACCTTATTTCACGCTATCATATAATGGAGAGCAATTAGACTACAATCATCCATACGGTCTCTTCGCTTTCCAAAATGTAGTGGCACTAAGGAACGATTGGCTTTTTCGATGTGATTTCTTTTGGAACATTAAGGGACATCATGGCATCTACGAGCAAAACGGTTATTCGTCATTCAATATGATGGTACAGAAACAGTTACTTAAAAAGAAATTGACGATAACATTGAAAGCAGAGGACTTGTTTGATAGCTCGAAGTTGAACGATGTAAAGAGGGTTAATTTTGTGGTGCAGAACAGAAAGGTGAATAACTTCAATCGCTGCATCATAGCTTCCATTAGTTACAACTTCAATAGTTTCAAAGATAAATACAACGGAAGCGGTTCTGCTGAGGATGCGATTAATCGTTTTTAGAAAAGTATTGGTTTTCAAATCAACCTCTAAAATGCAATACCCAAATTCTGTGTGATGAATATCTCAGGATTTATTAACCGAGATGTTCATCCACAGAATTTTCACTTATCAATATCAATCGTTAAAAAACATACATTTTATTGTGTATCCAATAAATTGTTATATTTTTGCAAACGACAAGAGTTGTTTGACAAGCAAACATATGCACATTGCAGAAATTAGAACCGTTGCTAAATTATTACCTCTATTGAGGTAAAACACTCATAAATCGCTCATTTTAAGCTATTCTGAATATTTGGGCAGAATTTCAGATAAAATTTTTGCATCATATTCATCCAACAATCAACATAATACTTAGGTGAGCACTCTAACGACCACATTTCCCCGATGTCATCCATCAAAGCTTCATCAGGATGCTTTAGCAATGCTGCCCTCAAAGGTACGAAATGTTTTTGAAACAACCAAGGATTTTTGAAGATTATTTGTATTACGGTAATTACAATTTCAGTTATTACAGTTTTTTCCTGAGGGGGTATAAGGGTTTGAAGGTAGTAACAATCTGTTACTACAAATATTTATATATAAATATATATAATTATATATATTTATATATACTTTTCTATACTTACATTTTAAAAGCGTGACATTGGGTCAAAATAAAACTGTAATAACTGAAATTGTAATTTGTAATCGATTTTTTAGCGGTATCGAGATGCATACATTCATTGCCCCTAAAACTATGACTATCTCATCACAAAGCTATGAGTTATGACCCGCAAAACGATGAGTTGTTTTCTTTAACACAATATGGCAGAAATGTTAATGGAATTTCACATAACTCTGCAAGGTGATTTTTGGTGGTGTAGGAAAAATGTAGTACCTTTGCACCTGTAATCAAAAACATTATTAATCACTAAAAAAACTAGAAAATTATGAAGAAAGAAACTTGGAAACAGATTTTTCAGATTGTACTCACAATCTTGACGGCGCTCGGCACTACGCTCGGAGTAACGAGCTGCATAGGATAAAAAAAATGAGTTAAAGAATTATAAACATTTATTCATATCAGCCGACATCGGATCTTATTCACTAACTTTGCATCAGATATATACATTAGAATTCTTTACAAACAATAAAATGGAGAATAAAATAACGACAATGGAGCAGGGAATGCAGCGACGCACCGAACTGCTCCTGGGAAAGGATAATCTTGAGAAAATTCAGAAGGCAAGAGTGCTCATCTTCGGTATCGGAGGAGTAGGATCATGGTGCGCTGAAGGACTCCTGAGAAGCGGCGTGAGAAACATCACAATCGTAGACAGCGACAGGGTATGCGTAACCAACTGCAACCGCCAGCTGATGGCTACAAGCCGAACCATAGGCGAAGTGAAGGTAGAGGCACTGCGCAACCGACTGCTCGAAATCAACCCCGATGCCAACATCACAGCCTATCAGAAAATATATCAGGCAGAAACTGCCGATGAATTCCACATGGAGCAATACGACTTCATCATCGATGCCATCGACTCGCTCAAGGATAAGGCTGACCTCATTCTGCGTGCCACTGCCCTGCCTAAGGAAATCACCTTTATATCTTCTATGGGAGCTGCCCTGCGCACCGACCCATTCATGGTAAGAAAATCTGAATTCTGGAAGGTGGATGGAGACCCGCTGGCAAGAGCACTGCGAAAGAAATTCAAGAAGAACAAAACCTTCCCACGACGAAAATTCCAGTGCGTATACAGTGAAGAAAAACCGATGCAGAACCAAGGGGTGAACAAAGCCTGCGGCACGGGCGGATGCCTATGCCCGAAAGCCAAACTCATTAGCGGAGAGAGGGGTACCGATACTGCCGTATATGATGCTCCGGGCGACCAGCAACTGGTAGAACACGAATGGTGCTCTACTAAGGCACAGATCAACGGTTCGCTCTGCCACATCACCGCAACCTTCGGAATGGCTATCGCAGGAATGGTCATCAACCACATCATTGAATAACTGTTTTTTTCTTTACAACAGTCACTTGAAAAGAAACTTACAAAACTTTCGCATATCAGGAAGTTAAAGGAGTTAAGGAGTTAAGACGTATGTCTTGCTGCTTAAAAAACTACGCCAAAAAACTGTTGTCTTAACTCCTCAGCGACCGTAGGGAGCGATAACTCCTTTAACTCCTTTAACTCCTGAGCTTGCGAAAGTTCGCTAGGTTCAGAAGTTTCTCGCGAGTAGTCTTATCGGCATTCGCCTCTATTCGTCTCTTCATATCTCCAAAGAATAAAGGTTAAATCCGATAAATCTTGTTAAACAAATTCTATCTTACCTCTTATGTTTATACCTTTGCACGCAAATTTATAATCACAAAGGACATTTTCATGTCCCAAAAAGGATAATATTTAATTTAAATAAGAGAAGAAAAATGAAAGAAAAAGCAGAAAGTTCAGCAGCCTGCAATCATCACAGAGTAGGCTTTCTGGGATTGCTCGTTACATTAGGCATTGTATTCGGAGACATCGGAACATCACCTCTCTATGTGATGAAGGCTATCCTGCATACAGGCGAAAGCATCAGCGAGAGCACCATTCTGGGCGCACTGTCATGCATCATCTGGACACTCACCCTCCAGACCACCATCAAATATGTATGCGTGGCGCTGCGTGCCGACAACAATGGCGAGGGAGGCATCCTCGCCCTCTATGCCTTGCTGCGCCGACTCAAGTACAAGTGGATTTACCTACTGGCCATCATTGGCGCAAGCACCCTGCTGGCAGACGGAATCATCACCCCTGCCATCACCGTGACAACAGCCATCGAAGGGCTCGAAAGCATCAGTCCCAACCTACCAGTTATCCCCATCACCCTTGCCATCATCACCATCATCTTCTTCGTGCAGCGGTTTGGCACAGAGAGTATTGGCAAATCGTTTGGCGTATTTATGCTGCTATGGTTCCTGCTGCTGGGCGTGGTGGGAGCTTTCAGCATCACATCTTACCCATTGATACTGAAGGCTTTCAACCCCTATTATGCTGCCATGCTGCTGGCAAAATCTCCAGAATGGTTTCTGATTCTGGGTGCCGTATTTCTCTGTACTACCGGTGCAGAGGCTCTCTATTCCGACCTGGGACATTGCGGCAGAAAGAACATCGCCATCAGCTGGGGCTTCGTAAAGACCATGCTCATTCTCAACTATCTGGGACAGGGAGCATGGGTGCTGAATCATGCTGATACGGCACTGGCAGTGAATCCGTTCTTTGCCATCATGCCGCAGAGCATGCTGTTCTTCGCCATCATCATGGCCACGGGTGCGGCAATCGTTGCGAGCCAGGCACTCATCAGCGGAACCTTCTCCATATTGAGCGAAGCCATGAACCTGCACTTCTGGCCGCGCATGCGAATCAAGCATCCTACTCATGTTAAGGGGCAGCTCTATATCCCGATGATCAACCTCGCCATGTACATCGGCGTGGTTCTCATCATCCTCCTCTTCCGCGACTCCTCGCACATGGAGGCAGCCTACGGACTCGCCATCACCATCACCATGCTGATGACTACCCTGCTGCTCGGTTTCTACCTGCACAGCAAGGGAGTGGCACGGATTTTCACGATGCTGTTTATGGGCGCATACTGCATCATCGAAGCCATCTTCCTGACTGCCAATCTGTCAAAGTTTCTTGCAGGTGGATGGTGTACGATGCTCATTGGCGGAATCCTGTTCCTGATGATGTTCGTGTGGGTGAAAGCCATGAAGATACGCCGCCATTATATCAGCACCAAACCGCTGGATGATTATTATCAGATTATCTCCGACATCAAGGCCGACGAGAGCATCCCTAAGTACGCTTCCAATCTGGTTTATGTGAACCACGCCAACAAGGAAGGTGCCGTAGATGACAAGTTGCTCTACTCCATCATCAACAAGCAGCCGAAACGTGCTGACCATTACTGGCTTATCAACATGGAGTTTGTTGACACTCCTGATACGCTGGAGTACAACTGCGAGACCCTGATTCCCGATACCCTCTACAGCGTAACCATGCACATTGGTTTCCGCATAGAGCCTAGGGTGAGTCTCTATCTGCGACAAGTAGTGGAAGATCTGGTAGCAGACGGAAAGGTAGATTTGCAAAGCACCTATCCTTCGCTGCGCAAATACGGAATTCCGGGCGATTTCCGATTCATCATCATTCACCGCGTATATTACCCGGAGAGTTCAGATAATCGCCAACAGAACCTGCTGATGAGTATCTACGCTCTTATCAGCAAGATAGGTATTGACGAGCCTAAGGCATTGGGCCTCGACACTTCCATGGTAGTGGTAGAAAGAGTGCCGCTCATCATCAACCATCCTGTCATTAAGGACAAGGTCATTAAGGTCATTAAGGATTCAGAAACATCACAAAGCTGACAATAAGCAAAAAAGGCGAGGAGCTTTCACAAGCTCCCCGCCTTTAACCTATTAGCTAGAAGATTATAGCTAACACAAAACCTTATAACTATTTTTCAAATCTTAATCGTTATTTGAACCTATGAACGAACATTTTTTTTAATTAGAGGATAGTCTTAACAGCCTCCAGCATGCCCTTCTCCTGAATAAGGTCAAGATCTTTCTTAACCAACTCGGTAAGACCAGGAACTGTCTTGTTCAAATCCTCGTGCCAGATATAGTCGAAGCCCAATACGCCCTCAGCTACCTTCTGGGTATCGCCGGTAGCCCAAAGCTCGGTGAGCTTGTCCATAATCTTCTGGTCATCGTTTGGCTGGATAGGAGCACCATCCTCGCGAACACCACCCTTATAGTAAGTGATGATAGCAGCGAGACCGAATACCAAACCCTGTGGCAACTCGCCCTTACGCTCAAGATAAATCTTGACACCAGGCAGGTCGCGAGTCTCAAACTTAGGGAATGAGTTGAGCATGATGCTGGTTACCTGATGATCTACGAATGGATTCTCGAAACGCTCCAATACGTCAGAAGCAAACTTCTGCAGCTCATCCATTGGGAGGTTCAGCGTCTGCATCAACTCCTCGAACTGTACCTTGTGGATGTACTTGCCCAATACCGGGTGCTCGCAGGCATCGCGAACAATGTTTACACCGCTGAGGTATGTAACAGGGCTCAATACGGTGTGAGGACCATTCAGCAGGGTAACCTTACGCTCGTGGTATGGCTTCTCATTATCTGTGATAAGCACGTGGAGACCTGCCTTATGAGCTGGGAACTCCTCCTGCATCTGCTCTACTGTCATATTTTCTGCCTTCTCGATAACCCAGAGGTGGAAGCTTTCTGCCTTAACTACGAGGTTGTCCTTGTAGCAAACCTTCTGCTGAATCTCCTTGATGGTATCGCGTGGGAAACCAGGAACGATGCGGTCTACCAATGTAGCGCAAACGTAGCAGTGGTTGGTGAACCACTCCTTGAAGCCCTCGTAATCAGCACCCATATCGCCCTTCCAGAGCTCGATATACTGATAGATACACTCCTTGAGGTGGTGACCATTGAGGAAGATCAGCTCACATGGCATCAGGATCATACCCTTGGTTGGGTCGCCCTCGAAGAACTTGTAGCGGTGGAACAAGAGCTGAACCAACTTGCCTGGATAAGAAGCTGCAGGAGCATCTGTAAACTTGCAAGAGTCATCGAATGCGATACCAGCCTCTGTAGTGTTAGAGATGATGAAACGCATCTCTGGCTGCTCAGCCAAAGCCATGAAAGCCTGGTTCTGAGAATATGGATTCAGTGCACGGCTGATAACGTCGATACGCTCCAATGTGTTGATAGCCAGGCCGTTCTCCTTACCCTGAAGGTTTACGTGATAGAGGCAGTCCTGACCGTTCAGCCAGTCAACCATACCACCAGCCAATGGCTGAACTACAACGACAGAACCGTTGAAGTCG
The DNA here is from genome assembly GCF_025151535.1 of Segatella copri DSM 18205. Classification (NCBI taxonomy): domain Bacteria; kingdom Pseudomonadati; phylum Bacteroidota; class Bacteroidia; order Bacteroidales; family Prevotellaceae; genus Segatella; species Segatella copri. The sequence goes on from NZ_CP102288.1 coordinate 1,291,562, forward strand.
GTCTTCTTGTTCATATTCCATACAATCCAATCTACGAATGCACGGAGGAAGTTACCTTCACCAAACTGAATGATTTTCTCTGGAGCGACGCTCTTAGGAGCAGTGCGCTTGTTTAATGCTTTTAGCTCTTTCATGATTTGTTTATTTTGTTTTTATTATTTTTACTTTCCGTTTTAAATTCCAATCTATTCATCAGATTGTTTTTTTCTGAGTGCAAAGGTAGTAAATATTTCGTTTGATTGTTCCAAAAACAGCGAAAAACTTCACGCAAACCTTTACGCTCCACTCCGGTTCTATACCTTAATTATATATAGAACTGCGCAGGCACAAAATAAAGAAGTAGGGATTTTCCCCCACCCCTTTAGGGGAAATCCCGACCGTGGAAGCAAAAAACATCGTATCTTTGCACCAGAAAAAGAAACATGAAGTATAACAATTTAAAGATATACGATTATGAAACGAATGATAATAGCTCTGGTAGCCATGTTCATGATGACATTCACTACCGCTTCTGCAATGAGTTATGAGCAGGCAAGACAGCAGGCTCTCTTCCTGACAGACAAGATGGCTTACGAGCTCAATCTTACGGAAGACCAGTATGAGGCAGCTTACGAGGTGAACCTTGACTACCTGATGAGTGTAGATACATACGATGACCTGTATGGTGCTTACTGGCGCCAGCGCAATATGGATTTGAGCTATATCCTGCTCGACTGGCAGTACAGAACATATCTCAATGCCACCTATTTCTACCGTCCGCTCTACTGGCATGCGGGCTACTGGCACTTCGGCATCTACGCCCGCTATCCGCGCCGCGACTATTTCTACTTCGGTCGCCCTCACTTCTACGTATCTTACCGTGGAGGTCATAGCTGGCGAGTAAACGGAAACAGAAGCTGGTATTACGGAAGAAGTTTCGGCGGCCCTCACCCAGGAGGACATCCCAGAGTAGGTATGAGAGACGGATTCAACCGTGGTGATTACGGCAGAGGAAGATCTTTCGGTAATCTGAACCGCGAGAACAGACCTCAGATGAACCCAAACCGTGGTTTCGGTAATGCAAGCCGCCCTAACAACAACGCTAGCTTCGGAAACAGCAGCCGCCCTCAGAACGGAGGCTTCGGAAATAACAACGGGGGTTTCGGCAACAGCAGCAACCGTAGTTTCGGCAATAGCAACAGTCGCCCTAACCGCGGGTTCGGCAGCAGCAACAGCAGCACCAGCAACAGCCGCGGTTTCGGCAGCAGCAACAGCAGCACCAGCAACAACCGTGGTTTCGGAAACAACAGCCGTGGTTTCGGAAACAGCAGCTTCGGAAGCGGAAGAAGTAATATCTTCGGGGGCAACCGCAGCAGCATGAGCCGTTCATTCAGCAGCGGGTCTGGCAACCGTGGCGGCGGATTCACCCCTCGCTCTTCTACACCAAGCAAGAACAATGGCGGTGGAAGCTTCGGACACAGAAGATAAGAAAAGAGAAAGAGTTAAAATTTCAAGTTTATAAAGACAGAGAGTTAAGAAAAATCAAGACCTCAAGCAAGAGAGAAAGAAAAATCAAGTACAAAAAAAATGGGAATTTGCATCGGTTCATACCATTCGCAAATTCCCATTATTATTTTATCAATTCAAGTTTCGCAAGCTCAGAAGTTAAAGGAGTTAAAGGAGTTATCGCTCCCTACGGTCGCTGAGGAGTTAAGACAACAGTCTTTTTGGCGTAGTTTTTAAGCAGCAAGACATACGTCTTAACTCCTTAACTTCCTTAACTTCTTTAACTTCCTGATATGCGAAAGTTCAGTTATCAACTTTCAGTAAAAGTTTTACTCCAATCCGAAGAGCGATTTCAAACCGCCATCTACGCCCGAGAATCCCATGAAGGCGAGGCTGAGGAGCGCTGCAGTTACCATGACGATAGCTACGCCCTGCATGCCCTTAGGAATACGGACCAAAGCCTGCTGCTCGCGAATGCCGGCAAAGACAATGAGAGCCAGGGCAAAGCCGAGAGCGGTAGAGAAGGCGTAAACCACGCTCTCTAGCAGATTGTAATCCTTCTGGATAACCAGGATGGCTACGCCCAGCACGGCACAGTTGGTAGTAATCAGAGGCAGGAAGATGCCGAGTGCCTGATAAAGTGCAGGAGAAACCTTCTTCAGGATAATCTCTACCATCTGAACCAAGGCTGCAATCACGAGGATGAATGCCAGGGTCTGGAGATATTGCAATCCGAACGGATCGAGTACATACTTCTGAACACACCAGGTAATGATGGTTGCCAGGGTCAAGACAAAAGCGATGGCACCACCCATACCGATGGCTGTATCAACTTTCTTCGATACGCCCAGGAATGGACAGATACCGAGAAACTGCGACAAGACGATGTTGTTGACGAATATCGCAGAGATAAATATCAATAAATATTCCATAATTTCTATTTTATTTCATTGATTTGAAGCGATGCCTACGCTTACTTCTTTACCTTATTAAATATAGCAATGATGTAACCCAAGGTGAGGAAAGCTCCAGGAGGCAGGATGAACATCAGAATGTTGGTAGTCTCCGGCAACAGAGTGATACCGAAAACACTACCTGCGCCGAGTATCTCGCGGGCACAACCCAGGATGGTCAAGGCAAGGGTGAAACCCAAACCGCAACCAATGCCATCGAAGAGGCTGGCTATAGGCGAATTCTTGGCAGCAAAGCTCTCTGCTCTACCCAGGATGATACAGTTTACTACAATCAGCGGAATATAAATACCCAGCGCCTGATTGATGCTGTCGGGAGCATAAGCGCTCATCAACATCTGAAGGATGGTTACGAAGGCTGCAATCACTACGATGAAAACAGGGATGCGAACCATATCCGGGGTAATCTTCTTGATACAGGAAATAACAAAGTTGGTACAAATCAGCACCGCCATGGTAGCCAATCCCATAGAGAGACCGTTGATGGCGCTGGTTGTTGTAGCCAAAGTAGGACACATACCGAGAAGCAACACGAAGGTTGGATTCTCCTTGATGAGTCCGTTCATCAAAATCTTAACATTACTCATATCGGTTTATCCTTTCTTTTCGTTATGTTCAACTTTAGATACACCGCTCTCTGCATCTGCTTTCTGAGATGCACCGCTCTCGCCGTCAACATCCTTCTTGGCATAAACGGCATAAGCCTGGTTGATAGCCTTGAGGAAGGCGCGGCTGGTAATGGTTGATGCGGTAATGGCGTCTACGGCATTGCCACTCTTATCGTCCTTAGATACGTGGAGGTCGCCATCCATTGGAGTCTTACCGATGATGCTACCCTTTCCGTCTTTCTGGAACCACGTAGCAGCCTTGGCGCCCAAACCTGGAGTTTCTGAAGCCTGAAGCACGGTATAACCCATAATCTTGCCCTCGGTATCGAAGCCTACGAGCACCTTCAGATCGCCACCGAAACCACCGGTAGTACTCTCTACGGCAGCACCCAGCTGCTTGCCGCTCTTGTCAGAGCACTTGTGGATGATGAAAGAGAATTCCTTACCGCCAAACTCCTGCTTCACCTCTTCAGGCTCAGCCACCTGGAGTTCTTCAGTACCCATCACGCTCTTGATGCCGGCAGCCAGACTCTGTGCAGCCTTCTCGGCGATAGGACCAGATGTAAGATGATTGATATATGCAAGCACGGCACCTACGATGAGCGCTATACCCACCAGCACAAGCACCATGTTCTTTAATGATGATTCTAATTTCTGCATGTCTCAGTCCTCCTTATTTCTTAGCAGGCTTCTCACCGAAGCGCTTTGGTTTAACGTATGTGTTAATAAGAGGTGTGAACGCATTCATGATAAGAATGGCGAACGACATACCTTCTGGATAGCTACCCCAGTTACGGATGATGACGGTCAGCAGACCGATACATACACCGTAGATAAGCATGCCCTTGTGGGTCATCGGAGAGGTTACATAATCAGTAGCCATGAAGATGGCACCGAGCATCAGACCACCACTGAAGATGACAGCCAGAGGATTGGCATAAACAGGATTAGCCAAATGCATCAAACCGCTGAAAACGAATACGGTAGCGATGATGCTGACTGGAATATGCCAGGTAATGACCTTCTTCCAGAGCATGTAAGCCAAACCGAGCAAGAGGGCAAATGCACAAACCTCACCGGTAGTACCGGCACCGAAGGTATCGCCAGTGGCACCGAAGAGCAGGCTCAGCGCATCAGGCAACTGGTTGAGAACAGAAGCATCGCCCGTCTTGATAGCGGTCTTCATGATAGCCAGCGGAGTAGCACCCGTTGTAGCATCAGTATAGCTGAGCATCTGTCCGGCTATAGGCCATGAAGTCATCTGGGCAGGGAAGCTGACGAGCAGGAAGCAACGGCCAACCAAAGCGGGATTGAAAGGATTGTTACCCAAACCGCCGAAGCTCATCTTACCTACACCAATGGCAAACAGGGCACCGATGATGATGATCCAGAGAGGAAGGTTACTTGGCAAGTTCATGCCGAGCAAGATACCGGTGATGATGGCAGAACCATCGAGCAAGCTGGTCTCCTCCTTCAGGAGATATTTTGTAATTGCCCACTCAAAGAAGACGCAGGCTGCCACAGAGGAGAGCAGTACGACTGCTGAACCCAAGCCGAAGAAATAGAAAGATGCGAGGATGGCAGGCACGAGAGCGATAATCACTCCGTACATGTTCTTCTCTACGCTCTCATTTCCATGAGCGTGTGGCGATAATGAAACGATTAATTTTCCCATTTTATCTTTTAATTTCTTTCTTAAATGAAATTCATTCTTGACGTGAACGCTTACTTCTTGGCGTTGCGAGCTCTGATAATGCCCATTACCGCACCCTTACCATTGATAATATTATCGAGGATAGGACGATGTGAAGGACAGGTGAACTGGCATGAACCGCAGGCGATGCAGGATGTTACCTCTTCTGCCTCCAGGCGCTCATAATCCTTCACTACGCTCAGGGTAGCGAGCAAGTATGGCTCCAGGCCCATTGGGCAGGCATCCACACACTTGGCACAGCGGATACATGGCTGAGCCTTCTTGCGATGAGCATCAGCATCGGTCAATACGGTGATGGAGTTGGTACCCTTGGTTACCGGTACATCGAGGCTGATTACAGCCTTACCCATCATCGGACCACCAGCCAGTACCTTGTTATCGCCCTCCGGCAAACCTCCGCAATTCTCAATCATCTGAGAGAATGGAGTACCCATACGTACGAGGAAGTTGCCCGGATTCTTCACCTGCTTACCGGTTACGGTGGTATAGCGTTCGAAGAGAGGTTTATTCTTCATAACTGCCTGATAAACAGCGAAGGCAGTACCTACATTCTGAACAATTGCTCCAACGTTGACAGGGATAGCTGGAGGAGCAGGAACCTGACGGCGGATAACGGCATCCACCAGCTGCTTCTCACCTCCCTGAGGGTACTTCTTAGCCAGAGGTACAATCTCGATACGAGCGTCATTAGCAGTCTTTTCCTCGAAGAGTTTGATGGCAGCAGGTTTATTATCCTCGATACCGATGTAGCCCTTCTCTACCTGAGCCGCCTTCATCAGGAGGTTCAAGCCAACGAGAATCTCATCGGCATGCTCCATCATCAGGCGATAGTCGGCTGTGATATAAGGCTCACACTCTACACCGTTGATGATGACGCACTCAGCCTTGGCTCCTGGAGGAGGACAAAGCTTGATGAAGGTAGGAAAACCGGCACCACCCATACCAGTGAGACCTGCTACCTTGATGCGGTTTACGATTTCCTCTGGAGTAAGCTCAGCATGAGCCTCAAGCGTCTCGAGTTTATCAGAGCGGTCGATACTCTCCTCCCACTCATCGCCTTCTACATTAATAATGATGCAAGGCTTGCGATAACCGGTAGCATCAATAGATGTATCTACCTTGAACACAGTTCCTGATACGGAACTGTAAATAGGAGCACTCACAAAGCCACCAGCCTCAGCAATGAGTGTACCCACCTTCACCTTGTCGCCCTTGGCAACTACAGGCTTGGCAGGAGCACCGATGTGCTGACCAAGTGGGAAAATAGCCTGCTTAGGAAGAGGAGCTACCTGAGTAGCCATCTCGGCAGTAATCTTATTCTCTTCTGGGTGAACTCCACCAATTCTAAAAGTTCTCAAATTCATGATTATTCCTCCTTCTTCTTAACTGGGAAATTAACTTTTACGAGAGCACCGGTTGGGCATTCATCAACACACTTGGTACACATGCGGCACTTATTGAAGTCAACATAAGCCACATTGTTCTCAATGGTGATAGCATCAAACTTGCAGACCTTCTGACATTTACCGCATCCGATGCAAGCAACGCTACAAGCCTTCTTGGCAACAGCACCCTTGTCGTGGTTTACGCACTGAACGTAAACTCTACGGCCCTTAGGACCCTTCTTGCGGAGCTCGATGATATGACGTGGACAAGCGTTGGCGCAAGCACCACAACCCGTACACTTCTCTTCATCAACCTCAGGAATGCCAGTTGCAGGATTGATAGAGATTGCACCAAACTGGCAGGCAGCCACGCAATCGCCACAACCCAGACAGCCGAACCCGCAGCCTGTTTCGCCAGCGCCACATGAATTCATAGCTGCACAAGTGTGCAAACCATCATACTCGGCAATGCGAGGACGATTCTCGCAAGTACCATTACAACGAACCACAGCCACCTTTGGCTCGGTATTGGCTACTGCCATACCTAAAAGGTCGGCTACCTTGCCCATCACGTCGGCACCACCTACCGGACACATCAGTCCATCGATAGAACCGGCATCAGCACCCTTCACCAGAGCTGCAGCCATACCGGAACATCCGGCAAAACCGCAACCACCACAGTTGGCACCTGGCAGAATCTCTCCTACCTGCCTCAAGCGAGGGTCTTCTTCGACGGCAAACTTCTTAGATACTCCGAAGAGAACCAGCGCTGCAATCAGCGCGATTGCTCCGAGAACCAAGACAGCAATCAAAATAAAATTCATAATTTTTTATGTTTTGTTTTGTTATTTTTTCTTTGTTTTAAAATAAAGGCTCATCGCAGAAGCCACAGGAGCACATCACATACCCTATGATTCAATAGAGAAGCTCAGTTTGTTTTTAAGTTTGTTTCTGAATAAGTAGAGCACCACATAGTATGGAATGAGAATGCCCAATGCCGAGAGCGCTGCGGCTCCCTCTGAGTGAGTAGCTTTCAGTACACCCACCAAAGCGATCACCATCAGTATCAGCGGCAAGAGATAGCCATAGAAACTGGCTCTGAAGCCTACAGCCGAATCAGCAGTCACCACCACGCTATCGCCTTTGTGGTAGAGAGACGCCTCTGAGGTAGAAACCTCAATCATCTTCTCTTTCGATTCAGATGCAGTACAATGAGCAGCCACCTTGCAAGCGCTGCAGGCTGACGACTGTACGATGCGAATGCACACACAACCTTCTTCTACGCTCTCTACGATGCCAGAATGTTTTATTTTGTTATTCATTTGTAATGTTGAGATTGCATTTTTGCAATTCAAGTGCAAAGATACTACATTATTTAGAAATGGCAAACAAAATCGAAAAGAAAATATAAAAAAAGAAGCGTAAACGTTATCTATACCCTGGAATCAGGCAGTTTGAGAACAAATTAAAAGCAAAAATGCTTTTTTTTAGCAACTTCTTTTGGTGATATCAATTTTTTATGTATCTTTGCATTGATTATTAAAGAATTGATATGGAAACATTAGAGCAAACAATCATGCAAGTAGAGCGCTTTATCAGAAAAGTGGCTCAAAAGTTCCCTGCGCCAGAATCTGACGACGAGACTTCTCAAATGACCGACATCCACGTAAGGGTTTCGCAAGACAGTGGCGAACTCCTGGCCTTTGACGACGATGACAACGAGATTACCCGCTGCGTTGTTGAGCAATGGATAGAAAACAAGGATGAAGACTTCTACGACGAGGTAGCTAAGCTGCTTCGCGATGTATTGCGCAAACAGGCTGATATCATAGATCATCTCGGCATTCTCAAGCCATACAGCTTTGTGCTCGAAGATGACGATAAAGAGCATATTGGCGAGCTTTATCTTGCTGACGATGATACGATCATTGTAGGTGGTGACTTGATGGAGAATCTGGACAACGATTTGGATAACTTCCTGAACGACCTGCTGAAAGAATAAAAAAATATAGGATGAAAGGACTACCCGCTCCCCCATCCCAACAAAATAAAAAACCGTTGCACTCTCTCCTATCGAGTACAACGGTTTTTCTGTTTTTAACGGTCTTTCCGTTTATATCATCTAACCAATCTAAAAAGAAATTTTCTTTTTCTTACCTTTACTTTCGTTTCCTACACGGTCGAGAGCAGTTACTACATACACATATTTCTTGCCACTCACATAAGGAATGCGATAGAAATTATCATAAGTTACTGCCTGGAGTGCAGAAACATCATTGAGATTTACCTTAGCTCCTTTCTCAAAACGGTAGATAGCAAAACGGTTCACCTGATCGCCCCACTTTTTCTTGCTAGCCTTAGGAGCCTTCCATACCAGCAGCGGACCTTTCTCGGTCCACATCAGCTTGAGACCCTTTACCCCCTTTGGCGCCTTATTATCAAGGAAAGGCATAGAGGGTGGCAATGCTGGATACTTCCAATAATTGTTGCGGAGTGTATGTCCGATATTACCTACATTATCGGCAGCAGTCTGCGCATACCAGAGCACAGTGCCCTTCACATTATTCATCTGCTGATGCAAACGGTGCTTGGCAGGCAACTGATGACTGCGCGGATTGACTGGGTCAGCAAACTTGGCTGTACGCTCTATATCTTCACCTATATATAAAGGGCGGTTGCCAGCATGCTTATTCCACCAGGTTATGAGCGTCTTGTAATCGGCAGCACGATTGCCTATCTCCCAATAAATCTGAGGCACACAATAGTCTATCCAACCATTATTCACCCAAAGCAAAACATCTGCATAAAGATCATCATAATTCTGGAGGCCGAAAGTTTCTGAACCATTAGGATCGGTACGCTTGTTGCGGTAGATGCCGAATGGAGAAACACCAAACTTAACCCAAGGCTTAACGGCATGAATGGATTCGCTGAGCTGCTTTACAAACCGGCTCACGTTATCACGGCGCCAATCACCTATGTTTCGCATACCGCGCGACTGCTGGCTAAAGAGCTGCTGATCAGGAATCTGGCGTCCGGCCTCTGGATATGGATAGAAATAATCATCAATATGGAATCCATCAACATCATATCGGCTTACAATGTCCACAGCCACCTCGCAAATATAGTCGGCTGCAGCCTGCAAACCAGGGTTCAACAGCGTCAGCTTGCCATACTGAAAACAGAGATCAGGACGCCTCTTCACGATATTCTTCGGCGAAACCTGCTCATAGGAAGTTACGCTATGCTTGGCACGATAAGGATTAATCCAGGCATGTAGCTCCATGCCACGATTATGACACTGCTCTATCATCCACTGCAACGGATCCCAATAAGGAGAAGGAGCCTTTCCCTGCACCCCCGTAAGAAACTTGCTCCAAGGCTCTAAATCACTCTTATACAGAGCATCACACTCAGCACGAACCTGAAAGATTATCGCATTCACGCCATCCTTCTGCAGTTCATCAAGCTGTCTGGTAAGCATCGCCTGGATCTGCTGCGTACTCTTGCCCAGATACTGTCCGTTAACACACTGTATCCAGGCTCCACGAAACTCTCGTTTGTTCTGAGCCTTCATTGTTGCCGACGACATCAGCATCAGAGCAACAACGAGCATCAAAATCGCTTTCAGTCTTTTCATCTGTTATCTGTTATTTATCAATTTCATTTTTTCCTTTTCATTCTACAGTTTGTTCTTCATCCCTCAGCTTCGGGAGTGAAATATGGTATCTTACAGCCAGCAATCGGATGGCGCAGACCACACTGAAAGCTACAATCACCGTAATATAGAGGCTCACACCCAGATAGCTCAATCCCCAATAAGCTAAACCACCGGCGACACAAGCCATCGCATAAATCTCCTTTCGGAAGATGATCGGCTCTTCATTAAGAAGCACATCGCGGATAACACCGCCTGCAGCACCCGTGATACAGCCCATGATGATGGCTACCCAAAAGGAGAAACCACATTCGAGCGACTTCTGGATGCCCGCAATATTGAAAAGCGCCAAGCCCAAGGTATCAAACAGAAACCAGGTATTGTCAAGACGCTTGAGATAGCGGTGGCAAGCAATCACTACCAACTGCGCAAACAGCGTACAAATCAGGTAGATAGGGCTCAACATCCAAAACGGACGCACACCAAGCATCACATCTCGTATGGTTCCACCACCTATGGCTACAGCCACACCACAAACAAAACCGCCCAGCCAATCATAGTGCTTACTTGCAGCCAGACGAATGCCCGAAAGGGCAAAAGCAAATGTTCCGATGAATTCTATCACGCTATGAAGCGTGAGCACGAATTCAGGATCGCCATGTATCATCATTTTCTCGTATCAGTTAGTGTTCTAAATATCAATTTCTAATTATCCATATATCTATTCTAAATCACTAATTCTTGAATCTTTCTCCCCAGCAGGTAACCATCCAGTTGTAGAGGCGCTCCTCGGAAGGCGAATGCTGCGCATGCCAGAAGCGGGCATCCTTCAGTTCGTCTGGCAGATACTGCTGCTCTGTGAAATGTCCAGGATAATCGTGGGGATACTTATATCCGTCATGATAGCCCAAATCTTTCATCAGTTTGGTAGGAGCATTGCGGATGTGCAGCGGAACAGGCAGATTACCCGTTTGCCGTACAGTAGCCAGCGCATCATTAATGCCCAGATAAGCACTGTTGCTCTTCGGACTCGTGGCCAGATAAACCACAGCCTCAGCAAGGGCGATACGCGCTTCGGGCCACCCTATCTTCATCACCGTATCGAAGGCAGCATTGGCAAGCAGGAGTGCATTCGGATTGGCAAGTCCCACATCCTCAGAGGCACTGATCACAACCCTACGGGCTATAAACTGCGGGTCTTCTCCTCCTTCTATCATCCTCGCCATCCAATAAAGCGCAGCATCGGGATCGCTTCCGCGAATACTCTTGATAAAGGCTGAGATAATATCATAATGCATTTCACCCTGTTTATCGTAAGCCAGCGGATTCTGCTGCAACTGCTCTTCTACCATCTTGTCGGTAATCACAATCTCTGAAGATCCGGCAGATTCTACCACCAGTTCCAGAATATTGAGCAGTTTGCGGGCATCTCCACCACTATATCTCAGCAGCGCGCCCGTCTCTTCCAACTTAATATTCTTTTCTCTGAGTTCTACATCCTGCGTAATGGCACGATGCAGGAGTCCTTCAAGATCAGCCTTTTCGAGCGGTTTGAGCACATAGAGCTGACACCTGGACAACAGCGGACGAATCACCTCGAATGAAGGATTCTCGGTGGTAGCACCTATCAGCGTAACAATACCCTTCTCTACCGCACCCAAAAGCGAATCCTGCTGACTCTTGGAGAAACGGTGAATCTCATCAATAAACAATATAGGAGAAGCCGAATTAAAGAATCTACCACTTTTTGCTCTTTCTATCACCTCGCGGACATCCTTTACGCCACTGGTCACCGCAGAGAGGGTGAAGAACGGCACCTTGATGGTTTGTGCCACGATTTGAGCAAGGGTAGTCTTGCCCACTCCAGGGGGTCCCCAGAGGATAAAAGAGGATATGCGCCCTGCGTCAATCATCTTGCGCAGCACGGCCCCCTCACCTACCAAATGCTGCTGTCCTACATAGTCAGCAAGCGTGTGAGGTCTCATTCTTTCAGCTAACGGTTCACTCATAGTACGTGCAAAGGTAATGAAAAAAATCGAATTCCAAATAAAAAGTGACCAAAAACACAAAAAAACAGCAAGAAAATTTGGATATATAAAAAGAAGTACTTACTTTTGCACACACAAACATAATTGAAGATGAATAAAGATAAAATATTAACACTGAAGAATGTTACGAAAAGTAGCATTTGGGAATTGCAGGAGAACGATGTGTTCCGTCTTTGGGAAGCAGCAGAAAAGGATGCTGACCTCAAGGATTACCAGAACAAGTATATCGCAGTGATCCGCAGCGCATTCGAAATGGAACCAGTGACGGTAGACCGTCCTGAAGTGATTGACAAACTGATGGCACGCGGCTTTAAGATTGGCACTTTCCGTATCAACGACAAGAAAGAAAAGTATGCCATCAAAAAGCGCCCTATCATGCGTGTTACTGATCTTACTTACGAAAATGTAAGTCACATCACCGCCAATAAGCTCATCGAACTCTTGGAGCGCAACTTTGGTGGTGGCTGGGAGAGTCTGCCTCAGAGCATCCAGGACATCATCGAAAGTAATTTCGACATCAGCACAACTACTCTTCCTGCTGACCGCCTGAAAAAGCCAGGAGGTCTGTACGAGAAGAAACTCGCTGATGACTACGAAGTGCTCGTGGTACCAAAAGGTTCTTGGGTAGAAGCTATCTTTGCCAAGGAGAAGCCAAAGGTAGAAAAGGTTCGCATGAGATTCGAAGATGAGAATGATTTGAAACGCAACGACGACCTGCTCGACCCAGACGAGGATGAAGACGAGGATGCACCAGAAATCGAGGATCACTACAACGATCCAGATGAGGATGACGATGCATTCGATGACGACAAGCTTACTGAGGAAAGCTACCGTACTACCTTCGAAGACCCGGAGAACCTCGGTCTTGATGATGCAGAAGACGTAGCCGACGATGATTATTAATTCAGTTTATACATTATTATAATATAAAGAGAAATGAACGCATTAATTGGATTTGCTGCATTAATCGCTGTGGGCCTCGTAGGTTGGGCGATTGCAGAATTTAAGTACAAGGCTTTAACTTTCACCCGTTCAGAAAAGGACATCGAGGAAGAGAAAGAGCTTGAAGAGCAGAAACGCGCAGAGGGTTTCAAGGAGATGAACATCCGCGACATCATGCGCAAAAACTCAACCAATGGTTATAACGCCGTAGGTTAGTATTATGTTAATTTACCTATGCTTATGATACAGTATATCATCATAGCAATCATATTGGCGGCATGCATCACGTATGCCGCCATTTGTATCTACCGCTCCATCAAACAAGCACGAGAGTGTAAAAACTATCAATGTTCAGGTTGCCCGTTCGTTGAGAAATGCCAAAAGAATAAAAAGAAAGAGGCTACTCAGCGGAAAGAACAAGAGTAGCTCTCATAAAAGAGCTGCTAAAACTACTTTTACTGTCATGCAGCGAGGAAACCAGACAAAAATAAAGCATTTCAGAACCCACTCATTATGAGCAAGATACAAAGAAAGTGATTGTTTTTATTAAAAAAGTTGCATAAAAATTTGGTAGAACCAATAAAAAGTAGTACCTTTGCACTCGCAAATCAGAAATGATTGTTCTACACAAGGTGTCTTAACCGAGCGGTTAGGTAACGGTCTGCAAAACCGTGTAGAGCGGTTCGACTCCGCTAGACACCTCATAAAAAAGGAAGTTCTTCAATAAGGACTTCCTTTTTTCATATCTACTCTCCCCCATTTTCATTCCTCATTTCTAGGTATTCATCAAAACCCCCATTTTTAGGTATTGCACAATTATAAAAATCTTCGTACCTTTGCAACCGTAAATGATAAACATCAGAACTGAGGTTATCCTACGAGTAGGAATTGCCCCTTGCCAAAAGCAATTCTGGTGAACGTTTGAAACTTTTAGATAATTGAGACAAAGATAGAAATTAAAATCTTGTTCGCTAATAGAAATAATTCATAATGTTTTTGTATAATATGAGAAGGAGTGCTTGTGAAAGTACTCCTTTTATGTATTGGTTTACTACATGGCGATGCATTTTGTTCTATGTCACGACGCACAGACTTTTACATCGCCATGTAATTTCAAAGATATCGGGAGTTTTAAAAAAGCCTGTTACTATTTGATTTTAGCACCAAATGACTTTACAAACTTAATCTTCTTGCCTTTTGCGATGATTGGCTTCTTCCATTCACCACCCAAAATACGGATAACAGCCTTCTTGCCTACAGGAACCGCATCTACAGCCTTCTGCAAATCCATGAAATTGCCTCGACCTTCTGCAGAGACTACATAATCATAATGGCAGACATGAGACTTCAGCGCTGGCACCTGCTCAGCTACAGCATCAGCAAGCGCACCGGCAACCACACGTGCACCATATACATTATAATGGGTATTATCTTTCTTACCCTTAGGAACCTGCGGATTCTCGCCAGGCATAAACCACATATGTAATTTGCGGCTGCCTTCAATACCCATGCCCGTTTCTATATCGTGGGTAATCTTGGTAGCATCAACAAACGGAACATTCAGCTGCTTTGCTACATTGCGGGGAGCTATCACATAAGCTCCGTGGGTGTCGATAAGCGTATCGCTATTAATCTGTTCCTTTCCATCATATACTTTATTGCGAAGCTTCTCGTCATCATCATTCTTCAATTCTGCAGAATAATAGCAGCGACGAACCACCGCATTGAACAGTACAGGAATACCACCCTTGGCACGGGTCTCATTTACATATCTGGCAAGGTTTGCATCAAAAGTAGATCCCGGATCAGTATGACGGTTAGGCATTGACTTCTCATCGTTATGCCCAAACTGGATAAACACATAATCACCTGGCTTTATTCTATCCAAAACCTTTTTCCATCTTCCTTCATTGATAAAGCTCAAAGAAGAACGACCATTAACAGCATGATTGTCAACAATCACCTTGTCATCAAAAAAGCCTTGCAATACCATCCCCCATCCTCGCTCTGGATTATTTCTAAAACCACCTTTCTCGGCAGCAGTAGAATCACCTATTACAAAAATCGTTGTTGTCTTTGTGCTGGATGTCATCAGCAACACCAGTATGAATACACATAAAATAGCTTTTATTTTTTTCATTTGTCTGTAGTTTTTAGAAGTTACTAAAATTATAGTTAGGCATACATGCTAACACATAAAAAGCTCTCGCCCTGCCGCACTGCATATTCACATATACGAGCACGAGAGGACGAGAAAGAGAGTATTATTTATTTACTTTGGCTATCAATTCCTCGGCAGTAACCAAGGTTTGTTCGCCAGTTTCCATATTCTTAAGCGTAACCTTGCCCTGAGCCATCTCATTCTCACCTGCAAGCACCACAAACGGAATATTCTTGGCATTGGCATAGCTCATCTGCTTCTTCATCTTCGCCTTATCAGGGAAGATTTCGGTACGGATACCGGCTGCACGAGCTGCACTTACTATAGGCAGGCAGTAAGCTGTCTCCTTTTCACCGAAGTTGATAAACAGTACCTGAGTAGCATTTACTGCCTCCTTCGGATAAAGGTCGAGCGCACCTAACACATCATAAATACGGTCAGCACCAAAACTGATACCAACACCGCTCAAACCTGGCAAACCGAAAATGCCGGTGAGGTTGTCGTAACGACCACCACCTGTAATACTTCCCATTGGAGTATCAAGCGCCTTCACCTCGAAGATTGCACCTGTGTAATAGTTCAAGCCACGAGCCAGAGTGAGATCCAGTTCTATCTCGTTGTTCAAGCCAAGAGTCTTCAAGGTATCGAGGATAAACTTGGTTTCCTCTACACCCTTTAAACCAACTTCTGAACCTTCGAGAACCTTCGCTATCACTTCAAGTTTCTCATCATTAGTTCCTGACAATGAGATGATTGGCTGCAACTTCTCAATAGCCTCTTCAGAAATGCCGTCATTGCGCAACTCTTCGTTTACATTGTCAAGTCCGATTTTATCAAGCTTATCGATGGCCACTGTGATATCTACAATCTTCTCAGCCTCGCCGATAACCTCTGCAATACCGGTAAGAATCTTGCGGTTATTAATCTTGATGCATACACGAACACCAAACTTAGTGAACACGGTATCAACAATCTGCATCAACTCGACCTCATTCAGGAGAGAATCAGAGCCAACCACATCGGCATCACACTGATAGAACTCACGGTAACGTCCCTTCTGAGGGCGGTCTGCACGCCATACGGGCTGAATCTGATAACGCTTGAAAGGCATCTGCAACTCCTCGCGGTGCTGCACTACGTAACGTGCGAAAGGAACGGTCAAGTCATAACGAAGGCCTTTCTCACAAAGTTTCGCTGCTAATTTGAGTGATCCGAGAGAATGAATATCCTCATCGCTCACCTTATTCATATAGTCGCCTGAATTCAATATCTTAAAAAGCAGTTTATCACCCTCTTCACCATACTTGCCCATCAAAGTCTGAAGGGTTTCCATGGCAGGGGTTTCAATCTGCTGGAATCCATAAAGAGCATACACTTCCTTGATGGTGTTGAAGATGTAGTTGCGTTTCGCCATCTCAACAGGACCAAAATCTCTCGTGCCCTTTGGTATACTTGGTTTCTGAGCCATTTATTAATGTTTAATATGAATGTTAAATGTTTAATGTCTAGCGCCATGTAAACACCTCAAAGTAAACATTAAACACTAAACATTAAACACTATATAATTTACTTGCGTACAATAGTCTGAGCACGGTCTGGACCGATAGAAATGATACCGATCTTAGTCTCAAGGAACTCTTCTACGAAAGCAATATAATCCTTGAACTCCTGTGGGAACTGATCTTCAGATGTGAACTTAGTCATATCTGTCTTCCAGCCCTTGAACTCCTTGTAAACAGGTTCTACATCATCGATTTCGTATGGAAAATCTGTTGTAACAGAACCATCCTTCAACTTATATGCCACGCATGCCTTGATGGTATCGAAGCCATCGAGCACGTCGCTCTTCATCATGATAAGCTCGGTAACACCATTCACCATGACAGAATACTTGAGCTGTACAAGATCGCACCAGCCACAACGGCGCTCACGACCGGTAACAGCACCATACTCATGACCGAGGTCACGGATCTTGGCACCAGTCTCATCGAAAAGCTCTGTAGGGAATGGACCTGCACCAACACGTGTACAGTAAGCCTTCATGATACCATAAACATTGCCGATGCGGTTAGGGCCGATACCCAGACCTATGCAGGCACCTGCACAGGTAGTATTAGAAGAAGTAACGAATGGATAAGAACCGAAATCAACATCGAGCATAGTACCCTGAGCACCCTCGCAGAGTATATCCTTGCCAGAACGGAGCACCTTATTGATTTCTACCTCGCTATCAATAAGTTTGAACTGCTTCAAGTATTCGATGCCCTCCATCCAGGTCTTCTCAACCTCTGTGATATCGAAGTCGGTATAACCGAGACTTGCGATGGTTTTGAGATGAGCAGCCTTGTGAGCAGCATACTTCTCCTCGAAATTGTCAAGGATATCGCCTACGCGAAGACCGGTACGGCTAACCTTGTCAGTATAAGTAGGACCGATACCCTTACCAGTAGTACCTACCTTGTTCTTTCCCTTAGAAGCCTCGATAGCAGCATCGAGTACACGGTGAGTAGGCATGATGAGATGTGCCTTCTTAGAGATGTAAAGACGGCTCTTCAAATCATGACCGCTCTTCTCAAGATCCTTAGCCTCACCCATAAAGAGGTCTGGAGCCAAAACCACACCATTGCCGATGATGTTCACCTTACCACCCTGGAAAATACCAGAAGGGATAGAGCGAAGCACATACTTCTCGCCCTCAAACTCCAATGTATGTCCAGCATTAGGACCACCCTGGAAACGAGCAATGACATCATACTTAGGGGTCAACACGTCAACCACCTTACCTTTACCTTCATCGCCCCACTGCAAACCCAGCAGGACATCTACTTTACCTGTGTTCATTTTTTATCTTTTTATCTTGATACTTATTCTTTTTTGCGTTTGCGAGTCATCTTGCTTTGACAGCCGCTGCATACGCCATAGATGTAAAGAGCATAAGCATCTTTACGAAAGCGCTGCATCCTGATATCCTTCACAGCAGCAGTAACCTGCGGTGCTACAATTTCGGTTACCTTGCCACAAATCGTGCAAACCTGATGCACATGATTTTCCTCGCTATAACTGGCCTCATACTTGGTGCCGTCTGCCAGACTGTGCTTTACCACAAGCCTTAGTTCCAGGAACAGATGCAATGTGTTATAAAGCGTAGCCCTGCTAACGCGAAAATTCTTTTTCAGTAGCTCTCTGCCCAAATCTTCTATCGAGAAATGCTCTCCCATAGAATAAATGGTGTCGAGGATAGTGGAACGCTCCGGAGTGCGCCGGTGATGATTGCTCTCCATATAATTGTCCAAAACCTCATGAGCTTTTGCTAAAATTTCTTCACTCATAATCCTTGTTAGTTACATAAAACGCACAAAGATACTCATTATCTACGACATAGAACAATATTTAATTTTAAAAAATCTAAATTCGCCTCAATTCCTCATAGATACGCTGAACCGGAAGCCCCATCACATTAAAATAACTCCCCTTCAACCCCGTACAACCTATGTAGCCAATCCATTCCTGAATACCATAGGCGCCAGCTTTGTCAAACGGCTGATAATGATTTATATAATAACTGATTTCATCATCAAAAAGCGGTTTGAACGTCACTTCTGTTGTTACTGAAAAGGAACGCTGCTTATGCTGGGTAGTAAGACAAACACCTGTAACTACATGATGCGTCTTTCCGCTCAACATCTTCAGCATTCGTCTGGCATCTTCAGCATCACGAGGCTTCCCGAGAATGACTCCCTTTCCTTCCTGGTCATTCTGTTCGCCAGCTGTTGGCGCAATCACAACCGTATCTGCTGTAAGAATCAAAGTTTCTGACTCGTCCAACTCTTCAACACTATTATTTCCGTTCAAAAGCGAGCGATAAGCCTCAGCCTTTTTCTTGCAGATGAATTCTGCCACCTGATAAGCATCGAGGTCAGCAGGATAACTTTCATCAATACCACTAATCACCTTCACCTCAAAAGGAATATCCAAACCTGCCAGAAGTTCCTTGCGACGAGGCGAATTACTCGCCAAAATGATCTTATAATTCATCTATTTTAAACCTTATTACTTTGAACTTTATGATTAAAATTCAGTTGCAAACTTTCTACTATAAACTATCAACTTTCAACTATTAACTAAATTCTACCAGCCAAATGCCTTAGCATCTGAAAGCCATAAACCCTTGGCTCTCAGTACCTGTTCTACGACATCACGTCCCACACCATCACCTCCGTTACAAGCCGAGATATAAATAGAAATTTCTTTAATATCGGAGCATGCATCTGCTGGGCAACATGGACATCCGCAACGACGCATAATCTCATAATCAGGAATATCATCACCTACATATATTATTTCCTCATCTGTAATTGAATATTTCTGCTTGAACTCCTCATAAGTCTTTATCTTTACAGAACATCCCATGAAGATATCCTCTACACCAAGATTTTCATAGCGTACCTGTATGGCATGAGAATTACCGCCTGTCAGAATTACGATACGAACACCTTTCTTCTGAGCCAGCTGTATGGCATAGCCATCTTTGATATTAACAGTACGCAAAGGTTCGCCGGCACTGGAAAGCGTGATGGTCTGTCTTGAAAGTACTCCATCAACATCAAAGATGATTGCTTTTATCTTATTTAAATCGTAATTAATCATAATTGTTTCTGTTTTTAGTACTGAAAAATCCTAACTGCAAACTTAAACCGATAACAGTTTTATCTCTTGAACTTGAATATGCTTTTGCTCATCATTTCATAAATCTGCTGTAGTTCTGGCTGTTTTTCAAGGAGTTGCATTTGTTTCTCCATTACGTTCCGATCATCACGAATAGCCGGTCCCGTCTGCACTTCAGCTGCCGAATGCGAAGAAGCCTTGTCCATAGTTTCCATAACCAGAGGACGGAGAACACTGCCAGGAATGTGATGATTTTCGAGAATCCGCTGACCTATAGCTACGCAATGATTCGCAAAATTACAAGCAAAAACAGCTGACAGGTGCAGATACTTACGATTATCAGAATCCAATTCATAGACACTACGAGAAATCTGTTCTGCCAACCTCTTCAGGAAAGAAGTTTCGAAAGCACCACATCCCTCAATGAAAATAGGAATATTTTCGAATGCAACCTTTTTGTCTTTCGTAAATGTCTGCATCGGATAAAATACGCCATAATGACGGGCATAATCTTTGAAAACATCCATCGGCATGGAACCAGCTGTATGAACAAACATCTTATCTTCTCTTCCTTTGCACAGTTCAGGAATAAGCATTTCAAGCGCATCATCCTTCACTGAAACTATGTACAAATCTGCATCACAGACCACCTTACTCATCTCATTGACAGGCTCACAATTCACCTTCTCAGCCAATAGAGAGGCCGACTCCCAAGTTCTACTGAAAACTTGCACAATCTGATGTTCTGATTGCGATATTTCGAGCGCAAGATTGGTAGCAAGATTACCTGCCCCAATAAACACTATTTTCATACGTAATTTTGTTTAAAGTTCTACTTTTTATGCAAAAATACTAAAAAATAACGATAGAGGAGCCCTTTTTCTTGCTTTTTTATGATAAATTTATTATTTTTGCCTCCGTGAGAAAATATGAAGTAGAAATATATGGTAAACTGGAAGAAATGCCGCATTTATTGGAAGGCGACTTTTTTCATAGCTTGGAGCTTTTTCAGATTCTTGAAAAAACACCCGGCATAACTCCTTTTATGGCTGTCGCCACACAGGAGAACAAGGTGGTAGGACAAATGCTCTTCATTCTCTATCACCGCAAATCTTTATTTCCACCTTATTTATATACGCACGCGCACGCGTATGGAGAGGGATTTTATGCACCCGATGCTGAACAGAATGCTATTTTCCCATTGTTACTCCGCAGCATAACTATCCACTTACACAAACGACTCTGCTTTTACATCGAGTTCTCCCGAATGAGCAAAAAGATGCTGGGTTACCGGGAATTCAGAAAATTGGGCTATGTACCTATTGCCTGGCAAGAGATACATAACTCCCTACACAGCAAACTTCCCCAAGAGCGACTCTCAGACAAACAAATTGCTATGATTGAAAAAATGAAGAAAAAGGGAATAAGTTGTAGAGAGGCAACTTCACCCGAAGACATCCATCGTTATCACCAGTTGCTCAAAAATTATTATCGGCTGAAACTTCGCCGTTTTGTTCCTGACGAAACATTCTTTCAGAAACTGACAACAAGTAGTAATGCCAGAAACGTCATCATCACCTATAAGGACAAAGTGATTGGCGGCTATACCTGCATCTACAACCAAGGCAATGCCTTTCTTTGGTTTTCTGCATTCAAGAGAAAGACTTACATCCATCTGCATCCGGACACAATGACCATCTGGCAAGCACTCTCTGATGCACAGGAGCAGGATGCCCAACACCTCCACTTTATGGACGCAGGACTTCCGCTTAAGAGTAATCTCTACCGTGAATTCATTCTCGGTTTCGGAGGCAAACCTGTTACCAAGTTTCGCTGGTTCCGCTTCTATCCAAAAGTTATAAACCTGCTCCTCCACTGGCTATACAAGGATTAAGGAAAAGAGGTTCCGTGAGCCTATATAAAGCATCTCCGAAACCTCTTTCTCTTTTTAAAAACGAATTACACATTCACTCAAAAAATACATTTTGTATATAAAAGCCAACGCCTCTACCCTTTCAAAGCACGGTCAAGCTGCTCCAAACCGCGCTCTGTACAGAATCCACGAATCAGGCACAAAATATAATTGTCGTATATCTCCTGCATCGAATGAACACGATAGAGCTGATGATGCATGATTTCCTCCATCATTACATGTCCTATGTCCATAACAACTTTGAAGTCTACATCATTACGGAAAAGCCCCTCCTTGACACCAGCCTCAAAGAAACGCACACTCTCCTCCCGTTCATGAGCATGATTTTCCTGGAAGAATTTCACCACACGAGGCATCTTATGAACCTCCTCATAAAAAAGAACGCCCACCTTCCCATTGCGCTCCATCTGCAATTTATAGACATAGCTGATAATATCTATCACATTCTTCGCTTGGATCTTGGCGAAATTTTCTAACTTCGAACGATTTTCTTCTAGCTGACGCTTCATACCAGCAAGCAACAATTCTTCTTTGTCACCGAAAATCTCGTACACAGTTCTCTTAGATACATGAAGTCCCTGTGAGATTTCATCCATCTTGACAGCTTTTACCCCACGCTTATAGAATTCAGGCATCGCATAAGAGATGATTCTGTCTTTCAGTTCTTGTCTATATTGATTGATTTCTGCCATTTTACTTGTTTGAAGACTATTTTTGTGCAAAGATACAAAAAAAATCAAAAAACCATTCTTTTTTACTAAGTTTTTTTGTACCTTTGCACAAACTTTTAAATTTCGTGCCAAAAATCCACGAATATGAAAGAAGAATAAACTTTAAACCAATATATTGTTATGGTAAAAATTTCAAAAGAGGCGGCTTTAAGTTATCACGAGACTGGCCGTCCTGGCAAGATTGAGGTTAAGCCAACAAAACCTTATCACACACAAACGGATCTGAGCCTTGCTTATTCTCCTGGTGTGGCATTCCCATGTCTTGAGATCCAGCAGAACCCAGACGATGCATACAAGTATACTGACAAGGGTAACCTGGTTGCTGTTATCAGTAATGGTACAGCAGTGCTCGGACTTGGCGATATCGGTGCCATGAGCGGAAAGCCAGTGATGGAAGGTAAGGGATTGCTTTTCAAGATTTACGGTGGTGTGGATGTCTTCGATATAGAAATCGATGAGAAAGACCCAGAAAAGTTCTGTGAAACCGTAGAGAAAATCGCTCCTACATTTGGTGGAATCAACTTGGAGGACATCAAGGCACCTCAATGTTTTTACATTGAGGAACGCCTGAAAAAAACTCTCGATATCCCTGTAATGCACGATGACCAGCATGGCACTGCTATCATCTCTGCAGCAGGCTTGAAGAACGCTCTTGAGGTAGCAGGAAAGAACATTGCCGATGTGAAGATTGTCGTAAATGGTGCTGGTGCAGCTGCTATCAGCTGTACAAAACTCTACGTAGCACTCGGTGCACAGGTAAAGAACATCGTTATGCTCGACTCTAAGGGCGTCATCACCAGCGACCGCGAAAATCTGACAGAGCAGAAAAAGCTCTTTGCAACAGACCGCCGCGATGTCCATACACTCGAAGAGGCTGTGAAAGGCGCTGATGTATTCGTAGGACTCAGCAAGGGTAACGTGCTCTCCAAGGATATGATTCGCTCTATGGCAGACAACCCTATCGTTTTCGCTCTTGCCAATCCGGTACCTGAGATCAGCTACGAGGACGCTATGGACAGCCGCCCTGACGTATTGATGTCAACTGGCCGTTCAGATTATCCTAACCAGATTAACAATGTAATCGGTTTCCCATACATCTTCCGTGGTGCACTCGATGTTCACGCCCGTGCTATAAACGAAGAAATGAAGATGGCTGCTGTTCATGCTATTGCCGATTTGGCTAAGCAGCCGGTTCCTGATGTAGTAAACGATGTTTACCACGTTAACGACCTTACATTCGGTCCTAAATACTTCATTCCGAAACCTGTAGATCCACGTTTGATTACAGAAGTTTCTGCTGCCGTAGCTAAGGCTGCAATGGAAAGTGGTGTGGCTCGCACCCCTATCACAGACTGGGATAAGTACAAACAGGATTTGCGCCAGCTGCTTGGTCAGGAGACCAAACTGACCCGCAAGCTCCACGATACAGCGCGCCTTCACCCACAGCGTGTAGTATTCGCTGAAGGTGGCAACCCAACTATGCTGAAGGCTGCAGTCCAGGCAAAGCAAGAGGGTATCTGCCAGCCAATCCTGTTGGGCAACCCAGACCGCCTGAACCGTGTTGCTAGCCGTTTGAAAGTTGACCTTTCAGATATTGAGATTGTAGATATGCGTGCCGATAACGAACAGGGCCGCCGTGCAAAGTTTGCCAAGCATCTGGCAGAGAAGCGTGCTCGCGAGGGCTACAGCTTCGAGGAAGCTTATGATAAAATGTACGAGCGCAACTACTTCGGTATGTCAATGGTAGAACAGGGTGATGCTGACGCATTCATCACTGGTCTTTACACAAAGTACAGCAATACTATTAAGGTGGCAAAAGATGTAATTGGAATCCGTGAGCCATATAAGACATTCGGTACCATGCATATCCTTAACACCCAGAAGGGTATTTATTATATCGCAGATACGCTCATCAACCGCCACCCAGACGAAGATGTGCTGATCGATGTTGCCAAGCTGTCTGCAGGTACAGTGAAGTTCTTCAACGAAGAGCCGGTTATGGCCATGTTAAGCTACTCTAACTTCGGTACAGACAATATTGGCTCACCTGTTAAGGCAAAGAAAGCCGTTGCTGAGATGCAGAAGGAGTTCCCAGAACTCGCTATCGATGGTGAGATGCAGGTAAACTATGCACTCAACAAGGATCTGCGCGATGAGAAGTATCCATTCTCCCGCCTCAAGGGCAAAGACGTCAACACTTTGGTGTTCCCTAACTTGAGTAGCGCCAATGGTGCATACAAACTTCTCCAGGGTTTGAATCCTGAAGCTGAGATTATCGGCCCTATCCAGATGGGATTGAATAAGCCTATCCACTTCACAGACTCAGAAAGTAGTGTACAGGATATCGTAAACATCACAGCAGTAGCTGTCATTGATGCTTACGTAGAGAAAATCAAGAAGCAGAAGTAATCACTTCTTTTTCCTGATTCAAACAAACAGAATAAGATAATAGTATTTTCCATAAACAGGTTGGCACTTCTGCGCCAACCTGTTTTTATTTTCTCTACTTCACTACTCGTCTCGAAAGTTCGTCTCTTTATTCTTTTGAAGATATCTAAACAAAAACAAAAAAACAACAGAATTGCAATCGATTACGCAGCCATTCTTGCTAAAATAAGTTAATTAACTCCCTTGTGCGCTCACACAATAGAATTACAACAAAAATAATCAAATAAATATTTGGTGATTTGAAAAATATCGTGTATCTTTGCAGCCAGTTATCCTGAAAACAATCTTTTTACCTTAATGGAAACTAATACCTATTGAAGATTTGGAGCGGTAGCCTGTGAAGGTCATCGCTTTTTTCTTTTTATACACCTCCTCCATCAAATAGCATGTAGCATATATTGTTCCCAAGAAGAAAGTATACAATTAAAAGGTAATATCACTTGAGTCGGAAGACTTGCTGACTGCAGTCAGCAGACCTGTCGACTATAGTGAGCAGACCTGCTGACTAGGCTCAGCAGAGATGCTGACACTAGTCATAACTTTAACGAAGGTATCTTCTTGAACCAGAGAAGTCGTATCCTTAAACCTAAGGAGACATCTCTTTGAACCAGAGAAGACATATCATTGAGCCAGAGGAGACATATCATTGAACCTAAGGAAGTATATTATTGAACCCAATAAAGAACATTATACTATTCACGAGTCCCTTATCTGGTAGCAAATAATCGGTATTCTTATAAAAAACAGGCTTTTCTGTTAAATCTTTCTAAAAAGCAATCTTTATTTCCCCAACATTTTGTTCATATCAAAGATAATTTGTAATTTTGCACCCCGAATGCTCATGGATTGGGCAAATGTTACAGAAAAGTTTAGTTCGAAGGGGCTCAAAGAAGATCCGGCACAATGCAGGACGCCTCCCGAAGAAACCCGTTTATATAATTAATTAAATGTACGCAATTGTAGAAATTAACGGTCAGCAGTTCAAGGCTGAGGAGGGCAAGAAGCTCTTCGTACATCACATCAAGGATGTTGAGGCAGGTCAGACTGTTGAGTTCGACAAGGTTTTGCTCGTTGACAAAGACGGCTCAATCACTGTCGGTGCACCAGCTGTAGAGGGTGCAAAAGTAGTAGTAGAAGTAGTGAACCCACTCGTAAAGGGTGACAAGGTAATCGTCTTCAAGATGAAGCGCCGCAAGGACTATCGCAAGAAGAACGGTCATCGTGCTCAGTTCACTGAAGTATCAATCAAATCTGTAATCGCTTAAAATTAGGAGGAATTAGAAAATGGCACATAAGAAAGGTGTTGGTAGTTCTAAGAACGGCCGTGAATCAGCTTCACAAAGATTAGGCGTTAAGATCTGGGGTGGTCAGAGCATCATCGCAGGTAACATCATCGTTCGCCAGCGTGGTAACAAGCACTTCCCAGGTGAGAATGTAGCTCAGGGTAAGGATGATACATTGTATGCTTTGGCAGATGGTATCGTTTACTTCCACAAGGGCCGCAAGGACAAGAGTACAGTTTCTGTTCTCTCTCCAGAGGTTTACGCTGAGAAGACCAAAAAAGCTGACGCTTAATTTTTAAAGTTTTAGAAAAAACTATTCCAAACAAACAACATAGAAGCCTGCTCATACCTAGAGCAGGCTTTCTTCGTTTATATAAGTTTTTAGGCAAGGATTACACCGCACCCCCTTTCTAAGCTCCTTAACCCTGTAAAACCACAAAAAAACTTTAATTCTACCCTTCCCTGTAAAAAAGTCAGCAATTTTTTACGCTATCACAAATATTTTTTGTACTTTTGCCTACAAATAGTAAATTATTTAATTAAAAGACATTTTATGCTTACACTTAAACTTATCAGTGAGGAAACTGAACGTGTAGTTAAGGGTCTCGAAAAGAAGCATTTTCCAAATGCTCGTGAGGCCGTAGAGAAAGTTTTGGAGTACGACAAGATTCGTCGTGAAGCTCAGCAGAAGTTGGATAACAACAAGCAGCAGGCTAACCAGTTTGCTAAGCAGATTGGTGCCCTTATGAAGGAAGGTAAGAAAGAGGAAGCTGAGAGCGCAAAGGCTCAGGTAGCTATGCTCAAGGCTGACGCGAAGGCTCTTGAAGAGATCATGGAGAAAGCACAGAACGATATGACCAACCAGTTGCTCGAAATTCCTAATATCCCTTGCGAGCAGGTTCCTGAAGGTAAGGACGCAGCCGACAATGTTGTTGTGAAAGAAGGCGGCGAAAAGCCAAACCTCGGCGAGGATGCTCTCTGCCATTGGGATCTCTTGAAGAAATACAATCTTGTTGACTTCGACCTCGGCGTTAAGATTACTGGCGCAGGTTTCCCTGTATATATCGGCAAGATGGCTCGTTTCCAGCGTGCGCTTGAGGCATTCTTCCTCGATGAGGCTCGCAAGAGCGGATATCTGGAGATTCAGCCTCCTTACGTAGTAAACGAGGACTCTGGTCGTGGTACCGGTCAGTTGCCAGACAAGGAAGGTCAGATGTATCATGCTAATTTGGATAATCTCTTCCTCATCCCTACTGCTGAGGTTCCTGTAACCAACATCTTCCGCGATGTTATTCTCGATGAGAAAGATCTCCCTATCAAGCGTTGTGCTTACTCAGCTTGTTTCCGTCGTGAAGCAGGTAGCTATGGTAAGGACGTTCGCGGTTTGAACCGTCTGCACCAGTTCGACAAGGTAGAGATTGTTCGCATCGATAAGCCAGGTCACTCTTATGAGAGTTTGAACGAGATGCTCGACCATGTTGAAGGTCTTTTGAAGAAGTTGGAATTGCCATACCATATCCTCCGTCTCTGCGGTGGTGATATGAGCTTCACCTCTTCTATCTGCTACGACTTCGAGACATGGAGTGCTGCACAGGGCCGCTGGTTGGAAGTTTCATCAGTATCTAACTTCGAGAGCTATCAGGCTAACCGTCTCCACTGCCGCTATCGCCATACAGATGACAAGAAGATTGAACTTTGCCACACACTGAATGGTTCAGCTCTTGCCTTGCCACGTATCGTAGCAACCATCTTGGAGAACAATCAGACCCCAGAAGGAATCCGCGTACCTAAGGTATTGGTTCCATATTGCGGTTTCGAGATGCTTGATGACAAAAATTTCGATTAATCTGAAGTATCGGTAAGACTTTCAGTTTTTCTCGATTATATAAAACATTCGAAAAATAAAAATAACATATATTGTACGAGGATAACTTCGACTGCCACAAAGGTAGCCGATGTTATCCTTTTGCATTTTTATGTACCATGAAGCAAACTCTAAACAGCGAACCAGAAATATTAATATATCAGCATTAAGAAATTTAATAGCCCATGAACAAGATTATCAAGAAAGTACAATACTCAGAGAAAGTATTCCGCTTCGATGTAGAAGCACCGCTTATAGCCAAGAGCCGAAAGGCAGGTAACTTTGTTATCATCCGTGTAGACAACAACAGCGAGCGCATGCCGCTGACCATCGCTGATGCTGACATTGAGAAAGGAACCATCACACTGGTTGTGCAGAAGGTAGGTCTTTCATCTACCAAACTCTGTGCCCTAAATGAAGGTGATGAAATTCACGATGTGGTGGGACCACTTGGAAATCCTACACATATCGAGAACTTCGGAACAGTCATTTGTGCCGGAGGTGGTGTAGGCGTAGCTCCTATGCTCCCTATCATCAAGGCACTGAAAGCCGCAGGAAACAGAGTCCTTTCCGTAATTGCGGGTAGGAACAAAGACCTCGTGATTATGGAAGATGAAGTGCGTGCATCTAGCGATGAGCTCATCATCATGACCGATGACGGAAGCTACGGCGAGAAGGGTGTTGTAACCGTAGGAATCGAGAAGTTTATCAATCAGGAGCATATCGATAAGGTTTTCGCCATCGGTCCTCCTATCATGATGAAGTTCTGCTGTCTCCTGACCCAGAAATATAATCTTTCCACAGATGTTTCGCTCAATACCATTATGGTGGATGGAACCGGTATGTGCGGTGCCTGCCGCCTGACCATCGGTGGCAAGACCAAGTTTGTCTGCATCGACGGTCCTGAGTTTGACGGCGCCCAGGTAGATTGGGACGAGATGTTCAAGCGCATGGGCACTTTCAAGGATGTTGAACGCGAAGAGATGGAACACTTCGAAGAGCACCTTGCAACTGTAGACGCAGGAAAGAAGAAAGAAACTACGGATGTAATCATGGACGTAGAACCTACAGATGCGAGCATCGAAGAGTTGACCGACCGTAACGCTGAGTGGCGCAAGGAGTTACGCGCTTCGATGAAAGCAAAAGAACGTACAGCTATAGAGCGCGTAAAGATGCCAGAACTTGACCCTCTTTATCGTGCCACAACCCGTACGGAAGAGGTAAATATCGGTTTAACCAAGGAAATGGCTTTGACCGAAGCCAAGCGCTGTCTCGACTGTCCTAAGCCTACCTGTATGGAAGGTTGTCCAGTAAGTATCAACATTCCTTCCTTCATCAAGAATATTGAGCGGGGCCAGTTCCTTGCCGCAGCCAAGGTTTTAAAGAACACCTCTGCCCTACCTGCCGTTTGCGGACGAGTTTGTCCACAGGAAAAGCAATGTGAAAGCAAATGTGTGCATCTCAAGATGAACGAGCCTGCTGTAGCTATCGGATATCTGGAGCGTTTTGCTGCCGATTACGAACGCCAGAGTGGAAACATCTCTGTACCAAAGTGCGATGAACCTAATGGCATCAAGATAGCCGTAGTTGGTTCAGGACCTTCAGGATTGAGTTTTGCAGGCGATATGGCAAAGAAGGGATTCGATGTTACTGTTTTCGAAGCGCTTCACGAGATTGGCGGTGTATTGAAATATGGTATTCCGGAATTCCGTTTGCCTAATGCTATCGTAGATGTAGAGATTGAGAATCTTCAGAAGATGGGCGTAAAGTTTATTACAGACTGCATCGTAGGCAAGACCATTTCTGTAAAAGATCTGGAAAAACAAGGATTCAAGGGAATCTTCGTTGGCTCAGGCGCGGGTCTGCCAAACTTCATGAATATTCCTGGAGAGAATGCCTTGAACATCATGTCTTCTAACGAATATCTTACCCGTGTAAACCTGATGGATGCAGCCAATCCTCATAGCGACACCCCTATCAACTTGGGTAAGAAGGTGGTTGTTGTAGGCGGCGGAAATACAGCTATGGACAGTTGCCGTACTGCAAAACGACTCGGAGCAGACGTAACCTTGGTATATCGCCGTTCGGAGGCAGAAATGCCTGCCCGACTCGAAGAGGTGAAGCATGCCAAGGAAGAAGGAATCAACTTCTTTACATTGCACAATCCTAAAGAATATGAGTCAGATGATAAGGGCGCAGTAAAGGCTGTAGTTCTCGATGTGATGAAGCTGGGCGAACCTGATGCCAGCGGCCGTCGTCGTCCAGAAGCTACAGGCGAGACCATCACGCTGGAGTGCGACCAGGTAATTGTTGCCGTAGGAGTAAGTCCTAATCCACTCGTTCCACAGAGTATAGAAGGACTGGAACTCGGCCGGAAGAACACCATTGCCGTAAACGACCAGATGCAGAGTTCCATCGAAGAAATCTACGCTGGCGGCGATATCGTACGAGGAGGAGCCACAGTAATTCTTGCCATGGGAGACGGCAGAAAGGCCGCTCTCAATATGAGCGAAAAATTATTGAATAAGAAATAAGAAAACGGGAAACAATAAAGGGCAGCCATGCATCACGCAGACTGCCCTTTCCTTTTCTCGTATGTAATGTTATCAAATGAAATGTAGTTCGTACATATATTGATTAATAATTGGACTCAAACACTATTTCAGATGAATACGGAGTCCGAACTGGAGATTAAAATTCCACTTCTTATCTTTAAACGTATTTTCTATTTCGCTGCCATTATCAAAATAATATTTTGCACCTGGCTCAATATAGAAGCCCACTTGTGGTGTAACATCATACTGTGCACCAAGCGAAGCCTTACCCGAGAACTGAACGCCATCACGTTTCACGTCCTCTTTATGACCAGAAACCTTTGTATCATTCTTTACGTTGAAATCGGCTTCTCCACCCGCCATTACGTACGCATGAAAGCCTCCCGTGCTCCAAACCTCATAGTTTAAACCAAGTGGAACACCCACATAATGCAAAACCTGATGTGTATCAAATTCTGAAACACCATAAGATTTGAAATCAGAAGCAACACGCGTATAAACGACACCGGTACTCAAAGACAAACGAGGCGCAAGTCCGATACCAACCTGAGCACCTATAGCCAAAGGAGCATGATGTTTCGCTTCAACATATTTCGGTATTGCATATCTTAAAGGAGAAGCAGCAGCCAGGAAAACACCATGATCAGCAAAGCCGCCACCAGCAAGAGGATCTGAAGACGCATACATGCCGTTTGACATACCATCACTGCCAGAGCCCAGACTTACATTCTCTGCATACAGGTTCATGGTCCAGTTCTGTTCATACTTGTCCTTATAACTGCGTTCAAAATGACCATCCTGCGCCCTGCCTGCATAAAGCTTCTGCCCACCATCTGCTTCCAACGGCTTGGTTGCATGATTAGAAGAAACGGCCATCTGTCTTTCTGAATCCTCATTTTGCTTTTGCAAAACAGATAATTCCCGACCATTTACCTCTGCATTAACAGACTGTTCTGGCATTTCTACCTCTGCTGCAAGCATTACTTCATTATCAGCAGCAACAGTCCTCTCCTGGAAAGAGACAGAAGATTTACTATAGTTCAATTGACGCCCCGACGAATGGCGATTCACCTGATGTGCAGATGAATTGTTTTCAGCAAGCAAGATAGCATTTTTACTGCCTGCCGATTGTGCTTCTGCACGGACAGCAGAAGAAGTCCTGCTTGTACCTGATGCTGTAGAGAAAGAACTCTGAACAGCTAAGTTAGCCTGTCCCGGTTCATCATCATGCAGAAAAACATAACTGCCTCCTACTCCCAATAAAGCAATCGCTGCAGCTACTGACCATCTTTTCAAGACAACATAACGAGCCTGTGGGGTCTTTTTTACATCAGTTTCCTCATCACCAACCTTTTTAGACTGAGCAAGCGATTGTTCTATCTCAGCCCACATGTCGTGGCTGACAGGCTCTTGGTAGTCTGCCAACTGATCTCGAAGTTTATTTGTCCAATCGTTACTCATTACTTTTCTCGTTTATATGATTCAACTCTTTAATATCACTACAATCTGCCTGGCTCAGATAATCTTTCACCTTTTTGCCCAACAGCTTTTTTGCCCGCAAATATTGTGAAGCAGAACTGCTTTCTTTGATGCCTAACAGCTGTGCAATTTCTTTATGGCTTTTCTGTTCAAAAACAAACATGTTAAGAACCAGTCTGTACCCATCAGGCAATTCTCCTATCATTCTTGTCAGTTCTGCAGGCGGAACTCTTTCTACTTCAGGCTCTTCATCCTCAATATCATCGGGAACTTCGTCCACGATAGTGAAGCGCTTTTGCTGCCTTACAAAGTTGACAGCTTCATTTGTCACTATTCGCAAGAGCCAAGCCTGAAGAGCGCCCTCACCCCGATACTCAAACTTTGAAATGCCGGAAAAGACTTTTATAAAACTATCTTGCACTACATCTTCAGCATCATCGCGCATAGGGACATACCTCAGCGCTACGGCCATGGCATACCCCACATAGCGTTCGTACAATCTGTGCATGGCTGCCCGACTGCCGCTATTGATGTCGTCTAAGAGTTTCTTTTCCGATTCCAATTTCAAATCCTTTTTTAAGATTAAACGATATAAAGAGAAAACCTTGCATCAAAAATGAACTTTTTTTTGATGCAAGGCACTTTTTTTATATTTCTATATTATTCTATAGAGAACACTTTACCTTCCTGAGTAAGATAACTTTCCGTAAACACCTCTTTAGCTTCATTCAACAATACCTCTTCATTATTATATCTTGCACTATAATGTCCCAGAAGAAGTTTGCCTACACCCGCATTTCTGGCTATAGTTGCAGCCTGTCGGGCCGTACTGTGATAATAGAGTTTAGCCCTGTCCTCATTCTCCGAAGTATAGGTGCTCTCATGATAAAGCACCGTAACCCCCTTTACCTTTTCTGCCAACCCCGGAACAAACCGGGTATCACTGCAATAAGCATAACTGCGGGGAGTAGCGGCAGGCATTACCAATCTGGCATTAGGTATTACATCCCCCTCCTTCGTTGTCCAGTCAGCTCCATTCTTGATGTTATTAATCTGGCTTACAGGAATCTCGTAATAATCTATCATATCACGACGGATATGAGGCAATGTCGGTTTCTCTCTGAAAATGTAACCACAACAAGGCACACGATGCTGCAGAGGAACGGTTTCTACGGTTACAGAATGATCTTCATATACTACTTGCGACTTCTCGGTATCTACAGGAACAAATTCGATTTCATATTCCATTCCCTGCATGAAGAAATCAATCTGACGCTTAAACAAATCTCCGTAACTTTCTGGCGCATATACCTTTAACTTAGCCGTTCTACCCAGCATGCCTAAGGTAGAAAGAAGTCCCAGCAAACCAAAACAATGGTCACCATGAAGATGTGAAATAAAGATAGCATTTATCTTAGCAAAGTGAACATGAGTGCGACGGAACTGCATCTGGGCACCCTCTCCACAATCCATCATAAAGCATTTGCCACGCATCTCAATAATCTGGGCCGAGGCACTATGCTGAAGGGTGGGCAAAGCACTGCCACACCCCAATATATGTACTTTAAATGGTTCCAAAACTAAATCATAATTTACAGGTTCAACATGATGACCTTACTCTTGGCGCTTGAAAACAAAGATACCCTGAGTATTCTCCAACATAAGACTGTCAGAACCCAATTTGTCAATGGCAAAAGTATCCTTATTCAGCAAAAGTTTACCATTGAGTATCTTCCAGCTAGTCCAAGGATTAGTTTCAGCCTTCACATTGTTCTTCACCTCTCCACCTTCCAAGATATCAAAATTCTTATCCAGAGAAGTCCATTTACCCAAGAGGGATGTCAGGTTGATAATCTTCTGGGCCATCATCTCTCCATCCTCTGCCTTATAACCGATAAGAGCAATACGGTCGCCAGCCAGCAAACCTCCCTGAACAACATCAGGATTCTCATCGTCAATAAACACCGAAAGGGTGTCACCACCATCAGAAATCAGCTCCAGGCTATGCATAGAGGTTCCCTCACCGCATACACCATAGATGGTAGAATCGTTCATTGCATCCTCTACCTCTACCGAATCTGCTGCACTGATAACAGGAACATTATTTTTGTTCTTACAACTGTTGGCAGCGAAAAGCGCCACCAAAGCTATTGTTACATAAACTAATTTCTTCATAACACTTTAGTTTTTATTATTATATTGATGAGTCGATAAGATTATCTGATTCACCGTTATTAATCATCCTTTTTCTCCTGAAGTTTTGCTTCATCCCATAGTTTATCCATTTCTTCTAAGCTCATATCTTTCAAGTTTTTACCTTGCTTTAAGCTATGATCTTCTACATAGTTGAAACGGCGGATAAACTTCTGGTTGGTTTTCTCCAGCGCATTATCCGGGTTGAGTTTATAGAGACGTGCTGCATTGATCACAGAGAAGATGAAATCGCCCAATTCCCGGGTAGAATTCTCTTTGTCGCCTTTAGCCAGTTCCACCTTGAGTTCTTCCAGTTCCTCCTGCACTTTGTCCCACACTTCTTCTTTTTCTTTCCAGTCGAAGCCTACATTTCTAGCCTTGTCCTGAATGCGATAAGCCTTGATAAGAGACGGAAGAGAATTAGGGACACCGCTCAACACCCGCTCATTTCCATCCTTCTCCTGCTGCTTGATCTGTTCCCAGGTTTTCTCAACAGAAGTAGCAGTTTTCGGCTTGCTGGCGCCAAGAGCCAAGGTTTCTTCCGAACTGGCAGTTCCAGCCTTCCCGGTTTCTGCTTCTTCAGACTCTCTATATACCACCTGTCCCTCATCGTTGATATACATATCAGGATTCGAAACCGTCCAATTTCCTTCCTCCTTCCAGTTGATGAAAGGATGGCGGAACATCAATTTATCTGCCTCCTGATTGCAAACATCGCAAATATCGAACTCGCCGTCTTCTCTGCCGATGATGCTATAGAACATCACGTGCTCCAACACATCGCCCAACTCCTTCTTGATATCCTTGTAATCGCGCTTCATCAAGGCGTCACAAAGCTCGAAAGTCTCCTCTATCGTATTCGGACGAAGACTCTCGAATGTCTGCTTTTTATCCCATGGACACTGCAGGCGCAAACGGTCCTGCACATCCAGCAAGCGGCTGAACGCCGCCAGTTTTTCTTCTTTCGTATGTCCTTTTCCTGTATTACTAACCATCGTTTTGTGCAAAAATTAATAATTTTGATGCAAAGATAGTATTTTTCGCCCAAAAATTAGTATCTTTGCACCGTTTTTTAAAGAAAAAGAAAGAAAAAGAATAAAAATTAGATATAAACAATGGAATTAGCAAGTAAATACGATCCACAAGCAGTGGAAAGTAAATGGTATCAGTACTGGCTCGACAACAAGCTTTTCAGTTCTAAGCCAGATGGTCGTGAACCTTATACAGTGGTTATCCCTCCACCAAACGTAACGGGTGTGCTCCACATGGGACACATGCTCAACAATACTATTCAGGATATTCTCGTTCGCCGTGCTCGCATGGAGGGCAAGAACGCATGTTGGGTACCAGGTACCGACCATGCCAGTATCGCTACCGAGGCAAAGGTTGTAAACCGCCTCGCTCAGCAGGGCATCAAGAAGACCGACCTTACCCGCGAGGAGTTCCTCAAGCACGCTTGGGACTGGACTCACGAGCATGGTGGCATCATCCTCAAGCAGCTCCGCAAACTCGGTGCCAGCTGCGATTGGGACCGCACAGCATTCACCATGGACGAGACCCGCTCTCGTGCCGTCATCCACGTATTCTGCGACCTTTACCAGAAGGGACTCATCTATCGTGGCGTGCGCATGGTTAACTGGGACCCTAAGGCTCAGACTGCGCTCTCTGACGAGGAGGTTATCTACAAGGACGAGCAATCTAAGCTCTACCACTTGAAGTATTATGTAGTAGAGCAGGACTGCCAGCAGGTGGATGAGGAGAACGTGATACACAAGGATGAGAAGGGATACTATGCAGTAGTAGCAACCACCCGTCCTGAGACCATCATGGGCGACTCTGCCATGTGTATCAACCCAGAGGATAAGAAGAATACCTGGTTGAAGGGTAAGCACGTTATCGTGCCTCTCGTAAACCGCGAGATTCCTGTCATCGAGGATACATACGTAGATATCGAGTTCGGTACTGGTTGCTTGAAGGTAACTCCAGCTCACGATATCAACGACCACGCACTCGGTTTGAAGCACGGTTTGGAAACCATCGATATCTTCAACGACAATGGTACCATCAGCGAGGCAGCAGGTCTCTATGTTGGTATGGACCGCATGGACGTGCGCAAGCAGATTTCCATCGACCTTCAGAACGCCGGTCTGATGGAGAAGATTGAGGACTATAATAATAAGGTGGGCTTCTCTGAGCGTACCAATGTGCCTATCGAGCCAAAGCTCTCTACACAGTGGTTCCTCA
Source organism: Segatella copri DSM 18205 (assembly GCF_025151535.1). Classification (NCBI taxonomy): domain Bacteria; kingdom Pseudomonadati; phylum Bacteroidota; class Bacteroidia; order Bacteroidales; family Prevotellaceae; genus Segatella; species Segatella copri. The sequence continues at coordinate 1,327,929 of NZ_CP102288.1, forward strand.
AGATGCAGCACTTTGCCGACATCGCCCTTCCTCCAGTAATGGACGATGATATCGAGTTCTATCCTAAGAAGTACAAGAACACCTATCGCCACTGGTTGGAGAACATCAAGGACTGGTGTATCAGCCGTCAGCTCTGGTGGGGTCACCGCATCCCTGCCTACTATTTCGACAATGCCGGCAAGAAGGATTTCGTGGTAGCTGAGACTGCAGAGGAGGCTCTGAAACTCGCTCAGGAGAAGAATGCCAACATCAAGGCTGAGGATCTTGAGCAGGAGAGTGACTGCCTCGACACCTGGTTCTCTTCATGGTTGTGGCCTATCTCTCTGTTTGATGGCATCGAGCATCCTGACAATGAGGAGATCAACTACTACTACCCTACTTCCGACCTCGTAACTGGTCCGGATATCATCTTCTTCTGGGTAGCACGTATGATCATGGCTGGCTACGAGTATCGTGGCAAGATGCCATTCAAGCACGTATATTTCACAGGTATCGTTCGCGATAAGCTCGGCCGCAAGATGAGCAAGAGTCTCGGCAACTCACCAGACCCACTGGTTCTGATTGACAAGTTTGGTGCCGACGGTGTTCGTATGGGTATGATGCTCAGTGCTCCAGCGGGCAACGACATCCTCTTCGACGAGAGCCTCTGCGAGCAGGGACGTAACTTCAACAATAAGATCTGGAATGCCTTCCGCCTCGTCAAGGGTTGGGAGACTGCAGATATCGAGCAGCCTAAGAGTGCAGAAATCGCCGTGAAGTGGTTTGATGCCAAGCTCAAGGAGGTGAACGAGGAGATGCAGAAGCAGTTTAAGGACTACCGTATCTCTGAGGCATTGATGACTGTATATAAGCTGTTCTGGGATGAGTTCTCATCCTGGTACCTGGAGATGGTGAAGCCAGCTTACGGCCAGCCTATCGACCAGAAGAGCTACGATGCTACCCTCCGCTTCTTCGATGTCCTCCTGAAGATGTTGCATCCATTCATGCCATTCATCACCGAGGAGTTGTGGCAGCACATCTACGACCGCAAGGATGGCGAGAGCATCATGCGCGAGAAGCTGGATATTCCTGCACCTACAGCCGAGGAGCAGAAGTTGGCAGCAGATATCGAGGCTGTGAAGCAGATTATCGCCGGTGTTCGTACCGTTCGCAACCAGAAGAACATTGCCCAGAAGGAGCAGTTGTCTCTCCAGGTAGTAGGCAAGAACGATTTCGAGGCTTACAACGACGTAACGCTGAAGATGGCGAACCTTGATAAGATTGAGGTCATCGCTGAGAAGAGTGCCGATGCATCAAGCTTCATGGTAGGTACCGACGAGTTTGCCGTACCATTGGGCGACCTCATCGACGTAGCTGCCGAGATTGAGAAGGCAGAGGCTCAGCTCAAGCACTTGGAAGGCTTCCTGATGGGCGTACGCAAGAAGCTCAGCAACGAGAACTTCGTAGCTCACGCACCTGAGAAGGTAGTAGCCCTGGAGCGCAAGAAGGAAAGCGACTCTGTTGAGAAGATTGCTGCCCTCAAGGCAACCATCGAGGAACTCAAGAAGAAATAATAGTATTATATTTAATGTTGAATGTTGAGTGTAGAATGTTGAATTAGTCAAGCTGATTCGTTAGCAAGATTGCAACTCAACATTCAACATTCAACATTCAACATTTTTAATTATGATCAAGAAGCTTTTCACCTTATTTATATGTACGCTATCTCTAGCAGCAACTTTCACCAGTTGTGGAGATGAAGCTATTGATGTTGAAAGCGTCAACAAGCAGACTATCTTCGTCTTCTATCCTTGGACGGGTGGAACCAGCTCTACTGGTCTGAAATATTTCCTGGAAAACAATGTAGATAGCATGTGCGCTGGCATCGTAGACAAAAAGGGCCTTACCAATGCCAGAGTATTAGTTTTCTTCACCGAAAAATACAATGAAAGTACGCTCTACGATCTTCAGTATGATGCAGCAACCAAAACCGTGAAACGTGTTCCTATCAAGAAATACGAAGGCAACAGTCATTGTACAGCAGAAGGATTTGCAGATTTACTGAACGATGTAAGACAAAACGCAGAAGCCCTCAACTATTCTCTGATTATCGGAGCACATGGTTGCGGCTGGACATACGCCAACGATTGGGTAAACTATCCATATATGGCAAGACCGAAGGCTGGTTCTACCGAAAAGGGAAATGATAAAAATACCATTGTATCCACAACAACTTCTGATCATTTCAGTGGCATTCAATTTGGCAATGATCCAAACAGACCTGCCACTCGTTTCTTCGGAAGTGTCAGTTTATCAGACAACGCCATCGATATTTCCACCTTGGCCGAAGGCATCAAGCTCAGCGGACTCAAGATGCAATACATCCTCTTTGATGCCTGTTACATGGGCAATGTGGAGACGGCTTACGAGCTGAAAGATGTAACCAATTTTCTGATCAGTTCAAGTAGCGAAGTGATGGGCGAAGGCATCCCATACAAGACGATATGGAGTTATCTCTGCTCATCAGCCCCTAACTATTCCAGCGCAGTATCAGGCATCGTCAACTTCTATAGGAATTCCGATATTCCATACTGCAACATGGCTGCAATAGACTGCCGACAGATAGACAAACTGGCAAGTATCATGAAGGAGATTAACAGCAAGTATACATTAGCTTCGACAGTGCCGCTCAATTCCATACAGACTTTGGACGGTTTCTCTCCCAACCTTTTCTACGACATGAGTGTATACATAGATAGTCTTGTTCCAAGCGGCTCTCTGAAAGACAAAGTTCATTCACAGATGAAACTCACAATCAAAGCTGCTGCTCATACAGATGAAGCTTATACAATGTTAATGAGTTATAGCGGTACAACCTTTAAAGTGAAAAATTATTGCGGTCTTTCTATCTCCGACCCTAGCCAGCACAGCGTAGCTATCAAGGGAAGAGAGAAAACAGCATGGTGGAAAGCTACACACTAATCATCAATGAAGAGTGAAAGAAACTCCTTATTGGCTTTTAAGAAAAATATTATATAAAAGAATACATGATGGAATATTTTATCATTGAGAATAACGGACAGCAAGCGGGTCCATTCAGCCTGGAGCAACTCGTCCAGAAGGCTATCACACCCGAAACCCTTGTTTGGGCACAAGGCATGAAAGACTGGACTCCAGCTTGGAAAATAGCAGAACTGAAGACTGTTCTTGAAACTGTAGAAGCAATCAAGGCTAATACAGCCAACAAAGAAAATGCAGAAGGAACATCAGCAGATGCAGCCGGCAACAACGGGACAGAAGCAGCAAACTTTCAGGCTGCAAACCAGCAGGGTTTCCAGCAGGCACAGCAGGAAGCTTACCAGCAAGGCTTTCTGCACGGCGCTGCCATGAACCAGGGCTACAGACAGGAACCGGAAAAGAAAAAATCGAGCAAGACTCTCTGGAAAATCATCTTAGGTCTTATCGTACTTCTCTTCCTGGTTTTCGCCATAACCAATCCAGGACCTGAAGCCCATAAAGAAAAGGTAAAGACTGAGGCAGCCAAGGCTATCGACAAGGCTACAGAAACCAGTGATAACAACTTCTTCACCCAAAGCATCCGTTCCATTGCCAAAATGATGGCAGGAAGCGCTATCGATGAAGTGATGAACCAGCTCTTCGAATACCACAACTATATCGTATGCTCTAAGGGAACCGTTGAGTTTAATGGCAAGCAGCACACCGTAAGCTTCGGAATCCTTGGCAGCGTTTACACGATGAATGCTGATGATATGGTGAAGGCGCTGGAAGGTGCCGACAATCTGCAGATAGAAGAAACCACCAGCTCATCAACCGATGAATCCCCTTCGGTAAGCGATAATAGCAGCGATGGTTCAGAAGAAGACGGACTGGGCGCTTCCGTTCAGAAGAAACTGGAAGACAAGGCAAACCAGGCCATGGATCAGGCTGCCGACAAGGTAAGCAAGAAACTGGAAGAGAAAATCAACCAGAAACTCGATGAAGCAACCGATTCTTCAACCGTAGAAAAGATTCTCGACAAGATTCTGGAACTGATCTAGCATCAGAAATCCGAAGAAACATAAGAAACATGACACATTTCTCAATATGACAGCATGGCGGCTTGACGTATATCAAGCCGCCATTGCTGTTTAGTTGACGTGTATCAAAAAAAGCCTCTTCTTCATCATTTTGTCATGTCTTTGTGACAGATATTCAAGAAAAAGGCATTACCTTTGCACCAGAAAACAGTGAGATTGTAATAAGGATAATGTAAAACAGGAGACCTCACATGGAGGCTCCACAAAGAAAGAAAGGAAACAAATTATGATGACGACAGTAATGATTCTTACAGTTGTGGCAGCAATGATTGCCAAAGCTGTGAATGTAAACAACAACATGGAGCTGGGCAAGTAAAATTGACCACCGTTCATGAACAAAAGGAAAAAGAAAATGGCAGAAATGCCAAGTATTAATTTTTTAAAAAAGGATAACGATTATGAAAACAATGTATGCAAACATCAAGAAGGCCTTGAAGGCTATTCTTGCAAATTACATGAGCGCAATGAAAATGTATGGTGAGGCTTTGAACAGAAGCCGTGGTTGTGCTTGCGTATAAGGGTTCCAATCCCTTCATGCTGCGGCATAAACTAGATTGAAAGCAAAAAGTAATTACGTTTAAATAAAGAAAAAGCGTGTAAGTTACCATACTTACACGCTTTTTTTGTATCTTTGCAACCGGTTTAGTAAAGATTTTAAAAAGAAGAAACGATGAACTCACAAGATATGATCAGCAGGCTGGAATCGAAAGGCATTCGGCCAACCGCCAACCGCATACTCGTAATGAAGACCCTGATGGGCGAACAGAACCCGCAGAGTCTGAGCAATCTGGAACGAAAGATGGTTTCGATGGACAAGTCGAGCATCTTCCGTACCCTTACCCTCTTTCTGGAACATGATGTGGTACATGCCTTCGAAGATGGGCGAGGCGTACTCTGCTACGAACTCTGCGAAGAAAAAGGGGCTTGCGATCATCACGACGGGCATATTCATTTCTACTGCGAATCTTGCCAGCGTTCCTTCTGTATGGAGGATATCCATATTCCAAGTTTCGAGCTGCCCGAAGGCTTTTACCCCCACTCTATTTCCTTTGTCATCAAAGGCGAATGCCCGGATTGCAGAAAGAAACACCAGTAAAACGAAAGGTACATTCTGCGTTAATTTAGCATAAATATTTTTGAAATTCTATTGTTTTTCCGATATTATCATTACTTTTGCAAGCGATTATCACGGGGTGCTGAAAGATTCGGCTGAGATGATACCCATTGAACCTGATGCAGGTAATGCTGTCGCAGGGATATTTGATAGTGCTTTATTTTTTCTCTTAAGGCTTTCATCTGGAAGTTCACCGTGTTTGATTACATATTATCTTATCATCGCTTTCGGGCGATAGAAAAACGTAAACAAACGGATTATTCATCATATAAAACGAACAGAATATGAAAGTAACTATCAACAACAAAGAGACCGAGACACAGGCTAAAACCATCAGGGAGTTAGCCCAGGAACTCGATTTGCCAGCTACAGGAGTTGCAGTAGCTATTAGTAACGAAATGGTGCCTCGTGATGAATGGGAAAACACAATCATCGCAGAAGGAGCAGACATCGTTATCGTAAAAGCGTTCTGCGGAGGATAATGGTCCCAGAATACTGCGGAAAAGAATCACCCAAAAGTACTTTTCCTACAGAAATGAAAACAAAAATAACAACTCTATAATAAAACAATGGAAAAATTAGTAATCGCAGGCAGAGAGTTTAACTCACGCCTCTTCTTGGGCACAGGAAAGTTTAACAACAATGCCCTCATGGCTGAAGCCATCAAAGCATCAGAAACAGAAATGGTTACTGTTGCTATGAAACGTATCGAACTCGAAGACAAGCAGGACGACCTGCTCTCTCATATCGTGCAGAACCCAAATATCCAGCTCCTTCCTAACACCAGTGGCGTGCGCAACGCCGAGGAGGCTGTATTCGCAGCACAGATGGCTCGCGAGGCTTTCGGAACCAACTGGCTCAAGCTCGAAATCCACCCAGACCCTCGCTATCTTCTTCCAGACTCTATCGAGACGCTGAAGGCTACCGAGAAACTGGTAAAGCTCGGTTTCGTGGTATTGCCATATTGCCAGGCAGACCCTACCCTCTGCAAGCACCTCGAAGAGGCTGGTGCTGCTACCGTGATGCCACTCGCTGCACCTATCGGTACCAACAAGGGATTGAGAATGAAGGACTTCCTGCAGATCATCATCGAGCAGGCTACTGTTCCTGTGGTAGTAGATGCAGGTATCGGTGCACCTAGCCACGCAGCCGAAGCCATGGAGATGGGTGCCAGCGCTTGCTTGGTTAACACAGCCATCGCCGTTGCCGGTGACCCTGTAGAGATGGCCAAGGCATTCAAGGAAGCAGTAGTATGCGGTCGCCGTGCATACGAGGCAGGTCTCGGAGCCATCAGCGATTGTGCCGAGGCAAGTTCTCCTCTCACCGCATTCCTCAACGAATAATTATAATATAATAATATATATATGATAATATAAAGGCATGAAGGATGAAGGCAAAGAAGCAGAATGTTCTTTTTACCTTTTTACCCTTTTACCTTTTTACCTTTAAAAAAATTATGCCAAACGATAAGAAAGCTTACGCCCAGAGAGAAAAGGCGTATATGCAGGGAAAAATCTTCCCACAGATCAAGGTTGGAATGACCAAGGTAAACCTCACTCCTACTGTTGTGAAGGATGAGCGCGGCATTCCACATACAGAGCCAAACGCTCCGGTTTATATCTACGATACCAGCGGTCCTTACAGCGACCCTAACTATCAGGTAGACTTGAAGAAGGGCTTGCCAAGAATGCGCGAGCAGTGGATTCTCGACCGCAACGATACCGAGCAGCTCAAGGAAGTTACCAGCGAGTATGGCAAGCAGCGCCTTGCTGACCATAGCCTCGACCACCTCCGCTTCGAGCACATCCAGTTGCCTCGCCGTGCACAGGCTGGCAAGCACATCACACAGATGGCTTATGCCAAGGCTGGCATCATTACTCCAGAGATGGAGTACGTGGCTATCCGCGAGAACATGAACTGCCAGGAGTTGGGCATCGATACCCATATCACTCCTGAGTATGTGCGTGATGAGATTGCCCGCGGACGTGCCGTTCTTCCTGCCAACATCAACCACCCGGAGAGCGAACCGATGATCATCGGCCGCAACTTCCTGGTGAAAATCAATACCAACATCGGTAACTCTGCCACTACCTCCAGCATCGAGGAAGAGGTAGATAAGGCTGTATGGTCCTGCAAGTGGGGAGGCGATACCTTGATGGACCTCTCTACCGGCGACAACATCCACGAAACCCGTGAATGGATCGTGCGCAACTGTCCTGTACCAGTAGGAACCGTGCCTATCTACCAGGCTTTGGAGAAGGTGAACGGCAAGGTAGAGGACCTGAACTGGGAGGTATTCCGTGATACCCTCATCGAGCAGTGCGAGCAGGGTGTTGACTACTTCACCATCCATGCCGGCATCCGTCGCCACAACGTGCATCTCGCTGATAGCCGTCTCTGCGGTATCGTGAGCCGTGGCGGTAGTATCATGAGCAAGTGGTGTCTCTACCACGACCAGGAAAGTTTCCTCTATGAGCACTTCGATGATATCTGCGACATCGTGGCACAGTATGACGTTGCCCTCTCTTTGGGTGATGGTCTGCGCCCAGGCTGTATTGCCGATGCCAACGATGCAGCCCAGTTTGCCGAGTTGGATACCATGGGCGAGCTTGTTACCCGTGCCTGGGACAAGAACGTGCAGGCATTCATCGAGGGTCCTGGCCACGTGCCATTGCAGAAGATCAAGGAGAACATGGAGCGCCAGCTCGACCACTGTCACGAGGCACCATTCTACACCCTCGGCCCATTGGTTACCGATATCGCTCCAGGTTACGACCACATCACATCAGCCATCGGTGGCGCCCAGATAGCATGGCTCGGCACTGCCATGCTCTGCTATGTAACACCTAAGGAGCACCTCGCCTTGCCTAACAAGGAAGATGTGCGCACAGGTGTGGTAACCTATAAGATTGCCGCTCATGCAGCCGATTTGGCAAAGGGTCATCCAGGTGCAACCATCCGCGACAACGCCCTCTCCAAGGCACGTTTCGAGTTCCGCTGGAGAGACCAGTTCCACCTCTCTCTCGACCCAGAGCTTGCCTTGAAGTATTTCGAGGAGGCAGGTCATACAGACGGTGAGTACTGCACCATGTGTGGTCCAAACTTCTGTGCAGCCAAGTTGACACACGATTTGAGAAAGTTTAAAAAGTAACTAAACATTCGCATGTGGGGAAGTTAAAGGAGTTAAGGAAGTTAAGGAGTTAAGACGTATGTCTTGCTGCTTAAAAAACTACGCCAAAAAGACTATTGTCTTAACTCCTCAGCGACCGTAGGGAGCGATAACTTCTTTAACTCCTTTAACTCCTGAACTTGCGAAACTTGAAAAAGTAAGAAAATGTTTTCAGACGAATTAAAGAATATCAGTTGGGAGGAGACCACGGAGCGCATTGCTCGAATGACCGATAATGATGTGCGCCGTGCCCTTGCCAAGGACCATTGCGATGTGAACGACTTCATGGCGCTGATTTCACCGGCAGCCGAGCCATACCTGGAGGTAATGGCGCGTCTTTCCCGCAAATATACCGAGGAGCGCTTCGGCAAGACCATGTCGATGTTCATTCCTCTCTACATCACCAATTCATGCTCTAACTCCTGCGTGTATTGCGGTTTCCATCGTGAGAATCCGATGGCTCGTACCATCCTCACCCCAGAGCAGATTGAGAACGAGTATAAAGCCATCAAGCAGCTGGCTCCATTCGAGAACATCCTTCTCGTTACGGGTGAGAACCCAGCCAAGGCTGGCACCCCTTATCTTGCCAAGGCAATCGACATCGCCAAGAAGTATTTCTCTAATGTGAAGATAGAGGTGATGCCGCTCTCTACTGAGGATTACAAGACCCTCGCCGACCATGGTATGAACGGCGTCATCTGTTTCCAGGAGACCTACAACCACGAGCACTACAAGCTCTACCACCCACGTGGCATGAAGAGCAAGTTTGAGTGGCGCTGCGATGGTTTCGACCGCATGGGTATGGCAGGTGTCCATTCCATCGGTATGGGTGTGCTCATCGGCTTGGAGAAGGAATGGCGCACGGATGTAGTGATGATGGCTCATCACCTGCGCTACCTGCAGAAGCATTACTGGAAGACCAAGTACAGCGTGAACTTCCCTCGTATGCGCCCTGCACAGAACGAAGGTTTCCAGCCAAACTGCTTCATGACCGATAAGCAGTTGGCCCAGGCTACTTTCGCCATGCGTATCTTCGACCACGATGTAGATATCTCCTACTCTACCCGTGAGCCAGCCTACATCCGTGACAACATGGCAACACTGGGTGTCACCACCATGTCGGCAGAATCAAAGGTAAATCCTGGTGGTTACCATACCTATCCTCAGGCATTGGAGCAGTTCACCGTAAGCGATGAGCGTACCGCCAAGGTAATCAATGCGAGATTGAAGGAATTGGGCAGAGAGCCTGTCTGGAAGGATTGGGATGCCTCATTCGATTTCTTCGGAAATATCGCAAACGGATAAAGAAGATGTAATTAAACAGAATAAAAAAAGAGTGTATCATAAATTCATGACACACTCTTTTTTGTTAATATTCTCAGACTGACGCCCCAATAATAGATCATTTCAGATGGATGGTCTGTGTTTTCTCCCCGTGATATCAGTTACCAAGGCGATCCCTCCATCACGAATCTCCACCTTCTCATATTTGGCATCAACAATCACTTTTCCTTTCAATGTCATAATGCCCCAATGTCTGGGAATCTCTTCAAAGGCGCAATAGGCACCAACAGATTGCGCTATACTGCAGTAGAGGGGTGGCACGATAACTTTACCATCTACCTTCACGCCCCATTTCTTTCCTGCTTGATACAATTCCACATGTCCTGCTTCTGACTTCTCATGCAAAAGAAGCATCTCGCTTGCTTCCTTTTTCTTCTCCTGTAACATCATCTCATCATAGTATTTCTTGCCAAGGCGAGGCATTACAATATGAAGATCTTCATTTTCATTCTTTGGGTTATTGCATCCAATATAGGTCTTCTTCAAATATGAATCCACCAGGTAGTAGTCCTGCTTGCTGTCCATAACCACAATACAACCACAACGAAGAGTGGCACACATCCAATACACATGTTCATAATCACCACGCAAGAAACATACTCGATTACTATCTATAGTAGCCTTCATCATCAAGCCATTGCCTCCTTCATAATAGTACCATTCCTGGCAACCACTATCTACTAAATAATTATAACGATATATCAGGTAATCCCCAAAATTGAACAGGTCATATTTGGAAGGGCAATATGGCCAAGAGAAATGTTCGTAGGTACGAGACATATAAACATCTCCATATTTGATGAACTCCCAACCTTCTAGCGTAACCACCTTTGGAACATCGTAAACATTGGGACCATCGTCAATAATAGCTCCAGACAACAGGTCATAATAGCAGACCTCCTTTCTGCAATGTCGGTAGAACAGGATGTTGCCATCCAACAGTTTCATGTCATAGTAATCGCCTGGCTCCAAGACTTGTTCTCCTTGTCGGTTCACTACCGTCATCTTCCCATCAGGAAGCTTGATGATGGCAAACTCCCCTCTACTGTCCACAAACTCACGATACTGTATCGTTTGGAGCAATTCTTCATGGCTCATCACCATCATCATTTCTGAGTCTGGATGAATCTGAATATCGTCTTGCTTCTCGTTCATCAGGAAAAACTCTCTATCCTTCGGAGTCTCCTTTCTCTTGCCAATTTTCAGCTTTCCCTCGAACATAGCATTCCAGTTCCATACTTGCGAAGGCAACCCGAACACCCGATATAGTCCCACATTATCTATAATCACGCAGTTCTTCTTTCCCTTGGCCACTCGCAATCCACGTCCCACCATCTGCAGATACTTGGCAAGCGACAAGGTAGGACGAGCCAACTGCACAAACTCAATATCCGGACAGTCAAATCCCTCCGAGAAGATGTCCACATTCACCAACACCTGTATAGGAGCAAGTTCATCAGCAGCCCGCAAGCAAGTAGCCCCCAGTCTATCGCCAACTCCATCAGCAGCCCGCAAGCAAGTAGCACCCAGTCTATCGCCAACATTATCAGCAGGTCGCAAGCAAGTAGCACCCAGGCGGTCCCATCCCGCACAATCTGGCGAGACCTTTGATGGTCCGCCATCCTTAGAGCGTAGCGGTTCCGAGCACCGAGTAGGGCGGTTTCCTCCCTCTCCCCTGAGGGTGAGAGGGTCGGGGTGAGAGGTGGAGCCCTCTTTGGAAAGAGGGACGGGGTGATTCGAAAAAATCCCTTCTTTGGAAAGAGGAACAGGGTGATTCGAAAAAGAAAGATTAGAAGCTTTGAACCTTTCAATAAGTTCTTTTCGTAAAGAACTTGGCGTTTTACTATCAATAGCAACAGCCGCTATGCCGTGTTCTCTGTAGAACTCGGCAATAGCATTAGCATGAGAAATATTGATAGCATACACGATGCCCTTTCTGTCTTTACCAAATTCTTCCAAACTCCGATAGAGCCTTTCGATGCTCGGCTTTTTATTCAGCAACATATCCATTTCTTTGTTCTGGTAGTCACCATCAGCCCCTCGCTTCTGCAAGGAGTCGATGAGCCGTTGCGTCACACCATCCGATTTGATGCTCACAAAATCATATGTCGCCAATCTTCCCTTGCTGATAAATTCAGGAACACTCCACGACTGCACCAAGACATCAAACAGATCAGTGAATCCCTTACCATTCAATCGGCAAGGTGTTGCTGTCAGTCCCAGGAACTTAGCTTTCGGGAATCTATCCCACATTCCCTTGTAAGTCTTGGCAAGCGCATGATGCGCCTCGTCAATCACTATCATTCCCGGTTCTTCCTCTATCTCGTCATAGTGCTTCGACAACCATTGTATCGACACAGCCTTTATCGGCATCATGTCAGAATTAGGATTAACAGAAGAGGCAGAAGTGGCACCAAGCCCATCAGCAGGCCGCAAGCAAGTAGCACCCAGGCGGTCCCATCCCGCACAATCTGGCGAGACCTTTGATGGTCCGCCAACCTTAGAGCGTAGCGGTTCCGAGCAGCGAGTAGGGCGGTTTCCTCCCTCTCCCCTGAGGGTGAGAGGGTCGGGGTGAAAGGTGGAGCCTCCCTTAAGGGTAAGGGAGGACGGGTGGGTTTTCGAAAAATTCCCCTCTTTAATGGTAAAGAGGGACGGGGTGATTTTAGAAAAAACTCTTTCAATAGTTTCTCGAATCTGAGAAACCAACTCCCTTCTATGGGCAACAATCCAAACATTGCAATTAGAATGTTCCCTCAAAAACGATTCTACGACCGAAGCGAGTAGAACCGTTTTACCCGTACCAGTTGGCATTTGTGCCATTACGGACCGATGAAGGCGCAACGCCTTCTCAATCCGTTCCTTCATATCCTCTTGGTAATCAAAAAGTTTGATTTCCTTCATTAACAATGTCTAATAACCAATAATGATGTTATATCAATTTCTCAGCAATCGCATCAAAGCAGGACGATTGCCATAATTGTATTCTACCTCCTCCACAAAATCCAAGATAAGCTTCTTGGAAACATCACAACAAGTGTACATACCCTTGATGTCATCCACGATATAGCCATAACTCTTCGATTTAGCATAACTCAAGTGCTTACGCAAATCATCAATAACATGCTCGGTATAAGCAGCTTGGTCTTCCTCGCTCATATAATGCGCATACTTTTTGAAGAGTTCTACTCGGCTGAATGACATTCTGTTGTCCATTAGTATCTTCAAGAGACACTGATACTTCTTTTCTTCCACAATCATGTTGCACACTTCGATGCAATCATCATCCGTGATATGTGGAATATCCCCGAAGAGTTTCACAACAAACTCATCCCAATCCTCCTTGGCTACCAACTCTTTCAGCTTCTCGAAGTAAGGTCGCTTGTCCACCAAGAACTGACGGAACAATCTGCGATATTCTTCAATAACGTTAGCTTTGTCATTACGTCTTTCCAAGATTTCTATCTTTTGCAGATGCCAAGGTTCAGTGGTATTGTATCCATCATCTCCATACACAGCAATCGTTTTGTCTATCTCTTTCAAGGCATCATTCTCCAATCCCTTTTCAAGAAGTTCATTGATTTTGAAGGAACAGACATCCGGCACATACTTATATTCCTCCATGATTGCATCCACTTCATTCTCTCTACCGTGAGTCTGCAGATACTCTATCTTCTTGATGAGCAACTTGCCCAACTCCTCGAATCTGAATAGCGAACTCAACTGGTCAAAGTTTTCGTCATTCACCAATCTCTTATATTCGTAGGTATGATGCTTTATCTGCTTATCAAGGTCTGCAAGGTATGTATCCGCATCCGACAATCGAAAGTTGATAGCCTCACGGATATGGTCAAAGAAGCACAGGCAATAATCATCGTATGCCTCCATCTTCTCAATCTCAGCCATCTCTTTCTGTGCCGTAGCAACAGATTCTATCGGAGTGGCTTCATCTCTCAGCACCTGTGCCAGTTCTTTCTCCACTTGATAAGTGAAGAAATCATCCCCATCACACTCTTGGTCGTTATACACTTCCAAGCGGCTGTATTCCTCTGCCACAAAGCGCAGAAAGTCCAAGCCGTTTCGCACTGCTTTCCCATTCTCCTTGGCATCCACCAAGGACTTGAATTGTTTGTATTTTGTGTAGGATTGTATCATACTTATTCTACTTCAAATATTCTATAAATATCTTTTTCACATAAACCAAATTCATTTTCCACCATTGCCAACAAAGTAATGCTGCGATGATAAGTGTTGAAAGGTACAAACTCCAAGACCAGCCTATTATAATTGTCAAGAGAACAGAAGAGAACATATGTCCAAAGAATAGATTCCTTGCCAAAACTGATTGATAGTAAAACTCTTGATACTTATCTATTTCTGTTTCTTGTTTTGCCTGCGTCAGACCTTTTGTCGCCTTGGCGTTATCAATGAAACCTGTCTCTGGTAGTTGGAGTTTATACCGTAAGTCACTGATTTTCTCTATGGAAAACCTTTTGAACGATTTGTTTAATACTAACCGTGAAGGACGGTAAGTATCCGCTCAACTCCGTATTGCATATCTCAAAAAAATATTGTACCTTTGCACGGCGGCATCATTTTTCTAATTTTGAGACAAGAATACGCAATTTAGCCCTCCATCAGCACAAGCTAATGGAGGTTATACCTTAATTTGACTAAATATTAAATTCATTTTTATTGTTCCTCATCTTCCCAGAACTCAGGAAGAAGAGTATAATACTTATCCTCAGGCGTAGAATCTATGTGCTTCAACACATAACAAAGCCAACGCTCAGGATTTTTATCTAGCACCTTACATGTAATGGTGATATACAAAACCAGTACATAAACCTATATCCACTTATCCAAATAACATTTAAAATCCTCTATACCTATAACCTCCACTTTAGGAAAAGGAATATCTTCCAGGACCTTAAAGTGCTTGTCTTCTGTAACAATACACTTTGCATTTGCAGCAATGGCACAATCTACAAACTTATTGTCATCTTTATCTGCCTCAATTAAAGCAAAAGTATAATGAGGATCTTTGCGAATTATATTGGGTCTAGTCAATATAGCATAAACTATGGCTTCAGAAACTTGAGGGGATATATTACGAGATAAAACCTCTGAATACTCCTCTATTATTTCATTGGACACACAAAGGTTATAATCGCCACTAAGAAAAGCATTCCACACCTTACGATACGGACTTCTAGGGGCGATTGACATAATCAAACTATTTGTATCCAATACAATATTCATAACCTAAAGATTATAATATTGGTTTATTGTATGGAGTACGTTCATGGAGATGCCGGAAACTCTCGATACGTTCTTCATTCAGGGTTCCTTCATTCCACATTCTATCTAATTCAGCATCAGCCATCTGAACAAAATAATCGGAGATTACCTTATTCAAATCTCGCAAAGCCTCAGGAGTCTTGATAAATGACAGCATATCGAGGATTTGCAATTGAGCTTGATTCATTGTTGCTACCTGTGCCATAATAATTCATTTTATTAATATCTAACCGCAAAATTACACTTTTTCCTCGAAACCACCAAGAGAATCACAAGAAATCTGCAAGTTATCTGCAAATAACCACGAAATCAACCGTAAACTATAAACTATTAACTGTAAACTATAAACTGCTATCCCCATGCGGTCCCATCCCCGCACAAGATGGCGAAGACCAGAAGCAAGTTGTAATAAGGCGGTCCCATCCCGCAAAATATGGCGAAGACCTTTGATGGTCCGCCAACCTTAGAGCGTAGCGGTTCTGAGGTAAGTATCCGCTCAACGCCGTATTGCATATCTCAAAAAAATATTGTACCTTTGCACGGCGGCATCATTTTTCTAATTTTGAGACAAAAAAACGCAATTTAGCCCTCCATCAGCACAAGCTAATGGAGGTTATACCTTAATTTGACTAAATATTAAATTCATTTTTATTGTTCCTCATCTTCCCAGAACTCAGGAAGAAGAGTATAATACTTATCCTCAGGCATAGAATCTATGTGCTTCAACACATAACAAAGCCAACGCTCAGGATTTTTATCTAGTACCTTACATGCACCAAACAAGGAGTACATCATTGCTGCACGCTTACAGGCATCCAAGTCACGGCAGAACAAATAAGCCTTCTTTCCCATCACCATGTCACGGATCAGGCGTTCGCTGGCATTATCCAAAAGTTGGGATAACAACAGTTATCACAACTTTTGGATAACTGTTGTGAACGCGCAGTCCGCCCATTCACAAATCTCCGAAAGAACTTCGGTGGATTTAGCAGTGAGCAGGGTGCCAGAGTCACAGCAACCTTCCTTACTTTCGTTGAAACCTGCAAGCTAATGGCAATGGCTCCACTGGATTTCTTCAGGGGATTCTTTGACATGATTGTAGCTGGAAGAAGGGATTATGCCTTGATGACAGAGGCTCTTTTAGTTAAACCTGTTTAAAAATCAGAAAAGTCCAATTTCTTAAAATACTCTGTATCCCCAGTAAACACTGGGGATGGAGTTGTATTGTCATAGGGGTTGGATGCTTATGGTGCGGGAGCTACCTAAAAATAAGGTTGCTCCTAGCTTTGTTGAGAAATAAGATTTCATGATTTTATATTTTTGTTCCCCATTGCAGTATCGCTCTGCACTTGTCGTCACTCGAATGGGGAGTTTATTCTAATGTCCCACAGATCTCACAGATTTACACAGATTTCTTCGTTGCAAGCAACGGTAGTCACTATGCCTCACAGCAATAGATATTTCTCTGCACGCGAATTACGTATTTTTTTTCGGAACACGAATTGCACGAATTACACGAATAAGTTGCTTAGTCTCGAAAGATTCGTGTTCAACACTCAATATTATTCTTTTAAGTCGCACACGGATCTCACGGATTTTTTTCGTTGCAAGCAACGATTCGTATATCACCAAGACTGCGTCTCTACTATATTACTGCATATGGTGCACAACTATTAATCTTGACTAAATCTAATTTTTTCATTCTTACAACACACAAAATGAATCTGCTTCCTTACCGGTTCTGCGGCGATAGTCATCACGCATACGCTTTTCCATTTGTGCTATGTATTCTGCCTTCCGCTCTCTAGAAGCCTTGAAGCGACGCATAAAATCTGCTTTTTTTTCTTCTATGGTCATAACGTCGTATTCTTCTTAGTAAGTATCCAACCTGTCATTTTATTTAACTGCATAATGAGCCAAAAAATCCTTAGGGGTCAAGACTTGCAATTCCGAAAAAGGAAAATCCTTAACGTTTCTGGTAACAATACAATCCACACCTATTGCCTTAGCAGAAAAATATTGCAATGCATCTTCAAAGTCCTTAGCCTGCAAAGTTACTGCGGACTTTACAGCATTCGAATCGACAGATGCTATTTCGGCAAATTCAAACAAACTTGCAAGTACAGCATATATCGCTTCACCAGGGAACTTCTTTCTGCCTATATACGCCATATTAGCACAAGTTAAAGAAGATACATACAATGAACATCCTTGATTATATCCATAAGCCAAGATGGCTTCAGCATCATCACTAAAGCCTTCTCGATCCAGATAATAATCAAGAACCACATTCGTATCTAAAAATACCTTCTTCATTACTTGCTCAATATATAGTTTAATCTTTCATCCTCACTATCTTCCACACCAGCTAATACTCCTCGCATCTTTTTCAAATGCAAAGGCAACTGATACCGAGATGCTTTCGAATGCGGCTTAGCAAACTTAAACTCCTCTATAAAGAAACGAAAAGACTTCTTCACAACATCTGCTACATCCAAATTGTTTACATGAGCAAAATTTTCTATGTCGTGATATGTATTATTATCTATTGTAATTGTATTCATAATTGTATCTCCTTTTTTTGACTGCAAATATATGGTTTTTATATGAAACTACCAAATTTTTAAAGAAATTTTTGTTTTAAGTCCAAATCCCACGCAGATTCATTCGAGAATTTTCCTCTCGAATCGTCTTTTCATCAGATGAACCTTGCTGCAATGAGACTTGAAGCTCTGCGACACGAGATTGCATATGCTTCAGTTCTGCATGCATGGATGGTATCAAACTCTTAATATCTGTATTCATAATATGAAAGGTAATATATTATATAGGTACCGCCATACGGGCTAATGGTGATTTACCGTTCCATACTCCATCCTCAAAATCATTTACCATACAAACACTATATTTCTTGTCTATAGAAGCAAGTGTTGAATCTTTAGTAATACTCTTGAAGGGACAATCTATTATTACTTGAAATGGAGGTATCATATTTCTATTAGACAAAACTTAAACATATATAAACGACTGGGGAACTTTAAAGTTAGCAATAACCGTTGTTGGATCAACAGCCTCCTTGTACTGCTTACATTCCTTTATCTTGAGGGCCACGCCTTTATCTTTTCCTGCATAATACTGTTGGAAGAAAGACTTGGTTACACCAGAGTATTCTTTCGTTTGATTCCAAATATTCGCAGGGGTATCACAGATAATCTCTGCTATCTTGAACTCGCCTACAATCTTGCTGATGGGACGGCTGGCGTAGATATATACGGTATCCACCTTTTGCTTGAAGAGAACCTTGCGGTACTCATATTGCTTTTCCCCAGAAAAGATTTTCTCAACAAACTCTGGCTTAATCGATAATATAACGTTCATCTATTTCTCCTAATTCCAATAGTTTATCAAATTGAGCATCGGTCAACTTGAAGAATCCCCAATACTCAGGGTTCAAGCCAACCTGCTCTTTCATCACTTTATTGATTACTTTCTTAGTGAAAGCTATGTTATACAACATCGTGATGACAATGAAACAATTCCTTGTTCTATACCATCGTCTCAATTCATATTCCTTAAATACCGAATAACGATTGGTATAATTCACAAAAGCATCTTCATTTTCAAAGTCTTTGAAGGTCTTGACCTCACTAACTGTACAAACAGATGTACAAACATGCGATACTTGGCTGGACCTTGGAAATCACTAGTCCTATAAATGACAAGTTTGTCGCCTGTTTTCAAATATCTAGTACCTTTCATCCAGCAAAGGTATATCTTATACCTCAGTTCGGGATAACGAGCTCTATCTAAAGGCTTTATAATGTTTTTATATAAGGGACACAGAGGCTTGGCAACCATCTATATATCTTGGATGGTTGCTGAGACAAAATCCTCCTGTAAAATATGCAATGTTAGAAAAGACTCAGCTGTTTCGTATCTTCGATAACGTATCCAGTAAGTGCCTTGGGCTTGTTGTCAAAGAAACAGTATGCCCCTAATGCAGAAATAATATTTATGATGAAATTCGAAACAGACCTATGACGTGAATGTACTATCTGAGCCGTATTTTTCAACAGGTCATTAATCGTTTCAATGATGTATCTTTTGCGTAGCATCATCTTGTCATAGAACGGCATTAGTTTGTTCTTCATGTTCACTCTCAGTCCTGTAACCAACTGGATGCCTTCCTCAAAAAGCGAATCGAAGAGTTTTTGCGAGATATAGCCTTTATCTGCAAACAGCTTGCCATACAGACGTTTAGCCAATACATCGAATACCGCTGGATCTTTGTCGCTAACGTTTGCACCAGTGAGAACAAAAGCAATTATCTCACCTCTATCATTACAAGCCAGATGTAGCTTGAACCCATGACACCATCCCATTGTTCCCTTTCCGTCTGTGGCAATGCCTTTGAACACTTTGTTGGCATAACGCCTGAGATTGTGGCATATTGGTATCATGGTTGAATCAACAAAGGTTATACCTGTACATCTGCCAAAAGCACGGAGATTCAGGAAGAACATGAGAGGGAAGAATACGCGACTTTCAAGTTCTACAAAACGGTTATAAGACACTGCATTTGGAAAATATGACTTCAATGTTCCTCTAATAAAGAATAGGTAATAATGCTTGAAGTTTCGGAATGAGCCGAAATGGAAATACAGCAAAATCGTCATGATTTCACTATCAGATAAAGAGGCTTTACGTCGTCTGCGCTTTACTCCATCTTCACTCAAAAGCAATTTTCCTGCATTTTCAGCATCAAAAACTTTGTAAAATTCATCAATAATACAAAATAATTCTGTAACTTTGTCCTTGGTAATCTCCATAATGATATCTTTTTATGTTTGTAACTAATTGTATTTCAACTACAAAGATACAAAAAATATCGGAGATTACCAACTTTTTTAGGCACTATTTCTTATCCCGAACTGAGGTATCTTATAGATGCTGTTAGTCTCAGAAACATCCTGTATAAGATCATACTTCTGTTCGTTTTTCAAAATGGAATCCGGAAAAAGCTGTGTATGGTATTCTGGAACTATAGAAAGAACATACTTATTAAAACCCGCTTTTCTAACAAAAGGATAGTCGAGTTTTAAATCACCTATATGGTTTCTCATATTCTTTATCAATACATATTCCGAATTACCGTCCTCATGAGGCTTGTCCGCCTCATGTAAGAATCCAAACTTCTCAAACATACGAATCAAGCCTTGTAACTCATCTGTAGGGAACATGGTGACATAGACTTCTTCCACATCCTCGGCTATAGCCAAATCCATGATTTTCTTCATGAAACGCTCGCCACGTGTGGTATGACGATTGTCATTGTCCACCTTGAATGTGCCGACCTTCAAGCGTTTCCTTGCAGGTTGCACAGGTACCATATCTGATAGTTCCTCTTCCTCTATCTTCAAATAAAGAAAGTCTTTCAGTTCTCTATTAATATAATAGGTGTAGGCTGTTGCACCTGCAGCTTCCTTTTTATGATACCACTCATCAAACTCAGGATAACTCGACCTCAAAGAATCAAAGAATGAATCTTTGAGATTGATGTCTGAAAATCGCTCTAATTGCAAATCCATAATTCAACTTTTATGATTGAAAATTATCTTTTATACTACTAGAAGAATCATCATGTATATTTTGTTTCGCCTGACTAGCATTTGGCGCTATCACGTTGTTGCCACCATTAACATTGAACATAACGTGCGAGTCTTGACACTCCTTGATCTGGTCTATCAGGTCATGGTATTCCTTAGGCATCATCTTTCGGAGCAAACAATGTACACGAGAGATGTCTGCATAATGATTCTCATTCATGAACTCTTGTGCCTTACGTATCATATGAATATATATTTCTCTCATGTTTTCGGGAATATAAGTTACTTGCCCAAGTAATATAATATACTTGGCAAAGTAATATAATATACTTGCTCAAGTAATATAATATACTTTTTGAGGGCTATTTCATCGATTTGACTGGCGGATAGCCTTTTTTCTTGCATCCCATGCATTGTTGATGTAGAGGCGGAGGTTATCTACTCCCTTGCCTGTCTTCACATTCGTGAGGAATGGAAGGAGGAGATGGATGAAATCTTTCTTGGCGATAAGGTCGGCATCTATCGCCTCCTCGTTCTGGCACATCGTGGCTACTACCTCGCCCACTTCCTTTGCTTTCTTGCAAGCGGTGAGGAGAGAGATGTAACCTCGGAGAGATTTCACCTTATTAATATATATAGCGAGACGCTGCTCATCTTCATTAGGTGCATCGGTGGATTCGCCTTCTGAATGGAGCTTTTGGTCTGCGAATTGGTCGCCATAGAAGTTTTGTACGGCTTCTGTGGCATTGGGGAGGATTTGGTTGTTGCCTCCGTATATGTTGAAAGTCACGTTAGACTTGCTGTTTTCTTCCATTTCTAGTAGGGGTATTTAATGGTTGTTCAACGAATATTCAATGGTTATTTAACGCTATTCCATAAAGTTGATTTCGCCTCTCATTTTTTATACCTTTGCATCAGTTAAACGAAGAACGAAGAGTGAAGAGTGAAGAATTCATTACCCCGGGCATTCGACATTCTGAGTTTTGAGTGAGACATAGGTAACATTAGTATTAACATTTTAAAAGAAAGGATTAATTATGATTGAGTATTCTGTATTTTTGATGACCAACTACCTCAAGCCTGAGGACGGGGCTAAGGCTTATGCCAAGAACCAAGTTCGTGAAATCTGGGACTTGAATAAGTTTTGCAAGCACATTGCTTCACACAACGCTGGCTACAGCCGAGGTATGGTGAAAGCCATCCTGTCGGACATGTGTGACTGCATCCTGCATAATGCAGGGTGTGGTCACCCCTTCAAACTTATGTTTCACTTTTAAACACATTTCTGATTATGAAGAATTTTAATGATGGTTCCAAGAAAATTTCTTGGGTTTCAATTTTGAATGCTGCTGTTCAAGCTTTGATTGCAGCTCTTACTGCACTGGGAGTAAGCTCGTGCGCAAATGCCTTATAGCAATGTTAAGTGTTGAATGTTAAATGTTGAATTATTAATTTAATACTCTGTTACTGGCGAGGTACTTTTCCTCGTCAGTAACACTTGCTTAATATCTGACATTTCCATATACTCTATTCGATTTTTTGCAAGTATGCTTTAGGAATATATCCTGTCGTAACAGCACACAACCCCTTGATACTCACATAAAGTTTATGATCTTTTTTGATACGGACGACATAGCCTTCCGCTCCTTTCAAAGAACCTTCAATGACTCGGAACTTGTCGCCTTTGGTAAACTTGGGATTATACTCATCGTAAAAATCCAGTCCTTCAACACCAGAAGTTGCTACAATATTGAAGATTTTACTTCACGTTCTGAAATTTTAGAAGGTTCTTTCAAGTTCTCAGAATTTTTGCCACGATAGAGCATCACTTTATTGAGAAATTTGCGTTCAATCTCTTCGGCTTCTGTTCTCGTAGTACGGAAAAGAATGAGAGATGGCATAATAGGAACTTCCTTCACCAGACTCTTTTTCTTATTCTTGTCCCAATATTCTTGTTTCACATCATAAATATGCTCTATCCCTTTGGCAACGAAATATGCCTTGATAGGCTTTCCTTTCCCAAAAAATATCTTGAATGCGTACCAACTCTCCTCGTTGTCTGGTTGTATCATTGTTTATTTTTTCTATTTTGATCAGGGTGTACTTCTCATTCCCCCGTGTCGTGAAATCATGTTTCAAAACACTTGGCAAGAAAGGGTTGGTTAGTCTATTTCCAATAACGGAAACCTCTAATCACAGACGTACTCCTGATCCAAGAGCATGATAGTCTGCAACCCTTGGAATGATTAGCTGTCCGATTCCTTTGTCCTCAAAATCCTTCCCTCAATCACTCCCGTTCTTCTGAATCTCTATATAAGAGACACAGAAAACCGAAAAACATTCTTTCAATCAACGACTTAGAAGATTGTGTACGAGAAGAATGCTGAAAAAATGTAGAATTTCGTAGAATGATATTAATTTTTTAACACGCATAATTTGCTTGTTTCCAACAATTTTCGTAATTTTGCGGTAAGATTCTGTGTCTCTTATATAAAGATTCAGAAAAATTGGTTCATTTTGGTTCATTTTACATAATCCCTCTTTTTATTCTTTTTTGTGGCTTATAGGGCTGCCAGTTTCTTGGCGTTGGCATCATCTACTTCTGAGCTTTTGATGGAACGGAGATAGATTTGTGTGGTGGTTTCGGAATGATGTCCCAATGCCTCGCTGATGACAGAGATAGAGATATGATTATCTCTTGCCGTCGTTGCCCAGGAATGGCGGGCAACATAGAGGGTGAGCTTGCCCTTGATGCCTATCGTAGCTCCAAACTTACTGAGGTGGTAGGAGATACGCGCTTCCGCATTGTGATATAGGCGTGCCTCATCCTGCTTTTTGTCAATAGTTTTATCCTGTCTTTTGTTTCCATCATCAACAAGGAAAGGAAAGAGATAAGATGAGGAGGCGGTCTGCGCCTGATACTTTTCCAACAACTCCTGCATCTCCTTCTCCCATCGGATGGTGAGACGCTGTCCTGTCTTTCTTCTTGTATAATGAAGATAACCGTCCTTGAGGTCAGATTTGCGGAGATGAGCCAGGTCGATGAAAGAGATACCACGCAGATAGAAACTCATCAGGAATGTATCTCTTGCCATCTCTTCCTTGGGATTGAGATCCTTGACAGATTGCAGACTCTTGATCTGGCTGACATTCTCTGTAGGTATGGCTCTCTTGCGAGTTTGGGCAATACCGGTATAGACATCCGAGAAGGGATGCTGCTGTGGCGTCAGTCCCTTTGCCACAGCTTTGTTGTAGGTGGCACGGAGGATGCGGAGATAGAAGGAGTTGGTGTTTTTGCATACCTCCGCCGTATGATGCAGGTACGCCTCATACGAGCGCATCACTTCTGCATCTATCTCTTGTAGGGCAATATCCTTGTTGTCACGGTATCGCTTAAAGCTGTTGAGGGATGCCTTGTAATGCAGCGAGGTGCGGTATTGCCCGTTTTTCATCAACAGGGCGATGAGGAGGTTCATGAACTGGAATAAAGACTCTGATGTTTTCTTGTTTCTTGACATAACGATTGTGTATTTATGAAGTTTATTAATATATGATAGGGGCACCTCTGTCTCTATTCAAGAAACAAAGATGCCCCTATATAATATATTAATGTGTCAAGGACGCCAGTTCGTATGAAAACACAGGCTGACCTCCAATAGAGAAAGGAAACAAATAGATTCCTAATCTCTCAAGCACCCTACCGGCACAACATATACGCCGTCCTGCGGACGCTGGTAGGCATATTTACCGACACCAGTCAACACCATTTTGAAAGATGGAGACTTCATCTTATCGGTATCGATTTTACTTTCCAATGTCACCAGGTTTCTTGCGCCCTCCTCTATGAGCTTGTCGCCACCCAGCTTCACCTCAATCAACCCATACTTGCCATTACGAAGATGAACTACAGCATCACACTCCAGACCTTTTCTATCACGAAAATGATAAACGGAGCCACCTAATGCATCAGCATAAACTCTCAAATCACGTACACACAAGGTTTCAAAGAATAAGCCAAACGTACTCAAATCATTGATCAAGTCATCCGGTCCCATTCCCAAAGCTGCAGTTGCAATCGAAGGGTCGGTAAAATATCTGGTATCAGAAGTACGTATCGCCGACTTGCTTCTCATATTCGGGTTCCAGGCTGTAGAATCCTCTATCACAAATATCTTCTTCAAAGCCTTGATGTAGGAATAGATGGTATTCTCACTAACCTCAGTACTCTCATTGTTGGCAATATCTGCCAAAATGGTACTTGCAGTAGCCTGACTTCCCTGATTTCTCGCATACGAACGCATAATCCTCCGTGCTAATTCACTATCACGGTTGACTCCATCTACACGGGATACATCGAATCTGGTTACTGCCTCAAAATACTCAATGGCCTGCTGTAAAGCTGCCTGCTTGCTTTTCTTATCCAAGGCTTTCGGCCAGCCACCCCGACAAGTCAAATATGCCAGATACTCCAAGTCAATGGGGTTGATTCCTTCTACGAAGTAATCCGTCCTGTCGGTTGCGAACAATTTGGCAAGGCTCACCTCTCCTGTAGAATCTTCTGATTCCCACAAACTCATTGTTCGGAGTTTGAGCCAGGCAAAACGCCCCGTACCCGTATGAAAGATTTCGTCATAACTAGGTGGTACAGCAGACCCGGTCAGTATGAACTGCCCATCATCATCACGCTTATCCACTTCATTTCTGACGGCATCCCAGAACTTAGGTGCTATTTGCCATTCATCTATCAAACGTGGCGTTTCACCTCGAAGCAATAGTTTGATATTGGTATTGGCCATAGCAATGTTCTGCTCCATAGTATCTGGATCAGACATAGACAGGATACTTTTAGCCTGTTGGCTGGCTAGAGTAGTTTTACCGCAATACTTAGGACCTTCTATCAAAACAGCCCCCATCGCATCCAGTTTTTCTGCCAATATTTTATCTGCAATTCTTGCTTTATATTCTTTCCTAAAAACTCATTTTTAATTTCTGATGCAAAAATAATATATTTTGCTGAATATCAAGCAAATAAAATAGTTTAACCTTGTTATTTTCCTATTCCGTTATGGCAGTTGGCGCTTTTTCGTTGTGGCAGTTGGCGCTTTTTCGTTGTGGCAGTTGGCGCTTTTTCATTGTGGCAGTTGGCGCATTTTCGTTGTGACAGTTGACCCAAATTCATTGTGGCAGTTGGCGAAATTATTGCTTCTGATACATGTTTTATCCTGTTTCATGGGCCATCACCGGCAACATAAAGAGCCGCAGCTACGGTACCTGCAGAGAAGTGGGCTTCAGCTATCCCAACCATTTCGCCCGCCTCTTCAGACAAAAGACGGGAATGTCTCCTAGTGCTTTCAGAAAACAGCTGTTAAAAGAATAATCCTGCCTGTATCAGGAAGCAACGATGGAATGACTGAACTTATGATGCTTGACCATCCAGCGGTATACAACCACACAGATGATAACAGAGAACAGCGAACCGAACCACGTCGTGATACCCATAGGATAGAGCGTATCCGGATACATCTCTGAGGCAAGATAAGCCAACGGAATTCTTACCAGGATGACCGACAGGAAATTATAAACAAAAGAGATGATGGAATAGCCGCAGGCTGTAAACAAGCCTGAGAAGCAGAAGTGAATGCCGGCAAAAAGGCAATCATAAATATATCCCTGCAGATAAACGGCTCCTTTTTCTACTACAACAGGATCATCGGTAAAGATACCCACTGCCACCTCCGGGAAAATCTCCCAAACGGCAATCATCAGAATGCCATAACCAAAGATGATGACAAGCGAACAGCGCAAAGTTTTAAGCACACGGTCTACATTGCCTGCACCATAGTTTTGGGAACAGATGGCAGATACGGTAGACAGCATGGCAGAAGGAAGAATAAAAACCAGACCGATAAACTTCTCTACGATGCCCACAGCACCGGCATCATACACGCCTCGTCCATTGGCAATTACGGCAATGGCAAGAAAGCCCAACTGGATGAAACCATCCTGCATAGCTATCGGGAAGCCTATCTTCAGAATACTTTTTACCGTCTGACGGTTCGGACGGAAATCATGTCTGTGAACATCAAATACCTCACGATGACGCCTGATAGCAAGGAGGGCTACCATCACACTGAACATTTGCGACAAGGTAGTACCCAATGCCGCACCTCGGGCTCCCCACCCCAGATATCCGATAAAGAAAAAGTCGAGAAGAATATTCACCACACAAGCCACAGCTACGAAATACATCGGACTCTTCGAATCGCCCAACCCACGAAAGATTGAGGCTATCACATTATATGCCATGATGAACGGAATGCCGATAAAGCATACCATGAGATAATCACGGGTACCTTCCACAGCCTCGGGTGGCGTATCCATCAGCCTGACAATACCATCACGGCAACAAAGCAACACCAGCGCCAGCAAAATACTCAAGGTAAAGAACATGGTAGCAGTATTACCAATAACCCGGGAAGCCCGGCGCTGATCCTTTGCACCGATGGCATGAGCCGTATTCACAGTAGTACCCATAGCCAGACCAATGACTACGCAAGTAACAAAATACATTACCTGCGCACCATTAGATACAGCCGTAGTACTATCTACATTACAATATCTACCTATCACGAAAAGATCGGCCAAACCATAGAGAATCTGTAGGAAATAAGCCAGAATATAAGGTAACAAAAAGGTCGTGATATTCCCCCAAATGCTACCTTGTGTCAAGTCTGTTCTATTCATCGGTTGCAAAGATACTATAAAAAACAGAAATAGCGAGACAATCTTACTTATTTTTTCTCAAATTCTGCAAATTTGTGATATATCACCAACATTCACGGAGCCGTGGTTACCTCATACCGGACATAGATAAAAAAAAACTCCGGAGAACCAAGATTGATTCTTCGGAGTTTTTGTACACCCTTAGGGATTCGAACCCTAGACCCACTGATTAAGAGTCAGTTGCTCTACCAACTGAGCTAAGGGTGCCTCTGCTAAAAACTTTGTTTTCAAAAGCGAGTGCAAAGGTAATACATTTTTCTGAAACCGCCAAATTTTTATGGATATTTTTTGAAAAAATCTTTCATTTTATCCATTATGATTGGTTGATGAAAGCATTATTCCTTCAGCCAACCACCTATCAGGCTGATGATTTCCTGTCTTGTAGGCTCTGGGAACGACAAGATGCGAGTTTTGTGCGAACCGCCATGACACATATAAACATGCAGGTTCTGGTTTACATGATGCAGATAAGGAAATCAGAATACAAATCCTGCATTGATATAGAATCCTACATTCTTACCCAAGCTAGAATAATTAGCCTGAATGCTTACCGGACCCAATACGAAATCATAGGATGCTCTCAAGGCTCCTCCCCACAAATCATCACCGATGAGAATATGGGAAAACTTGCGGGCTTCCTTGCCATACTCTCCCAGAGCGGTAAGATAGAACTTTCCTTTCACCCGATAGCGGAAACCAAGCTGACCAGTCACCACATTGCGCTCCAGCAGATGAACATGCTGCGCACTCTCCCATGCCACTTGCCAAGGCAGATAGTAACCGTCAGCTACTCCACCTGCATAATTCTGATAAATGGCTGGTACGGAACTGCCAAACAAGAAGCGGCTCTTGAGTTTAGGAAGCAGATAGAATCTGGAATTGAGACGTACGGCACATTCTCCTTGAAAAACAGCTTCGCCAAAAGGATTACCATCAGCATAATGTATTCCGTCATCCGTATGCAGAATGCCCTGAACCTGAATGCGGCTGCCACGGGTCGGGAAATAACGGCGGTCGTAAGTATCCATCACAACAGATGCAAAGTAGTTCAGAAAATGGTCTGACGAACGTGTCTGGATGCTTCCGTCGCGTTCGAACATATCAGAATGATAATGATAATAATCAAACTGCACTCCCGATTTCAATCTGAAATTACCGATATCGCGGGTATAGAATCCAGCGAAAGAATGCGAAAGAAACTCCAGGGCATCCAACTTATGCTTGTCCGCATAAAGGTCGAAATCATAATGAGCCATACGATAGGAAATGCCAATTTTCGCTCCGAAAAGGTTGCCATAGGCATATTTCATTTCCAGATAGGGATTACGGGAAATGCGTCCTGTAAAGGCATAGTGATGACGGGTAGAAAACTGCTGGTTATTGGATATCTGAGCAATGACGCTCGCCAAATCCTGCGTATCAAAACGTGCACCTACACTGATTCTTCTCGATTCGTTGGGTTCCAGCATGAATACCAGGTCATAAGGTTCCTCGTTAGACTGTCTGTATTCTACACGCGAAAAGATATTCAGTCCCCTGAGCATGGCAAGTGTGCCATCTATCTCCTCAGGACTGACTTCCGAATTCTCCCGTAGAGCAATATTCTTTCTAATCCACTTTTCCTCCTCTCCGCTGATGCCTTCTATCCGGATGCTTCCTATATGATAAGCTTCCGTCTGAGAAGGTTTCGGCTGTTTGAGGCGTTTATCCTGTAATGTATCATCAGAGGCTACAGAATCACAAGCATCAGCATAGATATACTTTCTCAGAGCCAGCAGCTCATCCCATTTCTGGCGGGCAGCCTGTTCTCCCCGCTGTATCATCGTATCAATGGCTTCAGATTGGAAACTGGCTGCCGAATAACCTTTCAGAGAAGGATTGATATAAAGATCGGCTTCAGCCATATTCTTCCGGTATTTGTTCTGCCCCATCATACTTATGAGCTGTTCTACAACAGAAGAAGCCGATTTCAGTTCTTCCTTCTTCTTCCAACCGGTACTCAGATCCACACAGATTATCACATCCGCTCCCATTTCCTTTGCCACATCAACCGGCAGATTGTTCAAGGCGCCGCCATCCACCAGCATCTTCCCTTTCCATTCTACCGGAGCAAACACGCCCGGTATCGACATGCTGGCACGCATCGCCAATGGCAACGAGCCCGATGAAAACACGACCTCCTTGCCTTCT
The DNA here is from genome assembly GCF_025151535.1 of Segatella copri DSM 18205. NCBI lineage: Bacteria > Pseudomonadati > Bacteroidota > Bacteroidia > Bacteroidales > Prevotellaceae > Segatella > Segatella copri. Next base: position 1,357,509 of record NZ_CP102288.1, read on the forward strand.
ACCAGATCTACCGCCACGCAACGGTAAGGAATAGGTAGGTTGGAGAAATCATCCACCTGATGATACCCCACGGTAAGTTTAGAGAAAAGGTTAAAGATATTCTGCCCCTTCACATAACCGGTTGGTAACGAGACCTTTCTCTCTTTGGAAAGAGGAATATGAACGATATATTTCTCCCTTTCTTCTTTAGAAAGAAAAGTCTCCGATTCACGTTTCACCTGGTCGCTCAAAAGGAAAAGCCAGTTCTGGTTACGGTAGAGGCTATCAATATCCGCAGCATCGTAGCCGATGGCATAGAGTCCGCCCACGATGGCACCGATACTGGTTCCAGCAATATAATCTACAGGAATATCAGCCTCTTCCAGCACCTTGAGCACACCTACTTCAGCCGCGCCCTTGGCACCACCTCCACCCAACACGAGCCCCACCTTCTTGCGTGGCTGCTGGGCTTGCAGAGGAGTATGAGCAAAGAAGCAGCAGATTAAAACCAAAAAACATAATATCTTATCTCGATGTACCATCATATCACTCCTTTTTAAAATGAATAACTGACACAGCAAATACTCTTCACTCTTCACAACCCCTCTGAAATACCGATAAACAGGGCGGTTGGCAGAGGTGAAGAGTTCTCAGAAACTCTTCACCCACTCTTCACCACTCTTCACCTAAATACTTTTTCAAGAATACGACAGAAAAGAGAAGAATGATATTTCTTTTCCTCCATATTTCTTTCGCTTTTAAAGTTATATAAAATCACTTGTATTTTGAGACAGAGAACCTTTTTGGATTCTGTCTCATATCCCAAATGTCAACAATATGCACCACATCCAAGGATTCATCATAATAATAAACCAACTTGAAATTACGCATAAAATTAGCACCCCGAAGCAAATAGCTAAACTTTGGTGCACCAAGAAAAGGGGGCTTACCTTCAGGATATTTTTTCAGGAAGTTCTGAATTTTCATCAGTTCCTCTTTCCATCTTCGAGCTGTTTTTTTACCAAAATTCTCATAACAATAGTTCGTTAATAATTCAATAATGTGCTAAGCAGCTATACGCTGTAAGCACGAGAGATCTTTGAAAATCTTGCTAATTAAATTTCGGTTCGGGGTGTACCCACTTGCTTTAAAAATTCGTTTCACCAGATACATGTTGGTCATCAGTGACTTGAATGAAGACATAGAATATTCCATTCCCATCTCCTTCATAGTTACCTTGGCAACATTTAGTGATGTGAACGAAGCATTGAAAGCAAAATCGAGTTTCCACTTATCGCGAGCCTGGCAGTCCATAAGACCAGTATAGCCTTTGGCGTCACGAAAGCAAAATTCGATATGGAACCTGGTTCTGTAATAAAGAAGTACCTCTTCACCCGAAAGTGAGGGGTCTGTAGAGAAGAATAGTTTCTTCTTGCCATTCGGCATCTGCCAGATGACAAGTCTAACTTTACACCTGAGTGCCTTGGAATAGGCTATCAAAGTATAAGCTGTTCCTTCTATATCTTTCATCTCCATCTTCTCCATTCGAGTGAGGTCAAGATTCTTCATATCAATCTTGCCATCCTTGGTCTTGGGGCGACCACGTTTTCCAGTACGTGGACCAGCATAGACATAAAAGAGACAAGCATTGTCACGAAAGCGGCTTATCAAAGAGAACCCTTCTTTCTTTATCCCATTAACAAATGTACTTGTAGAGAAGTAAGCATCTGCAACTATGAGGGTTGAGAGTTTGAGAAGTTCCTTGCGGTAACGCTTAATGACGCTGATATAGAAATCTACCATAGTCTTGTTTCTAAGACTCAGTTCTTTATTACTTAGCGACTGGTGTGCTTTTAACATCATGCAGTCTTTGGTATCAATATCAATGAGGCCAATACCCATGATTTCGAGACCATGTTTAACAGACTGTGCACATCCCGACCAAAAACGACCGATATGTGGAGTCTTCTTGCCAGCTTTGCTGATGTAGCTGGGATCAATGGCAATAGCCCATCTTCCCTGTTTACCAAAGAAGCGCTTGGCAAGTGAGACATTAAGTTTGAGCCAGTCAATGCTTTTCGACTTTTTTAAGCCGAATGCGTTGCGATAGGTTTGCTCAACATGCGAGCCATACCTCCCCATTTGGGTGAAATTTATCTTTCTTGGTATTACCATGAACAAAATTATCACCTCGATGAGTATTTTCTCGAAACTTTTTGTTAACTTTGCAGCCGAATCTTCAACTGCATCTTTAAAGATATCCATATATTGGTCAAGTCCTGTATTCATATAATTTTGCGTTTGTCGTGATTTGCAAAGTTACTGAAAATCAGCGACTTGACCAACTTTTTATAGTTAAGTTTTCATAAGCATTTTTTAATATAAGTTATTGATTTACAGACGATTAAATATTAATTTAACGCAGTATTGTCATAAGCATCGATAATATACTGGCGTTCCTTTTCTTCATACAGTTTGTGAACAACTATTTCAGCCATGGGAATTCCTCATATAAACGTTCATTAAAGGCATCAACAGACTCCCATTTAGACGAATCATCCTTTATGGTTTCACAATAATCGAGGCTATCCAGAAGCCCCTCATAACTAAAATGATTTTTAAGAACAGGAATTTCATCTTTCTGCTCTATTCCAGAATCAATCACGTGATGAGATACAGACTCTGATGCAACAGATGCATAAACAGGCGATGGCTCACAAACCTTATCCCCTACTATCTTCGATTCCTCGATATGATATTTCTTTTCCTCCATATTTCTTTTGTTTTTAAAGTTCCACGTTACTTATTGGTGCAAAAATACGAAGAAAGATTGGAAACCGCAAGAAAAACTTATAGAAAATGGCAGAGAACGCTGAAATTTAATGGATTATGGGCTCAGGTGCGGAAGTCCGTGGATAGCCCAGCAGGCATGTTAACCGAAGATCATCATCATACGGTACATGAAGAAAGTCAAGTCTGCTACTCCTCTCACCTGCGCCCGAAATCCCTTCATCTTTGAGTTGAGAGATTCTGCAGAAGCATTGGTTGAACGATTGTTGAAGTAATTCAATACATACTCCTCCTTCTCCTTTATAGTGTCACGTACTGCGATTAGCTCTCTGATGTGGCTTCTGCCTATATTCTTGTACCACGCATGTAATGCCTTCTTGGCCTTCTTGCGGCTCTGCTTCTTCTTGAAGATGTTTCTCAATGCGCAGACCAAACCATAGCCGGTCTTGATTCGGTTATCCAGTTCGAAGAGAATCTTCATGCCTTTCTTCTGCCAGTCCGTCCAGTCATTGCCGCTCTTGAGCAGAGGGTAGCGTACATGAGTCAACAGTTCCACCTTAGTCTCACCATTGGCAAGTATCTCTGGCTGAAACTTCTCATTCTTGCGCTTTCGCGGCCTTCCAAGGGTTTTGCCGTTCTTGCTCTTCTTTGGTTTGTGGTTCTTCGCATAGTATGCCCTCGCCTTGCGTCTTGCCTGCACAAGTTTCTTGAACTTGCTTTCCTGCATATTCCTCTCCGTGACGGCAGCACGCTTGAGTTTCATGCGCATCTCCTCAAGACCTTTGCCTGCAAGCTGCATGATATGAAAGCAGTCTATGACAATCTCCGCATTGGGGAATACCTGCTTGATGATGCCCATCATGCTGTCGGAGAAATCCATCGTGACTTCCTTCACTGCAAGACGTTTCTCTTCCGGTATAGCCATGAGTCGCATTGCCACTTCTGCAATGGTAGTCCCCTTGACAGCTGCGATGAGCGTACCACGCTTACCATGGCCTTCCTTGTTGGAGAGGAATGTAAAGAGGTCATTGTGCAGCATACTCTCATCTATGCTTAGGTGCGTGCCCATATTCTGGGCGAAGAGCACCCACTCTGCGGCATGATCCTTCTGGTCCCAGTCTTCAAAGTCACTCAGGTGCTCCTTGTAGACACGGTTCAGGTACTTACCGTCAGTCTGGAAGAATCGCGCCACGCATTGGGCCGTCACTGGGTAGGTATCCAACCATTTCTTTTAAAAAAGCAGCGAACTCAATTGAGTAGCTGGTGCCGTCTGCAATAAGTGCAGGAGTATCTAACAGTTGGTTCTTCCCATCCTCCGTAAGCCATCTGCGACGGCGCACATGAAGGGCAACCTTGTGCTCACGCACAGGGAAGTCATTGAACACCCGGGGCTCAGTAAAGCCATTCGGCTTCAAATCATGCCACATATCATCGCGCAGGTCACGTTCGTCAAGATAGATATGAAGAATGCGGATTTCCGTATTCGTCTCATCGTATAGACCAGTGCACTCTTCATCGACATTGGTAACTTCAAAGGTGTCAAGCATCCCTTTTGGAAGCATGTAGCGTACGAGTATCTCGTAGTCAAATTGGGTAGTCTTCTTTGCCATGATGCAAAGGTACTACTTTTTATTGGAAAACATGTACCGTGCGATGATAATCTTTTGGTTTACATGTCTGCTGGGCTATCCACGGACTTCCGCACCTGAGCCGGATTATGCAGATAAATTCCCCACGCAAAGAACAAAATAAAGCCAGCCTTCTCCTGCAAAAAGGCTGGCTTTTTTTATCATCTAGATTCATTCACTATAAAGTTCTTCCCTGGAAATCGTGGTGCTCCACAAGCCCACTTTCTCATCCTCCTTATGACGGTTGATGCCCGTATAGGTAAGACTGCTGTCCTCGTAGCGCTTGAACTTGAAGACGGCATCGTTCATCAACGCCTCATTAAATACTCCCAGGTTCACCAGCAACTCAAAATCCTTCTTGGTCAAACCCGTAACCTTGGCAAAAAGACCAGGCTCCAGCTGCATGATGACATCCCGAAGACTGCGCTCACGATAATCCGTAAGATACATAAAGATAGGAATACGAGTGGCAAACTTGATGAGTTTCTCCTGTATCATCTTGCGCTTGCTCTTTACTTCCTTCTCCTCTTCGCTTAATTCCTTCTTCTCCTTTTTCGAAAGACCATCCTCCGATTCCGAAGCCACTTTCTTGGTCTTCTTGATGTGGTCGGTCTTGGTAATGATAGTCTGGATGTCCTCATTCAAACTTCTGAATCCCTCGATGTTCATCAGAGCTTGCATCGCCTGCTCGTTATTCAGCAGCTTTTCCAACACACCATTGGTTACATTCACCAGCGTGGCACTCTCCCATCTCCTGGCAAGCAAGGTGGCAGAAGTATTACTCGTTGCCATATCAAGTACTTCTCCGGCATTCAAAGCCTTCATCGCTCCATCCTGATAGCAGATTACGGGCAAGAAATGAATCAAATCATCCACCTTCTGCTCCGGAGTCTTGTCGGCTTCCACATTCAGCTGACTGCTATATTCCGCCAACTTTCTCAAAGCCCTGTTTGGCGAGAAATCGAAAACGTAACACTCCTGCTTCAAAATCTCCGTCTGGTTGGGATGCAACCCATCACGATTGGTAATGGTCCATGGCGACTGCACTCGGAAGGCAGCCTGGAAGTATGTTTCCGGACTCGACGTATCACGAAGCATAAAGATACCAGTCCATGGTTTCACGGTTACCCCCGTGGTCAGTTTACCACAACTCAAAGTGATGGATTTGCAATGCAGAGGATCTGGATTCTCCATCGCCCGCTCTACAGGCGCAAGGGCATCAAGTCCGATTCCAGCCTTGGTTCCAGCACAAACAATCACCTGATATTCATGATAGAAAGTATTCTGCGATTCTGCCAGCAGATTCCTCATAGCATAGCAGGAAGCCACGTTGGGAAGAAACCACAGCGTATGTGCCAGCACACCGTAAAGTCTTGAATCATAGAAAGGAAGAGGCGGTTTTCTGTTGTTTTGCTTCAAATGGTCGATAGATGCAGGCAGATAGTTGCCACGCAACAAGTCGAGCCATTTCTGCACATCATCATGAAAATGGAAGCATGCCTCCTCGCCTTCTCCATCTGCCAGGAAGAACGTATTGAGGTCGAATTCGTCAAACTCTCCATCATTCGCTACGGCGGCAATGGAAGGTGGCAACTGATAGGTCATCAGCACCATTCTCGGGAGCGAGGCATAGGGGTTCATCCTCTCGGGCAGCGATGTATCCTCCGCAGCATACCCCTGCAAGGGTAATGCCTGAGTTTGAGATGATAGGTGATAAGAAGATTGCGGATGAGAAATCTTAGGATGCGCATTCTCCCAATCCTCCTTGGCACGCTGCTCGTCAGAATAAGTCCAGTTGTAGATTTCATCCTCGATAAAGTCGCCCGAAGCAAGTGCACGGAATGGCGTGCCCGAAAGATAGAGATAATGACGAGCCGTGATTGGCATCATGTCCTCATCAAAATAATCAGGATTTTCTATCTCCTGACTCAGTTCCTTCTCCGATTCAACCATGGCTTTCTTCTGCATCTTGATGTCTTCCCTGGAGCCAATCAGTTCCTGCGCTTCCTCTCGCCATGCACCAAAATGATATTCATCCAGCACCACGCAATCCCAGTTGAAGGCTCGCGTCCATTCGTGTTTCGCCTTCATGCCTCCGCTCTTGCTCTTGCCCAGGAAATCCTGGAAGGAACCGAAGCAGACGAATGGCTTGTTGATGTCGATGTCCTCATCGGTTTGAGTCTTGGCATTGATGAATTGCCAACCCTCGAAATCCTGATGGCGCATCAGGTCTTCCTCCCAAGCTTGTGCCACGGCAGGCTTGAAGGTAAGCACCAGCAGTCGGCGCCACTTCATGCGAAGCGCCAACTGATAGGTAGTAAAAGTCTTGCCGAATCGCATCTTGCAATTCCAGAGGAAATGAGGAGTATGCTCATGGTCATGCTGGAAGCGATTGAAATATTCGGCAGTCTTGTTCACGGCTTCCTGCTGCTCAGGTCGCATCGGGAAAGTTTCGGTGCGGTCGTAGATGGTTTCGCTTCTGTCTCTCACGGCAAGCCATGCCTTCTTCACATCCTCCTGGGTGCAGCGGAACCATTCGCCAGCCACTTTCCGGCAACCCATTCTGAGCAGCATGCGGTGCACCTCATGATCGGTGAAGACAGTTCCGTCCTGCCGCATCGCCGATTCTTCGAAGACGATGTTCACAGGGTCACCGCTTGGCTTCACTATCTGATATTGTTGATGAATTCGGGTAATCGTATCCTGGGTGGTATAGCCCACCTTGAGCAATCCCTTCAAGTCGGGGTTATGCTTATCTCTGTAAGCATAGATTTTAGGCTGCGACTCCGATTTCTCGGGAAATAAATTCTGCGTCATAATCCATGATGTTATGTTGTTATATATAAAAGGTGGAAGCAGGAGAATGCCTGCTCCCTTACCCTACTTAGATTATATTTCAAGATTATTCCATCGGACGAATCATAGACTCGATGAAAGCGATTTCATCAGATGAGAGTTTGTACTTGCGATAGAGCATCTCGTCGGTCCAAGGATGAGAGAAGTCTTGGAGGGGGACGAAAGTGTAACTCGCCTTTGAAATGTTTTGGGTGTTCTTTACCAAAGACATCATAAATCTAAAGAATCTAGTCTTGATATAAGAAACCAAATTCTCTGCTTCTATTCTTGAATCCACATCTTTTATTACCAAATACGTTTCGGTACAAACAGAGTTTGGTTCTGAAACGATAGGCTGACTCACGATAGAATGAGGATATTCATCACCGCCAGGACTTGCCTTTGAAACCAAGACCTTGTAACGGTCTATCAATTTTTCATTTTTTACAATAATCTTCTTAGCAACATAACCATTTTCACCAAATCTATAAAGCTTGACTGAATGCATCTCAGTTTGGATTGAAGTAAAATCACTAAAATTCGAACGCATCCCAAAAGGCTTACTAGTACTAACATACTTTCCTAAAGATACCTCTTTAAACTTTAAGACTTTCTTCATTATACTTATAGATTGATTGTATCTAATAAGAAGCGGGATATTGGCTTCCTTCAAAGGACGTTTCATTTCAATCATTTTTCCTTTTATATGATTAATGATAGTACAATCTCCATGATACAAAGAATCCCATAAGAAATAACATACTCCACCTCTAATGTTCAAGCCAGGAAAACAATCATCAGTTTCCGGATAATCATGAATTACTTTCAAACGAGTATCAGAAATCATATTATCTCTAAAATCATCAAGACCTCTTCCACCGGTATACCAACGAGCAGGAATAATCATTATCAAGAAATGAGGTGCTAACTGCTTTGCTTTTTGTACAAACTTATCATATAATGGTATAGCAGCAGAATCTCTTCCTCCACCATCATTCAGCTGATACGGCGGATTTCCAATAATTACATCGAATTTCATATTGTTGAATAGTTCTTTTGGATTGTCTGTATGAATAAACTGATAAGCATGGCTTTCCTTATCCTCGCCACGCTCGTACACTTCTCGGCTTGCGCCGCAATAGATACACTTGCCTGTAGATTCATTCCAGGTATGCGGAATCTCGTGGAAGGCGATGTTGCCGGCAGCCTCATCAAAGCGGCTGATGCTATACTCGCTGCTGGCCTCCTTGCTGCAATAGAGCGAACGGCGGCTCACCAGAGAAGTAAGCTCCGTTATCGCCATGCCATACACCTGATAATGCAGGATATGGTCAAGGCGCTCCTGCATATCGGGAATCTCTTCGGAGAGACCATCCAGCAGCCGCTTGGTTATCTCACGAAGAAACACACCGCTCTTGCAGAACGGGTCGAGAAACTTCACTTTACTATCGCTCCAAATCTCCTTTGGCAAAAGATCGAGCATGCGGTTGGCTATCTCAGGAGGCGTGAACACCTCATCGTTGCTCAGATTGGCAAGGCAACTGAGCACATCGGGATTATAATTGATCATGGTCGGGAAGATTAAGATAATGAGTCAACGGATATTCCTTGATAGGCTCATGCACGAAGGTTGGCTCGCCCGTATCTGCAAAAAGCAAACCCTCTTCGTCTGGTTTCGGCTTATCATACTCCACGTTCTTGAGCAAATCATCAAGACGGAAGTCACGACGCTTCACTTTGCCACCGCCCACGAAGCCCCATTCCGAGAAGACAATAGGTTTCCCGGAAGACGTTTCCATGGTGAGGGCATCACCACAAAGAATGTTTTTGGCATAAAGAAACTGAATGCAACGCTCATAAGGGGCACTGCATTCCTGATGAAACACACGTTGATAGCGCTCCATGAAATCTTCATAGAGTCTCTTCTGACAGGCAGCTACATTGTCGGGCAGCAGCTCCACGCCATACATCGAACTGATGGCGAGGGCAGCATACAGTTCGTAGTCGTATCGGCTCTTACCATACTGGCACTCCACCACCTCGAGTTTACGGCGCTGAATTTCGATGAGGAAATTGCCGTTGCCGCAAGCCGGTTCCAGGAATCGGGAGTCGATACGCTCCGTCTCTTCCTTCACCAGGTCGAGCATAGCATTCACCTCACGCTTGGCAGTATAAACTTCTCCATGCTCCGCCACTCGCTCACGCGAAACTACCTGTCTCTCATTATCAAAATCTTGATTATTTATCATGTTTTGGTCGGACATTTAAAAATCAATAACACATGAAAGACTTGTTTTTCAAAGACTTATCGTATAAAGTCTTATCTAAATATTATGGAAAGAAAAAGGCGCACCCACATCCTATTCATTCCTAAACTCGGGGTTGTCCGACCAAAGATTTACCCATGCAACGAAACGAAAGGAAGGGGTACGCCTATAGCTAGGCGCATCCTCATCCTCAGAAGTTCGTTGCTATTGTCTGGTCGGACTATTTGAGTTTAGAACTTCATCGAACTAGATACGAAATCTATTTCATCCACAAAAACAGACGTCATCACCCTAGGGCGAATCCATCCAAATGCAAAGTAAATGCAAACGAGCGCAATGAAAGCTTGCTTTCAAATTGCCGAGTGCAGCTTTGCTTCTGCAAAGATACTGCAAAAATCAGAGATAACAAAAAGATTCGCCACCTTTTTTATATTATCCCCCATTTTTTCTTGCGAAATCAAAATATTCGTCGTATCTTTGCAAAAAGATTTAGTTACAAAAAGAAGCGTTATGGACAAGCAGATCAATGAACTCCTAGAGGTTCTGAAAGAATACCAGGAGCTGGGAATATCTGAGCAGATAGACTATCAGAAGTTCTATCTCTACTCTATCATCACCCACTCCACCGCCATCGAAGGCTCCACCGTAACCGAGATAGAGAACCAGCTTCTCTTCGACGAAGGCATCACGGCTAAAGGCAAACCGATGGTGGAACAACTCATGAACCTCGACCTGAAGAGAGCTTACGAACAATCCATCAGATGGGCAAGAGAACATAAGCCATTCACCGTGGAAATGCTCAAGAACCTCTCAGCCCTGGTAATGAGAAATACGGGCAGCCACTACAGCACCTTGATGGGCGAATTCGACTCATCAAAGGGAGACCTGCGCCTTGTTGGCGTTACGGCAGGAGCAGGCGGGCGCTCCTATATGGACTACCGCAAAGTTCCGATGAAACTGGAAGAACTCTGCAACCACATCAACCAGCGGAGAGAAGCGCTCATCAAAAGTCCCAACGCCATAGATGCCTACCTGCTAAGTTTCGATGCCCACAACATTCTCGTTACTATTCACCCATGGGTGGATGGCAACGGCAGAATGTCGCGCCTCATCATGAATCACCTACAGTTTGAATTCGGACTGGTACCTGCTAAAATCATCAAAGAAGATAAAGCGCAGTATATCGAAGCCCTCAATGAATCGAGAGAAGAAGAGGCAATGGCACCCTTCCAGGAATTCATGCTGAAAGAGCACACGCAAAACCTGAGAAACGAGATTCTTGAATACAGGAAATCTATGGAAGAAGATATTGCGATAGCTGATATCAAAGTGCAGATGGAAGGAGAAAACAAGATGGAAAAGGAGAAGCAGGAGGTGGTCCAGAAAGGTGGTCCAGAAAACAAGGAAGTGGTCCAGAAAGGTGGTCCAGAAACGAGAAATGCCATTTTGCAACTTATCGCCAGCAATGGGAATATCACTTCCCGAGAGATTGCTAACACTCTGAACATCAATAGAAGTGCCATCCTTAAGCATCTCAAGAAGATGCAGGAAGATCATATCATCCGCAGAGAAGGCTCGCAGAAATCAGGCAAATGGGTTGTCATATCATAATCCTGACCGATAAATATTATGTGGAAGCAAACACGGAAATACTCTTCACTCTTCACCAAACCCTCCGGAATACCGATAAACAGGGAGGTTGGCGGGGGTGAAGAGTTCGCAGCAGCTCTTCACCCACTCTTCACCCATATACTTCTACACATCAACGCATAAAGGAGGATACACATCTTCCTATCGATTTTGAGTCCAGGTGAAGAGTGGTGAAGAGTGGGTGAAGAGTTGCTGATGACTCTTCACCTCCCGAAATGCCGATAAACACAGGGGATTTGGGAGGAAAGGTGAAGAGTGAAGAGATTTTTGCAGAATGCTAAACATAAATCATATTGATAGGATTGGGAAATCTGGTTTCCCCGTCTGAGATGACTGTCTCATAGGAACAGCCTACTGTTCCCTATTCCGCTAGTCGGCTGTTCGCCCCAAACAGCCTACTGGCCATACGCAAACAGCACACTTATCTTTCGGAGATAAATATCAGAACATCGGAGATTTATCTGCCAAAAACAGCCATATCAAAACAAATACGAAATGAAACTTCCCTGAAATTTGGAGGGTTTAAAAAAATATATTACCTTTGCACCCGCAAAAAAATAAGATTATGAACGGATTGTATACTATATTATTATTGGTGCTAAGCAACATCTTCATGACGCTGGCTTGGTACGGACACCTCAAGTTGCAACAAACGGGCGTGAGCAGCAACTGGCCTCTTATCGGTGTCATCGCCTTCAGTTGGGCCATCGCCTTCTTCGAATATTGCTGTCAGGTACCAGCCAACCGCATCGGTTTCGTGGATAATGGCGGGCCATTTAATCTGGTCCAGCTCAAGGTGATACAGGAATGCGTATCGCTTATTGTCTTCGCCATCATCGCCAATATCCTCTTCCAGGGACAGGGATTGCACTGGAATCATTTCGCTGCCTTCTGCTGCCTGATTGCAGCCGTTTATTTCGTATTCATGAAATAGCCGGATAAGGAGTTAACTCAATATAACTCCTTATCCGGCTACCTTTTTAGTTTTACACCTGCCCTACACCAGGTTATAGATTTCGCTCGGTGTCTTGCGCTTCAATACTTCCAGCTGGAAGTCCTTGCCGGCTATGATGCCTTTGCTGCGCAAAATCTGCTCCACGGTTTTGCGTGCCAGCTCAGGATGGTTGTTCTCTTCGCTGAGATGACAGAGCCAGACGTGATGAAGCTCCGGTGTAGCATAATTGGCAAGCGCCTCGCCACAATCGTCGTTGCTCAGATGACCGTTATCTCCCAGAATGCGATCCTTCAGATACTGGGGATAATGACCCTGCTGGAGCATCTCTACACTATGGTTCGCCTCGAGCACAAGATAGTTGGCACGGCCGATAAAGTCGTGCATCTCTTCGGTAATATGCCCCACATCGGTGATGAGGCAGAAGTTCACACCTCCGCACTCCACGAAATAGCCAACATTGTCGGTACTGTCGTGGGGTACGCCGAACGGAGTAATCTTAAACTCGCCCAGTGTGAATATTACGTTCTTCTCTATCACACGAGCATGGTTAGGCTCTATCTTCTTTCGAACACAATAGTTGCGCTCGATGCCTTGATGTACTTTACGGGTCGTATATACTGGTAGATGATAGTCAGTACTCAGACTCCCCACCGACTTTACATGGTCGGCGTGGTCATGGGTGATGAGGACGTGATGCACATCCTCGAAGCGAAGTCCATAGTTATGGAAATGCTTCTTCAATATTCTTATTCCTACTCCTACATCTATCAGTATCGAATCCGTATCAGTGTAAAGATAATAGCAATTGCCACTACTTCCACTGCCAAAGGATATAAATTTCAGCATTTTAATTGTTATTTTCCATGCAAAGTTAGCAAAAAAGATTCTTATTACAAAGTTTTTTACTATCTTTGTGCCGAAATATCGCAAAAAAATAGAATTTTTAAGATTTGAGAATCATGATAAAGAAGTCGATGATAGGTTTATGCATAGCTGTGGCATGCATGACCGCAAGTATATTCAGCCTTTCGGGATGTGAACCTCACGAAGGCAGCGAAGACCAGCTGAAGGCTGATGCTGATTCGTTTGCCAACAATTATTTCAACTGGCATTTCCCGAAAGCCGTGAAGTATTGCACCCAGGAATCGGAGCGCTGGCTGCGCTATGCTGCAAGTAATGTGAACGAGACCGACGTGGAACTGCTGCGCCAGAAACCGGAGGATGCCAGCATCGAGATTACGGATATTGATTTCGGTGACGATGAAACAAGTGCCACCGTTACCCTTACGGTTCATAATTTTCTGCTGATGGACAGCATCGGGCAGGATCCGCAGCTCATAGAACAGGCCGATTTTCAACTGCCGATGTGTATGGAAAAGGGGCTCTGGAAGATTAAGTTGGATAAATTGCCTTGAAAAAAGCAAGGAGTTTCGCAAGTTCAGGAGTTAAAGGAGTTAAAGAAGTTATCGCTCCCTACGGTCGCTGAGGAGTTAAGACAATAGCCTTTTTGGCGTAGTTTTTTAAGTAGCAAGACATACGTCTTAACTCCTTAACTTCCTTAACTCCTTTAACTTCCTGATATGCGAAAGTTCAGTTAACTATTAACTATAAACTGTTAGCTGCATTTAGAACGGCAGACCTACTGCGAAATGGAAGGCGAAATCGCGGTCTAGTTTCGGGTGGATAATCGCCCAATGCTCTTCCTTCGTTCCGTAGGCTGGATTGATTGCCTTCATACCCATATCCAAACGGAGAATGAAGTAATCGAAATTCAACCTGAGACCTAAGCCATAGGCTACAGCTATCTGTTTGTAGAATTCATCTATCTTGAACTGGCCGCCAGGCTGATCCTCATAATTGCGAAGTGTCCAGATATTACCGGCATCGATAAACGCTGCACCCTCAAACTTCCAGAAGAGCGAAGTGCGGTATTCGGCATTCAAGTCGAGCTTCACATCACCCGTCTGGTTGATGAAATCTATTCTGCCGTCAGTTCCCTTAAACTTGCCCGGACCTAATTCTCTTACGCCCCAACCTCTTACCGAGTTGGCACCACCCGAGAAATAACGCTTTTCGAAAGGTAGCACCGTACTGTTGCCGTAAGGATAAGCCACACCGATACCCGCATGCAGCGCCAGAGCATTGCGCTTATCAAACTGCATCAGATGGGTATAATCTACATCAAACTTGGCATATTGGGCATAAGCTATATTAAATAATGTACGCTGCCCCTGGCTGTTCACCTTGAAACCGAAAGCCTTGGAAACACCGCTCAGCAGATTGCCCGAACTCTCTACATTCACTCGCACAGCATCTACCCCATCGCTATAACTCAAACCGAAACCCATCTTCATGATAAACAGGTCTTCGTAATTGTAGCGGAGGATGGCATTTCTGTTTTCTGCATTATCGAGATAGTCTCTCTTGAAAGTCTCGGATATCCATGGCATATACACATAGTTGAGATCGAGCAGGTCGAAACGCCAAGCCAGGTGATGACGCGGTTCTGTCCAGCGATAACGCCAGGCAGTAGAGAATACGCGGCGATGAAACTCCGGACGGTTCTGAAGATTCCAACTTGCCGACAACTCGCTGTTTGCCGTCTGTCTTCTTCTGAAATTTCTTGAAAGGAAAGGCGCCAAGAAACGAGGGAAAACCAGTTTGCCTTCAACCGAATATTCAGTATAGTTCTGGTCCTGATACCCCTCCAGACCGGTAATGGCCTCGTAAGCTCCACGAAGTTCGATGCTCAGCTGCTCACTACCTCTGAAGAGATTTCGGTTGGTATAAGTGAGCGAAGCAGCAGCTCCCAAGTCGCCCGCCGTATTGGTTCCTTCCGGCTGGAAGGCGATGGTAGAAGGCTTGTTAGTACTGATCTGGATATTACAATCCATCTGCCGGCTGATGCTGTCCCTCTCCATTACGTTCTCCGTAACCTGGTTGCTGTCAGGAACTTCAGAGAAACTGATGTTGGTATACTTCACCGCCTGCAGACGGGCAAAGTTGTTATAGGTGCGCTGCAAGGCAGCGGCGCTGTAGGGACGGCCTTCTCTGAGAGCAGTGGCATTGAGCAAAACCTGATGGCGCAGATGGATTCGGTCGCTGTCATTACTCAGATAGTTGATGTTTCTGATTTCATATCGGGGATGATCAACCTCAGGAGCATTACTGTTTGCCTTATACTTCATCAGGTGGAGCGTCAGGGCGATATCCTTCTGTCCCGCAATCGTATCGGCAGAAAACTGGATAAAATCTTTATGAAAGCGGAAATAGCCATCATTGGTCAGAAGGCTGGAGATACGCCTGCGTTCATTATCCAATGTTTCTACCGTAAATCTCATTCCCGGCTTAATCTGCTGATTATCGGGGTTATCGAGATGCAGAAGTTGCTGAATATGTTCATCTTCCACTTCATATTTCACCTTACCTATCACAAAAGGTTCTCCGGGATGCAACAGATAGGTAGCATCCAGTTTCTTTCCTTTCTTGGTGGTATAGAGCGACACCCCGGCATGCATGAAGCCCTGGTTCTGCATGGCGGTAAGCAGATCCTGACAGGAGAGCCGCGCCTGCAAAGTATCGTAGATGACAGGCTTCTTGCTGAAAGGATTCTTGAAGAGCGAGAAGAGTTTCGGTTTCTCTTTCTGGCGCACATACTGCTTGAGCGCCCCGGCATTATACCCTGCCGAGTCGCTCTTCACTTCCACCTTATTTAATATATACTCCCCTTCCGGCACCATTTTGCTTGAAGAACAAGATGCTATGAGCAGCGGCAAGGCAAGTAATGAAATCGTTTCTTTTTTCAAAATATCTATCTTAAATTTACAATAAGGCACATGCTTCATCAGTAGAAACAACCTCAATATCGCTCTTTTCGAAATCCTTAGCATTTCTGGTTACTAAATAATCAGCCCCCGAACGTATTGCAGAATAATATTGTACTCCATCCTCAAAATCTTTCCATTCCAAATCATACGAATGATAAATATCAGAAGAATCAACAGAACAAACTTCCATAAAATTACGCAGAAAATCTATCTTTCTACGAAAAACATCTATCGGCATACTACAGCGTTCTATACAAATAAAATTAGCAGTTACTAACGATAAAGATGATACACAAATAGAGACCTTCTTCTCAAATGCATAAGATACTATCATTGCTGCTGCATTGTAAAACTGAGGGCGTTCTAATATAAAATCAATTAAGACATTAGTATCTAAAAACAATTTCATAAATATTTCTCTGTTAAAATTTCACCCATTTCTTTCTTATAATCATCAGACAATTCATTAGGGCACTGAAAGCCTACCTCTAAAGCCTTCACCTCAGGAGCTATATAAAACTTGTCCTTTTGATGTTCTTTAGGCTTGATTTTATCCAAGAAAGAGTTCAATACAGATATCGCAGCCTCAGTTACGCTGATATTTTTCTGCCGAGCATACCATTCTATATTATTGTATGTCTTATTATCTAAAGCAATTGTATTCATACTAAAATCTCCTATTTTATAAAATATGGTGCAAATATACAGCCTTTTTTTTACTTTTCCAAAATTTAATACAACTATTTTGCCACTTTAAAGAAAATTGAGTACCTTTGCATCCATTAATGACAATAGATGACAATAAATGATTAGCAAGAATAAAATAAAGTACATACATTCGCTCGAACTGAAGAAGAACAGAAATAAAGAAGGAAAGTTCGTGGCAGAAGGTTTCAAGGTGGTAGACGATCTGCTCGCTCTGCAACCTGCCGACCTGATTGTGGCTACCGGCGAATGGCTCCGGGGCAAACACTTCGGGGCTGAAACCGAAGTGATAGAGGTTACTGATGAAGAACTGAAGAAGGTGAGTTTCCTGCAACATCCGCAGCAGGTGCTTGCCGTATTCAAACAGGCAACATCAGGAGATTACTCTATTAATACCAGCGAACTGAGTCTGGCGCTCGACGGCGTTCAGGACCCAGGCAACCTGGGCACCATCATCCGCATCGCCGACTGGTTTGGCATCACCCATATCTACTGCAGTCAGGATACTGCCGACGTATACAATCCGAAGGTGGTACAGGCTACGATGGGCAGCATAGCAAGAGTGAAGGTAGAATACGGCGACCTGCTGGGACTGGTAGAATCACTTCCTGCTGATGTTCCCGTTTACGGCACCCTGCTCGATGGCGACAACATCTATCAGCAAAAGCTCGAAAACCGTGGACTTATCGTGATGGGAAACGAAGGAAAAGGCATCTCGCCTGCTCTGGCAAAGAAGGTGAACCACAAGTTGCTCATCCCTAACTTTCCGGAAGGTAGAGCTACAGCCGACAGTCTGAATGTGGCTATCGCTACCGCCATTACCTGCTCTGAATTCAGAAGAAACTTTTAAAGGTAAAAGGGTAAAAAAGTAAAAGAGTAAAAAAATACAAAAGCGATATTTAGAAATTAAAACAAGATAGTTATGGAAGTAAATGAATTATTTAAGCACCGAAGTATAACTTCCTGCATGAGAGCATCATACGATACCATAACAAGTGACTTCAGATCACTCGTAAAACAGACATGGACTACCCATGTTCCATTTGCAGTATTGCTGGCTATCGTACTCTATTTCCTCCTCCCCAACAAACCGCTTCACGATTGGGGAGCCGTAAATCCGATGGCTTCGTTCATTCTGCAAACCATCATTTACGGAGCCACTATCGTAATGGCTATCGTATCATTCTGGCATCTTCTGCCAAGAAAGCAACTGTGTCCTAAGGGCGAAAAGCGCAAGATAGGAAAATCCCTCCTCAGCATTCTCCGCCACTTCGGAGGTTTCTTTCTGACCAGTTTTCTCGGCATGATTATCGTAGGCATCGCTACCTTTATCGCAGCCCTGCCTTCCATCATCCTCATCATCGCACAGTTCTTTTCACAGCTCGGTGCACTTGATGGCGACCCGCTCGGTGTGCCGGGTTATTTCACCCCACTCCTCTTCCTGGTGTTCACCATCACCTTCCTGCTCATCATCTACGCCCTGAGCTGGCTCGGCATTTCACTTGCCTATCAATTCGGCTCTTACAAGGTGCAAGACGAAGAGAAACAGAGAATGAAGGAAAGCCAGAAAATGGCAACTACAGAGATAGAAAAATATTAATCGTATTAACATATATAAGAGATATGAAACAGACAAGATTACTCTTCATCGACCGCGATGGAACTTTGATTCAGGAACCAGAGGACGAACAGATTGACAGCTTCGAGAAGCTGGTATTCACCAAGGGCGTGTTCCGCAATCTCGCCTTCATTGCCCAGCACACCGACTACGAGCTGGTGATGGTGAGCAACCAGGACGGACTGGGTACCGACTCCTTCCCGGAGGATACCTTCTGGCCAGTACACAACTTCATCATCCAGACCCTGGAGAGCGAAGGCATCCACTTTGCCAAGCAGCACATCGACCGCCACTTCCCTGAAGATAACTCACCAATGCGCAAGCCAGGAACAGGCATGCTGACCGAATACATCGATAACCCTGCCTACGATATGGCAAACAGTTATGTAATCGGCGACCGTGAAACCGATGCCCAGCTTGCAGAAAACCTGGGTTGCAAGAGTCTGATTCTCGGAAAAGACGGCATGGACTGGGATAAGATAGCCGAGATTCTCTTTGCCGGCGACCGCATCGCAGAGGTGAAGCGCACCACCAAGGAAACGGATATCTACATCAAGGTAAATCTCGATGGTTCAGGCAAATGCGACATTTCTACCGGTCTTGGTTTCTTCGACCACATGCTGGAACAGATAGGCAAGCACGGTATGATGGACCTCACCATCCATACCAAGGGCGACCTCTATGTGGATGAGCATCATACCATTGAGGATACGGGTATTGCACTGGGCGAATGCCTGCTGCAGGCTTTAGGTGACAAGCGCGGAATAGAAAGATACGGCTACAGTCTGCCGATGGACGACTGTCTCTGTCAGGTAGCTTTGGATTTCGGTGGCCGTCCATGGCTGATTTGGGATGCCGAGTTCCACAGAGAGAAGGTGGGTGAAATGCCAACCGAGATGTTCAAGCATTTCTTCAAGAGTCTGAGTGATGCGGCAAAAATGAACCTCAACATCAAGGCTGAGGGCGAGAACGAGCATCATAAGATAGAAGGCATCTTCAAGGCACTTGCCCGTTCGCTGAAAATGGCGGTAAAGAGAGACATCTACCACTTCGAGCTTCCTAGCTCTAAGGGAATGCTGTAAGGAGTTTATAGTTAAGAGTTTATAGTTTATAGATGACTGTTGCTATAAACTCTTAACTATAAACTATTATTAGAACATTGTCATGAACTCCACAACAATCTTATCTTTTTCTGAAACTTTAGCTATACCACCTTTACGATAGAAATATTTCTCGTAGTTGATACGGATATCTGAGATGAATGGCTTGGCAAGGCTCAAGGTTACACCGCCCGTAACACGATGGCGCTTATAATCATTGATCTTCAATGCCCCCAGTTCCGTATCAGAACCGCCATATCTTGTACCATCACTGTGGTCGCTCATGAAATCATATCTTGCCAAAGGAGAAACCTTCCTGATGAGACTCTTAGGATTAGCCACCGGAATGTCATAGCATACGAAAACATCGAATGCATGAACATCGTGGAAAGCATTCTTACTGTAATGCTTGTAAAGATACTCAGCCTCAGCAATGAAACCGCCCTTGTGGAAGGTGATACCGCCATCATACATCGTTACCGTAACATCAGATGGCTTGATCTTCTGGGTACTCAACACCAGGTTCACATTCGGAAAGAGGAACTGTGCCTTGGCTGAATAGTTGACGCCCTTGGTCCAGTAATCCTTCTGGTTGGTCAAGCCCGAACCATTGAAGATACCGGCATTCACCACGATTGGGAAACCAACATTCCAGGTGTATCCGATTTCGGCACCCACGTCGCGCACGTTGCCCACCTGCTTGGCGATGAACGAGCGGTTGGCGAAGTACTGCTGATGAGGAGAACGGTGAGCATCAATAGTAAATGGCACGCGTTCCTGACCAATGGTAAGCTGCAGGGTCTTCCAAGGTTTGATGCGGGTATAGGCATCGAGCATCTTGATCTTACCCTCGTCGCAGAGGTCGATTTCCGCCTTATAGCTTACCTGAGGTGTTACATTGCCAATCACGTTGATGCGGGCTGTACGCACCTCGAATCGTCCCTCCCCCTCTTCGGTCTGGTACTCATACTTAGAGCGGATGGTTCCACCAATGGTCATGGTCTTGGTGAATTCCTCAATGCCCTTCTCCAAAGAGCTGTTTCCAGAATTCTGGGCATTCATTCCCATCGACACCATCGTGAGTGCCATCAACAAATACGGTTTCTTCTTCATTTCTTACCTTATTATATATACACGTAAATCTGATTTTCTTTATTCCGAATGAAACCCTCCTCATTGACATAGAAAGGCATCTTCTTCATTTCGACTGCAAAGGTAAGGAGAAGATATTTCTACCGTAAAACATAAGTATTACAAAGCTGTTACATCACTGATTTTCTGCACCTGTAATATCATTGTAATGATGGCAAAAACAGAGGAATAAACCACTTCATCCACAAATAAAATAAAAGATATGTCTATATCTCAAATTTTTATGCTATCTTTGCACGGAAATGTGCGAAGGTAGCATTTTTATGTTTACCTTTCGCCTCTTCTTGCGTCATACAC
This sequence comes from Segatella copri DSM 18205, assembly GCF_025151535.1. Classification (NCBI taxonomy): domain Bacteria; kingdom Pseudomonadati; phylum Bacteroidota; class Bacteroidia; order Bacteroidales; family Prevotellaceae; genus Segatella; species Segatella copri. The sequence goes on from NZ_CP102288.1 coordinate 1,378,312, forward strand.
ATAAAAAGGAACAAATGGAAGAAACAGAATTTGAACATATCGCCCAGGAAATGCGCCCCAGGTTGACGGCACATTGTCAACGCTATCTCTCGGCAGGAACCCTTGCCGAAGAAGCCGATGACATCGTGCAGGAAACCCTGGTGAAGCTCTGGAAGATGCGCGAAAGGCTCTCTGAATACCAGAGCATCGAGGCCTTAGGTATGACGATAGCCAGGAATCTCTGCATCGACCATCTGAGACGCAACAAAGCCCAGACGGCATCGCTGGAACAGATGAAGCATCCCGCAGAAATCTGTACGGCAACCGAGCATACCGACCAGGCCATCATCGGCGAAGATACGCAAAGGCGACTCAACAGGGCGATGGACAGGCTTCCGGATACGCAGAGAAGAATGCTGCTATTGAGAAGCGAGGGAAAGAGCCTCGATGAGATTGCCGAAATCTGTGGAGCCAACAAGACGAGCACCAAGACGATGATTTCTGCAGCAAGAAGATCATTGCTGAAAATGATGAAGTCATAAACTCTAAAAAGGAAAGAAATGAAGAAACTAGAAGATATAACCTATCGCCACGAGCTGATAGAGCGCTACCTCGATGCTGATACCAGCGTGGAGGAAGAACAGGCATTGGCTGATTTCTATCGCCATTGCGAGAATAAGGATTTAACGGATGAGGATCTCGACATCAGAAACCTGATGCTGGGAATGGAGAACTATACTCCGAATATTCTTCAACCTGTTTCTAAGAAGCACGAAACAAGATGGGTACGCCTCTCAGCCATTCTTCTCGCTACGGCGATGCTGGCAGGACTCATCTTCCTGCTCTTCCCTATCAAGGATTATTTCTCATCCTCTTCAGAACAACAACCTGGTTTCGCCAACCTGGTTCCTACAGAGCAGGTGGTTCGCTCGCAGCCATCTTCCGAGGATGAAGACGGGAACCTGAACGCATACGAGAAGATGGAACGTGCCGACTCCCTCTTCCTGGCTGCAACCCAGGATATCGTGACTCCACAGGAAATGAAGACAAGCAAGAGGGCTCTTGCCAAAAGAAAGAATATCGCAGAAAGAAGCGAGAAAGATGCCGAGAAGACCTCTTCTGAAACAGAAAGAAGCATTCATGAAGATTTCAATCAGATTTATGAAGTAGCCTCTGCCGCCCTGCCTTCTGCCGAGCAGCTTACCATCAACCGCCAAGGCGATAACATCGTTATCTCAACCCTGGACAACGACGGCAACATGCAGCATTACACCATCAATATCGCAGAAACGCAAGATGGTAGCTATCAGCTACTTCCTTTGGCACAGTTAAACGAATAATAAAACATTTCACGCTGAATTATAAACATTTCACGCTTATGAAAAAGTATATTTTCACCATTGCATTTGCCCTGCTGGGCATAACCAGCAGTATGGCATCCAAGGCAGATACCCTGCGTATCTACAGCATCGACGGCGAGCGCATTCCAAACTTCACCGGCAAGGAACTCATCGGTAAAACCATCAAGAATTACCAGATAAACACCAACGTCCTGCCGGCACCCAAAAGAGATGTGATAGAGATTCATATCATCACCACTACCACACCTCCTGCCCCCAAGCCAGCCCCTCACTATCTGATCAAGGGCAGAGAGCAGGAACTGACTAAAGAGGAATTCTACAAGATTTCTCCCAGCAAAATCAAAGCCATCGAGGTCTTGAAAGAGGGCACCAAAGCCATTCAGGAAAGAGGTCTGAAAGACGATGGCAGAAGCTACATCATCGTTACTCTGGAGAAATAACAGATAAGACGTATCCCTTTTTCTTCAGCGACTCAATCTTAACGGTCGCATCATGCTGAAGAGCATGACGGAGATACGTCATCTGCACATTCACAGCCAGGGAGTTGGCATAGCTCACGGTTCCCCACACCGCCTCCTGTATCATCTCCTTGCTTACTACATTGCCGATATTCTTCGCCAGCAGACGGAGGATGTCGGCTTGTCGGCTGGTGATGAGCACACGAGAGGAACGGGTACGAAGTTCATTGTTATTATAGCAGAAGGTGGTTTCACCGAAATGATACACCTCCTCTTCTATCGTCTCACTCTCATTCATGGAGAACCGCTCCTCTATTCTTGCCAGCAACTCTTCCGGATAGAAGGGTTTGGCAAGATAATCGTTTGCCTTCAGGGAGAAACCTTTCAGTCGATCGTTCTTCTCCGTACGGTCGGTGAGGAAGAAGATAAGCACCTTCGGGTCGATGGTCCTGATGCGCTCAGCCACCTCATAGCCATCCATCTCCGGCATATTGATGTCGAGCAATACCAGGTCGGGCTTCACCTCCGGGAACTGCTCCCATGCCTTCTTGCCATTGCCGGCATAAGTCACATCGTAGCCATGCTGCTGCAGGAAACTCTTCAGCAACATGGAATACTTCAAGTCATCGTCTGCAAATAATATCTTGATCATTTTTTCTATTGTTTATAGCGTTAAACCGGATGCATCAGGAGTGCTGCGGGATGACGATTGAAATTCTGGTTCCCTTGCCCACTTCGCTCTGCATCATTTTTCTGCCCCCATGGGCCTTCACAATCATATCAACAAAACTCAAACCCAAGCCGATGCCCGGCTGCATCATATCCGGGTAAGCATTGCTGCGATAGAACTTCGTCCAGACTCTCTGCTGCTCGTCGGGCGAAATTCCGATACCATTATCTGATACAGAAATCATGACTTCCCCCTTCCCGGTATCTCGGCAGGCAACATGGATATTGACGATATCGCCGGAATACTTCACCGAGTTCTCCATCAGATTGCTGACCACATTCAGAAGCTGGTCTCTATCTCCCATCATCCGGTTGGAAGTGCGCTGGTAATCGAGCGAAACATCCACCTCCTTCTGCTTATTCTTTCGATAAACTGCCACCAGATTCTGCAAGGCGGCATGGATATCGAAAGAAGTTATCTGGAGCGGGATATGTTCCTCTGCCCTGATTACTTCCCGGAGTTTGGCGAGATAGGCAGTCAGGTTATCGCTCTCCTCTCTAACCGTCTCCATGATGAGGGCATTCTCATCCTTCTCATCAGTCTTTTGAGCAGAGAATACAGATACACACATCTTCAGCGTCTGCACGGGGCGCTTCAACTCGTGAATCATCGTATGCACAAAGTCGCTTCGCATCTTATCCACCTTCTTCTGCAGGAGCATCACCTTGATGAGGTAAGCTATACTCAGGAGAAGCAAGATAGTAACCAGCAGACTTCCTATCATCTGCCACATCATTCCCTTCAGGATGGGCAGCATCGGCACCTGCATCCTCATCTGCATCGACTGATACTGGATAGGATTGAAAGGTACTTCCACCAGCATTTCGTGATGAAACAAGGTAGGAGGCTCTACGATTCTTGTCTGCCACAGACGATGCTTTCCCGTCTTCATCTCTGCCCCGATGAAATCATTGCCCAGTTTCCTACTGATGAAACGGTCAAAATGCGCCTTGTCAAAACGGGTAAGCTGGTAAGTAATGTAAGTATTCAGGCAATCAAAAGAATTGTTGGAATCCGTCTCACGCAAATCGAAAGTATCTCTCTTCTCCATCACGTTGCCGAATCCCGGCTTGCTATACACCACTCCACCAATGATTGTATCCGTATCCAGCGGAGAGCAAATCGTAGTACAGGGACGCTTGAAGTCTGAAAAATATGCCGTGACGACATAACCGATATGTGATTTTTCTTTTACCGCCGCTCCGAGATCTGTCTGATAAGTGACTATTGCCAGTTCCGCCTTTTCGGCATTTTTCTTCCCCATCTCTCCCATCGAATAGGTCACGCTATTGTAGAGCCAATAGGTCTGCAAGCCTATCAGCAGGAAAGAGGAAAGGATGGCGAGCAGCCAGACTTGTGTGATTCTTCTATTCATATTATTTTTTCTTTTTTCGATGCAAAGGTACAAAGATTTCACTATATATAATTAAGGTGAAGCAAGATTATTTTGCCAGCGTAATGTTTCAGTAATGATTATTTGCGATTTTGAGCCCGAAAAGCTGTTCCTTTGCAAACGAAAACAAAAAACAAGGAAGAAAATGAAGAAAGAAACAGTTTTATGGGCGATGCTAGCCACCACCACCTGTGCAACAGCACAAAACGGGGAATTCCCGACATCCGGAGTTTCCGCAGACTCAGTACAGACGGAAAAAGATTCAATCAAAGCAGATAAGGAGGCCGAGATTCAAGCCGTAACCGCAACAGGTCATCGCCCGATGTACAAGATGAGAAACGATGCCTTGGTTACCCGTGTCCGTAATACTCCTTTGGCAAAGGAGCCAACGCTGGATGATGTATTGAAGCACATACCCAGCATGAAACAAACCGCCGACGGAAGCCTGGAGGTAAACGGACTGGGAGCACCCACCATCTATCTCAACGACAAGAAGGCTACCTCTGCCGAACTCGCTCATCTCGATGTGAAGCTGATAGATGAAATAGAACTCATTACCACTCCTGGTGCAAAATATGATGCAACGACGGGAGCCGTACTGAGAATCCTGACGAGAAGAACAGACGAGGGTATATTCGGCAAGATGCAGGTGTATGATAAGTTGAGCGAGGTGAACACCAACCACGAGGAATTGACCCTGGGTTGGGTAACGAAGAAGATTTCGCTCACAGGATTTTACGGCTACACAGACAACCGATACAATGTGCATCAGCCACAGGAAGCGCTCGTAAGAGCCAAAGATGGCGAATATCTCTTCGGAACCGACCGCCATGGCAAGAACAAGGCAAATTACAACGCTACGGAACTCAACTTCGACTGGTTAATCAGCAAGCAGCACGAAGTGGGAATACAATGGGAAGGGCTTTGGCTGAATGGCGGCAGAAGCGAAAAACAGCAGCAGTACTATCGCTATCCTAACCCAGCAGGAGAAGATACAAACAGCGAGATGAAACTTTCTGATGCGGATGGCAAGATGAAGTATTTCGATGCGGAGAGCCAGCAATGGGGACACCAGCGCAGTCACCACTTCAACCTCTTCCATCTGGTTAAATGGTCGAAGCATTTCTCATCACAGATTTATCTGGACTATGCCAGGAACAAGGATTCTGACAGACAGCCTATCACGGAGAAAGAAGGTAGCGAGATGCAGGAAACCCTCAACCGCTCTAATTCCAACTACGATATCTATAGTGGAAGAATCGAAGTCAAGCAACTCATCTCTGACAAACATTCCATCAACTATGGTGGCGAATGGAGCCTGATGGAAGGCAAGGGAAAAACCGAAAGTTCTGCCGATATGCTTGGAACTACGGAATACAAAAACCATGATACCAAGACGGCTGCTTACCTGCAATATCAGGGTGAAGCTGGCAGATGGTGCTGGTGGGCAGGCATCCGATACGAGCATCTCACATCCCGATACACCAATCTGTCGGAGGAATCTCCCGACAATATGGAGCGCCATTACGACCAGTGGTTTCCATCGTTCGGTATCACTCTCAACGAACCATCGTGGCATCACTCGCTCAGCTTCCGCACTACCACCGCCCGACCTTCTTTCAGTCAGCTAAGCGGTAACATCTACTATACCTCGCGCTTTCAGTATCAGATCAGCAATCCGAAGCTACAGCCTGTCAACACCTATCGTCTGACCTACTCGGTGCAGTGGAAAGATTTCATGGGAATGCTGAGATACACCCGTACCGACCACTCCATCATGTACGTGCATGAAGTGCCGGAAGACAAGCCCGTAAGATACGTGAGTACATTCATGAACTTCAACAAGATTCAGAAATACATGGCATATCTCAACTGGGGACACGTCTTCGGCTGCTGGCGTCCGAATGTCAATGCAAGCATCACTTACCAGCGCTTCTCCGTAAATGATCATGGAGAGCTAATCAGTTACAACGGAGCAACTTGGAATGCATCGTTTGACAATTACTTCACGCTACCAAACGACTATCAGCTGTCGCTCTCCTACAGTTTTGACAACGGAGGGCAAGTGGGTAAAACGAAGTTCCGCCCCACTCAGAACTGGAGTCTTGGTGCCAGCAAATCGTGGATGGACGACAGATTACAGGTTGCCTTCAGTGCCAACGACCTCTTCCATCAGCAGCTCTTCAAGGAGCGAACCCACGAGCATGCCGTTGACTTCTCCCAGACTGAGGATTACAAGCTATGGAGCTACAAGTTGACCGTAACCTGGAAATTCAACAAGCGCAAGGGAAGATACAACGGCATGAACAGTGCGGAAGATGAATTGAACCGACTATAGCCGGACAAGACTCTCTTATCTTAATGATCTTTATAATTTCAAGTATCCGGGTTATCCCACACCCAGCAGTTCTACTTCGAATATCAAGGTAGAGCCGCCTGGGATGCCCGGCTGCGAGAACTTGCCGTATCCCATCTCGGCAGGGATGTAAAGTTCCCACTGGTCGCCCACATGCATCTGCTGCATGGCAACAATCCAGCCATCAATCAGGTCGCTCAATCGCATGGCGAACGGCGTGCCGCCACGGCTGGAATCAAACTTCTTGCCGTTGATGGTCCAACCGGTGTAATGGGCCGTCACGATGCTGCGTCGGCTAGGCTGTGCTCCCTTCGGGTCACCCTGCTTCAACACCTTATAATATATACCACGAGGCAGCGCCATAACGCCCTCCTCCTTTGCCTTTTCCTCCAGCCAACGCTTGTTGACCTCAACATATTCTCTTTTTGCCATAAATCTATTTGATACTTAATATACTATGATTTTTGCGCAAAGTTACAAAAATCTATCGTATCTGCAAAAGAAAAAGGGGAACTTTTCTTCTTTTATCAAAGAAAAGCAGTACCTTTGCACCCTAATCAACCAAAAATACGATATGCCACAATCACTACATATTGCAATTATTGGTGGGGGTGCCGCAGGATTCTTTGCGGCGATAGAGGCCAAGCGCAACTTCCCTCACGCCGACATCACGATTTTCGAAAAGAATTCGAAGGTTCTCGCCAAGGTAGAAATCACGGGAGGAGGAAGATGCAATCTTACCAATTCCTTTGAGGAGATTTCCGACCTAAAACAAGCGTATCCTCGCGGACATAAACTGATGAAGCGACTCTTCAAGAGATTCGACTACCAGCATGCCTTCGACTGGTTTGAGGAGAACGGCGTGCCACTGGTTACGCAGGAAGACCAGTGCGTGTTTCCGCAATCGCAGGATTCGCACAGCATCATCGACTGTCTGGTGAATACCGCCAAGCGACTGGGCGTGAAGATACAATGCAACCACCAGCTCACCGCCATCACCGAACTGGAGGATGAGCGCCTGCTCCTGGATTTCAAGGTTTCAAAAGAAAAGGGAAATCTATCGGGTGCATCTTCTGCCTCTCATCCCGTTTCCGGAATCAGGCAGATTGCCTTCCACCGGGTAGCCATTACCACAGGCGGTCATCCGAAGCAGGAAAGCTTCAAGCATCTCTCAGACCTGGGACATGCGATAGAGCAGCCTATCCCATCGCTCTTCACCTTCAATATCGCCGACAAGGCTTTCAAGAATCTGATGGGCACGGTGGTGGAGCCTGTATATACCAGCATTCCGGGCACTAAACTGAAGGCAGAGGGTCCGCTCCTCATCACCCATTGGGGCATGAGCGGTCCTGCCGTGCTGAAGCTCTCATCCCATGCAGCCCGTTATCTGCACGAGAACAACTATCAGATTAAGATTTCCGTAAACTGGGTACACGAGAGCAACCGCTCGCTGGTGGAAGAGAACATCCAGGGCATCATCATCGCCAACCCACAGAAGCAGCTGGCAAGCATCCGCCCCTACAATCTGCCATCCCGCCTCTGGCTCTTCCTGATTCAGAAGATGGGATATGCACCCGAAAAGAAATGGAGCGAAATGGGAAAGAAGGGTTGCAACCTGCTGATAGAAACCCTCACCAACGACCTCTATCAGGTGAACGGAAAGGGAGCCTTCAAGGAGGAGTTTGTTACCTGCGGCGGCATCAGCCTCAGCAACATCGACCTGCATACCCTGGAGAGCAAGGTGTGCCCTCACCTCTTCTTTGCCGGCGAAGTGCTCGACATAGATGCCATCACCGGCGGCTTCAATCTGCAGGCCGCCTGGACCACGGGGTATGTGGTGGGACAACATATCGGAGAATAGCCTATTCTTCTTTAGAAACAAAATCTTTCACGATGTGGGTGTATTCCTCGTGATGGTCGCGATATGCCATAGCATGAACGGAGCCCTTGGCGATGAAGATGGCTTTTCTGCCTTTCGTCTTTGCCTCGTAAAGGGGATGCAGCATGGCGTAGGGCACGAAGGCATCCTTATCGCCATGGATAAAGAGCATCGGTTTGGTGCTCTTGCGAACCTGCTCTATCTGCTGAGCCTCGGCAAACGACCAGCCGTAGCGATACTGGCAAAGGGCGGAAGTGGTATTCATCAGCGGGAAGGCAGGCAAGCCAAACTGCTCTTTGAGCTGAGCGGAAAACTCATCCCATACGCAGGTATAGCCGCAGTCCTCTACAAAGCACTTCACGTAATCGGGAGTCTTCTCTCCCGATACTGCCATCGTGGTTGCCGCACCCATCGAAATACCGTGAATCACCTGACGGGTATTCTTCATTCTCCGTTCTTCACCCTTCACTTTAAAAATCTCATTGGCGATTTCCGACCATCTGATCACATCCCATCTATCCTTCCATCCCATCTGGATATGGTCGCCCTCACTCTCTCCATGTCCATACAGATCTGGCAGGAGCACATTATACCCCATATCGTGATTATAGAGATAGGCGATGTGCAGCATTCCCTCGGAGCGCACCTGATAGCCATGCACCACCACGGCAGTCTTTTCCGTAGTTTTCGGTGCATAGAGATAGATGGCATGGGCCTTGTAGCCCGATGGCATCGTGACAAAGGTATCCTTCACGCAATGGTGCTGATACACAGAGTCAATCCAGCCAATCATCCAGGGGCACTCTTTCTTCATTCTATTCTTCCAATGCTCAGCCGTCATTCTCTCCTCCTTCGGATAGTTGAGCGAATAATTGAGCATATAGTTGCTGGCGCCATACAGTCCCAGCACCACGAGCACCACCAGACCCAGAGCCGAAGCGATGCCTATCTTTCTTATCTTTTCCTGTTTCATCTTCATTCTTATTTCCATTACAAATATCTATTATAGAGTTTCTGCTGCAAAATTAAGGAAAAAGATGGAAATGGCAAAGAAACGGAGGAAAAAATCCTGTTAAATTGAAGCATAAAGCGGGTCACCAGTAAAAGTGTGTGGATTAGGCATAGATCTTCATTAGTCTGAAGAGAAAGAACTTACGGTCAATAATACCTCTGAGTTGTGCTCTGAAATGCTTGATCTTTGCATTGAGGGATTCTGCTGATGCATTGGTAGAGCGATTGACAAAATAGTTAAGGATCTCATCCTCACGGTCGTACATGGCGGCAGCAATATCATTGAACGATTTGTTGCCGAAATCACCGACCTTCGAGTACCATGAATGCAGGCTGACAGCACCTTGCTCCTTAGTACACCTCTGCGAGAATATCATTCGAAGAGAGTGGGTAAGCGAGAAAGCCGTCTTTATGTCCGGAAACTCACGGAACAGTATTTCTGCACGTTCCTTCTGTGTGCCTGTCCATTTCTCGGGTGACATCATAAGTAGCCCCTTACTGCGTGCAAGGAGTTCTGCACGAGTCTCTCCGTTCTCAAGTCTTTCGGGATAGTACCTTGCATTGCGCCTTATGGCATTGCCCTCCTCATCCACAAATGGACCATCGTTCTCCTGCAGCTGGCGCATCATCAGACGGTGCTCTTCCCTAGCATTGGCATCAAGTGTCATCTGCTCACGCCTATACTCTCTGCGTACCTCTTGCAAGGCTTCAAGACAAAACTGCTGATGATGGAACCGGTCGAGCGTACGCATAGCCTTCGGAAAGCATGTCTCTACTATGTTGTGCATACTCTCAGAGAAGTCGAGAGTAACCTCTTCCACGCTCATTCTCAACGCTTCTGGTATCTTCATCAATGCCTTTATGACATCCTTTGCCTTAGTGCCCTTGACTACAGCAATAAGGCATCCCTTGCGACCATGTGCATCCTTGTTCGAGGCTATTGTGTATACCTCTCCCGTGGACAAGCATGTCTCATCTATGCTGACGTGAGGACTTATGTTCTCTGGGAAGATGAGCCACTCGTCAGCATGGCCTAGTTCAGACCATTCACGATAGCCGCTTAGGTGGTCCTTGTAGGCTCTGCCATACTCATCACCGTCTATGTGATAGTCATCCTCAAACGAACGGGCCGTTATAGGGCGCGTCTCCAAACGCTTCTTTTAAAAAATCCGCCAACTCGGTTGAGCAGCGGGTGGACTCCTGAATGAGATTGCATTCGGTCATCACGTTGTGACCATCTGCATCAAGCCATCTGCGACGGCGCACGTGAAGCAGTACTTCCTGACCTCTAATCGGAAAGTCGTGAAACACACTTTCGCGTGTAAATCCATTGGGGCGCAGGTCTTCTCCGTCGTCAGGTTTCTGCTCGTTCTCATCGAGATAAAGGTGAATCACCTGTGTGTCACCTTTCTTCTCGACACGTACAGTCTTCAAGTCAAACCAGTCAAGCATGCGGGCTGGCAATAGGCATTCCGCTAAGAGTCTATACTGTTCCATTTTCTTCTAACGTTTACTCTATAAACGTACACCTGCTTGCTTTTATTGTGCTATGCTATCCACACGCTTTTGCAAGTGACCCCATAAAGCTGCATTTATAAGGGTATATGAACTACGACAAACAATCGATAAGCATATCCCGGAATGGATAGAGTTTAAACAGTTACAATCTATCCATTTCCTTTTTCCCTGCCCCTTTACCTTTATATTTTGTTTTAACTGTATTAAACTTATATCTTACGATACATTCCACTGCCCTTACAGACGCAGCCTTTTCAATATAGACATCATTCATTCCGCTGAAAATGGTAAAAGTATTTTTGCGGGCAGTATTAAAGATGTCATTTGCAGACAACTTGACATTCCATTTTTCAGATAAGTCCTTAGCCAAAGAAAGATTTATCTGTCCAACACTCCCCATCTTAATATTCTCACTATTTCCCTCACTACGCCAACTGTAATTTACTGTCGCCATATAGTTGTTATGGAATTTGAAAATATTATTGAACTTAACTACAACCAAAGGATTGTCCACGTGCTTTATATTTCCTCTGTAATCAATCTTGTAAAATTGCGAGACAACACCACATGCCAATACAGGATAATAGCATTTCCAAAGGAATCCGGGCATAAAAGAAGCCATAATCTGTAAGTTAGACAGACAGTTTCTAGAATTTTCCTTTCTGAGCAAGGCAATCGTCTTCGCATCATCATAATATGTATATGATGTTATTATTTGGTTTCGTACCTTTTTATAATTAGCAGTTAATGCCAACCAGCGATACCTCAAATTCAAAGAGATGTTGTCGCTATAGGATGGTTGCAAATACGGATTTCCACTTTGATAGAGATATTTGTTAACATAGTGAACCGTGTTACTCAACTGAGAGTACAATGGACGATAGCATTGCTTAGAATAGCTCAACTGCACCATGGTTTTTCCAATGGGCAGAGACAATGAAGCTGTCGGGAAAAACTTATCATAAACATGTGACTGTTCGTGATTTTTTCTGCCACCTATAAAATATTCACTGTTCACATGCTCATACCTACCACCGATACGGAATGTTACATTGCCTAGATGCTGCATTGTTTCAACGTAATATGCCATATTCAGCTCCTGTATTTTATTGTTCTCGCCTGCCATAATGCTATTTTCACTTTCTGAATTTTCCTCACGGCTACTATTGGTGAAATCTACTCCAAAGCTAAAATTACCTTTAAGAAACGGGTGTGACGCATATAATTCCGTTGCCATTAACCTAGCATGCCCAACATCTTTTATTCCGAAATTCTGATTGATGCCAGTTTGCTCTATAACGTTTTGATTTTCACGTGTTTTTTTCCACATTAAATCAAAAGTCATTTCCAAATTCCATTTTCCCCAAACCCCATGGCAATATCCATCTAACAAATGTTCCAAATCTCTTAATTTGATATCCTTGTATGCAGAAGTCTCACTTTCAATTACATCATTAGAATATAATGATGACATAATGCTCGAATTGGTCTTTGTTGGAGCATAAGATACTTGGTAAAATGCGCCAAATGAGAGTTTTGGAGATGAGGAAAAATCAAATCCCCATTTACCATCAATCAAGTTTGAGTGTTGTGTCGATTTCATAGCCGTATTCTGCTGATGATGTGACGAGAGCCATGAATTCTGAACATTTTTGCTAGAGTTCGTATTCTTGCCTTTCTCAAATCCCAACGTTCCAAAAACATCCAAATTGTCAATTCTATAGTTCAAATCCAAATTGTCTTTGCCATACATATAATTACGATAACCAAAAGTCGCGATGTTATCAAAGGAGAAACCATCCCCAACCTTTTTAATGGTTGTTATCTTTATGATGGAACCTACGGTTGAAGCATAACGTGAACTTGGATTCGTTATAACTGTTATCTTATCTATTTGGTTAGCCTTCAATTGCTCAACTTCTATATTATTGCGGACAATATGTCCATTGATATAGAAGACTGGTTTTCCCTTGCCAAAAACTTCAATGGAACCATTATTATTCAGTACACCAGGCAACATACCCATAATGTCTTTTGCAAAACCAAGTTTTTCCAAAACGGTACCTTTGACTTCTGTCACAAAGCCTTCGCTGTTCAACTTTGCCAAAGGGCGGGTTGCTCTAACAACAACCTCCCTTAATTGCAGAGTATCCTTTCCAAAATTTTGGTTAGCGATACCAGTCTGAGCTAAACTGATTTGAGCTAAAATCAAATGAAATATAATACCAACAAATCTTTTTACCTTAAAATCTAACATTTTCATCTGTTCCTATATCTTTTGTTTTATAAAACTCTACTCCACTCTTAACAAAGAGCTGTTTATATTCTTATTAACATCCTTCTCTACTTTTTGGGTCTTCCTGCCAAAGTCGAAGGAGTAAGCAACCTTGATGCTGGCATATTGCGAAGCCGTCTGGTCTTTGATGCTCTTACTGTAGCTGTAGATAGGCAAATCCAACCAATATTGCTTCTCCTGCTTTTTGAAAGGCGATACTGCCTGAAGTTCTACATAGAGGTTGCCCCTGCTGTAAGAACACGACATTCCATAGTCGATAGGAATCTTGTTTATCACCCAAGCAGCTTCATCTAAAGACTTCTTGCCAAAATGCAGGTAAGGCTTCAAGGCAAAATCACCCATGAACATATTCAACCCAAGATTACCCGTCAAATTGTTGTTATGCTTCGACCAGGTAGTCTTCACCTCCGCATGGTTATATCTGATATCTCCCGACAGATTGGCAAACTTACACAGTTTGTACTGCAAGGCGAGGATAGCAGAATAATATTGAGCATTTCCACCATTCGAGTAAGTCTTCACTATTTTCCTGTTTGCCTCATCCAGGTAATAATCATCAGTTACAGGATGATGATTGTAACGGAATTGTCCGATGGCAGAAATACTCAACCTGTTGAAACGCCCCATATAATATAAATAGGTGTTGATGTCATGCGATTTCTTCAGTTCGGGCATTCCCTTTTCCATCATGTGGGAATTGACCTGAATCATAGCCCGGTTGATGACATCCATACCATGATTGGAGTTCACAAAGTTGAATGACCACAAGAGCATTCCCTTATTCAGTTGGTATTGCACATTCGTATTGATGCGAGGAGACAGCTGGCTAAAACTGTTGTCTCCATGCAGATGATATTGAAGCCAATCCAATCCGATGCGGTTTTTCAGACTCAAGCGCCTGCTAGCCTGGAAATTATAGGAGAAGAAAGCCAACGACTCCCCTTTCCAGAGATGCTGCCATAGTTCGCAATTGCCGGAATAATCAGCATTCCAGACATCGTGGTAATGAAACAGTTCCACAGATAAGGAATGCTTTTGAGAGAAATAATTATAGATGGCAGACAGCTGGAACGACAGCGCTTTCTCGTCTTCATCGGTCATTGCCTCGAAAGGCTGTTCCTGGTAAAGGCGGTGATAGGAGTTGGCAGAATACTTGCCATGTACTCCCAAGGTAAGCGTCTGATTCTTGCTTAATGGCAAGTTGGCGTTCAGGTCAATCTTAGGAGATAGACTCTTCTTCCTGATATTTGAGAAGATGTCCGTCTCTGTGCTTTCCTTCGCAAAACCAGAAGATGCATTTCTCGGAGTAGAGAGGTTGACGAGCGTAAACTTGCCCACCCAATATCTCTTTCCCTTCTGGTTCTGATAGCGGAACTGCATATATTCCTGATGATTCCGGTAAGAATTCTTACTATAGCTCTCCCTATCAAATAGGGATTGTGAAAACTGATAGTTCTCATTGTTCCAGGTCTCAGTACCATCCACATGACTATAGTTTGCACCAGCAAACACAGTATAGGAATTGTTACCTTTTACATAATTGGTGGCAACGTTATAGTCGCCATGGTCATATCCCATCGCCTGCAGTCCGTCAGCCTGCACATATCCTCCATATCGGTATTGTTTGGTGATGAAGTTGACGACAAGCTTATCCTTGGCGTATTTTCCAGATGGAGCATCATGATATTCTATTTTCTCGATGTCACGAGGACGGAGCATCTGTATTTCCCGGATGTCGCATTCCTGCCCATTCAGATACAAGGCGGCTTGCAGTCCCATCACATCCACCTGATTCGATTTTGCATCGATGATGAGTCCTGGGATATTCAGGTTTTCCAACACCCCGAATCCATTGACCGCATGTTTTCGTTGCTGGCTGTTGGGATAGATGACGAGATGATCACCCACACGACTGATATTGGAGGCTGATACCACCACATCATCCAAAGCTTTAGTAGAGACAATAGAGTCCTTCCCAGTGTTCTGAGCGAACACGGGCACAGCAGCCATCAGCAGTCCAAAAGAGCAAAAAAACGTCTTCATTCTTACAATATGTTTTTATTTCATCATTATCTAGTACAAAAGTACACATTATTATCCAAAGCCATTACATCTCTTCCGTTAAATTTGTATAACTGCATCAAATTACCAATTCCATCCAGTTCATCATCCCTCCTATCCTGAATGTATTCCCGTTTTTTGTTATACATCATCTCTTAAAAAACCTAACTCATAGCATCCACCTCATGAACAGGACCTAGAATCGTACGACTTTCATCGTCATCATATTTCACTTTGCCTACATGCTTCCCATCTTCTTTCACCTCATAATCAGAATACGACATTCCTTCCCGATAGCACAGTCGGATGACGGAAGCTGCCTGGTCGGTCAGGTCATGGTCGATGCAATCCACGGCAGCCTGCCATCGCTCTTCCAGACGAGAAGGTTCTTCCTCCGTCAATTTCTCTTCCGAGAGAGGGAGAAGCCGTTTCAGTCGTTCATCTCTCTTCTTTCTGGCTATAAGATTGATGCAGGCATTCTTCACGCTCCGCATCAGGTAAGTCCGGTCTGGAACCTGCTGTTTATCCCACAATCTGGAGAACACGTCGCTCACCACATCCCTCGCCTCCTCATTATCATGGAGCAAGGCAAAGGCGAAGCGATACATCTGCTCGTAATGGTCGTGGAACAGCCGTTCCATCCGCTGTTCATTTTCCTCTGTTATCACGTCATTTTCTTCTTGTTTCTACTCTTATATACAAGCTTTCCTGAAATCAATTACCCCTAAAATGAAGAAATCTTCTACTTTTTTTGGAAAAGCAATGCAAAAGTAATAAAAAGATTTGGAACATTCAATATTTTTTTTTATCTTTGCCAAAAAATAATAAAGATTATCATTGCCATGTTTGGAGATGATCACAATCCTCCACATTTTCATGTGAGATATGGAGACTACGAAGCCATTATTACCATACAAGATGGAATCGTAAAAGGAGAATTGCCTAAAAAGGTACTTAAAGACGTATTCAAGTGGATGGAGATTCATCAAAACGAACTTGAAATGAATTGGAAGCGATTACAGGAAGGCAAGGAAATAATAAAAATTGAACCTCTTAAATAAGTTGAATTATGGTTGACATTGATTTAATAAGAATCGTTGATGTTGATTACATTAAGGATTATACCATGGACTTAAAGTTCAGTAATGGCGAAACAAGACGCATTGACTTTCTCCCATTACTAAAAGGCAATAAGCGAGAAGAACTTAAAGACATGAATAAGTTTATTCAATTTGGACTTACCCATTGGACTTTGGAATGGTACAATGGAATTGATTTTGCCCCAGATTTCCTGTACAAACAAGGGAAAAAAGTGGCTTAATAAAAACATCGGTCAAGCAAAGAGCAAACCAATATGGTTTTGCCTTCGCTTGACCGATTGTCATATATTCATTGTTTTAAGAGAGTTTCTTCCTGGAAAAAGCTACATGAAGCGATTATAATCTCATAAAGAATCCGTGTAATCTCTCCCGATGTCCTTGAAATTACATGGCAACGCAGGAATATCTGTGTCGTGATGTAGGAAAGATTACGTCGCCATGTGGTAAAGTCTACATCGGGACGTAATTTTTGGGGGTATCTATAAGGTTTCATATCAGATTCTTTTTTGATTTAACATCGAGCTTATACGCACACGAAAAAGTATTTTCATATACATCAGTTTTTCTTTTTTCTGTTTCTTATTATCTATACAGTTGAGCCAAGCAAAAAACTAAGCAAAACATAGATTATTTTCGGAAAACCTATGCAAAGGTAATAAAAAACTAGAAAAAAGCTTGCTCTTTCGAATAAAAAGTGTATCTTTGCACCAAGAAACAACATCATTATATTATGGGTAAACGAGATATTATGGGTAAACGAGCCATCATAGAAGCTTTACGCCATTATTTCAGCACCCAACCCGTACAGAAAGCCTGGCTGTTCGGTTCTTTCTCCAGAGGGGAAGAAACGAAGGATAGCGATGTCGATATTATGGTTTCTTTGGACAAGAGTAAACCTATAGGTTTAAAATTCTTCGGCATGTGGAGTGATTTGGAAGAACTCTTAGGTAGAAAAGTTGATTTGGTCTCAGAAGGAACCTTACTTCCTTTTGCACAGGAATCAGTAGAACGTGATAAAATCTTAGTATATGAGAGAACGAAGTAGAGATAAAAACCGCCTAGAGCACATGCTCCAGGCGATAGAAAGAATCTGCCGATATACAAAAGGTAAAAACTTTGAGGATTTTATCGCAGACGACATGATGTATTACGCAGTAGTCAAGAACATCGAAATTCTTGGAGAAGCATCGAATATGCTAACTGAAGAATTTCGGCAAGCGCATCCTAAGACTCCTTGGAAACAAGTGAACGGCATGAGGAACTATAGCGTCCATGAATATTTCCAAGTTGATAACAACGTTGTTTGGGATGTGATTACAAACGACCTTCCGATATTAGAGCAACAAATAAAGGAGTATCTAACTGAAGAAAAATAAAAACATCGGTCAAGCAAAGAGCAAAACAATAAGGTTGTGCCTTCTCTTGACCGATTGTCATATATTCATTGTTTATTAAGAGAGTTTCTTCCTAACAAGAACTACAAGCGGCTCTTTTCTTCATTGCCGGCTCCTGTGCCCTTATACTTACTGCGCTTGGCATTGAAATTATACGTAACCTGCAGGGAGATGCTACGAGTATAGTAGTAGCAGTCTTTTGTGGTACCCGCTCCCAGTCCGTACATCGTCCAACGTTCCTTTGTAGTCTTGAAGATGTCATTTGCAGAAAGATAAATGATCCATGTGCGATTGGCAAACGACTTGTCGAACCGCAGATCGACGCTGTAATTACTCTTCATCATAAGAAATCCATCTGCATTGGGGGTTGCTGCATTCAGGCTGATAGCCGCGTTCATGGTTTCTGAAAGAGCGAAATTATTGTCGAGCAAGCACAACAGCAAAGGTCTGCTTAATGCCTTGCTGGCACCATACTTCTTGGTATCGAAGAACTGCTGTTTATAATAGAATCCCCACCTAGGACGAAAGATGCCAAGCTTTGGCGAAACATTGACAGAAGCATAAAGCAGATGCTTATGGTTGAAATTCAACGACGTACTATAAGCAAATTCCTTTCCAGGATAGATATACTTGGTCCACTCTATCACATCCTTCAGATATTTATAACCTGCGGAAACATTCAGCCACTTATATGTCATCATTGCCTCAACATTGAACACCTTCTCCGGTTGCAAGGTAGGATTTCCGCCTTCATAAAGGAAACGGTTGTCAAACTGCATGAAGTTGCCTAACTGTCGATAACTTGGACGATTTATTTTCTCGTTGACATTCAACTGCCAATTCCAGTTACCTTTGTTCCATGATAAGCTGAGGTTAGGAAAGAAGTTGCTGTATCTTCTGCTCACATCATCCTGCTTGACTCCACCAGAGAAATAGTCGCGAATGATATTCTCGTAACGCACACCAAGACCAATGGTCCACTTGCTGAGGGGCAGTTCATATTGTGCAAAGCCAGCAACATTTCTTTCATGGATATCCGTCTCTGTGGATGGCACCAACTGCTCTTCATTCAGGAACGTTCCATGAGAGTCGGTCTTCGACAGCTCTGTTCCTAAAGAAACATTTCCTTTCCACAGAGGAATATTCACAACCAACTTGCCTGCCCACATATCGCTATTCTGACGATTGCTTGAATGTACCTCCTGATTGCCCAACTCCTTGCTGCTTTCAATACTCTCGTCACTACGTCTGTTATTGACCGTATAGTATGTGGCATTGAAATCGATACCTACCTGTCCTATCTTTCCCACATAATAAATTTCTGCCTCATGTGAACCAAGGTGAGGCTTTGCAACCTTATTCTGCCCAATGCTACCCTGTGCCACACCATTCAGAAATACATCCTGTTGGCTAGCACTATTCGTCCTGCCATTCAACATGCCATAGTAGCGATAAGAGCCACCAATGGAATTGCTGTCGTTGAGCGAATAGTCGGCTGAGAGTTTTTCCGACAAGAAGCGGTTATTGGTATCCGAATTAAAATGCTGGTCGTTGTGATAATGCTTGTCGGGCAAATTGATATCGGTGTTCAGAAGATTATCCTCACCAAAATGAGAGTCCCCCGTCCATAAGCTATTGGCTATCTCAAATTTCTTGGTCTGATACCGGGTGCTGACAAGCTCGTAATCCGACATCCATTTGTTGTATTTACCAAAAGCATCTGCACGCAAGCTGAACCCATTGGCACGCCGCTCTTTGGTGCGGATACGAATTACCGATTCTACCTCGGCATCATATTCTGCTCCAGGACTTGTTATCACCGAAATCGACTTGATGTTGTCGGGAGTGATGTTTACAATCTCATTATTGTCATTCACACGCTTGTTGTTGATATAAACAATCGGTGTGCCTTTTCCACACACGGATATCTTTTGTCCAGCTACAGAGACACGTGGCAACAGGTTCAGGACATCAAAAGTGTTTGCCATCTTAGAAAGCAAGGTATGCTCTACGGCAACCTCCACTCCTCCAGGCGACATTTTATACTGAGGTCTTTCACCCTTCACTACAACTCCCTTGATAATCATCGTTTCGGGCTGCAATTTGATGATTCCCATTTCCGGATTGCTGTATATACGGCTGATAGTCTTATAACCAACGTATGTGATACGGGCTAACACCTTCCGGGAATTACAAGGAATGACAAAACTTCCATTCTCATTACTCACACCATGTCCTACGATCGTAGAATCAATGGGCGACAACAAGGTTATATTTGCATATTCGGCAGCATTTCCACTCTCATCTATAATACGTCCCTTATAACGAAGTGTTGTCTTCTGCATACACTCTACCATGATATTATCCTCCATCTGCGTCATCCTGATGGGATAGAATCCTATCAGTTGTATGATGGCATCGGGAACACTCTGGTTTCTGATGCTCTTGGTTACCCTGAAATCCTCCAACTCATCATACACGAAGTTGATGGTGTACTTATGCTGGCGGGCATTCAAATCCTTCAACGCCGCAGAGAACGACACATTATTATATTGTCGGGTGATGCGCTGGGCTAATGCGGTTTGAAAAACAGCCACACAAGCACAAATCATAATCCATTTTTTCATATACATCTGTCTTTCTTTTTTCTGTTTCTTATTATCTATACAGTTGAGCCAAGCGAAAAACTAAGCAAAACATAGATTATTTTCGAAAAACCTATGCAAAGGTAATAAAAAGAAGATATTGGCTACGAAAAAGCCCCGATGCGTCACGCACCAGGGCTTCGAGCTCTTTTTACAATAAAAATGAAACAATCATCTTTGCTAGAAAGAGACTGCTCTTTAAACGTACTGTAGAACTGGCTTATCTATCAAGAGTCCAGTATCTATATCTTCCTTGATCTTTGCAATGCCTTGGCGAATTTTCTCCAGACTCTTGCCTTGCGGCGACTTGATGCCAGCCGCATACTGTCGCAAAAGAGAAGCGTTCATACCGATATATTTGGCAAACGCCGAGATGCTGAGCGGATAGTAGTTGAAGAATGCCCCTACATCGAAGACGAAGTGAAACTCCAAGTCTGGATATTCCTTGCCCTCCTCCTCGTAGAACTCCCTCATCTCCTTATCTGCTATAAGAAAATCCTCCATGGCAGCCTTTGCGGTCTTGCCATCACCGATGAGACCAAACGTCAGGTCATCGGTCCCAGTCATAAAGCAAGAATATAAATCCTTGCCAGACTCCACAACAACGGTAACTTTCCTTGCCATATCTTCATATTATTATAAGTTCATATCCAAAAGTGTTCTTCTCGCATACCAAGATTCTCATGGAAGAAGAACCTGGGCTAAAGCCCAAGTTCTTGATAGATAGATTTGAGAGTGCCTTGCGGCACCTCTCCAGTTCCATGCCGAGGAACGACTGCGCTCTTCCCATTGGCAGGGTTGGACCAGATGTCGTGTCGGCCTCCATGACGAAGTAGAAAGCACCCCGCTTTCTTTAACTTCCGATACAGCTCGCTGTATTTCATAATCTTAGTACGTTTAAAGAACACTTTGTCCTCATTGGACGATGCAAAGGTAACAATAAAGTTATTTACCGCCAAACATTTCGGTAACTATTTTGTTACGTTAACTGAGATTTAACATTTGTGCGAACAAACTCCTGGAATGTTAGAAACAATCAATAAGATGATAGAAGAATTATAAAAAACATCGGTCAAGCAAAGAGCAAACCAATATGGTTTTGCCTTCGCTTGACCGATTGTCATATATTCATTGTTTATTAAGAGAGTTTCTTCCTAACAAGAACTACAAGCGGCTCTTTTCTTCATTACCGGCTCCTGTGCCTTTGTACTTGCTGTTAACAGAGTTGAAACGATAGCTTATAGTTAGCTTAACAGCTTGCGAATCGCTATAGTTCCATTTATCGAGCAACATACTTGTACCATAGGTAAACATAGAGTTACGGGCTGTACGAAAGACATCCGTTGCCTGAAATTGAAAAGTCCATTGTTTAAACTTCTTTGTTATTCCCAAATTCAACTGAAAACTCGGCTTCAGGGTTGCTATCGTATTATCACCAGAAGTATGCCCTATCATATCAGCCGTCAGTATATAACCTCTTGAAATAGAGAAAGAATTAAACCAATTGGTCATCAACAACGGATTGTTCAACTTGAGCATTTGCCCATAATGAACCATTTCAAAATTCTGTCCCATCAATACCAAAGACAAGCGAGGAGACCAAATCCCTATACTTGGCGACAATGATAGAACTGCCGTATATGTATTCATGTGGGAACGATTGACATTCGTTAGAATGTTGAGCGGTTTACCTTCACCCGGCTGCAAATCTATCGTATTCACTATGAAGTCATTGATATGTTGAAAACTGAAATTTAAATATACCCATTTGTATAATCCTGCGAAGGTTATGTCATGGATAATTTCAGGCTTCAGAAGAGGATTTCCCTTTTCATAAGTGAAGACGTCATCATATTGCATATTGCTGCTCAATTCCTGATAAGACGGACGACGAGTCTTCATCGTATAATCCAACGAGAAATTGGCTTTGCCTATCGGAAATGATAAACTTGCATTCGGAAACAATTTATCATACCGACGACTTTGTCCATCAATCCAGATTCCTTTCTCATAATAATCAGAAACGGTATGTTCATACCTCAGACCTGCTTCTAAATCAATTTTTCCCAATGGAAGATAATAGGTCAAGAATCCAGCCAACTTATTTTCCCTGATATGGTCATCTGTAGAAGCTATTATCTGTTCCACATTGTTGTAAGTTTCCTTGCGGTCTGTATAGATAAACTCACCACCACCTTCTAACTTTCCTTTCCCAACAGGATAAGACAGCGCCAATTTAGAAGCAGCCATTACATTGTCCGCCTTGTTTGTGCTGTTAACATTACTTTCACCAGAAGCACTACTCTGCTCCTTAATATTCTGCACAGCCTTGTTCTGGCTAACAACCAAGTCATTATCAAAAACGACATTCCATTTTCCGAATTCTCCCCGATAATAAGCATTCACATAATGAGCAGGAGGCGTCTTGCGATCCCATTTCATATCATAGGATATGGATTCCAACTCTGTCCCATTCTTCATTACACGTTGATATGTAGGCCATGAAGCAGTACTATTTGGTAAAAAGTTTACATTATAAGTAGCACCTATGGAATGTTTCTCATTGAAGACATAATTGAAACCTATCTTTGTGGCAATTTGTGCTTTGCTTTTGGGGAATATCGGCTCAGGTGCGGAAGTCCGTGGATAGCCCAGCAGGCATGTTAACCGAAGATCATCATACGGTACATGAAGAAAGTCAAGTCTGCTACTCCTCTCACCTGCGCCCGAAATCCCTTCATCTTTGAGTTGAGAGATTCTGCAGAAGCATTGGTTGAACGATTGTTGAAGTAATTCAATACATACTCCTCCTTCTCCTTTATAGTGTCACGTACTGCGATTAGCTCTCTGATGTGGCTTCTGCCTATATTCTTGTACCACGCATGTAATGCCTTCTTGGCCTTCTTGCGGCTCTGCTTCTTCTTGAAGATGTTTCTCAATGCGCAGACCAAACCATAGCCGGTCTTGATTCGGTTATCCAGTTCGAAGAGAATCTTCATGCCTTTCTTCTGCCAGTCCGTCCAGTCATTGCCGCTCTTGAGCAGAGGGTAGCGTACATGAGTCAACAGTTCCACCTTAGTCTCACCATTGGCAAGTATCTCTGGCTGAAACTTCTCATTCTTGCGCTTTCGCGGCCTTCCAAGGGTTTTGCCGTTCTTGCTCTTCTTTGGTTTGTGGTTCTTCGCATAGTATGCCCTCGCCTTGCGTCTTGCCTGCACAAGTTTCTTGAACTTGCTTTCCTGCATATTCCTCTCCGTGACGGCAGCACGCTTGAGTTTCATGCGCATCTCCTCAAGACCTTTGCCTGCAAGCTGCATGATATGAAAGCAGTCTATGACAATCTCCGCATTGGGGAATACCTGCTTGATGATGCCCATCATGCTGTCGGAGAAATCCATCGTGACTTCCTTCACTGCAAGACGTTTCTCTTCCGGTATAGCCATGAGTCGCATTGCCACTTCTGCAATGGTAGTCCCCTTGACAGCTGCGATGAGCGTACCACGCTTACCATGGCCTTCCTTGTTGGAGAGGAATGTAAAGAGGTCATTGTGCAGCATACTCTCATCTATGCTTAGGTGCGTGCCCATATTCTGGGCGAAGAGCACCCACTCTGCGGCATGATCCTTCTGGTCCCAGTCTTCAAAGTCACTCAGGTGCTCCTTGTAGACACGGTTCAGGTACTTACCGTCAGTCTGGAAGAATCGCGCCACGCATTGGGCCGTCACTGGGTAGGTATCCAACCATTTCTTTTAAAAAAGCAGCGAACTCAATTGAGTAGCTGGTGCCGTCTGCAATAAGTGCAGGAGTATCTAACAGTTGGTTCTTCCCATCCTCCGTAAGCCATCTGCGACGGCGCACATGAAGGGCAACCTTGTGCTCACGCACAGGGAAGTCATTGAACACCCGGGGCTCAGTAAAGCCATTCGGCTTCAAATCATGCCACATATCATCGCGCAGGTCACGTTCGTCAAGATAGATATGAAGAATGCGGATTTCCGTATTCGTCTCATCGTATAGACCAGTGCACTCTTCATCGACATTGGTAACTTCAAAGGTGTCAAGCATCCCTTTTGGAAGCATGTAGCGTACGAGTATCTCGTAGTCAAATTGGGTAGTCTTCTTTGCCATGATGCAAAGGTACTACTTTTTATTGGAAAACATGTACCGTGCGATGATAATCTTTTGGTTTACATGTCTGCTGGGCTATCCACGGACTTCCGCACCTGAGCCGGAATATCCCGATGTCGCTATGCATTTGCCACATTTCTCCATCTTTAATGACAGTCTTTTTATCTATCTGATGCTGATACCTTTGCGTCAAATCATAATAAAGACTTCCGAATATATCCAATCCTCCTCTACGCCAGTTTAAATTACCGCCCTCAGACAAAGATGTAGAATGTCCCTGCCGGGCCATAGAAGTAAACCCACCGCTCAGTCCATCACCTTGTTTCTTATTCGTTCTGATCACAATGACAGCCTTTACCGTAGCATCATATTTTGCTCCAGGATTGTTGTTGAGAGTTACGGAGGCGATGTCTTTGGAACTTATTCTATCCAGTTCCCCCTCATCCGTCAACTTCCTTCCATTCACATATACCAATGCTTCACCCTTGCCATAAACACGGTATTTTCCATCACTGCCATAAACACTCGGCACTTGCGCCATAACATCGTTGGCAGTACCAGCTTCGCTCAAAGGTGTTCCTTTCACCTGAGTAACAAGTCCTTCATTCGTCATCTCAAAGGTTTTACGATGTCCTTTTACAACCACCTTCTGCAGGTTCATTGTTGCCTCTTTCAGAGTTATTGTCCCTATCTTACCTATATTAAAGGTATTGCTTGTCGTAATATAGCCCACACAACTTACTCTTACTATCGCCTTTTTGGCTCCACAGGGAATCACGAACTGGCCGTTCTCATTCGTCACGCCGCCATTTATCAATGAAGAGTCACGAACATTCAGCAGGGCTACATTGGCGAAATCTATAGGGCGATGATGCGTATCTACAATACGGCCTATCATCTTGGTGGGAGTCTTCTGCGTACACTCCACCATGATATTATCCTCCACCTGCGTCATCCTGATGGGATAGAATCCTATCAGTTGCATGATGGCATCGGGAACACTCTGGTTTCTGATGCTCTTGGTCACCCTGAAATCCTCCAGTTCATCATACACGAAGTTGATGGTGTACTTATGCTGGTGGGCGTTCAAATCCTTCAACGCCGCAGAGAACGACACATTATTATATTGTCGGGTGATGCGCTGGGCATAAGACTGCTGAACCCCAAACAGCAGGAAGAGAAGAAGAAGCTCTCTGACAGGCTTGCCGCTAACGGGCATTGGTTTCCAAAAATCTCTCATAAATATATCCTCCTATCTTATTTCACCATCAATGTTCCGTCAATATACTCTATCTGTATGCGGTCGAAAGCATTCAAAATCTCCAGGTTCTGCTCCAAAGTCTTCGTCTTGTTCCAGTTGAAGAAGAGACGTATGTGCTGGGCACCGGCATCCACATACTCCACCTTGACATGATAGAAACCGGATAACTGAGCCAGGATGGTTCCCAATTCAGCATCATCAAACACCACCGGCTTCATACCAAGCGAATCCTTGTTCTCTGCTGTTGCAGCACGAAGACTGTCATTCGTCAGCGCCTGGGTTGTTGCCAGCTGTTCTGTCGCAGCCTTGTTATCCGCTGTCTGATCAGAAGCCGGGAACCCCAACCAGCCATTGTGAATCGCAGCCAAGGCTACCCCCGAAAGGAAGATGATGCCAACGATGGATGCAGCAATCTTCATCCGGTTGCGATAAACGTTCTTGGATTTGCCGGCATCCATCGCCATCTTATCCTCGTGATGTGCCTGAACAAATTCCTTCCAAGCCCCATCCACATCCACCTCCTTCGGATTGGCTTTCTTGCCAGCCATTCTCGCCATCGCCAGTTCATGGAAGAACTCCTTCACTTCCTCATCGGCAAGCAGGTGCTCCACCTGCTCGTCGGTATATTTCTCGGGATGCTCCTGCATGCCAAAGAGCATCATCCGCTTTTCTTCTTTACTCATGTTTGTCATTGTCTTGCTCATTTAAATTGTTCCTTAATCCAGTCCATCGCCTTCGAGAGATGGTTGAATACCGTCACCTTGCTCACTCCCACTTCATCAGCCACCTCCTGATAAGATTTCTCCTGAAGATAGCGCAGACGGAAAATAAGTTGCCGGATAGGCGGTTCCAGGTCTTCGATGAGAAGCAGCAGCCGGTCGAGCCGTTCATCGGTCTCTTCTGAGAGAATCACGTCGGAATCATCCAGCAGCAGCTTCGCCACCCTTTCCTTCACGCTCTTATGAGCTATCAGGTTGAGACAGCGGTTGCGTACGCTCCGCATCAAGTAACCATCCTCACTCCCAGGCACCAGAACCACATCATCGGCAAGAATCTGGGCGAATACTTCACTCACCACATCCTTGCTCTCGTCATCATCCGAAAGAATGCATCTGGCCAGATTGTACATCTTCACATAATGCTGACGGAATAACTGTTCTATGTCCTTTTTTCTGTTCATATACTATCTATACAGTTGAGCCAAGCGAAAAACTAAGCAAAACATCAACTTTTTTGTTTTTTCCTTTAAATCCGAACCGAAATCACCAAGAATCTCCCCAGTTTGGAATGCAAAAGTACACAATCTATCGGAGATAGAAGACAAATGGTAAGGATAAATCGATTTTCAGTTGATTTATTTGTTCATTCCAACATTTTTTAGTACTTTTGCCCACCAAATTACAAACAAGTAAATAAGATTGGTATAAAAATAGGTATTACCAAGATAAAATAAAGAATAGATTAGATAAAGGAGAATAAGATTATGTCAACGATTATTTATCCATCACCGATATTCGGTCCGGTAAACTCCCGCCGTCTGGGAGTTTCACTGGGCATCAACCTCATGCCATCTGATGGCAAGGTCTGTTCATTCGACTGCGTTTATTGCGAATGCGGATTCAACGCCGACTTCCGTCCTAAGAAGAAGCGCCCTACCCGCGAGGAGGTAAGAGAAGGATTGGAGAAGGTTTTGAAAGAGCACCACGACAACAACCAGCCTCTGGACGACATCACCTTCGCCGGAAACGGTGAACCTACGGGACACCCAGACTTCAAGGGAATCGTGGAAGATACGATGGAACTCTGCAAGAAATATTTCCCTGAAGCACAAGTATCCGTACTCAGCAACGCCACCTATATATATAAGGAGGAAGTGAGAGAGGCGCTGATGCTCGTGGATAACAACATCCTGAAACTGGATACCGTGGATATGGATTACATCAAGAAGCTAGACCGCCCTCAGCAGCCTAACTACGACGTGAAGGATGTGATCAAATATCTGAAGATGTTCAAGGGGCACGTCATCATCCAGACCATGTTCCTGAGAGGTGACGGTTTGGACAATACCAGCGAACATTTCGTAGCTCCTTGGCTGGAGGCAGTGAAAGACATCCAGCCTCAGCAGGTAATGGTTTATACCATCGCCCGCGAAACACCAGACAAGTTGCTGGAAAAGGCACCAAAGGAAGTACTCGATGCCATCAAGGACCGTGTAGAGGCACTGGGCATCAAGTGTACAGCCAGCTACTAAGAGATAATCAGGATAAGAAAGAAAAGCAAGTAGAAAAAAGAAAGAATGAAAGCGAAAAGTAATATCCTTATTATCAGCGATATGTGTGGCTACGGAAAGGTATCTGCCGCAGTTCAGATGCCTATCCTCTCTTATATGGGACTCGACGTGTTCAATCTACCCACCATGCTCATCAGTAACACGTTCCCATACGGCAAGTACGCCATTCTGGAATGCACTTCGTATATCGAGGAAGCCTTGCAGAAGTGGAACGAACTGGGCATTCACTTCGATGCCATCACCACGGGTTTCATGGCTTCGGAGCGTCAGGCTAAGCTTGTGGCACGTTATTGCAGAGAACAGGCTGCACTGGGCACCGACATCTATGTGGATCCCGTGATGGGCGATTACGGCAAGCTCTATGGTGGAGCCAGTGAGAGTACCGTGAGATGCATGAAGGAGATGCTGAGCGTATCGCATCTCTGTTTTCCCAACTATACCGAGGCTTGCCTGCTGACGGATTCGGAATACAAGGAAGAGGGAATCTCGGAGAAGGAAGCCTATGAACTGATAGATAAACTGAGAGCCATCGGTTCCCACTCCGTGCTCATCACCTCGTGCATCGTAGAGGGGCAGCATGCCGTAGTAGGTTTCAATCATCTTACAGAAGAGTATTTCCTCCTGCCCTACGAAGAAATCCCTGTTCAGTTCCCGGGCACCGGCGACATCTTCTCCAGCATCATCGTGGGCAGACTGAAGGACGGCGATTATCTTCGCCATGCCACCCGCATCGCCATGGATACCCTGCGCAACTGGATAGACATCAACAAGGATGACAAGGACAAGAACCGCGGAATTCCTATAGAAAGACATCTGGGGGACTTGTAGATTGTCATTTAGCAAACACAGAAGCAAGGGAATACCAATTAAATTATAATGGAAAAGAAAGAAACAAATACACTCAGTATATTTCAGCGCCCGGTATGGGTAAGCCTGTTCGCCCTTACGGCTGCTATCTCGTGGGGATGGGCTTACCCATTGATAAAAATGGGAATGGAGGAATATCAGATTACAGCAGACATGACCGGAAGCAAGATGCTTTTTGCAGGCATCCGCTTCTTCATCTCCGGCATCATCATCCTTGCCATCGCCAGAAGCTCGCATCGTAAATTCGGATTCAAGAAGAAAGCTGTTCAAGAGAATGTCTGGTTCCTTCTCCTCTATGCACTCCTCAACACCACCCTTCATTATGCTTTCTTCTATTTCGGACTCTCACATAATGCAGGAGCACGTTCGGCGATACTCAATTCTATGAGCGTCTTCACGGTGGTTATCTTTGCCTGCATCTTCTTCAAGAGCGACAGGATGACGTGGCGAAAGGCTTTAGGCTGCATCATCGGATTCCTGGGCATCCTTGCCTTGAACCTTGGTGGAAAGGAAAGCGGAAGTTTCACATTCCTGGGCGATGGCATGATTATCCTCAATGCCCTGTGTGGAGCCAGTGCTTCCCTGCTGACCCGAGGATTGAGCAAGAGAGTGGATGTTTTCGTAGGAACCGGTTATTCGCTGAGCATCGGTGGAGCCTTGCTGGTGATTCCTGCATTGTTAATGGGTGGTTATCTGCCAGTCATCAGCCTCTGGGGCATCACGATTCTGCTGCTGCTCATCGCCATCTCAACCATCAGTTTCGCTCTCTACAACAAATTATTGAGCTGCAATCCCGTAGGAAAGGTAGCGATATACAATTCGCTCATCCCCGTAGTAGGAGCCATCACCTCCTGCCTCTGTCTTGGCGAAACCTTCTACTGGAAGTATCTGATAGCAGGCGCATTGGCTACTGCCGGAATTTATATCATCAATAAAGGGAAGAAATAAACATTTAAGAAACTAAAATGTCATACTTATTATTTGGCAGTTTCCCTTCTTCTTCATACCTTTGCAGCTAAAATACAAAAGAAGCAAAGATATGAAGAAGATTTTTTTGATAGCAGTTGTCTTGCTGATGATGATAAACTTCATCATCAACTATCACCATGAGGTTACGAAAGAGAAGCATACACCGATGGCGGATTTCAAAACCAAGGTAGAGATGGCGCCCATGAAGGAATACAATGATCCGGACTTCGGCTACGTTATCAAATATCCTTGCTTCTTCCAGCAGGAGGATACTTCGGTATCGGGATACCAGGGCTATGCCCGCTTCTCATTCACCAATCATGCCAACATCATCCTGGAGAGTTACGTTACCCCCAACTATAGCAACACCCTTCAGGCTTGTGCCGATTCTCTTGCCCAGAAGCTTCATTCGGAGCGGACGATGCAGGCATCGGATAAGGCATTCATCCTCTCCGGTCCTGTCTATGAAAACGGAGTAAGAGTAGATGGCTACAGTCATTATGATAAATTCATCAAGAGTGGCAGAATACTCTTCGTTTATTCCCTCACCTATCCCGACAGCTACAAGCCAGCCATGCCCCGACTGTTCAAACTCATAGACGACTGGAAGGTTTTAGGGGCATATTAATCTGCCTTGAAGATATCCTCACGAGCCTCTTGGGATTGTATAAAAACAGTTTTCAAAGAAGATAAAAGCGCTTGATTATTTGCACAATAGTTCGTTAATAATTCAATAATGTGCTAAGCAGCTATACGCTGTAAGCACGAGAGATCTTTGAAAATCTTGCTAATTAAAGTTCGGTTCGGGGTGTACCCACTTGCTTTAAAAATTCGTTTCACCAGATAAATGTTGGTCATCAGTGACTTGAATGAAGACATAGAATATTCCATTCCCATCTCCTTCATAGTTACCTTGGCAACATTAGTGATGTGAACGAAGCATTGAAAGCAAAATTCGATCTTGAACCTGGTTCTATAATAAAGAAGTACCTCTTCACCCGAAAGTGAGGTGTCTGTAGAGAAGAATAGTTTCTTCTTGCCATTCGGCATCTGCCAGATGACAAGTCTAACTTTACACCTGAGTGCCTTGGAATAGGCTATCAAAGTATAAGCTGTTCCTTCTATATCTTTCATCTCCATCTTCTCCATTCGAGTGAGGTCAAGATTCTTCATATCAATCTTGCCATCCTTGGTCTTGGGGCGACCACGTTTTCCAGTACGTGGACCAGCATAGACATAAAAGAGACAAGCATTGTCACGAAAGCGGCTTATCAAAGAGAACCCTTCTTTCTTTATCCCATTAACGTAACCATACTTTCAGAAATTGAATCTTCCAAGATTAAAATTTTCTTAATATTTTTTGTCATTTCAAATAAAAGCCGTAACTTTGCGATGTGCTTATAAGAAAAGGCAAAGAATTGTCATTCTTCATATATGGTACAAACAAAAAGTCTAACCCATTAAATTTAGAAAACCATGCTAAACAAGAAAGTAGAAGAGGCGCTCAACGCCCAGATTAATGCAGAGATGTGGTCAGCTTACCTATATTTGTCTATGGCGGCATATTGCCATGCCAACGGCAACCCAGGTATGGGTAACTGGTTCCAGGTTCAGTTTCAGGAGGAGCAAGACCATGCCAAGATTATCTTCAATTACATCATCCAGCGTGGCGGTCACGTGGAATTGAAGGCTATAGATGCCGTTCCTACCACATGGGAGAATCCATTGGATGTCTTCGAGTCAACCTTGGCACACGAGCAGAAGGTTACCTCCCTCATCAACAACCTCTTCGCTCTCACTACCCAGGAGAATGACTATGCCACACAGAGCATGCTCAAGTGGTTTGTAGATGAGCAGGTGGAGGAAGAGGAGAACGCCCAGAACATCATCGACAACCTTCGCATGATCAAGGACAACGGCTATGGTCTATACATGCTCGACAAGGAGCTTGGCGCAAGAGGCTATACCCAGGCAGCGCCATTGGCCAACAAGGCGTAAAATGACTGAACTTTCGCATATGGGGAAGTTAAGAGAAGTTAGGGAAGTTAGAAGGAAGTTAAGGGACAAATGTCCTACGTTTTACGCTAGAAGACTATTGTCCCTTAACTTCCCGAACGACCGTAGGGAGTGATAACTTCTTTAACTTCAATCAATTCCCTCACTTGCGAAACTTGAATAAAATGAGTATATAAATTTGCGGTGAAATAGTGAATGATTGCGTATGAAGAAGAACCCAATTATAGAAGCGATGCACAACAAATTGTATGAGATAGACCCTCATGCAAAGGCTATCCTTTTCGGTTCTCGCGCCAGAGGTACAGAACACGAAGGAAGCGATTGGGACATTCTTATTCTTCTCGACAAGCCAAAGGTCACTCTGCAAGATTACGACAAGTATTCCTATCCACTAAGAGAATTAGGATGGGATATTGATGAAACTATGAATCCTATACTTTTCTCCCAAAAAGAATGGGAGGAGAACCATTATACTTTATTTAATCATAATGTAACAAGGGAAGGAATTACCATATGATAAAGGGAATGCGAAGCCTTGCCGACCAGGTTCTGAAGGTGATAAAGAAATAAAATAGGGAACGCAGTGCGTTCCCTATCTGTTTATCACTTGTAACCTATAGGATGGTAATCCAGATACTTTCGTCTCGGTCGCGCGCCGCAGTCATGGCGTTGATGAGCCGCTGCAGCCAGATGCGGGAGTTCACCACCATGCCCTCGAACTTGTTCTCTCCAACAAGGATGCAGCCTTGTGTGTCGTCAGGATAATTGCCTGCATGGATGCGGATGCCCTCGAAATTCGGCACACCCACCAGCAATGGCAGCCAACGCTTGAATCTTGGAGAATACGATATGACCACAGGATAAGTACCCTCAGGAATGGCAGTATGGCCAGGTACCTTACGAGCCTTCACGCCGCTCTTGCGGCTATAGCGGGCATCCACTTTCTCTGGCTTTAGCTTGATACCCAACAGATTGCGCCATGTAGGCTCCATGGTTTCACAGAGATATGTATCCTTGGACAACAGCTGGCTGTCAAAGGTATGAACCAATGTACACTTGTCGTCCTTCTTCTTGCCGGGTAGCGAGTTACGCTTTACACTACTATCGGACAGCAGATAGAGTCTGCCGATGGTATAAGTTCCTTTTTTAGCTATACGCTTTAATACTATTTCCATTTGCTTGAATGTTAAGTGTTAAACTATTTTGCGTTAAAACATCTCAGGTCGAGTCCGTCAGAACGGAATAATAGCTTCTTAAAACTGAATAACTGAATACTGAACACCTTTCCGCCCTGCTTTCCGTCAGCTCCGTCGGCATTTACTCCCTTCGGAGGAATTTTCTCGATATAATGACGGTTCACCCAGTTTCTCAGCATCGTCGCCGTACCCTTCTTTCCGAAGTCGTTCTGCAGACGCACCATTTCTGCCTGCGCATAAGTGAAGGTGTCAGGCAATTGCTGCAGCAGGTTGGCAGGTCCTCGCTTGCTCGATTTCTCTCCTACCTCATTAGCCTTGGCTATGCTGGCGCCAAAGAAAATCATCTTGCACCACAGGTCGTAGCTCTCGCTCCATCTGATGAACTCTTCTATTTCGGGTTCCCATTTGCAGCCGTTTGCCACGTATAGCACACAAGCCTTGAGAAAGGCAATTACGTTGCCACGGAAGGAGAGATTCTCGAACACCCTGTTTTGCGACATGCGCGAAAAGTCGGCGTTCTCATCCTTCAACTTTTCTGCCAGGGCAGAAGCCTCAGCGCAGTCTATCCTACCCGACGCCTTGCACAGATTCTCTATGTACGGTCTGAGCGCCTCTCTGAAGGCTTCGTCGTATTCGCCGTATACTGGCATTTCGGCACCGATTTCCCGCTCCGGGATAGTACAGAAGTTGATGCGGCTGATAGGTCCGTCGGTGAGCACCTTTGAGAAATATCGCTGCCCCAGTTGGACGGTGGTCGATGCATTCCAGTTGAACCGGATGGTGATGCGCTCGGTGACGCTCGATGTACCCACGCGAGTCTGACCGTATTGGTTGCCCGGATCAAAGGCAAGGCACATAATCTTGAACTGCTGGTTGCCCTGCCCCTTGAGGGCGTCGAACTGGTCTATCTCATTGAGCGATGTATAGAGAAAATGTTCCTGAGCCTCAGCCGTGCGCATGACGAATGCCGGATTGGTCATATCGGCGTCTATCTCCTGTATGATGAGGTTTTCCGGGCGCTTGCGCTTATCCTTGTTGGCGCCCTTGCGTGTCACCTCCTCTTTCCATTCCTTCTCCCGTTGCAGGTTCTCACGGTCGCGCTGCCTGATGTCCTCCATAATCATGTTGATAGGCATCTGCACACAGTTCTTGCCTGCGCCCGTACCCGCCAGCAGACAGCACATCAGGGTAGCCTCATGCTCCACATTGTCGATGTACTTGAAGGTGGTCTTGCAGAGGTGTGTAGCAAGTGGCGGGAAGATGGCGTGTGCCACGGCTGGCTTGTATACGTCCGGTGTCTTCGATAGCAGCAGCTCCACGAGTTTCGGGAGATGTTCGGGCATCGGAGGCGGTACTAATCTATCATCTTCCGCATTGATATCCGTGCCGCCCTCGGAACTCTCGGCTTTTAACGCCACGGCATCCTTTTGGGAGGACTTCTCTGCCTGGGCATTGATGCGGATCACGGCTTGCGACATCGGCTTCGAACTGTCACCATATTTCGCATAGAAGTCGTGGATCAGCTGCTGGCAGTCACGTTCCTGCGAAAAGGCAGGCATCTTCTGTGCCACCACCGCCTTCAGTTCCTCTTCGGGCATCACTCTCGATGCGCCTGCGCTCATAATCGCCAGGAGCGATGAGTGGCGGGAGCCTGGGGTGTTGATGTCTACGTCCTTCAGACCTGCCGCATTGCGGAAGAGGTCGAAGGCTGCTAGGTTCTTGCCGGTTGCCACAGCGCCAGCATCCTGATGAGTTCCAGCAGGGCTGAGATGAGCAGCATGAGCAGCATTGCTATCACTAGGTTGGGCAGGCTGAATAGCAGAAACAGCCACACCTCTTCCGTCGATGGTGAGCCCACGGTCCAGGTAGGCTTGTCTGCGCTTCTTCAGTTCTTCCTGTGGCAGCACCTCGTACCAATGGGGCGAGCGATAGATTTCAGACGCCTTGTCGGTGATGAAGAGCATGCGTTCTGGCGTGATACAGCTCTCGTCGTAGGGCACGCCCAGCGCCTCGCAATAGGCTCGCTGCGTCTCCTCGATAGTCATGCCGATGGGCATGCGGATGTCGATGTGCAACTTCTTGCGGGCTGAGTACTCCAGGTGCAGCAAGGCTCCGTTCCAGATGGTGTCGCTGCAGTTCAGCTCTCGTGCCTTCTCTATCGCCTTGTCCACATATTCCTTGTCGTCCACATCGATGGTGGTCTGGAAGAGGAAGCTTTCGGGCACGGCGTTCTTCTGCGAGCGTCTGTTGTCTCGGAACTGGTAGTAGTGAGCGCAGCGGAAAGGCAGCTGCTTCTTCAGTTCATCGTTACCCCCACGGATGGCAGCTACCAGGTCTGCCATCCAGGGATAAGCGATGGTCTTGTCGTAGACCGAGAGTGGCTGGGAGCTTACGCTCCCCTTATTGCCATTCTTGTACGGATTATATGCTATAATATGTTCCATTTTTTGAATGTTGAATGATTTCGCAAGTTCAGAAGTTAAAGAAGTTAAAGAAGTTATCACTCCCTACGGTCGTTCGGGAAGTGAAGAGACAATAGTTATTTTGCATAAAACGTAGGACATTTGTCCCTTAACTTCCCTCTAACTTCCCTAACTTCCCTTAACTTCCCCACATGCGAAAGTTCTGTAATTTATAATTTCTCCTTGAATCCGGCAATCAGTTCCTTGTGCTCTACCTTGAGGTAGCGCAGCATGTCCCGCTTGTCCAGGTCACGGCTGAAGGTATAGTTTACCTGCACCGTGCGCTTGGTGGTGCGCACCACGGCATGCTTGGTCTTGAAGATTTCCTCGAAAAGCTTCTCGCCCGTACGTTCATAAGGCTTGAAGTCGAACTCATCTCCTCCCTTCTCGCCAGAGCATACCATTCTGCCCGGTATCACCTTAGGCTGTTCGCAGATAACCTCGGTATCGTTCCATGGCGCCTTGCGGAAGGCGATGGTACCGTTTTCCTCACTGATGATGGCTCCGTCCACCTTCTGGGCGTTGAGGAGCTGCTTCTTTGCTGCTTGTTTCATAATTGTAATCACTTGTTTAAAAGATGAATAATGTTAGTTGATTCGCGTATCGTTGATATACAGGCCGTCGGCAGCATATCGGATGTCCATCGGCTTTTTCAGAGGGTCATAACAGACTCTTTTCATCATGACACATTCATGACACCAACATCTGTCCTCGTCCTCCATCACAGGCTGGATAAAATCCTTGACCCACTTGTAAAACAACTTACGCTCAGGATCTTTCGAACTGCCTATCGTCATATCTCTCACCACCTGAGAGTCTACGAATGTCATACTTCTCCAAGCCAATCTACTATTTCGATTTACCTTGTCAGCATTGCCAAAAAATTCACCGAAAAACAAACGAGGTTTAAAATCCTTCGGAACCTTTTTGGTTTCCGCTTCCACGTATATTTCTACCACTTTTCCCTCCGTGTCGGCTAATACTGGGAACAATTTATCTCTGCCGATATCTGTGATGGCAACCAGGTCCTCAATGCAAAAGAACAGTCCTTCGTCGTTTTTTACCACTCTCAATCCGCCAAACTGCGGATGATAAAACACATAAGCGTTTCCTTCCATATTTATATATAATGTTTATGAGTTGGACTGCGAGATATTCGCCAAATTTCAGTTTCAGGAACGGTACCGGATTCCTATAAACAAAAAACGCCCGCAACCAGACTTTACTTGCCTGATTACGGGTGCAAAGATAGGGCAAAAACACCTTTGGGAAAAATAGGAAAAATAGGATTAATTATTAATCCCACAAAAAAATCATCTCTGGGCAAAGAAATCAGCCACTTTATCATCCATTTCTTGATTCTGAATGTCCTCACAATGATTGAAGACATTGTTGAACGATTTTATCGTAACTTCTTTTCGTATATTACAATCATCGGTAAGAAATCGATAAATGGCATTGGCACTAACGATATGCTGCGGTGCCAGGATGCCCTTTCTTCTCCAATATCTGATAAACGCAAATATTGCGATATTCATTGGTGAAGACTTGCTCGCACTGGTACGCAATGAATCCAGGCCATTTAGGGTGAGAAATTCTATAAATAAAGAGGCTTGCTCGGCGGTGGTCTCTTCATCTTTTAAAGAAGATGCTTCATCTGTCACAAAAAGGTACTCTCTTTTTCGGCCGACTCTGGTACCATTCTTTAATGGTTTTCTATTCCTTTGCTCCAGGTATTCATAATAGCCATCCAGAGTGGCGATATAAGCATCAAGCCTAGGAAGTTCAGCTTCAACCAAATGATTGTCTATTCTGTTAAAGGTCTCCAAGTATCGACGTAATACGAGCGCATCATGAAAATCTCTTTCCTGCATGGCAACATCTACCAGTAAGTGTGCGTGTATGCTCATATCCATAGGAGGGAACGCCTCAAATTGTAAGTATACTCAATAAACTTGCTGTTGCCATTCAATTGAATGACCACGCAAAAAAGGCCGAATCGCCCATACTTCAGTATCAAGCGCAAGAGCTTGATTATAAATCTCCCCATAATTCGAAATTTATATTAGTTAGAAATTAAGTTCTTTGTCGCTCGTTCCTTAGTAGAGGACGTTAGAATTTGTTTGCGCTAACAATTTTGCTGGTACAAGCAAATGCCAGGAGAACTATAAGGGAATACACCCTTAGGGGACAGTTGGTCTCCGATTTCATCATATTTTACTTTCTTTTTTTGGTATTTATTTATAGATTAGAACTAGCCTCAAAATGAGTTCGCTAACACATAGTGAGGCGGAAAAACTCACTTATATATTACTTCATAAAAGCCAGCAAGTCCTTTCCCTTATGCATAAGGTTGAGAACCACTACGGCTTGCATTCCGTAAATTTTCTTATATCTTTCTTTCATCTCATACAGCATGGTAAGCTTGGATTCCCTTTCCCTTACATATTTCTTATAGTTCTCCACCGCCTCTATTTCTTGGTAAAGATAATAGCCGATGATGTAGCAGAATTGCCTGATGGTCTCAAAGGATTTTGAGGTATCTTGCTGTCTTAGTTCTCTAATGGTATCGTAAGAAGGTCCAAACTCCAATTTTATGATTGTGGGGGTTGTGATTTCCTCCACTAGTATGTGGTCAAGGAGTGCTCCCACTTCCTTGACAACCTTGCCTCTCATATAGCCGTCGGCATATGAATTCATGTAACTACGTCCTTTTCCCATAATTTCTTTTTTTAAATTTCGGTGTGAAATTACAAAGAAAGAGCGAAATAAAAGGGTGTACTACGATTCCTTAATCCGTAATATGAGTACTATTATTTTTCTGATTTTTAGTTTTTTGACAAAAAAAGAGGGAAAAGTGAGCATTTTTGCAGCATCACTTCTCCCTGATACTTTTATGGAATTTGCATGATAGGTGCAGCACTCTGCACAGCTGATTTTACTTGATTATTAACTATAACAGAGTTCACTTTAAAAAGTATTTTTGGGGTTCTTTATCCTACAAAACGCCATTTGATTATCAGATGATTACATTTGAAGAAATTATCAAAAATGACTTTTTAAAGAGAGAGGACGTGCGCATTTTATCATCTCACTTCCTCTCTTCTACTCACAAAGTTAAATTTTAACGTATATCATACCTTGGCCTTACTTCGAAAACATTATTCACCTGCACAATTTTTCGGTGTTCTGAAGCAACGGATTCTTCAGCTATTGTATCACACAACCCTATAAAATTACTATAACATATTTCCTTATTCATTTTTACAACATCCGTTACAATAGAGTCCTCATCAATATCTAAATAAGAAACTTGTCTTTTGCATCCTTTCTCCTTAAGTATTTTACGAATATTGTCCAAAGCACCTTTTTTGTTTATAATAACAACTTCAGTATCAGAATCATGATCCGTCTCGAAGAATTCCTTAAAATAATCATAATCTATACCAACTAAACTTAGCCCAAATATAACGATTCGTTTTGACTGATTAAGAGTATCTGTAAAACTCTTTTTTGCATCATAACCAAGCTGATATGATTTACGAAGGAAGTATAAAGCTTTAGGCATTCTCTCATCATCATTGGTTCCAAATACAAGGCCAGGATGGAGATTTGACCTATTCCAAAAGTCTAACGAATTATGTAAAAAAACGAACATACCTGCTAAGTCATCAGCCTTTATTCCGATAGGAGGAGAACACGGACTCTTTACATTTTTATCGATAAAAAATTGCAAATAGAAGCTAAAGTTAGATGGGTCATCCAAATAATTAAAGGAAATAATTTTATTATCCTAAAATCCGCAAGCAATCTCAATGGCAATCTCAATTGCAGTAAAGAGCTTGAACACTATGCATCATGATAGTATGAGCGTGAATTTTGTCCGATTTGTGCATACCTTCCCCTTACCCCACAATGCGACTTGAGGCAATACGCAGATTAAAACCATAAGGAACGGACTTTATCCGAATCCAGTTTTGAAGGGTTTTGCATAAGCTCGGTTCTCTGTGTAGATATTCAGCACGTATTGCCTTGCAGTCATGATCCACTTGGCAGGTACGGAGATGAATCTGAAGACAAAAGCCTTTATGCGACTCGTTTTCTTGAGCCCAAAAGCCTTGGTGTCAAGCCTGCTCATGATGGTCTTGTAGAAATTGTGTATCAATGCAGTAAGCAGAAGAAAGACAGTATTCTCCGCCATGAATGACTTGGGGAGCCTGCTCCAACCGAATCCGTTGTTCATGTCGTCAAAGATACGTTCCTTGCCGCCACGCAGATTGTAGAATTCAACAATGTCCCTTGTCGATGACTTGTAATCGTTGGTCAGAATACAACGGTAAGTGTATTCGCCTTCCCACAGGTCAAGGTCGCCACTGTTGCGTCTTTGTCTCTGGATGACAAGACGATAGCACTTGCCTTCCCATTTCTCAACGAGAATGGAATTGAGTTCGAACTGGATGCCGTTAATCTCCTCCGTCTTCCATCCTCTCAGAGCAAAGATGTCATTGTAGAGCGAACTGCATCGGTTGGCACGGATGTAGAAATGTTTGCAATGCTTCTCTATCTCACTGACGATTTCCTTCGAGCAGGAACCGCAGTCTGCCCTGAAGCGATTTACACGGATGTTCTGGGATTCCAGAAGAGCGAAGAATCTCTTATGGGTGTCTGCCTGATGAAAACGCACATTCGTGTTGCCATCGCTGTTCTCGATATAGACTATCTTGTCACCGATAACATATACGCCAGGCCTGTAGCCGAGGAACTTTTTGTAGGTCGGTTTTGCATCATACTTCTCCGTTTCAAGAAACTGATGGTCAAAGTCAACATCGTATTCCTCAATTTCCTTCAACTCGCCTGTAGAAACCAAAGCGTTTATAAGCAATGTGTTGAGTTTGTCTGCAGTATTGAAATCATAGGTCTTGCCTTGGTCGGAAGTATAGGAGATGTTTTCCTGTGTCAGTTCCTTGATGGCTCTGAGGATGGTATCAGAGCTGCATGTACGAAGGGTAGGATGATACGAGAGATGGCGCATCAGTTGTGACGTTACGTCTTCCACGCATGAGCCGCCACAGAAATAAACGCTCATCAGCGAACGGACTATCTCGCTGAACTGATATCCGATGATACTGCGGCATCTCTGACCCAGTGTTGAGTCGATAACGGGTGAAAGCATGGAGTCAAATTTCTCCATGATTGAAAAAATTCCTCCAAAAGGTGTGAGTTTTTCGAATTTTATTTGTACCTTTGCAGCGCCTTGTTACGATTTTCGCTTGTTTTCTAATTGCAACACTAAGATAAGTGAAAAATCTGACACGGCAAAATCCTAGGCAACTTATTGTTGCTCAGGAACTTATAAATAAAGTTAAATTATAGTGTTGCGGAATTAAGGTTTATCACAATGTTTAAGATAATAGATAGAAACAACTGGAAAAGGAATCCTTATTTTGACCATTATTTTGATAAGATTCCATGTACATACAGTATAACGGTCAATATTGATATTTCAAGAGTTATCAGATTTAAGACAGAACAGAATACTAAACTCTATCCTCTTCTTGTTTATGCCTTATCAAAAGCGGTAAATTGTTATGATGAGTTCAGAACAGACATAAACGAGAATGGGGAAGTAGGAGTATGGGAGACACTACACCCATGTTACACTGTTTTCCATAAAGAGAGTGAAACCTTTTCCAATATATGGACGGAATGGGATAAAGATCTGAATACCTTTTTATCCAATTATAACCGGGATATAGAACTCTACGGGAATAATACCGCTATAGATGCCAAACCTCAAGCTCCTAAGAATGTTTT
Organism: Segatella copri DSM 18205; assembly: GCF_025151535.1. Classification (NCBI taxonomy): domain Bacteria; kingdom Pseudomonadati; phylum Bacteroidota; class Bacteroidia; order Bacteroidales; family Prevotellaceae; genus Segatella; species Segatella copri. The sequence goes on from NZ_CP102288.1 coordinate 1,419,496, forward strand.
TCCAATATCCTCATTGCCTTGGACTACGTTCACAGGATTTAATCTTAATATAAAGCCCGATACCGGATACTTATTGCCGATTTTTACGTTCGGAAAATATTTCAAGCAAGAAGATAAATTCTATATTCCGTTATCCATACAAGTACATCATGCGGTATGTGACGGATTTCATGTATCAAGGCTTGTCAATACAATACAAAAAATATGTACGGAAATATAAATACGAAGCCTCCGGCGGGGTAACTTGCCGGGGGCTTCGTGCATCTGCATATTTTGTGCAGGGTTAAATTGTTGCGTATTTGTCAAGCTCTTTGATTCGTTTTACTATAAGATCAAAACGTTTTTTAGTCAATGGGGTAAGCGTTTCGGGGTTCATACCGTCAAAGTCCTCTCCGTAAATCAGACTATCCACACCTATACCGTGATTATAATTCTCACGAATACAGTTGCGCAGCGTCCAGAGGTTCTGAAGGTTTACCCAGTCGGCTGTGCGGTTCTTGATTCTTCGGAACAGTATAATGGCAGAACGCATATAGTGTCCTACATGGTCGTAATCGTGTAAGACACGTTCACCTAAATAATAGATGTCAATGTCTTTGTTTTCTTCGTCCTCGACCACTTGGCAAAGGAAGAAAGGGATATTCTTCAGATTATTCCACTCGATGTAACTGGCAGATTTCATAATATCATTGATTTTGTCCTAAAATCCGCAACTATCATCCAATACACGATTAAGGGTAGATTTATGAGTCGTTAGTAGCAGCTTTCAGTAAAAAGCAACAGCACAACATCAATATGTAGCCACCATCCCCTTACCCCACGATGCGACTTGAGGTAATACGCAGATTCAAACCGGAAAGAAAGGATTCTTATCCGAATTCTGTTTTGAAGGGTTTTGCATAAGCTCGGTTCTCTGTGTAGATATTCAGCACGTATTGCCTTGCAGTCATGATCCACTTGGCAGGTACGGAGATGAATCTGAAGACAAAAGCCTTTATGCGACTCGTTTTCTTGAGCCCAAAAGCCTTGGTGTCAAGCCTGCTCATGATGGTCTTGTAGAAATTGTGTATCAATGCAGTAAGCAGAAGAAAGACAGTATTCTCCGCCATGAATGACTTGGGGAGCCTGCTCCAACCGAATCCGTTGTTCATGTCGTCAAAGATACGTTCCTTGCCGCCACGCAGATTGTAGAATTCAACAATGTCCCTTGTCGATGACTTGTAATCGTTGGTCAGAATACAACGGTAAGTGTATTCGCCTTCCCACAGGTCAAGGTCGCCACTGTTGCGTCTTTGTCTCTGGATGACAAGACGATAGCACTTGCCTTCCCATTTCTCAACGAGAATGGAATTGAGTTCGAACTGGATGCCGTTAATCTCCTCCGTCTTCCATCCTCTCAGAGCAAAGATGTCATTGTAGAGCGAACTGCATCGGTTGGCACGGATGTAGAAATGTTTGCAATGCTTCTCTATCTCACTGACGATTTCCTTCGAGCAGGAACCGCAGTCTGCCCTGAAGCGATTTACACGGATGTTCTGGGATTCCAGAAGAGCGAAGAATCTCTTATGGGTGTCTGCCTGATGAAAACGCACATTCGTGTTACCATCGCTGTTCTCGATATAGACTATCTTGTCACCGATAACATATACGCCAGGCCTGTAGCCGAGGAACTTTTTGTAGGTCGGTTTTGCATCATACTTCTCCGTTTCAAGGAACTGATGGTCAAAGTCAACATCGTATTCCTCAATTTCCTTCAACTCGCCTGTAGAAACCAAAGCGTTTATAAGCAATGTGTTGAGTTTGTCTGCAGTATTGAAATCATAGGTCTTGCCTTGGTCGGAAGTATAGGAGATGTTTTCCTGTGTCAGTTCCTTGATGGCTCTGAGGATGGTATCAGAGCTGCATGTACGAAGGGTAGGATGATACGAGAGATGGCGCATCAGTTGTGACGTTACATCTTCCACGCATGAGCCGCCACAGAAATAAACGCTCATCAGCGAACGGACTATCTCGCTGAACTGATATCCGAAGATACTGCTGCATCTCTGACCAAGTGTCTGGTCGATAATAGGTGAAAGCATGGAGTCAAATTTCTCCATGATTGAAAAAATTCCTCCAAAAGGTGTGAGTTTTTCGAATTTTATTTGTACCTTTGCAGCGCCTTGTTACGATTTTCGCTTGTTTTCTAATTGCAACACTAAGATAAGTGAAAATTCTGACATGGCAAAATCCTGGGCAACTTTTTGTTGCTCAGGAACTTATAAATAAAGTTAAATTATAGTGTTGCGGAATTAAGGGTTAATGATATAACACAACTATATGACAATAGACACAACCAACATGTGCTCACACCTTCAGAAAAAGCTGTTTGAACCAGAAGGTGTGTATTATCCGATATGGCAAGCTATGCAGGATGATGAGACCTTGACGGCAGTGGTACGAAGCAGACAGTTGCACATCTACAGAGGCGGGAAGAAGATTCTCGTTCTGGCAGGCAAGGCACAACCGAAAGTAATACGAGAAGATAAGTTGAATGAATTGATAACACAATAAAAAGAAGTAAGAATGAAATCATTTGGACAAAAATCGTGGATGCTTCCACAGCCGGTACTGATTATCGGCACATACGACAAGAACGGCAAGCCCAATGCAATGATCGCTGCTTGGGGCGGTCAATGGGACGCAAAGGAGATTATGATTGCCATGGGCGCACATGCCACTACGGAAAACCTGAACAACTGGCCCGACTTCACCGTGGCATTTGCTACAAAGCAGACCATGGTGGCAGCAGATTTCGTAGGCATCGTCTCTGCCAAGAACGATACAGACAAGATGGCGAAGACAGGCTGGAACGTCGAGAAGGCAGAGAATGTCAACGCTCCCATCTTTACAGACTTCCCCATGACATTGGAATGTCGCATCAAAGAGAAAATCGATGAGTCACCAGAGGGTTATTATATCGTGGCAGAGATTGTAAACATCCTCGTAGATGAAAAGTATCTTGCTGAGGATGGCAAGCCCGATGTGGAGAAGATGCAGCTCATCACCTACGACCCTGTGCATCACGGCTACATAGAACTTGGCAAGACAGTCGGACATGTATTCTCAGACGGCAAGGCTTTGAAATTATGACACTCAGATACATCTTCCACAGCGGCTTCTTGCTTGAAACGTCTCAATGCATCCTGGTCTTTGACTATTGGATGGATCCTGCTGGAGTCATGCGTGTGTACATGAATACATGTAAACATGTGTACGTGTTTTCAAGCCACTTCCATGAGGACCACTTCACGAAATCAATCCTCAGATGGAAGAATAGCATCCCCAATATTACATACATCCTGTCAAAGGATATACTCAAACGAAGAAGAGCTCAGAAAGAGGATGCTGGTATATGGATGGCCAAAGGAGCGGTATGGGAAGATGAGAACCTGAAAGTGACAGCTACAGGAAGTAACGATAGTGGCGTGAGTTGGATTGTTGAGACAGAAGGTAAAACAATCTTTCACGCAGGCGACCTGTGCAACTGGTACGCACGTTTCCTTGCTGACGACACACCCGAAGGAGAGGTATTCAGTGAAGAGTTTGGTCAGTATATCAATCCTGTAGCAGAGGAAAAACAGTATCTTGGTGAACTTAAAGATATTCGCAAGATTAACGATTCCTTTGACCTCGTGATGTTTCCTGTGGACGGACGCATCGGCAATGGTTATACGCTTGGAGGGCGTCAGTTTATCGAACGTTTCAAGGTTGGAATGTTTGTCCCGATGCACTTTGTCATGAGTGGGTTTGAGAGTGCGTGGCGCATGGAGCCTTTCTGCAAAGAAAAGGATGTCCCCTTTTGGTGCATCGGGCACGAAGGAGACAGCATAACAATATAATATTAACACATTAAATCGTTAAAACAATGGACGCAAAAGAAAAAGTATTAGCAACAATGAAAGAGGCAGGTCAGCCTCTTAACGCAGGTAAAATCGCAGAACTCAGCGGTCTCGACCGCAAAGAGGTAGATGCAGCCATGAAGCAGCTGAAGGCAGAGGGCGCAATCGTCTCTCCTGTTCGTTGCAAATGGGCACCTGCAGAGTAAAAACTTTAATGGCTTGGTACTGCGGTCTTGAATAACAGGCTGCAGTACCTTCCTTTCCTATCTGAACTTCTGTACCACCAATAGGATGATTACCCGACTGCAAAGGTTTACCTTTGCTACGTTTTTTTTATAAAGTAACAAAACATTCGCCACATGGTAGCCATGCAAGATATTTGTTTGTCTTGTTATATGCGATTTTTTATGGAAATCGCATCGTTTTTCAAAAAAAAATCGTACCTTTGCACCGAAATGTCAGATACGCATGAATACTGAACAAGTATGAGGTGACACAGAACAGGAAGAAATATATGGCATTACCAATAAACATCGACGAACTGCAGAAGGGGAAGACTATGGAATGGTCACTTCCTTGCGACGGTGCCCATACATCAGGCTTTTGTTGACGAGAAGGCTTATCTTGTCTCTATTGGCAAGGAACTGGATGAGAGTGGCAAGAAAGAAGGAAAGAAAGACAATGATTTCCTAAAAGACTTCCCAAAATACTTCCCAAAAGAATCTATGGAAGAAATAACTGATAGACAGCGGATTATACTATCATTGGTGCAGAGTGATTGCACTTTAACTTCCCAAAAGATTTCCCAAAAGATTTCGGAAAAAGAACCTGTAACACAGAGAACGATAAAAAAAGATATTGCAGACCTGCAATCCAAAGGCATACTCTCTCGTGAAGGCGGTCGCAAGGATGGCCGATGGGTGATAACAAACAAAAATGACAACAAAAATCGTGAGTAGTGCAGAAATCAGAGTTATTGGCAACGCTTGACCCATTCTTAAGATAATGAAAGCATATACATATATAGATAAAGGCAGGTTTGAAGATTGACACCACACCGCTCATCACCCACCGTTTTCCGTTGGAGAGGATAGCTGAAGCCTATGAACTCTTTGAGCAGAAGCGAGATGGAGTTATCAAAGTGGCCATAACTCAATAAACAGATAAAGGAAAGATGAAGATACATCAAATCATGTTCACCCCCACGGGAGGAACTCAACGAGTGAGCGAAATCCTACTTTTTCTGCTTCTTACCTTTTTCCTGGCTTATATCCAGACGACAGAGGCGAAAGGTCAATCCTCATGTTTTTCATATGGGGCAAGCATTGTGAATGGGGATTTGTATTGCGGTCATCAGGAGGATAGTGCTTTTGCCATGCACAGCGTCATGAAATTTCCACAGGCTTTATACGTAGCAGACTACTTGCACAAGAAAGGACTGACACTGAGCGACTCTGTTCTTGTACACAAGGATAGTCTGGACGCTGAGACATGGTCGCCTATGCTTTCAATATTTGAAGGTATGCGTTATTTCACATTTGCAGAGTTAATAGAATGGTCATTGAAACAGAGCGACAATAATGCGTGCGACCTTTTGTTTGCATCATGCGGACAGCCGGATGCAGTAGAGAAATATATCCATACGCTTGGATTCAAAGACATCCATGTGCAACTGACGGAGAAGGAGATGAAAAAGAATCCTCATAGAACCATAGAAAACTCAGCCACTCCAAAAGAAATGGCAAGGCTCTTGGAGTGGTTTTATCTTCATAGGGATGATAACAAGAATCTCTCCTTTATCTGGGATACAATGGCTGATTGTAATACGGGTCAGCAACGCATAGCAGCAGTCTTGCCCAAAGACGGCAAACTGATTCACAAGACAGGTTCTGGTTTTCCTTCTTCTGACGGAAGACAAGATAGAAACGATGTTGGAATCGTTCTTTTGCCCGACGGTTCTCACTTATCAATTGCCATCTTCTTGCAAAAGTCAAAAGAGGAGAAAGAGGTGGCAGAGATTGCAGAACAATGTTTGATGCGCATCCAGGCGGATGAATTCCTACGTAACATGCCGTCAGACCTACAACACAAACAGACATTGGCTATACTCAGGGCTATTGATGGAGATAACAAAGGGTTGACAGCTGTCCGCAATGCCCGGAATGCTCCACCCAAGTATTCTGACCATGTGGAAACAAAAATGATTACCCCAAACATGCGCCTTTATGAGCCCAAGGGAAGTCAAGACCAACGCCTTCCAGTCTTGTTGTATCTGCATGGAGGTGGCTGGACTTTTGGCAGCATCAACAGTTGTGGAAGATTCTGTGATGCCCAGGCTGCATCGGGCAAGATGAGAGTTATAGCTCTTGACTATCGTTTGGCTCCAGAACACCCTTATCCTGAAGGGCTGGACGATTGTATCTCTACTGTCAATTACATCATCGACCATGCTGCAGAGCTGCATATTGATGTCAACCACATCACCATTGGCGGTGACAGTTCGGGAGGCAACCTTGCCCTGGCCACAGCTTTGTCAGAAACATGCCGCGGCAAAATAGAATCCTTGCTTCTGTTCTACCCTGTGACAAAGGCTTTTGACGATGGTTCGGAATCATGGAAGCAATATGGTAAAGGATTTGGTTTGGATGCCGAAATCATGGAAGCTTTCAATCGGGCGTCCGGGACTGTATGCCAAGGAGGAAACCCGGTCCAAAGGATTGAAAATATAACCTAAGGAATTTTATCTGAAGTATTAATAAGGGCTATCCCAAAAGGTCTAAAAGTAAATTTTATCCTTTCTGCAAGTATCTATAGGATGGCAACTGCATTTTTTTCTTTTTGGGCAGCCCTTATTAAAATTTATTCTTATTTTAGGTTATATACATTCATGTCCATTTATGTAAAAAATTCCTGCTGACCTTGTTTATGTCTTGTCAGTCACCATTTGCAAAACCATATTTGACCCTCAAAGAGGCTGAATTTGATAAGTAACTTGCTACATACTCATAATAAGGAGCTAAATAGAACACGAATGGGAAATACACAAATGCTAAACTAAAGAAGATATTGGCCAAAATAAACGCTATACCGAGAGAGAAACTTGATTTTTCAACTTCCTAAAACGGTGTTGTTCAAACATTTCTACTTATTTGTACTTGCCAGTTGAACCTACGCTTCCCTAATAAAATGTCTATGGTAAAAAGTTAAAAAATCCTCCCACTTTTGTTAGATATATTTTTTTGTGTAATTTTGTAATCGTTATGCGGCAGTAATAATATACATATTAATACGAGTTAGTAATCCTGTAGTTCTCATATGCTACGAGGAGGTATTAAAAGGTGCGTTTCGACAATGCATCTACTGTAGTATATTATTGCTTAACCTAAAATCCGCAACTATCATCCAATACACGATTAAGGGTAGATTTATGAGTCGTTAGTAGCAGCTTTCAGTAAAAAGCAACAGCACAACATCAATATGTAGCCACCATCCCCTTACCCCACGATGCGACTTGAGGTAATACGCAGATTCAAACCGGAAAGAAAGGATTCTTATCCGAATTCTGTTTTGAAGGGTTTTGCATAAGCTCGGTTCTCTGTGTAGATATTCAGCACGTATTGCCTTGCAGTCATGATCCACTTGGCAGGTACGGAGATGAATCTGAAGACAAAAGCCTTTATGCGACTCGTTTTCTTGAGCCCAAAAGCCTTGGTGTCAAGCCTGCTCATGATGGTCTTGTAGAAATTGTGTATCAATGCAGTAAGCAGAAGAAAGACAGTATTCTCCGCCATGAATGACTTGGGGAGCCTGCTCCAACCGAATCCGTTGTTCATGTCGTCAAAGATACGTTCCTTGCCGCCACGCAGATTGTAGAATTCAACAATGTCCCTTGTCGATGACTTGTAATCGTTGGTCAGAATACAACGGTAAGTGTATTCGCCTTCCCACAGGTCAAGGTCGCCACTGTTGCGTCTTTGTCTCTGGATGACAAGACGATAGCACTTGTCTTCCCATTTCTCAACGAGAATGGAATTGAGTTCGAACTGGATGCCGTTAATCTCCTCCGTCTTCCATCCTCTCAGAGCAAAGATGTCATTGTAGAGCGAACTGCATCGGTTGGCACGGATGTAGAAATGTTTGCAATGCTTCTCTATCTCACTGACGATTTCCTCCGAGCAGGAACCGCAGTCTGCCCTGAAGCGATTTACACGGATGTTCTGGGATTCCAGAAGAGCGAAGAATCTCTTATGGGTGTCTGCCTGATGAAAACGCACATTCGTGTTGCCATCGCTGTTCTCGATATAGACTATCTTGTCACCGATAACATATACGCCAGGCCTGTAGCCGAGGAACTTTTTGTAGGTCGGTTTTGCATCATACTTCTCCGTTTCAAGGAACTGATGGTCAAAGTCAACATCGTATTCCTCAATTTCCTTCAACTCGCCTGTAGAAACCAAAGCGTTTATAAGCAATGTGTTGAGTTTGTCTGCAGTATTGAAATCATAGGTCTTGCCTTGGTCGGAAGTATAGGAGATGTTTTCCTGTGTCAGTTCCTTGATGGCTCTGAGGATGGTATCAGAGCTGCATGTGCGCAAGGTCGGATGATACGAGAGATGGCGCATCAGTTGTGACGTTACATCTTCCACGCATGAGCCGCCACAGAAATAATCGCTCATCAGCGAACGGACTATCTCGCTGAACTGATATCCGATGATACTGCGGCATCTCTGACCCAGTGTTGAGTCGATAACGGGTGAAAGCATGGAGTCAAATTTCTCCATGATTGAAAAAATTCCTCCAAAAGGTGTGAGTTTTTCGGATTTTATTTGTACCTTTGCAGCGCCTTGTTACGATTTTCGCTTGTTTTCTAATTGCAACACTAAGATAAGTGAAAAATCTGACACGGCAAAATCCTAGGCAACTTATTGTTGCTCAGGAACTTATAAATAAAGTTAAATCAAAGTGTTGCGGAATTAAGGTAATCGTTATGCGGCAGTAATAATATACATATTAATACGAGTTAGTAATCCTGTAGTTCTCACATGCTACGAGGAGGTATTAAAAGGTGCGTTTCGACAATGCATCTATTGTAGTATATAATTGCTTAATCCAAATGAATATTATAAATTTAGGAATTCTTGCTCACATTGATGCAGGAAAAACTTCCGTAACCGAGAATCTGCTGTTTGCCAGTGGAGCAACGGAAAAGTGCGGCCGTGTGGATAATGGTGACACCATAACAGACTCTATGGATATAGAGAAACGTAGAGGAATTACTGTTCGGGCTTCTACGACATCTATTATCTGGAATGGAGTGAAATGCAATATCATTGACACTCCGGGACACATGGATTTTATTGCGGAAGTGGAGCGGACATTCAAAATGCTTGATGGAGCAGTCCTCATCTTATCCGCAAAGGAAGGCATACAAGCGCAGACAAAGTTGCTGTTCAGTACTTTACAAAAGCTGCAAATCCCGACAATTATATTTATCAATAAAATTGACCGTGACGGTGTGAATTTGGAGCGTTTGTATATGGATATAAAAACAAATCTGTCGCAAGATGTCCTGTTTATGCAAACTGTTGTCGATGGATCGGTTTATCCGGTTTGCTCCCAAACATATATAAAGGAAGAATACAAAGAATTTGTATGCAACCATGACGACGATATATTAGAACGATATTTGGCGGATAGCGAAATTTCACCGGCTGATTATTGGAATACGATAATCGCTCTTGTGGCAAAAGCCAAAGTCTATCCGGTGCTACATGGATCAGCAATGTTCAATATCGGTATCAATGAGTTGTTGGACGCCATTTCTTCTTTTATACTTCCTCCGGCATCAGTCTCAAACAGACTTTCAGCTTATCTCTATAAGATAGAGCATGACCCCAAAGGGCATAAAAGAAGTTTTCTTAAAATAATTGACGGAAGTCTGAGACTTCGAGACGTTGTAAGAATCAACGATTCGGAAAAATTCATCAAGATTAAAAATCTAAAGACTATTTATCAGGGCAGAGAGATAAATGTTGATGAAGTGGGTGCCAATGATATCGCGATTGTAGAGGATATGGAAGATTTTCGAATCGGAGATTATTTAGGTGTTAAGCCTTGTTTGATTCAAGGATTATCCCATCAGCATCCCGCCCTCAAATCCTCCGTCCGGCCAGACAAGCCCGAAGAGAGAAGCAAGGTTATATCCGCTCTGAATACATTGTGGATTGAAGACCCGTCTTTGTCCTTTTCCATAAACTCTTATAGTGATGAATTGGAAATCTCGTTATATGGTTTGACCCAAAAGGAAATCATACAGACATTGCTTGAAGAGCGATTTTCCGTAAAGGTCCATTTTGATGAGATCAAGACTATCTACAAAGAACGACCTATAAAAAAGGTCAATAAGATTATTCAGATCGAAGTACCACCCAACCCTTACTGGGCCACAATAGGGCTGACGCTTGAACCCTTGCCGTTAGGGACAGGGTTGCAAATCGAAAGTGACATCTCCTATGGTTATCTGAACCATTCTTTTCAAAATGCCGTTTTTGAAGGGATTCGTATGTCTTGCCAATCTGGTTTACATGGATGGGAAGTGACTGATCTGAAAGTAACTTTTACTCAAGCCGAGTATTATAGCCCGGTAAGTACACCTGCTGATTTCAGACAGCTGACCCCTTATGTCTTCAGGCTGGCCTTGCAACAGTCAGGTGTGGACATTCTCGAACCGATGCTCTATTTTGAGTTGCAGATACCCCAAGCGGCAAGTTCCAAAGCTATTACAGATTTGCAAAAAATGATGTCTGAGATTGAAGACATCAGTTGCAATAATGAGTGGTGTCATATTAAAGGGAAAGTTCCATTAAATACAAGTAAAGACTACGCCTCAGAAGTAAGTTCATACACTAAGGGCTTAGGCGTTTTTATGGTCAAGCCATGCGGGTATCAAATAACAAAAGGCGATTATTCTGATAATATCCGCATGAACGAAAAAGATAAACTTTTATTCATGTTCCAAAAATCAATGTCATGAGCCCACTTTAAAAAGGAGCATATTTTGATTCCAGTCTGACCAGTGTGGTCATTCTGAGTGAAACATAGCAATCGGCTCCGCTGGTGAATATCTGTCGAGAAATCGCTTTGAAAGAGCCGAAAGCTTCTCTGATAGGCCCGAAAAGGGCAAATATCGATCTTTGAAATGTTGAAATCTGGAATATTACCATCCTTCGGAGGTTCATCCACATACATCTGCTATATGCATGCATACGATGTTTGAGCAAGCCCCTGTATCGGGTCTTGCCATTACGTGTATGAAAACTGTATTGGAACATGGCAGCTTCAACGTTATTTCGTTTATGCTGCTCCTCCAAAGGAAGGCTTTCTATCTGCTTCCTTAGCTGATAGGCTTTAATGTCTTTGTCTTCAAAGTAACGCCAACCGGTTTTGTTGTTCCATGGGATTCTCCAACGTTTTCTGGAGCCCTGCTTTGTGACAGCTTTGACGGCCTCATAGGTGTTGCCAGTAGCAATCTCCCTGATGGTAAGACCATCCTCGTCATGTGGTATCAGTTCCCATCTGCATCCACCTTGCATCTTGCCAGTCTTGAGCTGCATGGCATTGTGGTTCTTTGCAAACTCTCGATTGTCTGGACTTTGATAGGCACCATCTGCATACAGGTCTTCAATCGTAGAATCCGTGACACGTTCACTGTTTTCCACAGCCTCCTGAAGGAAATGGCAGTCTGCAAATACTGCAGTTTCAACCTGAACGGAAGTGATGATGTTAGGCTTGCCTTCCTCTACAGTCTCTGTGATGTTGGTCACATAGCCTTGCACCTTCTGGTCGTTCTTGGCACGATAGGTTGCATCAGGATCGTTAGGATTCTGAAGACTGTCTGCCTTTACCTTCTTGAGAAGGTGTACATGCTTGCCAGCAAGCTGCTCAAAGCAGAGCTGCATCAGGTCAATGCCAGTTCTTTCCTGATATTCGCAGATGCGGCGGCGAAACAGATAATAGGTATCTATTGATGGGGTTACATCAGTCAGAAGTTCCATGCCGAGAGCCTTTCTGGTAAGAAGGTCAAACTCGCACTTCTCAAACAGATCCTCGTCGCTGCAACCGAATCCCTCCTTCAAGACAGACATAGCCACGAGTATGCGGATGGAAGCATTTGGGCGGCCGCTCTTCTTGCCTTCTGGAAACAATGGCTTGAATATCTCCTCATCAATCTTGGTTGTCACGAGGCTATAGAACTGGTTATGCCATGCGTTGGGGTCAGAATACTTCTTTGAAGCACGACTTCCTAACTGCATTGAGGGAGCCGTGAATATATCTAACTGAGGATTCGGATCTGTCTTTTTAAACATAGTCATTCTTTTAATTGATGGTGTAAAGATACGAAAAATATTCCAGATAACAGCATAAAGCAGAGATTATTTTCGTGAAATATAAACATTTTAAACAGGCCTTACTTTTTAAAGTGGGCTCAATAGTTATTCAAGTCTTAAAAAACTCCAAAATTGACGAAGAACTACAAGATTTCGGGAGAAAGTTTCGAAAAAAGTTATTTTTGGATGCGACCCAGTCGCCATGTAAGGACGCCTGGGTGATTGCTATTATAACCAGGGCTTAGAATGCCTAAAAGGTTATTCAGTATTCAGTATTCAGTTTTTTTCGCGATAGTTACCTTTTTCATGGTTATAAATTGTAAGTAATTATTTTATATTATATATATATATTATAATATATATATAATATACTATCTATACAGAGAGTGGTAACAACAGCGAAAAAAACTGAATACTGAATACTGAACACGTTTCTGCAAATAGGTTATCACTCTGTAATATACAGATTTATAACGCTAAACATAGTTTCCTATATCGCAAAACATAGAGATGCACCGCATAAACATAGAGTTTGTTTTTTAAGCTAACTTTCAAATCGTAAGTTTGCTGAAAATCGCTCCTTATCACATGTCTAAATTTGGTAGATACCGGATTTTATCGTATCTTTGCACCAGCAATCGAAGGAAACGCCTTAGGTGCCTGAAGGCGGTCTTCTATTAAGACCAACACGGGTCATAAATGATGGCAGGCGCCGGTCATCAATGAAGACCCCGAAAACGGCAGGAACGGGGCGTTCTGGGGAGTTGCAAAACAAAGGACTCTAAACATACTACAAACGACTATGATTAATTACAGCATCGTAATGCGTAGCGTGAACGCAAATCTTCTGGAAATCAACCAGGCGAAGTCACGCATCAACCAGGCGAAGAAGGAGGGCAAGACCCCTGACCCAAAGGACCTGGAACTTGTGAAGACCGAGAAGCAGAATGCTTTCGCCATCTCACAGTACACCGACATCATGACCATCGAGAAGTTTGCCAAGCACATCACTTCGCATGGCAGTGTTTATTCGAGAGCTGACATCAGCGCCATCCTCTACATCGCCGTAGACTGCATGCGTGAGATGTTGCTCGAGGGCAAGAAAATCCGTCTGGGCGACCTTGGTGATTTCTCTATCCTTCTCACCTCAAAGGGTGCTGAGGATGCCGACAAGTTCACCGCACAGAACATCACCGGTGTGAAGGTTCAGTGGGAGCCTGGTCAGGAGTTCAAGAACCTTCGCGATGACGCCGAGTTCAACCTCGTAGCCAGCCGCAGCGCTCAGGCAGCCGTTATCAAGGCGATTAAGGAGGGTAAGACCAACGTTGACCTCAACGCGCCAACTACTCCGGATAATACACCAGGCGGTTCTACCCCAGGTGGTTCAAACACCGGTCAGACCGGCAGCGAAGGCCAAGGCTCTGAATCAGGCGGCGGTACTGGCGATACTGGCGACGGCCTTGAATAGCCCAAGGATAGACTGGCTAGGGTGCTAGCCCCTAGCCCAGCCTATCCGCCCCACAAAAAATTCAACATTCAACACTCAACATTCAACATTCAAAAAAAATGAAAGCGAACACTTGGAAAACAATTCTGCAGATAGCCATCAGCATACTGACCGCTATCGCTACTACGCTCGGAGTAACGAGCTGCATGGGATAAAGAACATGGAGTCTAATTTATTATAATAAGCAGACTCAATCATAAATGAAAACGACCGCTCACCTCATACGAGGAGAGCGGTCGTTTTCGTTCTACCGAGAATTCCGGTCATTAAGGTCATGGTCGTTTCGGTCATCAAGGATTTTCGAATAACATGACGAAAACATCAAAAACGTATGTTCTTTTCTGCCACAGAAGAAACTCTCGAAATTCTCAATTCACTAGATGTGAACAAGAGTGATTTCATCAATGAATGTATCTTAAAGACGGTAAGAGGTTAAATCCTCTTCCGTCTTTTTCTCTGAATCTGTCCCAATCCGGTTTAAGCACGTCCATCGTACAGACCATTGCTTTGTATTTGTCTCCAAGTTCGCCTTCATTCATAGTCTTATTAATTTTTTAACACGCATAATTTGCTAGTTTCTAACATTTTTTTATTTTTGCAGGTGATTCTGTATCTCCTATGTAGAGATTCAGATGACCGACATTAAAAAACGAACTTGATTCGCATGATGAAAGAGACAAACAACAGATAATCTCCGTGTAGTTTCTTCCGATGAAAATAAAACTCCAAATATGACTCTCAAAAATACGCTCAAAGATTTGCATATATCGTAGAAAATGCTTATCTTTGCAGAAGCTCTCTTTGGTCTTCGCTGTCATGGCTAGACTGCCCTCCGCTTTAGTGAGAACTCATGGAATATAAATCACTTGAAAAAATAGTTTAGTATGATAACGGATACAATGAGCTATGCAGATATTGCAAAGGAATTGGAAGAGGATTATAAGAACGTAGTCAGATACCAAGTCCATCTGCCCGTTAAGAAGTATATGAAAGAGGTTATGAGCCGACCTGATGGCAAGGTCTTGTTCAAGCCCGTGGAGTGGACCTCCCCCAGACACAACAAGATGCTGCTGACACCATTTAGCAGGAACAAGAAGGATGCACGCAAAAATGGTCTTGTTGTTAATGTTTGCTGTATTTTCCTATATAAGGGTGAGCTCAATATGGCTGTATATTCACACATGGTATTGCCATGGATTCATGTGCAGTTTTTTACTCGTCATTTTTTCCAGCGTTACAACGAGCGATACCTTCATGATCCTTCATTACAGATGATGGATATCGTAAAGCATTTTATCCGCTCTGAGTTTGTTGAATCGTTTTCTAAGATTGTGGAGCATCCAAAGCTCGGCTTGGAAAGCTTTACGATATTTCCCCATGGTTGTTCCTTCTCTGAAATTATCGACAACGATCCGTATGTATTGCATCATACTTTTGTCTCTTTTGACATGCTGTATACCGAGCAGCTGTTGAACTTGGCAGAGCTGTTGTATGAGCAGCGCCTGGATAGTTATTCAGGCAACAAATCTGATGGTAAATTTTCGCATGAAGAACAAAGAGTGGAGAATTTTAAAAAACATGTCGCTGCATTCCCGATGTTGAAGGCTGATTTTCAGAAACGCCATAAAAACTTCAGAAATTTTAGTGAATTGTGTTTTCAACTGTCTATTGATATTCTTGATCTTACAGAAGGGATGGAGAATCCGGTACTCAATCAGTTTGGCAAGCGTTTGTTAGACATTTCGGGATTACCGGACAAAGAAAACAAAGCTGAATTAATGAAGTTATAGGCAGTGGGCTGATTGAACTTTTTTTGAAATAACTGAACTTTCGCAAGTATTGGAGCGTACTGAAGACTAGGCTGAAGAAGCAGGGAAATCAGTTGGCTACAAATTGTAGTCAACTGAAAATGGTAGCAGCCGATGGCAAGCGCTATCTCACAGACTGCCTTCCTCAAAGCGATATGTTGCAGCTGGTGGAAGCTACTCCCAGCCATCATGCCATGACCTTTGCCAAGTGGCTTATCACTGGTGAGAATCAACTCGACAGCAAGAGCCGCGATAAGGCTTATCAGCTATGGGATAGCTCGCTGCTACAAACAATCGAAGTAGGAACATATGAGATCCATTATCGTCCGTACTCATGAAATTACGTGAGATGCTTTGAAAGAGAAAATAAGAGAGTATCTGAAGCATAACCGTTATACATAGGATACTCCAAGACATTCTACAATCTAAAAATTTTGGTAATATGTCAGACAAAATAGATAAAAGAATAACAGAGCAGAGTTCGCTCTACGAACATCTGGAAAAGATGAGCGTGGAAGAACTCACCGCTCATATCAATGCAGAAAACAAGAAGGTGGCTCTGGCAATAGAACAAGCATTGCCCGCCATCAACCAACTGATTTCCGCCATCGAAGGGCAGCTGAAGAAGGGTGGTAGACTCTTCTATGCCGGTTGCGGAACGGGCGGAAGACTAGCTACCCTCGATACCATAGAAGTACAGAACACCTATGGCATCGACGGTTCGCAGATACAAGCCATCTTCCCTGGAGGCATCGGCTGCCTTACGCAAACCAGGGAATCCAGAGAAGACGACCTGGAGAATGGTTGGCACCAGCTCTGCGACAAGCATATCTCAGAGCAGGATTTCGTGCTGGGCTTCTCGGCAAGCGGCACCACCCCCTTCGTACTCGCCATCCTGAAGCATTGCAAGGAGGCAGGTATTCCTACGGGTTGCATCGTCAACAATCCTCATGCTCCCATCGCCCAAGCAGCCGATTATCCCGTAGAAGTAATCACGGGACCGGAATTTGTAACGGGAAGTACCCGCATGAAAGCAGGATCATCGCAGAAGATGATTCTGGATATGATCAGCACTTCCCTTCAGATAAGACAAGGACGGGTGGAAGGCAACAAGATGGTGAACGCCAAGCTTATCAATCATAAACTCATCGACCGCGCCTGCCGCATCTTCATGGAACGCAATCCGCAATATACGGATTACGAGAAAGTGAAGCTGCTGATTCTGAAAGCAGGAAGCGTGAAGAAGGCGGAAGACTTGCTGAAGAGTAAAAGCGATTTAGATGTTTAGATAGAGTTAGACCAAACTTCACCTTATATAAATAGAACTATCAAGATTGCACCTTATATAATAGGACTATATGGCAAAGAAAGCAATTGTAATGGGTGCCACATCGGGCATCGGAATGGAAGTGGCAAAACTGCTTGCTGCAAAAGGATGGCAAGTGGGAATAGCCGGAAGAAGAATCGAAAGATTGCAGGCTCTGATTTCGCAGGGCGGCATTACCTGCTACCAGCAAATAGACGTGACTTCTCCCGATGCTCCTGCCCAACTTCTCGAACTCATCGATAAGTTGGGAGGCATGGACCTCTACTTCCATAGTTCCGGCATTGGCTGGCAGAACAACTCGCTGGATATAGAAAAGGAAATGAAGACCCTGGAAACCAACGGCTTGGGATTCACAAGAATGGTAGATACGGCATTCAACTGGTTTGCTACTCATCATCAGAACAATTCAAAAGCCCGCATTGCCTGCATCACTTCCATTGCCGGAACCAAAGGTCTCGGTGCCGCCCCAGCCTACTCTGCCACCAAGCGATTCCAGAACCATTATCTGGAATGCCTGTCGCAACAGGCACGGATGCGTCATCTCCCTATCGCCATCACAGATATCCGACCAGGCTTCGTAAAGACCGACCTTATCGCAGGCAGCAGCTATCCGCTGCAACTCAAACCGGAAGATGTGGCGAAGCATATCGTAAGTGCCATCGAAAACGGAAAGGAAGTTAAGGTGATAGACTGGAGATATGATATCCTCGTCTTCCTCTGGCGACTCATTCCTAGATGGTTATGGACGAGATTGAAGATTACAACATAACAACTTTATTCCTTTCTGATGACAATCGTCTTGAACCAGTCTTTCAATACTCCCGCATATTGATCCTGCGAATCAGACAGCAGGATGACAATCTGGGAACCATCTTCCAACTTAGGACCAAGACACATACCTTCGTAATTGGCAAAGGAACGCTTGGAAAGTGACAAGCCGGTTTTCCATTCCGCGAGCAATCTCTTCTTCAAGAAAGGAGTATCTGATGAAAACTTCTCTTTCAAAGCAAACTCCTCAGAATTCAAAGGATTAATCTGATAGAGTTTACACTTGCAGAAAGCCCCAATCTTAATCTTCGGGATAAAGGCCTCACGCTCCAGAACCAGAAGCTGACCATCGGGCAAGGCGCAAAGCTCACTCACACCCATCACATAGATATCTGCTTTCTTATGGGTAGAAGGTTGATCCATCTGATAGGCATAGGCTGTCATGTAACGAGAGGCTTTCTTGCGACTCTCTTGCTCGCTACAGTCTTCCTTGCCATTATTTTCCTTGTTACGATTTTCCTTTATCTTTCCCCAATCATACCTCATCAAACGAAGCTGGTTGGCCAATCCGTTTTGAGGAGTAGCAGGCTGTCCATCCTTGCGGAGCGTGCTCTCTGAAATCGTCCAGAGATACTGACGGACGGAATCAAAAGCCAGAGACTCAAAATTATAATTTGGATAAAAATCAGAAGAAGGCCATCTGCTCTCCCAAAGGTTCTGCTGATAGCTAATCTTGGGAGCATTAGCCGAAGTAGGCAGAACAGGATACTCCTTTAAACGGCAACATCCTTCGCTTGTTATCACCAGGGTAGAATCAGAAGCCTTCACGATGGCTTCGTGGTCAAAGCCTTTCTCCTGCCCCTGCCAAAACTTTCCGTCGTTCAGCGTTCCATCTGTTCTCTCGGTAAACCCAAGGTTCTCTACCTGTTCCAATTCGCCGGTCTTGGGATTCACCTGAATCCGGAAGTTGAAGTACAGAGCACTATCCGACTTGTCGCTTACCACCGCATAGATATCATCATGCAGATGAGCAATGCCACTGTAGTTGCCCGCAGCCACGGTTTTCGGAAAAGCTTTCTGAGAATTCTCTCTCACTACTTTCCAATCCTGTGCCCCAGCCAGCAAGCTGAATGCCAGGAAGATGGACAGGATATTACAGCGCAGCATAAGTCAATACAAATTCCATGGTTAACTCGAAATCTACATGCGCCATCTTCCTGCTCTTGAGATTCTCCACATCACACGACCAATCTGCCATCGTATCAAACGGCTTTACCCGCATATCCTCAAACATCAGATTTTCTTCAGAGAATAACTTGAAGACCGTTTCCTTGGCACACCAATGCACCAGCTTGGCATCCAGATCTTCCGCCTTCTCATCCTTGCGCAGGAATTTAGAAGCGATGCGCTCTACCCTATCGCTGAAGTATTCGATATCCACCGCCACTTCCTGATTTTTGGAAAGGATAAGCGCAGCATAACCCTTGGTATGCGAAACGCTGATATGATAACCACGGAACAATGGCTTTCCAGCCTCGTTGTGGGTAATGTCACCTGCATGAGAAAGCAAGCCTTTGGAAGCCCCGTTCGTCTTGAGCATCTCATACATTAATGCACGAATGGCAAGAAACTCCAGTTTCCTGCCATCGTTCTTATATTTCTCTTCCACCTGAGAGCGGTAAGCCTCCAGATGAGGATACTGCCCGAACAACTGTTCTACAGTTTCATCCATCTGCCATAAGCCCAGACTCACTCCCGGATAAACTTCTCGTATATTGACAACTGCCATATTTTTTATATTCTGATATTGATGAATACTGATGATTACTTTGAAGAAGCACTACCCTCGATATCTTTCAAAGGATGTACCGTCACCTTAATCTTGCTGATGCGACGCTCCTCTATCTGCATAACCTCGAAAGTATAGTTCTTATAATCTATCTTCTCGTGCATACTTGGGAAATCGCCTTTGATTTCCAAGAGCAGCCCAGCCAGAGAATCAGCATCACCCTCAACCTCCTCGAACTCTTCGTCATCTACATTCAGGATTTTGCAGAAATCAGAAAGAAGCGTTTTACCTTCAAAAACAAAGGTATTGTAATTTAATTTCGAGTAGAACTTCTCCTCCTCATCGTATTCATCATTGATTTCACCTACAATTTCCTCCAGAATATCTTCGAGTGTAACAATACCCGATGTTCCTCCGAACTCATCTACCACAATGGCGATATGAACCTTGTTGTCCTGGAACTCGCGAAGCAGATCATCTATCTTCTTGGTTTCAGGAACAAAGTAAGGAGGACGAATCAAACTCTGCCAACGGAAGTTGGAAGCCTTCGTCAGATGAGGCAATAAGTCCTTGATATACAGTACACCACGAATATTATCTGTATTATCCTGATAAACAGGAATACGACTGTAATTATTCTCTTCAATGCACTTTAATACTTCTGGATAAGAACTACGGATATCCAGGTCAACAATATTCTGTCGGCTGGTCATCACCTCCTTGGCTGTTTCATCGCCAAAGCGGATGATACCCTTCAGCATGCTCTGCTCGTCCTTGATATCATTCTTATCAGTCAGTTCAAGAGCCTGTTCCAAGTCATCAACACTCAGCACATGATTTTCCTTCTGTATAATCTTTTCTGCAAGAATTCCACTTTTCAGCAAAATAGTTTCTAAAGGCCAAAACAACTTTCTGGCAAACAGAATTCCCCCTACGCACCGGCGACAGAACTTCAGAGGATCCTGGCGGGCATACACTTTCGGCATAATCTCACCAAAAAGCAAAAGCAAGAAAGTAAGAATAACCGTAATAATCAGGAACTGAAGCCAATAAGCTTTAGGACCAAACTCTACGATTCCTGCGAATACATAATTAAGGAGCATGATGATTGTGACATTCACAAAATTATTGGTTATCAAAATGGTAGCCAACGTACGTTCAGAATCGTCACGCAACATCTGTATTTTCTTATCGGCATCAGTCTTTTCATCCTCAAGTTCCGCAACATCAGTTGGTGATAAACTGAAAAAAGCAATTTCGGAACCACTGGCAAAAGCAGACATGCCTAACAATATAGCTGCAAGTACAGCAGCTACAATAACCCCGGCGGAAGGCTGCATCAGCATCACATCACCGAAGGCATCAGTTATGGTGGATATATCCAATTTCTGAGCTAAAAATTAATAATTATTGTTCTCTAGTAGCAGGGCGAGTACTCAACATCTCCATATTATCTACATAGATTTCTGTAATATATTGTCTTCTACCCTGCTTGTCATCATAGGAGCGGTAGCGGATTCTTCCTTCCACATAAAGGCGGTCACCCTTATGCACATACTTCTCTACTACCTTTGCAAGCCCACGATAAAAAACAAGATTGTGCCAATCTGTATGGTCTGGCACTTGGGTACCATTAGGCAAAGTATATCCTTTCTCTGTAGTTGCGAGAGAGACCTGAGCTACTGCCTGATCTGCTTCGAAATAATGAATGTCAGGATCTTTACCTACATTACCAATTAGCATAACCTTGTTCATGACACGAATCTTTTAAATTTCTGAATATTTTATTTCCACATTCCCAGATAGCGGAAATGGAAATTCTTACCTTTTGCAGATGGGAACTGGCTGCGTGAATCTACACAATCGCGCAGATAATCTACGATGCGATTGTAACAATCCAAACCTGATTCAGCTTTAACATCCGCAACGAAATGAGTATCACGGTACTCAAATTTTCCTGTAGCCGGTACCATCACAACACGCTTGAAATCAAGTGATCCTTCATACCAGCCTGGAGCCTCTTGAGCCAAACTGGCAACAACAGGATTCTCCATTCTCTCTGCAGGAGTAGGAGTACGCAATGCTTTCTTATCCTTAAAATCCTGCATAGTTTGCGCCGTAGTCTTTATCACAATAAAATAAACACGTGGGCGTACCTTATATCTTTTTGGATACGTCAAATCGCTAGCGGCATATTCACGAACATCTGCCTCTAGCTCCGCATCCATCTCAATCTCAGGAATACTCTTTAAAAAACCAATAGCATCATCAACACTAGTAACTAATGTCTCCTGATCAAAATATCTTAAATATAAATTCATAAATGGGTATGTTTCTCGAGTTCAAAAAAAAAGAGCGGAAAACGGGACTCGGACCCGCGACCCCAACCTTGGCAAGGTTGTGCTCTACCAACTGAGCTATTTCCGCTTATAAAACAACAATAAAAGTGAAGAGGAGGAGACTCGAACTCCCACGACACAATTGTCACTACCCCCTCAAAGTAGCGCGTCTACCAATTCCGCCACCTCTCCAACACTAAGCCAATTTAAACATTGTGCCCAAGACAGGACTCGAACCTGCACGTTGTGAAACACACGCACCTGAAACGTGCGCGTCTACCAATTCCGCCACTTGGGCCCTAAACTTAAACCTATCTTGGCTTAATACAAAAATGATCGAGCGGAAAACGGGACTCGGACCCGCGACCCCAACCTTGGCAAGGTTGTGCTCTACCAACTGAGCTATTTCCGCTTGTAAGATAACAATACCAGTGAAGAGGAGGAGACTCGAACTCCCACGACACAATTGTCACTACCCCCTCAAAGTAGCGCGTCTACCAATTCCGCCACCTCTCCAAGTATATTGCCATCAATTATCTAACCAAGATAAAACTTGATGTTGTTTCCAAAAAAATGAGCGGAAAACGGGACTCGGACCCGCGACCCCAACCTTGGCAAGGTTGTGCTCTACCAACTGAGCTATTTCCGCAGTTTTTCCTATTACTTAGGAGCGTTCCTCTGAATGCGAGTGCAAAGGTACTACTTTTTTCTGAATTACCAAACTTTTCTTCGATTTTTTTGAAAAAAAATGTGCATTTTGCCCTTTTTAGTGAGCAAAACACACATTTTAAGCCTTATTTTGCCGATTTTTAAACTCATCCGGCAGAAAAATCGGGAAAATGGAAATTATACTAATCCATCCTACTGCGATAATCTTCGTAGCTGAAATCTCTTAGAGTTTCCAATTTTCCATCTAAATGTACGATACCTATTGATGGATGAGTGATTCCATTAAAGGTATTTGTCTTTACCGTAGTGTAATGCAGCATATCTTCGAAAATAACATTCTCGCCTATTTGCAATTCATGGTCAAATTTCCAGAAGCCCATAAAATCTCCACTCAGACAACTGTTGCCACCTATTCTATATATATGTGCGCCCTCAGGAGCCTTCGTCGGATCATCAACCTCCAGGGTTTCTGCATTTCTGACAGCTGGCATATACGGCATCTCCAGACAGTCGGGCATATGACAGGTAAAACTGGCATTTATGATAGCTGTCCTGATACCTTTATCTTCAACCACATCTACTACTTGAGTTACAAGCGGCCCGGTCTGCCACCCAAAGGCACTACCAGGTTCCATGATAATTTTAAGATGAGGATAACGCTGATGAAATCCCTTTATTATATTAATAAGGTGTTCCACATCATAATCCTTCCTGGTCATCAGATGACCTCCACCGAAATTGATCCATTTCAGCTGCGGAAACCAAGGAGAGAATTTCTCTTCGATATGAGCTAACGTACGTTCAAAGACATCCGCCCCACTCTCGCAGTGACAATGACAATGGAATCCTTCTATATCTGAAGGCAAAGTTTGAGGCAATTTATCTGCCGATACACCGAACCGGGTTCCAGGTGCACACGGATTATACAGCAATGTTCCGACTTCAGAATATTCAGGATTTACTCTCAATCCCAGTCTGATGTCAGAATTTGCCCTACGAGCCCGTTCATGATATCGCTCATATTGCGTAAGCGAGTTGAAAGTAAGGTGGCTTGAGCATTGTGCTATCTCATCTATCTCATAATCGGTATAAGCCGGAGAAAAAGTATGCGCCTTACTGCCAAATTCATGATACGCCAGTTTTGCCTCGCTAAGAGAGCTGGCCGTAGTCGAAGAAATATACTCTCTGAAAATCGGAAATGTCTTCCAAAGAGCATAAGCCTTAAAAGCTAGAATAATTTCCATATCGGCACGCTCAGCCACACTTCTGATGAGCGACAGATTGTGTCGCAAACGTTCTTCCTCTAAAACGTAAATTGGTCGATGAATCTCATTAAAATTCGCTAAATTTACTTGCATAACTTGATAAATATTAATTTTATGGTGCAAAGATAGCTTTTTATCCCGAATATAATTGCTAGTTTGCGTTTTTTTTAATACTTTTGCATCATAAAAATCATTTTGACGATGAAATTAGCGATAATGACCAAGTCCACATTCTTTGTGGAAGAAGATAAAATACTATCCTCGCTGTTCGACGAGGGCATGGACAACCTGCATCTTTTCAAGCCAGGTTCGTCACCAATGTATGCTGAGCGACTGCTCACGTTACTGCCTGAAGACTATCTTCGCAAGATTACTGTTCATGATCATTATTACCTCAAACAGGAGTATGATTTAGCAGGAATCCATATAGATAATCCGCTAGCACCGGTACCGGATGGATACAAAGGCAAGTTCAGTCGCACCTGCACAGATCTCTCGATGCTGAAAGAGATGAAGAAGAAATCAAACTATGTGTTTCTGAAAAACATCTTCGACTGTATTGAGTTTAAAGACGAAAAGTCTTCCTTCAATCTGCAGCAGCTTGAGAATGCAGCCAAGGCAGGACTCATCGACAAGAAGGTATACGCCTTGGGAGGGATGAGTCTGGAAAATCTCAAGATTGCCAAGGAACTCGGATTTGGAGGAGTAGTAATCTGTGGAGATCTCTGGAACCGTTTCGACATTCACAACGAGCGCGATTTCAAAGAACTGATTCTTCACTTCGAGAAATTGAGAAAGGCTATCAGCTAATACTGAGGTTCCCGAAAAAAGATTCATCCCCCTACATGAAAATAGATAAAAATAACTATTAATACACATAAACACTAATAGAAATGAGTGACAAAAACTCTTTTTTGGTATTCTCTGGTACTAACTCGAGATACCTTGCAGAAAAAATCTGCGCTAGTTTAGGTTGCCCACTGGGTAATTTGGTTGTAACCAAGTTCTCTGATGGTGAATTTGGCGTATCTTTCGAGGAGTCTATCCGCGGACGCGATGTTTTCCTCGTACAGAGCACATTCCCTAATTCAGACAACTTGATGGAGTTGCTCCTGATGATTGACGCGGCAAAGCGTGCTTCTGCCCGCAATATTATTGCTGTTGTTCCTTACTTCGGATGGGCCCGTCAGGATCGCAAGGACAAACCACGTGTCAGCATCGGCGCTAAACTGGTAGCCGACTTGCTCAGCGTTGCCGGTATCGACCGTCTCATCACCATGGACCTCCATGCCGACCAGATTCAGGGTTTCTTTGATGTTCCTGTAGATCACCTCTATGCATCTGGCGTTATTTTGCCATACCTGCAGAGCTTACGCCTCAAGGATATGGTCATTGCTTCTCCAGATGTTGGTGGTTCTAAGCGTGCCAACACTTATGCTAAGTACTTCGGCTGCCCTCTCGTGCTCTGCAACAAGACCCGTGCTCGCGCCAATGTAGTAGCAAGCATGCAGATTATCGGTGATGTAAAAGACAAGAATGTTGTCATCATTGATGATATGGTCGATACAGCCGGTACTATCACGAAGGCTGCCGACATCATGAAGCAGGCTGGTGCAAAGACTGTTCGTGCATGTGCATCTCACTGCGTGATGAGTGGTCCTGCATCTGAGCGTGTCCAGGATTCTGCTCTTGAGGAGATAGTATTCACTGATTCCATCCCTTACACCAAGCGTTGCGCAAAGGTTAAGCAGATTTCTATTGCAGATATGTTTGCAGAAACCATTCGCCGCGTTGAGGATAACGAGAGTATCTCTTCCCAGTATCTGGTATAAGGAAATATCATCATACAAGTTTACAAGGAGTCTTTCTTTTTAAAAAGGAAGACTCCTTTTTTATGATTCCATTCTTCCCCTGTTTCTAATCTACATTCACTTTTCACAATTCACTTTTCACTTTCCACAACTACAATAACACTGTTCATTGTTCGATTTCAAACAAAAAAATCCTGTATCCCAAAAAGAGATACAGGATTCATATATTTATAATGTGACAATGTCGCTATTATATTAGTTCAACC
Source organism: Segatella copri DSM 18205 (assembly GCF_025151535.1). Classification (NCBI taxonomy): domain Bacteria; kingdom Pseudomonadati; phylum Bacteroidota; class Bacteroidia; order Bacteroidales; family Prevotellaceae; genus Segatella; species Segatella copri. Next base: position 1,445,313 of record NZ_CP102288.1, read on the forward strand.
ACTTCACGTAGCAGAAGTCCTGACGGTGTGGCAACTTATCATTCTTAGGATACATACGTACGCCTGTCTTGAATGAACCAGCATTGATTGGCTCAATCTCAGTCTCGAATGTAAAGTTGTTACCCTCGTGACCAACCATCTTGAATGGATAAACAGCATAAACCTGCTTGCCATCCTCTGGCTGATCCTTCAATACAACAAGCTCCAAGCCTACTGCATCGTTCAAGCCCTGCTCATCAATAACATACTGAACCTTGATCTTCTGACCTGTCTCAGCAGCCATCAGCATGCAGTCGTCCTTAGATACAACGTGGATACCATCCCAACGCTCTGCAACGCTCTCCTTCCAGAGTGCAATCTCCTTAGCAAGTGCATTGTCGTTAGCGCTCAACTTCTTGAAGCGGGCAGCCTCCTTATTGTAGAACTTATCATAGTAGTCATCCAACTGGCGCTTCATTGTATAGTGAGGAGCGATAGTAGCAATAGAGTTCTTTACTACCTGGATCCACTCCTTGCTGAAGCCTTCCTTATTCTTGTTGTAATACATAGGGATGATGTCGTTCTCCAAGAGGTTGTAGATAGTAGCAGCATCAAGCTGATCCTGGTAACCCTGGTTCTGGTATGTACGCTTCTCTGGAAGAGCCCAACCAGCACCCTCGCGGTAACCTTCTACCCACCAACCATCAAGTACAGAAAGGTTGACAACACCATTCATCTCAGCCTTCTCGCCAGATGTACCAGAAGCCTCCAATGGACGTGTAGGAGTATTCATCCAGATATCAACACCTGAAACCAGACGGCGAGCCAAAGTCATATCGTAATCCTCGAGGAAGATAATCTTGCCGAGGAACTCAGGACGCTGACTGATCTCGAAAATCTTCTTGATCAAGCCCTGACCTGCACCATCAGCTGGGTGAGCCTTACCTGAGAAGAAGAACAATACTGGGTGCTCAGGATCGTTAACGATCTTAGACAAGCGCTCCAAGTCGGTGAAGAGCAGGTGAGCACGCTTGTATGTAGCGAAACGACGGCAGAAACCAATCATCAAAGCGTTAGGGTTGATACGCTCGAGCAAAGATACTACACGAGCAGGATCACCCTGGTTCTTCAACCATGTCTGGGTGAACTTCTCACGGATATAAGCTACGAGCTTCTTCTTCAATATCATGCGGGTATTCCAGATTTCTGCATCTGAAACATTGTAGATGGCATGCCAGATTTCCTCGTTGCTCTGGTCGTTCATGAAGTTCTTGTCGAAATATTTATCATAAAGCTTACGCCACTCTGTTGCAGTCCAAGTTGGGAAGTGAACACCATTGGTTACATAACCTACGTGGTTTTCCTCTGGGAAGTAGCCCTTCCAGATGTTAGAGAACATTTGCTGGCTTACCCAACCGTGAAGCTTACTTACACCGTTAACCTCCTGGCAAGTGTTGCATGCGAATGTAGAGAGACAGAAACGCTCGTTGTGATCGTCTGGATTTTCACGACCCATACCGATGAACTCATCCCAAGAGATGCCAAGGCGCTGTGGATAGCCACCCATGTACTTGCCGAAGAGAGCCTCGTCGAAGTAGTCATGACCAGCTGGCACAGGAGTATGAACAGTATAGAGAGAAGAAGCGCGAACCAACTCGAGTGCCTGGTTGAAGTTCAAGCCATCCTCCTCGATATAGTCGCAGAGACGCTGCAAGTTGCAGAGAGCAGCATGACCCTCGTTGCAGTGATAAATCTCCTTCTTGATACCCATCTTCTTCAATGCGAGCATACCACCGATACCGAGCAGAATCTCCTGCTTCAAGCGGTTCTCCCAGTCACCACCGTAGAGAGCGTGAGTGATAGGACGGTCGAACTCTGAGTTCATATCATTATCTGTATCCAGGAGATACAACTTGATACGACCTACATTCATCTGCCATACGTATGCATGTACCTGATAGTTTGTGTAAGGTACATCAACTACCAATGGGTTACCATTCTCATCATATACTCGCTCAATAGGGAGAGAGTTGAAGTTCTGAGCATCATAGTTAGCAATCTGCTGACCATCCATGCTCAAAGACTGCTTGAAATAACCATATCTGTAGAGGAAACCAACAGCACACATATCCACGTTGCTGTCAGAAGCCTCCTTCAAGTAGTCACCAGCAAGCATACCAAGACCACCAGAGTAAATCTTAACCACCTGGTTGATACCATACTCCATGCAGAAGTAAGCAACTGAAGGGCGCTTAGCATTAGGCTTCACATCCATGTACTCGCGGAACATCTTATAGACGTTCTTAACCTTAGCCATTGTCTCCTTGTCCTTAACAATAGCCTCCTTGCGGTCGTAGCTCAAACGCTCCAAGAGCAATACAGGGTTAGCATTGCACTTCTCGTACAAATCAGCATCGAGGCTCTTGAACAAGTCACGACCTTCATAATTCCATGCCCACCACATATTGTGAGCGATCTCATCCAAGCACTTCAACTCCTTAGGAAGGCTTGATTTAATGGTTGTCTCCTTCCATTGAGGAGCATTAGCATAGTCTGCCTTAATTTTCATTGTGTTTTATTTTTAAGATGTATATTTTCTATCTTGCAAACATAGAGATTCTTGCAGAATCCAAATATTTGTTTTATGGCTTACGCCATCAAGAGAGAGAGATTATTATTTCTTCATACGAACTTCAGCCTTGCGCAGGGCAAAGTCATAAGCATCATAGTAATACTCGATAAAGTGTTTCCACAATGCTTTTTCTGAAAGAATCTCAGCATTTTTACGACACTTGTTCACCTGTGTCTTGGTGAATCCCGAGTACTTAGATACGGTATCCTTGATAGCATCAGCTACCTCAGAATAATTATAGTCGGTACGCTTGATAACCTTCACACCATCCTCTATCTCACTGTAACTTCCCTTCTCTGAGTTAGCCCAAAGACCGAAACCAGCCAAATCGGTAGTGATACAAGGCACCTTGAACGCAACAGCCTCCAATGGAGTATATCCCCATGGCTCATAATAAGAAGGATAGATACAGAGGTCATTACCCAACACTACATCATAGTAGCTCTTGTTGATAATGCCATCATCGCCTGTCAAGTAGCAAGGTAAGAATATCAGTTTCGCCTTGTCTTCCTTATTATTATGCATGTTGAAGTACTTCAGCATACCCAATACATTATCATGACTCATATTATGCAACCAATGGGTAATCTCCGGAACCTCCAATGGCGTTTCAAACTTCTTACCGCTATTCAGACGATCCAACAGATCCTGACGTGGATCTCCTACCCAACCAGGTACATCAATGAATGCCAATACATTCTTCTTCAAATTGTTGTCACGAAGCAGTCGGTTCATAGCCTCAATATAGACATCGATACCCTTGTTGCGAAACTCGTAGCGTCCGCTGGTAGAAACAATGAGCGTATCATCATCCAAATCTGTACCCATCAAAGCATTGGCTACATCGAGCAAACGCTTTCTTGCCTCTTTACGTTTCTTTGTAAAGGTACTTGCTTTAGGTACAAAACTATTGTCAAATCCGTTAGGCAAAACGAAATCTACCGGTTTATCGAGCAATTCCTTGCACTCGTTGGCAGTAATATCACTCACTGTTGTGAAACAATCAACATACTTAGCAGTCTGCTTTTCTATAGAATGCTTGCTTTGCATATTGAGTTCCTGCGCCATCTGATCACCATTATAGGCAAAAAGATAATCGTAAAGAGGCTTATTATTACCGGCAATACTACGACCGATACTTGTAGCATGCGTGGTGAACACAGTAGCCACCTCAGGAAGATGCTTGTTCACATAGAGCACACCAAGACCTGTCATCCATTCATTTCCATGATAGATAACTTTCTTGCCTTTTCCAACAACATGATTGTAGAAACTCTCTACTACCAGAGCGGCAGCATAAGAGAACATCGATGCTTCGTCATAGTCACCATAAGCATGAAGACTATCAACCTGATAGTCCTGCCATAGTTGTCCATAGATCTGGTCTTTAACAGCATAGTAAGGATTGAAATCTACCAAAACAGCTACTGGCTCTCCCGGTATATTCCATCTACCTACTTTAACCTTTAAGCCCTCTTTCAGAGCTTCTGTTTTCCACTCCGCATAAAGCGTATCATCTTGAGAGAAATAAGGATTCACCTTGTCTCCCCAACAATCAGGACCAATGAAGATTAGCTGATCCCTTAACCTTTCCGTAAGAGTCTTAGCTCGTGTTGAAAGGACGGTGTAGATACCACCAACTTTATTACACACTTCCCAACTAGACTCAAATATGTAATCTGGAAATAATCTTTTCTTTTCCATATATAATTATCAATAAACACCGCAAAGATAGATAAATATTTGCAAAAAAACGAATTAATCTTATTAAAATCCTAAAAAAAATGCAATTTTCTTGATTTAAATGAATAACTTTGTCGCAGTTAATTGAAAAAAGAGATGAAAAGAAAGATTTTAGCAACATTATTATGCCTAATTAGTATATCTAGTATGGCACAAACAGACAGCACCCTATTCAAGGGGAAGATTACAAACAAAGAGTATGATGTCTATATGAATATAGACTTCTACCATAAGAACCTCAAGGTTCCAGGACAGGAACTGTTCGGTGAAATGCCCGGATATTTCGGTGACAGACGTGATAGTCGCAAATGGCTGATTACAGATGCTGACATAG